>JBCCGG010000013.1:0-123121 GCA_039029395.1 Pseudomonadota bacterium | reverse complement strand
TACGAGGTGGAGAGCGGCTTTCTGGAGTTCGCCCGGCCGGTGATCCGCGACGGGCTGGACCGTCTGCGGGAAAGCGGGCACGAGCGGGTGCTGGCGGTGCCGGGCATGCTGTTCGCGGCCGGCCACGCCAAGAACGACATTCCCTCGGTGCTCAACACCTATCAGGCGCAGTATCCGCAGATGGCGATCGACTACGGCCGGGAGCTGGCGATCGACGCCAAGCTCCTGGGCGCCGCCTCGGCGCGCATCCAGGAGGCGCTGGAGAGTGCCGCGGGGGCGGTGCCGGCGGAGGAGACCTTGCTGATGGTGGTGGGACGGGGCGCCTCGGACCCGGACGCCAACTCGAACATCACCAAGGTCATGCGCCTGCTCTGGGAGGGCTTCGGCTTCGGCTGGGGCGAGACCTGCTATTCGGGGGTGACCTTTCCCCTTGTGCGCCCGGGCCTGGAGCACGCCGCCAAGCTGGGCTACCGGCGTATCATCGTGTTTCCCTACTTCCTCTTCACCGGGGTCCTGGTGAAGCGGATCTACGACCACACGGACGAGGTCGCGGCCAGCCATCCGGAGATCCAGTTCGTCAAGGCGCCCTATCTCTCGGACCATCCCCTGGTGCTGGACTCCTTCGCCGAGCGGGTCGAGGAGATCCTGGCCGGCGAGAACCTGATGAACTGCAAGCTGTGCAAGTACCGGGAGCAGATCGTCGGCTTCGAGGCCGAGGTGGGCTTGGCCCAGGAGAGCCACCACCACCACGTGGAGGGCATCGGCACGGGCAACGGCGGCGGCCATGGCCATTCCCATAGTCACGATCACGATCACGGTCACGGCCACGGGCATAGCCATGGCCATAGCCACGACCACGGCCACCACCCCTATCCCCACGCCGACCATCCGCTCGGCCCGCGCAGCCTGAAGCGCTCTTGAGCGCGCGCTTCGACTACCTGCGCGACCCCCGGGCGATCACCCGGCGGTCCTTCGAGATCTTGGGCGCGGAGCTCGACCTCTCGGCCCTGCCGGAGGGCCTGGCGCCGGTCGCCCAGCGCCTGGTGCACGCCTGCGGCATGCCGGAGATCGTGGCCGACCTGGCCTGGCGGGGCGATCCGGCGGGCGCCGGTCGGGCGGCCCTGGAAGCCGGCGCGCCGGTGCTGGCCGACTGCCACATGGTCGCCGAGGGCATCACCCGGGCGCGCCTGCCGGCCGGCAATCCTGTGCTCTGCAGCTTGCGGGATCCCCGTGTGCCGGATCTGGCCGAGGCCCAGGGCACGACCCGCTCGGCGGCGGCGGTGGATCTCTGGGCGGCCGATCTGGCGGGCGCGGTGGTGGCGATCGGCAACGCGCCGACCGCGCTCTTTCGCCTGCTCGAGCTCTTGGCCGAGGGCGCGCCCGCGCCGGCGGTGATCCTGGGCTTTCCGGTCGGCTTCGTGGGGGCGGCGGAATCGAAAGAGGCGCTGATCGCGGCCGAGACCGGCTGCCCGGCGCTGGCGCTCGCGGGCCGGCGCGGCGGCAGCGCCCTTGCGGCGGCCGCGGTCAACGCCCTGGCGGCGGCTGGCTTATGACCCGGGGGCCCATGAGCCCGTGGCTTGCCATCGTCGGCCTGGGCGAGGACGGCTTGGACGGCCTCGCGCCGGGGGCCCGGACCTTGGTGGCCGACGCCGAAGTGCTGATCGGTGGGGCACGCCACCTGGACCTGGTGCCGGACGGAGCCCAAGAGCGCCTGACCTGGAGCAGCCCGCTCTCCCTGCTGCTCGATCAGATCGTCGAGCGGCGCGGCCAGCGGGTCTGCGTGCTGGCGACCGGCGATCCCCTGCACTACGGCATCGGGGTCAGCCTCCTAAAGCGCATCCCCCGGGAGGAGGTCGTCGTCGTGCCGGGTCTCTCGGCCTTTTCCCTGGCCGCCGCGCGGCTCGGCTGGAGCCTGGCGGAGACGGCGACCCTGACGCTCCACGGCCGGCCGCTCGCCGGGCTGCAGCCCCAGGTTCAGCCGGGCGCCAAGCTCTTGATCCTGAGCGAGGACGGCACGACGCCGGGCCAGGTCGCCGATCTGCTGGTGGACCGCGGCTATGGCGATAGCAAGCTCACGGTGCTGGAGCACATGGGCGGGCCCAAGGAGGCGCGCCGCGAGGCCGTCGCCAAGGACTTCGCCGAGACGAACATCGCCGATCTCAACACCCTGGCGGTCGACTGCGTCGCCGGGCCGAACGCCGTGCTGCTGCCCAGGACCCCCGGCCTGCCGGACGCGGCCTTCCGCCACGACGGCCAGCTGACCAAGCGCGAGGTGCGCGCGGTCACCCTGGCGGCCCTGGCGCCGCTTGCGGGTCAGACCTTGTGGGATGTCGGCGCCGGCTGCGGCTCGGTCGCGATCGAGTGGCTGCGCGCGGCGCCGGGGGCCGGCGCCCTGGCCATCGAGACCTCGCCCGCGCGGCGCGCCTTGATCGCCGACAATGCCTTGGCGCTGGGCACGCCCGCGCTCCAGGTGATCGCCGGGGCGGCGCCCGAGGCGCTCGAGGATCTGCCGGCGCCCGACGCGGTCTTTCTCGGCGGCGGGCTGGCCGCGCCGGGCCTCTTTGAGCACTGCTGGCAGCACCTTGCCCCCGGCGGGCGCCTGGTCGCCAACGCCGTCACCCTGGAGGGCGAGCGGGCCATGGGCGCCTTCAGAGACCGCCACGGCGGCGACCTCACCCGCCTCGCGGTGGCCCGGGCCGAGGCGCTCGGCGACTTCACCGGCTGGCGGCCACTGGCGCCGGTCACCCAGCTGGCGGCGGTCAAGCCATGAGCGGGCGGCTCTATGGCCTGGGCATCGGCCCGGGCGACCCGGAGCTGATCACCGTCAAGGCGCTCAGGCTGCTGCGCGCAGCCCCGGTGCTGGCCTATCCGGCGCCCGACAGCGGGCCCTCCCTGGCCCGGGCGATCGTCGCCGATCTGCTGCCCGGCGGCCAGATCGAGGAAGTGATCCGGGTGCCCATGGTGGCCGCGCGCTTTCCAGCGCAAGAGGTTTACGACCGGGCGGCCGCGGACCTGGGCGCCCACCTAGGGGCCGGGCGGGACGTTGCGGTCTTATGCGAGGGCGACCCCTTCTTCTACGGCTCCTTCATGTATCTCTTCGCGCGCATGGCCGAGCGCTTTTCCGTCGAGGTGGTGCCCGGCGTCTCGTCGCTGACCGCCTGCGCCGCGGTGCTCGGCCAGCCCTTGGCGGCGCGCAACGACGTGCTCGCCGTCTTGCCAGCCCCCCTGCCCGAGGCCCAGCTCGAAGCCCGCCTCAAACAGGACGACGCCGCCGCCATCATCAAGCTGGGGCGCCACTTCCCGAAGGTCAAAGGCTTGCTCGAACGCCTCGACTTAAGCGGTCGCGCGGTCTATGTGGAGCACGCCACCATGACCAGCCAGCGCCTCCTGCCGCTCGACTCCGTCGACCCCAAAACGGTACCCTACTTCTCCATGATACTGCTCCACAAAAAGGGCAAAGCCTGGAAATGAGGGAACGATCCGGCTTGGCGCCTCAGCCGGCCACGCTGGGACGCGCCGCGATCTTCTGGCGCCAGGCGACCAAGTTGTGGCACTCGGCCGGGATATCGACACCGGCAAAATCAGCGAAACCGAGCCCGGCAAACACGGTGATGTCGGCCATGGTGAAGGCCTCGCCGGCGACGTAGGGCTGATCCTTCAGGACGCCGTCGAAATAGCGCATGCCATCGAGCGCGCGGGCCTTTTGCTTTTCGCCCCAATCCCGGTTCTGATAGAGTTCCATGTCCGGCCCGAGGCCCGGGGTCGCGTGGTGGAAGTAGGCGCCCACGGCGTCAAGCAAGTTCGCCTCGGCGCGCCGCTGCATCATGTGGATTACGGCCCGTTCCCGCGGCGAGCGGCCGCTCAGCGCCGGGCCATCAAAGCTGTGGTCGATGTACTCGGTGATCGCCGTGCATTCGGAGATCGCCGTGCCGTCGTCCAGCTCGAGCACGGGGACCGTGCCGGCCGGGTTCTTGGCCAAGAACTCCGGTGTGCGGCTCTCACCCGCGCCCACGTCCACGGGTACGAACTGGACCTGATCGGTCGCGTTCTTTTCGGCAAGGGCGATACGCACGCGAACCGGGTTGGGGAAATTGGCGACGTCATAGAGCTTCATTACCGGTGTCCTCCGTTGGTGTGGCCAGCATTGGTTAGAGCGGGGCAGATGCTATGAAAAACACCCGCCTATCTATCGATTGGTAGATACAATACTTACCCTTGAGCCGCTGGTCAAGCGGTCGAGAAAACTTTTGGCCTGAGAGCGCGACAACTGAGCCGCCCCCTCAACCGGCCACCCAGCTAGGGCGGCCACTCCTTGGTCAAAGAGACCTGGCGCGGCTCAATCTTCGAAGACGCTGAGATCGAGATGGGCCAGATGGCCTTCCTTCACCCAGCAGAGACATCCATCCGGCCCGGCGGTCGCGCTCAGGTCTGCGCCGACGGGCAAACGCAGCCACGAGTGCTGTGAGAAGGTCTCGCCGCCTTCCGCAAAGCCGCCTTCGACGACGAAGATTTCCAGGCCTCCCTTTGGCGCCAGCTCCACCAGGGTGTTTGGCGGCCACTTTTCGAAGCGAACGTCTTCCCGGCCGTCATTGAACAGCGGCATGACGCCGACGGTTTCGCGACCGACGATGGTCTGCAAAGCGAGCTTACTGGTATCAGCAACCACATGGGTGCGGTCCGCTTGATCGAACTGCCACAGCTTGACCAGGATCGTGCAGCCCTCGTGGGAGCCAGGCGTGTGGCGCGAGGTCGGGGGATTGCGAATGTAACTGCCCTTCGGGAAGTCGCCGTGCTCGTCCTGAAAGACACCGTCGAGCACGAGAAACTCTTCCCCGCCACTGTGCACATGGGGCGAGAACTTGCTGTTGGGCGCATAGCGCACGATCGTGGTGGCACGGGCCACTTCATCGCCGATACGCTCCAGCATGCGCCGTTCGACCCCTTTCATCGGGGAGGCTTGCCAGCTCAACTGAGCGCCGTGCGCGCTCGCCCGCTGGCCGAAGTCTGCGTTAAGCCTGATCTTTTCCATGTCCTTGGTCCCGACCTTCGAGGTTATCTATTCTATCGATCGATAGATATATGACAGTGGGCATCGGCCTATCGGATGTCAATGCCTAGCGGCCGATTGATTATCGTCCGATCTCGGAAAGTCGTGGAGTCGGATTCAGCCTGAGCCCTTGAGGCCGCTTGCACACGACGGGCGATCGCTTGCCGTGGATGAGGCACCGTCGAGTTTTCAACGTCTCGCCAACGGCCTTCAGCATGGTTGCAGAGTCTAGCCCGCTGCCCGGTCAATACTCCTCCTGATGCGCAAAACAGTAACTATTGAAAATCCCAATAGCGCCTATCTGATTTAAAACAAATACGAGAACTGATTCTATTTTTTACTTTTGCAATCGCTGCGTCGTTCCATAGATTTGTGTTTTGGTGTATATCTTTGTTTCGATCTCGAGGATGCCGAAACCGCATGACCAGCGATCTCGGAGGGCAAAAGGCGGAGTTTCACGTTCGGATCGCCAGCACCGGCGACGTCATCGGTGTACCCTACGGGGTCTCCATCCTCGAGGCGCTGAAAGGGGCTGGATACTACATCCCGAATTCCTGCACAGTTGGACTCTGTGGCACTTGCCGTGTTCGTTTTTTGGCCGGTGAGGTCGATCATCAGGACATGACCCTCGATGGGGACGAACAATCTGAGTATCTGACGACTTGTGTGTCTCGCGCTCGCTCAGCCGAGCTTCTTCTCGACCTACCGCCGCCCGAGGTTACACAGGAACTGGCTCAACAGCGGCCTATCGCCGTCGTCAATCAAGACATTTGTGTTGCTTGCTTGACCTGCGTGAGAGCCTGCACCTACGGCGCCGCCCAGATTGACAGCGAAAGCGTGGGTGTTGGCGGCATCATGGGGGCCGCGGTCGTTGACGATGACGCTTGCCGAGGCTGCGGTCTTTGCGCCGCGGCTTGCCCAACAGGGGCGATTGGCATGACCCAGTTCGCGGATCGTGACGTGATCGGTCAGGTCACCGCGCACCTGGGGAAGAACGCCAACGACGGGGTCCCTGCACCGACGCCTAAACAAACTGGGCTGCCACAAATCGTCACCTTCTGCTGCCCCAATAGCGCACCTTCGATCGCTTCCTTCATGGAGCGCGAAGCTTCAAGCGAGTCGTTCCAGCTAAAAGTCATCGAAATGCCGTGCACCGGCCGGATCGACAACCTCCATATCTTGCAAAGCTTCGAACAAGGAGCCGATGGCGTCATCGTTTCGGGTTGCGAGCCAGGGCGATGCCACCACTCGACTGGAAACGAAAATGCGGCCAAGCGGGTTCGGCGCGCCGAGCGTTGGCTAACGGACGTCGGACTGGGCGCGCAACGGGTTTGCATGGCCTTTGTTCCAGTGGATGGCGCCGAGCGATTCGGTGAAACCGCGGCACAACTCGTCGAGGATGTACGTTCTATTGGGCCGAACCCCTTGGGTACTACAGCGGCCTGGACCCCTCCGGCCGGTGAATCCGAAAAGCGGAACGATGAAGCAGGCGCGGACGACCTTGGCCCGGAAGATCTAATTTTACAGCAGCTTGGGTTCTCCTAGATGAAGCTCTCGACACACACTGTCCGGCCCTCTGCGACGTTTGGCGGGAGTCACCTGCCAGCCCTGGCGCGCCGGATTGGAACGGGGAAAGTAAGATGATCGTCGCCGAACAAAAGCCCATGCCGGAACTCCAAAGAATGCTGAAAGGCAAGAAGAAGGTTCTCGCCGTCGGCTGTGGAACGTGCGTTTCCGTCTGTTTTTCGGGCGGTAAGAAAGAAACCGGAGCCCTTGCATCCGCGCTTACAACGGCAGCCCGGCTCAATGGCGAGGAGTTGGAAGTCGAAGAGCGGACCGTGCAGCGGCAATGCGTTCAGGAGTTCATTGCCCCACTTGATGAGGACCTGGGCGACTACGACGCGGTCTTGTCGCTCGGTTGCGGTGTTGGCGTGCAGGCCCTTGCGGAGCGCAACCCCAAGACGCGCATTCTCCCGGGACTAGATACCAACTTCATGGGCCAGCCGACGGAGCCGGGTATCTGGGAGGAGCGTTGCGTGGGCTGCGGGCACTGCGTGCTGGAGTACACCGGAGGCCTCTGCCCCATCACGCGCTGCCCGAAACAATTGATGAACGGGCCCTGCGGCGGATCGGAAAACGGCATGTGCGAGGTTGACACCTCGATTCCTTGTGTCTGGTCGAAGATCTGGAGCAACGCCGAAAACTTGAACCTGATAGATGAGTTGATGGAAGTGCAACCGCCCAAGGATTGGTCGTCGAGCCGAGGCGGCGGACTTCGGCGGACGGTCGTGCGCGATGATTTGCACCAACCCAGTGCGATCGGCGCGGCGCCCTCAGCCGGCGCTCCTGCGGCGACTGAGTCCAATGTGGCCGAGGACGAGATTTCCATTGCCGCGCTCGCCGCCGCGGCGCCACCGGACCATACAAGTGCGCCCGAGGACGAGATCTTGAAGCAACTCGGTATGGATGTGGAGGACATGCAGCCTCCGGGTGCCGAGGCGCCGGTACCATCAAGCGCTCAAGATAGTCCAGAAGACGAAATCTTGAAGCAATTGGGCTTGGGCGAAGACATGATGAAGCCGATCTGACTATGCAGCAGAGCGCGATCTCAGTTCCGGAGACCGCTGGCGCACAGCCGGCCGGCACCTTGAAGACTCAAAGCAACCTAGAGCGCGTTTTGGCCGAGGGTCACTTTGCCGTTACGGGAGAGCTCGGCCCGCCAAAGAGCATGGACACCACGCTGGTGCACAAAAAAATCGGTCTCCTGAAGGGCTACGTCGACGGGGCAAACCTCACCGATAACCAAACTGGGATCGTGCGCCTGAGCAGCATTGCGACGGGCATGATTCTCGAGCAGCAGGGCCTTGAAGCGATCATTCAAATGACCTGCCGGGATCGGAACCGCTTGGCGATTCAGAGCGATCTTATGGGCGCTTATGTGCACGGCATCAAGAATGTGCTTTGTCTATCGGGCGACCATCAGTCCTTCGGCAATCATCCGGGCGCAAAGAACGTTTGCGACGTTGATTCGATGCAGCTCATCCGCATGGTTCGCGACATGCGCGACAAAGGGACCTTTCAATGCGGCGAGGATATCAAGGGAGGCGGCCCGAGGATGTTCATTGGAACCGCCGCAAGCCCCTTCTCCTCGCCCGTCGAGATGCGCCCCTTTCGCCTAGCCAAGAAGGTGGTGGCGGGCGCCGATTTCGCCCAAACGCAGATGATATTCGATGTCGAGGCCTTTCGGTCTTACATGAAGCGCGTGGTCGATATGGGACTGCACGAGAAAATCCACATATTGGCGGGCGTTGGCCCCTTGAAGAGCCCCACCATGGCGCGTTTTCTTGACCAGCATATTCCCGGGATCGAGGTGCCGGAACACTGCATTAAGCGCATCGCCGATGCCGGCGCCGGAATCAATCCGGATGACAAGAAGGCGTTGCAAGACGCCTATCGAGCCGAAGGCATCAAGCTCTGCGTGGAGCAGATACAAGAGGTCCGCGAGATAGAGGGCGTGGCGGGGATTCACATTATGGCGATCCAGTGGGAGGCCGCCATCAAACCCATTGTCGAAGCGGCCGGCCTTTGGCCCCGACCGGCCCTAGAGCCCACAGCCGCGAAGTAACGCCCCCGGGGGTTCTGCTAGCGCGATCAAGCCACTCGAGCGAAGCGGTTGGTCGCTCGACCAAGGCCCTCTGCAGGCAGAGTGACCAGCGATTGGTCCATTTGCGTAGAATCATTGGTGCGGCCCCAGTTTGACCAAAACGGCAACATATGCGAGCTTTGAAGCTGAAGATTTAGCCGTGCCCGCGCCGTTTTGGCTGCGAGGTACGGTCTCAAGGGCTCAACCACGGCACTTCCTAGCGCCCCAGCCCTCTCGTCTTGATGATCCCCACGGGGACTCTTGAGGCTGCGCGCATGAAGGGGCTCTTTAACCCGACACAACCGGTTGATTTGATTGGCTTTGGATCGAGGATCTGGCCAAGGGCCTTGTCGCAACCTCAATCTCAAACCGAAAGAGGCGGCAATGTCTAACTACGAGTTCGACTTCGAGGACGGCGTCCGGCAAATCAAGCTCATCATGGCCGGCGAAGATGCCGAGTTCGCGCCGGTCACGACTCAGATGGCCGAGTTTTGCATGAAGTTCGGCAAACATAACGGTCGGCAATTTTTCAGCGATCCGGAGCTCTTTGTCCGCGGAAATCTGGAGGCTCAGTCCGAGCTCGGCTTTGATGTGCCGGACATGGTTTGGGATGTCTATTCGGTCGAGGCGGAAGCGCTCGGCGGCAACATGGCATGGTTCGACGATCTCTATCCCGCGCTCGACAACACCGCGCCGATCATCAGCAACGAAAAGGATCTTGCCCGGATCAAGGCGCCGGACCCCTTCAAAACCGCACGCATGCCATGGGTCCTGGAGGCGCTGCAGATTTGCAAGGAGCTGACCGGCTACACCCACTACATCCATTACTGCGCGCCGATCAATCTTTGCGCTCAGGTTATGCAGTTCGAGAACATGGTGCTCAAGATCGACGAAGACCCAAAATTCGTCCACCGCGTCATGGATTTTCTTGTCGAGGAAGTGCTTGCGCCTTTCATCAACGCCTATTTCAAGGTTCTGCCGGATGCGACCATCGCTAACGGCAAGGATGCGGTCGGCTCACTGCCTTTCATCACGGAGGACATGCTCGAGGAGTATTCGGTCCCCTATCTGGACAAGCTCCGTCGACTCTGCGGTGATCGCCCGGGCATTCGTTGCGACAATTGGTGGGGGGATGCCTTTGCCTCGGATGTCGACAAGTACTGGGATACGAAGCTTCATGTCACGCCGCAGTACCTGAAGGTACAGGACCCCGATTGCTTTCGCGTCGGAACCAGGAGAATCCGCGAGTACGTCGACAAGAAAGGATGTGCGCTGAGTTTTGGTGTCGGCACTCTGCTCTTGCAGAGCGGCACCAAGGAAGACATCACCCGCCGAGTCCACGAATACATGGAGCAGGGGACGAGCGGGCCCAATGGCAAAAAGTTCTTCCTCTATCTTTGCAGTTTCAGTGCCCAAACCCCGGTCGAGAATGTCAGAACCGCCATCGAGGCGGTCAAGAGCTTTCGCGCCGGTGAGCGCCCCTATGCCGGCGAGGTTCTGAGCGGTCCGGAGGGGGTTGCGGCGGAGTCGACGGGCGGCAAGGGCTTCATGGGCATCTATTTGGATGGCAAGGACAAAGCCGACGCCACGGATACCGGGCCCAAGCGCGAGGAGATCTTTCAAGTCATCTATGATTCGATCATGGCGTTTGACAATGAGGCCTGCCCGGTGCTGGTCCAAGAGGCGCTGGACGCGGACAGATCCGCGATGGAGATCCTCGACGAAGGCTTGATCCCGCCGATGGGCGAGGTTGGCGATCTATTCGCCACTGGCGAGCTCTTCGTGCCGGAGATGCTGATGGCCGCCAGAGCCATGAAAGCCGGGCTAGAGGTCCTAAGGCCGATACTGACAACCACCAACTCGAAGCCCAAGGGGATCATCGTGACGGCGACGGTGTTTGGCGACCTGCACGATATTGGCAAGAACTTGGTGGGCATGATGCTCGAAGGCGCCGGCTTCAAGGTGGTCGACCTCGGTGTCAACACAAAGGCCGAAGAGATCATCCAAACCGCCCGTGAGGTGAATGCGGACGTCATCGGCCTCTCCGCATTGCTGACCACGACCATGCCCTTCATGCGGTTGATCATCAAGGATATCAAAGACGCCGGTTTGACCGTGCCGGTCATTGTTGGGGGCGCTCCCGTATCGAGGGACTTCGCGGACGAGATCGGCGCCGATGGTTATGGCGACAATGCGCCGGAGGCCGTGACGATTTGCAAATCGCTCGTCGCGTCCTCGGCTTCGGCGGTCGCCGCGGGCGGATGAGGCTATGTCTGGGTAACCGGTGGCATTTGCTCTATGTCGACCGGCTGCAGCGCATTCTCGAATTTGGCTACAAGAGCTGAGATCCGCGCCTCCAAGATGTCCTCTGAAGCATCCTTGTCGACAAAGCGGTCTCGGCGCGCCTCGAGCTCCGCCCAAACTGCGCGCGGCACCGAAAAGCATGTCTCCATGTTCTGCATCAAGATGGTGCCGACACCGAGCCGCGGCTGCAGCAATCCTTTTTCCTGAAGACGACCAAGAACGCTTGTTTCATAGAGGGCGATTACGCTCGCCATACGCTTGAGCAGCAACAGCTCGAGGACTTCGCGCTCGTCACCTGACAGGCTGGCCAGAACCTCATCGATCTTCCGCGCGACGTCCTTCCCGTCTCGCTTGGCAACGGCCTCGAGCTCCTGATCGTGCTTTTCTTTCCAGTAAGCGCTTGCCGATTGTGGGGTCCAAAGCCGCTTGCGTTGATCTCTTTCCATCGTCTCTTCCGGTTGACCCAGTTCTCTTCGTGGCCATCAAAGTTGACATTTCACCATATGCTATTCGGTGTCCGCTTGACATATGTGAGCGCAATACGCAAACACAAGAAATCATCCGAAATCTGTTCCTTTGAAAGGCTGGTGAGTGATAGAAAGGACCACATGGCTGAGACTGTGACCGTTGGGTTCGAGAAATCAGAGTCGGGGGGCGAGTGTTCATCTCGAGTCGCGGTTGGCACGCTGTTGCTCGACGCCGCAACAGAAGCCGGTTGCGATATCACGGCAACCTGCGGGCGCCGCGGCCGGTGCCGCAGCTGTCGCGTTAAGCTCGTTTCCGGCGGCTTCTCTCCACCGACCGTGCAAGACCGCGTTCAGCTCGGACACGACGATGTCCAAGAAAACTACCGTCTTGCTTGCCAAACCCGCGTGATCGCCGATGGCAGGGTGCTCCCGGCGCCGCCATCTTCCGAAACTGGCCATCAGATTCGCGGTGACAGCATAGACTCCTCCAGGCGTGACTACGTTTTTGACCCAGGTGTCCGGAAGTACAAGATTGTTGCCGCGATACCGTTGGATGAAAATGAACAATCGAGCGATGTCGATGCAGTTTGCGATGCCTTGCCCGACAACATCGTACGCCGTCTGCCAATGGACCTATTGCGAAGACTACCGAATTTGCTCCGGGGTGACTCCGGCAAGGTAACGGTGACTTGCTTCAACGACGATATCATCAACCTCGAGGCAGGCCACAACTCGGATCAGATCTTCGGAATGGCCTTCGATATTGGTACAACATCGATCGTTGGCACATTGATCGACTTGACGAGCGGCGAGGAGTTGGCCAGCGTCAGCAATGTCAATCCACAGGCGGTTTACGGCGCTGACCTGATGTCGCGGTTGGCCTATGGTCAGTTCGATGAGAAGAAAATCGCCGTGCTTCGCGGTCGCGTTCTTTCTATCGTCAACGAGTTCATAGACGAGGCTTGCGAAAAGGCCAACGTCACCGGTGACGATATCTACAAGATCGTCGTTGTTGGCAACACCTGCATGCATCACCTGTTTCTCGGCATCGACACCTCATATGTCGGTTTGGCACCCTACGCTCCGACGGTCTCTGATGGCCTGGTCATTCCGGCCAAAGATATCCCCTTAAAACGTGCGCCGAACGCGCAGGTTTGCCTGCTGCCTATCGTTGCCGGATTTGTCGGCGCGGACACAATGGCGGCAATCCTGGCGACCAAGATCTACCAAAGCGATGAAGTTCGCGCCTTGGTCGATATTGGCACCAATGGCGAGGTAGTCATGGGCTCCAAAGCCGGCCTGATGGCTTGTTCGGCCCCGGCCGGTCCCGCTCTCGAAGGTGGTCAGATTCAGCACGGCATGAGAGCCGCCCTCGGCGCGATCGAGAAGGCGACAATCGATGAGGACGTTCATCTCGGTGTCGTTGGCGACCTGCCGCCTATCGGTATCTGCGGGTCGGGGTTGATCGACCTCGTCGCCAAGATGTTGGATGCTGGTATCCTCAATACAATGGGGCGCTTCCGCGACAAGGAATTTGATTCGCTGCCACCCGCGCTGGCAGCGCGCTTCGTGTCGCAGGGGAAGATCCGTGCGTTTCTGCTGGTTCAAGCGGGGGAAAGCGGCAAGGACGAGAGCATCGTTCTGACTCAGATGGACATCCGTCAATTGCAGCTTGCCAAAGCGGCGATTTATGCCGGCGTTTTGATGTTGCAGGAGCTTATGAGCACCAACGACGATGACTTGGCGGAGCTGATGATCTGCGGCGGGTTTGGCTCCTACATCGACATCGAAAGCGCGGTGCGGATTCGACTCATCCCCGACCTCCCATTGGAAAGGATTAGCTTTCAGGGAAATGCCGCGCACATCGGCGCTCAACTGGCTCTCCTTTCTGAAACCGAGCGCCAAAAGGCAGAAGAGCTGGCACGCACAATTCACCATGTATCGCTCGCTACGCGACCCGAATTTCAAGATATTTTTGTCGAGGCATGTAATCTTGGAAGCTCCAAGCCCGAAAAGCTCCCAGCTTGATAGTGGAACTAACTCGACCTGGTTCGTTTGACCCGTTTCTCACCCTGGAGCTCCAGATGGTCTTCCCGTAGGCCCCGATCGATCCAGGAATTCACCTGCTCTGCCTCTAGCTCAAGCACGCGCGCTACCTCGGTTGGCAAAACCGCCTTCATCCCGAGCTGCGCCGACCAACAGACCAAAAAGTGCTCGAACAGGTCATGGTCTGGCTGCGCTTGAGCTGGCCTCGACGGTGATCGTCGGTCCGATGAACCGCGACCTGCTAAACGTGAGAGCAAAAGCTCCTGTACGCTCTCAGCTGCGTCGACTTCATCGTCACTAAGCGGCAAGTATCCCAGGTGCAGCAGTGCGGTGTTGCCCAATGGTACACTCCCGCCGGCGCGGACAAAGCCTGGGACCCAATCCTGGCGCCTGTTTTCCTCCGCGCCGGTCCAAAGGCCTCCCTTGCGCCTCGTCTCGACGATGATCGCGATATCCGACAGGCAGTACTGGTAGCGATTGACCCGAACGGCATTGCCGACGCGAAATCGCACCTCGGGCGAATAGGGTGTTACCAAAGCCAAGCAGTCTTCGTTCAGAAACTCGCGAAAACGATTGGAACTCAAGGTTTTTTCCAAGCTATCCGACAACACGCAGATGATCTTTCCCTCGCGGCTGAGCGCGGCGGAAATGACCTCTCTGTCCACGCCTCGCATGTCGCTGGATACGACAGTCAATCCCTCGGAAGCGCATCGCGTGCCAAAGGATCTGGCGAAGTTGAGCCCGTTGTCCGAACTGTCACGCGACCCAACCACGCAGATACCACCTTGACGAAGCAGACCCCTGTTCCCGCTGCCATAGAGCAATGGTGGGGCTGATGTTTTCAAGTGCTGGGTGAGCCGTGAGGGATAATCCGCATCACTTTCTCCAATCACCCAGATGCCCAACTCAGACCAGTGCGCCAGGCAGCGCACCAACTCCGGCGTGCGACCGAGCAATCCTGCTATTCGCGCTCCGGAAAGACTGCCGAGGTCATCCTCGGCGGCGAAAGCAGAGCATGTTTCCCGACCCAGGGCTGGCAAGGGAACTTTATGCTGATCCAACCACCGGGTGAGGGTTCTAAATTCGGCTGGTGATAGGGTGTCGGCGCGACCGACCGTTACCCCTAGTCGATTACAAAGTAGGAGCGCGACTTTGGTCTCTGGACTGATAGATGCAAAATCAAGCAAAGGTCTCTAACCACTCGCCTGTGCTCAGTCCTACAGATTGTGCCAACCTCTTGCGAGGGTTGATACCAAAATCTCTGATACGAAGCTTCTGAGCGTCCACGCAAAGGTGCCAATGGTATGTGCCACCCCTCGACCTTGTCCGAAGGAGCGGAGTTATGCCTCTGGAATCTCTTTGGGACGTCCAGTTTTTAGCGAACTCGGCCAAGATCAAGCTTCGTGCCGAATGCGCCTACCACGCGGGGCGATACACGCCAGCTATTGCCTGGCGATGGGGTCCCACGAATTGCCAAAGCCAATGAATTCTATTGGATTTTCCAATTGGACATAGTGGCGCATAGGGATTGAATGGCTCTTGAGATCTCAATTAGATCAAGCCCTTCGCTCACCTACGGAAACATTCATGCCCCTCAAAGACATCATTGTTCAGCTTGATGACAGTGGATCCTCCGATACACGATTGAACCTGGCCGTCGATCTAGCGAAGAAGCATGAAGCTGTGTTGACTGGCCTGCTCGTCGCTCCGCCCCGAGTCCTTTCCCAGCAAACACGATCTGCCTGGTACCATATGTCAAACCCGGGACTCATGTCCGCCGAATCGCGAAAGGCCGAAGAGTCGCATAAAGAGCTGGTCGAGCGGGGCCGAAAAGAGGTCTCGCAGTGGGAGAATGGGTTCAAGCGGCACCTCAAGCGCTCGGGAGTCTCGGGCGATTGGATCGTCGCCGAGGAGTCACTACCCGATGCGCTCACGCGCTACGCCCGGTTCTGCGATGTTGCCATAGTTGGGCAGTTCGATTCTGAGATCACGCGTGTTCATGGCCACGCGGCGACCGATCTATTGCTCCACTCCGTGGGCCACGCCGTCATGGTCGTGCCCCTTAGGATCGAATTCAAAAGCCTCGCTGATCGCATCATGATCGCGTGGGACCGCAGCCCCGTGGCGCTACGGGCCGTGCACAATGCCCGGCCCTTTCTCAGGTCAGCCAAGGAGGTTAAGGTCGTCGCAGTGAACATCGAATCGGAGTTTCGCGGACAGAGAACGGGCTCCGGCATCTGCGAACACCTGGCGCGGCACGGTATCGCGGCGGAACCGCTGCACATCACGACGAAAAAGCACACCAAGCTGAGCGACGCACTGCTTTCAACGGCCGCAGATCTGGCTTGCGACCTCTTGGTGATGGGGGCTTACGGTCGGTCGGGACTGCGCGAACGCGTATTGGGGTCGGTAACCTCCACCATACTCAGTGATGCCAAAATACCAGTTTTGCTATCTCACTAGGTAGACCTGTTCGTCGCGCGCGCGTAGGCTTTGGCTCGCTGGCGGCATCGGGTAAGCGGGAATGAAGCGTGATTTGCCAAGCGGTGCGTCATTTGCGCCCGAAGAGATAGAGTTTCACGGTCCAGATGGGGTGTTGACGGGCTATCTCTATCTTCCCAAAGGGCGAAGGCCACTGGCTTGCATCGTCAACAATCACGGAAGCGATCTTCATCCTGGAAGCCGCCAGGTTTCCTGCCCCCAAATTGCCGCCCTCATGACGTCTTGGGGGTACGGGTTTTTCTTTCCGCATCGCCGCGGCTATGGGCGCTCTTCGGGCACGCCGCTGAAACAAGCCGTCTGGGCGCCATTGGGCAGTAAAGAGTATGACGAACAGATCACGGAGCGCCTCGACGAAGAGTGCGAGGACCTTCAGGCCGCCGTTGCCTATCTGAGGGGGCGGGCTGAGATCGATCCAAATCGAATTGCCCTGAGCGGGGTTTCGAGAGGCGGGATCGTCAGTCTCTTGGCTGCATCGCTAGATCCGACAGTCGCCTGTTGTGCGAGCTTTTCCGGTGGTGCGCGGCAATGGTCAAGCCATCCCAAGTTGCGCGCCAAAATGCGGCGGGCCGCAACAACCATGGCGCAGCCATTTTTTTTGGCTCAAGCAGGGAACGACTTTGACCTCGCCGCCAGCAAAGATCTCGCCGGCGCCTTAAGGGCTGCCGGAAAGACATTTACACACCGAGTTTATCCCGCCTGGGGTGCGACCGAAAGCGAAGGTCACGGTTTTGGGTCGACCGGCTCCCTGGTGTGGGGGCCTGATCTGCATGCCTTCTTGGCCAGCAGTTTGTGACGGGAGCGACGGATCTTTAGGCGCACCGCCTAATCACCACTGGCCGCTCGGCAGACTCATGATGATCACACCGACAACCACCATGACCGCGGCAACGATCCGACGCGCCCCGAAGGGCTCGTGTAGAAGCCGCGCGCCGATCAAGGCGGCAATGATCACACTGGTTTCGCGGAGCGCTGACACGTAGGCCATGGCGCCTAAACTAAGGGCCCAAATTGCCAGCCCGTAGGAGCCGAGATTCAGGACCCCCCCAGCCACACCCCGCTGCCAGCTCGACTTCAAGTACTGCCAAAACCTCGGACCACGACATAGATACGCGATGATCAATATTGGTATCGGGCTAAGCATGAAGAGAGCGCCAATGTAGCCAGCTGGGCTGCCGGATAAACGCACGCCGATACCATCGACAACCGTGTAGCTGGCAATCATTAGGCCGGTCGCAAGAGGATAGATGAGTTTTGGCCAACTCATTCGACTGCCATCTCCTCTGACCAGCATAAGGCTGATGATGGCCCCGCTGACCACAAGGACGCCCAACACCTCGAGGGGACGTAGGCTCTCGCCGGCGAAGACCGCTGCTCCAAGAGCGACCATGAGTGGAGCGGAGCCTCGTGCCAGCGGGTAAGCGTGCGACAGATCTCCAACCTTGTAAGCGAGAATCAATAGGAAGAAGTATGCATTGTTGAGAATTGCCGATGCGATGATGTAGGGCCAACTTGCTGCCGATGGAAAGTCGCCGAGGAGGAAGATAACGGGTGAAAGCAGCCCCGTTGTCGTGATCACCAGAGCCATCGTCATGAGACGATCGGTGTCGACCTTAACGACCGCGTTCCAGACCGCGTGCATAACAGCGGCCGCAAGGACCAATGCTATGACGGTCGGAGACATGGCTGAATGACAGCACCCAATCTGGTTCGCGATGTCATGACCTGACCGACCCTTGGGGCATCAACGGCTAGGTAACCTTGTCGAGGCTGGCCAACGCATCGTATTCAGCCTGGGCGACGACCGCTTCGGCGGTGATCCAATTACGGAATGTCACGATCTTAGGTGTGTCCTTCAAGGCCATGGGGCAGACGAGATGATATGAGACGCTCGACGGAAATTGAATGTCAAAGAGCTTGACGAGGCGCTTGGCGCGCAGGTCGCTGGCGACATGGGCACTCCGCGCCAGCGCAACGCCTTGACCTTCTATTGCAGCTTGCAAGGCCATGTTGGAATCTGGAAACCGCGGTCCCTCAATCAGCATCACCTGAGTCAAACCGGCTCTCTCAAACCAATTCTCCCAGTTGGGGTGGGCGGGATCCCCTAACCGCAACAGAAGGGGCAAGCTCAGGAGATCCGCCGGCCGTTCGGGTTTCGGATGATGTTTCAGGAACTCGGGCGAGCAAACGGGGAAGACGTATTCGTTGAGAAGTAGCGTCGAATGGAGCCCGGGATAATCCCCATGGCCGAGCCGAATTGCGACGTCGATATCGTGCGAGGCAATGTCGATCACCTCGTCGTGGGTCGAGATCCAGACATCAACATCCGAATGGAGATCGTAGAATTTACGCAATCGAGGCACCAACCATTTCACCGCAAATGACTGAAGCGTGTCTACTCTTAATGGAACTCTGGTGTCTTCGTTCTGAAGATCGTCCAGTGTAGTCGACAATTGATCGAGGAAGTTTCGTGCCACCGCCGCCAAAGCTTGGCCATTGCGGGTCAAGACCAATCCGCCCGGCGGCCGGTTGAAGAGTTTCAAGCCCCAAAGGTCTTCCAGGTGGCGAATTTGGTGGCTTATGGCACTTTGAGTTACGCCGATCTCCTCTGCAGCTTTGGTAAAGCTCAGATGGCGTGCGGACACCTCTAGCGCTCTAAGTGCGGCAACTGGCGGGAAACGCAACGGCATCTCTCGGCTCCTGGACACGGCCCGGCATGAGCGGTACCAATTTTCGGCGACATTCTAGAGGCTATCGAGGCCTTCACTCAACGCCAAAGGGGTCCGTATCTCTGGAAGGTCCGACAGAACTTACAGATCTGGTTGTCCGCAGCTCGACCACTTGTCCGCAATCACGATTTTAAGTTGAATGTCTCGTGCTGGCTCTCCGTTCTTGACCTGTGCGGCGCCGTTAGCGCCGCTATTGGGGGTGCTTCCTTCAATCCGCCATTCTTGTCGGAGTCCCAGTGTGGCTCAGCGAAGCGGCATTATGACATCTGCGCGCCACAGGGTGAACTTCGGGGCGCCGGCCCGTAGGAACGCCATCACAAGATCTTCCATGGATCTCCTGGCCAACAATCTTGATCCATTTATCTTCATTGGCCACGTGTTCATTCCTTCAGCATTTCGGTGACCCGCCAACCCCAGGGAACGGCCCGCTCGTCTCGTCTTGCGAGGGACCTCGGGTACGCCCATGAAGGATGCCTCATAGGTCGTATGAATAGTATTCGTTTGCGCTTACTTGGGTGGCGGACCTACTGTATTTTATAAGGTATTGAGGGTGGTTCTTCAGGTTGAATCAAATCTAGCGCCTTGCGCCATGGGACGTACGTGACCCGCTCGGCCAGGTGCCCAACTAGAGTTCAAACTCAGGGGTGGCAATCATGTCGGCACTTCGCGTATCCATCGTTACCAACGCCAAGGAAGAGACGGCGGCCTTCACCAATGGGATCTTCCCCGACGATATGGAGATCTTGCTTCAGACCGAAAGCGAGATGCTCGGTCGCATTGGGGACATCGACGTGCTCATCCCGGGCCATATCTCCGTCGACAAGGGCCTTATCGAGCGTGGTGAGAATCTCAAGCTGATCCATTGCGGGACTGGCTACAACAACGTCGATCTCGACGCTGCCTCCGCGTGTGGAGCCTACGTCGCGGTGACGCCAAATGTTGCGGCTACATCGGTCGCGGAGCTGGTGTTCGCGAGCATACTGACGCTGGCCAAAAAGATCGCAACCTTCGACTCCATGATGAAGAATGGTGGTTGGAAGACCACCGATTTCATCGGCGTCCCGGAGTTGAAAGGAAAGACTCTCGGTATCATTGGATTCGGCAACATCGGAAAGGCGGCCGCGGCGATCGGGAAAGGGTTCCAGATGGACATCATGGCCCATGATCCGCACATCGAGATCTCCGACTCAAGCGTGAAAAACGCGAGTCTGGACGAACTCTTGACGTCGGCGGACTTCATCACACTGCACGTTCTGCTCAACGAACAGACAAAGGGAATGATGGGCACTGCGCAGTTTGAAATGATGAAGGAGAACGCCATCCTGGTGAATGCCTGCCGCGGACCCGTGGTCAATGAGGAAGCCCTTGTTGAAGCGCTGAGCCAGCGCAAGATCGGCGGCGCTTGCTTGGATGTCTTCGAGAAAGAACCCTTGAGAGCGGATAGCGGGCTGAGGGATTTGGACAACATCATTTTGACTCCGCACATCGCCTACTGCGCGGACGAAGCCCTCGCTGGTCGATACCAGTTTTTTGCTGACAACTGTGCACGCGTGATCAAGGGGGAAGTCCCGAACATGGCGATCAACAGCGACCGCGTCAAAAACGGTAGCTAGACGACAGCTCATAAGGAAACTGCGCGCGTCGCGAAAGCACGCATGCCTAGAATGGGAGGAGCTCGGGAAATGGACGACTCGCGTATGCCTGAACTGGACACCAACCTCAAGAATCTGATTGCCGGCGAATGGGTTGATTCGGACAAAAAGATCGAAGTCCGCAATCCCTATTCCAATGAAGTCGTGGGGACTGTTCCACACATGTCTCTGGACCAGGTCAAGAAAGCGATCGACGCTCTCTACGACTGCGAGACATCGCTCACCGCGCACGAGAGGTCCGAAATCCTCTTCAAGTCCGCAGATGAGATAAAGGCGCGAAAGAGCGAGCTGTCGTATGGCATCTCCGCTGAATCGGGCATGTCGCTGAAAGATAGCGCCAAGGAAGTCGATCGTGGCGTGGGTCTTATGAAGGTGGCCGCGGAGGAAGCGAAGCGAATCTACGGCGAGCAACTTCCCAGCGACGTCGACTCCGCCGGACGTGACAAGATCATCATGGGCATGCGCTTTCCGGTTGGCGTGGTCAGCGCCATTGTTCCATTCAACCGGCCGATGAACCAAGTCGTTGTCAAGGTGGCGCCTGCCATCGCCGCAGGCAACCGGGTCATCGTGAAGCCAACGGAACGCACCCCAATGTCGGCAATTCGCTACATTGGCATCTTGCTGAACAACGGCCTACCAGCCGACATGATCAGTGTGGTCACCGGTAAATCCAGCGAGATCGGCGACGAGCTAGTTTCAAGCCGCAAGATCGATATGGTCACCTTCACTGGCAGCACCGACGTCGGTCGAAAGCTCACCAACATGGCAGGCATCAAGAAGCTGACGATGGAGCTCGGCGGAAACGACCCACTTATTGTCCTTGAAGATGCCGATCTGGACCTGGCCGCCAAACTCGTGGTGGCCGGTGCCTACGGAAACGCCGGACAGGCCTGTCGCGGCGTCAAACGGATTCTGGTCGTGGATAGCGTCGCCGATGCATTTGCGGAGAAACTGACGGCGGCCTCCAAGAAACTAAAATGCGGCGATCCATTCGCACCAGGAATCGATGTCGGAACGGTGATCGACGAGCAGGCGGCGGAGGGCATCGAGCAAGTGGTTGAGGATGCCGTAAAGCAAGGCGCCAGGGTCTTGTGCGGCCACACTCGAGAAGGCGCCCTTTACCCACCGACGGTGTTGGATCACGTAAAGCCGGACTCCGACATGGTGATTGACGAGACCTTCGGCCCGGTAGCGCCGATCATTCGCGTGAAGGACGTTCAGGAGGCCGTCAAGATAGCCAACTCGACAGAGTTCGGCCTGCAATCCGGTGTCGTGACCAATAACTTGGAAGCCATCCGCTACTGCATCAACAATCTGAAGGTCGGCGCCGTCAACATCAATGAAGGCCCCCATTTCGACATGCCCAACATTCCCTTCGGCGGTGTGAAGCAAAGTGGAATCGGGCGAGAAGGCATACGATATGCCATGCAGGAAATGACCTACGTGAAGACCGTGGTCATGTAGGAGGGAGTACGTGAAGGATAGCAGTCAGTGAGGAGCCTTACCTGCCACTTACCCTATTGCAGTTGAGCAAGTGATCTCGATTGTCCCTCAGGTGCAATCGAGATCGCATTTTGCCGAATCATCGATCATGGTGTTGCTCCTAACGCTCATGAAGGGGCTCGCCGGAGCCACGTTGTCAGTCTAATTGAATCAGGTTGAATCAGGAGGTCGTTTCGGACATGGCGGACAAACGCAGAATTCTAATCATCATGATGGATGGCTTCGATCCGGCCTACCTTCAGGCCAGCGACATGCCGAACACCAAGCAGATGATCGCAAATGGGTTCTACAAGACCGTCAAAGCCGTGATGCCGACAGTTACAAATGTGAACAATACAGGGATCTGCTGCGGTTGCCCCCCCAAGGACCATGGCATAACGGCGAACTCCTACTTCGAGCTGGCCACGAAAAAAGAAGAATATATGGACAAGTCCGACATGGTAATAGCGCCGACAATCTTCGAAAGGGGGCAAAAGCTCGGCATGAAATCGGCCCTCATGACGGCGAAGCGAAAGACCCAATCCCTGCTGCGAACCGGTTCAACGATACGACTCGCTGCAGAGCGACCAAGCGAGGCGGAAGGAAGCGATTTCGATTGGACCGATCGCTTGGGCCCGGCACCGGATATCTATTCGCCTGAGATCAACCACTGGCTTTTCCGTGCCACGCAGATCGTGCTGAACGAGACCGATTCCGACATCACCTATTTCCACACCACCGACTTTCCCATGCATATGGAACCGCCTACCGGAGACATGTCTCAGTTCCATCTGCACGAGTTCGACAACCTGCTCGGCGAAACCCTAAACGAGCACCCCGATCTTGAAGTGTACATGTCCGCCGATCATGGAATGAATTTCAAGAGTTTATGTTACGACCTCAATACGGTGTTGCCGGCAAAGGGTTGCGAGATCTTCTTCGCGATGTCCGCCGAGCGCGATCCTTACGTGAAGCATCATCGAACCTTCGGAGGAACCGCCTTTGTGTTCCTGAACAGTCCAACAGATTTCGAGCGGGTCGCAGATGTTTGCCGCCGCCTCGAGGGTATTGAGGCGGTGTACGATCGCTACACAGCCGCCTCGATGTTTCAACTCCACCCGGACAGAATTGGGGATATGGTGGTAACCGGAGACATCAACACTGTCTTTGGTCCATTGGACAACAAGTCGGGGATCGAGGACATGCCACCAGAGTTCCGAACCCATGGCGGTAGCGACGAGGGAAACGTACCCCTTATCGTCTACAATCGCGCCGTCGATTTCGATGATTGGCACGGCTTCACCCATAACTATCATGTCACCAAACCGGTTGGATTCTAGCGCGCCCACAGCCAAGACATCGCTTGGAGTCCCTATGGCTCTTGAGGTTGGCAATGCCCGTTGAAGAACTGCGCACCGCAACCCTGTCACGAGCCAATCTCTCCCATCCGAAAGTGGATCGACCGGTCCTTTTGCCGAAAGTGGAAACAGGCCGAAGTGAAGGCGGTAGCGCCCGCCGACCGGCGGATTAGAGTCTGGACCGATCCTGAAATGAGCTATATTAGGGATCGGGAGCAAATGCTCAAATGTGCGGTCGAGATGCGTTGAAATGATGGCGATCAGAGCGAATGGTGACTCTGCCTTTCGTGCGGTAAGGAGCGCCGCCATGTCATGAATCAGCACGATCAACACGCCGTTGCGGCAACGGTCGAGATCTCCGTTCTGACAGGATTCCTCGGCAGCGGTAAGACGACGCTTCTGAATTATCTGCTGCAGCATCCCGAGATCGATGAAACCGCGGTCCTGATCAACGAGTTTGGCGAGGTTGGTCTGGATCATTTGCTGGTTTCCGAGATAAACGATGATGTGCTTCTCCTGTCATCGGGCTGCATTTGTTGCACGGTCCAAGGCGAACTCGTCGATAGTCTGAAATCGCTCTACCTGAGGCGCCTGGCCGGCCAGATTCCCGAGTTCAAAAGGGTCGTCGTTGAAACGACGGGACTGGCGGACCCAATCCCGATTATCACATGCCTGATGAAGGAACCTTTGTTCAAACACACCTATCGATTAGAGACCTTGGTCACGACGGTGGACGCGCTCTATGGTGAGCAGCAGTTGGATGATCATCCAGAAGCTGTTAGGCAGGCTGCTGTCGCAGACCGAATCATCATAACCAAGACCGATTTGGCCGATCAGGACTCAATCGACTCCCTGCGCTCTCGCCTGAAGATACTCAACCCTGGCGCTGAGGTGATTTCGGCCGTGATGGGGCGCGTGTCACCAAACCAACTTTTCAACACGGCGCTCTTCGATCCCAAGATCAAATCCCTCGACGTGCAGGGATGGCTCAACGAGACGGCCTACGTTCCAAGAATGGACCAGGCCCATGGTGAAAACGATGAAGCGCACCATGGTCATGCACACAGCGGCCATGACCACGATCATAGCGATCACCCAGTCGACGTAAATCGGCATGATGACCACATCTCATCCTATTGCATCTATCTCGAGCGTCCCGTTGTTAGACAGCGTTTTCTCGAATGGTTTGAGGATTTGGCCAACGAAAAGGGGGACCACCTGCTAAGGGTCAAGGGGCTCATCAATCTAGCGGGCGAAGAGGCCCCGTACGCAATACATTGCGTTCAGGCCACGCGCGGTAGCCCCGTTAGGCTCTCAGCTTGGCCAGACGACGATCGTCGCTCGCGAATTGTGTTCATTACGCATGACTTGCCGCGGTCTGTCATAGAGGAGTCCATCGAATCAGCGGGTATTCTCCTGGGTGCTGACGAGGTCGTTGAGGGCACCCAAACGGCCCCGGCCTCGACGCAGAAGAAGGCGCCGAGCACGCGATGGCTCAACGAGGGAGAAGTCAGTCGGATCTTCGGCGCACTGCTGGAATACAACGACCACCCGGCGGCGCACGCCATACGGTTCATGCTCCTAACGGGCGTACGCTACGACGAGGTGCTTGACGCCCAATGGGACCAATTTGATCTGGAAAAAGGCATTTGGATGAAGCCCTCGCCGCACACCTTCCACAAGAAGCCGCGTCTCGTCAGGCTGTCCGAGCCGGCCCTTTTGGTGTTGCGGGATCGATGGGCGCGCTGCCAGGCCAGTGGAAATGTCTTCTTCGATAACCACACTCCTGGCTCGGTGGATGCAATCAAAGAAACCTGGAAGCTGGCGCTCGGCGCCGCCGAGGTTGAGGATGCCGCCCTGGAAGCCCTTCGGCCATCACTGGCCAGCACCATGTTCAATAATCTGGATCGGCCAGTGCTGGAAGGCCTCTTAGGAGTTGCGTCAAACAAGGTGCATGACGCGCTTTGACCAGGTTCAGAAGGTCTCATTAGCCGCAACTCTCCAACTGCGCACCCCTGTTTCTGAGCTTCGTCAACGCCACTGAACAGCTCGAATGTTTAGATCCGCACGAAAACGACGCAGCACAAGGTCGCTTGGCGGGTCAAGGTTCCGAATTCGATCCATGTGAGGGCTTGGTTCACGGTTGGAGAGCCCGATACCTATATGTGGTTCGACGGCCTCTCGCTTCTGGACGAAAAGGCCCTTGCACAGGGTCTCTTCACCAGCCACTTGCTCGTCTTTCGGAGTGTACGAGTTGAGTTGTTGCAGAGGCTGGCACCTCCTTTTTTCTTTAGCGCTTATTTCTGAGCGCTCCACATATTTGCGTTCAATTCCATCTATAAATGTCATAAGGGCTTTAGTAGGCGACCAACCACCACTGCCTCGAGCCTAGGTAAGATACTGATATAGGACGCAAATCAGCCACCGAGAAGCCACATGAGAGAATCCCATTGGTGGTTCCCAGGCAAGGCCGCTTAGGCTAACATCGGGGCTGCGTTCGTGAGTCATGTCAGGGGTTTCAGGTAGTGTAGATCGCGCTTCCATTTAGGGAGACCGGAGATGTCGTTCTCGTTGCAGATTACACAGCGCTTTGGCCTGCAGAGTAGATTGACCTGCGGCCTCGCCCGCCTCCGCCTCGCTGCGCTCTCGGGTTTACTAGTCCTCCTTGTCAGCCAGCCTGCAGCCCTCGCCGATTACGATGCGGCTCTGGCTGCCTATAAGCGCGGCGACTATGCGGAGGCCCTGCCACAGCTGTTGCTCGAAGCTCAGGACGGTAACCCTAGAGCGCAGAACCTCATCGGCCGGATGTACGACGAGGGTCACGGTGTACCCGAAAACGACGCGGTCGCGGTGCACTGGTATCGCCTGGCCGCAGAGCAGGGATTTGCCTGGAGCCAATTCAACCTCGGCCTTATGTATCTCGAGGGTACGGGCGTTGAGACCGACGAGTCGGCGGCCCTAGAATGGTTTCGCAAGGCCGCCGAGCAAGGCCATGCGCGGGCACAGAACCGGGTCGGCCTGCTCTACGACAGCGGCCGTGGTGTGGCCGAAGACGACACCGTTGCCGTCGGGTGGTACCGCAAGTCGGCCGAGCAGGGCTTTGCCAGCGCGCAGTACAATCTGGGTCTGATGTACGAAGCCGGCACCGGCGTCGTGCAAGACTATGGACAGGCGCTGCACTGGATGCGCGAGGCCGCCGCACAGGATCACCAAAAGGCCAAGGATAAGATCCCGCGCCTCGAGGAACAGCTCACCGAGGCAGAGAGCGAAGCGGCTGATGGGAACGACGGGGGATCTGCTATCATCGCCGAGGGGCCGACGATATACGACCCGAAAGCTCTAGGCGAAGCGATCGATGCGGCGGGTTATCAGGCCTTTGATCAAATGCCGCGTGCCTTCGGAGACGTCGATGCCGGCGGCAAATACTTGGCTGCAATGCCTGGGACCATGATGCCTGGGTTTCATGGAAGTGCTGATTTTAGAACCAGGCTCCACAACAACAGCTTGACCTATTTTGTGTTCGATAGCCCGGCGGCAGCGCGGGAAGGCTTCGAACGCCTCGGGGACTTTGACAATCCAAACGAGGCCTCACGAGCAGTCCACCGCGAGGTTTGGGACGAGCAAGCCGGCCGAAACATTGACATGTTTTGCGAACACCCGGCCTTGTCCAAGACGGCACCGCCGCGCACGCTCGCTTGCGGGCTCCACGATCCCCATACCCAGATTGTCGTCTTCGCCGAAGTGTTTTGGACGCTGAAGACCGCGGAGGAGCGCAAAAAAATTCGCAACGCGGCACTCAGTGCCGCCGTCTCTGGCCTGACCACTTACCGCGAGCGGGTTCTGCCGGCCGTGAAACCTCTGGAAGTGATGCCGGGACCGGACCAGCAAAGCAGGGTCGAAGACGAGAGCGGCGCGGCCGATGGGAACGACGGTGAGTCTGTTGTCACCGCCGAGGGGCCGGCGGTCTACGACCCGACAGCTCTGGCCGCAGAGATCGAGATCATAGGGGATCTGATCTTTGACAAAATGCCGCCAGCCTTCGGAGACATAATCGCCATCGCCGGCGAGGGTTACAAAGTCGCCGAGCCCGGAGCCGGGGCGCCTGGCTTCCACGGGCGTGCCGAGTTCGTTAGCGAGCTTTTCAACACCTTATACTTCTTTGTGTTCGACAATCCGGCGTCGGCGCTGGATGGCTTCGAGAGCCTCGAAAGCCTCAATGAGCAAAACGAGGCGGCGCCGGTGGTCCGCCGCGATGTGTGGGACGAGCAGGCCGGACGAAACATCTCAATCTTCTGCTCGCACCCGACTGTGTCCCAGACGGCACCGCCGGCCGCGCTCGAGTGCATGCTCCACGATCCTCACACGCAGATTATCGTCGGGGCCGAAGTCCTGAAGACGCTGGAGACCGCGGAGCAGCGCGAGCATAGTCGCAACGCGGCGCTGGATGCCGTCGTCGCGGGCTTAACCGGGTACCGCGAGTGGGTCCTGCCCAACGTAAAGCCCTTGAGCCAGTTGCCCGGACCGGATCAACAAGGCGCGGTCGAAGACGAGAGCGCCCCAGCCGATCTGAATTTGTTGATTGCCGAGCTAATGACTCCGGATTTTCGTGCCAGCCTGACCGGCGCCCTGAACGCCGAGAAGGCGATCGAGCCACCCTTCGCCGAGCCACAGACCCAAGTCTACCAGGAGGCCGACCCCGCCGCGCGCGAGCGCGGCCTCGTTGGCCGCGTTGTCGTCGCTATGAACGAGGGCGACAGCCAATCCGGCATCGAGGTTTTCGTCTACCGCTCGGCAAAGGCTGCGGAGGCTCATCTGCCCGAGCTTCGAGCCACGCCCGAGAGCGCTAAGGACGAGGATGACTGGTCACTGCGGCTGAGCGAGATGGAGATCGACGGCCCTTCGTCCGGTGAACCCTTCAGGACCATCTGCGGCAAATCGGCCAAAAGCGGGGAACAAAAGGCCCGACGCATTCGCTGCGCGCATCACAGCCCGGGCAGTCAAATCGCCTTGGCGACCTATGCCTACCTGGCCAAGCCGCCGACAAGCAACATTAAGGTGGCGGAGACAACCTTTGCGGTCGCCAACGTCCTGCAAGCGGCCATCGAGCCTGCCGAGCGCGTCGAGACCGAGGCGAAACGAGCACAGGAAGAGCCGCCACAAGCCCAAGAGGCCGGGCCTACGGGCGTTGTGCTGGCCGAAATGACCCGTCTGGCGTCTGACATCAATGCCGCGGTTGCGACTAGCGAGGCCTACGTCAACGCCAAAGGAGGCAGCGCCGTGCGCCTGTTGCGGACCCGCGGCGCCGAGCTTACCGGCAGACGGTTGCTGGTCGATAGATACGCTTGCCTTGCGCTCCAATTGCCCAATGCACCAGAGGGTGATCAATGCCGCAGCGACGACCAGTTCACGGCTTATCCACTGGAGATCGATCTCCCAAAAGTCGAGGCGGGCTCGCTCCGCGTCCAGGAGCGCCAGCGAGAGCAGGGCGTGCGCGGCTACTCGGTGAGTTTCGCATGTAAGGAGGGGGCCGCCTGCGGGCGTGTTGCCGCGTCGGGCGACCAAGCCGAGACCGTGGCCTTGGACTTCGGCGAGACCCTCGCGCGGCCGGCGCTGTTCCTGGGCTGCAGGTCTCAAAACCACTGCGTCACCTTGATCCAAAATCTGAGCGCTCTGGTCGCCCTGTCTCGGGAAGCGCCTGCTGGAACAGCGGCCGGTCATGGAACCGCGTCAGAGGAGACCACAACGGACGAACCGCCGCCAGCCAACAATGCCCAGGCGGAGGCGGAGTCCTTCAAGCAGCTCGTTGCCGAGCTTGACGCAATTAGCCGGGGCAGTGTGTATGGGACTTACAGCAGTCTCGCGGAATGGAAGAGGTTTTTCAGAGGCAAGAGCATCAGCGCTGAGCCAGACGGCTCCCTGCGCATCGTGCTAAGCACATGCAATCGAGAACGACCGGATGCACGAGTTTCCGAGTGCGCGGCAGAAGAGGACTGGAGCGACTCCGTAACAATTGGACCGCTGGATCGGTTAGATCCTGACTTGATCTACACGGAGGCTCTAGATCCCAATGGAAAGCCATTGGTTGAGCTGAGGATCGCAGGGGCATTGGACGCCTTGAGGTTCAACGATGCCAACACCTTTTCCCTGATCGGTAGATGCGCGTCGCGCGAAACCTGCGTTCACTACGAGGCGGCGGGTGATGGAGACCGGCTCTATATTCCCTGCCCCGATCAAGCGGGCTGCACCAGAATGGAGGCGATCCTGAAATCTCTGGTGGAGGCGGCCTCGGCCCCTTCGTTCGACACCATCGTGACGGCGCTCAAAGCGGATAGCTTTCCCAGGAGTTCTATCGAGGAGATGCGCGAGGCCCGCCAAACGGCTCGGCGCCTCGGCAGCCGATTGTCGAGCGATGGCTTCGAATACCATTTGACAGGCTTCGACTATCTCCTCGAGCAGATGGATGCCGAGCTGATCGATGAGCAGACCTTGGTAATCATCAACAAATTCTGTTTGCCCGACGAAGAGTGCAAATTCACTGGCGCCGTGACGCAAATCGATCTCAATCAAATCGACCGGGACTCGACGTGGGTGGAATACACGGATCAAGGCGTTCCGTTGATCTACTTCATATGCAAAAGCGAGACCGCTTGCGTTCGCAATCGAATCCTAAGGGTCGTCGATGAGCTGCCTGAATGGATCATAACCTGCAAGGACAAACAGGCCTGCGATAACAGCTTGAAGGACCTCTTGAGCCTTGCGGCCTTCACGGACTCGCTAGGTGGCGTCCCGGACAGCCAGGGCAGTGGTGGCGAGATATCGGGCAATGTTTCGGGTGGCGGGCTGGTGGGGGTCTGGGCTTTCGAATCGCCCTTCCGAAATGGCTGGGTCACGGAGTTCCGTGCCGACGGCACCTTCGTCTTCACAAACGCAAACTCCCGGACCGATGGCACCTATGAGGCGAGCGATGGTGTACTGATCCAGAGAGTTCCGAACCTCAACTTCGACGACCGCGCAACCTACAGGTTCCTCGATGAGGACACCTTGGAGATCACCGGAAGATTTGGCGCGAGTATCTGGAAACGGCAGTAGGTGGGTGGGTATGTCTACTTGTCACCGTGCGACTGGCTTGTTTGGGATACGCTCACCCATGAAACATTTGATTCTTGCGATCAGCTTATTGATGTCTGGATTGATGTTCCTGGCATTTGGAGCCAACGGTGGAGAGGCACGGGCCCAATCCGATACCGAGGCAGGGGCCGACGGGCACATTGGAATTTGGGAGCGGCGCTTTCAGGACTCGGTCGGCCAGAAATATCTGGAGGTCTTGGAGCTCTATCCTGACCGTCGCTATGTCAAACACGGGTGGGCGGAGGACCGGGGGCGATACCAAGTCGAAGGCAACCAGATCGGCTTTCGCAGCGACGTGAACGATCGCCACACGCGCGATGTCGAATTCGAGCAGACCGATGACGATCGTTTGAAGTTGGTGGTGACCTTTCCCTTCCGCATGGAGGAGGAGTGGCAAAGATCGACTCTGACTCCGAACTTCCGCACTATCGAAATCGACGGCCGCCACGTGCCGCGAGCGTTGTCCGGCTTGATGGGAGCGGCCCTGATCTCCGAAGCGCTGCCGTGGCGCGCGGATGCCCTGCCCACCTGGGTTCGGGTAGAGGAGCGCCAGAATGGACACTACACGGTGATCTTTCATTTCTACTCGCCGTCAACCGTCGAAGAGATGCGGATAAGGCTCTCCGCTTACGACATAAAACGCTCGACAAACGACGGGTCACGCACCGTGACGGCGGCCTTGCCGCCCAATTTCATGGACTTGCCATTGATCGTTTCAGCCGCCAAGCGCGATGGGATCGCCGGCGCGCTGAAAAAGGCAGACCTGCTATCCTACGAGGGTTACGGCGCGGTTTGGGGGTTGTCGACCACGGCGCGGCAAGGCGGTTACTTCGCGGGCGAGACCGGTGAGCGAATTCGCGCCGATGTGACCGGCTATGTTGCCCAGTACAACGAAGATTGGAGGCGCATCAACGACCAATGGCGGGCCCTTCTCAGGCAGCTTGCGCCGAAGCCTCAGTCGTCCTTCTCGTCCTTCGACAGCTTCGGCTCGGGCTCGTCCGGCAACTCGGGATCGGGCTCAAGCTCGAGCGGCCCCACGTACGACACCGGTTCGCAGAATGCGTGGGGTGCAGACGACCCCGGCGCCTATGGCCGCTTTCAAAACGGGACACCCACTGCCGACGACTGTTATCGATACGGGTGCTGAGAATGCCGGAGGTTCGAATGAGTCGAAAGAATGTGTACGGACTGCTTGGCGCATTGGGCTTGATGTCGCTTCTGTTTCACCCGATGGACGCTGGCGCTCAGTCTGAATCCGATACTTTTTCCTACGAGGATGCCAATGCCCATGGCTCTTGCGACAGCAAGGTGCTGCAGGAGATGGGCTACAAAGTCGCCGGAAAAATCCCCGGCAAAAAGAAGGAGTGCTATTGGGTGCGGCCCGGAGAACTGGTCCTGTTTCGAGCGGAGCCGCAGCGGCCGAAGTTGCCGGATTATCTCAGTCTGGGCGACAACACGACGATGGCGGATTCCCTATCACTTGCCCGGTCGCGCTATGGTGCCGCCATGGGCTTTATCGAGCAGCAACGCAAGAACGCGCTTGCCGGGTTCATGACATCCCTCCCCGGGTGTGGAATTAATGCCGGATGCTTGACGCGATCCGTGGCGGATCTGAAAAAGAAACAAGCGCAATTCGCGGAAGATGAAATTCAGGCCTCTGCGGATCTGCAAGGTGACATTAGAACGATCCGCGAGCATTTCGCGTTGAGTCCTAACTAGGCACGATGGCGATGCTCGATCCTTAAGGTTGAGGCTCCACCCCCGCGGGCCAGACCCTACTCCAAATCCGATAGACGCACTGGTAGGTGTTCTCGATCGTGTACCCAAAACCGAGATTCTGGCCTTCCTCATGGTCCTTGCGCTCACCCCAGCGCCATTCATCGTCGGCAATGAAGGCGGCGAGCAGCGCTTCGACGTCGAATTCTTGCTCGGGGAGCTGGTGGGGGCCCTCGATTGCATCCACGCCGAACAGGGACTTTAGGGCAAAGAAGCTGACGATACGCATTTGACGTATGTAGCCCTGCCGGATTGGGTTCGCGGAATAGACCATGAAAACCGCGTATTGCTTCAGGCTCAAGTGGGTGCCAAGAAGGCTAAGCAGCGCCTTGAGATGCTCGGGTGACGGTCCGCTGTCAAAGTAAGCGGTTCCGCCGCTTGCCTCCGCTGTCGGCGCCGCGGCGAAGGGATCGGCGGAGGGTTCGTCCAAGCCATAGAACCGGCTGGGCGAAGGGCCGGAGGGGTCGTCCCATGGCCGGACGACTAGGCCGACGTCAAGGCCGAGCCCTTGAGGCGCGAAGTGACGCAGCTCCCCGGGCATGACCGGCAATTTCTCACCTGGCCAAGAACACGGCAGGATCGTCACCAGGTCTTCAATCGGTGTCGCCATCGCGCGCGCCACTCTTCCCTTCGTCCTACTTCGTCACCAACCAGGGTCGGCTCCAAATCCGGTAAACGGCCGGCTGCGTACTCTCGACCAGGAAGCCATAGGCCAGTGTCTCCTTGGCCCAATCATCGTCGCCACCAAGCACACCCCTAAGCGCATTGCTGTAAACATGATCGTCGATCCATCGGTCGCGCTCGCCCTTGATGAACGCGCTCAGCAACTCGCCCACGGTAAGGGGCTGGTCGTGGAGTGCGGTTACCTCCTCCTCAGTGAGGGCATCGAAGTATGTAACCAGGGCATCATAGGCGACGATCCTAATTTGCCACAGGTAGCGGTAGACCATTGGGTCGGGCGACATCTGCGTGTAGACGGCATAGCGGGTGAGCGCCAGATCGGCCCCGAGAAGCGCAAAGGTGGCGATGGTGTCTTGCTGGTTGTGGGACTCGAAATAGATCGTGCCGCCAGCCGGGCCGCCGCGCGGCGCGCGCTCGATAGGATCCTGACCCAAGGTCGCCTCGAAGGGCGCGATGAAACGGGTCAAGTTCCCCGGACGGACCTCCTGGTACTTGGAAGGCCAGAGCGACGACGCGACATTGACCAGCTCGTCGATGGATGACGGCATTGTCGGTGCTAACCTCCAAATGAGAACCTAGTCAAGGGTCCGCCGCGAAAGTTTGCGCGAAGGGAAGCGAGTGATTTCAAAGGGTTATCATACTGTCTCCCAGAGTGTCAAAATCCGACGGTTAGGGACTGGAACTATGACCCGCAAAGCGAGCATCCGGATCACGGCATGTGGTCATTGTTTGCAGTAAGAGCCTTTGGCAACGTTTCGAGGGCCTGCACGATGGGCGGCGTTCTTTAGGACGTCGCGTGATAGGCATCAGCGCGTTCAAGCCCACCGGGTCCTTAACTCTTCGCGTTTCGCGGCCAACCACAGCAAGAGTATCACCGCATAGGCGCTGACGATCTCGCCGCTCAGCACCTGCTTGATGGCGTAGTCGGCAGGTTGCACCGTTGCTTTTATGTCTTCGCCTTCTTCGACAACGCCGTGGATACCCCCCACCCCGGCGCTGTCGATCCGGCCACAGAACATACTGCAGGTTTCCGAACTCGCGCCGGGGCTCATGACGAAGCGGCCTATTGTCACCAGGTCTTGAAGCGGACAGTTTGCCTCCTCCATGGACTCGCGGCGCACGACGTCTTCCGCCGCCTCACCCGTCTCAATGATGCCCGCGACCGCTTCTGAAAGCCAAGGCGAGAGGCCGGCCGCGTAGGCACCAATCCGAAACTGCTCAACGAGGACGACGGTGTCGCGCTGAGGGTCGTACGGCAGGACCACCGCCGTGTTGCCTCGTTCGAAGAGTTCGCGCACCAGTATGGGCGTCCATCCTCCGGCATGCAGGCTATGGCGCAGTTCGAAGCGATCGAGTCGAAAGTAACCCTGGTAGGGTGTTTCTTGACTCACGAGCTGAACTTGCTTGTCGTCGGAGGGCGTTAGAGAGGCCATGGTGATTTTGCTAACAGGTTCTATTCCGACGAAGAGTCGGTCATCTCCGCGACAAGGAGCGGGCGATAGTAAGAGAATGGTTGGATCGGCGTTTGCGAACTGAGTGACTCATCGTCGTAGCGTCGCAACCGAGCGGAGGCCTCGCCGTATGGATTTCGGAGGTATTTGGCGACCTCAACAGCTGTCATCGGGCCACCCTGAAGCATTAGAGTGTACCGTGTGGTCGCCGCCAACCGGTTGTGGTAGTTGGGATCAATGGCAGAAAGGTAGCGTTTTGCCGAGACGTGCAAGCGAATTGGCTCGGTGATCTCCGGTCCAAAGTAGGCCTTCAGGAATGAGGCGCCGGCCACTTCGTGGCGCTTGTCGCGACCAGCGTCCAACATGGCCGCGTGGCGCGCATCCTCATACCCTGGGGCGTAGTCGACAAAGAAATGACCGATGTCGTGGAGCAGGGCCGCGGCGACCAAAGAGTCCGGTGCATTGTCTCGTTCCGCCAAGGCAGCGGTCCGAAGCATGTGAGCGCACATGCTGATCTCCTGTGAGCCGTAGGACTTGGCGGCGCCATACTCAAACAGCTCGTCGAGGCGTTCCATTACGCCTCGACCCACGGGTCCCGACCCGGATCGGGGAGTTGGTCGATTGGTCTGAGGCATACCTGTTTTCCTATCTGCTTTTTGTGGCCATTGGGACAATAGCAAGTGTATGGGCGAGGCCCGAGCCCATCCCCGAGTCGACAAGAGCCGAGCTTTGGTCAAACTGCCATCCTGGTGCCTAGAGGTCCAAAACCAGCACATCGCTTTTAGCTCTAGAGCAGCACAGGGTCAGATAGTTTGCACGCTCATCGTCTTCGAGAACCAAATCCTGATGATCGACCTGGCCATCGAGGTAACGGGTGGTACAGGTGCCGCAGAGGCCCGATTCGCACGATACCTCGACATGGATGCCGTTCTCCGCCAGCACCTGGACGATGCTCTTGTTGTTTGGAACGAAATAGGACTTGCCGGTGCTGGCAATCTTAATTTGAAACCCAATCCCGACACTCTCATCACCCAGTGCGCCGAGCTCTTCCTTGGTGATGGTTGCCTTCGGCGAAGCGGACGCGGCGAAGTACTCGAAATGCACGGTACCGGGGGGCCAGTGTGCCGACGCCTTTTCTGCCGCTCTCATAAAACCCGCCGGACCGCAATAATAGAGGTGCGTCCCGTCCTGGTAGTCTCTGAGCAGCTGTTCGATGTCGAGGCCTTGGCGAGGATCGCCTCCGTCATGGTGCAGAATCGCGTGGCCTTGCTCGATCAGATCCGAAATCTCCCTCGGAAAGGCCGTGCTCGTTTTATCCTTGGTGCAGTAGTGCAGCATGAAGTCGGCGCCGATGTCTCTCAAGCGCATCGCCATGGCGATCATCGGGGTGACACCGATGCCGCCGGCCAAGAGCAAGTGGCGCTTGGCCTCTTCTTCCAAGCGAAAGTGATTGCGTGGTCCGCCAATTCGGACCTGCCGCTGCACATGGACCCGCTCGTGCAGGGCCTGGGAACCCCCGCGCCCGTCCCGTTCACGAAGCACGGCGATGAGGTAACGGTGACGCTCCTTGGGACTGTTGCAGAGCGAGTATTGGCGAACACTGCCGTCGCGAAAGAAAAAATCTATGTGGGACCCGGCGGTAAACTCCGGCAGGTCTTCCCCATCCGGATGGACCAGTTCGTATGAGTTGATTCCCGCCGCTTGATAGGTGATCTGGCGCACATGCACGCGCATTGAATGTTCAGGGTAGTTCTTTTCATCTGCCATACGACATCGTATCTGGTCATTCGAGATTTCGCGAGGGTGGCACCACCGCCAGGCCTTTACGGGCTAGTCACCTCAAAAGGTATCCGTGTTTTCAGGGTTCGTGCGGAACGATCCGTCGAAGCAATCTACCCGAGAAGACACCGGCCACCCTGAAACTCAAGGTCCCATGGGCCTCGATTCGCGTCCAATATCTTTATCGAATGAAAATTATTCGATTTCAGCATAATCTTGCACTGGCAGAGTGTGGTTGAGGACGCTAAATGACTCAGAGTGAGCCGAAGAGAGTTATAAATTTCAAGCAGTTACGGTGCTTCCACGCGGTCGCGACCGAGGGCAGCTTTACCAAGGCCGCGAAGGCCCTGGGACTTGGCCAACCGAGCATCACGACGCACGTAAAGGCTCTTGAGGACTACTATGGCGTCGAGCTCTTCAGTCGTCATGGTCAACACGTCGAGCCAACCGACCTCGGGGCCGCCCTCCTAGAGATAGCTCACCGGACCTTCAGTTTGGAACGGGATGCCGTGGAGCTCCTAAGCGCGGCCAGTGGCTTTAGGGTGGGACATCTAAGAATTGGTGCGATTGGGCCCAGTCAAGTCACTGAAATGATCCTAGCGTTTGGACAGATCTACCCCGATGTGGAACTGTCGGTGGCTTTCGGCAACTCAGAAGAGATTATGAACCGGGTGCTGGACTTCCGTGCCGATGTCGGCGTTCTGCCCAGCCTCGAGAACGACAGCAGATTTCACTCCATGCTTTATAGCCGCAACCGAATTGTCGTTCTTGTGCCCATACACCACCCTTGGGCAAAACAGGACACCGTAACGCTGCCCGAACTTGAAGGGCAGCGACTCGTGCTGAGGGAAGTCGGCTCCGCAACCCGCCGCACGTTCGAGGAAGCTCTGGCCAAGGCCAACGTATCGATCAAACGTGTCCTGGCAATTGGCAGCCGGGAGGCGCTGCGCGATGCCGTCGCTCACGACCTTGGCATCGGCATCGCGTTGGATGATGAAAGCTTGTCCGATTCTCGCGTAAAGGCCCTGCAGATCTCCGACACGGTAATCGAGCTCCAACCCCATCTCGTTTGCCTGCGAGAGCGGATCAACGCCCCTTTGATCAAGGCTTTCTTTAAGGAGGTGCAGGAGTTGACAAAGGATCGATAGGCGTCAGCGCTCAATCTGAAACCATGATCACCACAACCCCTAGCGCCAAGAGAATCGACCAAGCCAGCCTACCGGTCATCCGTTCTTCCTTCAGAATCAAGCAGCCCAAAAGAACGGAAAACGGAATCGATACTTGGCGCACGGCACTCACCGCCGCCACATTTGCGCCCAACTGAAACGCGGTCAAGATCAGGTAATAGGATACATAAGAGGCCGTTCCGGCGAAGAGAAAACGCACCGGCGTTCTCAACCAACCCGAGATCAAGTGGTGGTAGATCGAGACCTTCTTTGGACGAAGGCATATGAATATCGCCCCCGTCAAAGGCACCAAAAGAAGGTAGAGAAGGAACAGAAACGCCATCGGCTCCACCTTCTCCATCGCCTTGGCATCGGCCAATGTGATCACGCCATGCGCGCACATCGCTAAGATGGCGAAGGTCAGGGTTAAGGGTTGAGCAAAAAAGCTCGCACCCCGCCGGTACTGAAGCATGAACGCGCCGACGATAACCAACGCGATACCAAGCAGCAAAACCGCCGAATAGGTTTGGCCAAGCACAAGGTATCCAAAGACAACAACGAAGATGGGCGAGGATCTGGTGATCGGGTAGTAGATCGATAGATCCCCAGTTCGAAGCGTCCCCAAGACACAGAGGTAGTAGGCCGCAACTCCGAACGCGGAAACAAGGACCATTGGCCATACCGCAAAGGCCGACCATGGATCCACACCCGAGACCAGCACATGAATTGATGACAACAGTCCGAACACCAGAATGACCGCAAATGTCACTGCCTCGGGCGACTGATCTCCCTTGATAAAAAACTCACGAAGCGGATGAAGAGCCGCCGAAAGTAAAACCAGTGCTATGATGGATGCACTCATAGAAGTCAGGTTCGAAAGTCAATCCATTCGACGACGATCCCGATTGTAACGTCGACGACTAGGCTCTCCGTAAAATACTGCTGCCTGCGGTACGCCAGAATCTCATCGATCGGCCCGAACACGCCCACCTCGCAGGTTATGGCTCCGCTACAAAAGCGGTCAATTATCGCTACGATATCCGTGTCGAGTGACGAAACGTCCAAGAGAATGCTGTTGTATGTCGAGGCGTCCATTCGTGGACCCAGCTCATAGATCCGGTAGGACCGTGGGGCTGCCACGGCGGACATCTCCTCAGGCTCTGCGTAGGCGAGAATACCTCGAACCGCTACGCGCTGACCGATGATTGGGAAGCCGAGGATCTGTGCAATTGACTGAAGCCTCCAGGTCCCAACATCGTGCTCCGCCACAAGCTCTTTGATCGAAAGTTCCGTGTAATGACTGCGTGGCAAGGGAGGGACGCCATTGGCCCGTCCTTGCACCTCATTCTGATAGGCCAAACACATCTGCCAAAGGTGGTCTGCGGTTTCGGCCGAGCGGTCCCGGTTAGCGCACTCAGCCCCAGCCGCCTCGATAGCGAACATATTGGCGCTCACGTAGAAGACCAAAAGGCCAAGAATGAGAATCCAGTTCCGACCAATCTTAAAGCTACAAGTTCTCCAAAAGCGAATTGTACTCCCACAAAAACTGAAGGATCTTGGCCACGCGTCAAACCACGGCAACTCAATCTGTCGCGGGCCCCGCCTCATTGAACGAATCTCCCTTGATGAAACGCTCCCGAAGCCTCTTTGACAGATAGTCAATGCAGTAGACCAAACCTATGATCATGAGGATAATTGTCGTCGCATTGGAAAACTCAAACGCCCGTAAGTTGTCCGTCAACAAAAAGCCAATTCCACCGGCACCCACGATTCCCAGGATGGTTGCCGCTCTAACGTTCGACTCAAACATGTAAAGCGCGTTGCTCAACAGGACCGGCAACACCTGGGGCAGAACGCCAAATCTAATGACCTGCAATGAACTGCCTCCGGATGCACGAATGCCATCGATCTGCTTGCGATCGATGTTCTCGATTGCTTCGGAGTAGAGCACAATCAGGATACCCGTGTTGACGATTGAGATCGCCATGATGCCCGCCATCGGCCCTAGACCGATCGCACGCACGAAAATCAGGCCCCAGATCAGATAGTCGGCGCTACGAAGGATGTCGGCGAATCGACGGAAGCTGAACTGGATCGGCCGGATCGGCATCATGTTCTTCGCCGCCATGAAGGCGAAGGGAATTGCCACGGTCCCGCCAATCAAGCTACCTATGAAGGCCATGGCCAAGGTCTCAAGAATCGCATCCCCGAACTGCGGGACCTGATCCCACCCAGTTGGCGGAAACATCTGATTGACCATGGTGCCTAGGCGCCCGAGGGAGCCGTAGAACTTCTCGGAGAAGAATCCGAAGCGCCAGAGGCTGTAGAGAAGAACGCATGCGGCGGTGCCCCAAGCCACAATCCGGATGATCCGTTGCTTTGCGGTTAGCGAGAATACTCTCGGGAACCGCTCTCGCTCGCTGCGGATTTCCTCGGCTGTCATGTCCTGGAGTCGAATGCTGGTCATGACTCTCGTTCTCCCTTGCGACGCTTCATCCGTTCAAGGTCTCCTTGCCGATGAAGTAATGGCGCAGCTTCTCGCTGATCATGTCGATGAGGAACACGGTGCCAATGATCATCAATAGGATGGCGCCGACATCCGCGAAATAGAGCAACTTGACGGCATTGATAAGCTCATAGCCAATGCCGCCCGCACCGACGAAGCCCATCACCGTCGCAGCCTGGACATTGAGCGCCAGGCGCCAGAAGGTGTAGGAGATGAAGTTCGGCAGCACCTGTGGAATGACGGCGAAACGGATCACTTCAAACCAGTTTCCGCCACTGGCCATGATGCCTTCGATCGGCTTGTCGTCAATGTTCTCGTTCACCTCGGCGAAAAGCTTACCTTGAGCCCCCGTGGTGTGCACGATCAAGGCCAAGACACCCGCCAAGGGGCCGATACCAAAAGGATAAATAAACACCAAGGCCCAAACAATATCGGGTACCGTGCGGGCGATCTCCAAGATCCGGCGTGTGATGAAATAGATCCAATAGTTCTTCATCAAGTTTCGTGATGCGATGAAGCTTAGCGCGCCACCGAAAGTCGTGCCCATGACCGTAGCCGTGAACGCCATCAACAGGCTGACGATCAATGCATCCAGCCATTTCCAAATTCCCCAATACCACTCTTTGAGGTCGGCCCAAAAATTCTCCCAGCTGAGCGAGGAGTACATCTTGACGACGAACTCGGATGTGCGCGGCAGCCCCTCGATCAGCGTGACTGGATCGAAACCGCTGTGCCATACGGCAAGAACGAGGCAGATCGCGAAAAGGCACCAAAACAGCAGGCTATATCTGCGCTTGTACCGCACGTATTCGGCACGCCGTGCCTCGAAACGCATAACCGCATCCGAGCCTTTTTGATCCTCTTTGCCGTATGCATCAACTGCCATTATCGCGGTCGTCGCCTTCTAAGAGTATGTTCGGAAGCAATGTTGAGGCAATACGCGCGCCCAGCACTCGATTCGTCACACCAAGACCGTAACGGTGGCAAAGAGGCAATTGCTTGGTGCCCCTTTGCCGGCCGTTTCAGTTCGCAAACGTCGTCACTGCTTGCGCTGTTCCTTGAGCCATTGCTTGGCTTTGATGATCGGAATATAGTCCTCGTGATAAACCCGCTGCAGACCCAGAGTCTTGCCTTGTCCGACGGCCTCGGCCAAGGCCGGGTCGTACTCATCCAAGCGCAAGAACAGCTTCACCAAGTCCGCTTTCATGGCTGCAGGCAGGTCACTGCGAATCACGACCGGCGGTGTTGGGATCAAGGGTGATTCCCAGATTACGCGGATGTCGTCCCGTGCCAGCAGGCCTTTGTCCATCATCTTGCGGATCGCGCCGAAACCATCATCCTTCGTCGTCCAGGTGAATCCACCGTCAAAAGTACCGTTGAGGACGCCCACGATGGTTTGCTGATGCCCGCCAGAGAGCGGCGAATTGAAGTACTCGTCGATCGGCTTGCCCATTTCGTTGAAGGTCACTGTGGGAATCAAGAAGCCTGATGTCGAGTGTGGGTCATTGCGCGCAACAGTCTTGCCCTGTAGATCTTCGTATGACTGGTAAGGGCTATCTGACTTGACGACCAAAACCGAGTTGTAACCCATGGCGCCGTAAGGATCTTGGGCCCCGGCGATGGGCTCCACACATTCGCAATCCAACCAGGTGGTCGCGTAGCTGCTTGCCCCCAGCCAACCGACTTGAATCTGCCCGGCGGCCAGCGCGTTCATGATGCCGGCGTACTCCGATGCCGTGAACACTTCGAAATTGACACCGAGTTCATTTGCGGCGTACTGAGCAAAGGCTTCTTGGGATTTCAGAATGTCGACGGCAGTTTCGATTGAGATTACGCCATACTTGATTGTCGGGTATTCTTCCTGCCATCCACCAATGTAATCGTCGGCTACCGATTGATTTGGACCGAACATGACCGCTGCACCGAAAAGTGCGCCGGCAAAGGCATACAAGGAAGTACTCCGTCCTAACATGATAAGCCTCCTTCACGCTGTTTGGTTATTTGTTTAGTGTTCTCTCGGTCAAGCGCTACACCGATTTCTTAGTCGATCACCAGCCTTTCCTACGCTTCCCATGCACCAAAGCAGCAGCGCTTTGATGGCCTTAAGGATCGCAACGGGAGCAAAGTGATTGAGGCACTCGCCGCCGCGTGCCTGACGACACTATACCGCGGGCGCAGGTAGCTCGTCGGCATTCTCAACATCTTGGCTTTTGTTTATCGATGTTGAGGTGATTGCGGTGGAGAACTCTTCGTCGTCTCCACCTTCTCCTACTCCGTAGAGGTTTCGGGCCACATCGTCACTAAGTTCGGAGGGGACACCATCGAACACCACGACCCCATTTTTCATACCGATGATCCGGTCGCAGTAGTGTTTTGCCGTATCCAGGGTATGGAGATTGCTGATAACGGTGATGCCGTCCTGTTGATTGATGCGCCGCAAGGCATCCATGACGATTTGCGCATTCCGAGGATCAAGCGAAGAGATCGGCTCATCGGCCAACATGACCTTCGGCTCCTGAACGAGCGCGCGCGCGATAGCCACACGCTGTTGCTGTCCCCCGGATAGAGTGTCTGCCCGCTGAAGGGCTTGTGGAGCGACATCGAGGCGATCGAGCGCGCGAATCGCCATTGCCCGTTCGCCCGGTGAAAACAGCTTAAACATAGTTTTGATGGTTGCGTCGTAGTTTATCCGTCCCATTAGAACGTTTGATATGACATCGAGACGTGGGACCAGATTGAATTGCTGAAAGATCATGGCGCACCGAGCGCGCCAATGACGCAACGCTCGTCCTTTGAGCGCATTCACTTCGATGATCTGATCTCCATCTTTGAAAACGATGTCGCCCGACGTTGAATCACCCAGGCGATTGATCATGCGAAGCAGCGTCGATTTCCCAGCCCCTGAGCGGCCGATGATACCCAACATCTGACCGGCCGGAACTTCGAGCGAAACGCTGTTCACTGCCTTGAGGTCACCAAATTCCTTCGTCAAGTTGTCTAACTTTAACATTCCGTCCCCCGGCCTCCGATCATCAGCAACAAGAGCACGTCAGACTTTGATGAGCGGGGAGAATTTTGACCTGAATCGTCACATTGAGTCCATGATTGCTTTTTGCCATATCGAAATCAAATTATTGCTTCTCATAAGGCCTATGAGCAATTCTTCATAGTTTTGTTATGTGATAACATTTCTTTGTTATCTGGTAGTTTACAAATTCTTTCGAGTTTTGGAAGGTTGGTTGCCCTGGACCTGGTGAATCCGGTTGATTGCAGCTTAACTTAGCTCAACGGGATGAAGCCATCATGGGGATAGGTCGCACAAAGCCGTAGAGCAATGTCATTAGGATCGACGACGAACTGATTCAGTAGCACCTTGGCAAGATCGTGCGGCGCTGTGTCGCGTAGACGCTAAACGTCCTACTGGACGCCGAGGCGGATCGGCGTTGCAAGGCAGGGTGTTACGAGCGCAGAGAGGCACACCTGGACACTACCAGCGCGTCCGTCGCATCGCAGGGAGCATCTCGCGGGTAAAGGATATTCTAAGAGATGTCGCACGAACGGAACCTGGCGTTTGAGCTAGGTCTGACTCGTTCTGAGTGAAGTACGACCCCACGCCAGAGAGATCGATGCAATCAAAGACCAGAGGATCCAATCGACAAACCTCAGCAACGATGTTCCTAGCGATGGGGGCTTCGGGCAATTGCGCGATGAAACGGGAGTGGTCGTTCAGGCCTCATTCAATCGGTGACCCAAAACACACACCTGTGCAACAGATCCGGCGGAGCGCGCTTACGCTCCTCTCAGGGGGCGTAGCCCAGATGCGAGGCGTATAGGTCGGATTTTGCCAGCCTCAGGCACCCGATCTCACTGCGATCGGCGCGTCGGCGCTGATTGAAAACTAGACTTATGACCGGCGAAAAGCGTTCCGCGAAAAGTCCCCGATCATTTCCCGGGTAAGCCCGATATGGGATAACTCGCGCTCATCCATTGCCATGAGTTCCATGTATAGCTTTTTGCGGTCGCACCAAACCTTAAATTGGTAATTCACCGAAGAAATAACACGCATGAATAGAGCATATGTTGCGCCCATCACTTGGGCAGTGTTCACACTACTCGGCGCCTTGTGAACTGCATTGTTAGGCCCGATTTCTTGCATTGTTTTCATTGACTAAGCTCCCGACAGCCCGTTAGCGATTGCCCATCTGAGACAACCGGATACGAGCCCCCCAATTGCCATCGAATCAGCATCAAAAGACGCATTTATCTCAAGAGCATACTTACCATCATGCTGCAGTCGCACAATCCTTTGGTCCATCATGATAGCTATGCGGCTTTTGCATGGCTGCGCCTGTCACGAAAAAACCGCGCTCTTTTCTTCTTGAGATAGATCATTTGCCTAAAAGGGAAAGCAGACCCACTGCTGGCGACCAACGGCATGGTCTTTTGGCTCAATTGCCCCGCGTCTTCCTGCTAAGGTTTGGCCTCCGTTCGATCCAGCTTGAATCCTGATCGGCAGCAAAGGTGGGAGCTAGAGGATGAAGACCGAAGGGCGAATTGCCGTTTTTGAGGCAATAAACAAGCCGTTCACGCTTAGATCGTTTCCATTGCGCCCGGCTAAGCAAGGTGAAGTGCTTGTGCGAATCGTAATGTCGACCATTTGTCGATCGGATATTCACTCTTGGGAGGGAAATCGCCCCAATCCTTGCCCTGGCGTTCTTGGCCACGAGATCGTGGGAATCGTCGAACAGATAGGGGATGGCGTTGGGCCGGATCTGCGCGGTCAGACGATCGAAGTCGGCGACCGCATCACGTGGACACTGTTTTTCCGAGATGGGCCAAACTACTACCGAGACGTTCTCGACCTGCCACAAAAGGCCTTTGGAGTTCGCAAATATGGCCACGATTCCCTTGATCGCGACCCGCCTTTCTTGGGTGGCTTTGCCGACTACTGCTACATTCTTCCCGGTACGGGTATCTTGAAGCTTCCGGACGACATCAGCGACGCGGAAGCCGCGCCGCTGAACTGCGGCATCGCCACAATGATCGCGGTGACCGAGGCCGCCGAGATCGGTATGGGCGATTGCGTCGTGATCCAAGGTCTTGGCCTGCTTGGGCTTTTCGGCTGCGCGATGGCCAAGGCCCGCGGAGCGCGGCTGGTGATCGGCCTGGACAACGTCCCGGGCCGTTTATCCGCGGCCAAGCGCTTTGGCGCCGACAAGGTGTTGGATGTATCCGCCTATGATGACGATCAGCTTGTCGCTGAGATAAAGGCACACTGCCAACCCGATGGCGCCGATGGGATAATCGAGGTTTGCGGTCATGCCTCGGTGATTCCTGTGGGCTTGCGATGTCTTCGTATCGGCGGCCGTTACACTTTGGCAGGGTTGGTCAGCCCCAACGCGAACGTCACGATCGATGCCAATACGATCGTCAACCGTCTCGTTACACTCCGCGGAGTCCACAACTACCATCCCCGGCATTTGGTCCAGGCATTGGACTTCGTGATGGCAAATCGAGAGCGATATCCCTTCGGTGAGATCGTGGACTCGCAGTTCTCTCTGGACGATGTGGACAAAGCATTCGAGCATGCCGCGGCGCGCGCCGTGTTGCGGGCGGCTGTGGTGCCTTAGGCCACTCCAACGTCAAGCGCCGCAAGACCTTAGAGCGACCGCGCGCCAGGAAATCGAATAGTCGTCATCGGCAAAAGCAATTGGACCTCTTTTGCGCACTTAGGAAGAATGTAAGCGATTGGTTGGCTTACGTTTTGCCGAGTTTCGCCCGCACCGTTGAGCGATGTCGGGGGGCTTGATCTGGCAATTGGAAATTCTAGCAAGGGGTGCAGTTGCAATGAACGACGTCGTGGGATCCACTCTCGGTGCGAGCAAGGACAAGCGCAAGGGCGCCTATGCTGGATACCACAGCAATCAAATACCTGCCCATGATCCATTCTTGACCGAAACCGGGCCGGGAACACCGGCTGGGGAGTACTTGCGGCGGTTTTGGCACCCCGTTTGTATGTCGATAGAGCTGACCGACACACCGCGCTACATCCGGATTTTGAGCGAGGACTTGGTCGCTTTCCGGGACAAGAGCGGCCGCGTCGGCGTGCTCCACCTTCACTGCGCCCACCGCGGGGCATCCCTCGAGTACGGCATGATTCAAGAACGCGGAATCATGTGTTGCTACCATGGGTTCAAGTTCGATATCGATGGCCGTTGCCTGGAGGTACCCTGCCCGAAGGGCGAGGAGAAAGAGGGCGAGGCCTTCGCTAAGAACATCTGGCAAGGAGCGTACAAGGCCTTTGAGCGCAATGGCTTGGTCTTTGCGTACATGGGGCCGCCAGAAGAAGAACCGCCATTTCCGGAATGGGAAGGCGAATTCACCGTGCACCCGGACGATGAGCTCCTGGCCTATAGCAACTTCCAAACCTGCAACTGGTTGCAAGTGCAGGATAATTCGGCAGATCAGTATCACCACACGCCACTCCATAGCACAGCAGTGGTGCCGGGCCACGAGCAGGGTACGACCTTTGGGGAAGTCGGGGCTGGGCCCTTCACGGTACGCCCGGACCTGCAGTTTTGGCCGGTGCACGAGGGACGAGGTATGGCATGGACGTCGTCCAGACGAGTCGACGAGGAACGGATATTTATACGCGTCAATCATCAGATTTTGCCGAACATCAGCTTTCACTCCTATCTCTTTGAGGATGGCAAAGAGAAGAAGTTTTTCAGCCGAATTCATATGATTCGCTGGACGGTCCCGGTGGACGATACCAACAGCTTGATGATCGGATGGCGCGTTGATGGACCGAACATCGATCCTCGTGGAGTTGGAAAGAAAGAGTTGATCGGCTACGAGATGATCGACTTCCTCGAAGGACAGACCGGCGTGCGCCGGCCGGAGCGTTTGAAGTATGGACCGGGAGAGTTTCCACCCGTGCCAAAGCACCACCGGGAACGCAGCGCCTATCGGGAGTCCCAGTATGCGCCCGGCGACTACGAGGCCGTTTGCAGCCAGCGTTCAATCGCCGTTCACGCGCTTGAGAACCCGATGAAATTCGACAAGGGTGTGTTCTTGTTCCGCAAACTGCTACGCGATGGCATAACCGGAAAAAACCCGGCCGCCACCGGAGCTGGATACAAAGCGTGGTTGGAACAGAATTCCCGCCCAAACAGCTACTGTTCGGGAAATGTGTTGGAGGTACCGGAGGGCAGAACACCAGAAGAAGAAGTAGAAAACCGTCGGGCCGTCGCCCAGCAGGTTATTGCAGCGACCAGCGAAAGTGACAACCTGAGCGGCGCCGAGAGAAAGGCGTTTCTTGAGGAGAGGTTCTCCGAGATCCAACGCAAATTCTCATGAAGCCACATCAGCATTTGGGCAACTCTGCCGTGCCGGTTGAGAGGAGCATTTGTTGAGTGAGCTGTAAGCCAATTCTCCTTTGAGCAATTGCGGCACCCAGGGCTCACCCACACAACGCCTTTGTTTCTCCCCGCCTCAACCCGGTACGTCTGACGCATTCCGTCAGAACTGGTTTTGCTCTTCGACTAGAGAGCCCATGAAGTCGTTCGTTGGCCCGCGAGAGTCGCTGCGACATGGCAAGTGGAGGTGATTGAACGGCAATCCCAGGTCGTCAGTTCTCTCGGCTCAAATCGAAGGTTTGTAACGTCATGGGCATTCCCTTTCCTCTGGCACACCCCACTCACCCACCACATTGACGGCGCCCTGCGGCCGCTCGCCGCGCAAACACTGTACAATGCTGTTTGCGGCCGCCATGGCGATCTCTAGACGTACATCGTCAACCGCGGAACCCAAGTGGGGTGTCAGGATTGTCTTCTCCGACGCCAAGAGGCGATTGCTGATGGTGTAAGGGCGGTCTCCACGTGCCCAATCCTCCATCTCAAAGGTGTCCGCTGCATAGCCACCCAGATGACCCGACTCCAGCGCATCGGCGACGGCCTCCTCATTCACGAGCGATCCCCTGGCCGGATTGATGAGATAGCTGCCGGGCCGCATAGCCGCCAAGAAATCCGCATCGATCAGATGATTCGTGGCTTGCGTGAGGGGAAGCGCGAGTACGATGAAATCGCTGCGCGCTCGGAGCTCCTCCAGTGAGACTCGATTGAGTTTCAGGTGTCGTTCTTGATCCGGTGTGAGGTGCCGCTCATCGTGATAGATCAATTGGCATTTGAAGCCGGCCAGCCGCACTGCGAGCGCCTTTCCGACCGCGCCGGCGCCGATCAGCCCAACGGTGCTGCCATCAAGTGATCTTCCATAGAATCTTGGGCGCCATCCCTGGAACTTTCCTGATCTGACCCAGGCGCTGCCAGGTTCAACATTCCGCGCCAATGCGATCATAAGACCCAGGGCCAGTTCGGCGGTCGGCGCCGTCAAAAGATCATCCACGATCGTGACCCAGATATCGCGCCGGGTGCAGGCCTCTACGTCAAAGTTATCGTAACCCTTGAGGGCGCACGCCACGATCCGCAGTTTTGGACAGGCGGAAAGAAAATCTTCGTCCACCGACTCAGGCATGAAAGCCATAAGAGCATCCGCATCCCGACAGCGCTCGATCAGTGAGATGCGCGACAAAGGCTCACTATCGTGGTTTGGAACGACCTTGCCGCACGCGCCAAGAAAGCTCAGGACTGCCGGATGGACCCAGTTCGCGACAACTATTTTTGCTTTCATCTAAACGTCGGTTCTCTTATTCGCTTTAGCTCAAATGGTCTCGCACTCGTTCAACATAGGGGCTACTGCAAGATCGGTCAAAAGGCCCGCTCCGCCAGAGTCGGAACCAGTGCCAACAGTGTTAGCGGTGTAGCCCGATCGCCTCAGGGCCTAGCAGTGCCAACCTTGTTGGGGCACAATGCAGCTGCATGAATGTTCTTCGATGGTGGCAAAGATGATTGAAGGCGTCAGTCACATCACGTTCATCGTGGAGGACCTGGACAAGATGGAGAAGCTCCTGTCCACCGTTCTGGACGCAGAAAAGGTTTACGACAGCGGCGACAACACCTTTTCGATCTCGAAAGAAAAGTTCTTCATCATTGGGGGCCAATGGGTCGCCATCATGGAGGGCGAGCCCCTCCCACGACAAACCTACAATCACGTCGCTTTCAAGATTCCAGACAGCCAATACGACGACTATCTGGCACGTATTCAATCGCTCGGTCTGGAGCTGCGTGAAGGGCGCTCGAGAGTTGAAGGTGAAGGCCGGTCTATCTACTTCTATGACCACGACCGTCATTTGTTCGAGCTTCACACCGGCACACTCGACGAACGTTTGGAGAGATATGCCAAAGGTTAGGTTCGCGCACGGGAGCCAGCTCGTTCGATCCATCGCCTTCCCGGTGTTTTGAGCCCTTAGTGATCGGCAGACCCCGGCGCCCGCTGAGAAAACCCGAGTTCTGCCCCGACGGTGCGCTGCCAACGCGGACGGCTTGCCAGGCGTCTATTGGCTCATCTGCCGATCCGGTCGAGTGCCAAGGCAATGTCGTGCCCCGGAACCGCGCCGATCGGGCCCATAAACGTGAGAGCCAATTCGCCCTCACAATATTTTTTTGAAAACTTCCTTGAAATCAACATGTTAAGTCATGGCGGAGGGAGAGGGATTCGAACCCTCGGTACGCTCGCGCGTACAACGGTTTTCGAGACCGCCCCGTTCAACCACTCCGGCACCCCTCCGCTGGTGGCACAGTCTTCTCTTCTGGCCGAGGCGGGCGGCACACTAACTCAGCAAATCCCCCCCTTCAAGCGGCGCGCAAGCCCTCAGAGGCCTTTATTCGCGGGAAAACAGGGCCATCTAAAGTCCCATGCGCCAAGATCCCGCAGGCGGCCTTCCCGCGATCCCGGTGCTCGAGCTTGGCACCGCGGCGCCGGTCGCCATGGTCGAGGCGGAGCGCGCGCGCACCCTGAGCCTGGTGGCAGCCGCCACCCGTTTCGTGCCGCGGCCAGCGTTGCAAGCCGCCGACCACCTCTCGCGTCGCTGGTTGGAGCGGGCGGACACGCCTTACCTGCCTGAGATCGCGGCGGTCGCCGAGGCGCTTGGGCAGCCCGGCGGCTGGTTTCTCAACGCCTGCTACGAGTGGGGCTGCACCAGCGCCGTCGGCCCCTTGCCCGGCAAGGAGACCAACCGCTTGATTCGGGTCCTCGATTGGACTCTGGCCGGGCTTGGAAAGACCATTGTGGCCGCGCGCCGCGCCGGTCCGGCCGGGCCATGGACCGACCTTACCTGGCCGGGCTATTCGGGCGTCATCCAAGCCCTTGCGCCCGGCCGCTTCGCCGCCGCTTTCAACCAGGCGCCGATGCATGTCAAGGGCAGCGGCTACTTGCTCGACTGGGCGCGCAACCGCCACGCCGTGTGGCGCCGCCCAGCTCTGCCACCGGCACATCTGCTGCGCCGGGTGTTCGACCAAGCCGCCAGCTACGCCCAAGCCAAGACCTGGCTCGTGGAGACGCCGCTCGCCCTGCCGGCGATTTTCCTGATTTGTGGGCCGAAAGCCGGCGAGGCCTGCGTCATCGAGCGGCTTGAGGACCATGCCGAGGTGATCGAGGGCCCGGCCGCCGCTGCCAATCACTGGCAGCGCGTGGAACGGCCCAGCCGACCGCGCGGCGCCGGAAGCCCGGGTCGCCGGGACCAGCTGGCGCGCGACCAAGGATCGGCCGGGGACGACTTCGCCTGGCTGCGGCCACCGGTGCTTAACCCAACCACCCGTCTTGCCATGACAGCCGAGCCGGCCACGGGAAATCTCAAGGCCCAGGGCTTTGAGAAGGATGGCCCAGCCACCGCGGTCCTCTGCTTGAACGAGGCATAGAATCTGCCCCTTTTGGGCGTTGACAGGGCATTTCGCGGCGCTATAGTGCGCCGGTTCGGCCGCCGGGGAGACCCGCGCGGCCGGTTGGTTTGCTCACATAACCGGTGCGTTGGGACGATGATCGCAGTCATAAAGACAGGCGGCAAGCAGTATAGGGTCGCCGAGGAACAAGTGCTCACGGTCGAGAAGCTCGACGGCGAGGCCGGCAGCACCCTGGTCTTCGACCAGGTCTTAATGGTCGGCGACGGCGATAATACGACGCTCGGCACGCCCCTGGTCGAGGGCGCCAGCGTGGCCGCCGAGCTGCTCGAGCAGAACCGGGCCGATAAGATCGTCGTGTTTAAGAAGAAGCGGCGCAAGGACTACCGCCGCAAGGCCGGCCACCGGCAGCACCAGACCGTGGTGCGCATCACCGAGATTCTGACCGACGGCAAGGCGCCGGGCACCAAGGCCAAGGCGAAGCCCAAGAAGGCGAAGGCCGAGGCACCGGCAGCCGACGAAGCACCGGTGGAGGCCCCCGCCGAAGCGCCAGCCGAGACCGAAACCAAGACTGAGGAGTGATCGGCTATGGCTCATAAGAAAGCAGGCGGCAGCTCGCGCAACGGCCGCGACAGTCCCGGACAACGCCTCGGCGTCAAGAGGTTCGGCGGCGAGCAGGTGGTGCCCGGCAACATCATCGTGCGCCAGCGCGGCACCAAGTTTCATCCCGGCGCCAACGTCGGCATGGGCCGCGACCACACGATCTTCGCGCTGATTGACGGCCAGGTGACCTTCCAGACCAAGCGTGGCGGGCGGACCTTCATCTCGGTCCTGCCGCCGAGCTAACAACACCCCGCAATCGCGGCGACCGCGAAGGGGGAATGGCGTGCCATTCCCCCTTTTGTTCGTTTGAAGCCCAAGCAAGACCCGGCTAGATCGCCATGAAGTTCCTCGATGAAGCCAAGATCTACGTGAAGAGCGGCGACGGCGGCGCTGGCTGTCTGTCGTTCCGGCGCGAGAAGTACGTCGAGTTTGGCGGCCCGGACGGCGGCGATGGCGGGCGCGGCGGCGATGTGGCAATCGAGGCGGTCGAAGGCCTGAACACCCTGATCGACTTCCGCTATCAGCAGCACTTCAAGGCCGGCCGCGGCAACCATGGCCAGGGCCGCAACAAGACGGGTGCCGGCGGCCGCTCGGTGACCATCAAGGTGCCGGTCGGCACGGTCGTTCTGGAGGACGATAAGGAGAGCGTGGTCGCCGATTTGACGGCGGCCGGCCAAAGCGCGGTCGTGGCACGCGGCGGCGACGGCGGTTTCGGCAACACCCGTTTCAAGAGCGCCACCAACCGGGCGCCCCGGCGCGCTGATCCGGGCTGGCCAGGCGAGGAGCGCTGGCTATGGCTGCGCCTGAAGCTGATCGCGGACGCTGGATTGATCGGCCTGCCCAATGCCGGCAAGTCGACCTTTCTGAGTGCCGTCTCTCGGGCCAAACCTAAGGTCGCAGACTATCCCTTCACGACCCTTCACCCCCACCTGGGCGTGGTCAACCTGGGCTATGACAGCTTCGTTCTGGCCGACATTCCTGGCCTGATCGAAGGTGCCCACGAGGGCGCGGGTCTGGGTGACCGTTTCCTCGGCCATATCGAGCGCTGCGCCTTGCTCTTGCACCTGGTCGACGCCACGGCCGAGGACGTCGCGGCGCACTACGAGAGCATCCGCCAGGAGCTTGCCGCCTACGGCCAGGGCCTGGCCGAGAAGCAGGAGATCGTCGCGCTCAACAAGATCGACGCGCTGACCGAGGAAGAGGTCGCCGACAAGGCCGCCGCCCTTAGCGCGGCTGCGGGCAGTGAGGTCTGGCAAATCTCGGGCGCTGCCGGGCTCGGTGTCCAGCCCCTGGTCGAACATCTCTTCAAGATCGTCTTGGAAGCCCGCCGGGATCGAAGCGAAGCCACGGCGGAAAGCGACTGGTCATGAACCGCGCCGATCCCAAGGATCTCACCCACGCCAAGCGCATCGTGGTCAAGATCGGATCGGCGCTGTTGGTCGACGAGGAGAGCGGGCGCCTGCGGCAAGCGTGGCTCGAGGCCCTGGCGGACGACTTGGCTGCGCTCAAGTCCAATGGCAAGCAAGTCATCGTCGTCTCTTCGGGCGCGATCGCGCTCGGCCGCCGCCATCTGGGCCTAACCCGACGGGCGCTTCGCCTGGAGGATCAGCAGGCCGCGGCGGCGACCGGCCAAATTCGCTTGGCCCATGCCTACCAAGCCGCGCTCGCACGGCACGACGTCACGGTGGCCCAGATCCTTCTCACCCTGTTCGATACAGAAGAGCGCCGCCGCCACCTCAACGCCCGCAGCACCTTGGATGCTTTGCTGCGTCTGGGCACCCTGCCGGTGATCAACGAGAATGACACGGTGGCGACCTCGGAGATCCGATTCGGCGACAATGACCGTCTGGCGGCGCGGGTCGCGGCCATGATGAATGCCGATGCGCTGGTCCTGCTGTCGGATATCGACGGCCTCTACAGCGCCGATCCGCGCAACGACAAGAATGCCAAGTTCATCCCCGAGGTCGCCGCCATCACGCCGGAGATCGAGGCCATGGCCGGCCAGGCCCCGGTCGGCTACTCCTCTGGCGGGATGGTTACCAAGCTTGTCGCCGGCAAAATCGCGACCGCGGCCGGGTGCCGCATGGTGATTTTGGACGGCCGCGCGGCGCACCCTCTCGAGGCCCTTGAGAACGGCGCCCGCTGTACCTGGTTTTTGGCCGATTTGGAGCCGCTCACGGCGCGCAAGCGGTGGATCGCCGGCTCACTCCAGCCTAAGGGCCGAGTATCCATCGATGACGGTGCATTGGCAGCTCTGCGCAACGGGCGCAGCTTACTGCCAGCCGGGGTCACCGGAATTGAGGGCAGTTTTGATCGCGGCGATGCGGTCATCGTGCTCGATCCCAAGGGCGGCGAGATTGCCCGGGGTCTGACCGCCTACTCCGATGCCGATGCGGCGCTCATCAAAGGCTACAAGAGCCGTGAAATCGAAGCTCGACTCGGCTACCGTGGCCGAGAGGAGCTGATCCACCGTGACGATCTGGTCCTGACGTGAGGGAGATTGCCATGACTTCCGAGGCCTTGGCCCTTAGGGGCGAGCTGTCGACCACCATGGAGGCCCTTGGCCGCAATGCCCGCGCTGCCGCCAGTGCCCTGGCTCAGGCCGATCCAGAGGCGAAGGACCGAGCGCTCGTGGCCGCCGCCGAGGCGATCCGCCGGCGCGAGGCCGAGATCCTGGCGGCAAACGAGACCGACATGGCCGGCGCCCGTGTCAAAGGCTTGAGCGCGGCAATGCTCGATCGGCTCGAGCTGACTCCGGCGCGCATCGAGGCGATGGCGGCCGGCCTGGCGGCGATTGCCGAGCTGGAAGATCCGGTTGGCCGCTCCCTGGCCAGCTGGGAGCGCCCCAACGGTCTCAAGATCGAGCGGGTTTCGGTGCCGCTCGGCGTGATCGGCATCATTTACGAGAGCCGTCCCAACGTCACCGCCGATGCCGCCGGTTTGTGCCTCAAGGCGGGCAACGCGGTGATCTTGCGCGGCGGCTCAGAGAGTTTCCATTCATCCGGCGCAATCCTCGAGGCTTTGACTGAAGGCGTTGCCAAGGCTGGCCTGCCCGCCGATGCCGTCCAACGCATCCCGACCAGTGACCGAGCAGCGGTCGGGTACCTGCTGACCATGAACGAGTGGATCGACGTCATCGTGCCGCGCGGCGGCAAGGGCCTGATCGAGAGGGTCATGACCGAAAGCCGCGTTCCCGTTCTGGCTCATCTAGAGGGACTCTGTCACACCTACGTGGACCGCAGCGCCGATCTGGAGATGGCGCGCCGGATCGTGGTTAATGCCAAGATGCGGCGCACCGGCATCTGCGGCGCGACCGAGACCTTGCTGGTCGACCGGGCGGTGGTGGGGAGCCACCTGGAGCCCCTGATCGATGGCCTGATCGAGGCCGGCTGTGCGGTGCGCGGCGACGAGACCGTCCAAGCCACCGATTCCCGAGTCACCCCAGCCAACGAGCAGGATTGGGTAACGGAGTACCTGGCGCCGGTCATCTCGGCCCGTGTGGTCGAAGGCGTCGACGGCGCGATCGACCACATCAACCACTACGGCTCGCATCATACCGAGGCGATCGTGGCCGAGGACCAGGCGACCGCCGAGCGCTTCCTAAACCGGGTCGACGCGGGCATCGTCATGCTCAACAGCTCGACCCAGTTCGCAGATGGCGGAGAGTTCGGCATGGGCGCGGAAATAGGCATCTCGACCGGCAAGCTCCACGCACGAGGACCGGTCGGCGTCGAGCAACTGACCAGCACCAAGTACCTGGTGCGCGGCCAAGGCCAGACCCGGCCCTAAGCCACGGCCTTGAGCGACGCCCTGGCCACACCGGCGCGACTTGCAGCCAGCCTGAACGGCCGACTGCCGCCGCCGGGCGCCAAGATTGGACTCCTTGGAGGCTCCTTCAACCCAGCCCACCAGGGACACCTGGACCTCAGCCTGGCCGCCCTGAAGCGACTCGGCCTTGATGAGGTCTGGTGGCTCATCACGCCGCAGAACCCGCTCAAGTCGCGTAGCGGCATGGCCCCTCTGAAAGAGCGCTTGACCGGGGCGCGGCACTTGGCCAGGCACCCGCAAATTCGACCGACAGACATCGAACGGGTCCTCGGCACCCACTACACCGCAGACACGCTGAGAACGCTCAAGGTCCGCTTTTCACGGTCGCACTTCCTATGGTTAATGGGGGGAGATAATCTCATTCAGCTAACCTATTGGAAAGATTGGGAGTCTATATTCAATCTGGTGGTCGTTGCGGTTTTCGATCGGCCCACCTATGCTTTAAGGGCGCGTGGCGGCAAGGCAGCACGGCGCTTTGCGGATCACCGCCTCGGCGAGAGCAAGGCCAAAGCTCTGGCGTGCAGCTCGCCGCCGGCTTGGGTGTTCCTTCATCAGCGTCTCAATCCCGCGTCGGCCACGAGCATTCGAACCCGGCGCGCTGCCGCGTCGGGTTGAGTGAAACGGTTAAGGAGGGCACCGCCCATAACGACCAGTGAACAGGCCTTCGTGGCCAGTCAGCAGGAGCCAGGGCTCGCGTTTAGTCAGCACCTGGTGGAACTCGTGCAAGCGTCGCTCGACGACGACAAAGCCGAAGATTCCGTCACCATCGATCTCGCCGGAAAATCCAGCATTGCCGATTACATGGTCATCGCGACCGGGCGCTCCCAGCGTCAGGTTGGCGCCATGGCCGACCACCTTCTGGAGAAGCTCAAGGCGCAAGGCGTCAAGGGCGTCTCAATCGAAGGCAAGCAGCGCTGTGATTGGGTGCTGATCGACGCCGGTGACGTGATCGTCCATCTGTTCAGGCCGGAAGTCCGGGCGTTCTACAATCTGGAAAAGATGTGGGGCCTCGAGCTGCCGGAAACCGACCGACCGGCCGTGCCGGCCTGAGCACCCGGTCCGCCACGGCGGATCGGGAAAACGCGAGCCACCCAAGGCGCGCCTGTGGTAAAAGGCGGCCATGCGGGTTGCACTTGTCGCCGTCGGCCGGGCCAAGCCCGGGCCGGTGAGGGAACTCTATGATTTCTATGCCGCGCGGCTTTCCTGGCCGGTCAGTCTGCGCGAGGTGGAAGAGCGGCGGCATCTCGACCGTCAATCCTTAAAAGAACGTGAAGGCGAGTTGATCCTGGCGGCCATACCGGAAGGCGCCCGTCTTGTTGCTCTCGACGAGCGGGGCAAACTGATCACCAGCGAGGCCTTCGCTGCGCTGATAGGTGATCTGCGCGATGCGGGCGAGCGGGACCTGGCCTTTGCGATCGGCGGCCCAGAAGGCCTGTCGCGTGCGGTTCTGGACCGCGCCTGGCGCACCCTCGCGCTGGGCCGCATGACCTGGCCCCATATGATGGTGCGCGGGCTATTGGCCGAGCAGCTTTACCGAGCTCAATCGATTCTCGCCGGCCACCCCTATCATCGCGCATAAGTTACGGATCGTTCATTTAGAAAACCTGGAAAAACAACGGCGAAGCCTTTATAGAGCCTTCATGGTCAAGAAGAATCGCCCTCGGCCAGTCGTTCTGCTGATCCTGGACGGCTGGGGACACCGAGAAGCTTGTGAGAACAATGCGATCTGCCAAGCCCGAACGCCGGTTCTGGACGGACTCGCCAAGCGTTGCCCCCATGCGCTAATCGATGCATCCGAGCACGAGGTCGGCCTACCGGCGGGGCAAATGGGCAACTCCGAGGTCGGCCATATTAATCTGGGTGCCGGACGCATCGTCCTGCAGGATCTGCCGAGAATCGACCACGCCCTGGAAACGGGCGAGCTGAGCGAGAACTCGGAGCTCGAAGCCTTCATCGCCAAGCTGAAGTCCAGCGGCGGGCGCGCCCACGTCATGGGCCTGCTGTCGCCTGGTGGCGTACACTCCCATCAGCGCCACATGGCGGCCCTAGCCAACCACCTTCAGCACGCCGGTATCGAAGTCGCCGTGCATGCCTTTCTCGATGGCCGGGACACGCCGCCGCGCAGCGCCGAGGCATATTTGCGTGACTTTCAGGTCGCCACCTCAGCACCGGTGCAGACCATCAGCGGGCGCTATTACGCGATGGATCGGGACAAGCGCTGGGACCGCGTTGCGCTGACCTACCAGGCCCTGGTCGAAGGCATCGGGGTTGCCGCTACGGACCCTCTTGCCGCCATCGCCCAGAGCTATGAGGACGGCAAGAGCGATGAGTTTCTGCTGCCCAGCGTCGTGCGCGGCTACAGCGGCATGAGCGACGGTGATGGCCTCTTGATGGCCAATTTCCGCTCCGACCGCGCAAGGGAAATATTAACCACGTTGCTCGATCCTCAATTCGACGACTTCCACCGGCGTCGTATCGTCCAATTTGCCGCGGCCACGGGCATGGTCAGCTACTCCCAAGAGCTCGATAAGGTTATGACCCCCCTATTTCAGCCGAACGATCTCGAGGACACCCTGGGCGAGGTAATCGCGGCGGCTGGCTTGAAGCAGCTGCGCATCGCCGAGACCGAAAAATATGCCCACGTCACCTTCTTCTTCAATGGCGGCCGAGAGACCGAATTGCCGGGCGAAACGCGGATCCTGGTGCCTTCGCCCAAGGTTGCGACTTATGATCTGGAGCCGGAGATGTCGGTGGTCCAGGTCACCGACCGCATGGTGCAAGCTATCGACGAGGAGTCCTTTGACTTGGTCGTCGCGAACTTTGCCAATGGCGACATGGTTGGGCATACCGGCAAGCTTGACGCCGCGGTGATAGCGGTCGAGACCGTTGATAGCTGTATCGGTCGTTTGATCGAGGCTTTGGACAAAGTCGGTGGTTGCCTGGTCATCACCGCCGATCATGGCAACGCCGAGCAGATGACCGATCCGGCGACCGGCCAGGCCCACACGGCCCATACCATGAACCCGGTACCGATTTATCTGGTCAATGGTCCGCCAGAGGTCAGCCAGCTCGACTGCGGCCGGCTCTCCGATATTGCGCCAACCCTACTTGAAATCATGGGATTGGCGCAGCCTGGCGCAATGACCGGGCGCTCCTTGCTGTGTCGAGATCGGGCGGCACGGGGCACAGCAGCCGAGTGAATAGGGTGACTTGGCACACCCAAAGATTCTCTGTCCTACTCGGGGCCACTGGGGCCGCTGTTGCGGTGGGCCTGATCACATTGCAGCTCCAGCAGGCTTTCGCCCAGGACCAGGAGCGATTGGACGCGATCGAACAGGCCCTGGAGCAGGATCAGACCAGAGCCGAGGAGCTCGGCGCACAGGAGGCTAGCCTCCAGGCCGAGATCAAGGCCCTGCGGGCACGCATAATCTCGACCGCCAGCCAAGCCCAAGACTTGGAAGAGGCGCTTTCGAGCAGTGAAAGCAAAATGTCTCGCCTCGAGCAGCAAGCGGCCGAACGCCTCGATAGGCTGCACCAGCGCGAAAACCAGCTGGGCGACACGTTGGCGGCCTTGCAGCGCATCGCTTTGCGCCCGCCAGACACGCTGATCGTCGCCCCCGGCGCGCCGATCGACGCTGCGCGCGGCGCGTTGCTGCTGAGCTACGCCGTACCGGCGCTCGAGACTCGGGCATCCGATCTGCGCGGTGAACTGAGCGAGCTTGAGAGCCTGCGTAAAGAGATCGCCATCGAGCGCGACGCCCTGCGCGACGGCCACGCCGCGCTGGAGCTTGAGCGCCAAGCCCTGGACGAACTGGTCGCCCGCAAGCAGACCCTCGAGGCCACCACAAAGGCCGAGCGAAAGGCCGCTCTGACGCGTAGCCGTTCTCTCGCGGCCGAGGCAAGAAGCATGCGCGAGCTGCTCGAGCGGCTGGAGCGGGAAGCCGAGGCACGCCGCCAAGAGGCCCTGCGCGCCCAGGCCGCACGTGAAGCCCGCGAACAGGCCGAGCGGGATGCCATTGCGAAGGCCGAAGCCGAGGCAATGCGGCAGGCAGAGCTTGCGGCAGCTGAAAAAGCGGCGGCCGAGAAGAAAGCAGCCGAACAGCGTGCCGCTGAACAGCAGGCGCGCTTGAGCGACCCCGCCGCCGCGGCGCGCCCGGACAATGTCCGACCCTTTCCGAGCTCACCCTCCCGGGCTCACCTTGTCCTGCCGGCACGGGGCCGCTTTATCAAGGTCTATGGTCAGGTCGACGACGGCGACGAGGAAGCTTCCAAAGGCTTATCGATCGCAACCCGAGGCCGCGCCCAAGTGGTCGCGCCGTTCGATGGCAAGATCGCCTATGCCGGCCCTTTCAGGGGCTACGGCCAGATCTTGATCATCGAGCACGGGGGGCGATATCATACCCTGCTTGCCGGCCTCGAAAGAGTCGACGCGCTCGAGGGTCAATGGGTTCTGGCCGGCGAGCCGGTCGGTGTCATGGGCGGCTCCGCGGGGAGCGGTCCGGTGCTCTATGTGGAGCTTAGGCGAACCGGTCAACCGATCAATCCGTTGCCCTGGTTCGCCAATTCAAACGATAAGGTGCAAGGTTGATGCCTAAGTTGCGACTAGCCGCGGCGTTCGCCGCCTTCATCCTGGTCATCCCGGCCAGCGGTTCCTCCCAGGAGGACAAAACCGACACCTACAAGCAGCTCAAGCTGTTCGGCGATGTCTTCGAGCGCGTCCGCGCAGACTATGTCGAAGACGTCACTGACGAAGAGCTGATCGAAAAGGCGATCCGCGGCATGCTTGCGGCGCTCGATCCGCACTCCAACTATATGGACAGCAAGTCCTTCCAGGACATGCGCGTCCAAACCAAGGGCGAGTTCGGCGGCCTCGGCATCGAGGTCACCATGGAAAACGGACTGGTCAAGGTGGTCTCTCCGATCGACGAGACACCGGCCTTCCGGGCCGGAGTGCAGGCCGGCGACCTGATCAGCCACCTGGACGGCGAGCCGGTGCTCGGCCTGACCTTGAACGAGGCGGTCGAAAAGATGCGCGGGCCGGTCAAGACCGACATCGTGATCACGGTGCGTAGGGGCGATAGGGAACCCTTCGACATCACCATCACCCGCGACGTGATCCGCATTCGTTCGGTGCGCAGCCGGGTCGAGGGCGACATCGGTTATGTTCGCATCACGCAGTTCAACGAGCAGACCAAAAGTGGCTTGGAGTCGGCGGTCGGGAAAATCAAGGACGAGCTCGGGGACGAGGTGATCGGCTATGTGCTCGACCTGCGCAACAACCCCGGCGGTTTGCTCGATCAGGCGATCGCGGTATCGGACGCTTTCCTTCACCAGGGCGAGATCGTCTCGACCCGCGGGCGGGTGGTCGACGACGCCCAGCGCTTCAACGCTCACGAGGGCGACCTGGCGGAGGGATTGCCGGTTGTCGTGCTGATCAACGGCGGTTCCGCCTCGGCTTCCGAGATTGTCGCCGGCGCGCTCCAGGATCACCGCCGCGCGATCGTCATGGGCACGCAGTCCTTCGGTAAGGGTTCTGTTCAGACCATCATCCCGCTGTCCGGCCAGCGCGCCATGCGCTTGACCACAGCGCGCTACTACACACCCTCCGGCAGATCGATCCAGGCCAAGGGCATCGAACCGGACATCGAGGTCGAGCCCGCACGGGTCGAGACCATCGAGAGCGGCCGTCAGCGGCGCGAGTCGGACTTGCGCGGCGCACTCGATAACCCGGAGGGCGAGGAAGGCGCATCGCCCGGGGCGAGCGATCAGCAGCCCAGGAACGGCGAAGGCGAAGAGGCGCAGGCGGAGAGCGATGAGCCGCCGCTCGACTACCAGCTGGCCCGAGCGCTCGACCTGTTGCGCGGTCTGAACTACTTCCAGGAGCACGCGGTAAATTAGGAACCGTGAATCGGCGCGGGATGGGAGACTCCGGTGAGCGCCACACACCCATCGGAGATCGCCCGCCTGCCCTATCGACCCTGCGTCGGCATCATGTTGCTCAATAGCGCAAATCAGGTGTTCGTGGCGCAGCGTCTAAACCACGCCCATCAGGCCTGGCAGATGCCCCAGGGCGGCATCGACAAGGGCGAAAGCCCACAGCGCGCCGCCCTGCGCGAGCTAAAGGAGGAGATCGGCACCAATCACGCCGAGATCCTGGCCGAGTCAAAGCAGTGGCTGTCCTACGACCTGCCCACCCACCTGGCGCCAAAGCTCTGGAAGGGGCGCTATCGCGGGCAGACCCAAAAGTGGTTTGCCTTGCGCTTTCTGGGGCGGGACTCGGACATCGACCTTGAGACCGAGCACCCTGAGTTCAAGGCCTGGCGTTGGGCTCCAGCAGATGAGCTGCCAGCGCTTATCGTGCCCTTTAAGCGAAAGGTCTACGAACAGGTCTTGGAGGAGTTCTCGACGCTCCTGGCGTGACCGCTCATGCGGCAATCGGCAGGTCGTCTCGGTCCGGCAAAGCGCGGCTGTGACGCTTGATGTAGTAGTAGGCGAGTTTGTGGGCCATCTGGGCCAAGCGGCCTTGGGGCTTGAGGCCGGCGGCCTTGAAAGTCATGGCGACGACCCGTTCCACATGGTGCGGTCTGTAGTAGCCGTAGGCCCGGCTCATATAGGCGCGCGACCAGCGTTTACGCTCGTAGGTCTCGCTGTTGGAGTTGGCGGCAAAGAAGGCATAGGCCAACTCGTCGTCTTCGCTCTCCCGAATCCGTCCGAGCGCTACTAGGGTTCGGCGCCAGGGGCCGATCTCCTCCTTCTTAAGATAGCGCTTCAGATGGGAGTAAAACAACTTGTAGTGACGAAATTCGTCGGCCGCAATCTTGCGGCAAATCGCCTTTAGGGCCGGCTCGTCCGTCGCCTCGCAGAGAGCACTGTAGTATGAGCTCGTGCCAACCTCGACGATGCAGCGGGCAACCAGCTCGCCCGAGCGCGAGCCGCGTACCGACTCCTTGGCCTCCAAGGGCAGACTGTAGCCTTCGGTAAAGCGTTGAAAGGCCTCGTCGAAGCGAAATGATGGGTCGGCCAGCTCGGCCCAACGGGCTAGCGCGGCGCCGTGCTGCTCTTCCTCGATTGCCCAGGCCTTGGCCGCTGCCTGGAACTCGGGGTCGTCGGGGAAGACGTTGCAAAGATAGGTCGCATAGTCGCCACCATTGGCTTCAACCAGGCTGGCCGCCTTGACCACCTGCACCATCTCCGGATCGACCTTCGAGGGGTCGAACCGATCCCAGGGTATATCGTCGAGAGTCCAATGTTGCACAGACATGTGGCGTATCACCTAAGTCCGGTCCCAACGCTTGCGGCGATCCGCGACGTTATTATGGGAATCGCCCGCGGTTCGTTCAAGTTCTTGTGACAGAAATGTGTCGGAAAGGCCCAACTCACCCGGACGTAGGTCCTAGTTCGCGCTTGCCTGCAGTTTGGCCTCGGCGACGGCGACGCGGCGGCCGGCATCGGCCCGCTCGTGATCGTCCTTGGCATCCTGCAGGTCCTCGCGCGCATCCTGCAGCTGTTGTTCGACCGCGCTGCGATCAATCTCTGTAAGGGGCACGGCCTCTTCGGCCAATACAGTAAGGCGTGCCGGCGTCACTTCGGCAAAACCACCAGCGACAAAAATCTGCTCGGTCACCTGGTTGTCTTTGTAGACCCGGATCACCCCCGGTCGCACCGTGGACACCAGGGGTGCATGCTTGACCAGCACACCGAAGTCGCCTTCTTCACCGGGCACAACGACCATGTCAACCGACTCGGAGACCAAAAGACGCTCTGGCGACACCAGCTCGAAGGCAACCTGCGATTCTGCCATATCGTGCGACTCCGTTCCTGTCCTGCCCGGCTACGCCGCGTCGGCCGCCAGCTTTCGCGCCTTCTCGATCGCCTCGTCGATCGTGCCGACCATGTAGAACGCGGCCTCAGGCAAATGATCGTACTCGCCGGCACAGATCCCCTTAAATCCGCGGATCGTCTCCTCAAGCGGCACCTGCACACCGGGCGAGCCGGTGAAGACCTGGGCCACGTCGAAGGGCTGGGACAGGAAGCGCTGGATCTTGCGCGCCCGGGCGACCACGAGCTTGTCCTCTTCCGACAGCTCGTCCATGCCCAGGATTGCGATGATGTCCTGCAGGGCCTTGTAGGTCTGCAGGATCCGCTGAACTTCGCGGGCAACCGCGTAGTGCTCCTCGCCGACCACGAAGGGATCGAGGATACGGCTGGTCGAATCGAGCGGATCAACCGCGGGATAGATGCCGAGTTCGGCGATCTGCCGGGATAGCACCGTGGTCGCGTCCAAGTGGGCGAAGGAGGTTGCCGGCGCCGGGTCGGTCAAGTCATCGGCCGGCACGTAGATCGCCTGGACCGAGGTGATCGAGCCCTTCTTGGTGGTGGTGATGCGCTCCTGCAGGGTGCCCATGTCGGTCGCCAAGGTCGGCTGGTAGCCAACCGCCGAGGGAATCCGGCCCAGGAGCGCCGAGACTTCGGAGCCGGCCTGGGTGAAGCGGAAGATGTTGTCGATGAAGAACAGCACGTCCTGGCCTTCTTCGTCGCGGAAGTACTCGGCCTGGGTCAAACCGGTCAGCGCGACCCGGGCGCGAGCGCCCGGCGGCTCGTTCATCTGACCATAGACCAGGGCCGCCTTGGAGCCTTCCTCGCCAGGCTTGACCACGCCGGAATCGATCATCTCGTGATAGAGGTCGTTGCCCTCGCGGGTACGCTCACCGACCCCCGCGAACACCGAATAGCCGCCGTGGGTCTTCGCCACGTTGTTGATCAGCTCCATGATCAACACCGTCTTGCCAACGCCGGCGCCGCCGAACAGCCCGATCTTGCCGCCCTTGGCGTAAGGCGCCAGCAAGTCGACTACCTTGATGCCGGTGATCAGCACCTCGGCCTCGGTCGACTGATCCACATAGGCGGGCGCCGGGCGGTGGATCGGCGAGTTCATGGTCGAATCGATCGGACCAAGCTCGTCGATCGGCTCGCCGATCACGTTCATGATGCGCCCCAAGGTGCCCGGTCCGACCGGTACTTCGATAGCATCGCCGGTGTCGGTCACGTCGGCGCCGCGCACCAAGCCCTCGGTGCTGTCCATGGCGATCGTGCGCACCATGTTCTCACCCAGATGCTGGGCCACCTCGAGCACCAGACGGCGGCCGTCATTGGTCGTCTCAAGGGCGTTCAGGATCGCCGGAAGGTCGCCCTCGAACTGGACGTCCACAACTGGGCCCATCACCTGCGTGATCTTGCCGACCAGATTTGGCATGGCTCTTAGCTCCTCACTGCGCGCGGCGGCTGGCCGCTACATCGCCTCCTTGGCGGAAATGATCTCAATCAGCTCGCGGGTGATCGCGGCCTGACGGGTGCGGTTGTAGATCAGCGTCAAGTTGCCGATCATCTCGCCGGCATTGCGGGTCGCGTTGTCCATCGCGGTCATGCGCGCGCCGTGTTCGCTGGCGTTGTTCTCAAGCAGGGCCCGGAAGATCTGCACCGCGATGTTGCGCGGCAACAAGGCCTCCAGAATCTCTTCCTGGTCCGGCTCGTACTCGTAGCTGCCCGTCTCTGGCCCGCCAGCGGTGTCCTCGGCCGGCTCCTCGGAGGCGAAGGGGATCAGCTGCTGGGGCGTGACGATCTGGCTGATTGCCGAGCGGAACTCTGCATAGTAGATCGTGCAGACGTCGAACTCGCCTTCCTCGAACATCGTGATGATGCGCCGGGCAATCTCGTCGGCCTTGTGGAAGCTAGGTTGCGGACGGGACACATCCTCGAGGGTGTCGATGATCAGCGCGCCGAAGTCCCGGCGCAGCTGATCCCTCCCCTTGCGCCCGACGCAGAGTACCTTGACGGTCTTGCCGTCTTCGGTGAGCTGTCGGATGCGGCGCCGCGCCTCACGCACGATCGAGGAATTGAATCCGCCACACAAGCCCCGGTCGGCGGTGCCTACCACGACCAGATGGACGTCATCCTTGCCGGTGCCGCGCAGCAAGGCCGGTGCGCCGGGCTGGTCCTTGGCGCTGGCGGTCAAAGAGCCCAGCATGCGGCCCATGCGATCAGCGTAGGGCCGCGAGGCCTCAACCTGCTCCTGGGCGCGACGCAGCTTGGCGGCCGCGACCATCTTCATGGCCGAGGTAATCTTCTGCGTCGACTTGACGCTGTCGATCCGAACTCTGAGGTCCTTAAGGCTTGGCATGCCGGCTTACTCGGTTCCTGACCCTAGAGGGTGACGGTGAGGCATCCAATCACACGAAGGACTTCGTGAAGTCTTCCATGAAGGACTTGAGCTTCTCCTCGGTGGCATCCGTGATCTCGCGCTCGCTGCGCAGTGTTTCGAGGATCTCGGCGCCCTTGGAGCGCAGCTCCAGAAGGAGCTGTTGTTCGAATTGGGTGATCTTGGTGATCTCGATCTGATCCAGAAAGCCGCGCACGCCGGCGTAAATCACCTCGACCTGCTCCTCGACGGGCAGCGGTTTGTACTGTGGCTGCTTCAACAGTTCGGTGAGCCGCGCGCCGCGCGCCAGCAAGCGCTGGGTCGCTGCATCCAAGTCCGAGGCGAACTGGGAGAAAGCCTCCATCTCGCGGAACTGGGCAAGCTCCAGCTTGATCGTGCCGGCGACCTGCTTCATGGCCTTGATCTGCGCCGCGGAACCCACACGGGAGACCGACAGGCCGACGTTCACCGCCGGGCGCACGCCTTTGTAGAACAGCGAAGTCTCTAGGAAGATCTGGCCGTCGGTGATCGAGATCACGTTGGTCGGGATGTAGGCCGAAACGTCGCCGGCCTGGGTCTCGATCACTGGCAGCGCCGTCAGCGAGCCGCTGCCGTGGTCCTCGTTCATCTTGGCCGCCCGCTCGAGCAGGCGCGAATGAAGGTAAAAAACGTCCCCCGGATAGGCCTCGCGGCCCGGCGGCCGGCGCAGCAGCAGCGACATCTGCCGGTAGGCGACCGCTTGCTTGGAGAGATCGTCGTAGACGATCACCGCGTGGGTGCCGTTGTCCCTGAAGTACTCGCCCATGGTGCAGGCGGTGTAGGGCGCAAGGAACTGCAAGGGCGCAGGATCGGACGCGGTTGCCGAGACCACGATCGAGTAATCAAGGGCGCCGTAATCCTCCAGGGTCTTAACGAACTTCGCGACGCTAGAACGCTTCTGGCCGATCGCCACGTAGATGCAATAGAGCTTCTTGGACTCGTCGTCGCCCTGGTTGATCGGCTTCTGGTTGATGAAGGTATCGAGCGCGATCGCGGTCTTGCCGGTCTGCCGGTCGCCAATGATCAGCTCGCGCTGGCCGCGTCCGACGGGGATCAGGCTATCAATCGCCTTGAGGCCGGTCTGAACGGGCTCGTGCACCGAGCGGCGCGGGATGATGCCCGGCGCCTTGACCTCGACCCGGGAGCGCACCGCGTCCTCGATTGGGCCCTTGCCATCGATCGGATTGCCGAGACCGTCGACCACCCGGCCCAGCAGGCCGCGGCCGACCGGTACGTCAACGATCGCACCGGTCCGGTTGACCTGATGGCCTTCCTTGATGTTCCGGTCGTCGCCGAAGATCACAATGCCGACGTTGTCGACCTCGAGGTTGAGCGCCATGCCCTTGGAGCCATCCTGGAACTCGACCAGCTCGCCGGCCTGTACGTTGTCGAGACCGTAGACGCGAGCGACGCCGTCACCGACCGACAGCACCTGGCCAACCTCGGCCACCTCGGCTTCCGTGCCGAAATTCTCGATTTGGGTCTTGAGAATTGCAGAAATTTCAGCGGCGCGGATCTCCATCAGCCGGCTCCCTTCATAGCGAACTGTAGCTTTTGCAGTTTGGTGCGCAGCGACGAATCAATCATGCGACTGCCGACCTTGACCATCAGACCGCCAAGTAAGCTCGGGTCGACCTTAAGATCGACCTGAACCTTGGCGCCGACCGCCTTGCGAAGTGTTTCGTTTAGGCTGGCCTCTTGGCTCGGCGTCAAGGCGGTCGCCGAGGTCACCTCGGCAACCACTTCGCCCCGTCGCCGCGACAGCTCGGCCAGGTAGGCTTTGATGATTTGCGGCAGCGCGAAAAGCCGCCGGTTGTTGGCGACCACCAGCACGAATCGGCGGGTGAGGTCGCCGGCGCTTGCTTGATCGAGGATCGCGGCCATCGCCTTGGCCTGCTCGTCGCGGGCAATCACGGGACTAGTGATCAAGTGGCGCAGATCCGCGCTCTCGTCGATCAAAGCGCCAAGCTGCTTGAGTTCGTCGGCCACGGCATCGAGCTGCTTGCCGTCGTCCGCCAGATCGAACAAGGCCTGGGCATAGCGCCCGGCCAAGCCGCTCACGCTTGAATGTTCACCAGCCAAGCTGTTGCCCCCAAAGCGGTCTCAAGTACCAAATCACCACCCGCAGCGCGCCCTACCTTCGCCCGGCACAGGGCCAAACATCGGCCTCGTGCCCCCTCGCCGCAAGCCGGTCGGTCGTATCACACGCCTTCCGACGTTGCAAGCGGACTCGGGCACCCCAAATGACGCCAAAAGTCCTTGGAAACGCGGAGGAACTGACGGCCGTCGCTATTGCGCGAAGGCGGCCTTCGCACCCTCGGCGATCTCCTCAGGCGTCATGTCCTTGGTGTGGGTCGCAATCGACCAGCTATGACCGAAGGGATCCTCGACACGCCCATAGCGGTCGCCCCAGAACATGTCTGTCACCGGCATGGTCGGCTTTGCCCCGGCAGCAACCGCCTGGGCGAAGACCTGATCGGCGTCGGGCACGTAGAGGTGCACCGTGATCGGCGTGCCGCCCAAGGCCCCAGGCGACTGGCAGCCCATGCCAGGAAACTCGTCGGCCAGCATAATCGGCGCGCCCCCGATCACGATCTGGGCATGCATGATCTTCGATCCGTCGGGGGTTGGCATGCGGAACAGCTCCTGGGCCCCGAAAGCCTTCTCATAGAATGCGATGGCTTCGGCGCTGTCCGGTACCACAAGATGGGGCGTCACCGCCCCGAAGCCCGGCGGAATTGGCTCTACGCTCATGATCGTCTCCCTGGTCTCAACTTAGAGGCTAAGAATGCGTCACTCTAGCGATGAAATCCGGCTAGAGGAAGCTATAGGGATCGACATCGATCTGCAGGCGAACCGGGCCCGGCAGCTTGACCTCTGCCAGCCAGTCGCGGATCAGGCCTTGGGGCGCTATGTCGCGCCGGGTGCGCACCAGGAAGCGGCGCCGGTGGCGCCGGCGCAGAATGGCCAGAGGCGCAGGAGCGGGGCCAAGGACCTCGGTGCCTTCCCGCCGGGGCACCACGCCAAGCAGTTGTCGGCAAGCCTGATCGAGGCGCCGCTCGTCATGGTCCGAGAGAATCAGCGCCGCGAGGCGTGTATAGGGCGGCATGGCAGCCTGGCGGCGGCCCTCGGACTCGATCTCCATGAAGCGGTCGCGTGCGCCCGGCTCTGGAGCGGCGAGCGCCTGCATCACCGGGTGCGAGGGATCGGTGGTCTGGATCAGCGCCCGGCCTGGATGCTCGGCTCTCCCGGCGCGCCCGGCCACCTGGTGGAGGATCTGGTAGGTTCGCTCTGCCGCCCGCAGGTCGCCGCCGGTCAGGCCCAAGTCGCCGTCAACCACACCCACCAAGGTGAGAAACGGGAAATGGTGACCTTTGGCGACGATTTGGGTGCCGATTAGTACATCGATCTCCCTGTCCTGAACCGCCTGAAAAAGGGCTTCGGCAGCGGCCGGCCCGGAAAAGCTGTCGCTCGAAGCGGTCGCCATGCGGCAATCGGGAAAGAGCTGCCGGACCTCTTCGGCAAGCCGTTCGACCCCTGGTCCGCAGGCGGCCAGGCTGTCCTCCGCGTGGCATTCCGGGCAGGTTCTGGGACGGCGTATGGCGTAGCCGCAGTGATGGCATTGCAGCCGCCCGGCCAAGCGGTGCTCGATCAGCCAGGCCGTGCAGTTGGGGCACCGCATCCGGTGCCCACAGTGCCGACACAGGGTAAGCGGCGCGAAGCCCCTTCGATTAAGGAACAACAGCGCCTGCTCGCCGGCCTCGAGGGTGTCTTCAAGCGCTTGGCGTAGGCGGCCCGAGAGCCAACCTTGCAGTGACGTGCCTTCAGGTCCGGGCAAGCGCGGCGGCGAATCTTCACGTAGGTCGATTAGCTCAACCGCCGGCAGCTCGGCACCGCCGTGGCGCCGCGGTAGGTGAAGTGCCCGGTAGCGGCCAAGCTCTACGTTGGTCAAGGTCTCGAGGGACGGCGTCGCCGAGACCAGAACGATGGGCATCTGTGAGAAACGCGCCCGAACGATTGCCATGTCCCGAGCGTGGTACACGACGCCATCCTCCTGCTTGAAAGCGGCCTCGTGCTCCTCGTCGACGACGATCAAGCCGAGATCTTGGAACGGCAGGAACAGTGCAGAACGGGCGCCGACGACGATCTTCGCCCGGCCTTCGGCCACGGCGCGCCAAGCCAGGCGGCGCTGGCGGCTGGTCAGATCTGAGTGCCACTCGACCGGACGCGCACGGAAGCGCCGTTCGAAGCGCTCCAGCCACTGGCCTGAGAGTGCGATCTCGGGCAAGAGCACCAGCACCTGGCGCCCCTGGGCCAGCGCGGCGGCAACAGCCTCCAAGTAGACCTCGGTTTTGCCCGAGCCGGTCACGCCGTCGAGCAAGGTGACCGAGAAGCCGCCTTCCTCCAAGCGGGCGCGCAGACCCGCCGCAGCGCTCGCCTGGGCCTCGGAGAGGTCCGGGCCATGCAGGTTCGGGTCAGGCTGCTCGATTCGATCGCTTGGCAATACCTGAGCTCTCTCCAGCACGCCGGCCTCGGCTAGGCCTTGTATGACCGAGGTGCCGACACCGGCCTGTCGGGCCAAGTCGCCTTTGGTCTGGGCCGGCCCCTCGACGAGCAGCGCGATGACGCGGCGGCGCGCCGGGGTTAAGCGCAGGCCACGAGCGGCCAGGCGTTCGTCCAAGGGAGGGCCGGGAGCGATCAACTCATCGAACAGGCGATAGAGCGTTACCGGTCGCGGCGGCTCGAAGGCGGCGGGAACGCTCAGGGCCATGCGCAAAACGGCGCCGGGGGCAGCCATGGTGTAGGCCGCTAGCCAGTCGATGAAAAGGCGTTCGGCCTCGGGCAGACCCGGCAGGTCGACGCGCCGCAAGATGCTTTTGAGCTTAGTGTCCGGCAGATGCTCCTCGGTACTCGGTTCAGGCGAGTCCCAAACCGCACCGACCAGGGTGCGGTTGCCGAGCGGCACCTCGACCAAGTCGCCAGGCGCCACGCAAAGACCGGACGGCACGGCATAGTCATAGGCGCCGGCCAGCGGCAGCGGCAAAAGCACCGAGACCCGCTCGACGGGCCCTTCCAGGGTCGTGCTGGCGCCTTGCTCGGCCATGAGGTACACTCTTAGTCGGAATTAGCTGTTGGCAGGATCGTTAACGGGCACCACGTATGATGCCCCATGAGGACCAACGAGACTGGCAGAAACCGAGCCGAGGGCCATGAAATTTTTTGTTGATAGCGCAGACGTCGCTGAAATCCGGGATCTTGCCGCGACCGGCCTGGTCGACGGCGTGACCACCAATCCCTCCCTGGTCGCCAAGTCCGGCCGCAGCTTCGTCGACGTGCTCGAGGAGATCTGCGCCATCGTCAAAGGCCCGGTCAGCGCCGAAGTTACCGCGACCGAGACCGAGCGCATGTTGGCCGAAGGACGCCACCTGGCAGGCCTGGCCGACAACATCGTGGTTAAGGTGCCGCTAACGCCAGACGGCCTCAAGGCATGCCGCCAGCTATCGAGCGAGGGTATCGGCGTCAACGTGACTCTCTGCTTTTCAGCCGCGCAAGCGATACTCGCCGCCAAGGCTGGCGCGACCTTCGTCTCGCCTTTCGTTGGTCGGCTCGATGACGTTGGCAGCGACGGCATGTCCTTGATCGCCGATATCGTCGAGATCTATCAGGCCAATCCGGCCTTCGCCACCGAGGTCCTGGTCGCCTCGGTGCGCCATCCCATGCACGTGGTCGAGGCGGCCCGGCTGGGCGCCCAGGTGGCAACCGTGCCGCCTAACGTGCTGCGGTCGATGTTCAAGCACCCCCTGACCGACAAGGGCCTGGCGGCATTCCTTGACGACTGGTCCAAGACCGGGCAAACGATTCTGAGCGACAGCGGAGACGGCGCGTCACATGTCGAGGAACCAACGCGGCGCCGCGCCTGACGGCTTCGGCCTGAACGGCGCAAAAAATGGCATCGGCCGGGCGACCGCCGACGATGTCGCCGCTTACCTGCGCCGTCACCCTGATTTTTTGACCGAGCATCCAGATCTGCTCGCTATCCTCAAGCCGCCGGCGCGGGTTAACGGCCACCGCGTTATCGACCTGCATCATTACCAAGTTGAACACCTGCGTCAGGAAGTGGACGACGTTGCCCAGGCGCGCGATGATCTGCTGCGCGCAGGGCGCTGCAACCTGACAGCCCAGCGTCGTGTTCACGAGGGGGTCTTGGCGCTGCTGGGCGCGCGGTCCTTCGAGAATTTGATCGAGATCGTGACCACTGATCTTGCGGTGTTGTTGCATCTGGACGCTGTCACCTTGGGGGTCGAAAGCACGGGGCCGGGCCTTCCCCCGGTGCGCTTAGGCGGTGTCTACCAGCTGGATCCGGACTCGGTCGATTGCCTGATCGGCCGCGGCCGCGACGTCGCGCTGCGCGGCGACGTCGAGTGCGATCCTCAGGTGTTCGGCGCGGCCGCAAGCCTGATCGCGTCGGAAGCCCTGATCCGCCTGTCGATCAGCTCAAGCACGCCACCGGCCCTGTTGGCCCTGGGTTCGCGCAACGCAGAACAGTTTCATCCGGGCCAAGGCACTGAGCTGCTGTCGTTCCTGGCCCGTACGCTGGAGCAGTGCATAAGGGCATGGCTGGAACTGCCCGACTGATCGGCCTCCAGGCCGCTCCGGACCTTTGCGCCGCGGTCGAGGGCTGGCTTGATTGGTTGGCCTATGAAAAACGCGCCTCCGACCACAGCCGCGCCGCCTACCGGCGCGATGCGGCGGCGTTTCTTCGGTTCCTGAGCGAGCATCTCGGCCAAGCGCCAAGCCTGAGCAGTCTGGAGCAGCTCAAAGCCGCAGATTTCCGTGCTTGGCTGGCCGAGCGGTCCCGGCGCGGCCTGCAGCCAAGCTCGACCGCCCGGGCGCTGTCCGTGGTGCGCAATCTGTTTCGCTGGCTCAAGGCTCAGGGCCTGGCCGAGAACCCGACCCTCGCGACGATTGGCACACCACGCCAGAAAAGGGCCGTACCCCGTGCTCTCTCGCCAGAGGAGGCGCGAGAGTGTGTTGATCTGGTGCCCGAGCTCAACCAGCGCGCCTGGGGCGGCAAGCGGGACCTGGCGGTCTTGCTGCTGCTTTATGGGGTCGGGCTTCGCATTGGCGAAGCGCTCTCTTTGCGCCGGAAGGATGCCCCGAAGCCCGGCCAAGCGGCCATGACGATCACCGGCAAGGGCAACAAGCAGCGCATGGTGCCTCTGTTGCCAATCGTGAGTGACGCGGCCCAGGACTACCTGGCGGCTTGCCCCTACGCCCTGTCGCCCGACGGCCCGCTTTTCGTTGCCGAGCGCGGCGGGCCTTTGGGCGCACGCCATATGCAGCGCCGCATGGCCGAGCTGAGGGTGCTGCTCGGGTTGCCGGACGGCGCCACGCCCCATGCCTTGCGCCACTCCTTCGCGACTCACCTGCTGGCCGACGGCGGGGATCTGCGGGCGATCCAAGAGCTTCTAGGGCACGCCTCGCTCTCGACCACCCAGCGCTACACCGATGTCGACATGGCAGCGCTCATGAAGGTTTACCGCCAGGCCCACCCGCGCAGCAGCCGCAAGTCAGCTTCTCGGGACGACACCCCGTGATGCCGCGCCGGCTCGTCGCTTGATGCTTCGCCGCCGTTCTGTTGCAAGCTTGTTCTAAGCTGATCGCCATCGCCTGGATTACCTATCGAGATCCGATCGCCGTTCTAGAGCGGTCAATCATAGAGCGCTAAATCAAGGGTGAACAAAGCAGCGAGGAAAAGACAACGCGGCGTTCACCCTGCGGCGCGCGTCGGCGCAGCTTCCGGCTCGGCACGCTTTGCCGGCACGACCGGTGCGCCGTGGGTGTTCGGGATGGCATCCTTGAAGGTCTTGATGATGTCCAGGTCGAGCTGCTCCTCGGCGCTCACCGGGGTCAGCGCCAGGTCGCTGTGGCTCTTGGCACTCTCGTCTTTCTTGACCCGCTCGTGGATCGCCTTGAACTTCTGGTGCAGGTGAATCCAGCGCGCTGCCGTCACGATGACCTCACGCGCCCGGCGCGGATAGAAGATCAGCGGGTTCTCAATCGGCAGACCAGGGCGCCGCTGCCGGCGCACCTTGCGGCGGAGTATACCGGTTTCCAGGGGGTGGACCTTCTCGATCAAGATCGAACCTAGGAAATGCACCATCGATGCGTGCAACGCCTTGGTGCGGCCGCCGCGTGCTGCCTCGCGCCGCAGGATCGTCTCTACATGCTCGGGCGTGTAGTACTGACGCCAGCAGTCGTAGTAGAGCTTTTCCCACTCCGCATCCGACATTGTCGAGTGATTGGCGACCCGGTGGTTGAGGTCGTATTTGTTGAGATCCGGGTCCATCCAAACGCCCTTGGCCTGCAGCACCTTATGGTCTTCCGAACCAGGTAAGGGCGTGAGGAAGAAGAATTCGATCATGTCGAGCGGCAGCTCGTTCTTGATGATCTCGATGTTGCGGCGGATCTTCTCCGGCGTGTCGTCGGGGAAGCCCAGAATATAGCCCGCATAGGTGATGACGCCGGCCTCCTTCCAGGCCTGCAGCATCTGCCGGTATTCCCAGATCTTGTTCTGCCGTTTCTTGGCTGCCGTCAGGGCGTCGGGGTCGATGTTCTCGAGCCCGATGAAAACCCGGCTGCAGCCGGCGCGCGCGGCTTTCTCGACAAAGCCCGGCAAGCGATAGCAGAGGGTATCCACCTGCAAGACCATCTTGAACTTCATCCCCTCGTTCTCGCGCAGGTGGATCATGCGGTCGAGGATCGCCTCCCAGTTCCGGTTGCGCGCGAAGTTGTCGTCGGTCACGAAGAAGCGCTTAATGCCATGGGCCGCGTTGATCTTGATGATCCGCTCGACGTCGTCGGGCGAACGGTGGCGCGATTTACGGCCCTGAACGTTGATGATGGTGCAAAAGGAGCATTGGAAGGGGCAACCGCGCCCGGCATCGAAGCTGGTCGGTGCACCCGCCATCTTGCGGATCACGTGGGCCGGCAGGAACGGCAGGGTCGTCTCCTCCAGGCCTGGCAGGTCGCGCATATAGTTGTAGAGGGGCTTCAGGGTTCCTTGCCAGACGTCGCGCAGCACCACGTCCATTCGGCCCTCGGCCTCGCCGGCATAAATCGAGGCGCCAATCGCCGCGGCCTCCCGCAACTCGGGCGGAGTCTCGGACAGCATTGAAATGCAGCCGGCGCCGTGGAAGCCACCGATCACGACCGGTATGTCTGCCTTGCGGAACTGGCGGGCCAGGTCCAGGGCGCGCGGAAACTGGTTGGTCTGTACGCCGACCAGGCCAACCAGCCCGCCGTCGGCAGCTCGAATGCGCTCGATGATCTTCTTGCAGGGGATGACCGTGTTGGTTTCGTCCATCGCCTCGTACAGAATCTCGACGTCGTCGCCCAGCACTTTGTTATCCGCGCATTCGGCGATCAGGCCGTAGACTGAAGCCAATGAGTTCGAGGGGATCGGCGAGCGAAACCACTGGATCACGTAGCCATCGTCGTCGTAGTGAGACGGCTTGATCAAAACAACGAGAAATTGCTTCATGGGCTACCTTAATAACTGCAAGAATGAGTAGGCGCGTTTCCACCTCTGGGGGCAGGAAAAGGCGCCCAGAACCAACGAACCAATTCCTTCTATCATGTTTCCGTGCGTTTCAAAATGCCGATGAAGCGCACTATCGCCACGCCTGGGTCGAGAGACCTGTTCTTCGAGATGAGGGGCAAGAGATGTACGGCAAGGCGTGGACATCCTCGCTCTCGTACATTAGGGGGTGGTGGCGCCCCCCCCCCTGCACTTGGCCGGTTGGATGACTTGGATGATCACCGCAGCAAGCGAGACGCCGCCTCTGGACACCGGGGGGTCGAGGCGCCCCAAGAAGAGTGGCCTGCTGCGCGCGTTGCCGCGTATCTTCGGTGCGACCCCGCCACCGGTGCTGGTTCTGCTGGCAATTCTCTCGATCCAGCTCGGCGCGGCCCTGGCAATCGATCTCTTCGCGACCTTCGGGCCGGTCGGTACGGCCTTTCTCAGGATCGCAATTTCGGCCGTGCTTTTGGCCGCCCTGGCGCGCCCCAAGCTTGATGGGACCTTACGAAAGAACCTCGGCCTGATCGTGTGCTACGGCATCGTGCTGGCGACCATGAACGCTTGCTTTTACATGTCCATAGCCCGCATCCCTTTGGGCGTCGCGGTAACCATCGAGTTCCTCGGGCCGCTTGGGGTCGCGGTCGCCGCATCGCGCCGGCCGCGCGACCTACTATGGGTCGGTCTGGCGCTTGCCGGGGTGGCGATCCTAAGCCCAAAGATCGGCGGCGACCTGGATCCGCTCGGTGTCCTTTATGCGGCCATCGCGGGCTGCATGTGGGCGCTCTTCGTTCTGATCAGCGTGCGCGTTGGCAAGACATTCGAGGGCGGCAGCGGTCTGGCGCTCGGCATGGTCGTCGCCACTCTGGTGCTCTTGCCGGTCAGCTGGGCCAGCGCCGGCACGCTACTGACCCATCCAAGCCTCATAATCATCGTCTGCGCCGTCGCCTTGCTCTCGACCACCGTGCCCTTAGCACTGGAGTTCGAGGCCTTGAAGCGCATGCCGCCGCGGGTCTACGGGGTGCTCATTACCCTCGAGCCCGCAATCGCCACCTTGGTCGGCGCGATTTTGTTGGGCGATGGACTAGGTTGGCGCAGCCTGCTTGCCGTCGCATGCGTGGTGCTTGCCTCGATCGGCGCGACGCTTTTCGAAAAGCGCTAGATTCGACCCATGCGCTGAACGATCACCAGGCCGACGACGGCGCTGAGCGCCATCAGCCCAAAGGCCAAGCCCCAAGACAGCAGCCGTTCGGAGCCGCCGGCCAGATCGAGCACCAGGCCGAAAGCAAGCGGGGCCAGAAAGCCGGAGCCGAACCCAAACAAGGAGTGGACCGCCATGGTGGCGCCGCGCCGGTGTGGGTCGGCATATGCCACCGCGCCAGAAGTGAGCGCGCCCGAGTCGGACATTAGGAGCGCGCTGTAGCAAAACACCAGGAGCACCAGATAGCCGATCGAGAGATCCGCCAAGAACCCAAGGCACAGCGAGATCAAGGCCGAGGAGACCATCAAGATCGAGATCACTTGTCTGCGTCCGAAGCGCACCGCCAGCTCGTTGCCGAGCACGCTACCTGGCATGCCAAACAGAAGCGCGACCGCGGCCAGGTCGGTCGGCGTCAAGCCGCCCCAGGTGTCGAGCGACTGTCGGCTGAACGCGAAGACCAGGAAGGCGACAATCCAGGCGCGCATGCCGAACAGCTCCCATATATGCGCGGCGTAGCCCAAGATGAAGGCAAGCGCCCGACGATTGGTAAAGACCGGCCGGAGGTCGAGCGGGTGGCCTAGCTCAGGCGCGCGCGGCCGCCGCGCCACCGACTGCACGAACACCAGGACCAGGAAGATCGCCGCCATGCTGCCCACCGAGGCCGAGCCAAAGGCCCAGCGCCAACCGGCGAGATCGGCGACCCAGCCAGCGGCAGCAACGGAAACCGCCACACCGATCCCAAAGTGAGAGGTGTAGATCGCAACCGCCCGGCTTTGGCCGGCGCCCTCCAAGCGGTCCGAAAGAAGTTTCAAGCCGACCATGTAGGTGCCGGCCAGACCGATACCGCCCAGAAAGCGGAAGGCCAGGGCGCTCCACAAGCCCTGGGCGAAGACCGCGAATCCTATCGCCGCGAGACCGCCAAGAACCGTCGAAGCCAAATAGATCAGGCGGGCGTCCTCCCGGTCGGTCAGGCTGACCAGAACCGGCACGGCGACGACGTAACCGGCGAAGTAAATGCCACTGATCCAGCCCGCCTCGGTATTGTTGAGGCCCCAAAGCGGCTGGAAGGTTGGGATAAGGGCTGGAAAGGTCGAGTTGCTCAACATGCCGAGCACCTGCGCGGCACAGAGCACGGCGATCAACCAAGGACCCTTGACTTGTCGGCCGCTCATGTCCGTGACCCGGAGCGGACGGGACCGGCGGCGTATCGACTAGGCGTGAATTGCCCGGCCGGCCACGGCGAGCGCCGCCTCCTTGACCGCCTCGCCCATGCCCGGATGAGCGTGGCAGGTGCGCGCGATATCCTCGGCAGTGGCGCCGAACTCCATGGCAATCACCGCCTCGGCTAGAAGGTCGCCAGCGAGCGGGCCTACGATATGCACGCCCAGCACCTTGTCGCTGTGAGCATCGGCCAGGATCTTGACCACGCCGTCGGTGTCGCCGGTGGCGCGTGCCCGGCTGTTGGCCATGAAGGCAAACTTGCCGACCTTGTAGTCGGCGCCGGCTTCTTTCAGCTGCTCCTCGGTCTGGCCAACGCCAGCCACCTCGGGCCAAGTGTAGACCACGCCGGGCACCAAATTGTAGTCGATATGGCCCGATTGCCCGGCCATCATCTCGACGCAGATCACGCCCTCTTCCTCGGCCTTGTGAGCCAGCATGGGGCCGGGCACGCAGTCGCCGATGGCGTAAATTCCGGGTACGTTGGTCTGGAAATGCTCGTCGACCTGGATAACGCCCCGGTTGTCGATTTCTATACCCAGCTTGTCCAGGCCGAGGCCCTCGGTGTAGGCCCTTCGTCCGATCGAGACCAGCACCACGTCGGCCTCGACCTGCTTCGCATCGCCGCCCTTGACCGGCTCGACGGTCAATGAGACGCCGGCGTCGCTCTGGGTCGCGCCGGTCACCTTTTGGCCGAGCTGGAATTTGAGGCCCTGCTTTTTGAGGATACGCTCGGTCTGCTTGCAGATCTCAGCGTCCATGCCGGGCAATATGCGGTCGAGGAACTCGATCACCGTGACCTTGGCGCCCAGGCGAGACCAGACCGAGCCAAGCTCCAGGCCAATCACCCCCGCGCCAATTACCACCATGTGACCAGGCACCTCTGAAAGCTCGAGCGCACCGGTCGAGGTGACGATGCGCTTCTCATCCACGTCGACGCCGGGCAGCGGCATGGATTCCGACCCGGTCGCGATTAGGATGTTCTTGGTGGTGAGCGTCTGGTTGCCGCCATCAGCCAGTGCAACCGCGACCTCACCGGCCTTGGGAATGGAGCCGGTGCCCTTGATGTAGTCGACCTTGTTCTTCTTGAAGAGGAACTCGATGCCCTTGGTCAGATCGACCACGACCTTGTCCTTGCGCGCCATCATGGCGCCCAGGTTGAGAGTGAGACCAGCCATCTCGATGCCTTGAGCCGCCAGGTGCTTCTCGGCCTCGGCGAACTTCTCCGATGAGTGCAGGAGCGCCTTGGAGGGGATGCAGCCGACGTTGAGGCAAGTGCCCCCCAGACTGCCGCGCTTTTCCACGCAGGCGGTCTTGAGGCCCAGCTGTGCCGCGCGCACCGCCGCCACGTATCCGCCGGGTCCGCCACCGATGATGACCAGGTCGTAGCTGTCGTCGCTCATCTCACCCATCCCCCTTCCGGTTGCACTCCGACCTTGCCGCAAGTGGCCAGGCGAGACAAGCTGTGGCGAAGGGGTCTTTGTGCTAGGATAGGGGCTCAAGGAGGACCAACGCCGTGACCTTAGAGACCCAGCTAGAGGCGCCCAATTCCAAGGCTCGCGTGATCGAGGCCTTGCGCGACCTACTCGGCGAGCGCCTGACCACCTCGGTGGCGGTCTGCCAGCAACACGGCACCGATGAGTCCTACCACACGCCCTTCCCGCCTGACGCGGTCGCCTTCGCCGAGAGCACGGAAGAGGTCGCCCAGATCGTCAAGATCTGCGCCGCGGAACGCTGCCCGGTCATCCCCTTTGGCACCGGCACCTCGCTGGAAGGTCACGTGGCGGCGCTAAAGGGCGGAGTCTCGATCGACGTTTCGCGCATGAACCAAGTGCTCGAAGTAAACGACGGGGATTTGGACTGCCGGGTCCAGGCCGGCGTGACCCGCAAGCAGCTCAATAGCTATTTGCACGACAGCGGCCTGTTCTTTCCGATCGATCCGGGCGCCGACGCCTCGATCGGCGGCATGACCGCGACCCGGGCGTCGGGGACCAATGCGGTGCGCTATGGCACCATGCGCGAGAACGTGCTGGGCCTGACAGCGGTGCTGGCCGACGGACGCATCGTCAAGACCGGCGGGCGGGCACGGAAATCCTCTGCCGGCTACGACCTGACCCGCCTTCTGGTCGGCTCTGAGGGAACGCTCGCCGTGATCACCGAGATCCAGCTACGGCTGCACGGAATCCCCGAAGCGATCTCCGCCGCGGTCTGCCCCTTCGACACGCTGGAGGGCGCGGTTAACGCCGTAATCATGACGATCCAAATGGGTGTGCCCGTAGCCCGGATCGAGCTTTTGGACGAAGTCCAGATGGACGCCAGCAACCGCTATTCCGGACTAGACTATCCGGTCCAGCCGACCCTCTTTTTCGAGTTTCATGGCAGCCCGGCGAGTGTTGCCGAGCAGGCCGAGACGGTCGGCGAGATCGCCAGCGAGCACGGCGGCGGGGATTTCCGCTGGACCGCCGAACAGGAGGACCGGACCAAGCTGTGGCAGGCCCGCCATGAGGCCTACTACGCCGACATCGCGCTTCGGCCCGGCGCCAAGGGTTGGGCGACCGACGTCTGCGTGCCGATTTCGCGCCTCAGCCAATGCATCCTCGAGACCAAGGCCGATATCGAAGCTTCTGACCTTTTGGCGCCGATCGTTGGCCACGTGGGCGACGGCAATTTCCACCTGGCAATCATCATCGACCCCGACGACCAGGAGGAGATCGCCCGGGCCAAGGCCCTGAACGACCGCCTTGTCCTGCGCGCCCTCGCCATGGGCGGCACCTGCACTGGCGAGCACGGCGTCGGCTGGGGCAAGATCGACTTCCTCAAGGCCGAGCACGGCGAGGCCGTCGCGGTCATGCGTCAGATCAAGCAGGCGCTTGATCCGGACAACATCATGAACCCAGGCAAGATCGTCCGGATCTAACCCTCATGGTCGACAATCCAGGCCTCGACCACCTGGTCGAGGAAATCCAGCGGAAGGGCGCCGTTGGCGAGCACCAAGTCGTGGAAGCGGCGCAAGTCGAAAGCGTCGCCCAGTCGGTCTTTGGCCCGCTGGCGCAGCTCTAGGATCTTGAGCATGCCGATCTTGTATGAGGCCGCTTGCCCCGGCCAGACCAAGTAGCGGTCGATCGATCTGGCATTGGCCGCCGGACTGCGCGGTGTGTTGGCGTTCATGTAGTCGATCGCCTGCTGCCGGGTCCAGCGCTTGTGGTGCAAGCCGGTGTCGACCACCAGTCGCACGGCGCGCAGCAGCTCCCAGGAAAGACGCCCGGCGTCGGCGTAGGGGTCCTGATAAAAGCCCATCTCCTTGGGCAAATACTCTGCATAGAGCGCCCAGCCTTCCGAAAATGCTTCGTAGCCGCCGTGACGCCGAAACTTGGGCAGGTCATCCTGTTCCTGCGCCAAGGCGATCTGCAAGTGATGGCCGGGCACGCTTTCATGATAGGCCAACGCCTCCAGGTCCGACTTCGGCATGACTGACATATCGTGGAGATTGACGTAATAGACACCGGGTCGATCGCCGCGCGCCGCAGGGGATCGGTAGAATGCCTGGTTGGCTGTCTTGGCGCGAAAGGCCTCTACCGGGCGCACCACCAGGTCGGCCTCGGGCAATACTGTGAAGGCCTCGCCTAGGCGTTCAGTCATCGCCCCGATCACCGCTCTCACATCGGCCAAATAGGATTGGTGTCCGGTTTCGTCATTGCTGTAGAAGTTGACCGGGTCGCTGCGCAGATGAGCAAAAAGGTCCTGCAGATCGCCCTCAAGGTCCAGCTTCACCATAAGCGCGCGCAGTTCGTCTTGAATGCGCGCCACCTCGGCAAGGCCAATGGCGTGGACCTGATCGGGCGTGAGATCGCTCGTGGTCGCGCTCGCCAAGCGCAGCCGATAGTAGGCCTCACCGTCAGGCAGGTTCCAGACGCCATTCGCATCCGCCGCTTGCCCGCTCAATGCCTCCACAGCCGCGATGAACCGGCCGTAAGCCGGGCCGACAACCTCGACCAAGGCCGCGCGCGCCTCGATCAGCAGCTCTTGCACTTCGTCGTCAGGTAGCCCTAGGGCGTCCAGCTTGGTGGAAAAATCGGCCCAGAGGGCGCTGTCTGCCGCCGAGTCGTCGAATGGTCGGCCGCTGACAACGCCGCGTGCCGTCTCGACCACTTTGGGAAAGACGAAACTAGGCGGCACAATCCCTTTGTCCGCACGCAGCCTTAGATCTGTGATTACCTGATCCAGGAGCGGCCCAACGCCCCGCAGGCGGGCAATGTAAGCTTCGGCGTCACGGCGCGCGTCAACCTGGTGCTTGCTGATCAGAAAGCTGGGAATATGACTGTGATAGCCGCCAAGGTGGGTTACCCAATAAAAATGATAGCGAAAGGGAAAGTAGGCGAGGTCCAGCTCGCTGCCATATTCAAAGAGCCTGTAACTGAGCTGGGCTTCAGGGTCGAGCTGCTCGAAGTCGAAACCCCGCAGAACGGCGAGCTGATCTATGGTGCGCCGATGCTCCTCGAGAGCCCGCTGCTGGCTGATGTCGTCCCATTTGTCTTGGTTGTCCTTGAGACCCAGGCTGGTCTGCCACTCAGGCCAACGACTCACATTCTCCTCGAAGACCTGGTCGAAGAACGCGGAGAGCCGATCGGATTCGTTCTGAGCGGCCGCCGCCGGTGTCGACACCAGGCCGTAAAGGAGCGCGCAAAGCAGAATTCTCCAGAACCGTGCTGAGGCTTTGAATAGCATCGGAATTCCTGTCCTCACATCACGCTTGACAAGCCATTGGATTTCTATCCCATCAAGGGCCGAATCGCAGGCGATTGGCCAGGCTGGCCTGTTGCACTAGATTACCAAGAGCTTGATATAGGGTGCCGAAGCCGCGCGTGACGAGGGGTATTTTGTGAGGATCTTACTCTACGCTCTGCTCGGGCTGGTCGCGCTACTCGTGTCCGCGGTTTTGATCGGGCCCAGCTTTATCGACTGGAACGCCCAGAAGGACCGCATCGCCGGCGAGGTGCGGAAGATCACCGGGCGCGAATTGAAAATCGATGGCGACATGGAGCTCGCCGTTCTCCCGGCACCGGCGCTGCTTGCCGACGGCGTGCGATTCGCAAACTTGGCGGGCGGCAGCACCCCTTACATGATCGAGCTCAAGGAGCTTAGGGTGAAGGTAAAGCTTCTGCCGCTGCTCCAAGGCCGAATCGAGGTCGAGAGCGTGTTCCTCGCCGAGCCGAAGATCGTGCTCGAAGTGCTGCCAAACGGTCAGAAGAACTGGGAATTTGAAACTGCCGACACAAACGTCCCGGCCTCTGACGCGCCGGCGGCAGAGGATGACTTCGCCGGGCAGGTGGCGGTGGAAAGCTTCACGATCTCCGACGGCACCCTCGTCTATCTGGACGAAGCGCAGGGCCTGCGCGAGGAGCTAAGCCAGGTCGACCTGCAGTTCGTCGCAGAGTCTCTAAGTGGCCCCTTCTCGGCGGTGGGCACTGCCGCTTGGCACGATATCGCCTTGTCCTTCGACACGACGCTCGGCCGTATCGTGCGCGACGGCGCGATGCCGCTGAAGATTGAGCTCGGGCTGCCGTCAGCCCGGGCCGAGAGCCAGTTCTCCGGCACCCTGTCCCTGCACCGCGACGGCCTCAGCCTGCGTGGCCGCCTCGGCGCCAGCGGCGAAAATCTGGCCTCCGCCATGGCGGCCATGACGCCCAATGACCCCAGCCTCAGTCTGCCCGGTTATCTGGCCCAATCCTTCGAGCTTGCCGCCAATCTATCCGGTGACACCGATGAGCTCGCGATTGAGGGTCTCAGACTCAAGCTGGGCAAGATCAGCTTCACCGGCCAATCGAATCTGGTCCGAGGCCCACCCCACAACGTCGCCGTCTCGCTGAATGCGACGAGGCTCGACATAGATTCCTTTCTCGCCGCCGGTCTTGGTCAGGGTGGCGATGGTCGCGGCGTCGGCGGAAACGACTTGGCCATTGATCAGATCTCGCTGCCGGCGGACGTAAATGGTCGTCTCGAGCTTGTGGTCGAGGGTCTCGTCTATCGTGGCCAAGCCTTGCGTCAGCTGCAGCTCGACGCAATCCTAGAGTCCCGCCAACTTACCCTCGGCGAGGCGCGCGCCCTATTGCCCGGCGGCTCCAGCGTGTCCTTGACCGGTAAGCTAACCTCTTCAGACGCCGGTCCGCGCTTCGACGGCCGTACGGAACTCAGCTCAGACAACCTGCGCGCCCTCTTAACCTGGGCTGGTCTCGATGTCAGTGCGGTACCGGCCGATCGTCTGCGCCGTCTGAGCCTCAAAACCCTGATAGCGGCAACACCACATCAGGCCAGCCTGAACGAGCTGGATCTCGAGCTCGATCTTTCGCGAGTAACCGGCGGTGTGGTCGCGGCACTCCGCGACCGGCCAGGGCTGGGCATCGGTTTGAGCGTCGACACCCTAAACCTGGATGCATACCTGCCGATCACGACCGACGCTCAGAACCAGCCGACAGAAGGCCGAGACTTGGCAGCGCTGGACGCCTTCGATGCCAACCTGGACTTCCATGTCGGCTCTTTGACCGCCGAAGGGATGACCGCGAAGGACGTACAGGTTGATGGAACATGGGAGGACGGCGTCCTCACTGTGCGGAAAGCCAGCGTCGGCGATGTGGCGGGCAGCCAAGCGAGCTTGAGCGGGGTCCTATCGTCACCGGCCGGCGGCCCGGTGTTCGACGGCAGCCTCGATCTCAGGGTCAAAGATCCCCTCCGTCTCGCCAAGCTCACCGGGCTGGATACCGACGCCCTGGCCTTGCTCGGCCCATTCAATCTGGTGACCGCCTTACGGGGCACGACGGAACGGCTGATTGTCGACAGCCAGCTCGCCGCCCTCGACGGCCGTTTCGGTTTCGTGGGCACGATCGAGCCGCCGCGATTCGATGGTCAGATCGCGCTGCGCCACGGCGAGCTGAGCGATCTGCTAACGGCCCTGGATCCGTCAATTGATCGGCTCGGACAGCTCGGCACGCTCGATTTTGCCGGCCGCGCGGTGGGCGACAGCTCGGCTGTCACGGTGTCTCAACTGGACGGCCAAGCTGGGCCGCTCGGCCTCACCGGCGGCTTTTCGGCGGATCTTAGCGAGGCATCGCCCCTTTTGAGGGATCTCTCCCTCGATCTTAGCTTGCGCCACGCCAACGGTCATGAGTTGCTGGCATCGCTCGGTCAGCCTGATCTGGTCTCGCCGGAACTGGGCGCGATTGACCTGTCCGGCAAACTGACCGGCGGTGCCCGCGTCTACACACTGAGTGAATTGAAGGGCCAAATCGGGCCAACAGACGTCAGCGGCACTCTGTCAGCCGACTTTGCCGCCGGGCGCCCAGTGATGGGTTTAAGCCTGAGCACGGGCGAGCTGCCCTTGGCGCTGCTCGGTGCGCCGGCCAAGGACGCCGGCGACGAGAGCGCGCCCCGTTGGTCGCCCCAGCCATTCGAATTGAACGCTCTGCGGACCTTTGACGGAACGCTCGAGGTCAACTCGACGGCCATGGTCGACGGAGCCTTCCGTCTGGAAGACGCCAAGCTGAATGCCCGGCTGGAACACGGCGTGCTGGCGCTCGAGAAGCTGACCGGCGGGCTTCACGGCGGCGCTTTCCAGGCGATCGGCCAGCTGGACGCACGCACGACGCCCCAATTCGGCTTAGCGCTCACGCTAATCGGCCTGAAGCTCGGCACCTTCTTGCCGGCCCATGGGGGCAGCGACCGGATCAAAGGGCCGGTCGACATGGATCTGGAGGTGTCATCCCGGGGCGATAGCGAAGCGGCCCTCATCGGCGCCTTGCGCGGCACCGGCAAGCTGAGCGGCTCGGTCACCTTCGAGACCACCAGCGCCGAGGGCATCGGCGCGATGACGCTGAATTTCCTCGGCAATCGCTTCAAGCAGGTTACCAGCTTGGCCGGTCTGACGACCTCGATCTACGACACCTTCGCCGGCGAGCCGACTCGGCTGTCCGGAACCTACCTGATCGATCGGGGCGTCGTGACCACCAAGGACACTGCGCTCAGCAGCCCCAAGGGTATTGCTCTCTTGACCGGGCAAGCTTCATTGCCCCTGTGGCAACAGGACAGCCAGATCGAGATCCAATCCAAGACCGGAGTCACAAAGCCGCTGCTCAAGCTGACCTTGCAGGGCCCGCTAAACGACCCCAACGTAGCGCTATCGGGTATGTCGCCAGGTCTCTTCAAGCGTATTCCCGAGCCGTCGCCCGAGGAATCGCCCGAAGGCGAGTCCGAAAGCTCGCCCACTCTGCCCGGCCAGGGTCTGATCAAAAACATAATCGAAGGGTTGCAGCCTTAACCCACCTGCAGCAGCAGCGCGCCAAGGGTGACCACGGCGGCGGCGGCGATGCGGCGTGGGCCAAAGGGTTCCTTCAAGACCAGCGCGCCGATGATCGCCGCCATGATGACGCTGGTCTCGCGCAGGGCGACCACGTGGGCCATGGGGCCCTGGCTCATGGCCCAAATGGCAATCGCGTAGGCGGTGCCGGCGATCACGCCGCCGATCAGTCCGATTTTGAGGTGCGGCGCGAAGGCGGCCACCAACCGGCCACGCCGGCGGTACCAGGTAAAGGCGAAGAGTGGAACGATTTCGAAGATGAAGAGCCAGACGATGTAACTCGCCGCGTTGCCCGCTCGGCGCACCCCCATGCCGTCGACCAGGGAGTAACCGCCGATCGCGCAGGCGGTCAGGAGTGCGAATCCGACTGCCTTGACCTCGCCGTCCGGCCTCGCTTGGCGCCGTCCACGCCAGGCCAGGGAAACGATGCCCCCGGAGACGATCAACACGCCGAGCAGCTCCGCCGGGCTCAAGGCTTCCGAGGCCGCCAGCCAGGCGCCAGCCGCAACGATGACTGGCGCGCTGCCCCGAGCGATCGGGTAAACCTGGCTCAGGTCGCCATGCTTGTAGGCGTAGATCAGGCTGGCGTAGTAGGTCAGATGGATCAGGGTTGAGCCGATCAGAAACGGCCAGGCTGCGGCGGCGGGTAGGGGAACAAAGGGCGCGATAAAGAAGCTGATCACCCCTGAGAAGCCGATCGTGTAGTTCATCATGACCAGGCGGTCGGCGCCCGACTTGACCAGCGCGTTCCAGCTGGCGTGGCAAAGCGCGGCCAACAGGACCAGAGCGATCACGCCTGGAGACAGCGCCATATTGGGCTTCTAGCGGTCCATGCCCATGAGTCCACTGGCAAAGTCGGCGGCTTCGAAAGGGCGCAAGTCCTCGGCCCCTTCGCCGACGCCGATCGCGTGGACCGGCAAGCCGAATCGCTCGGCCAAGGCAACCAGCACCCCGCCCCGCGCCGAGCCGTCAAGCTTGGTGAGCACCAGGCCTGTGACCTCAACCAGCTGCTTGAAGGTTTCGACCTGGGCGTGGGCGTTCTGGCCGATCGTGGCGTCGAGCACCAGGAGGCAGTGGTGGGGCGCGCTCGGATCGCGCTTCTTGATCACCCGCACCACCTTTTGCAGTTCGGCCATGAGGTCGGCCTTGTTGTGCAGGCGACCAGCCGTGTCGATCAGGAGCAGGTCGGCGCCCTCTCCTTGCGCCCGCTCGAGCGCCTCGAAGGCGAGGCCGGCGGCGTCCGCGCCGGGCTGCTTGGCGATCACCGGCACGCCCGAGCGTTCGCCCCATATCTGCAGCTGTTCGATGGCGGCCGCGCGGAAAGTATCTCCGGCGGCGATCAGCACGCTGGCGCCTTGGTCCCGGAACTGCTTGGCAAGTTTACCGATCGTCGTCGTCTTGCCGCTGCCGTTTACGCCAACCACGAGCACCACCTGCGGAGTATTCGTGCCGTCGAGCGCGAGGGGTTGGGCAACCGGTGCCAGCAGCCTGGCGATATCGTCGGCCAGCGCTTGGCGCACCTCCTCGGGCGAGACCTCTTTGTTGAAGCGAGTCTTGGCCAGGTTGGCGGTCAGCTTGGCGGCGGTGGAGACACCGAGATCGGCCGAGATCAGAAGCTCCTCTAGCTCGTCGAGGGCGTCCTGATCGAGCTTGCGCTTGACGAAGATGCCGGCAATGCCGTCGCCGAGCTTGCCGGTGCTACGCGCCAGACCAGCCTTGAGACGGGCGAGCCAGCCGCTCTTGGTGCCGGTTTCGCTCACGCTACCGGGCACCCGGCGAGCTGGCCATCGGCTAGACCGGTGAGGCGCGCCAGAACGATCTCGCCCGGCAGGCCATGGTCGAGCGTCACCGGCGCGAAGTGCTCTGTGCGGCCGAAGGCGGGCTTCTCCACCAGCACTTGAGCGATCGTGCCAATCCGACCCTCGAGGAACGCCTCGAGCCGGGATTGGCCTGCCTTTCGCAGGCGCGCTGCCCGGGCTTTTCGCTCTGCCTTGGGCACCCGGGGCATGCGCGCGGCCGGGGTCCCGGGCCGTGCCGAAAAGGGGAAGACGTGCAAGTAGGTGAGGTCGAACGACTCCACCGCCGAAAGGCTGTCCTGGAACATCTCATCGCTCTCGGTCGGGAAGCCGGCGATGATGTCGGCGCCGAACACAATTTCCGGCCGCAAGCTCCGCAGGCGCAGGCAGAGCCGTGCCACATCGGCCCGCGAGTGGCGGCGCTTCATGCGCTTGAGGATCAGGTCGTTGCCGGCCTGAAGCGAGAGGTGCAGGTGCGGCATGAGCCGAGGCTCCTCCGCGAACAGGGTCACCACCTGGTCGTCGAGCTCGACCGGATCGACCGAGGAAAGCCGCAAGCGGGCCAGTTCCGGCACTTGGGCAAGCAGCCGGGCCATCATGGCCCCCAGGCTGGGCCGGCCCGGCAGGTCCTTGCCGTAGTCGGTGATGTCGACGCCGGTCAGCACCACCTCCTTGACACCGCCCTCGACCAGGGCGCGCACCTGGCGCACCACCTCACCCATCGGCACCGAGCGGCTGTTGCCCCGGCCAAAGGGGATGATGCAGAAGGTGCAGCGGTGATCGCAGCCCTGCTGGACCTCGACGAAGGCCCGGGTGCGCTCTTCGAAGCCGTGGATCAGGTGGCCAGCCGTCTCGCGCACCGCCATGATGTCCTGAACCGCGACCCGCGCCCTGTTCTCGGGCAAGAAGCTCTCGAGCTTGAGCTTCTCCTCGTTTCCGAGCACGCGGTCGACCTCGGCCATGGCGCCGTAGGACTCGGGGTCGATCTGCGCCGCGCAGCCGGTCACGATGATCTGGGCGTCCGGATTTTCGCGCCGGGCCCGGCGGATCGCCTGGCGCACCTGGCGCTCGGCCTCGGCGGTGACCGCGCAGGAGTTGACGATGACCGTGTTCTCAAGCCCCGCGGACCGGGCATGGCCGCGCATCACCTCGGACTCGAAGGCATTGAGCCGGCAGCCGAAGGTGAGGATCTCGGGCCCGGAGGCCCGGGTGTCTGGGGTCGCGCTGGTCATGGCGCGGGTTATAGGATCGATGCCGGGGGAAGTCTACCGGAACGCCCAAGGATCGAGAGATGGCGGAAGCTCTCACCTACACCTGCGGATGCTGCGGCGAGGTGCACAAGGGATTGCCCGACTTCGGTTTTGACTCGCCGGACTTTTATTGGGATGTGCCGGAAACCGAACGAGACCGGCGCTCCACATTAGACAACAACTTCTGTTCGATCGACGGTGAGTACTTCTTCGTGCGTTGCGTTCTCGAGATTCCAATCATCGGCACCGAGGACAGCTTTGGCTGGGGCGTCTGGAGTTCGCTGAGCGAGACCAATTACAAACGCTATCAGGATGTTTTTTTGGCCGACCAGCGATCCGGTGAAGGCCCCTATTTCGGCTGGCTCTCCAACCGTCTGCCGTTTTATCCCGAAACACTCCAACTCAGTCAGAAGGTCCACCCGCAGGACGACAACATGCGCCCCTTGCTCGAGCTGGAGCCAACCGACCATCCGCTGGCCGTCGATCAGCGCGAAGGCATGCCAATGGAAAGGGCCATTGAGTTTGCCCAGCGATTAATGCACCGGGACTTCGATTTCTCGATTTAGCTAGCCCGGAATTGCCTCACCCAACACCCCACTGAACGCCGTGGCATAGGGCCCGGTCATGATGACGTGGCCATCCTCGCGCCATTCCAGGCCGAGCGGGCCGCCCTCGAGCGTTACGGTGACTTTGCGCTCGGTCACGCCCCGGCGGTGGGCGGCGACGGCGGCCGCGCAAGCGCCGGTGCCGCAGGCCCGGGTGATGCCGACCCCACGCTCCCAGACGCGCAAGCGGATGTTGCCCCGGTCGAGAACCTGGGCCACGCCGATATTGGCGCGCTCGGGAAACAGCGGGTCGTGCTCCAGCTGTGGCCCAAGTTCGGCCAGATCGATCGCAGCCGCGTCCTGGACGAAGAAGACCGCGTGAGGGTTGCCGATCGAGACGCCGACCGGGTCGGCCAAGGGCCCGAGGTTCAGATCCAGATGGAGTGTATCCATTTCCCTTGCGACCGGCACGTCCCGCCAACCGGTCTTGGCTTCGCCCATGTCGACCGCGATCCGGCCCGGGCCGGCCGCCTTTGCCGGCAGGAGGCCGGCCAGGGTCTCAACGGTGCAGGCTTCTGCCCCAGTCTCGGCCATCACCAGGGCGGCGACGCAGCGGGTCGCGTTGCCGCAAGCCTCGACCTCGCCGCCGTCGTGGTTGCGGATCCGCATGAAGACGTCGGCCGCCCCGTTGGTTGGCGGCTCGAGCACGATCAGCTGGTCGCAGCCGACGCCCTGGCGCCGATCGGCGATCGCCCGGGCGCTGGCATCGTCCAGGGTAAAAGGCGCACGCCGCCCATCGACCACGACGAAGTCGTTGCCGAGACCGTGCATCTTAAGGAAAGGCCGTCCGCTCATATCCCGGTTATAGGGGTTTTACCGGGGTCGCGTAAAGCTCAGGCGGCCGCTATCGCCTCGATCTCGAGCAGCCAAGCGCTCTCCAAGGTCTGGGCCACCACGACGGTCAAAGCCGGCCGATGATCGCCCAGTACCTCCCGGCGTATCCGCCCGTTGATGTCGGCTTGGCCTCGGTCGGTCAGAAAGGTCGTGACCTTGACCAAGTCTTGGAGCCCAAGGCCAGCCTCGGTCAGGACCGCTTCGATGTTGCGCCAGGCCAGACGGCACTGGCTCTCGAAGTCAGCCGGCACCTTGCCCTCGGCGTCGTCTGGAATCTGGCCGCTGATGAACAGCAACCGCCGGGCGCCGGTGACCTCCAGACCATGGTGGTAGCCGCCTTGGGGCGGCGAAACGGCGGCGGGATCGTAGGTCTTTCTCTCCACCCGCTAGGCCGCCGCAGGCACCACATAGAGCGCGATGGCGACGAAGTGGCACACGCTGCCGCCCAGCACAGAGACATGCCAGAGGGCGTGGTTGAAGGGCAGGCTGCGCCACAAGAAAAACACCACGCCGCCGGTATAGGCCAAACCGCCGGAGAGGATCAGCCAGGCTCCGGCGGCGCCCAGATGGGTGAACACCGTGTCGCTCCAGAAAAATCCGATCCAGCCCATGGCCAGGAACAGCGGAATCATTATCCAATGGAGGTGGCCCAGCCAGAGCCGCAAAGCGATGCCGACGAATGCCATGGCCCATATCACGCCGAACAGCGTCCAGCCCAGCGGCTGGGGAAAGACAAGGAGGGTAATCGGGGTGTAAGTCCCTGCGATCAAAAGGAAGATCGCGCAGTGGTCAAGAACCAGGAAGACTGCCTTGGTGGCCTTGTGCCAGATGCCGTGATAGAGCGCGGAGGACAGGTAAACCATCACCAGGCTCGCGCCATAGATTGCCGCGGCGGTCACGGCCCAAGCATTTCCGGTCAGAGCGGCAAGCACGACGATCAGCGCCAACGCCGCGGCCGCCAGAACCGCCCCGATGCCATGGGTCAGGGTGTTGGCAAGCTCTTCATAGAAGCTCTCGCCGTTGTCCTCGATCGCCGTGCGCAACCTATGTGCGGCACTCGCCACGCCTGTCTCCCTTCGTCAGCCCGCCCCCTATTATGGCGATTGGCGGCGCAAATCCAATCCCTGTGCTTGACGCCGGCCGGCGGAGCCCTTATGAGTTCGCCCGCTCAAGCCAAGGGTGCAACCCGGTTCCGAGGAGCCCCGCCAGTCCGCGAGTTTCGCGCACTGGCGCTCTTTGGCTTTGGCTCTAGGTTTTGACTTGGATCGACGGACCGAAACGGCATGTTCGACGGCTTGCAAGAGAGACTGGGCGACGTTCTTGACCGCCTGAAGAAGCGCGGCGCGCTAAGCGAGGAGGACGTCACCGCGGCGCTGCGTGAGGTTCGCGTCGCCTTGCTCGAGGCCGACGTCGCTTTGCCGGTGGTCAAGGATTTCATCGAGGGCGTGCGCGAGAAGGCGGTCGGCCAGGAGGTCCTGCGCTCGGTCACCCCGGGCCAGATGGTGGTCAAGATCGTCCACGACCAGCTGGTCGAAGCGCTCGGCAGCGAAGCGGTCGCCCTGGCCGCGGACGTTGAGCCACCGGCCGTTTACATGCTGGTCGGCCTGCAGGGCTCTGGCAAGACCACGACGACCGCCAAGATCGCACTTCGGGCCAAGACCCGGGATAAGAAGAAGGCGCTGATGGCCTCGCTGGACGTACGTCGGCCCGCCGCTCAACAGCAGCTAGCAGTGCTTGGCTTGCAAGCAGACGTACGTACGCTTGATATCGTGCCGGGCGAGCCGCCGGTCGCGATCGCAAAGCGCGCTGTGCAGACCGCTGCCCTCGAAGGATTCGACCTGGTGCTGCTGGACACTGCCGGCCGCCTGGCGATCGACGAAGAGCTGATGGCCGAGGTTGCGGCGGTGGCCGGCGCCGCGAAGCCACACGAGACCCTTCTGGTAGCCGACGCCATGACCGGTCAGGACGCGGTCAACGTGGCCAAGGCCTTCGATGAGCGTTTGGGCCTGACCGGCATAGTGCTGACCCGTACGGATGGCGACGCCCGGGGCGGTGCGGCGCTTTCCATGAAGGCGGTGACCGGCAAGCCGATCAAACTCTTGGGCAGCGGCGAGAAGCTGGACGCCATCGAGGCTTTTCACCCAGACCGTATCGCCTCGCGCATATTGGGCATGGGCGACGTGGTCTCCCTGGTCGAGAAGGCGGCTGAGACGATCGAGGCTGACGAAGCCGAGAAGCTCGCCAAGAAGATCCAGAAAGGTAAGTTCGACCTGGACGACCTGGCCCAACAGCTCCAGCAGCTGCTCAAGATGGGCGGCCTGAGCGGCTTGATGGGCATGTTGCCCGGCGTGCCTAAGATTCAGCAGCAGATGAAGGGCGCCAACATCGACGACAAGATGGTCAAGCGCCAGCTGGCGATCCTGTCCTCCATGACGCCGCTCGAGCGTCAGCGTCCCGAGATCATCAAAGCGAGCCGCAAGCGCCGGGTCGCCGCCGGGTCGGGCACCACGGTGCAGGAGATCAACAAGCTTCTGAAGCAGCACCAGGAAGCCGGGCGCATGATGAAGAAGGTCAAGAAGCTCGGCAAGAAGGGGCTGGCGCGCCACGGCCTGCCCGGCATGCCGCCGGGCGGTATGGGCGGCGGAGGTTTTCGATGATCAGCCACATCACGCTAGGCACGAACGACGTTGCGCGATCCAAGGCCTTCTATGATCAAGTGCTGACACCCCTCGGCCTGGTCAAGGTGGCTGACGGAAGCGACCATTTCGCCTACGCCCTGTCAGAGGACGACGGACCCTGGCTCTACGTCATGCCGCCCTTCGACGGCGGTCCGGCCAGCTTCGGCAACGGCACCCACGTCGCCTTCCTGGCGCCCAGCCGGGCGGCGGTGCGGGCCTTCCACGAGGCCGCGCTGGCGACTGGCGGCCAAGACGAGGGGGAACCCGGTCTGCGACCCCAGTACAGCGAACACTACTACGGCGCTTATGTGCGCGATCCCGACGGCAACAAGCTTCAGGCGGTCTGCTACGCCCCCGGCGAGCAGGCCTGAGAGAACGTCATCTAGAGGAAAGAGAAAAGACATGTCCCTACGCATTCGACTGGCCCGCGGCGGCGCCAAAAAGCGCCCCTACTACCGCATCGTTGTGGCCGATTCCCGCAGCCCGCGTGACGGCCGCTTCATCGAGCGGATCGGCGCCTACAATCCGATGGTCCCGAAAGACCACCCGGAGCGCCTGGTGCTCGATCAGGAGCGCGCCAAGCACTGGATTTCCGTGGGCGCACAGCCGAGCGACCGGGTCGCGCGCTTCTTGGGGCAGGCCGAGATCATCGCCATGCCGGCGGTGCCGAACCAGACCAAGAAGAACCAGCCCAAGAAAAAGGCCCAGGAGCGCCTGAAGGAAGCCGAGGAGGCCAAGAAGGCGGCCGACGAAGCCGCTGCCGCGGCGGCCGCGGAGCCGGCGGAGGAGCCCGCCGCTGAGGAGCCGGCCTCCGAGGAGGCCTCGGGCTAAGCCAGCCATGGCGGTCGCCGAGCGGATCTGTCTTGGCGTGATTACCGGCCCCCACGGGGTGCGCGGCGGCGTGCGTCTCAAGTCCTTCACCGAGGTTCCGGAGGATATCGCCTCCTATGGACCACTGGTCGATCAGGTAGGTGCGCGCAGCTTTCACCTCACCCTGACGGGCCGCAGCAAAGGCCTGTTGCTCGGCCGAATCAAAGGGATAGAGGATCGGGATCAGGCGGAAGCGCTAAGCGGCACCAGACTGCACGTGTCGCGCGCCGTTCTGCCCGAGATCGACGAGCCGGAGACTTTTTACCACGCCGACCTCGTCGGCCTGGCGGCGGAAGACCCAGAAGGTCGGCCTCTCGGCCAGGTGATCGCGGTGCAGAACTTCGGCGCAGGCGACCTGCTCGAGATCCGGCCGCAAAGCGGCGGTGGCAGCGAGTTGGTCGCCTTCACCAAGGAAGCCGTGCCGCGCGTCGACCTGGCGAACGGCAAGTTAACACTCGTGGTGCCGCAAACTGTTGAAGCGGCAGCGCAAGATGCGGACGCCTCGGAGTGAGTGATGGCAAAGAGACCGCGGCCTTGGACCGCAAGCGTACTCACCCTCTTTCCCGAGGTCTTTCCCGGACCGCTCGGTGTGAGCCTGGCCGGCAAGGCCTTGGAGAAGGGGCTCTGGGCGCTCGATCTGCTGGACATCCGGGACTTCGCGCGCGATAAACACCGCTCCGTCGATGACCAACCGTTCGGTGGCGGCGCCGGCATGGTGATGCGCCCCGACGTGGTCGACCGGGCTCTGGAGGCGGCCGCCGCCAAGCCCGGCCCGGTGATCTACCTGAGCCCGCGCGGTCGCCTGCTGGACCAGGCGAAGGTGCGGGATCTGGCCACAAGGCCCGGCGTTACGCTGCTGTGCGGGCGCTATGAAGGTGTCGATCAACGGGTGCTGGAGCGGCGCGCGGTCGAAGAGCTCAGCATCGGCGACTATTTGCTATCCGGCGGCGAGCCGGCGGCCTTGGCGCTGATCGACGCGGTGGTACGCCTGTTGCCCGGCGTGTTGGGCAACGAAGAGAGCTTGAGCGAGGAGACTTTCGAGCAAGGCCTCCTGGAGTATCCGCTCTATACCCGCCCGGCCGAATGGCAGGGCCAACCGGTGCCCGAGGTCTTAACCTCCGGACACCACGAAGCGGTTCGGCGCTGGCGCCTAGATCAGGCTGAAAGCTTGACAAAGGCGCGGCGACCTGATCTTTGGGCCCGCTATTTGGCGGGACGAAAAAACAAGTCGAGTGACGGCTGAGGACGAGAGCCATGAACACTATTCAATTGATCGAGCAAGAGCATGTCGCGGAGCTGACCAGCGACCGCGAGATTCCGGCTTTCAGCCCGGGCGACACGGTGCGCGTGAACGTCAAGGTGGTCGAAGGCACGCGTGAGCGTGTCCAGGCCTTCGAGGGCGTGTGCATCGCGCGCAAGAATCGCGGGCTTAACTCCTCCTTCACGGTGCGCAAGATCTCCTACGGCGAAGGCGTCGAGCGGATCTTCCCGCTGTACAGCCCGCGGATCGACTCGATCCAACTGGTGCGCCGGGGCGACGTGCGCCGGGCCAAACTCTATTATCTGCGCGGCCGGACCGGCAAGGCGGCGCGGATCCGCGAGAAGACCACCGGCGCGGCCGGCAAGGCGGCTCAGGCCGAGCGGGCGGCGATGTCGGCCGCCAAGGCCGAAGCGCGCGCCGCCAAACAGGCCAAGCCCAAGAGTTAAAGCCTAAGCCACGAGAGACCGGCGGGAGCGGACAATGGCGCCCAGCGAGGCACAGCCGCGCACTCTGTTCGACAAGATCTGGCAAAGCCACCTGGTCGAGCAGCGCGACGACGGAACCTGCTTGCTCTACATCGACCGCCACTTGGTGCACGAGGTCACCAGCCCGCAGGCCTTCGAAGGCCTGCGCATGGCCGGTCGCACTGTGCGCCGGCCCGATGCCACCCTGGCGGTCGCCGATCATAATGTGCCGACCAGTGACCGATCCAAAGGCATCTCGGACGAGGAAAGCCGGATCCAGGTCGAGGCTTTGGAGCGCAACTGCGCCGACTTCGGCGTTCCCTACATCGAGATGGAGGACCTGCGCCAGGGCATCGTCCACATCATCGGACCCGAGCAAGGCTTCACCCTGCCCGGCATGACCATCGTTTGCGGCGATTCCCACACCTCGACCCACGGTGCCTTCGGGGCACTCGCCTTCGGCATCGGCACCTCCGAAGTCGAGCACGTGCTGGCGACCCAGACCCTAATCCAGCGACCAGCCAAGAACATGCGCATCACGGTGGCCGGTAACCGGCCCGTCGGCACCACGGCCAAGGATTTGATCTTGGCGATCATCGGCAAGCTGGGTACGGCCGGCGGCACGGGCCACGTCATCGAATACGCCGGCGAGGCGATCCAGGCGCTTTCGATGGAAGGCCGCATGACGGTCTGCAACATGTCGATCGAGGCCGGCGCCCGGGCCGGACTGATCGCCCCCGACCAGACCACCTTCGACTACATCATGGGCCGGCCCCTCGCGCCCAAGGCGGGTGCCTGGGAGCAGGCGGTCACCCACTGGCGTAGCCTGCCCTCGGACCCCGGCGCCAGCTACGACACCGAGGTGACCCTCGAAGGCGCCGAGATCGAGCCCCAGGTGACCTGGGGCACCAGTCCGGAAGACGTCGTGCCGGTCACCGGTGCCATACCGGATCCGGCCTCCGCGCCAGACGACAACAAGCGGCGCCACATGGAGCGCTCGCTGGATTACATGGGCCTTCGATCCGGCACGCCGATCAACCAGGTGGCGGTCGACAAGGTTTTCATCGGCTCCTGCACCAACGGCCGGATCGAGGACCTACGCGAGGTTGCTGCCGTGGCCCGGGGCCGCCGCGTGGCCGACAGCGTCCACGCCATGATCGTGCCGGGCTCCGGTCTGGTGAAGCACCAGGCCGAGGAGGAGGGTTTGGACAGAATTTTCCTCGAGGCCGGATTCGATTGGCGCGAGCCCGGCTGCTCCATGTGCCTGGCGATGAACGCCGACAAGCTGCAGCCTGGCGAGCGCTGCGCCTCGACGTCGAATCGCAATTTCGAGGGCCGCCAGGGGCGCGGCGGGCGCACTCACCTGATGAGCCCCGGCATGGCCGCCGCCGCCGCGGTCGCCGGCCGCATTGCCGACGTGCGTGAATACACCGATTGAGACGGCGGCAACTCCGGGCGTACCGATCGACGGATTTCTAGGATAGTGATCTCAACTCTGAGTTAGCTCACGCGGCCTGAGAAAGTTAGGCTTCGCCGCAGTATCGGCGCCCATCCTCTATCTCTATATGCTACCCTTAACACCTTATAGAGGAGAGGGTCCTTCATGGACGACAAGAGCGCCCAGCCGGTTCCGCCGGCATTCGACCGGCCTGAGGGCGAGCCCGATGTCGTGTTGCCCGGCGGCGGAAAGCCATACGGCGGCTTCTGGTGGCGTGTTCTGGCGGCCCTGATCGATGCCGTCATTTTGTTCATACCGGTCGCCATTATCGTTCAAACCTTAAGCCCCGACATGGTGACCTTCGAGTTCGACCCCAATGCGACGGTCGATCCGAACTTCACCATTGAGGAAATCTTCAAGCCGCTCAGCCCGATGGCCTCTTTCGTGCTGATGGCCCTCTACATGCTCTACTTTGCCGGCTTCGAGAGCTCGCCCGTCATGGCCACGCCCGGAAAGCGAGTGGTCGGTCTAAGGGTGACCGACCTCTACGGCCATCAGCTGACGGTCGGTCGCGCGCTGTTTCGCGCTTGGCCCTGGTGGATCAGCGCCGCCGCCGGCCTGCTCGACGCGCTGATCGGCAGCGCGGTCCTGGCCTATTTCGCAGGGCTCTTGTTTCTTATCGCCTGTATCGCTGTCGCTTTCACCGAGCGGAAGCAAGGCATCCACGACATCTTTGCCAGCTGCCTCATAACCAAGCGCAGGGCCGTCTTCGGGAATTGAGCCGCCGGGCCAAAACGAGTAGGGTGCCGACCGTTCTCACCCCTGAAGGGCCTAGGAAGCACTGGCGATGGACAAGTTCACGACCTTGAGCGGCGTCGCGGCGCCCCTGCCGATGGTCAATGTCGACACAGACATGATCATCCCGAAGCAGTTTCTCAAGACGATCAAAAGAACCGGCCTCTCCAAGGGCCTGTTCCACGAGCTCAGGTGGGACCACGAGGGCAACAAGCAGGACTTCGTGCTCGACCGGCCCCAGTACCAGGGCGCCCAGATCCTGGTCGCCGGCGCTAACTTCGGCTGCGGCTCGAGCCGGGAGCACGCCCCCTGGGCGCTGCTCGACGCCGGAATCCGCTGCGTCATCGCGCCGAGCTTCGCGGACATCTTTTATAACAACTGCTTCAAGAACGGAATCCTGCCGATCGCCCTGCCCGAGGAGCAGGTGGACCTTTTGATGGACGACGCCGAGCGCGGCGCCAACGCGGTCCTCACGGTCGACCTGGAAAAGCAGGAGATCACCGGACCGGACGGCGGCTCGGTCAGTTTCGAAATTGACCCGCACCGCAAGCATTGCCTACTGAACGGCCTGGACGATATTGGCGAGACCCTGCAGAAGAAGACCGTGATCGACGACTTCGAAGCTCGCCAAAAGGCGTCGGAACCTTGGCTTCACGGCGCCTAAGCGCGCCGCTAGCAACTTAACCCATTGGAGGAATAGGCGGCATGGCGGCCAACCGCAAAGTACTGATTCTGCCCGGCGATGGGATTGGGCCTGAATGCATGCAGGAAGTCGAGCGTGTGATCGACTGGTTCCAAGAACAGGGTTTGGCCGGGTTTGATGTGGAGCAGGACCTGGTCGGCGGCGCCGCGATCGACGCCCACGGCGTGCCGCTGGCCGAGGCCACCTTGGAGAAGGCTATGTCGGCCGACGCGGTTCTGCTGGGCGCCGTCGGCGGGCCCAAATGGGACGATCTGCCGTTCGAGATAAAGCCTGAGCGCGGTCTTCTGCGCCTGCGGAAGGAGATGGAGCTTTTCGCTAACCTGCGCCCAGCAATCTGCTTCGACGCCCTGGTCGAGGCCTCGACCCTCAAACCCGATGTGGTCAGCGGGCTCGACATTCTGATCGTGCGCGAGCTAACCGGTGGGGTCTATTTCGGCGAGCCGCGCGGCATCGAGAAGCTGCCAGATGGACAGCGCCGGGGGATCAACACCCAGGTCTACACCACCGACGAGATTGAGCGGGTCGCCCGTGTCGCCTTCGACCTGGCGGGCAAACGCGACGGCCGGCTATGCTCGGTCGAGAAGGCCAACGTGATGGAATCCGGTGTGCTGTGGCGCCAGGAGGTTCAAAAGCTGCACGAGGCCGACTACTCGAACATCGAGCTGAGCCACATGTACGCCGACAATTGCGCGATGCAGCTGGTGCGCGCACCCAAACAGTTCGACGTGATCGTCACCGACAACCTGTTCGGAGACATGCTCTCGGACTGTGCGGCCATGCTGACCGGCTCGCTGGGCATGCTGCCCTCTGCGTCCTTGGGCGCTGCAGACGACACCGGGCGCCGGCGCGCGCTCTACGAGCCGGTCCATGGCACAGCACCCGACATCGCGGGCCAAGGCGTTGCCAATCCTCTGGCGTGCCTGCTCAGCTTCGCCATGATGCTGCGCTACTCCTTCGACATGGGCGAAGCCGCCGACCAGCTGGAAACCGCGGTCGAGCGAGTCCTAGCTGCCGGTATGCGCACCCCCGACATCCTTTCCGAGGGAACCGCCAAGGTCTCGACCTCGGTGATGGGCGACGCGGTGCTGCGGGAGCTTGGCAAGCAAGCATAGCGGCCTCTTGCTAGGCGTCGATGGGGGACGTCCAGTGGACTACAAGCGCTTCCTGCAGGAAATCCGGTTTCGAAATCTGGATCCGACCATGGATAGGATCTCACTTGCCTTCGAGATCGAGTCCCTGGCCTCGCTAGAACGGGCGCAGACCTCGCTGAACATGATCGACGCCTATTTGGCGATCTTGCCTGAGGCGCAGAACGACTACCTCACGCTCTTGGAGCCGATCCTTGCCATGCCCCGCATGTCCACCTTCGCCAACGGAGCGATAATAGCCCGCTCAGTGCGAGAGATGGCGCTGGATACGGCTTACGTTAATGTCGGTGTCTGGCACGGCTACTCTCTGCTTGCAGGCATGTTGGCCGGTCGGGAGCAAAAGGTCGTCGGCATCGACAATTTTTCCCAGTTCGGCGGCCCGAGGGACAGCGCCATGGGACGCTTCGACCAAATCAAGTCAGATGCCCATAGCTTGCATGAAATGGACTACCGCGACTATTTCTCGAATCTCCACGAGGGGGAGATCGGTTTCTATTTCTACGATGGCGAGCACAGTTACGAGAACCAGCTAAAGGGCCTGCAGGTTGCCGAACCTTTCTTCGCGCGCGATTGCATCGTCCTCGTGGACGACACAAACTGGGACGATCCCAGACGGGCAACGCTCGACTTCATGGCCGAGAGCCAAAACGAATACGAGGTCCTTTTGGATCGCCGGACAGCCTGGAACGGCCACCCGACCTTCTGGAATGGAATCATGGTGCTCAGGCGCGTGACCTAGCGCATCCCTAGACCCACGGGTCTGGCCTGAGCCGGATTGCCTCAATCGAGCAATGAGTCGGCGTCTTGGGGCATGGCGACGTCCTTGCCGGCCGCTAGTCTTCCCGACAAAGATCCCCAGCGCAGCTGAGCCGCGGCAGGTCGCCTGTCATCAGCCGATGTGCCACAAGTGCGGCAGAGATTCCCAGCAGCATGCCGAGGAACGCCGGCAGAGCGTGGGGCAGCCAGACCGGAAGCGCGCTCAGGATGAGCGCGTCGTTGCCGCCGGGCACCAGGGCTGCGCCAAGACCCATCAGTACCCCGCCGAGGAGATGCATCAAGCCCGGCCCAATCCTCGGCCAGCGCAAGGCGAAGGCCTGGCGCTGCCAAGCCGAAAGCCAGATCCCGATCAGAACGGCGCCAAACAACAGGCCATTGGCAAGCGGCGGTGCGGCATCCCCGCCCATGAACCATTCGACACCTTGAGTCAGGTTGGCCGTGTAGACCCAATCGCCGTTGAGCAGGTAGAGCGCGCCACCCGACAGACCGATCAGCATGGCGGCAGTGGATAGACGGTAGCGCGGACTCAAGCCGCGCGCCTTGAGGTTCTGGCTCCGGTCGCGCCGGCGCCACAGGCGTGTGAGCTCGAACAGGGCGTAGGCGGTCAAGGCCAACACCAGCACCAGTAGCCATCGCGGCGCGCTAAGGGGCAATGGCACGTCGACCGGGACCACGGCGAGATCCAGTTGGCCGACGATCAACTCAAACCCGACGACTCCGATCACGAAGCCGCCCAAAGTGCCAACCATGGCCAGATCACCGCTGCCCAGCTTGTTCAGGGTCGAGAAGGCGCAGCCGCGGTTCATCGCCGCCCCCATGCCGAAGATCACACCGCCGGCAAAGCTCGGCAGGCTCGGCAGGTAGCCTTCAGCGAGGTGCAGGCCCTCGTCCCAGACCAGGGCCGCAACCAGGATCACCGCCATGGCCCAGAGTACGGTCTTGATCAAACTGGCCAGCATGTAGCCGCGCCGGCTGCTGATCACTTCGACCACCGCCTTGACCGTACAGATGCTGGCCCGGTGGGCGGCAAAGCCGAGCAACAGAGCCAACAGCATGGAAAAAGCCAAAATCAGGGCGCGCCGTCCGAATCTTTGATGTCATGTCGCTTCAGCTCCTCGCCAAGCCGGCCGACGAGGAAGTAACCGAGCATTCTGAAATCACTGACGAGCGACCACCAGGGATGAGTAAAGGTGGCAGGCTTGTTGTGCTCGACGAAGGCATGGGCCAACCAAGCAAAGCCGTAGCCAGCGAACAGCGCGACCAGAAGGAGCCACCAGATCTGGGTCACCAGGGCGAATGCCAGGATCGCTAGGCCCAGAGCCGTGCCGAAAAGGTGCAGGGCTCGGGTTGCCGGCCGGCGATGCTCGGCCAGATAAAGCGGCCAAAAGTCCTGATAGCTGGTGGCGCGTCGCATGAGTGCCCAAGATTGAATGTTTGACCTCGGCACGGTCAGCCTATATTAACACCTGTCAGGGCAAATCATGTCCAGAACTTCGGAGCGCGCAATGCAGGTTCTCGCTCAGATCGCGAGCCTCTCTCGCCCAGGCCACCACGGCCTGGCGAATTGTGCTGCCCAGACCGCCATTTCGACCACCAAAACCATGACCGGCACCAAGACCGACGGGGTGGCCGTCATGTTGTGACACGCTTGTAAAAAGCTGAAGAACAACAGGATGGCCGCCCGACGAGGCGGCTTTTTCTTTGCCTGAAGACGAATAACGAGAGGACGACCCCATGTTGGCCCAGCCAGTTGAGACGATAGATCGAGAAGACCGCCTCTTGGGGGCAGGCGACGAGCACAATCTGGAGCGCTTCTTGGCGGCCCAGGGCGACGGCACGCTCCTCATGCTCTCCAACCTGCGGACCGCCGGCCTGATTGACCGGGGCGAGTTCTACCAGGGGACCTATGCCGCCCGGCTATGGGACGGCGCGGTCAGCGGGGTTGTCGGTCACTTCTGGAACGGCATGGCCCTGCTCCAGGCAAACGAAGGGCTTGGGCCACTGCTCGAGCTGGCGGTCGGCGGCTCGGGCCGGCGCCTGAGCGGCTTTTATGGGCCGGCCGAGCAGGTTGCCGCCGCCAAGCGCACCCTCGGCCTGGCAGGAAGCGACATTCGCCACGACAGCCTGGAACGGCTTTACGCGCTGGATCTCGCTCAACTCGCCCGACCCAACCCCTTAGCCGACGGCGAGGTGCGTTGCCGGCGGCCGCGCTCCTCGGAGCTTGAACTTTTAATGAATTGGCGGGTTGCCATGTCGGTCGAGGTGCTCGGCGCCAAGGACACGGCAGAGACACACGCGGAGTCCAAGGCGAGCGTGCAGGCCCATTTCGATGGGCGCAGCGTCTGGGTGCTGGAGCGCCGGGGCCGCCTGGTCTCGACCTGCAGCGTTATCGGCCAGACAGAGCGGGCCGTGCAGATCGGCGGGGTTTGGACGCCCGAGGCCCTTCGCGGCCGCGGCTTCGCCCGGGCCGTGGTGGCAGGCGCGCTTGCCGAGGCGCGAAGGACGGGCCACGACCGGGCCTGTCTGATCTCCGCCAATCCGGCCGCCGAGCGGGCCTATCGCGCGCTCGGCTTTGCAGCGCTCAGCGAGGTCGGGTTGGTCTTGCTGAACGGTGAAAGATAGCTACATAAAGGGCTTGGGCCGGATACGCCTGACCCCGACACCCCTCTAGCAGATGGATCGAAGACCATGGGTTACAAAATTGCAGTGAGTGGCGCGACGGGCGCCGTCGGGCGCGAGATCCTGACGACGATGTTCGAACGGGAGTTTCCGGCCGACGATGTCGTGCCGCTCGCCTCCGAGCGATCGGCCGGTGCTAGCGTTTCCTACGGCGAGGACGACGAGCTTAAGGTCCAGGACCTCTCCAAGTTCGACTTTCGTGGCATCGACATCGTGCTCTCCTCGCCGGGCGCCAAGGTCTCGGCCGAATACTCGCCGCGCGCCGCCAAGGCGGGTGCCGTGGTGATCGACAACACCTCTCACTTCCGCATGGATCCGGACGTGCCCTTGGTCGTGCCGGAGGTCAATCCGGACGCCATCGCCGGCTATCCCCGGCGCAACATCATCGCCAACCCGAACTGCTCGACCATCCAGATGGTGGTCGCGCTGAAGCCCCTGCACGAGCTGGCGCGCATCAAGCGGGTCGTGGTCTCGACCTATCAATCGGTCTCGGGCGGCGGCAAGGACGCGATGGATGAGCTGTTCAATCAGACCCGCGGCATCTTCGTGAACGAGCCGGTGCGCCCGGAGCTCTTCACCAAGCAGATCGCGTTCAATGTGATCCCCCACATCGACGTCTTCATGGACGACGGCGCCACCAAAGAGGAGTGGAAGATGGTGGTCGAGACCAAGAAGATCCTCGACCCGTCGATTAAAGTACAGGCGACCTGCGTGCGCGTGCCGGTCTTCATCGGCCACGCCGAGGCGGTCAACCTGGAGTTCGAGAACCCGATTGACGAAGCCGAGGCGCGTCAGGCGCTTAAGGCCCAACCCGGCATCACGGTGATCGACCATCGGGTCCAGGAGGGCTATGTGACGCCCGCCGAATGCGCCGGCGAGGACGCGGTCTTCGTCAGCCGGATCCGGACCGACCCGACCGTCGAACACGGCCTCGCCCTCTGGGTGGTTTCCGACAACCTGCGCAAGGGCGCCGCGCTAAATGCCGTGCAGATCGCCGAGAAGCTGACCAGCGACTATTTGAACTGAGGCGTGAGCGGGTTGCGATGCGGGTGAGCGGGCGGTCGCTGGCGACCGGCCCTTCCGGGGGTCGTCAGCCACCGAGCAGTCATCTTACGCTCAAGCTTCCGGAGGCTCCCGAATGGATGCCACGTACAGCATTCGCAGAGTCGAACCCGGTGATCTTCAGCGCCTTCACGAAATCCGTGAAGCCGCCTTTAAGCCGGTCTTTCGATCGTTCAGGCGCCTCCTTGGCGAAGAAATTGCAGACATAGCGATCGCCAGCGAGGAGCGCGAGCAATGGGAGTACTTGGATAGGATCTGCGGCCCCGACTCCGACCGCGAGGTTTACGTGGTCAAGCAAGGCTCCGAGATCATAGCCTTTTGCGCGCTGGCCTAGGACCATGCGTCCAAGGTGGGGGAGATCGATCTGAACGCCGTCGATCCGGATCATCAAGGCAGCGGTGTCGGCGCGTGGATGTATGCCTACGCCCTGGACCGCATGAAAGAGGCTGGAATGCTCGTCGCAAGCGTGGGGACCGGCGGCGATCCCAGTCACGCGCCGGCGCGAAGAGCGTACGAGAAAGCGGGATTTGGTCCGGCAATCCCAAGCGTCCATCTCTACAGTCGTTGTCGCCACCCTGACGCCCGGTCGGCAAGATTCCAGACCCTTCGCCGCTACCTACCCTTGATGTCCGCCACCGCAGCCTTGAAGTCCGGCTGCTGGACGATCACGTCGGCATAGGCGGTGCCCAGGGTCTGGCCGGCGGTCACGTCGATCGGGTAGTGCACGCCGGCGATCACCCGGCCGTAGCCGACCTGATGGGCGAGCTCCATCAGGGCTGCCTCGTGATCGGGAAAGACTTCCGCCAGCAAGCGGGCGTAAACGATGGCGCGGATCGAGTGGCCGCTGGGGTAGGAGGCGACCGGCCGGGCGTCGCCCACCGGGTCAACCGCGTCATTCACCACGAACGGCCGGGGCAGGTCGTGGAAACCCTTGAGTGCATCGTACTCGGCCCGCACTTGGTTGATCGCCTCGTCGATCACGTCCTTCAGCAGTCGGCCGTCGACGGTCATCAGCGCGTCGCCCAGGATCGGGGCGAAGCGCTCCACGTCAAGCACCGTCTCGACGAAGGCGACCTGCTCGAGCGTGCGGGTCTTCTGGAGCCAAAGGACAATTGCCATCTGCTCCTTAAAGGCGGCGCTGTCGAGCGCCGGGGGCGGGGCAATCAGGGTCTCGGCCTTGACGCTGCCAGGCGGCAGAAAGATGGGTGGCGCAGCCTGCTCGGCGCGGGCCGATCCACCAACCACGAAAACCAGAACCAGCAAGCTCAAGACAACGGGCGCGAAACGCCTGACCATCAGCCCACCTCCGTTACTCGTGTCAGGTTGTGCCTGACAACTAGGTGGTCACGGCCGCGCGAAACGTGAAGTGAATTTCACTTAAGGATTCAAGGAAGCGCAGGGGTCACTCGACCCGCTTGGCGCTGTAGAGGGTCGCCGGGTGGACCAGCGCCTCTTGCGCCGCGATTAGCTGCAGCTCATAGGTCCCTGCTTGATGGGTCGCGTCGATCACGCCGTAGATGGCGGCTGCTGCCTGCTCGAGAGCATGGCGGGCGCGCTGAGGGCCGGGGGCAGCTTTTAGGTAGTTGGCGAGGTAAAGCGCCGCCACGGCGTCGCCAGCGCCACTCGGTGGAGGATCGCAGGGCAGATAGGGGGTCGTCACCTGCCAGGCGCCACGCCCGGTGACCGCAAGCATTTCGATCTCACCTTCCTGGGTTTCGCCGTGACGCAGGCTGGTTACCACCACCACCTTGGGCCCTTTCTCGAGCAGCTGCCGGGCGGCGGCCAGGGCCTCAGCCAGGCTACCCAAGGGACCGCCGGTCAGAAGCTCGAGCTCGAACTGGTTGGGAGTCACAATGTCGGCCAGGGGCACCGCCTGCTCCGCCATCAGATTGGGTACCTCGCGGGCGACATAGAGGCCCTGGTCCAGATCGCCCATCACAGGATCGCAGAGATAGAGCGCTTCAGGATTGTGGCGGCGCGCCTTGGCAACCGTGTCGAGCACCACACGGGCAACGTCCGGTGCCCCCAGGTAGCCTGACAGCACGGCATCGCAGGTGCGCAACATGCCGAGCTCATCAATGCCCTCAATCACCTCGGCGATCGCCTCCGCGCTGAAGGTTTGGCCGCGCCAGCTGGGATAGCCGGTGTGATTGGAGAACTGCACCGTGTTGACCCGCCAGACGGTCAGACCCAGGCGCTCCAGCACGAATGCGGCGGCGGCATTACCCACGTGACCGAAGGCGACATGAGACTGAATCGAAAGGATATTCATGAGTTCCCCGAATCGACCGCTGGCAGCTTGCCACAGATGGGTCTTGCGTTATAGTCGCCAGCCGAATTTGGACAGTTAGACCACACGAGGTTTGGGATCATGACCAGGACTCACCGGCCCCGGCGCAGCGTTCTCTACATGCCGGGCTCCAACACTCGCGCTCTCGAAAAGGGCCGCACTCTGCCGGCAGACGGCCTGATCCTCGATCTGGAGGACGCGGTCGCCGCCGATGCCAAGGTTCAGGCACGCGCCAACATCAAAGAGGCGGTCCAGGTCGGCGGGTATGGTTACCGGGAGCTGATCATCCGCATTAATCCGCTGTCCTCGGCCTGGGGCTACGAAGACCTGATCATGGCCAGCACCTGCGGTGCCGACGCGGTCCTGATCCCAAAGGTCGAGAGCGCTGATATGGTGCGCCAGGTCGAGGTCGCCATGGACAACGCCTCGGCGCCCAAGGGCGTCGCCATTTGGGCCATGATGGAGACGCCGCTGGGCATGCTCCACGCCGAGGAGATCGTCAGTGTCAGCAAGCGCCTGGGCTGCGTGGTCATGGGCACCTCCGACCTGGCCAAGGACCTGCATGCCGCCCACACCCGGGACCGCATGCCGATGATCACCAGTCTCGGGCTCTGCCTCCTGGCGGCGCGCGCTTACAACCTGGCGATCCTCGACGGCGTCCACCTGGATCTGCGCGACGACGAGGGCCTCGCCTACTCCTGCGAACAGGGTGTGGCCATGGGCTTCGATGGCAAGACCCTTATCCATCCGCGCACGATCGAAATCGCGAACCAGGCCTTTTCACCGACCGAGGCAGAGGTGGTCTGGTCCCATAAGATCATCGAGGCCCACGCGGCGGCGCTCGCAGAAGGCAAGGGAGTCGCGGTCTTCGAGGGCAAACTGATCGAGAATCTGCACGTCGAAAATGCCAAGCGATTGGTCGCGCTCTCCGAGGCGATCGCCGAGCGCAAGACCGAGGATCTCACCAAGGTCGCCGCGACCGCCTCATGAGCAAGAGCCGGACCGGGGACTTCTTTGAGGATTTCCGCTTCGGCCAGGAGATCCGCCACGCCACACCTCGTACGCTGAACGAGGGCGACCAGGCACTTTACATCGCACTCACCGGGTCGCGCTTCGCGGTAAACTGTTCGGACGAGCTTGCCAGGTCGCTCGGCTACCCACGGGCGCCACTGGATGACTTACTGGTGTTTCACGCGGTGTTTGGCAAAACCGTGCCTGACATCTCGCTGAATGCCATTGCCAACTTGGGCTACGCCTCCTGCCGCTTCGGCGTTCCGGTCTATCCAGGCGATACCATCACGGCGACCAGCAAGGTCGCGGGCCTGCGCGAAAACTCCAACCGAAAGACCGGTGTGGTCTACGTACAATCGACCGGCACCAACCAGCGCGGCGAAGTGGTGCTCGATTACGTGCGTTGGGTCATGGTGCGCAAGCGCGACCCCGAGTCGCCCAGTCCAACGGTCCTGGTCCCCAAGACCGAGCCACAGGTCCCGCTCGAGGACCTTCTAATTCCCGACGGCTTGACCCTGGAGTCCTACGACAGCGCCCTGGCGGGATCCGACCAGATCTGGGACGACTACCATCCGGGCGAGCGGATCGATCACCTGGACGCCATGACAATCGAAGATGCCGAGCACCAGATGGCGACCCGGCTCTATCAAAACACCGCGCGGGTCCACTTCAACCTGCACACCGAACGGGCCGGACGATTCGGCAAGCGCATCGTCTATGGTGGCCATATCATCTCCCTGGTCCGGGCAATCAGCTTCAACGGGTTGGCCAATGCCATCCGGATCGCGGCGATCAATGGCGGCAGCCATACCGCCCCCAGTTTCGGCGGCGATACGATCTACGCCTGGTCAGAGGTGCTGGAGCGGCTCGAGATTCCTGGGCGCAAGGATATTGGCGCGCTTAGATTGCGCACGGTCGGCACCAAGGACCAGGATTGTGCAGCTTTCCCCTTCAAGGGCGAAGACGGCAAATACGACCCTTCGGTCGTGCTGGACTTGGACTACACGGTGTTGATGCCTCGACGACAATGATGATCGTTCTAACCAGCCGATCCCACATTTAGTATTTTTTTTCGATCAACCACAAAATTTAGTTGATTTGCCGATTCGGCGCCTGTAATAGATGAGGCGCCGGGTTCGAGAGATTGCTCTCCCGAGCGTGCCCTGGAGGAGGACACGGACCCCGACGCCTCGATGAGCCGGCTCCGGCTCCTGCACTCGAAGGCGGCGGGGTCTTTTGTCGTCTGGCGCCTGCTTCGACATCGGACCTGGCGAGGCCAACATCGACGTCGGCGTTTGACGGCGGCCTAGGCGCGCGAACCCGAAGGTCCACCTGCCGCTGACCGCGACCCAATCTGGTTGGCTAGGTCAAGGTAAGCGCGACATCTTCGGCGATCCCGGAGCCGGGGGCAGAGAGGCAAGCCTCACCGCGGATGACTCCGGTGATCGGCTGGGAGAGCCGCCTGATCCCGAAGAACCAAGCTCGTATCGCCGCTGCTTCCGCGCTGACCCGAAGGCCGCCGCGACGGGGTATCGACTGGCCTCGCGGACCTCCGAAGAGATCCTTGAAACCGGCCGATCCTCCACCGGGAGGCTTGTCAATCCATCAAGATCCCGAGGGACCCGCCCGGATTGGCGCGCTTCCCGTAAGACCGATCCGAACCCAGACCCCCTAGAGGGCCATGAGGCCGGACCAGGCCTCTGAAGCAATCGGCGCCCAGAACCCTCGCGAGGAGGATTCGCTCTTCCGCCCGATCCGCTCCCGCACAGGGACGAGAAACGGACCTCGCCGAAAAGCCGTGGTCGCAAACCCGACCTTAGCCTTCCAGCCCGGCATCAAGGCGTCTCGGAAGCAAGCCTCCTCGCCACCTCGCACCCACCGAAGCGGATGCCGCCGGCCGCTGAGCTTTGAAACTCCCGAAGGACCTCCCCAGCTCCCGGACTTGACCCTTTGCGCGGCCTGCCAATTCGATGTCGGAACCGGCTCTCAACCGAAGTCTCGAACCAGTGCCGGCGCCTCCTTGGCCGGTCACGCGGGGCCGGAAGTCCGACGCTTTCGCGTGCCCGATTAGAGTTGCCGAGGCGCCGAATTGCCGCAAGATCTATTAGACGCTATGATGAAATTTCTTGTGAATAAGACCGTGTTTGTTACACAATTAAATCTATAATAATCCACAGAGTTATCCACATTTACTGCGTTGCAATATTCTTCGCCGTAGATACTCTACAATATCTTGCTGGACTTGGTTCGTTCACAACAAAATAGCCATGGCCACTTGTGCACCGCAATAGAGTTGATGCGGACCTGATCCTCGGCGGTGTTCAAAAAGCAATGGCGCCCTTAGGGCTATGCAATGAATGGCCAGGCGCATTCCGGGCATTTGGCCGCCTCGATCGGAACGCGGGCTTTGCAATGGGGGCAACGTTTGCGCCAATCGACGAACAGAACGTGTAGGCCAGCGATTGGCAGCAACGCCACGGCATAACAGAACCACAGAATCGGTCGCCGGCCCTTGAGCCACGCGCCGGCCGCCACCAGCGCCGCCAGCAGCATCAACACTCCGAGCCAATGTAGCGGGCTCATGGACAAGGCGCTTTTTACTCCCGCCCGAATCGAAGGTGTCGCTATTGGTATATGAGCCGGCCGCGTTGACTTCAAGGAGGGCCCGGTCTAAATCAGGAAGCGCCAACGGGTGCGACCGCTTAGGCCGCGGTCTGCCGGAAGGCGAGAGGTTCCGAGGGGTACAGGGTCTATGTCGCAGAAAGATCGGCCACTCTCGCCGCACTTGCAGGTTTATCGTCCTCAGCTGACGTCGATGCTGTCGATCTTGCATCGCCTGACCGGTGTCGCCTTGGCGGTCGGCACACTGCTATTGGTCTATTGGCTCGCCGCCGCGGCCGCCGGACCGGAGAGCTTCGAGTCCGCGCAAGGCCTGATCGGCTCCTTCTTCGGTCAGCTCTTCCTATTCGGCTGGACCTATGCGCTGTTTTATCACCTGTGCAATGGCATCCGGCATCTCTATTGGGACGCCGGTTTCGGCTTCGAGCTTCCGGAGGTCTACAAGACCGGCTGGGCCGTCGTCGCGGTCAGCGGCGTCTTGACCATTGCCAGCTGGGTGTTGGGCTACGCCATGGCAGGAGGTGCCTGATGAGTTTGCGGTCTCCACTCGGTCGCGTGCGAGGACTAGGCTCAGCGAAGTCCGGCACCGAGCACTGGTGGGCTCAGCGCCTGACTGCGCTTGCATTGATCCCGCTTTGCCTTTGGTTTGTCGCCTCGATCGCGGCCATGGTCGGTGCCGACTACGCGACCATGCGCGCCTGGGTCGACTCGCCTCTCGTCGCCGGCCTTCTGATTTTGCTGATTCTCGCGACTTTCTATCACGCCTATCTAGGGGTTCAGGTGGTGATCGAGGACTATGTCCACTACGAGCCGCTGAAGATCGCCGCCCTGCTGTGCGTCGCCGGACTTTCAATCCTCCTAGGAGTGATCGCCGTGCTGTCCGTGCTCCTGTTGCTGTTCGGAGGCTGATGCCATGACCACGGCCTACGAGGTTGTCGACCACACCTACGATGTCGTGGTCGTCGGTGCTGGCGGCGCGGGCTTGCGCGCCACTTTGGGCTTGGTGGAAGCCGGGCTCAAGACCGCTTGCATCACGAAGGTCTTCCCGACCCGTAGCCACACGGTGGCAGCCCAAGGCGGGGTTTCGGCCTCGCTTGGAAACATGGGCGAGGACGACTGGCGCTGGCACATGTACGACACTATCAAGGGCTCGGACTGGCTGGGCGACCAGGACGCCATCGAGTACATGACCCGCGAGGCGGTGCCGGCGATCATCGAGCTCGAGCACTACGGCATGCCGTTCAGCAGAACGCCAGAGGGCAAGATCTATCAACGCCCCTTCGGCGGCATGACCACCCGTTTCGGCGAGGGCATCGCCCACCGGACCTGCGCGGCGGCCGACCGCACCGGCCACGCCATGTTGCACACGCTCTATCAGCAATCCCTTCGCTTCAACGCCGAGTTCTTCATTGAGTATTTCGCGATCGATTTGATGATGGAGGATGGCGTTTGCCGTGGCGTGGTCGCCTGGAACCTGGACGACGGCACAATCCACCGCTTCCGGGCGCAGCAGACCATGATCGCGACCGGCGGATATGGCCGGGCCTACTTCTCCTGTACCGGCGCCCACACCCAGACCGGCGATGGCTCCGCCATGGCGCTGCGCGCGGGCCTGCCGCTCCAGGACATGGAGTTCGTGCAGTTTCACCCGACCGGGATCTATGGCGCCGGCACCTTGATCACCGAGGGTGTGCGCGGCGAGGGCGGCTATTTGACCAATTCCGAGGGCGAGCGCTTCATGGAGCGCTATGCGCCCAGCGCCAAGGACTTGGCCAGCCGCGACGTGGTCAGCCGCTCCATGACCATCGAGATCCGCGAGGGCCGGGGCGTTGGCAAGGGCAGCGACCACATCCACCTGCACATCGAGCATCTGGACCCGGACATCATTCACCATCGTCTGCCGGGCATCGCCGAGACCGCGAAGATCTTTGCTGGGGTCGACGTCACCAAGGAGCCGATGCCGGTGATCCCGACCTGCCACTACAACATGGGCGGCATTCCGACGCTCTACACGGGCGAGGCGGTGACCCTGCGCGACGGCGATCCGGATGCTGTCGTGCCCGGACTGATGGCGATTGGCGAGGCGGCCTGCGTGTCGGTTCACGGCGCCAATCGCCTGGGATCCAACTCGCTTCTGGATCTCGTCGTGTTCGGCCGTTCGGCCGCCAAACACGCTGCCAGCCTGGTCCAGCCTGGCGAGACCCAAAAGCCTCTGCCGCGCAACGCCGACGAGTTTGCGCTTAGCCGGCTCGACGCCGCGCGCCACGCCGATGGCGGCACGCCGACCGCGGCCCTTCGCCTCGAGTTGCAGAAGATCATGCAGAGCCACTGCGCCGTGTTCCGCACCGGCGAGGTTCTTGGCGAAGGCGTCGAGCTGATGGGCCAGCTGTGGGACAAGTGCGGCGACCTTAAGGTCCAGGACCGCTCTATGATCTGGAACAGCGACCTGGTCGAAACACTCGAGCTGGATAACTTGCTCTACCAGGCACGGGTCACCATGAACGGTGCCGCCAATCGCGAGGAGAGCCGGGGCGCCCATGCCCGCGAGGATTTCCCCGACCGGGACGACGAGAACTGGATGAAGCACAGCTTGCTGTGGTGCGACGAAAAGGGCCAGGTCAAGATCGACTACCGGCCAGTCCACATGCAGCCGATGACCAATGAAGTGCAATCCTTCCCGCCCAAGGCGCGGGTTTACTGAGGCGAGCGGGAGCACGCGACGACCATGGCCGAATTTACGCTGCCCGCCAATTCGAAGATCGGTGAAGGCAAGAGCTACCCAGCACCCGATGGGGCGGTTGAGACCAAGACCTTCAAGGTCTATCGCTGGGACCCGGACAAGGGCGAGAATCCGCGGGTCGACACCTATGTGATCGACACTAAGGACTGTGGCCCGATGGTCCTGGACGCCCTGCTCAAGATCAAGGACGAGGTCGACTCGACCCTGACCCTCAGGCGTTCTTGCCGCGAGGGTGTGTGCGGCTCTTGCGCGATGAACATCGACGGCACCAATACGCTGGCCTGTACCAAGTTCATCAGCGACATCGAAGGCGATGCAAAAATCTACCCGCTGCCCCACATGGCGGTGGTCAAGGATTTGGTGCCCGATTGCACTCGGATCTACGCCCAGCACGCCTCGATCGAGCCTTGGCTCAAGGTCACCACAATGCCGCCCGAGCGCGAGCGCCTGCAATCGCCCGAGGAGCGCGAGAAACTCGATGGTCTGTGGGAATGCATCATGTGCTTCTGCTGCAGCACCTCGTGTCCCAGCTACTGGTGGAACGGTGACCGTTATCTCGGGCCCGCGATCCTGCTGCAAGCCTACCGTTGGATCGCCGACACCCGGGACGAGGCGACCGGCGAGCGGCTCGATCAGCTCGAGGATCCCTTCCGGCTCTACCGCTGCCACACCATCATGAACTGCACCAAAACTTGCCCCAAACACCTGAATCCGGCCAAGGCGATCGCCGAGATCAAGCAGTTGCTGGTCAAGCGTCGCGGTTAGCGGCAGGCCTATGTACGTTCCCGATGTTTTCGCTCTGAATGACCCGGCGCTCGTCGAATCGGTGATTCGAGACTATGCCTTCGGCTTGTTGGTGACCGCAGACGGCGGTCCGCCCGAAGCCTCTCACCTGCCGTTCCTGTTCGATCCGGACAAAGGCGCCAACGGCACACTTTCGGGCCACATGGCGCGCGCCAACCGCCAATGGAAAGCCTTCGCCAATGGGAACGAGGCCTTAGTCGTCTTCCAGGGCGCCCATAGTTACATCTCGCCCGCTTGGTACAACCCCGGTCCGGCTGTGCCGACGTGGAACTATTTGGCGGTACACTGCTACGGCGTGCCACGGGTGACGGAGGATCCAGATGAAGTTCGCGGTCTCCTTGCGCGGCTGGTAGAGCGCCACGAAAGCGAAGCGGGCACTGGCTGGTCGATGGCGAGTCAGGAGGACAGCTTCATCGACCATATGCAACGGGGCATCGTCGCCTTCGAGATACCGGTCAGCCGGGTAGAGGCCAAGGCGAAGCTGTCTCAGAACAAGGCGTCCGAGGAACGCAATGGGGTCGTCGCGGGACTGGAGTCCCAGGCAAATTCTGACGCGCGCGCTCTAGCCGCCGCTATGACAAAGAGCTAAGCTTGCCGCCGACAAGACCTCGCCTCAGTGCCAAGCTGGCGGAGATTAAAGCCGATGATGTTTACTGCTGAGAGACCCGGCCGCATGATGCGGGCAGGCGCCGCCGGATTAGCCTTGCTGACATTTCTCGTCCTGTTGTTCCTTGCCACCAGTCCCGCACGCGCGATCGAGCCGGGGGCTTTGCGCGACAAGATTGCCGCGACGATCGACACCCTGAACCTGGGCCTGACACGCGAGCAAGGCGCCACCTATAGCTACGACGCAATCGAGGTGGAACCTCGGGACGACCACTTTCGCGTCAACATCACCGGCCTCGAAGTTCTGATGGATGGTGGTGACGGGACCCGCCTGCTGGTGGGAACGGCTGCCTTCACCATGCATCCGGCCGGTGAGCTGGCCGGCGACGGGGTCTACCGAGTTTCCGACGCCGAGATACCGAACACCATGGGCGTCGTCTATGGCGACGGCTCGCCGCAAGCCGGCGTGCGGATGGGTGACTTCTCGCTCGACGCGCTTTGGTCCTTCGCCTATCTCACCACCTTGTCGCTCGATCTAGCCGTGGACGACATCGAGATCGTCGCACCGAGCAACCAGGAGGTTGTCGGCGTCAGGTCGGTCGTCGCCGACGTGCGCACCGACCAGAAGGCGGGCGACCGCTATGACGTCGTGCTCAACATGCAAATTGACGAGCTGGCCGGTGGCGACGAGAGCGGCGGCATTGAAGTGGGCAAGATGGTGTGGCTGTCGCGTATCACGGATTACGATTTGGCCGCCGCCGCGGCGCTCTATGGCGAAATTCGGGAAGCCCTGAAGCAGCAGGCAACGCCCGAGGAGCAAACCGCGAACATGATCGACCTCATGTTCACCAAGGACTTTTGGCGCGTCGACAGCGAGACCCAGATCGGCATCAAGAATTTGCGCGCGTCGGACAACACCGACGACTCCGAGGTTACGCTCGACAGCATGGAGCTAGGCTTCATTCTTGAAGATGCAAATCAGGCCCTGGCCCGCACTTCGTTCGGCTTCAACCAAAGCGGCCTCAAAGTGGTCGGTGGCGGCCCCAGTGTGCAGAGTCCGCTTGCCCAAGGTCTGATGCCCGAGGAGAGTGCATTTCAGCTCGATATCGACCGGTTACCCCTAAAGGAGATCGTGGCCCTTTTGAGCTCCATGGCCAACCAGGCGATGCTGGCCGAGCAAACGCCCGAGGGCCAAGAGGGCGGATTCGAGGCCATGATGTTGCCACTGGTCTTTCAGCTCAATCAGCTGATGACAGAGGCTGGCACCGTGCTGACCATCCGCGACAGTGGTGTCCAGACGTCGCTTGCGTCGCTCGACATGGCCGGTACCTTTGACGTGGATCCCCAGGCGGCTTACGGCGTCAAGGGCGGCCTTTTGGCGAACCTGCTCGGCCTCGACGCGCTATTGCAGGCGGCGCAGCAGGCGATGAGCAGCGAAGACCAGGAGCTACAGGACTTCGCGCTCAATGTCATGCTGGCCCTGGGCAGCTTGCAGGCCTACACGGACCGAAGCGAGACCGACGGTCAGGTGATCGATCGCTATGACTTGAAGGTTGAGCCTTCGGGCCTGATCTCGGTCAACGGCCAGCCCTTGTTGCCCGCCGCCCAATAGGCCCCTGCAGCGCCTACTCCAGTGCGATACTGCCGTCGATTCGGTGGCTGACGCCGAGCGCGTCGATCTTGAGGTCGACCTGGACCTGAAGTGTCTCATTGCCGCTTAGCTTGCCGTCGGCAATCGCCTGACGTACGGCGCCCTCGATCTCGCGCTGAGACGTGACGCCGACTTTTTTGAGGAGCTTACGCACCTCCATATTGAATTGGTCTTCGTTCATTCCAGTCCTCTTGTGTGCGGTGACCCGGCCGGGGAAGATAGCAGCAAGCACGGCACAAGCACCAGGACAGGACGCCATGAACCTCTTTCGCCTTCTACAGACCCGCGCGGCCGCCGATCGACCACTGCGGGTCGGACTGATCGGCGCCGGCAAGTTTGGAACGATGTTCCTGGCCCAAGCCAAGGGGTTGGCCGGCCTTCACGTTATGGCTGTCGCCGACCTGAGTCCGGCTCGGGCACGGGACGCGCTGAGGGCAAGTGGCTGGCCGCAGGCGCGTTTCGAGGCGCCGTCTCTGTCCGCCGCCGTCGAGTCCGGCGCCACCCATGTTACGGACGATTCCATGGCGCTGATCGCCGCCGACGGCCTGGAGGTGGTGATCGAGGCAACTGGCGACCCGGCGGCGGGCCTAGGTCACGCGCGGGCGGCCTGCCGCCATGGCAAGCACATAGTCATGGTCAATGTGGAAGCCGACGTCCTGGCCGGAGCGCTTCTGGCCCGCGAGGCCTCGGCCGCTGGGCTGGTCTACTCGCTGGCCTACGGCGACCAGCCAGCCTTGATCTGCGAGCAGGTCGACTGGGCGCGTGCCTGCGGCCTGACCGTGGTCGCGGCCGGCAAAGGCACCAAATACCTGCCGTCCTATCACGATTCGACGCCGGAGACGGTCTGGGGCCACTACGGGATGAGCCCGGAGCGGGCGGCTGCTGGCGGCATGAACCCCAAGATGTTCAACTCTTTCCTGGACGGCACCAAATCGGCGATCGAGATGGCCGCGGTCGCCAACGCGACCGGTCTCGCCGCACCCGCTGCCGGCCTCGGCTTTCCGCCGGCCCATGTCGACGATCTGGCCGAGATCCTCAAGCCACGTGGCGAGGGCGGCACACTCGAGGCCAAGGGCCAGGTCGAGGTGGTGTCCTGCTTGGAACGGGACGGCGGCCCGATCGACCGCGACCTGCGCTGGGGCACCTATGTGGTCTTCGAAGCGCCGGGTGACTACACCGCGCGCTGCTTCCAAGAATACGGACTGGTCACCGACAAGAGCGGCCGCTACAGCGCGCTCTATCGGCCTTATCATCTGATCGGGCTCGAGCTGCCGGTGTCCGTGCTTTCGGCCGCCCTGCGCGGCGAGCCGACCGGCGCGCCCGAGGGCTTTCGTGCCGATGTTGCCGCGGTTGCCAAGCGCGACCTGGCGGTCGGCGAAACACTCGACGGCGAGGGCGGCGCTTGCGTCTGGGGCCGTCTGCTGCCGGCCGCCGCAAGCCTCGCTCAAGGCGCCCTGCCGATCGGCTTGGCCCACGGCATCGCCGTCACCCGGCCAGTCGCCAAGGGTGAGATCCTAACCACCCAAGATGTCGACCTGGAGACCGGCTCGAGCGCCCTGGCAATCCGCAGGGAGATGGAAACGGCCTTCGCGCCGGGGCTCGCGGCGGCGCAATAGGATCAAGCCGGCCCGATCAGGTGGAAATCGCAGCGATGGCCAAGCGGTTCGGCTTGACCGTCCCTTAGGCTGCGCTCTCGAAGGCCGGAACCGAACGGGCCAGGCCCTCGAAGAGATCCAGCATGCGGGCCCGCCAAGCGCGGATCGGACAGTCCGGATCCGGCAGCAGATCTTCGGGGTCGGTGCAACGTGCCCACTGGAACACGGCGAAGACCAAATAGTCGCCGTAAGCCGGCACCTCACCGCAAAGGAAGGGTGCCTCCGACAGCCGCAGGCGAAGCGGCGCCAGGACCTCGGCCAGGCCCGTCATGAAGCCGGCACGCTCGCCGCGGAGCGATTCCAGGCTTCGGCCAAAACGAGCTTCCCGAGTCTCTCGGAAGTAGGCCTTGTCGACGGGCTCGAGCAGGTCGTAGAGCGACGGCACGAAGGGCACGGCGAGGGCTTGCTGTAGCGTGCACTCGACCCAGTGGTTGACGAATCGGGCCAGCGCCTGGCCGCCGGCCCCGCCGAACAGCGAAGGCCGGTCAGGATAGGCCTTTTCCAGATAACAGGCGATCGACCAGCTGTCCCAGATCACCTCCTCGCCATCGACCAGGACCGGTACCTTGCCCTGACCGCTAAACGCGACCCGCTTGGCCTCGGTGAACCTGATGGCGACGATCTCCGGCGAAAGACCCTTGTGCGCCAGGGCGAAACGGGCGCGCCAACAAAACGGGCTCGGCCGCCGATCGCCGCCAACCAGGCGCTCGTACAGGATCAAGGACATAGCAGAGTCTCCTCTGGGCCGCTGCTCATGCCGAGCGGGTTAGATAGGAGCGGGCGATCGCCTCCTTAATCACAGCGAGCGCATCCTCCAAGGTCATGGTCAGGTGGCAGCTCAGAATCCGTGCACCCTTGCCCGCCTTGCGGCCTGCAAGCGCCGCTACGATTGCGGCGTGTTCCTCCTTCAGATCTGGCGCCCGGCCAGCCCGCTCGTTCTCGATCTCGCGCACAAAAAGGATGCGGGCGTTGATGCTCTTGAGGGTGGCGAGCAGCTCCGGGTTGCCGGAAAGCGCCACCAGATCCTCGTGAAACGCTTCGTCGCCGAGCGCCCTCTCACGCGCGGAGATTTCCCCGGCCGATCTTGCGATAGCGGCCGCTTGTTCGGCAAAGCGCGCGATCTCCTCGTCGGTGGCGCGCGCGCAGGCCAGCTTGAAGCCGCTCACCTCTAGAGCTTCACGCACCTCGAAAAGATAGCAGACCTCCTCGGGACTAAGAGTGCGGCAGTAGAAACCCTTGTTGGGCACGAAGCTCATTAGGCGCTCAGTCACCAACCGGCTGAGCGCCTCGCGCAACGGCGTCCGGCTGACCCCAAGGCGTGCCGCCAGGGCAGATTCGTTAACGGTCTCGCCGGGCCGCAGCTCGTAGTGCATGGCCATCCTGCGAACCGACTCGTAAACCCGGCTTTGGGTCGCGCCGCGCGATGTCTTCGGCATCCTCGCACTATTTTTGTCGACAAATTTGTATACTAAAATTACCATCGCGCGCCTGGAATGAAAAGGCTGGATAAGGAAGACAGACGATATGGACTGCTATTTGGCGTCTTTTGGTCTGCAAGACGGTGTACACGACGCGGATTTCGTCGCCGACCTTGAGGCCTACATGACCCGCCTCAAGGAAAGTGGTCTGATCGAGGGACATCGGTTGCTGCGGCGCAAGCTGGGCCTGGGGCCGCGATCGCCGGGCGAGTTCCTGCTGCTCATGGAGGTGCGTGACATGGCTCAGCTAGAGCGGGCCTTCCAGCAGGTTGGCCGTCGTGCCGAGCCGCTCGAAAGCGCCCACTTCGCGGTCAATTCCAAGGTCAAGGATCTGTTTTTCGCGCTCTACCGGGATTTCCCCGATTCATTCCGCACATACGGGCAGGAAAAGTTCTGACTCCGAAGCTTTTGCGACCCGCGGCGCCAAGCTAAACTCCAGCCCATTGTTCAGGCACGCAGCCGGGGGTTTGGGGGAATGTCCGGAGTTTTGGTAGTGACTGGCGCCAGCCGGGGGATCGGTGCCGCGACCGCACGCCTGGCCGCCACGCGAGGCTACAGCGTCTGTGTCAATTACCAATCCAATGCCAGCGCCGCCCAGGACGTTGTCGAGGCGATTGCTGGCGATGGCGGCCGGGCGATCGCCGTGCAAGCCGATGTCGCCCGCGAGGATCAGGTTGAGACCTTGTTCGAGACCTGTCAGCAAGACCTTGGACCGATCACCGGCCTCGTCAACAATGCCGGCGCAACCGGATTGATCAATCGCCTGGAGGACTGCCCGGGCGAGACCCTGCGCCGGGTGGTCGAAGTCAACCTGCTCGGTGCGCTCTATTGTTCCCGGGCAGCGGTGCGGCGCATGTCGATAAAGAACGGAGGGACCGGAGGCGCGATCGTCAACCTGTCGTCCGGCGCAGCAACTATCGGCAGCCCCAACGAGTACGTCTGGTATGCCGCCGCCAAGGGGGGCATCAACAGCCTGACCATCGGCCTCGCCAAGGAGGTCGCCGGCGACGGCATCCGCGTCAACGGGGTGGCGCCGGGCTTCGTCAAGACCGAGATTCACGCCGCCGCGGGCTTGAGCGACCGGCTCGAGCGCGACGCGCCCAAAGTGCCGATCGGCCGGGCCGCTGAAGTCGAGGAGTTGGCCGAGCCGATCCTTTGGCTTTTGTCCGATGCGGCCTCCTACGTCACCGGCGCGATCCTGCGCGTGGCTGGCGGTCGATGAGTCAAACGACCGCGCCCGAAGGGCCTTTGGCCGCCTATCGGGCGCGCAAGCGGGCCGGCGAGCTCCTGCCCGACCCAGGCCAGGAGCTGACCGCCGAGAAACTGCAGAGTCTGGCCAACGCGCTGAAGAACTACGACCCAGCCTCGGGCCAGGGCGGATGGAAGGCCCGCTTGGGCCTGGCCCGGCGTCGGGTCGAGCCACCGCAAGGACTCTACATTTACGGCGGTGTGGGCACCGGTAAATCGATGCTGATGGATCTCTTTTTCGCTGGTGCTCCGGTCGAGGCCAAGCGCCGGGTCCACTTCCACGCCTTTATGCAAGAGATGCACGACCGACTGCACACCTGGCGCAAGGAGACCAAGGGCGGCAAGGAGGACCCACTGCCGAAGCTGGCCGAGGATCTGGCCGGCCAGGCCTGGCTCTTGTGCTTCGACGAGTTCCATGTGGTCAACATCGCCGACGCCATGATCTTGGGCCGGCTATTCGAATCGCTCTTCGAGTTGGGCGTGGTTGTGGTCGCAACCTCCAACTGGCCGCCAGACGACCTCTATACTGGCGGCCTTCAGCGAGAACGCTTCCTGCCATTCGTGGCGCTTCTGAAAGACCGCCTCGACGTGCTCGAGCTGGACGGTGGGCGAGATTACCGGCGCCAGCGTGTCCTGGACATCGACGTCTATCATGCGCCGCTCGGTCCACGTGCGGTCGCAGCGCTCAACGAAGCCTTCGAGCGCCTGACCGAGGGCGCCCTGCCCGAGGCTGAGGAAATAGAGATCAAGGGCCGAACAATCCCGGTCGCCCGCGCGGCCCGCGGGGTCGCCCGCTTCGGCTTCGAAGAGCTCTGCGCAAACCCGCTCGGCGCAGGCGACTATTTGGCAATCGCCGAGCGCTATCACACTGTGATTTTGGCCGATGTCCCGAGTTTGAGCGAAAACAAGCGCAACGAGGCGCGGCGCTTCATGACTTTGATCGACGCACTCTACGAGGCCAAGGTCAAGCTCGTGCTCTCGGCCGCGGCGCCGCCAGAAAAGCTCTACCCGACCGGCCACGGCGCCTTCGAGTTCGAGCGCACGGTCAGCCGTCTGCAGGAGATGCGCTCGTCCGAGTACTTGGAGCTACCGCACGCGAGCCAAGGTTAGGCGCCCCCCATGTCTTTGGCCCGGGAGGTTTTACTCGGACCCTTCGCCTTTCTTTCGGTCTCAAAGCTTGGCGCGGCGCTTATGTTCGTCATCATCCTTGCGTTCACGGCAACGACCCAGATTGGCGGCGTGCTCCTTTGGGTCATGCTTCCAGCCCTCAGGCGCCTACACCGCGTCCTTCGGCCCTCCGGAGCTTGGCTGGCTTGGCCTGCTTCGGTGATAGGTTTCGCGCTAGCTTATCTCGCCGTAACGCTCTTCGTGGTGCCGCCTCTGGCTAGTCAGTTCGGTCGCGTGGCCCTGCCCTGCTACGCCGAGCAGGCGCGACCCTACGGAGCCGCTAGCGCCATCTTCTGCCTGGCCAATCGACACTACGCGGTTCCGGAGGTTCATGGCCTACTGGACGGCCTATCCCGACATCTGGCCGACCATTTTCCGGGTAGCGAGGTAAGTTACCTGGACGCCAGCTTTCCGTTCTTTGACGGCTTCCCACTGCCACCGCACCTGAGCCACCACGATGGCCGCAAGATTGACCTGGCATTCTTCTACGAGTCCAAGGCAGACGGCCGTTCACGCCCCAAAGGAGCCGCTTGGCCAATCGGATATTGGGCCTTCACCGGGCCAGAGCCTGACGAAGCGCAGCCCTGCGCTGATTTTCACGACTGGCGCAGCCTGCGTTGGGATTTTGATTGGCTCCAACCCCGTTTCGCCGACAGCGTGCTGGATCAAGAGCGCACCCGGGCTATGCTGGCCTGGCTGGTCGGAGAGGGCGCGTCACTGGGGGTCGAGAAGGTGCTGCTCGAGCCCCATTTGCGCAATCGCCTGGGGGCGACAAGCGCATTGATCCGGTTTCAAGGCTGCCGCGCGGCCCGCCATGATGATCACATTCACGTGCAGCTTCGCAAGCCAGCGCCACGAGGCTAAGGAAGGAGACCGAGGACCATGACCTCGACTCAGTTGATCCACTTCGCGATCGCCATGCTGACGATCACCAATCCGGTCGGCAACCTGGCCATCTACGCCGGATTAACCGGCGACAACACCGCGTCCGAGCGGCGCCACATGGCGCTGATCGCCGGCATCGCGATCGCTGTCATTCTGGTGCTGGTGGTCTGGTTGGGCGATTTCATCATGCTCGCCTTCGGGCTGACCGTCGGCGGCTTCGAGACCGCGGGCGGGATCATCATCCTGCTCTTGGGGCTTTCCATGCTGCACAGCAAGACCAGTGCCATGAGTCACACCAAGGAGGAGCATGACGAGGCGGTCGGCAAGAACTCGGTCGCCGTGGTGCCCATGGCGATTCCGATCGTCGCCGGGCCGGGTGCGATCACAACGGTGATCGTCCAAACCCAAAAGTTCGACGACGTGGGCGACAAGGCCATGATCACGGCTATCTGCCTTGGCATCGCGGTGCTGCTTTGGCTTGCATTCGCCGTTGCCGGCCCAGTCAGTCGCTTGCTCGGGGTTGCTGGCGTCAGCATCGTAACCCGAATCATGGGCATGATCCTCTCGGCCATTGCGCTGCAAATGCTGGCCAACGGGATGAAGGCGCTGCTGCCGGGACTGGCCTGAGGCGCGCGCCTTGTTCCCTTGACGAAAAGGCGTAAACTCGCCGCTTGGGCGTCACAAGCACTGCACTCTTGGGGGACTTTCATCCATGGCACGACGGAAAATCGCACTGATCGGAGCCGGTCAGATCGGCGGCACCTTGGCTCTCTTGTCGGGCTTGAAGGAGCTCGGCGACATCGCGCTCTTCGACATCGTCGACGGCGTGCCCCAAGGAAAGGCGCTCGACATCGCCCAGGCTGGCCCCGTGGTCGGCTACGACGCTCAGCTGCTCGGCGCCAGCAAGTACTCGGCGATCAAGGGCGCGGATGTGGTGATCGTCACCGCCGGCATCCCGCGCAAGCCGGGCATGAGCCGGGACGACCTGCTGGACACCAACTCCAAGGTCATGCAGGCGGTCGCCGACGGCATCAAGCGATACTGCCCCAAGGCCTTCGTGATCTGCATCACCAATCCGCTCGACGCCAT
>JBCCGG010000012.1:0-123751 GCA_039029395.1 Pseudomonadota bacterium | reverse complement strand
GAAAAAGATCTGGGTCATGCCCCAACCCGGCGGTGGATTGTGGACCATCGGCCCGTTATCGGCCATGGCGACAAAGATGGTGTTTTCCGCAACGCCGAGGTCCGTCAACTCTTCCATGACCTGGCCGACATAGACATCGAGACGCTGATAAGCCTCTGCGACCTTGCCGCCGTTCAAGGTGGTTTTCTTCATGTCGGGCTTGAGGAAGTTCAGCCAATTAGGCCAGTACTGAACGTAGAAGGGCTTGCCTGCTTCCGCATTGCGGCGCATGAAAGCCATCATTCGCTTTTCGCTTTCCGCGTCGACCTTGTCGTACCACTCGTTGTTCGGCAAGCCCCATTCCTTGCCCAGCTCGCCCTTCTTGCCATCGATGGTCTGCACCCAGCCTTTCGGCAGCAGACCGGGATCATCGAGCTTGTAGGGATCTTCCGGCTGGATCTCGGGACTGAAGCCAAGCACCGCATTGGCCGCTGATCCGAGAGTGTCGTAGAGCGAGGTGATCTGGTTCATCGGCGTGAAAAGGGCTTCGTCGAAGCCCTGATTGTGCAGATAGCTCTCTTCGATATCGCCCAGATGACCCTTGCCGTAGTGCGCCGTCGCATAGCCGGCCTCGGAGAGGATCTCCGCGATCGTCACTTCGTCGCCGCGCATGCCGGCGAATTCGTGGGGCATCCCGACCAGGCCCATGCCATGGCGCACGGGGGCCCGTCCGGTCAGATAGGCCGCCCTGGTCGGCGTGCAGGAGGGCTCGGTGTACATCCGGGTAAAGTTGATGCCTTCCTCCGCCATCTGGTTCAGGTTCGGCGTCGTGAAACCAAGGTTCTTTTGAATGCCTGGGAAGCCGACAATGCCAAAGGGCTGGTCGTCCCACAGGATGTAAACGATGTTCGGGGGTTGCCCGTGCTTTTCTCGAAGCTCGGCCAAGCGCGCATCCAAAGCGGCATCCTCGGCGGCCCAACGCTCGCCATTCTGCGCGCTCAGTACGTAGTACTCGGCATCGTGAACGAAGTCCGAGGCTTGGGCCGGGGCAGCGGTCAGCGTAGCCAAGAGCAGGACGGTAGGTATTCGCGTCATGGGTGTTCCTCTTCTTGCTTGGTCGAGCTCTTCTTTTCCTTCCGCAGCAGGCCCTGAGTGATCAGGAGATGACAAAGGGCTGACAGGGACAGGTCCATCATATCAGATAATTTTCCTAGCTCTGTCTTTTCTTGCTCGGTCACAAAGGTTACGACCCGATGGCGCCGTGCCACCTGGCTCGGCAGGCATGGTCGCCCGCGCCTGCGGGTTCGCTGCGCCCCTGCCGTCATTGGAGACCCCTTCGGGCTTTGCATCTGCGGCCTCAAATGCTTTAACCTTGCCGAAGAAATAGAGGACCTCCGACGTGGACCGCATCAAAAATTCGCCAATATTCGGTGCCGGTAAAAGAAAACCACCGACCTCTGCGCCGCCCGGACAAACCTTGCGGCTCGCCGAGCCGAATGAGATGAATTGCTATTCCAAGTGGGAGGTCGACTTTCGCCAAATCGAGCCCGGCGCGATGGTCACTGAGGTCACGGTGCGGCCGGGCGCCCAGGTCACGTTGCTTGAGATCGCCATGGATCGAGCCGTGCACCAGGCCGGCTGCTCGCCGCGCGATGTGGTCACCCTCGGCCTGCCGCTAACCCCCGCCTTGCGGCGCTGGCGAGGTGAAGAAAGCGGCTCGCCGGGGCTGCTGACCTTCGGCAGCGGGGCCGATTTCGAGGGCGTCAGCGACCCGGACTTCGTCGGCTTGACGGTCGGCGTCGACGCGCCCTTCCTGAGCCGCATCGCCGACCGGGTCGGCCTGCCGATCCAGGATGAGCTGGCCGGGCGGGGTGCGCGCCCCCTGCGCCGCTGGTCGTCGGATCTGCAAGGCTTGGGGCAACTGGGCCACGACCTGCTCCATAACGCCGCCGCGCGCTTTGGCGAGGCCGAGCAAGGGGACTTCGTCGCCCGCCTGATTGCAGCGGCGGCCGAGGGCGAGCGTTTCGCCGACCGCAGCGGCGCCGCGACCCGGGCGCGCGCGGTCGACCGGGCGCTCGAGTGTCTTCGCGCCCGGGCCGAGGATGCGCTTTCGATCAGCGAGCTCTGCACGGCCGCCGGGGCCTCCTGGCGCACCTTGGACCGGGGCTTCCGGGAGCGCTTCGGCATCGGGCCCAAGGCCTACCTGAACCGCTTTCGCCTGGGCCAGGTGCGCTCCGACCTGCTGCGCGCGGGGCCGGAGATCGCGGTCGCCGACGCCGCCAATGCCTGGGGCTTCTGGCACATGGGTCAATTTGCCAAGGACTATCGCCGCATGTTCGGCGAGCTGCCGTCGGAAACGCTGCGATTATCCGCGCAGTGATGATCTGAAAATTCACAAAGTTCGTTTCGAGGCCTTGAATCAGACCCTGTTGCCAGTCTTGTGCTCTTGGGCGTCTGGGCAATGTCCAGTGCGAGCCTCGTGTACCCGGGACGCCGCGTCGTTTCACAGAATAAAGTACCGCTACCGCAAAGCCTTTATCGGAGGTTTGGGCCAGGGCGGTGTGCAAGGTTAGCGCCCGACCCGCAGGCACATGCGCACGCCTAGAGCCTCGATGCCGCACATTGGGTCTTGCGGTGTCGCTGGCTATCTTACGGATATATCGGGGTTATCCCAGAGGCGCCCAGGAAACGGCGATTCGCCTAGGACTGGGTGGTGGAGCCGAGGGGAGTCGAACCCCTGACCTTCGCATTGCGAACGCGACGCTCTCCCAACTGAGCTACGGCCCCGCCCGAGACCCGTGACATAGTCCGCCCGGGCGGCCAATGCAAGAGGCTTCGCTGCTGCTTTCCGCCCTCACGCGATCTTGTTTCGCGCCGGGCGGGCGGCTAGGGTATCGGCCGATTCTTGGATCGAACCATGCTCGCTGCAGGGAAAGGCCTCCGCCCGTGATCATTCTCGGCCCCTTGATCAATGTCGTCTCGATTGCCCTCGAGCTCTATATGTGGTTGGTGATCATCTCGGCGCTGCTCAGCTGGCTGGTCGCCTTCAACGTGGTGAACACCTCGAACCGCTTTGTCCACCAGATCGGCAGCTTCCTTTATAGGATCACCGAGCCGGCGCTTCGGCCGATTCGGCGTGTGGTGCCCAACTTCGGCGGCATCGATATCTCGCCGGTCCTCTTGATTCTAGCGATCTACTTTATCCAGCAGGTGCTTTTCCAGATTCAGCTCAGCCTGCTTCATGGTGGCGCCGGCTGAGCCTTTCCCCTTTGAGCATCACGCCAGGGGCCTCGCGGTTGCGCTCCGGGTTCAGCCTGGCGCCCGGAAGAGCGGCCTGGAGGGCCTGATTGAGCTGGCCGACGGGTCGGTCGCGCTTAAGGCCAAGGTCAATCCGCCGGCCCAAGCGGGCCGGGCCAACGAGGCGCTGATCAAGCTGCTGGCCAAGGCTTGGGGCCTGCCCAGAAGCGACCTCGAGCTGCTCTCAGGGCACAGTCAAAGGCGCAAGACCCTGCTCGTGATTGGCGATCCGCCAACGCTCCAGGCCCGACTCATGACCTGGCTGGCGGAAAGCGGCGGCAGGACAGGTCGCTAAGAGCGCGATCCCTGGCGTTTTGGGGCGCGATGCTCTATAGGCCTCCTGCCAAAAGGCTATGAAACTATGGGAGGACGTTCCATGATGCTTGCCGACGCCGAGCAGGGCCAGGCTCAGATCATCGACGGCAAGGCCTTTGCCGCCGGCTTGCGAGAGCGGGTCGCCGCAGAAGTCACTCGTCTAAAGGCGGAACAAGACTTGGTGCCGGGCTTGGCGGTCGTCCTGGTCGGCGAGAACCCGGCCAGCGAGGTCTACGTACGCAACAAGGCCAAGCAGACCGTCGAGGTCGGCATGGCGTCTTTCAAGCACGACCTTTCGGCCGAGACCTCCCAGGCCGAGCTCCTGGACCTGGTGGCCAAGCTCAACGCCGATCCGGCGGTTCACGGCATTCTGGTGCAGCTGCCCCTGCCCGACCAGATCGATGACCAGGCGGTGCTCGATGCGATCGACCCGGCCAAGGACGTGGACGGCTTTCACGTGATCAATGCCGGGCGTCTCTCAACCGGCGCCGGCAAGCCCATGGTGCCCTGCACGCCGCTCGGCTGCCTGATGCTGCTCAAGGACCAGCTGGGCGACATGACCGGCAAGCGAGCCATCATCGTCGGCCGCTCCAACATCGTCGGCAAGCCCATGGCTCAGCTGCTCCTGGGTCAGAACTGCACGGTCACGATCGCCCACTCGCGCACCCAGGACCTGCCCGGCGAGTGCCGGCGGGCCGATATTCTGGTCGCCGCGGTCGGCCGGCCGGAGATGGTCAAGGGCGATTGGATCAAGCCCGGCGCCACGGTCATCGACGTTGGCATCAACCGGATCGAGACGGCCGAGGGCAAGAGCCGTCTGGTCGGCGACGTGGATTTTGCTGGGGCCCGCAAGGTGGCCGGCGCGATCACCCCGGTGCCTGGCGGCGTTGGGCCCATGACGATCGCCTGCCTGCTCGCCAACACCGTGACCGCGGCCTGTCGCAGCCGGGGCCTGCCCGACCCGCAGTTCTGAGCGAAGGTCGTGAACCAGGCCCGCGCAAGGTTCCGTATCGGTCAGCTTATCCACCACAAGCTGTTCGACTATCGCGGCGTGATCGCCGACGTGGACCATGACTTCCAGGGCTCGGAAGAGTGGTACCAAACCATGGCGCGGACCCAGCCACCGCGGGATCAGCCCTGGTACCACGTATTGGTGCACGGGGCCGACCACACGACCTACGTGGCCGAACGCAACCTGGAGCCGGATCTGACGGGCCAGCCGATCAAGCACCCGTTGCTGGATCAGGTCTTCGCGGAGCTCAGAGACGGGCTCTACCAGCCGAGAGCCAAAGCAAATTAAGCGGCTCCAGGGCGCCGACCAGCTGCTTGGCCTGAGCCTGGAACGCGAGCCAATCCAGCGCCGGTTGCCCGGATTGGAGACCTCGGTGGATCTCCTCCAGAGAGCGCCGGCCATCGGCCAACTGTAGGATCTCGCGCCCCAGGGGCGGCAGGGTGCAAACAATCTCCAGCCCGTCGAAGGCCACCTTCAGACGGTACTCCGGGTCAATCGCCCGAGCCAAATCCAGGCGCGCCGGAAGCAGGCGCGTTTGAGTCCCAGCGAGGCGGGCGATCCGGCCCCCGGCAGTTCCGCGCGGCACAACATAGGCCACGTGCTTCTTCATGTTGCCGGCCAGAGCCTCGGCAAGGGCAGCCTGGTCGGGAGGCGCCAGAGCCGATGCACGCTCGGCCAGGGCCGGGTCGCTCAGATAGCTGGCCGGGTCGTAGCGGACCGGCTCGATAAAGCGCACCAGCTCCAGGCCCGCCGCCGAGGCGAGCTCGAGCAGCTGAGTAACCGTATATGCTCGATCCCGCGTGTGAAGGAAGAGGTCGACCAGCTCCGCGTCGCTCAGCTTGTGATCGCCCAAGAAGGGATTGCGCCTCAGCCAATTTGTCGCTGGCAGCTCGGCCAGCAGCCGGCGTGTTAGTTGGACTTGAGACGGCAGGTCCAAGCCCCGCCCGAGCGCCCGCAGGGCGGCCTGGGCGGGATAGACGCCGGTCCGTCCATATTCGCCATAGACCATGAGGCCGATGCCGCCGTTTGGCGCGAGGCTATCCGCCAGCGCGGTGAGGCCGGCCGAGGGGTCTGCCAGGTGGTGGAGCACGCCGCAGCAGTCAATATAGTCGAAGGGCGCTAGACCTAGCGCCAGCAGGTCCTCGATCTTTCCGCGATGGAAAGCGATGTTACGGAGACCGCGAATCGTGGCGCGGGCCTCGGCGATCTCCCGGGCCCCATCAGCCAGGTCCAGGTAATCGACCCGCCCGGCGCTGCCCCGCTCGGCCAGCTGCTGGGCCAGCATGATCGCGGCGTCGCCCGTGCCGCCACCGGCGACCAATGCGCGAAAGGGCTGGGAGAAATCTCGTTGGCCGGCGAAGAGCGTGTGGTTGATCTCATCCAGATGGCTCGGCGAGCCGGTGACGAGGCGCCGCACCTCGTCGGCCGGATCGCGCGCCGGGTAGGGATAGGCCTCGTATTGGGCTTGAACCGGGTCGTCCATGGGCTCAGCCCATGGTCAGCACGACTTTGCCGGTCGACCTGCGCTCGGTCAACAGCGTGATCGCCTCGGCCGCCTGGGCGAGGTCCAAACGGTGAGAGACGTGGGGCTTGAGCTTGCCGGCGAGGGTCCAGTCGAACAGCTCGCGGAACTGAGCGGCCACCAGCTCCGGGGCATGCTTGCGGTAAGAGCCCCAGTAGAGCCCGATCGCCGAGATGTTCTTGACCAGCAGGATGTTGGCCGGGATCTGCGTCACCTGACCAGCGGCAAAGCCGATCACCACCAGGCGTGCGCCCCAGGCCACGGCGCGCAGGCTCGCTTGGAACACCGGGCCGCCGACCGGATCGAACACCACATCGGCGCCGCGCCCTTCGGTCAGCGCCTTGACTCGTTCGCGAATGTCCTCCTCTCGGTAATCGATCAGATGATCGGCCCCGTGCTCGGCCGCGATCGCCAGCTTGTCGGCCCCGCCGGCGGTCGCGATCACGGTGGCACCCAGCGCCTTGCCGACCTCGACCGCGGCCAGGCCGACACCACCGGCCGCGCCATGCACCAGAAGGGTCTCGCCCGGCTGGAGGTTGGCACGCCACACCAGGGCGCCGTGAGCCGTCCCGTAGGTGATAGGAAGGCCGGCGGCGGTCACCGCGTCAATACCATCGGGCAGCAGGTGGACGTCGCCTTCCCGGGCAAGCGCGGCCTCGGCGAATCCGCCATGGTCGAAGAGGGCCATGACCCTGTCGCCGGGTTTGACCCGGCTGACACCGTCACCCACCGCGTGGATCACGCCCGCTCCCTCGAGCCCCGGCGAAAAAGGCAGGTCTGGCTTCTCCTGATACTTGCCGGCGATGATCAGGGAATCGGCGAAGTTGACCCCGACCGCCTCGAGCGCGACCGTGACCTGGCCGGGCCCGGGCGTTGGCCAAGCAATCTCCGCCATTTCAAGAGTTTCCGGGCCGCCCCAATCGCGGCATAGGATGGCCCGGGCGGCGCCGGGCTCAGAACGCATGTCCGGTCATCTCCAGCCCGCCGACCACCCGGCCGGCCCGGTTGAGCAGGGGCTCGTTGAGGCGCGCGAAGTCCGCGTCGCTCAGCACCTTTAGGCGAACCAGAAGGCGCGCGAGCAGCACTTCGGCGGCACGGGCCGCGCCGTCGTCGACCTTTAGCGCTATGCCTAGGCCAAGCTCAGGAATCGCCGCAGAATAGACCCCCTCGGCGCCGGCTTTGACCGCCGCGCGCTCGCCGGTGACCTGAAGCACCCGCGTGCAGAAGTGACCGGTACCGGCGACCATAACCGGTTGGGCCGCCATGGCCTTGCGGATCCGCAGAGCCGCCGCCCGGCGATGCTCGGGTTGGTCCGAGGGGTTGGCCAGGCGCGCCATGGCCAGTGCCACGTTGCCAAGCGGTACGCCGATTGTCGGTATGCTGCAGCCATCGATCGCACGGGGGGCATTGCCCAGGTCAAGGCCCGTCATGCTTTCCAGGATGCCGAGGACCCGCTGCTGCACCGGATGGTTATAGTTGATATAGCCCTTGGTCGGCACACCCAGGTGCCGGGCCACGGTCAGAAAGCCGCTGTGCTTGCCCGAACAGTTATTGTGGATCGCGCCGGCGTCCCCACCGGCGCGCAGCAACGCCACCATGGCGGCCTCGTCATAGGGCAGATGGGGGCCGCACTCCAGATCTGCCGGCGTGCAGCCGATGCGCGCGAGCCACGCGGCGACCGTCTCGGTGTGGCAGGCCTCGCCAATATGGCTGGCGCACGCCAGCGCGATCTCGGCGTCGCCAAGGCCGAAGGCCTCGGCCGCGCCGGTCTCGACCAAGGCCAGGGCTTGTAGCGGCTTGATCGCCGAGCGCGGATAGATCGGCCGCTCGATATCGCCGGACTGGAGCATCACCTTGCCGTCGCTGTTGACCACCGCGTAGGCGGCGCGGTGCCGGCTCTCGACCATGTCGCCGCGCTGCACCTCGACCAGAAGGGGGTTGGCGGCCGCCGCTTTGACGGCCGATGTCTTGAGATCCTGATCCATCTCGTCATTCCTGCTTGAAGACGCGCCGCAGCTTGCCTTCACCGGGGTCGCCATGCAAGGTTTCCGGCCATGCGCGGCTACTTCGGAATCGGCGTCGAGGGTATCAGCAAGCCTATGAACCTGGGCAACCTGCTGCGCTCGGCCCATGCCTTCGGTGCGAGTTTCTTTTTCACCATCGACCCGGCCTTCAACGCCCGGGAGACCAAGCGGTCGGATACTTCGGACGCGGCCAAGCACCTGCCGCTCTACAGCTACCTATCGGTCGAAGAGCTGACCCTGCCGCGCGGCTGTCAGCTGGTCGGGGTTGAGCTGCTGGACGAGGCCGAGGCCTTGCCCAGCTTCCGCCATCCAAGCGCGGCGGCCTACGTGCTTGGGCCCGAGCGGGGCAGCCTATCGCCGGCGCTGACCAGGCGCTGCGACCATCTGATCCAGATTCCCACCAGGTTCTGCGTCAACATGGGCGTGGCCGGGGCGATCGTGATGTACGACCGCCTGATCTCAGTCGGCCGCTTCGCGCGCCGTCCGGTCGGCACGCGCGGACCGGCCGAGCCGCTTTCCGAGCACATCCACGGCCAACCCATCTTGCGCGAGTCTTAGCGCTTGGATATATCAATGAACTCCTCGATTCGCCGGAAGAACAAACAGCTCCAAAGATGACCGTGGCACGAATCAAAAGCACTACATTCCTCATTCTCGCGATCGCTGCGCTCGGCCTGCTCATGGGCAGCCCGGCCGCCACGCGGGCACAGGGGATCGAGCGGTTGGGCGAGTTCAACCATTGGCACGCCTACGCCTTCAAAGAAAACGGCAAGAAGACCTGCTATATGGCCAGCGCCCCCACCAAGGACGAGGGTGCCTACAAGAAGCGGGGCAAGATCTATGCCCGGGTAACACACCGCCCGGCGGAGAACACCAAGGACGAAGTCAGCTTCCTGGCGGGCTACACCTTCAAGGGCGGCAGCTGGGTCAAGGTCAAGATCGACAAGAAGAAGCCCTTCGACCTCTTCACCCACGAGGACAGCGCCTGGGCGCCCGATCAGTCGGCCGACCGCAAGCTGGTGCGGGCGATGAAGGCGGGACACCAGATGGTCGTCGAGGGCACCTCCTCGCGCGGCACGGCGACCAAGGACACCTATTCGCTGTCCGGCTTCACCAAGGCCTACAACGCGATCGCCAAGGCCTGCGGGGTTTAGCGCGGTTTGATTCAGTAGTGCGCCGGCGCCGAGCCTATGGCAATGCCCTCGCCCTTGCCCTAAGCGGGCGGGGTCTCTATCTAGACGGCCATGAGCCGCACCCTTCATGCCGAGCATTTCGCCCCGCCCGCCGCGCCAGCGGACGGGCGCCGAATGCTTGTCGGCCTGAGCCGGGACGAGCTGACCGCCGAATTGGCGGCGCTCGGCGAGCCGGCTTTCCGGGCCCGTCAGCTGTGGCACTGGATCTACCATCGGGGTGCCACCGACTTCGCCGCCATGACCAGCTTGAGCAAGGCTTTCCGGGCCCGTCTGGCTGAGAGCTACGAGGTCGGCCGGCCGTCGGTCGCGACCGCGCTCAAATCCACCGATGGCACCGCCAAGTGGCTGCTGCGCTTTTTCGACGGTCAGGAAGTCGAGAGCGTGCATATCCCCGAGAGCGACCGGGGCACGCTCTGCGTCTCGAGCCAAGTGGGCTGCACGCTCACCTGCCGCTTTTGCCACACCGGGACCCAGCGCTTGGTGCGCAATTTGGGCCCGGCGGAGATCGTCGGCCAGATCATGGTCGCCCGCGACGCGCTCGGCGAATGGCCGTCATCGACCGAGGATCGCCAGATCACCAATCTCGTGATGATGGGTATGGGCGAGCCGCTCTACAATTATGACAATGTGGCGGCAGCGCTCAAAATCGTCATGGACAGTGAGGGCTTACAGGTCTCCAAGCGCAAGATCACGCTCTCGACAGCCGGCGTGGTGCCGGCCATGCAGCGCTGCGGCGAGGAGCTCGGGGTCAACCTGGCGGTCTCGCTTCATGCGGTCACCAACGAGGTGCGCGACCAGATCGTGCCGCTCAACCGCAAGTACCCGATCGAGGAGCTGCTAGCGGCTTGTCGGGCCTATCCGGGCATCCACAACGCCCGGCGCATTACCTTCGAGTACATCATGCTCGACGGCATCAACGATTCGCCGGCCGACGCCCGGGAGCTGGTGCGCTTGCTTAAGGACATCCCGGCCAAGACCAACCTGATCCCCTTCAACCCCTGGCCCGGCGCGCCCTACACCTGCTCACGGCCTGAGGCGATCGAGCGCTTCGCCCAGATCCTCAACGACTCCGGCCTCTCGGCCCCGGTGCGCCGCCCACGCGGCCAGGACATCATGGCCGCCTGCGGCCAGCTCAAGTCCGCCAGCCAGCGTTTGAAAGCCAGCGAGCGAGCCTCAGCGGAGGCGTGAGCGTCACGATCCGCAAGGCGCGTCCCGCCGACCTTCCCAAAATCAAGGCCTGCGTTCAGGACACCATCGATGATACTTATGGCGGTCTCTGGATGGACCCGCCCCTGCCATTGCCCGACTACGATTGGGCAAGTGCGCTCATTGCGGTCGACGACTCTCGTGTGTTCGGCGTGGCAACGACCGGCGTTGATCGGGTCGAGAACCTCTGGGTGCACCCAGAGGCCCAGGGCCAGGGCATCGGCAGCCGGTTGCTGTCCGAAGTGGAACGGGAAATCGCGGCCAGGGGCCATGATCGCGCGTGGCTAAGGGTCGTGGCCAGCAACACACGGGCTATCAAAGTCTACGAGATACGGGGCTGGCAGAGGTTTCAACGCGGCGATCATGAGGCGCTTGGCATCGCGATGATCTACCTGGAGAAGTGCAGGCTATCCCCTCACCCCGTCGGCCGGTCCAGCGCGTAGCCGGCGGAGCGCACGGTGCGGATTAGGTCCTCGGCGTCGTCCAGGTTGATTGCCTTGCGCAGGCGGCGGATGTGGACGTCGACCGTGCGCGGCTCCACATAGACGTCGCGGCCCCAGATCGCGTCCATCAGCTGCTCGCGAGAAAACACCCGGCCCGGGTACTGCAGGAAGTGGCGCAGCAGACGAAACTCGGTCGGGCCCAGGTGGATCGAGCGGGCGCCGCGCTGGACCCGGTGGGCGCCCAGATCCATCACCAAATCGGCGAAGCGCAGCTGCTGGGCGTTGGTCAGCGTATGGCTGCGGCGCAGCACGGCGCGCATCCGGGCGATTAGCTCCGCCGGCGAAAAGGGCTTAGTGACGTAGTCGTCGGCGCCGCAGTCGAGGCCGCGCACCTTGTCGCTTTCCTCGCCGCGGGCGGTCAACATGAGGATCGGCACCTCCTGCATTTCCGGCTTGCGGCGCAGGCGCCGGCACACCTCGATGCCGGACATGACCGGTAGCATCCAGTCGAGCAGGATGATATCGGGCTCGTGCTCGGCGACAAGCAAGAGGGCTTCCTCGCCGTCGCCGGCCTCGATCACCTGGAAGCCCTCGCGCTCCAAGTTGTAGCGCAGCAGAGTGACGATCGCGGCTTCGTCCTCGACGATCAGGACCAACGGTTTCATCAAGCGCTGTGCTCCTTCACTGTACTAGGCTTCGGCCGCGGCCGGCATATTGGGGTCGACACCGCGCGGCCTGGCGCCCTCCATGTAGCGCCCGGTTACCAGATAGTGCACAGATTCGGCGATATTGGTGGCGTGATCGCCGATCCGCTCGATGTTCTTGGCGATGAACAGTAGATGGGTGCAGGCGGCGATATCGCCCGGGTCGGCCTTCATCTGCTCGAGCAGCTCCTCGAACAGCGAGCCGTAGAGCTCGTCGATCTTGACGTCCCGGCGCCAGACCTCGAGCGCGCGCTCGGCATCCGAGGTGACATAGGCGTCGAGCGCATCGCGCAGCAACACGCGCACTTGCTGGGCCATGCGCGAAAGCGAGCTGGCCGATCGATGCCGCTCGGTCGCCTCCAGGGCGATGACCCGCTTGGCGGCATTCGCCGCGTAGTCACCGATCCGCTCCAGGTCGCTCGAGATCTTGAGTGCGGCGACGACCCGGCGCAGGTCGTTGGCCATGGGCTGGCGCAGCGCCAAGAGCAGCACGGAGACCTGCTCCAGCTCGTGCTCCAGGTCGTCGATCTGATCGTCGCCCTCGATCACCCGGGCCGCCAGTTCGCAGTCACGCTTGACCATGGCGTCCAGCGCGCCGGCGACCTGAGCCTCGGCCAACCCTCCCATGCGCACCACCAAGTCGTTGATTCGATTGAGTTGATCGTCGAACGACTTGACGATGTGCTCGTTGATCGTTGCCACTACAGTCTCCTCTATAGGCGGGCCAGCTTACCCGAAGCGACCGGTGATGTAGCCTTGGGTGCGCTCGTCCTTGGGGTTGGTGAAGAGCTCCTCTGTGTCGCCGCATTCGACGATCTCGCCCAAATGGAAGAAGGCCGTGCGTTGAGACACCCGCGCCGCCTGTTGCATCGAGTGGGTCACGATGACGATGGTGTAGCGCGTTCTTAGCTCGTCGATCAACTCCTCGACCCTCGCGGTCGCGATCGGGTCCAGCGCCGAGCAGGGCTCGTCCATCAGGATTACCTCCGGATTGACCGCGATCGCCCGCGCGATGCAAAGGCGCTGCTGCTGGCCACCGGAGAGTCCCGTGCCGGGCTGCTCGAGGCGGTCCTGCACCTCCTTCCACAGGCCGGCGCGCTCCAGGCTGGCCTGGACGATCTCGTCGAGCTGGGTCTTGTTCTGGGCCAGGCCGTGAATGCGCGGGCCATAGGCGATGTTATCGTAGATCGATTTGGGGAAAGGGTTGGGCTTCTGAAATACCATGCCAACCCGGGCCCGCAGGTGCACCACGTCGACGTTCTTGGAATGAATGTCGATCCCGTCGAGCTCGATCCGCCCGGTCACCCGGCAGCCGTCGATCACGTCGTTCATGCGGTTGAGGCAGCGCAGGAAAGTTGATTTGCCGCAGCCCGAGGGGCCGATCAAAGAGGTCACCTCGCATTCGCCGATGTTCAAGTCCACGCCTTTGAGCGCATGAGCGTCGCCGTAGTAGACGTTGACATCCCGGCCGATCACCTTGGCGCCCGAAATCGAGCCGCTGGTGTCGATCGCCTGTTCCAATGCCACCATGTCCTTGAACCCCTTTAGCTATCTACCAGCGTCTTTCGAAGCGTTTGCGCAACACCACGGCAAGCGCGTTCATCACGATGAGGAATGCCACCAGCACCATGATCGCGGCGCTTGTCTTGGCCAGGAAAGCCCGTTCCGGCGCATCGGCCCAAATGAAGATCTGCACCGGCAGTACCGTCGCCGGGTCGGTGAAGCCGCCGGGCACGTCGGCGATGAAGGCGACCATGCCGATCATAATCAGCGGCGCGGTCTCGCCGAGCGCTTGGGCCATGCCGATGATCGTGCCGGTCAGGATGCCCGGCATGGCGAGCGGAAGTACGTGGTGCAGCACGACCTGCAGAGGCGACGCGCCCATTCCCAGCGCGGCTTGGCGGATCGACGGCGGCACCGACTTGAGCGCGGCGCGCGCGGCGATGATGATGGTCGGCAGGGTCATGAGGGCGAGCACTAGGCCGCCGACCACCGGCGCCGAGCGCGGCATGCCGAAGACATTGAGGAAGACCGCCAATCCGAGCAGACCGAAGACGATCGAGGGCACCGCCGCCAAGTTGTTGATGTTGACCTCGATCATGTCGGTCCACTTGTTCTTGGGGGCGAACTCCTCCAGATAGACCGCCGCCATGACCGCGAGCGGGAAACTGATTGCCAGAGTCACGATCAGGGTCAGCGCCGAGCCGACCAAGGCGCCCAGTATGCCAGCCTGCTCCGGTTCGCGGGAATCGCCAGCGGTGAAGAAGGTGGTGTTGAAGCGCTCCTCGATATCGCCTTTGGCCTCCAGCGCCTTGAGCCAATCGACTTGGGCCGGGCTCAGCCGGCCGCCTTCTTCGACCTTGGCGTTGCGGTCGCCGTGCTTGATGTACTGGTCGGCGTCGTCGTTGGTTTTGACCCAAACGCTTTGCGTGGTGCCGACCAGGCTCGGATCGGCCAGCACCATCTTGCGCAGGGTGAAGCCGGCGTCGCTGCTGGCGAGCTGCTTGAGGGCCCGCTTGTCCTTGCGGCCGGTGACGTCGGGAAACTGTGCATAGAGCGCCTTCGTGATCAGTAGCTGATAGTCGGCGCGCCGCAGATCGGCCGGATCCAACGCCCCTTTGGGATCGATCACGTCCGGAGCGAAATCGACCTCCAGGCGCATCTCGCTCTGGAAGAATGCCGGAGTGCCCTGCAAGACAATGCTGCCAAGCAGAGTGCCGAGCATGAGAACCGCGGTTAGGATCGCAAGTCGGCCGTAGATTTGAAAACGGCGTTCGGCGGCGTGGCGGCGGGCGAGCCTCTTGGCGGTCGAATCCGCGCCAGCCTCGGTCCGGGGCAAGATGGCGTCAGTCATACTTCTCTCGGTATTTGCGAACCACGTGGAGCGCCACCAAATTGAGCGAAAGCGTGACCACGAAGAGGGTTAGTCCAAGGGCGAAGGCCGCTAGGGTCTTGGCGCTGTCGAACTCCTGGTCGCCGACCAGCAGGGTGACGATCTGCACGGTCACCGTGGTGACCGCTTCGAGCGGGTTGGCGGTCAGGTTGGCGGCCAGGCCGGCGGCCATGACGACGATCATGGTCTCGCCGATCGCCCGGCTCACCGCCAGCAGCACCCCGCCGACGATGCCCGGCAAGGCGGCCGGGATGATCACTTGCTTGATGGTCTCAGACTTAGTCGCGCCCAGGCCATAGGCACCGTCGCGCAGGCTCTGGGGCACGGCGTTGATCACGTCGTCGCTCAGCGAGGAGACGAAGGGAATGATCATCATGCCCATCACCAGGCCGGCCGCCAAACCCGATTCCGAGGAGACTTCCAGGCCGATCGATTCGCCGGTGTTGCGGATCCAGGGCGCGATGGTCAGCGCCGCGAAGAAGCCGTAGACCACCGTCGGCACGCCGGCCAGGACCTCGAGCGCCGGCTTGGCGAACGCGCGCAGCTTGGGGCCGGCATACTCAGACAAGTAAATCGCCGAGAGCAGGCCGATCGGCACCGCGACGCACATGGCGATGAAGGTGATCAGCAAGGTGCCGGCGAAGAGCGGGATCGCGCCGAAGGCGCCGGTCGAGCCCACCTGATCCTCGCGCAAGGCGGTCTGCGGCGACCATTGGAGGCCGAATAGGAACTCCGTGATGGGCACCTTGCCAAAAAAGCGGATCGCCTCGAACAACAGAGACAGCACGATGCCGAAGGTGACCAGGATGGCGATGCCCGAGGCCGCAACCATGATCAAGTTGGCGACCCGTTCCACTTGGTTGCGGGCCCGCAGCTGGGGGCTGATATGGCGCCTGGCATAAGCCAAGCCCGCGATTGCCGCGGCACCGACGACGACCCACAAGGCGACGCCGGCAATCTGCTGCACCGACTGGTAGCGCTCGACCGCCGGCAGCATCTCGGCCGGGATCTGGTCAGCCGGCTTCAGGCCGGTGGCATAGGCTTTCAGGTCGTTGACCAGAAAGACCAGTTTCTCGGGCGCCAGGGCCTCGGCCTGAGCCGGCAGGCTGCTCATCAGCGCCCAGTCGGCGATCCAAGGCTGGGCGATGGACCAAACGGCGACGATCGCCAGCGCCGGCAGTCCGCACCAAAGCGCGACGTAGAAGCCGTAGTAGCCGGTGATCGAATGAAGCCTCGTGCCACCTGCGTGGGCGACCGCCGTGGCGCGGCTGCGGCCCATGAAGTAGCCGATCACCATGAGCAGCAGCAAGGTGCCCAGCAAGACCCCGGTGTGCATATCCCTTCCCCTAAAGTCAAAACCGGCAAGCGCGACGGTTGCGCTTGCCGGTTGGTACTGGACCTAGCTGGTTACATGGATAGCTGGGACATGCCCATGGTCGAGGTCCGCATGGCAGCCCTCTGGTCATCGGGCAAGGGGATCAGGCCCTTGTCGATCAGGTAGCCGTCCGGGCCCCAGGCCTTCTCGCTGGTGAACTCGGCGAGGAAGTCCTCGATGCCGGGCACCACGCCTACATGCTCCTGCTTGACATAGAAGAAGAGCGAGCGGGAGATGCCATACTTGCCGTCGGCGATGTTCTCGAAGGTCGGCTTGACGCCATCGACCTCGGCGCCTTTGATCTTGTCCGAGTTCTGGTCCAGGAAGCTGAAGCCGAAGATGCCGATCGCATTGGGGTTTGCGTTGAGCTTTTGAACGATCAGGTTGTCGTTCTCGCCGGCCTCGACGTAGGCACCGTCCTCGCGGATCGAATGGGCGATCGCCTTGAAGGCTTTCTTGTCGGACTTGCGCAGGGCCTTGAGGCTCTCGAAGCCCTTGGCGCCACCCTCCATGGCGAGCTCGACGAAGGCGTCGCGCGTGCCGCTGGTCGGCGGCGGGCCCAGCACTTCGATCTTGACGTTCGGCAAGGAGGGATCGATGTCGCTCCAGTTCTTGAAGGGGTTGGGCACCAGCTGACCGTCGACCGGGACTTCCTTGGCAAGCGCCTGGAAGACCTGCTTCTTGGTCAGATTGAAGCTTGGGCCCGACTTGGAATCGGCCAGCACGATGCCGTCGAAGCCGATCTTGACCTCGGTGATCGTGATGCCGTTCTCGGTGCACTTCTTGAACTCGGACTCCTTAATCCGGCGCGACGCGTTGGTCACGTCCGGATGCTCGAGGCCAACACCTTGGCAGAACAGCTTCATGCCGCCGCCCGAGCCGGTACTCTCGACCACCGGGGTCTTAAAGTCGCTCGCCTTGCCGAACTGCTCGGCGACGGCCGACGAGAAGGGAAACACCGTCGAAGAGCCGACGATGCGGATCTGATCGCGTGACTGCGCGAAGGCCGAGGTTCCGCTCAGCGCAACGGCTGCGACGGTAGCGGCCAGAAGTGTATGCTTGAACAAGGGAGTCCTCCGTTCTCTCTCCAGCTCCCGCGTTGTCCATCGGTGCGATGGTCCAAGGCAGGCCGAATTCCACAACGGGGCGCACCTTAGTCAGACGGCAAGTCCTGTATGTGACACTTGTATGAATCTTTTGTTACATCTATTTTGCGGTAAGAGTTTGATTTTATTTAATATTTTGTTTTACATGAGAGGCTCTTGGCCGATCCCGCCACGCCGGGCGCCGGCCCGGGTGTCGCCCCACAGCACCGCGTGATCCTCGGGCAAGGCGCGGCTGTTGGGCATGGCCAGCCAGACACGGTAGAGCAAGCGGCGGCGGCCGCGCGCTGGGTCGTCCTCGAAGGCGCTGCGGGCATGGTAGACAGCGTGATTGTTGAGCAGCTGAATGTCGCCTGGCGCCAGATGCATCTCGAAGCACAGCTCCTCGGCGGTTGCTGCTAGGAGGTCGAGCGCCTGCCATTGGACGGCCGTGAGCGCGGGAGAGTCGGCGAGGAGCTGGGCCGCTTCAATGTAAGTCCGCGAATAGTGGCTGGTCAGCTTGCCGTCCCGCTGGCCGAACACAGGAAGCTCATAGACGACCTCATCGCCGCCCTGCTCCTCGCCCAGGCGCGAGCGGGGAATCGGCCGGTAGAGCAGCTCCAGCAAATCGGGCCGCTGCTCGAGCATCGCGTTGTGCACGGCAGCCGAGCTGGCGACCTTGCTGACGCCGCCGCTTGGCGCCTGGCCGACCGCTAGCAGACCGACCACATCGCAGCGGTCGGTGTGAAAGCGCAGCGCGCCAGCTGAATAGGTGCGCGCCTTGGAGGAGAGGAAGTCTTTGCCACCCGAGCTCAAGCGGCCGTGCCGGGCGCCCAGATCGCCGCCTTCGTCGCGGATCTCGCGCATTAGCTGGCCCTGGCAGTCCTGATAAACCGGACTGCCCAGGTGGCTCGTCAAGCCATACCAGATGATCTTCAGCTCGTCCGCGGTGTATTTGTCGATCGGCAGGCCGACTAGCCTGATCAAGCCCTTGCCATCCTCGAGTTCCGACCCAACCTGGGCCAGTCGCGCGGCGACCCGCTTGATGGGAAAGCTTTCGCGCTCCATTTGGTGCCATGCCAAGCCGGCTTTGCGCACGGCGGCCAGCGCGGTCTCGATCTCAGCGATTTCAGCCTGCGACCAGCGCCACACCCAGCTGTCATCTTGCGCCAGCTCAGCACCGTGCCAAACACAGGGGCCCTGCAGTGCCGCCGGGCTCACGGCTTCATCTCCGCTGGGCGGCCGGCAGAAAGACCGTAAAGGTAGAGCCCTTGCCGACCTCGCTCTCAATTTCTAGCGCGCCGCGATGGCGGTTGACGATATGCTTGACGATCGCAAGACCAAGACCGGTGCCGCCCAGCTGGCGCGAGCGCGCCGTGTCGACCCGATAGAAACGCTCGGTCAAACGCGGAATCTGTGCCGGCGCCACGCCGTCGCCCATGTCGCTCACCGAGACCGCCACGCCCGGGCACTGCAGACGGCGGGTCGCCTCGGCACTTAGTTCGGCCGAAACTGTCACTGGCGTTTCCGCCCGACCGTACTTGATGGCGTTGTCGACCAGGTTCTGCAGCACTTGGGCCAGCTCGTCCTTGTCGCCAATGATCGGCGGGAGGTCTTCGTGGCTGACGTCGATGGTCATGCTCTTTTCTTGGGCATACAGCTCAAGCGCCCCGACGACGCTGTCGAGCACTTGGGCCAAATCGACCGCGCCGGTCGGCGCTGCGTGCTCGGCCATCTCAATGCGTGAAAGGGACAGAAGATCCTCGATCAGGCGGGACATGCGCGAAGCTTGCTCGTGCATGATCGAAAGGAAGCGCTCGCGTGCTTCCTCGTCGTCCTTGGCCGGCCCGCTCAAAGTCTCGACAAAACCGACCAGGCTCGAGAGCGGCGTGCGCAGCTCGTGGCTCGCGTTGGCGACGAAGTCGGCGCGCAGTCGCTCGGCCCGCCGCACACCGGTCATGTCGTGCAGGGAAAGGATCACCGCCGTGCCGTCGGGTGCGTCTTGAGGCAGGCCGGCAATGCGGGCGTTGTAGTAGCGATCCAAGGTGCCGGGCAGGGAAAAATCGACGATCCGGCCCTGAGCGTCCTCGAGCACATCGTCGACCCCTTCGAGCAGCGCCGGATGGCGCAGGGCGGTCGAAAGGTCCCGGCCGGTCAGGTCACCACCGAATTGCTGTTGGGCGGCGCGGTTGAGCCTGACCATGCGGCGCGCCCGATCGACCATGATTAGCGGATCGGGCAAGTTGTCGAGTATCGCCTCGTTGCCGGCCAGCAGAGACTCCAGCTCCGAGCGGTTGGCCGGCTGGGGCGTCTCTTTCGCCTCCGATTGGTGCTTCCTAAAATAGGCCATCGGTTTCGATTGCGTGGTAGCCGGCCAATGCGGCGGCCGTCACCAGATCGCTGACTGTCGCCCCCAAGGGCACGATCTGGGCCGGCTTGCTCATGCCGACCAAAAGCGGGCCGATGATCGTGCCATCGCCGATCTTCTGCAAGAGCTTGTAGGCGATGTTCGCCGTATGCAGGCTCGGCATGATCAGCACATTGGCTGGCCCGGAGAGCCGACAGAAGGGGTAGAGCCGGCGCAGCAGGTCGCCGTCGAGCGCGACATTGGCCTGCATTTCGCCGTCATACTCGAAGTCGACGCTGCGGCCGTCCAGTACCTCCACGGCGGAGCGAATGCGCAGGGCGCGCTCGCGTGGCGGGTTGCCGAAATTGGAGAAGCTCAGGAAGGCGACACGGGGCTCGTGGCCGAGCGCGCGCGCCTCGGCCGCGCTTTGAATCGCGATGTCGGCAAGCTGCTCGGGCGTCGGATACTCGTGCACCGTGGTGTCCGCCAGGAACACCGTGCGCCCGCGTGCCACCACGATCGAAAGGCCGAAGGCTCGGTGGCCCTCCTTCGGGTCGAGCGCCCGGGTGATGTCGTCGAAGGCAACCCCAAAGCTGCGCGACAAGCCGGTGATCATGGCATCGGCATGGCCGCAAGCGACCATGCAGGCGGCGAAGGTGTTGCGGTTCTGGTTGACCATGCGCTGACAGTCGCGCAGCAACCGGCCCCTGCGCTGGAGCCGCTGGTAGAGGAAGTCCCGATAGTGGGCGTTGTGGTCGGATAGGCGGGCGTTGTGGATCTCCAGATCCTCGCCGGTCATGCCGAGCTGCTCGAGGGTGGCGTTGATCCGGTCCTCTCGACCGACCAGGACCGGCGTGCCGTAACCGGCATGTTGGAAGGCGACCGCGGCCCGGATCGAGGCCTCGTCCTCGCCTTCGGCAAAGGCAACCCGGCGCGGATGGGCGCGGACTTTTTCGAAGATGCCCTGCAGGCTGGCGACGGTCGGGTCGAGCCGGGCGGATAGCTCCTGGTCATAGAGCTCAAGATCCTCGCGCGGCCGACGCGCCACGCCGGTCGCCATGGCGGCTGCGGCGACTGCCCGGGGCACGGCGACGATCAGCCGCGGGTCGAAAGGCGTTGGGATGATGTAGTCGGGCCCGTAGCGCAGGCGCCGGCCGGAGTAGGCGCGCGCAACCTCGTCGGGCACATCCTCGCGGGCCAGGGCGGCGAGCGCCTCGGCGGCGGCGATCTTCATCTCCATGTTGATGCGCGAGGCGCGCACGTCGAGCGCGCCGCGAAAGATGTAGGGAAAGCCAAGCACATTGTTGACCTGGTTGGGATAGTCGGAACGGCCGGTCGCGACGATCGCGTCGTCGCGCACCTTGGCGACCTCCTCCGGCGTGATCTCCGGATCCGGGTTGGCCATGGCGAAGATGATCGGCTGATCCGCCATGGAGGCAACCATCTCCTTTGTCATGGCGCCCTTGGCGGAGAGTCCGAAGAAGACGTCGGCGCCGGCCACCGCCTCGGCCAACGTGCGCGCCTCGCTGGGCACCGCATGGGCCGATTTCCACTGGTTCATGCCCTCAGCGCGGCCCTGATAAATGACCCCGCGGGTGTCGCACAGGACGATCGACTCGTGGGGTACGCCCATGGCCTTGATCAGTTCGGCGCAGGCGATGCCGGCGCTGCCCGCGCCGTTGATCACCATCTTGATCGAGGCGACCGGCCGGCCGCTCAGCTCGCAAGCGTTGATCAGGCCAGCCGCGGCGATGATCGCGGTGCCGTGCTGGTCGTCGTGAAACACCGGTATGTCGAGCAGCTCTTTGAGGCGCTGCTCGATGATGAAGCACTCCGGCGCCTTGATGTCCTCCAGATTGATGCCGCCGAAGGTCTTGCCCAAGAAGCGCACGCAATTGACGAACTCGTCGACGTCTCGGGTGTCGATCTCCAGGTCGATACCGTCGACATCGGCGAAGCGCTTGAACAGGACCGCCTTGCCCTCCATCACCGGCTTGGCGGCGAGTGCGCCCAGATCGCCCAGGCCGAGCACCGCCGTACCATTCGATACGATCGCCACCACGTTACCCTTGGCCGTGTAGTCGTAGGCCTTTGCGGGATCCTCGGCGATCTTGAGGCAGGGTGCCGCGACGCCGGGCGAATAGGCCAATGACAGGTCGCGCTGGGTGGTCAGGGGCTTGGTCGCCTTGACTTCAAACTTGCCCGGGCGGCCTTGGCTGTGCAGCTGCAGGGCAGCCTCCGCCGTGATCCGGTCCTTCTCGCTTGCCATGCTACGAGTTCCCTCTAGCGCTGGTGCAAGTGCACGTCGGCGGCGCCGTGGCGCGCCAGGATTTCCTCGGCATCGGATTGCCGGGCGTCGGTTTCGGCGACCACCCAAAGCAGCACCGCGCCGCGCTCGAGCGCGCGGGCGAAGGCCTCCGTATGGGGCGTGGCACGGACGTCTTCTAGCAGCTCATGCAATGCGGCGCCGGTGATGCCGGCGGCCAGAAGGCCGCTGACCGCCATGCCGACTGGTCCGGTCGCAATACCGATCAAGCCGGCGGCCGTGAGCGGGCCGACGTACTTCACCTCGCCGACCATGCCTGCCAGGCTTTCCTTCCAGGCTTCGCTCGGCTTGCCACTGGCCGAGATCGACTCGTGGGTGTCGAGCACCGAGAGATCGCTGTGCTGGAAGCCCGATTGGCGCAGCTCGGCGACCGCGGCACGGAAGCTCTCGTGGTCGGCGAAGCGGCCGACCACCTCCGGCGCACCCAGCCTGGTACCCTGATCCTGCGGCGGATTTGTCATCCGCGGAATCCTCCTGCTCACCCAAACTAAGTGGCATTGTGCCTGCCTGGTCCTAGCTTGCAAGCGGCGAAGGCTCTTTCGGACCGGCCCGGAGTCGTGCCATATGAACGCCGATGCCCGATGCCAGCCACGACGATCCAGCCGCCAAGGCGCGCCGCCAAATAACCGCTGGCGCCAGCCCGATGATGCTGCAGTACCTCAAGATCAAGGAGGCCAATCCCGGGTGCCTGCTGTTCTATCGAATGGGCGACTTCTACGAGATGTTCTTCGAGGACGCGGTCGAAGCCGCCGCCGCGCTCGACATCACGCTGACCAAGCGCGGGCAGCACAAGGGCGACGACATCCCGATGTGCGGGGTGCCGGTCCATTCTGCCGACGGCTATCTCTCGCGCCTGATTCGCCAAGGCTTCAAGGTGGCGATCTGCGAGCAAATGGAAAACCCCGCCGAGGCCAAGAAGCGCGGCCACAAGGCGGTGGTCAAGCGCGACGTGGTGCGCCTAGTGACTCCCGGCACGATCACCGAGGACGAGCTGCTGGATGCCCGCAGCCACAACTACCTGGCGGCGCTGGCAGAGGCGGGCGGCGCGCGGGCCCTGGCCTGGCTCGATATGTCGACTGGCGATTTCTTGGCAGAGCCGCTGGCCGACGGCCGCATCGCCTCGGCTCTCGCGCGGCTTGGCCCCGGCGAGCTGCTGCTGCCCGAACGCGTGCTTCAGGACCCCGACCTGTTCGAGACATTGGCCGATTGGAAGGCGGTGCTGACGCCCTTGCCCTCGGCGCGCTTCGACAGCGCCAACGCCAAACGCCGCCTGGAGACGCTCTACGAGGTCAAGGCGCTTGACGCCTTCGGCGCCTTCGAGCGGGCCGAGTTGGCGGCGGCCGGCGCCCTGCTCGACTATGTGGAGCTGACCCAGAAGGGCCAGCTGCCGCGCCTGGCACCCTTGCGGCGGGTCGCCGCCGGCGCGTTGATGGAGATCGATCCGGCAACCCGGCGCAATCTGGAACTGACCGAGGCACTGTCCGGCGGACGCCGAGGCAGCCTTTTGGACACCATCGACTGCACGGTGACCGGCGCCGGCGGTCGCCTCTTGAAACAGCGGCTCGGCGCGCCCCTCACCGATCCTCGGGCGATAGACGAACGGCTCGACATGGTGCAGTTCCTCCGCGATCAGCCGGGCCACCGAGGGGTCTTGCGAGACCGCCTGCGGCGCTGCCCGGACATTGAGCGGGCGCTGTCTCGCCTGACCCTGGATCGCGGCGGGCCGCGTGACCTGGCGGCCGTCCGCGACGGTCTGGTCGCGGCCCGGCAACTACGCGGCGAACTGGCGAAGGAGAGCCTGGTGCCGCCGCCCGCCGGCCTGGCGCGGGTTGCCGAGAAGCTGGGCTTTCACGACACCCTAGTAGAGCGACTGGAGCGGGCGCTGACCGCCGACCTTCCGTTCCTCGCTCGCGACGGCGGTTTCATCGCCAAGGACTACGCCCCCGACCTGGACGAGCTGAGGACTTTGCGCGACGAGAGCCGGCGCCTGATCGCCGGCCTGCAGGGCCGCTATGCCGGGGAGACCAAGATCCCCTCCCTCAAGATCCGCCACAACAACGTGCTGGGCTACTTTATCGAGGTGACGGCCACCCACGCCGACAAGATCCCGAGCGGCGCGGAAAGTCCCTACATCCACCGCCAGACCATGGCCAATGCCCTGCGCTACACCACGGTCGAGCTGAACGAGCTGGAACAAAAAATCTCAAGCGCCGCCGACAAAGCACTGGCGGTCGAGCTCAAGCTGTTCGAAGACCTGGTCGCCGAGATCACCGGCCGGGCCGAGGAGATCGCGCTGGCCGCCCGGGCGCTGGCCGAGCTCGACCTGACAGCGGCGCTGGCCGAGCTGGCCGAGACAGCCGGCTGGTGCCGGCCCGAGATCGGCGAGGCGGGTGGCTTTGAGATCATCGGCGGGCGTCATCCGGTGGTCGAGGCGGCGCTGGCGGCCGACGATCAAGGCGGTTTCGTGGCCAACGACTGCTCGCTCGACGAAAGCAACCGCGTTTGGCTGGTGACCGGCCCCAACATGGCCGGCAAAAGCACCTTCTTGCGCCAGAACGCGCTCATTGTGGTGCTCGCCCAAATGGGTGCCTTTGTGCCGGCCAAGGCGGCCAAGATCGGCGTGGTCGACCGCCTCTTCAGCCGAGTCGGCGCGGCTGACGACCTGGCGCGCGGACGCTCCACCTTCATGGTCGAGATGGTCGAGGCGGCGGTCATCCTGAACCAGGCGACCAGCCGCTCGCTGGTCATCCTGGACGAAATCGGCCGGGGCACGGCCACCTTCGACGGCCTATCGATCGCCTGGGCCTGTGTCGAGCACTTGCACGAGGTCAACCGCTGCCGGGCGCTCTTCGCGACCCATTACCACGAACTGACCAGCCTGACCGCCAAGCTGCCGGCGCTCTCCTGCCACACCATGAAAGTCAAGGAATGGCAGGGCGACGTGGTGTTCCTGCACGAGGTGGGCGCGGGCGCGGCCGACCGCTCCTACGGCATCCACGTGGCCAAGTTGGCCGGCCTTCCTGCTGCCGCCGTGGCCCGCGCGGAGCAGGTGCTGGAGAGCCTGGAGCAGAGCGAACAGGCTGGCGCGTTGACCCGCTTGGCGGACGACCTGCCGCTTTTCGCCGCGCGGCCGAGCCATCCCAAGACCGTGTCCGCCAAGGACTCCGAGGCTGAAAAGCGCCTAAAAGACACCAATCCCGACGAGCTGACGCCCCGGGGCGCGCTCGAGCTGCTCTATGAGCTGAAGGGCCTCCTGGCCCGCGACGACTGAGGTGGAGCCATGTTGAGCGACAGCTTGCCGCCCTTTGCCCTAAAGCGCTTCCTGATGGGCCCCGAAGCCAGGACAGCAAAACACTCCCTAGGCTCGTCCTACTGCGAGCCCTTGGTGGTCGAGGAGTTGCTCGCGCTCGACGAAGAGGGCGCCGCAACGCTGCAAGAGGCCAAGCTGGGCTATCCCGGGTTTCGCGGTTCGACGCCGCTGCGCGAGGCGGTGGCCGGGCTCTACGATGGGCTGGCTGCGGACGAGATCAACCTCTATGCCGGCGGTGACGATTCGATTCTGGCCTTCGCGACGGCCTGCCTGAAACCGGGCGATCATGTCATCGTCCAAGTGCCAACCTATCAGTCGCTCTACTCCCTGCCCCAAGCGATAGGCTGCCGGGTCGACCTTTTGACCGCCCAGGAGAAGGACGGCTGGTCGCTCGACCTGAACGCGCTCGCCGATCTGATCGCTCCCAACACCAAGGCGATCATGCTGAACCAGCCCCAAAACCCAACCGGAGCGCTTCTCCCCAAGGCCGACTTCGCGGCGATCTTCGAGTTGGCCGAGCGCCACGGCACCTTGGTCTTTGTCGATGAGATTTATCGCCGTTTGGAGCGCGATCCCGAGACGACCCTGCCGGCGGCCTGCGAGCTCTCGCCCTTGGGGGTCAGCCTCGGCGCTATGTCGAAGATTTTCGGTCTGCCGGGCTTGCGATTGGGTTGGCTGGCGACCCGCAACCGCGAGGTCCTGGACGCGTTGGCTGCTCTGCGCGACTACCACAACAGCACGGTGAGCGCGCCCAGCGAGCTTCTGGCGCGCATCGCGATCCGCCACAGAGCTGAGATCTGGTCCCGGCACCGCCAGGTCATCGCCGACAACTTGGCGCGGCTCGATGACTTCATGGCGCGTCGGGGCAACATCATGACGTGGCAGCGACCGCCCGGCGGCACGATAGCCTTCCCTTGCCTGGCCGAGGGCCTCTCCTCCGCGCGAATTTGCGCCAAGCTGCTCTCCGAGCATGGCATCCTGCTGCCCGCCAGCCGCTACTTCGACCACGGCGACCGCCATGTCCGGGTTGGCTACGGTACCCGCGACCTGGCGCGCGCCTTGGCCGCGCTCGATGATGTACTCGAGGAGGTGGTCGCTAGCGCCGGGGCGCCGGCAGGGTGAGCACCCGCGCGCTGCCGGCGACGTCCCGGTAGCGCACCTCGACCCGCCAGTCTCGGGCTTGCTCGAGGTAGGTTGCCGGGTCGGGCACCGGGATCTGCGCGGTGATTTGCTGTGTGCTGAGTGCATTGCCGCTGCGGATGCCGCCGCTGCCGACGCTGGCCCGCGCGAGCCCGCTTGAAGAGCCGCTTGCCACCACGCCGATGCCGAGCACGGAATCGCCCTCAAGTCTGGGCCCGGACTCGCTGCTTGCCCGGCGCCAGTCGTCCGCTTCTATGCGAGCGCCGTCAGGGCCGACCAAGGCGACGCTCTCGATCACCGCGCCTGGGGGGATCTGGCTGACGTGGACTCGGACCATCTCGGCTTCGGGTCCGCTCAAGGCGGCGGAGGCGACCACTTGCAGTGGCCGCCGCGGCGCCTCCGGGGTGCACGCCGCCAGCAGCAGGCCGAGTGTCAGAAGGGGTAAAAGCGCGCGCATTCACCTTCATATAGGGCCATGGGACGTGGAAGTCCCCTGTTTCGAGCGCTCGGACATGGCATAATGGGGTCATGGAAGGCTCCCAGACCTTGATGCGGCCGGAAGGCGAGCTCACACAGCGTCGGGCGATCATCGATCGCCAGGCCCTGCAACAGTCCATCGACCGCTTGCTCGAAGAGGCGGCCAGCCCGGAGGCTGCCCGGCCCAAAGTCTTCGCCCTGATCAAGCAGGCTCTGGGCGAAGGCCAAGAGGAAATCCGGCGCCGCTTCGAGGCCGGCGCCGGCGGCCGCGAGCTGGCCCGCGCCCAGAGCTTCCTCACTGATCAGGTGATCCGCTTGGTCTACGACGTCGCTGCCGGCTGGCTCTATCCGCTCGCCAACCCCTCCAAGGGAGAGCGGCTGGCCGTGGTCGCGGTCGGCGGCTACGGGCGCGGCGAACTGGCGCCCTTTTCCGACGTCGACCTGCTTTTCCTGCTGTCCTACAAGATGACGCCGCGCAGCGAGCAGGTGGTCGAGACCGTGCTCTATTTTCTCTGGGATCTCGGCCTCAAGGTCGGTCACTCGACCCGGTCGCTAGAGGACTGCATTCGCCTTGCCAAGGCCGATCAGACGATCCGCACGGCGTTGCTCGAGAGCCGCTTCCTGTGGGGCGATCAGAAGCTCTTTATCGAGTTCAAGCAGGCCTACCAGCGGCGCTTGCAGGCACGTGGCGGGGCAAAGTTCATCGAGGCCAAGCTGGCCGAGCGGGACACCCGCCACGAGAAGATGGGCGGCTCACGCTATTCGCTGGAGCCCAACATCAAGGACGGTAAGGGGGGCCTGCGCGATCTGCATACCCTGTTCTGGATCGCCAAGTACATCTACCGGGTCGACGACGTCTCCAAGCTGGTCGACAAGGGCGTCTTCACCCGCCGGGAGGCGCGCCGCTTCCGCAAGGCCGAGGACTTTCTCATGACCTTGCGCTGCCACCTCCACTACGCGGCGGGCCGCGCCGAGGAGCGCCTGACCTTCGACCTGCAGAACACGATCGCGCCCGAGATGGGCTACACCGCCCACGCCGGCACCCGCGCCGTCGAGCGCTTGATGAAACACTACTTTCTGATCGCCAAGGACGTCGGTGACTTGACCCGGCTGTTCTGCGCCGCGCTCGAAGCCGAGCACGGGCGCAGCTCGGGCTTCCGCCTGACCCGCCTGGCGCTCAGACGCCGGGTCGCCGGCTTCAAGGTCGATGGCGGCCGCCTGACGGTGTCCGGACCCGAGGTCTTCGCCCAAAAGCCGGTCGAGATGCTGCGCATCTTCCGAGTCGGCCAGCAGCACGATCTGGATATCCACCCCCAGGCCTTGCGCTGGATCACCCAAAACCTGAAGCGCATCAACAAGGCGCTGCGCGCCAACCCGGACGCCAACCGCATCTTTCTGGAGATCCTGATTTCCCATAAGGATCCGGAGGCGGCGCTCCGGCGGCTCAACGAGGCCGGGGTCTTCGGCCGCTTCATTCCGGATTTCGGCCGGGTCGTCGCCCAGATGCAGTACAATATGTACCACCACTATACGGTTGACGAGCACACCATCTTCGCGCTTGGCATCCTGCATGACATCGAGCAGGGACGCTTAGCCGAGGCGGCGCCGATCGCCACCGAGGTGGTGCACAAGGTCTTGAGCCGGCGGGTGCTCTGTCTGGCGGTGCTGCTGCACGATATCGCCAAGGGCCGGCGCGGTGACCACTCGGTGGTCGGCGCGGAGATCGCCCTCAAGCTCTGTCCGCGACTGGGGTTGAGCGCGGAGGAAACGGAAACGGTCTCCTGGCTGGTGCGGCACCACCTGGCGATGAGCGATACGGCCTTCAAGCGGGACATCGACGACCCGAGCACGGTCGAGCAATTTGCCAAGCTGATACAGTCGGTTGAGCGCTTGCGCCTGCTTCTGGTGCTGACCGTGGCCGACATCCGAGCGGTCGGCCCCAATACCTGGACCAGCTGGAAGGCGGTGCTGCTACGCGAGCTTTACTGGCGCACCGAAGAGCTTTTGTCCGGAAGTCTCGGGGTCGAGGGTCGGGACAAGCGCGCCGACGAGGCCAAGGCGGCGCTCAAAGAGGCCCTCGCCCACTGGCCGAAGAAGGAGATTTCGGCCCACATGGCGCGCGGTACGCCGGCCTATTGGCTGGCCTTCCAGCCCGAGACCCTGGCGCGCCATGCCGAGCTGGTGCGCGCCGCCGAAGCCGAGGGCGCTTGGCTGACCGTCGACGCCAGAACAGACCACTATCGCGGGGTCACCGAGGTGACGCTCTACACCGCCGACCAGCCGGGCCTTTTCAGCAAGATTGCTGGCGCCATGGCGGTTGTCGGCGCCTCGATTGACGTGGCGCGGATATTCACCCTGGCCAACGGCATGGCGCTCGATGCCTTCTTTATCACCGACGCCCGGGGCGGGCCCTTCGAGCGGCCCGAGCGCATCGAGCGCCTCAAGCAGGCCATCGAGCGCACCCTCAAGGGCGAGCTCAAGCCACGCCAGGAGCTCGACCGACGGCGCTCGAGCCTGCCGAGCCGCTATCGGGTGTTTCAGGTCCAGCCCCGTGTCCTGATCGATAACAACGCGAGCGCCCGCTTCACCGTAATCGAAGTCAACGGCCGGGACCGGCCGGGCCTGCTTTACGAGGTGACCCGGGCGCTGACCCGCTTCCGCCTGTCGATCACCAGCGCCAAGATCTCGACATTCGGCGAGCGCGCGGTCGACGTCTTCTACGTGCAATCCGCAAAAGGCGGCAAGATCGAGAACGAGGCCAGCCTCAAGCGCATTAGGACCCGCTTGCTGGAGGCCTTGACCCAAGGCGAGTCGGCGTCCAGAAGCCCGGTCAAACCGTGACCGCAAGCGGCACATTCGCGCCAAGCCGTCTCACGATTGCTTCCTAAATCCGCCCGAATCCACTAGATACTGCGGCCCATGGCCTTGTTTCGCTCTCTCGCCACGGTCGGCGGCTTCACCGGAATCAGCCGCGTTCTGGGCTTCGTGCGGGATATCCTGATTGCCGACGTATTGGGTACGGGGCCGATTGCCGACGCCTTCTTCGTCGCCTTTCGCCTGCCCAACATGTTCCGGCGGATCGTCGGCGAAGGGGCTTTCAACGCTGCTTTCGTGCCGCTTTTCTCCCGGCGACTCGAGCAAGAGGGCGAGGCGGCCGCGAAGCTCTTCGCGGAACAGGCGCTTGCCGTCCTGCTGTCCGCGGTCCTGGCGCTCACCGCCGTGGCGATTGCCGCCATGCCGCTGCTGATGCACGTCCTGGCCCCCGGCTTTCCAGAGGAACCAGGGCAGTTCGACTTGGCCGTGGAGATGGCCCGGGTGATGTTTCCCTACCTGCTCTTCATGTCCTTGGTGGCGCTCTTGAGCGGCGTGCTCAACGCCCTCCACCGTTTCGCGGCAGCCGCGGCGGCGCCGATTCTGCTCAACATCTTTCTGATCGTCGCGCTCGCCGCCGTCATTCCCTTGCTCGGTTCGCCGGGCCGGGTCTTGGCTTGGACCGTTGCCGGGGCGGGCCTTGCCCAGTTTCTTGTCCTGATGGTCGCGGCTGGGCGCGCGGGCATGGCCCTGCGGCTGATTCGCCCCCGGCTGACGGCGGGGGTTCGCCGGCTCGGACAGCTCATGGGGCCCGGCGTGCTGTCCGCCGCGACCCAGCAGGTCATGCTGCTTGTGGGAACGGCGATCGCCACCTTGCAGGCCGAGGCTGTCTCGTATCTTTACTACGCCGATCGGATCTACCAGCTGCCGCTCGGCCTGATCGGCATCGCCTTCGGTGTGGTGCTACTGCCGGACCTGTCGCGCAAGCTGCGCAGCGGCCAGGACGCGCTGGCTATGGAGCGTCTCAACCGGGGCCTGGAGATGTCCATGGTGCTGACCCTGCCGGCCGCGGTCGCGCTGCTGGTGATCGCTTGGCCGATCGTGGTCGTGCTGTTCGAGCGCGGCGCCTTCACCCGGGAATCGAGCGACGCCACCGCGCTGGCGCTTCAAGCCTTCGCCTTCGGGCTGCCGGCCTTCGTCCTTGTCAAGATCCTTCAACCGGCCTACTTCGCCCGGGAGGACACCATGACGCCGTTCAAGATCACGGTCGTCTCGGTGGCCGCCTACGTCGTGCTGGCGCTGGGATTATTCTGGTGGATCGGCTTTGTCGGGCTTGCGGTCGCGACCACGATCGCCGCCTGGCTTAGCGTGGCGCTGCTTGCCGTAGGCCTGCGAAAGCGCGGGTTCTTCACCCTGGACCAGCGCCTGAAGAGCCGCATACCGCGGATCCTCGCGGCCAGCGTGTTGATGGGCCTCGGTCTTTGGCTCGGCAGCCAGCTTTTGGCTGGATGGATCGTCGGCGCGTTCGTCGTCCGGGTCGCCGGCCTCGCGCTCCTGGTCGGCGGCGGCCTAGCGCTTTACGGCGCCCTAGGGCTTCTGTTGGGCGTGGTCGAGCTGTCCGAGCTCAAAGCGCTGCTGCGGCGCCGGGGCACTTGACCCTCCCGCGCCGAGCGGCGATAACCCGGCGCTTCCAAGCGGAGACATCGAAAATGAAGCGCATCTTTTCCGGCGTTCAGCCGACCGGAACCGTTCACCTGGGCAATTACTTGGGCGCGATCCGCAACTTCGTGGCCCTGCAAGAGGACTACGACTGCATCTACTGCGTGGTCGATCTGCACGCCATTACCCTGTGGCAGGATCCCGAAGAGTTGCGTCGCAACACCCGCCAGGTGACCGCCGCCTATTTGGCCGCCGGCATCGATCCCAAGCGCAACATCATCTTCAACCAGAGCCAGGTCTCGGCCCACGCGGAGCTCGCCTGGATCTTCAATTGCGTGGCGCGCATCGGTTGGCTCAACCGCATGACTCAGTTCAAGGACAAGGCCGGCAAGAACCGGGAGAACGCGAGCGCCGGGCTCTATGTCTATCCCAATCTCATGGCCGCCGACATCCTAGCCTACAAGGCGACCCACGTACCGGTCGGCGACGACCAGAAGCAGCACCTTGAGCTGACCCGGGACATCGCCCAGAAGTTTAACAACGACTACGGTGTCGAGTTCTTCCCGATCATCGAACCCCTGATCTTCGGGGTCGTGACCCGGGTCATGAGCCTGCGCGACGGCTCCAAGAAGATGAGCAAGTCCGACGCTTCCGCGATGAGCTGGATCTCCATGACCGACACGTCGGACGAGATCGCCAAGAAGCTGCGCAAGGCAACCACGGACCCGCATCCCCTGCCCGGCCCGGAGGCGCTGGGCGAGGACGGCGCGCTGGCGGAGGCCTTGCGCCAGGAGCGACCGGAAGCCTGCAACTTGCTGGGCATCTATGCCGCGCTTGACGAGCGGCCCTTGGCTCAGGTGCTCGACGAGCTGGGCGGCAGTCAGTTCGCCGGCTTCAAGGCTAAGCTGACCGAGCTCGCGGTCGCCAAGCTGGGGCCGATCGGTGCGGAGATGAATCGCCTGATGGACGCACCCGATCACGTCGACCAGGTCCTGCGGGACGGCGCCGAGCGGGCCCGCGATCTCGCCGCGCCGACGCTTAAGCAGGTTCAGGACATCGTCGGCTTCTTGAGCCCGTGAGGGTGTGCGGGCCGGCAACTTATTTGTCCGTCTTCTTAGAAAAGCAAAAAATGACCCGGTAAAGTATTGGACCGGAAGCTATTTTGCGATAAAGTACTGCCGCCGCGGACCTTGGCCGATGGCGCTTGTCACGTCTTTATTCCAACATGATTCGGATGGTCGCCGGGGGGCTGTCCGGTCTGTTCGCCGTTGAGCCGGTCCGCGATGCAAATTTATCTACCGATCGCCGAGATCTCCCTAAACGTGTTTCTGCTTTTAGGGTTGGGCGGCGCGATCGGCTTTCTGTCGGGCGTGTTCGGGGTCGGCGGCGGCTTCCTGATGACGCCGATCCTGATCTTCATCGGCGTGCCGGCGCCGGTCGCGGTTGGCACCGAGGCCAATCAGATCGTCGCCTCCTCGGTCTCCGGCGTGCTCGCCCACTGGCGCCGCGGCAACGTCGACCTCAAGATGGGAACGGTGTTGCTGGTCGGCGGTCTGGCCGGCTCCACCTTCGGTGTCTGGCTCTTCGCCTTATTGCGCGAGATCGGCCAGATCGACCTGGTGATCCGGCTCAGCTATGTGACCTTCTTGGGCTTGATCGGCGGCTTGATGTTTGTCGAGGCGCTGCGCGCCATGACCAAGCGCAGGAGCGCAGGTGGCATGGGCAAGCTGCACAAGCACACCTGGATCCACGGCCTGCCGCTCAAAATGCGCTTTCGGCGCTCCAAGCTCTACATCTCGGCTCTGCTGCCGCTCGGCGTCGGCTTTTTCGTCGGTGTCCTCTCGGCGCTGATGGGCGTTGGCGGTGGCTTCATCATGGTGCCGGCGATGATCTATCTGCTCGGCATGCCGACCGCGGTGGTGGTCGGCACCTCCTTGTTCCAGATCATCTTCGTCACCGCGAACGTCACCTTCCTGCAAGCCTACGCCAACCAGACCGTCGACGTGGTGCTGGCCCTTCTGCTCCTGATCGGCGCCGTGGTGGGCGCCCAGATCGGCGCCAAGATGAGCACCCGGCTGCACGGCGAGCAGCTGCGCATCCTGCTGGCCATCATGGTGCTCGGCGTTTGCGCCAAACTGGGCTACGACCTGACCACGACACCGGTCGACATCTATACCATTGGAGTGTCCCATTGAGCCGGGCCCTGGTCATAGTGGCGCTCGCTGTCTTTGCCGGCCTAGCGCCCAAGGGCGCCAAGGCGGTGCCGCTTTTGGCCGACACATCCAAGCACCTGGTGGCGATCACCACCGGTTTCACGGGCGACGAGGTCCTGGTGTTCGGCACCATCGACGAACCGGGCGACGTAGTCGTCGTGGTGCGCGGGCCTTCGATTCCGATCGTCATGCACCGCAAGAGCAACATCGCCGGGATCTGGATCAACACCGCCTCCATGACCTTCGAGCAGGCGCCCAGCTTCTACGCGGTGGCCAGCTCCAAGCCGCTTGACGAGATCGCCCGCCCAAACGTGCTGGCCCGTCACGAGCTCGGCGTCGAGAATCTCAAGCTGGAAATCCCCCGGGCGCGCGCCTCGCCCAACGTGGCGCAGGATTGGCGCGCGGGCTTGATCCGAAATCAGCAGCGCCGTGGCCTCTACCCCACGATGGTCAATGAGATCGGATTCCTCGGCGAAAGGCTGTTCCGGACTCGTATCGAGTTTCCGGACAATGTGCCGACCGGAACCTATCAGGCGGAGGTTTACCTGATCGTCGACGGCCACGTGGTCTCGGCCCAAAAGACGCCGTTGATCGTCAGCAAAGTGGGCGCGGAGGCGGAAGTCTATGATTTCGCTTACCAAAACAGCGCCCTTTACGGCGTGATTGCGATTCTGATCGCATTGGTGGCAGGATGGCTGGCCCATATTGCCTTCCGTAAGTGAGCACTTCTATGTCGGACACCGACCCGCAAACCTCGCCCGAGACAGCGCCCGAAACGCCGGCCGAAGCAGCTGCCAGCGCCAACCGGGTGTTCCTGGTCGTGGTCGACGATACGCCGGAAATGGACGTTGCCCTGCGCTTTGCCTGCCGCCGGGCGCGAAACACCGGCGGCCGAGTGGCTTTGCTCTACGTGGTCGAGCCGGCCGACTTCCAGCATTGGATGTCGGTCGGCAATCTCATGCGCGAAGAGGCGCGCAGCGAAGGCGAGCAGCTGCTGCAAAAGCTTGCCGGCTCGGTCAACGAGCAGACCGGCGCCTTGCCGATCCTCTATGTGCGCGAGGGCACCCGGCGCGATGAGCTGCTCAATCTGCTGGACGAGGAGCCGAACATTTCGATCCTGGTGCTCGGCGCCAACGTAGGTAAGCGCGGGCCGGGGCCCCTGATCGAGGCTTTGACCGGCAAGTTCCTCAGCAAGCTACACGTCCCGCTGACCATCGTCCCCGGCAATCTGGAAGAGGACGAGATCGACGGCATTACGTAATTTCGCCACATTACGGGTGCCCTTGATCTTTCCGCTCATCTGAATCAAAGTAGCGCGACCTGGCGAATCGGCTCGCCCGAGAAGGCACGATGTTCATTCAGACTGAAGAGACACCGAATCCCGCGACCTTGAAGTTCCTGCCCGGACGAGAGGTCATGGAAAGCGATACCGCAAACTTCCCGGACCGGGAGTCGGCGGCGCGCTCGCCCTTGGCCCAACGGCTGTTTCAGATTGACGGGGTCACTGGCGTTTTCCTCGGTGCCGACTTTATCACGATCTCCAAGTCCGCGGACAAGGAGTGGTACCTGATCAAGCCGGCGATCTTGGGCATCATCATGGAGCATTTCACCGCCGGTCGACCGGTCATTCTGGCTGGCGACGACGGGGCTTCGAGCAAGCCGCAATCGGACGAGCCGGAAGACGAGGTGGTCGCCATGATCCGCGAGCTGCTGGACACGCGTGTGCGCCCGGCAGTCGCCCAAGACGGCGGCGACATCGTCTTTCACGGCTTTGAAGACGGGATTGTCTATCTGCACATGCAAGGCGCTTGCGCCGGCTGTCCAAGCTCGACGGCGACTCTCAAGATGGGGATTGAGAACATGTTGCGGCACTACATTCCCGAGGTCTTAGAGGTGCGCGCGGTTCTCTGATCGAGCCTGCGGCTGTTGGGGGCGCGACATTTAGGTCGCGGTCAGCCGTTTCCCGGATCGGTCGGATCAGCACATAGTTTGGGGATTGGGGGAGGCTAAGGTCCATGGCATTGACATGCTTGGTGTGCCGAGATTTAGCCGCGTACAGATGAGCCTGATAGGCGGCGTCGTCGCGGTTGCCACCATGGTCGTGGTGGCGGTCCAAGTCACCGTTCCGAGCGAGTCAGAGATCGCGGCAGTCGGCGCTGAAGCCGGATTGCCGAGCCTGGCGCCGGGCGTTCTCAATCGGGTCGACAGCTTGGTCCGACCGGCGGATTCGGCGCATTTGGAGGCGGTCTTCACCGACCTCGGCTATAGGCTGGAGGACGTCCGCGACGGCGCCTCGGTGCCTCGGGTCTACGTCACCGCTCTGCCCCGAGACCTGGCCGATCTGAACTCGGTCGGAGAGCGCAAAGCGCTCTTTTTGCGGACGGTTCTACCGCTGGTCCTGATGTCGAATCAGGAGTTGGAAAACGAACGCGCTCACCTGAAGGACTTGGCCGCCGAGGTGGCCCGAGGTGAGAGTCTCCGTGCCGCCGATCTGGCCTGGATCGAACGGTCGCGCGAGCGCTACGACCTGCCGGAGGACGCCGGTTTCGCCGCCCTGCTCGAGCGAATTGACGTGATCCCGCCCAGCTTGGCGCTCGCCCAGTCGATCGAAGAGAGCGGATGGGGAACGTCGCGCTTTGCACGGAACGGCAATGCGCTCTATGGCCAGCGCACTTGGTCGCCATCGATCATAGGTCTAGTGCCCGACAAGCGCGCCTCGAAGGAAAAGCACCGTGTGCGCAGCTACATGAACCTAATGGGCGGCGTGCGCGCCTATATGCACAACCTTAACAGCCATCCGGCCTACGAGGACTTTCGGCGCAAGCGTGCCGCGCAGCGGGCCGCCGGAGATAACTTGGACGGCCGCGCCCTGGGCGGCACGCTCTTGAGCTATTCGGAGCGCGGCCAGGACTATGTGGATCAGATTCACGGTCTGATGCGCACCAACGGCTTGGCTGCGTTCGATGGCGCGCGCCTTGGCGGCGCAGTCGGCGACCAGCAGATTGCCGCGGATACCCCCCAGAAGTAAGGGCTTAGTCCTCCGGCACGTAGAATTGACGGCCAAGCCAGCGCCAACGACCGTTTGGGCCAGGCAGAGTGCAGTTGATGCGGCTGCGTCCGGGCGGCAGGGCGTGGGTCACCTGAACTTCGATGCGCCGGCCGACCAGGCGATTCCAGACCAGAGGATCGCCCTGATAGTAGCACGCCAACCGGTCCAGGTTCCCGATCTCCGATAGAACCGTGAAGCCAAAGGCCGGCGGGTTGTCCTCAAGCCCGAGCACCGGGTCGGCTGGCACCATCTGCTCGACCGGCAGGGGCAGGGCGTTGGCGATCAAGCGAAAGCGCTCCAGGCCACCATAGGCCTCGTTGATCGGAAAGCGCGGTAGGGCGAAGCGGTCACTGGTGCGGGCGATCGCCCCGGACTGCTGGCCAAAGGCCGCCGAGAAGCCGCTTGCCACGACCAGTTCGCGCAGGGTCAAGTCGTACTCGCCGAAGGGATAGGCGAAGAGCGCTGGCTGGCGGCCCAGCTCGTCGCGGAACCTGAGGTTGGCGGATTCGATCTCCTGTATGTTCTGAATGGTCTGCTGTTCGACCATATGGCCGTGCGTGACGCTGTGGCCGCCCAGGGTCACCAGGTCGTCCGCCTGCATCTCGCGCAATTGGTCCCAGCTCATGTAGTTGGGCAAACGACGATCGAGCGGCTCCGTTGCAACGAACAGGGTGAAGGGGAAACCGGCCGCCCTGAGGCGCGGCCAGGCCTCTTCGTAGACCGAGAGAAAGGCATCGTCGATCGAAATACCCACGGTGCGCTCGGGCAGCGGCCGATCCTCGGCGAGGGCGGCCAGAATGTCAGGCAGGGCCATGACCTGGTACTGGCCGGCGGCGAGCTCGGCCAGCTGTGCCTCGAACTGCTCCAATCGAACGTTGGTCGAAGGTAGACTGTCCTCGCCAAAGCGATGATAGAGCAGAACCACCGCGCCATTGTCCGCTGGCGGCGCGGCGGATGCCGGAAACTGTTGGAAAAGAAGCATGAGTATCAGGGCGGCCCAGACCCTAAACACGGCAGGTCGTGACATGTTCATACCCGAGCTTAGCGCGTCTCGGTCCGCTCGTCTTCCATGGCCTGGCCGGCTAGGGGCTTGCCCTGTGACACCATGCCAGTCTAGTTAGGACTGTCCGGAAGGCGGGCGCTCGTCGTGGGCGTCCAAGACAAAGGGGAATATCCGTGGGCGAAATCTTGAGCGACCGGGGAATGGACCTGCTGTTCCGCGAGGCCCGCACCCACAGGCACTGGCAGGACAAAGAGATCAGCGACGTTCTTTTGGAGGCAATCTACGACCTTGCCAAAATGGGCCCGACAAGCGCCAACTGCTGCCCGATGCGGGTCGTCTATCTGCGTTCGTCCGCAGCCAAGGAACGGCTCAAGCCGGCCCTCGATAAGGGCAACGTGGAGAAGACGATGTCAGCGCCGGTCACCGCGATCGTCGCCTACGACAGCGAATTCCACGAGCAGTTGGGCGCTCTCAACCCCCGAGTCGACGCTCAGGCTTGGTTTGCCGGCAAGGAGGACCTGATCTTCGAGACGGCATTCCGCAACGGGAGTCTTCAAGGAGGATACCTCATCCTGGCGGCGCGTGCCTTGGGGCTGGATTGCGGGCCCATGTCGGGGTTCGACAATCAAGCGGTCGACAGGGAATTTTTCCCCGAAAGTAGCTGGAAGTCGAACTTCTTGTGTAACCTCGGCTTCGGTCAGCAAGACAATCTCCACCCGCGCCAAGAACGCCTGGCCTTCGACGACGCCTGCCGCATCGAGTGACCGGCCCGGCCGGTAGATGACCGAGAAAGCCTGCATCCTGGCGCTCGATGCGGCCGGCAATGCCTGCTCCGCGGCGCTTTGGAGCGGCGGGGCGGTGCGCGCGCGCCGCCTTGAGACGATGGAGCGCGGCCAGTCGGAGCGTCTGGTGCCGATGATCGAGGACGTCATGACCGAGGCCGCTGTAGGCTACGACCAGCTCACGCTGGTCGCTGTGACGGTCGGGCCAGGCGGCTTCACCGGAGTGCGCATTGGTCTCGCCACGGCACGCGCGATCGCCTTGGCGTGCGCCTGCCCGGCCATGGGCGTAACGACCTTCGAGGCCGCGGCGGCCGCGGTCGATGCCGAAGAACGCCAGGGCCTTCCCCTGGTCGCCCTGATCGAGTCCAAGCGCAAGGAACTCTATGCCCAGACAGTTTGGCGGCCCGGCGATAGCCCCGGCGACCCGGCCGCTCTGCTGCCTGAGCAGCTTGCTGGCGCCCTGCCGAGCGGGCCCCTGCTGCTGGTCGGCGATGGTGCCGAGCGCGGCGCCGAGGCGCTGCGGCGCGCCGGCCGCATGGACTTGACCGTTCGGGCGCATGGCCCAATCGATGCCGCGGTGCTTGCCCAACTTGCGGCCGAAAGACCGCTGCCGCCCCATGGCGCCCTGCCGCCTGCGCCGCTCTATCTGCGAGCGCCCGACGTAACGCCAGGCCGGCGATCCCCGTCGCCGTGACCGACGAAGCCTTCGAGCTGAAGCCGGCGGTGCCTGCCGATCACGGCGCGATCGCGGCACTCCATGAGGCTTGCTTTCCCGACGAACCGTGGAACGAGGCGTCGATCGACCAGGTCATGGCGCTCGAAGGTGCTTTCGGACTACTCGCCTGGCGCGGTGGTCGGCTTGGCGGCTTTGTTTTGGTCCGCGTCGTTCTACAGGAATGCGAAATTCTGGCGCTTGGGGTCGCGCCCACATGGCGGCGAAGCGGGCTCGGCCGGGCTTTGCTTCGCGCGGCCGCCGCTCAGCTACCGTTGCTTGGCGTCGAGGTGATGCATCTGGAAGTAGCTGAAGACAATCGCGCGGCCTGCGCCCTTTACGACGCGGAGGGGTTTCATCGCGTTGGCCGCCGCCCAGGCTACTACCGCCGGGCTGGTACAGCAGCGGTGGCGGCGATTCTTTACAGTTGTCAAGTCTAAACCTGAAAACACCAAAGCAATCGGCTCCGGCCTGCAATAATCAATGGGCGAATGCCCGGCGATCGGCTAGCTCCGATCTGGACTGTCTTCGTTACATCAATTTTACAAAGGGTCGAAAGCTTTAGAAAGATCGGATAGAAACAAAAGATCGATAGGTAAGACTACAATTCAAAAATACCGGCTTGTATTGACGGGTTGTTTTTTGATAGCTTAATGATTATACAAGAGCAAAACAACGAGATGGGGCATGTTTTACCAATGAGCGATCAATCAAATTCGGCTGAACTTCTATCCCTGACGACGAATATCGTCTCGGCTCATGTATCCAACAACTCGGTATCCCTGTCGGATTTACCGCAGCTCATTCGCGATGTCTACAGTACCCTTTCAACGGTGGACGGCAGCGTGGATCAAGAGGCCGAGCAAATCTCTCCGGCAGTGCCGATAAAGAAGTCGGTGACACCGGATTACATCGTTTGTCTTGAGGACGGCAAGAAGCTGAAGATGTTGAAGCGTCATCTCAAAACGGCCTACAACATGAGCCCGGAGGAGTATCGTGAGCGCTGGGGCCTGGCGGCTGATTATCCCATGGTCGCTCCGAACTATGCCAAACAACGCTCCAAGCTGGCCAAACAGATCGGGCTCGGAACAAAGGCCCGGCGCAGGCGTCGCTGACCCCAGGCTTTCGAAGCAAATCAAACAATCTGAGTGATCGGTCGAGAACGGTGGCCATAGGGCTGCACTGAGGTATACTTTGCGCTCTGTCATCGGCGGAACGGCGGAAAGATGACCTCTAGTATCGAAAAGCTATGTATGGAGCGGGGGCTCAAGATGACCGAACAGCGGCGGGTCATCGCGGAGGTGCTCTCCGAGGCAACCGATCATCCGGATGTGGAACTGGTCTATCAGCGGGCCAGCGACCGCGACCCGCGCATCTCGATTGCGACGGTCTATCGCACGGTCAAGCTGTTCGAAGAGGCCGATATCCTTGAGCGGCACGACTTCGGCGATGGACGTTCCCGCTATGAGGAAACCCCAGAGGAGCATCACGACCACCTGATCGATGTCAAGACCGGGGAGGTCATCGAGTTTCGCAACGACGAGATTGAGAAACTGCAGCGTGAAGTGGCCAAGAAGCTCGGCTTCAAGCTGGTCGGTCACCGCCACGAGCTCTATGGCACCCGGATCGAAAAGCCAGGTAAGGATAAGAGCAGCCCGTCGGGCGCCAAAGCTGACGACTGATCCGATGGCGCGTTCTGTTGCGTCGGCATCCATCCGCGCCTAGTGTGTTGGGTCAGGCCAAAGGGGGCGCCATGGTGATGGCTGAGCAAAGCAACGCGCGGCCGGTAGATATCAAGGCCGGTAACCTTCGGATCCGTCTGGCCGAGACGCCCGCCGAAATCCGAGAGTCCCAGCGCCTTCGCTTCCAAGTATTCTGTGAGGAAATGGCAGCCAAACCGACCGGTGACATGGTCGAGGCGGGCATAGAATACGATTCCTTCGACGACTACTGCGATCACCTCCTGGTGTTCGACGAGACCGACAGCCGGGCCCCGGCGGTGGTCGGCACCTATCGACTCATGCGCCGGGAGGCGGCCAGGCGGCGCGGTCAGTTCTACACGATCGACGAATACGACATCTCAGGTCTGATGTCCTACCAGGGCGAGATCCTAGAGCTCGGGCGATCCTGCGTCGCGGCCGCCCTGCGCAATGGCGCGACCATGCAGCTTCTGTGGCGTGGCATCGCGGCCTATGTCTTCCACTACAACATTGACATTATGTTCGGCTGCGCCTCCTTGCCAGGCACAGACGTCGACACCTTGGCCCATCCCCTGTCCTACCTGCACTATCACCACTTGGCCCCGCCGGCCTTGCGCCCGCGCGCGGTTGCCGAGCGCTATGTCGCGATGGACCGCTTGGCCGCCGATATGATCGACCCGAAGAAAGCCTGGCAGGAGCTGCCGCCCTTGTTTAAGGGTTACCTGCGCCTGGGCGGCTTTGTCGGTGACGGTGCCGTGGTAGACCGGGAATTTGGCACGACCGACGTCTGTATCGTGGTCAAAACCGACCGGGTGACCGAGAAGTACTACCGGCACTACAGCCGGGACGAGGCCGGACGCTTGGTTCACGAAACCAGCAGCTGAGCGCGATGCAAGATGCACTAGGCTCTCGGCTCAAGTCCGCCGTCAGACTTTCGCTTTATGTCTGCTTCACCGTGCCGATGATGGCGGTTCAGATCGTTGCGCTTGGCGCCAGCAAACCCTTGGCGCGCAATTTGCCGCTTTGGTATCACCGCCAGTGCTGCCGCCTGCTTGGCATCCGGATTGAACGCCGTGGCCGTCAATCGCGCAAGACGCCGACGCTGTTCGCGTCGAACCATGTGTCCTACTTGGACATTTTGGTGCTGGGCAGTTTGGTCCCCGGTTCTTTCGTCGCCAAGGCGGAGGTCAAGTCTTGGCCCCTATTCGGCTGGCTTGCGCGTCTGCAGCGTTCGGTGTTCGTCGATCGCAGGCCGAGCAAGACGGCCCGCCAGCGCGACGAGATCATGGAGCGCCTCGTCGCCGGCGACAATCTGATCATCTTTCCCGAAGGCACAAGCGGCGACGGCAACCGAGTCTTGCCCTTCAAAAGCGCGCTAATGTCGGCGGCGGCGAGCGAGCCAAACGGCGTGCCGCTCGCGGTCCAGCCTGTGACCGTCGCCTACACCAAGCTCGATGGCCTGCCGCTCGGACGCTCCTTGCGCCCTTTTTATGCTTGGTACGGAGATATGGACTTGGCACCCCATCTGTGGCATTTGGCCGGGCTCGGCCGCTTGACAGTGGTGGTGCACTTCCACCCCTTGATCACTTTGGCCGAGTTGGGCTCGCGGAAGGCCCTGGCGGCCCACTGCAAGGAGCGGGTGCAAGAGGGCCTGGCGGCGGCGCTGAGCGGCCGGCCCCGGCGTGCGGCTGAGACGCAGACTCTGTCGGGGCCCTGAGATCGGAGTGAATGTTGTGGATTTTGAATTGTGTGGTTGGAATGTTAACCTATATGTGCCGAACTACACCGATTGCCTGAAAAAATGGCACGAGGACTAGTCGCCGGCGCGGATTGTGCCGTTGGACACTGACACGAACTTGGCCAAGAAACTCTTCATCAAGACATACGGCTGCCAAATGAACGTCTATGACTCCGCCCGCATGGCGGATGTCCTGGCGCCGCTCGGCTATGCGCCCGCGGACCGGCCTGATGGCGCCGACATGGTGGTCCTGAACACGTGCCACATCCGGGAAAAGGCCGCCGAGAAGGTCTATTCCGAACTTGGCCGCCTACGCGCCCTAAAGACCCAAAAGGAGGCCCAAGGCGGCACCATGGTGGTCGCCGTGGCCGGCTGTGTCGCCCAGGCTGAAGGCGAGGAAATACTGCGCCGGGCGCCGGTGGTCGACGTGGTGCTCGGCCCCCAGTCGTACCATCGCCTGCCCGAGCTGGTCGCCCGCGCCCTGCGGGGCGTTCCGGGTCAAGGGGTGCTCGACACCGATTTTCCGTTGGATTCCAAGTTTGACCACCTGCCGGAGGAAAGCGCGCCCCAAGGACCGGCAGCCTACCTCTCGGTGCAAGAAGGCTGCGACAAGTTCTGCACCTTTTGCGTCGTGCCCTACACCCGTGGCGCCGAGTTCTCCCGCCCGGCCGCCGACATCCTGCACGAAGCCCGTCGCATGGTGGCCCAGGGCACTCGGGAGATCACTCTGCTTGGCCAGAACGTCAATGCCTACCACGGCGCCGGGATCGGCAAGGGCGCGGCGACCTGGGGATTGGGCCGCCTCCTGCGCGGCCTCGCCGAGATCGACGGCCTGGAGCGCTTGCGCTACACCACGTCCCATCCGCTCGACATGGACGACGAACTGATCGCCGCCCACGCCGAAGAGGCCAAGGTGATGCCCTATCTGCATCTGCCGGTGCAGTCGGGCTCCGATCGGATATTGGCAGCCATGAATCGACGCCATAGCGCCGACGACTATCGCCGGGTCGTCGAGCGCCTGCGCGCCGCGCGCGGCGACTTGGCGCTGTCGTCCGACTTCATTGTCGGCTTCCCGGGCGAGCGCGATCGGGATTTCGCCGAGACGATCCGCCTGGTGACCGACATCAGCTATGCTCAAGCCTACTCCTTCAAGTACTCCCCGCGGCCCGGCACACCGGCGGCCGACGACGGGGAGCAGGTGCCCGACGCACTTAAGGCCGAGCGCTTGGCCATGTTGCAAAGTCTGTTGAACGAGCAGCAGGCGGCCTTCAACCGGGCTAGCGAGGGCCAGACCCAAAGGGTTCTTTTCGAGCGCCGCGGCCGTCGCCAAGGTCAAATCGTCGGCCGCGGCCCCTATATGCAGGCCGTGCATGCGGTGGCGCCCGAGCGCCTGATCGGCGAGATCGTCGAGGTCGCCATCGAAGAGGGTCAGGCCAACAGTCTGGCTGGGCGGGTGGTCACCGGCGCTTGGCCGCTGGAGGCGGCAAGCACAGAGTTGAACGATGTCTTGGAAGGAGCCCAAGGTTGAGCGCGCGCCATCCGAACGGCGATCCGGATCTCATGCAGTTCGAAGACAACAGCTTGTTGCCCCTCCTCTATGGCGAGCACGACCAGAACCTGGCCCGATTGGAGCGCCAGCTTGGTGTTTCCCTCGCCTCGCGCGGAAACAGCCTGTCGATCACCGGAAAGCCGGACTCTGTCAAGTGCGCCAACATGGCGCTGAGCGCGCTGTACGAGCGCTTGAAAAAGGGTATGCAGGTCGGTGACGCGGAGATCGACGCGGTGGTGCGCATGGCGCAAAGCGAGTCCGACCCGGTCATGGCGGCCGCCGCGACCACGGCCATTCACACCGACGACCTGACGATCCGCACCAAAAAGCGCCACGTATCGCCCCGCTCGCCCGGTCAGGCCGACTACATCAGGGCGCTCGAAAGTCACGAGCTGGTCTTCGGTATCGGCCCGGCCGGCACCGGCAAGACCTACCTAGCTGTCGCCAAGGCGGTGGCCATGCTGGCCGCCGGCAAGGTCGACCGCATTATCCTGTCGCGCCCCGCTGTGGAGGCGGGCGAGCGCCTGGGCTTCCTGCCCGGCGACCTCAGGGACAAGGTCGACCCCTACCTGCGGCCGCTTTACGACGCGCTTTACGAGATGCTGCCGGCCGAGCAGGTGGTCAAGCGCCTGTCCAACGGCGAGATCGAAGTGGCCCCACTCGCTTTCATGCGCGGCCGGACTTTGAGCAACGCCTACATCATCCTGGACGAAGCGCAGAACACGACGCCGGTTCAGATGAAGATGTTCCTGACCCGGATCGGCGAGAACAGCCAGATGGCGGTGACCGGCGATCTCTCCCAGGTCGATCTGCCGAAGGGGCAGCCCTCCGGCTTGAGAGACGCGGTGGCCCTGCTCACCCGGCTGCCCGAGGTCGCGGTTGTCGAGTTCTCCGATTCGGACGTCGTGCGCCACAGCCTGGTGACCCGAATCGTGCGCGCCTACGAAGCGCGCGAGAACGGGCGCAACGGCAAGAGCCAAAAGCCGCTGGTGGATGAACCAGCCGAGCCCGAGCAATCATGACCGAAGAGCCTCCAAGTACCGGGCTGGCCGGCCGAGAGCTGGTCATCAACGTCAGGGTCGAAGACCCCGAATGGGGTGGGAGTCTGCCGAATCCGGAGGCGCTCATCGAGCGCGCGGCCGGCACTGCCCTGCGCCATGCCGGCGAAACCGAAGCGGTCGAGCTCTCTTTGGTGCTGGTCGACGACGACTTTATGAAGGAGCTCAACGGCCGTTTCCGGGGGCAGGACAAGGCGACCAACGTGCTCTCCTTCGGGGATCTCGAGCCGCGGCCTGAGAGTCCTCGTCAGGTCCCATGGCTGTTGGGCGACGTGGTCCTGGCGCGTCAGACCGTCGAGCGAGAGGCTGCGGCCCAGGCCAAATCCATGAACGATCACGTGATCCACCTGGTGGTTCACGGCGTGCTGCACCTATTGGGCTTCGACCACGAAAGCGAACCGGAGGCGCGCGCCATGGAGCGCCTGGAGGTGGCTGTGCTGGCCGAGCTCGGGATCGCCGACCCCTACCGCTGCGAGGCGGCACAATGAGTGACGCCACCCATCGCGCCGGCCGCACAAACGGCAACGGCAGTCAGAGAAGCCTGTTGGGCGGCCTGGTGCACCGGCTGACCAAGGCTTTGCGCGGGCGCAACGGGGACAACTCCCTGAGGGAGACGATCGAGGAGATCATCGAGGAGATCAGCGAGAGCGATCACCAGGAAAGCGACTCCCAGCCGATCACGACCGACGAGCGGATGATGCTCGCCAACCTTCTCAAGCAGCGCCACCTGACCGCCGAGGACGTCATGGTACCGCGCGCCGATATCCAGGCGGTGGAGGTGGCTTGCGGGTTGGAGGAGCTGCTCGATGTTGCCGGCAAGTTCGGCCATTCGCGCTTTCCGGTCTACCGCGAGACTCTGGACGACGTGATCGGTCTGGTGCACATCAAGGACGTTTTGCCCTACGTTCGCTCCGACCGTCCCTTCGAGCTCGAGGAGATCACACGCCGGGTACAGTTCGTCGCGCCTTCCATGCGGGTGCTCGACTTGATGCTCGAGATGCGCCTGTCCCGCGTTCACATGGCGCTCGTGGTCGACGAGTTTGGCGGCATCGACGGTCTCATCACGATCGAGGATCTGGTCGAGGAGATCGTCGGAGAGATCGAGGACGAGCACGATGTCGACGAGGGACCAAAGCTGATCCCCCAAGAGGACGGGTCCCTGATCGCCGACGGGCGCACCGAGATCACAGAGTTCGAGGATTTAGTCGGGCCGGTTCTGTCCGACAACGAGCGCGAAGAGGATATCGACACCCTAGGCGGCTTCGTGTTCTCTTTGGCCGGACGCGTGCCCGCCCGCGGCGAGCTGGTGGCACATGAGCCTTCGGGTGTCTCCTTCGAGGTCCTGCAGGCCGACCCGCGGCGCATAAAGCGTCTGCGGGTGCGCAATCTGCCCAAGACCGTCGAGGACTCGAGCGGTGAGGAACGTGCGTCGTAGGGATCCTTAAGTGAGCGCAACGGCCGAGATCGAGCGGGCGCCGACCGGAAAGTTGCGCCGGACGGCTGCCAAGCTGGCGCGCTTGAGCGGGTGGCGCCGACTCGCGGTCTCGGCCTTGCTGGGCGGGTTGGCAGCGCTCGCCTTCGCGCCGCTTTATCTAGTGCCCCTGCTGTGGCTGGCCTTTCCCTGTCTGCTCTGGCTGCTTGAAGGTGCAAAGCGGGACGGCGAAGCCTTCCGGATTGCCTGGGCTTTCGGCAGCGGCCACTTCCTCGTCGGCACCTATTGGGTTGGGATCGCGTTTCTGGTCGACGCCGAGCAGTACGCCGCCCTGATGCCTGTTGCCGTGCTCGCCATGGGCATCGGCCTCGGACTCTTTCCAGCCGCGGCGATCTATTTGGTGTGGCGCTGCCGGCTGCGCGGCGCGGCGCGGGCGCTTGGTTTGGCAGGCGCCTGGCTTGCCGTCGAGTGGCTGCGCTCATGGGTCTTGACCGGGTTTCCCTGGAACCTGATGGGCTCGGTCTGGGCCTTCTCGGACAGCACCATCCAGCTTGCCGCGTTAACCGGCGTTTGGGGGCTCAGCCTGATCACCGTTATTGCCGCGGCGCTGCCGGCCACCCTGGCCGAGCGAGACGAGGGATCAACATTGCGCCGCTGGCTGCCAAGTCTGCTGGGGTTGGTCCTGATCGCGCTCGTCTGGGGTGGTGGCATCATGCGCCTGGCCGATGCGCCCGCGGTCGACCAGGAGATGGTGCCGGATACCGTGCTGCGCTTGGTTCAGCCAAACGTCCAACAGTCTCTCAAGTGGTCGCCCGAATGGCGCCGCAAGAACGTCATCGACCAGATGACGCTCAGTCTCGGGGGGCAGGACGCGGATGCCGTGACCCACGTTGTTTGGGCGGAGACCGCAACGCCCTACGTCTTGGCCAACGAGCCGCAGCTGCGCGATGCCTTGTCGCGCGTGGTGCCGGCGGACGGCCTTCTGCTGACCGGGGCCTTGCGCCGCAAGGAGGGCGAGGGAAAGACGCGACTGTGGAACTCCATGCACGCGCTCGACGGGGCTGGCGAAATCGTTGGAACCTATGACAAGTTTCACCTGGTTCCTTTCGGCGAGTACGTCCCTCTGCGCTGGCTGTTCGGCTTCGCCAAGGTGACCCACGGCCGGGTGGACTTCTCGGCCGGACCGGGACTCACCACACTGGACCTGCCGGGCTTGCCGCCGGTCGGCGTCTTGGTGTGCTACGAGGTGATCTTCCCCGGCCAGGTGACCCAGCCCGATCAGCGCCCCGCCTGGCTGCTCAACATCACCAACGACGGCTGGTTCGGCACCAGCTCGGGACCCTATCAGCATCTTGCCAGCGCCCGGCTGCGGGCGGTCGAGGAAGGCCTGCCGATCGTCCGCGTAGCCAATTCCGGCATTACCGCGGTGTTCGACGCCTACGGCCGCGAGCTGGCCCGCCTCGGGCTCAATCGCTCAGGCGCAATCGACGTGCCGCTGCCGCAGCCCCTCCCGGGGCTTACCCCATATGCGCGATTTGGAAACGCTATCGTTGCTGTGTTGCTTGTTCTGTCAGCGATGGGCGTTTTACTCTTGCGTCTGAAGCAGCCGCTTTGACTCCTTTGCATCGGCGCCGGTCGCCTGTTTCACCCGGTCAAGGCGCTGCCTGCCGGGGCAGCTTGAAACCGATCGTTAACCCCCTCGATAGAGACTGAGCGCCGTCGCCGCCTTGAGTTCTTGACGTCGTCGGGCAGGGGGGGTACCCCCGGGCAGGAAATTCTGCCCGGCCGATCGCGGCGGGCCATTCATTGCCGATATTGCGAGGGAGCGAAGCGCGTGCGCAACGGGAGCTATCTGTTCACCAGCGAATCTGTCTCGGAGGGGCATCCGGATAAGGTTTGCGATCGTATTTCCGATGCCGTCGTCGACACCTACCTGGCGCACGATTCCCAGTCCCGCGTCGCGGTCGAGACCATGGCGACGACCAACAGAGTCGTGCTCGGCGGCGAGGTGCGGGGCCCCAAGGAGGTTACCAAGGACCTGCTGGAGGAGGTTGTCCGGAGCGCGGTTCGCGAAATCGGCTACCAGCAGAGCGGCTTTGATTGGCGCTTGCTGACGGTCGAGAATTACGTGCACGAGCAGTCGGCTGATATTGCGGCCGGCGTCGATGCCGCCGGCAACAAGGACGAGGGTGCCGGCGACCAAGGCATCATGTTCGGCTTCGCCTGCCGAGAGACCAAAGAATACATGCCGGCGCCGATCTATCTCTCCCACAACATCCTGTCGTCCTTGGCCGAAGCCCGTCATTCAGGGGCCGAGCCACGGCTTGGCCCCGACGCCAAGAGTCAGGTGACCTTGGAGTACGTCGACGGCAAGCCCGAGCGGGCTACCTCGGTGGTGGTTTCGACCCAGCACAGCGAGGAGCTGGAGCAGGACGAGATCCGCGAGATCGTGCGCCCCCATGTGGTCAATGTCCTGCCCGATGGCTGGATGTGCCCGGAAGAGGAATTCTATGTCAATCCGACCGGCCGTTTCGTCATCGGCGGCCCGGACGGCGACTGCGGTTTGACCGGCCGGAAGATCATCGTCGATACCTATGGCGGCGCGGCACCCCACGGCGGCGGCGCCTTTTCCGGCAAGGATCCCACCAAGGTGGACCGCTCGGCGGCCTACGCGGCGCGCTATCTCGCCAAGAACGTGGTCGCCGCCGAGCTGGCCGAGCGCTGCGTCATCCAGCTCTCCTATGCGATCGGCGTCTCCAAGCCGCTCTCGGTCTACGTGGACACCCGCGGTACCGGCCAAGTGGAGGAAGGGCGCCTGTCAAAGGTTCTGCAGGAGCTCATGGATCTTTCGCCCCGTGGCATCCGAGAGCATCTGGGCTTGAGCCGGCCGATCTACGCACGCACCGCGGCCTACGGTCATTTCGGCCGCGCGCCCGAAGCCGATGGCGGGTTCTCCTGGGAAAACCTGAACCTGGTCGATGGCCTAAGATCGGCCTTCAACGCCTGAGGCCCTGCCTTGGGGGACCGTCCGGCCGATCGATCGCCCAGCACCGACAGCCGAACCTACGGACGACGTCAAGGGCGCCCTTTGCGCGCCGGCCTGCGCGCGCTGATCGACGAGCGTCTGCCGGGATTGACCGTTCCACTGCCCGAGGTCGGCAAGCAAATCGATCTGGAGGCGCTCTTTGCGCCGATAGGGCCCGAGGCCTACTGGCTTGAAATCGGTTTCGGTGCCGGCGAGCATCTGGCCTGGCAGGCCGCACAGAATCCTGGCGTGGGGATCCTCGGGGCCGAGGTTTTCATCAATGGTATCGCCAGCTTGGTCCGAGAGATCGACGCACAAAACATTGAAAACATTCGAATCTATGAAGGCGACGGCCGGGACTTGTTGGCCGCCTTGCCCGCCGGCGCGCTGAGCCGGGTGTTCCTTCTGTTCGCCGACCCATGGCCCAAGCGACGCCACCACAAGCGGCGCTTCATTCAGCGCGAGAGCTTGGACCGGCTGGCCGCGTTGATCCGGCCCGGTGGCGAGCTGCGCCTGGCGACCGATCACATGGGTCATCTCGATTGGATGCTCGAGCGGACCAGCGCGCACCGCGCCTTCCAGTGGCTCGCCCAGAGCCCGGAAGATTGGCGACGGCGGCCGGCCGACTGGCCCGAAAGTCGCTACGAGCGCAAAGCCATTGACCAAGGTCTGAAACCGGTTTACTTGCGCTTCCGGCGACGCTGAGCGGCCACCGCCAGGGCCGCGCCGAGCGGTCAGAAAAGCCTTGCGAGCCCAGGTATCCGAGCGTAAAGTGCGCGCGACCATAGGGTTGACGTGGCGGGAAAGTATCTGTTGGCCGCGTCCGGCCCTCGACTGACGGGTGGGCCAGCGGCCCACTTTTTTGTTACGGGTCGCTTTAGGTCATGTATCCGACCGACGTGGAGTGAGAGGCGCCGTGAGGCCTCTGTTGGGAGTGGCACCGAATTGGTCCGGACGAGCGAAGGACGCGCCGCGCAGATCGATGCGCTGATAGCCCCAAGCCTTGAGGCGATGGGCTTTCAGATCGTGCGCGTGCTGCTGTCCGGCGACCGGCGGCCCAAGTTGCAGGTGATGATCGAGCGGAGCGCCGATTTCGGCCTGTCGCTGGATGATTGTGCCGAGGCTAGCCGCGCGATCAGCGCCATATTGGACGTCGAGGATCCAATCGCCGGCGCTTACGTTCTCGAGGTCAGCTCGCCAGGGATCGACCGGCCGTTGACCCGCCCGGGCGATTTCGAGCGCTTCGCCGGTTTCGAGGCGCGGTTGGAGACCCTTATGCCGATCGAAGGCCGCAAGCGTTTCCGCGGCCGTTTGCTCGGTACCGACGATGGCCAGGTGCGCTTGGCCATAGAGGACGGCGAGGTCACGCTGGCCTTCGACGATCTGGCCAAGGCCAAGCTTGTTTTGACCGATGAGCTGGTCGCGGCAAGCCAGGTGAATTGATGATTGAATCGGAATAGTGAGTGAGACGCGAGTGCTAGGCGGAACCATGGACACCACGGCGTTATCAAGAACCGAACTTCTGCAAGTGGCCGATGCGGTCGCACGGGAGAAGAGCATCGAGCGCGACGAGGTGCTCGAGGCCATGGAACAGGCGATCGGCAAGGCGGGCCGGGCCAAGTACGGCCACGAGCACGATATCCGCGCGGACATCGATCGGCGGACCGGAGAGATTCGGCTCAGGCGCTACCGCGAGGTTGTGGACGAGGTTGAGAACGAGTTCACGGAGGTCTCCGTGGTCGACGCCCGCCACAGCGATGCCAAGCTGCAGTCCGGCGATTTCATCGTCGAGGAGCTTCCGCCGATCGACCTGGGGCGGATTGCGGCGCAGACCGCAAAGCAGGTTATCGTGCAGAAAGTGCGCGAGGCCGAGCGGGCCCGGCAGTTCGACGAATATAAGGATCGCACCGGCGAGATCGTCAACGGCATCGTCAAGCGAAACGAGTTTGGCAATGTCACCGTCGATTTGGGGCGCGCCGAGGCGCTCATGCGCCGAGACGAGACCTTGCCGCGGGAATCGTTTCGTACCGGCGACCGCGTACGCGCCTACATCTACGACGTACGTCAGGAAATCCGTGGGCCTCAGATCTTCCTGTCCCGTGCTCACCGGCAGTTCATGGCGAAGCTCTTCGCTCAGGAAGTGCCCGAGATCTACGACAGCATCATCGAGATCAAGTCGGTTGCCCGCGACCCCGGCAGCCGAGCCAAGATCGCCGTGATCTCCCACGATTCATCGATCGACCCGGTCGGCGCCTGCGTCGGTATGCGGGGCAGCCGGGTGCAGGCCGTGGTCAGCGAGCTGCAGGGCGAGAAGATCGACATCATACCCTGGTCGCCGGACACCGCGACCTTCGTGGTCAACGCCCTGGCACCGGCGGAGGTCACCAAGGTGGTGCTCGACGAGGAGCAGGGTCGGATCGAGGTCGTCGTGCCCGATGACCAACTCTCCTTGGCGATCGGCCGGCGCGGCCAGAACGTGCGCCTGGCCTCCCAGCTGACCGGTTGGGAGATCGATATCCTGACCGAGGAGGAGGAGTCCAAGCGTCGCCAGGAGGAAATCAAGAACCGCTCGCAGATGTTCATGGACGCGCTCGACGTCGACGACGTGATCGCCCACCTGCTGGTCGCCGAAGGTTTCACCAGCCTCGAGCAAGTCGCCTTTGTGCCGATAGAGGAGCTGGCCGAGATCGAGGGCTTCGACGAGGATGTCGCCGAGGAGTTGCGCGCCCGCGGGCGGAACTTCCTGGAAGAGCAGGACCGCAAGCACGACACCGCCCGGCGCGAGCTCGGAGTCAGCGATGAGGTCGCGGCCCTGGAAGGGATTTCGCCGGCGCTGTTGGTCAAGCTGGGCGAGAAGGAGATCAAGAGCCTGGATGATCTGGCCGACCTGGCGAGCGACGAGCTTGTCGAGCTCGCCGGCGACCTGGCACCGAGCCACGAAGAGGCCGATCGGATCATCATGGCCGCCCGCGCCCACTGGTTCGACGACGAGCCCGCGGCGCCCGAGGACGACGCCGCGCCGAGCGCCGAGGCGCCGCCGGCCGAGGATGGCGCGGAAGGCACAAGCACGGAGGCCAGTTAGACGAGTCGCGTGATGAACCATACGGCTGAAGGGATAGATCAGGGTCCGCGCGCCGCCGGGGACCCAGCAAGCGCTGCAAAGTCGCCTTTGCGACGTTGCCTGGCGAGTGGCGAGCTACGCCCGCGCCAGGAGCTGCTGCGCTTCGTGATTGCTCCCGATGGGCGCGTGGTGTTTGATCTGGCGTCGAAGCTGCCTGGTCGTGGCCTATGGTTGACGCCGCGGCGCGACCTGATCGAGCGCGCGATCAAGCGCAATCTTTTTGCCAGGTCCGCCAAGCGCTCGGTCGTGATGCCCGATGACCTGCTTGCGCAGATCGAACAGACATTGCGCGGCCAGCTGCTGGGATTGCTGGGACTGGCGCGCCGTGCTGGAGAGGTCGTTCTCGGCCATGACAAGGTGCGCGCCGCTTTGGTGGAGGGTAAGGTGGCCCTCTTGGTCCAGGCGATCGATGGCGCGCCTGGTGGCCGAGACAAGCTGCGCGCCTTGGCCAAGCATGCGGTGGGCGCGCCGGTGGCTATCGAGGTGTTTAACGTGGCGGAGTTGTCGGCCGCCCTGGGACGAGAGAACGCGGTCCATGTGGCGGTTTCGCCGGGCGCTTTGGCGGATCGGATCGCGACTGGAGTAGGCCGACTTGGCGGCGTTCTGGGTGCCGCGGCAGATACGAAGGGGTTTTGACGCTTGAGCGATACGACCACGAGCAAAGAACGAGAGAAGAAGCCTCTGACGCTGAACAAGCCCGGCCGACTCACCCTCAACAAGACGGTCGAGGCCGGTCAGGTGCGCCAGAGCTTCAGCCATGGCCGCTCCAAGCAGGTCACGGTCGAGGTTAAGCGCAAGAAGACTTTCGCGCGCGGCGCCGAGGGGCGCATGCGGGAGGTCGTGGCGCCGCCCACTCCTGAGCCGACGGAGGAGCCGGAAGCCACGGTGACCGCCCAGGAGCTGGAAGCTGGAATCGAGCTGCCGCGCAACCTGACCGAAGCCGAGCGCGCGGTGCGTCTGCGGGCGCTCGAGACGGCCAAGCTCGAGGAAGAGCAGCGGCGCATCGAGGAAGAGTTGCTTGCCCACAAGCGCGCCGAAGAGGCCGCCGAGGCCGAGCGGCGCGCCAAGGAGGAAGCCGCCGAGCGCGAGAAAGTCGCGGCTGAGGCGCCACCGAGCCCAGCCGAAGAGGCCGAGCCTGCGGACAGCGCCGAGCCCGCCGTACCGGCCCCGGATGTTGCGGCCGCGGCGGCTGCCGAGCCGGCAAGAAGCCAGGCGCCCGCCGGTAAGTCACAGTTGGAAGAGCAGCTCGGCGGCCGTGTCAAGCGCAAGGGCGCGGATTCAAAGCCGACCACGTCGCGGCGCTCTCAGAGCCAACGGCGGCGCCACGGCAAGCTGACCATCTCGCAAGCTCTGGAAGGCGACGAGCGCGAAAGGGTCCGGTCATTGGCCTCGGTACGCCGGCGCCAGGAAAAGCTGCGCCAAGCGCAGGCCCGGCAGTCGCATCAGCCGCCGACCAAGGTGATCCGCGATGTCGTCATCCCGGAGTCCTTGACGGTTCAGGAGCTCGCCAACCGCATGGCGGAGCGCAGTAGCGAGGTGATCAAGCGCCTGATGAAGATGGACGTCATGGCGACCATCAACCAAGCGCTCGATGCCGACACCGCGGAACTCCTGGTCGAGGAGTTTGGACACCGGGTGAAACGAGTTTCGGCCGCCGACGTGGAGATTGGCATGCGTGGCGATCCCGATGCAGAAGAGTCGCTCAAGGCCCGGCCCCCGGTCGTCACCATCATGGGGCACGTCGACCACGGCAAGACCTCCCTGTTGGACGCTCTGCGCGAGACGGACGTTGCGGCTCACGAGGCGGGCGGCATCACCCAGCATATCGGCGCCTATCAGATCACTCTGCAGAACGGCGACAAGATCACCTTCATCGATACGCCGGGCCACGCAGCCTTCACACAGATGCGCTCGCGCGGTGCCAACGTCACGGACATCGTGGTCTTGGTGGTCTCGGCCGACGATGGCGTCAAGGAGCAGACCGTCGAAGCGATCAATCACGCCAAGGCGGCCGAGGTGCCGATTATCGTCGCGGTGAACAAGATCGATCGCCCCGAAGCCAACCCCGATCGGGTCAAGCAGGAACTGCTGCAGCACGACATGGTGGTCGAGGACTTGGGCGGCGAGGTGCTTTGCATCGAGGTCTCGGCCAAGGAGAAGCTTGGGCTCGACAAGCTGGAGGAAGCGATCCTCCTGCAATCCGAGCTGCTCGAGCTCACGGCCAACCCGGATCGCAATGCCGAAGGCGCCGTGATCGAAGCCAAGCTGGAGCGTGGCCGAGGCTCGGTGGCCACTATTCTGGTCCAGCGCGGCACGCTGCGGGTCGGCGACATCTTCGTCACCGGCAGCGAATGGGGCCGGGTGCGCGCCCTGGTCAACGAGCGCGGTGAATCGATCGACGAGGCCGGTCCCTCGGTGCCGGTCGAGGTGCTCGGTCTCAACGGCACGCCGGACGCCGGCGACGACATGGTGGTGGTCGACAGCGAGCCGCGGGCCCGCGAGATCGCCGAATTCCGAGAGCACACCAAGCGAGAAACTTCGGTGGCCAGTCAAGGTCGGGGCAGCGTTGAGCAGATGCTGTCGATGATCAAGGAAGGCAGCGCCAAGGAGTTCCCCGTGGTCATCAAGTCCGACGTCCACGGCTCCCTGGAAGCGATTGCCAGCGCCATGGAGAAGATCGGCAACGAGGAGGTCAAGGCGCGGGTGCTGCATGCCGCGGTCGGCGGAATCAACGAGTCCGATATCACCTTGGCCCGTTCGACCGGTGCCATGGTGATCGGCTTCAACGTGCGCGCCAATCCCCAAGCCAGAGAGATGGCCAAGCGGGACAACATCGACATTCACTACTACTCGATCATCTATGATGTGCTTGACGACATGAAGGCGGTGCTCAGCGGGATGCTGGCGCCGCAGGTGCGCGAGCGGTTCCTCGGCTACGCGGAGATCCGGGAAATCTTCTCGATCACCAAGGTCGGCAAGGTGGCCGGCTGCATGATCACCGAGGGCATAGTCAAGCGTGGCGCCAAGGTGCGTTTGCTGCGCGACGACGTCGTGATCCACGATGGCACGCTCAAGACCCTGCGCCGCTTCAAGGACGAGGTGCGCGAGGTCAAGGAGGGCTACGAATGCGGCATGGCCTTCGAGAACTATCAGGATATCCAGTCCGGCGACCGCATTGAGTGCTACGAACTGGAGGAAGTGACCCGCGCGCTGTAAAAGACGCGCCGACGGGCTGATTTTTTGACCGCTTGACGAGCCTTCGAGGACCTGAGATGAGCCGAGGTCGGGGCAACGCGCCCAGCCTGCGCCAGTTGCGTGTCGGCGAGGAACTGCGCCACGCCTTGGTGCGCGTGCTCGAGCGCAGCGATTTCAGCGATCCCAAGTTGGCCGACGCCAAGATTACCGTGACTGAGGTGTCGGTTAGCCCCGACTTGAAGAATGCGACGGTGTTCGTCACGCCTTTGGGCGGCGAGCGGTTGTCTGAAACCGTGGCGGCTTTGAACAAGGCGACCGGTTTCCTTCGCGGACAGCTCGGCCGTGAGATCAGCCTGCGCTACACGCCCCGTCTCAGCTTCGCCGCCGACCACTCCTTCGTCCATGCCTCCCGGGTCGAGGAGCTACTCGCCCGACCGCGGGTCAAGCAGGATTTGGAGGCCGATGCCGAGCGGGCGGACGAGGACGACTAGCCAGGCCATGGCACGCAGGAAGAAGGGCAAGCTGATCAACGGATGGCTGGTGCTCGACAAACCGTCGGGGCCGACATCGACCGCCGTGGTCAATCGGGCCAGGCGGGCGCTCGATGCCCGCAAGGCCGGTCACGGCGGAACCCTGGATCCGCTTGCGACCGGGGTTCTGCCCGTCGCTCTGGGCGAGGCCACCAAGACCGTCGCCTACGCCATGACGGGCACCAAGACCTACAGTTTCACGCTTCGCTGGGGTCAAGGCACGCGAACCGACGATTCCGAGGGCGATGTGATCGCCGAAAGCGACCGGCGGCCGACCGGGCCCGAGATCGCCGCGGTCCTGCCCCGCTTTCAGGGCCAGATCCAACAGGTCCCGCCAATCTTTTCGGCGATTAAGGTTGACGGTCAGCGGGCCTACGATCTGGCGCGCGAGGAGGCCGAGTTTGAGCTGGCAGGGCGCCCGGTGTGGATCGAGGCGATCGAGCTCGCCGGACAACCCGACCAAGACCACGCTACATTTAGCGTTACTTGCGGAAAAGGTGCCTATATGCGGTCCCTCGCACGGGACATCGGTGTCGCCCTGGACTGCCCGGCCCACATCGTCGCCCTGCGCCGGACCCGGGTTGGGCCGTTCCGCGAAGAGCATGCGATTTCCCTGGAATCTCTGGAAGCTCTGGGGCATAGTGCCGCCGCCGTGGCAGAGAGCCTGCTTCCGGTCGAGACCGCGCTGGACGACATCCCGGCCCTGGCCTTGACCGAAACCGAAGCCAATCGCCTACGGTGCGGCCAAGCGGTGTCCTTAGTGGCCCGCGCGAACCGAGAGCGGATCCACGATCTGACAAACGGGGCCATGATCTGCGCCATGTCGTCTGGCAAGGCGGTAGCTCTGGTCAAGTTCGAGGACGGTGGGCTCCACCCGGTTCGGGTTTTGAACCTTTAGCTCTTATGACGAGGATAAAACACGATGTCGATCACTGCCGAGCGTAAGCAGGAATTGATCAAGGAGTACGGCACCACCGAGGGCGACACTGGTTCGCCAGAGGTTCAGGTTGCCATTCTGACCGAGCGTATCGTCAACTTGACCGACCACCTGAAGACCCACAAGAAGGATTTCCACTCGCGCCGTGGGCTCCTGGTCATGGTCGGCCAGCGGCGGCGCCTCTTGGACTATGTCAAGGCCAAGGAGGTGGGGCGCTACCAGCAGCTGATTCAGCGATTGGGCCTGCGCCGCTAACGACTTTGGGGTACTCCCAATTCGGATGAACCACACCATTGATTCGGGCGAAACCGCGGTTTGGCTGACGCGATGAGCCCGCTCCCGGAGCAACCGGAAATCAGACGCCGGGCCGACGCAAGGAGCACACACCCACGGATGCCAGAGGGCGCCGTGGCCTTTCGTGCTGCTCTTTTCGCGGGTCCGGCCAAACCACAACAGCCGTGTTTGGAAGGACAAACAAGACATGTTCGATATACATCGTAAAGAGATCGATTGGGGCGGGCGTAAGCTCACCCTCGAGACCGGGCGAGTCGCCCGGCAGGCCGACGGCGCCGTCATGGTGACCTACGGCGACACCGTTGTGCTGTGCACCGCGGTCGGCGCCCGGGAGCAGCGCGAGGGCATCGACTTCTTCCCGCTGACCGTCAACTACCAGGAGAAGACCTTCGCCGCCGGCAAGATTCCCGGCGGCTTTTTCAAGCGCGAAGGCCGGCCCTCGGAGAAGGAGACCCTGACCTCGCGCCTGATCGACCGGCCGATCCGGCCGCTCTTCGCCAAGGGCTACAAGTGCGAGACCCAGGTGATCTGCACGGTCCTGAGCCACGACCTTGAGAACAACCCGGACATTCCGGCCATGGTCGGCACCTCGGCGGCGTTGACCCTCTCGGGTCTGCCGTTCCTCGGGCCGATCGGCGGTTGCCGGGTCGGCTACGCCGATGGCGAGTACCTGCTCAACCCGACCCAGGATCAGCTTACCGACAGCCAGCTCGACCTGGTCGTCGCCGGCACCCAGGAGGGCGTGCTGATGGTCGAGTCCGAGGCGCAGGAGCTCAGCGAAGAGGTCATGCTGGGCGCGGTCACCTTCGGCCACGAGCAGATGCGCCCGGTGATCAATGCGATTATCGAGCTGGCCGAGGCCTGCGCCAAGGAGCCGCGCGAGGTGGACCCGCCGGCGCCCGAGATCGAGCAGGCCCGCGAGCGGCTCGGCGAGTCGGTCCAGCAGAAGATCGCCGAGGCCTACCAAGAGCCCGACAAGATGGCGCGCCACGACAAGCTCGAGGACATTAAGTCGGCGGCCACCGATCTCTTCGACGAGGAGGAGGACGCGGCGCTCCTGTCGGTCCTTAGGGGCGTCTTCAAGGATCTGGAGAGCGACGTGGTGCGCGGCGGCATCCTGAAGACCGGCCAGCGTATCGACGGCCGTACGACCAGCGACGTGCGCCCGATCGTCAGCCAAGTGGGCGTGCTGCCGCGCACCCACGGCTCTGCGCTGTTCACCCGGGGCGAGACCCAGGCGCTGGTGACCGCGACCCTGGGCACCGGCCAGGACGAGCAGATCATCGACGCGCTCGAGGGCGAGTACCGGGAAAACTTTATGCTGCACTACAATTTCCCACCCTATTCGGTGGGCGAGGCCAGGCGCATGATCCCGCCGGGGCGCCGCGAGATCGGCCACGGCAAGCTCGCCTGGCGGGCCATTCGGCCGCTCATGCCGGCACGCGAGGACTTTCCCTACACGATCCGCATCGTCTCGGAGATCACCGAGTCGAACGGCTCCTCCTCGATGGCCACGGTTTGCGGCTCGTCGCTCGCCATGATGGACGCGGGCGTCTCCCTGTCCCGGCCGGTCGCCGGCATCGCCATGGGCCTGATCAAGGAGGGCGAGGAATTTGCCGTGCTGTCCGACATCCTGGGCGACGAGGATCACCTGGGCGACATGGACTTCAAGGTCGCCGGCAGCGATCACGGCATCACATCGCTCCAGATGGACATCAAGATCACCTCGATCACGCCCGAGATCATGCGCATCGCGCTCGATCAGGCGCGCGACGGGCGCTTGCACATCCTGGGCGAGATGGCCAAGGCGATCGACAGCCCGCGCGACGGCGTCTCCGACAACGCGCCGCGCATCACGGTGATCAACATCCCGCGCGAGAAGATCCGCGAGGTGATTGGCACCGGCGGCAAGGTGATCCGCGAGATCACCGAGACCACCGGCGCCAAGATCGACATCGAGGACGACGGCACGATCAAGGTCGCCGCGGTCGACCAGACCCAGGGCCAGGCGGCGATCGACTGGATCAAGTCGATCACGGCCGAGCCAGAGGTCGGCGTGATTTACAGCGGCAAGGTTGTGAAGTGCGTCGACTTCGGCGCCTTCGTGAACTTCATGGGCACCCGCGACGGGTTGGTGCACATCTCGGAGCTGGCGCCGCACCGGGTCAAGACCGTGGGCGACATCGTCAAGGAAGGCGACGTGGTCAAGGTCAAGTGCATCGGCATCGACGACCGGGGCAAGGTCAAGCTCTCCATGCGTGCGGTCGACCAGCAGACTGGCGCCGACCTGCAGGCCGAGGCGAGCTAATCGGCGGGTCCCTCGGCGGTGCGGATTGACGCGCCTCCGAGTGTCTGCTTCAGTGTGAATTGGAGATGGGCGGTCCCTTTGGGGCCGCCCGTTTTTCCAGCAAGGCTCGGACCGACGAGAGATCAGCCATGGTTTTCAAGCTGCCGCGCGTGATGGGTCACCGGGGGGCCGCCGCCGCGGCGCCGGAAAACACCCTCTGCTCGATCAGAAAGGCCGCCGAGCTGGGCGCCCGCTGGGTCGAGTTCGACGTCATGCTGACCGGCGATGCGGTGCCGGTGCTTTATCACGACGACAACCTGCAGCGCATCACCGGCCTGGACGCGCTGATGGCGACGACGCCCTACGAGACGGTCAAGACCTTGGATGCCGCATCCTGGTTCGGGCCGGGCGTGGAGCCCGAGCCGGTGCCCAGTCTAGAGGCCGCGGTCGCGCTGCTGCTGGAGCTCGACCTTCGGCCCAACGTCGAGATCAAGCCGACCCCGGGCCGCGACGTGGAGACCGCGCAAGCCGCGCTCGAGACCCTGGCAGAGCACTGGCCGGCCGAGGCGCCGCCACCGCTGATCAGCAGCTTCAGCCGCATGGCATTGGCGGCCGCCCGGGTTATGCAGCCGGATTGGCCGCGCGCCCTGATCGCCCACAAGATACCCCTCGACTGGCGCATCACGCTCGAAGCGCTTGGCTGCGCCGCCTTTCACCTTAATGCCAAGGTACTCGATTGGCCCTTCGTGGCCGAGGTCAAGAGCGCCGGCTTCCAGGTCGCGGCCTTCACGGTCAACCGCCCGGGCCGGGCACGCGAGCTGGTCGAGAGCGACGTCGATTGCATTATTACCGATCAGCCGGATCGGATCCTAGCCGCCCTGGCGAAGGCGTCGTCAGGCGCCGCCGTCCAGCAGGCGAGCCGGTGAAGGCATGCCGACGACGTTGTAGCCGCCGTCGACGTTGTGGATCTCGCCGGTTACCCCTTGGGAGAGATCGGACAGCAGATAGAGCCCGGCCGAGCCGACCTCTTCGAGCAGCAGGTTGCGGCGCAGGGGCGCCTGTTCCTTGGACCAGCGGAACACGAAACGGGCATCGGCGATCGCCGAGCCGGCGAGCGTGCGCATGGGCCCGGCCGAGATCGCGTTGACCCGCACGCCCTGAGGCCCCAGGTCGACCGCAAGATAGCGCACGCTTGCCTCAAGCGCCGCCTTGGCGACGCCCATCACGTTGTAGTTCGGCGTGACCCTCTGGGCACCCAGATAGGACAGGGTAATCAGGCTGCCGCCATTGGGCATCAAGGCCTGGGCCCTGCGCGCCACGGAGGTGAAGGAGTAGCAGGAGATCCCCATGGTGCGGGCAAAGTTATGGCGCGTCGTGTCCAGATAGCGGCCTTTGAGCTCCTGCTTGTCGGAATAGGCGATGGCGTGAACCACGAAGTCCACGGAGCCCCAGGCGCGCTCGACCTGCTCGAACACGCTGTCCATATCATCCTCGTCCTCGACGTCGCAGGGTAAGACCAGGTTGGAGCCCAGTGTACCGGCGAGCGGCCGCACCCGTTTGCCGAAGGCTTCGCCCTGATAGGTGAAGGCCAGCTCCGCGCCGTGGGCGCGCAGAACCGTGGCGATGCCCCAGGCGATCGAATGGTCGTTGGCGACCCCCATCACCAGGCCGCGCTTTCCGTTCATCAAGGAACCATTGGCGCTCACGTCCGGACCCATTTTCTTTGTGTCTTGCCCCACCAGATGAGCGGGCCTTAGCCCTTCAGATTGACTTGATGAGACGGGTGGCCGAATCGGTCCCTTCAGACGATCTCGGCCGGCCGTGTGGCCTGCTTGGCCCTACCCGTCACTTCTCGAAACGTTTTACGGCCAAGGAGGCGTTGGTGCCCCCAAAGCCGAAGCTGTTGGACACGAAGCAGTTGATCTCCACATCGTCCTGGCGCTCGGTGACCACCGGCATGCCTTCAGCCTCGGGGTCGAGCTCGTCGATGTTGGCCGAAGCTGCGAGGAAGCCGTGCTCCATCATGAGCAGCGAGTAGATCGCTTCGTTGACTCCGGCCGCGCCCAGCGCGTGGCCGGTCAAGGATTTGGTCGAGTTGATCTTCGGCAGATCGGCGCCAAACACCTCCTTGATCGCTTTGAGCTCGACCGCGTCGCCGATCGGCGTCGAGGTACCGTGCGTGTTGACGTAGTCGACCGGCGTGTTGCCGAGCGACTGGGTCGCCATCCTCATGCAGCGCACCGCGCCGTCGCCAGAGGGCTGGACCATGTCGTGGCCGTCCGAGGTCGCGCCGTAGCCGACCAGTTCGCCGTAGATCTTGGCGCCCCGCGCCAACGCGTGCTCCAGCTCCTCGATCACCACCACGCCGCCGCCGCCGGAGATCACAAAGCCATCGCGGTTGACGTCGAAGGCGCGCGAGGCCCGCTCGGGCGAATCGTTGTATTTGGAGGAAAGCGCCGGCATGGCGTCGAACAACAGGGAGGCGGTCCAATAGAGTTCCTCGCCGCCGCCGGCGAAGACGACGTCTTGCTTGCCCAGCTGGATCAGCTCCATGGCGTTGCCGATGCAGTGCGCGCTGGTCGCGCAGGCCGAGGTGATCGAGTAGTTCACGCCCTTGATCTTGAAGGGCACGGCCAGGGTCGCCGAGTTGGTGTTGGACATGATGCGCGGCACCATGAAGGGGCCGATCTTGCGAGGGCCGCGCTCTAGGCTGGTGGCATAGGCGTTGCACATGTCCTTGGTCGAGGTGCCGCCCGAACCCATGATGATTCCGCTGCGCTCGTTCGATACGTCCGACTGCTCGAGGCCGGAATCTTCGATGGCTTCACGCATTGCGATGTAGTTGAAGGCCGCGCCATCGCCCATGAAGCGCCGCAGCTTGCGATCCAACATGGCGTCGATGTCGAGCTTGATGGTGCCGCAGACGTGGCTGCGGAATCCGAGCTCGGCGTACTCCGGGCAATGGGCGATGCCCGAGCGCCCGAGCTTCAGGGACTCAAGCACCTCCTGCTTATCGTTGCCGATGCTGGAGACAACTCCAATGCCGGTGACGACGGCTCTGCGCATATCCTGGTCCTATGCCGGCTCGGCTTGGGTGAAGAGGCCGACCTTGAGGTCCTTGGCCTGATAGACGATCTGGCCGTCGACGTTCATGATGCCGTCGGCGATTCCGAGCACCAGCTTGCGCATGATCACGCGCTTCACATTCAGCTGGAAGATCACCTTGCGCGCGGTCGGCAACACCTGGCCCATAAGCTTGACCTCGCCGACGCCAAGCGCACGGCCGCGTCCCGGGGCGCCCTTCCAGCCCAGGAAGAAGCCGACCAGTTGCCATAGGGCGTCCAAGCCCAAGCAGCCCGGCATGACCGGGTCATCCTCGAAGTGGCACCCAAAGAACCAAAGGCCCGGCTTGATATCAAGCTCGGCAATGATCTCACCCTTGCCGTGCTCTCCGCCCTCGTCTGTGATCTTGGTGATTCGATCGACCATGAGCATGGGCGGCAGCGGCAGTTGGGCATTGCCGGGTCCGAACAGCTTGCCATGGGCGCATTTAATGAGCTCGTCGTAGCTGAAGCTCTCTTGTCGTGCTGTCACGCGTCCCCACTTCGAGACATTGAAGGTCGGCCCAAAATCGGGCGCGAAACCGTCATTGCTCCACGCCCGTTCCTGCGCGGACTATAGCATCAGGCCCGCTCTGTGCAAGCAGCCTGGCGCGACCCAAATCGCATGATTTAAGCCCGGAACGCCGGGCAGCAGAAGGGGGGATAACTCAGACCGAGTCTTAAAAAGATTCCAAAGAGTTGCACAACAGACTGATTTGTGCTTCAAAATTAGGAAATGTGCACTATATTGTAGGCCGTTATGACTGACCGACCCTACAGCTCTTTGATCGAACGCCTCAAAGAGGCCGGCTTGCGCCCGACGCGCCAGCGGCTCGCCCTGGCCAAGCTCCTGTTCGAGAAGGGAGATCAACACTTGACCGCAGAGCATCTGCACAACCAGGCGATTGCCAACAATGTGCGGATCTCCTTGGCCACTGTGTACAACACCCTGCACCAATTCACCGCGGCTGGCCTGCTGCGAGAGGTCGTCGTTGAGCCGGGCCGCTCCTATTTCGACACCAATGTCGACGATCACCACCATTTCTACTGCGAAGACAGCGGCCGCCTCCAGGACATTCCCGGCGAGCAGGTCAAGCTGAGCGAGCTTCCGGTGCCGCCGGAAGGCCGGGAGGTCGCCCGGGTCGACATCATGATTCGCCTGCGCGAATCAAAGGAATAGCCTTCGCCAGGCTTTACTAAGTTCTTGAAATTACTATAACTATTGACATCGGCTCGCGGCCGAACTACCTAGTTGTACGACCGAGGCTCAAAGGTGCCGAAGGCATAACTCGGCGCCCCCAACAGGCGTGACCCGGCGCTTTTGACATTCAACGAGGGAGTGAGGCGATGCCCGCACTTAAGGGGACCAAGACCGAGCAGAATCTGAAGGATGCGTTCGCTGCTGAGAGCCAGGCGAACCGGCGCTACCTCTACTTCGCCCAAAAGGCGGATATTGAGGGCTACAACGATATCGCCGCGGTGTTCCGCTCGACGGCCGAAGGCGAGACAGGTCATGCCCATGGCCACCTGCAGTACCTCGAGGAGACGGGCGATCCGGCAACCGGCGAGCCGATCGGCGGCACCGAAGTTAACCTTAAGTCGGCGATTGCCGGCGAGACCTACGAATATACGGACATGTATCCGGGCATGGCGCGCACCGCGCGCGAGGAAGGCTTCGACGAGATTGCCGATTGGTTCGAGACCTTGGCCAAGGCCGAGAAGAGCCACGCCGGCCGCTTCCAGAAAGCCCTGGAGACCATGGATTGAACCGGCCTGGAGGCTGCCAGCGGAAACCTTCGCGGTCGCGGCCTTTTCGGCCTTTCGAGAATCAAACGTCTGGTCGGGGTGATGCGCCGGCCAACGACACTGATTGATCCCATAAGCGCCCGCCCATGTCCCTCGCCATGACCCAAGCGGCTGCCGCCATGGCGCCGCTGATGACATTTCTCAACGAGTCCTCCTACGCCAAGGCGCGCCGCACCAGCGGCATCCTGGACTTTACCTTCGGCAACCCTCAGGAGATGCCCCTGACCGGGTTGGTCGACGCGCTGCAACGCTGGGCCGTGCCCGAAAACCCCCAATGGTTCGCCTATAAGCAAAGCGAGCCCAAGGCCCAGGAAACCATCGCCGCGAGCTTGCGGTCGTGGCGTGGCCTGCCCTTCGAGCCCGAAGACGTGGTCATGACCAGCGGCGCCTTCGGCGCGATCGCCGTTATCTTGCGCGCGCTTCTGGACCAGGGCGATGAGGTGATCGTCAATCTGCCGCCCTGGTTCGTCTACGAGGCCATGATCCATTCGACCGGCGCCCGGCCGGTCACCGTCCCGGTGAGGGCGGAGGACTTCGATCTGGACCTGGTGGCGATCGAGGCGGCGATCACCCCGGCGACCCGCTTGATCATCGTCAACACGCCCCACAATCCGACCGGTAAGATTTACCCGGCCGAAACCCTGGAGCGCCTGGCCCGGCTGCTGACCGATGCCAGCGCCCGCCACGGCCGCACGATCTATCTGCTGTCCGACGAGCCCTACAGCCGCCTGGTGTTCGAAGGCCACGATTTCGTCAGCCCCCTGGCGTTTTACCCCGAGAGCCTAATGGCCTATAGCTACGGCAAGGTGCTGCTCGCACCCGGCCAACGGGTCGGCTACTTGGCCTTCGCGCCGGGCATCTCGGAGCGCACGCACTTGCGCGATGCCGTGACGATGGCCCAGCTGACCTGTGGCTGGGCCTATCCCAACGCCTTGCTGCAGCACGCCATCGGCGACCTGGAGCGCCTTTCACTGGACTTGGCGGCCCTCCAGGCCAAGCGCGACCTGATGGTCGAGGCGCTGCGTCGCCATGGCTACCGCGTGCACCGGCCCGAGGCGACCTTCTACCTGCTGCCGAGGTCGCCGATCCCCGACGATCTCGCTTTTACCGAGCGCCTGGCCGAGGGTGGCGTCTACGTAATGCCCGGCACGGTGTGCGGCGCGCCCGGCTATTTCCGCATCTGCCTGACCGCCAGCCTGGACATGCTCCAGCGCAGCCTGCCGGCCTTCCAAGCGGCGATCGAGCAACAGCGTTAACGCGCGAGTTCCCCAAAACGCCAAGGCGCTCAAGAACGCGTCCGACAATTCGGTCTTTGTTCACGCTCAGTTAGATCAGTGGCTTAGCAGCTGGCCTCGCGTGGAGTTGGACGCGCTCGGAGGCGGGTCATGAGCGCCGGCCAAGATCCTTGGGGCGCGTTGCCAGAGCGTGCGTTCTCCGACGACAGGTTGACCGCGATTGACTACCGCGTGCTTGGCGTCATTGCCGCTCATGACCGGTTCGGGCGCAATGGCATGGGCTGCACGCTCAACGCCCGGAAGCTGGCCGAGAAGGCCAAGGTCAACCCAGCTCACCTGGCCCGACACACCAAGCGTCTGGAGGAGTTCGGCTACATCACGATCGAGCGCAGCAATGCGGACAAGCGGCGGCTCATCTACTCTGTGATCTACGATGTCGCGGCAGAGATAGTCACCACAGATGGTGACCAATCGGCTGAGATAGTCACCACCGCGAAATCGCAAGTGGTTGAAAATATTGATAAACCGCCCCTTAATATATCCTGTAAAACAGAATTAAGAGATCCCGCAAAGCGGGGGGAGGCTAGCCGTCAAAATAGGGGGACTGGGGGACCCCTTTTGGCTCATCAAAGGAAGCTGGATCGATCGACGGTGCCCAAGCAGCGAGAGCTTCGCGTCTTCGGGATCGTGAACCAACAGAACGAAAACCAGAAGCGCCTCGCAGCCGAGCAGCGGCTTGGCAATGACCTGGTGAAGGCGCAGCTGATCGGCCCCTTGGAGCATTGGGCGGGCACTGAAAAGGGCCAAGCCTTGGTCGATACGCGGGAATACCAGAAAGCCATCGAGTGCGAGATCACGCGCTACGGCAATGGCGTCAAGTACCTCTTGGGTATCGGTCTCAACTACTTCTGCCCAAGCTGCCGAGGGCCGCATTCTGTCAATTCTGCAAGCAGTTACCATAATGGTTCGTCAATCTGAGGCTGAAATCAAGGCGCACTTGCGCAGCGCCGATCGGCCTAGGGTCGGTTCGCGCGGCGTGGGTACCCCGGGCTAGCGAACAATCTGTTGGCACGGCCAACACCAGCAGGTCTTGAGCTGCGTCAATTTTTCTGGCGCTACTGTAAGCAAGCACCAATGCAGCGTCTGCTCTTGGGTGTTGTTCGGCCGTACTCAGGCGCGAAACTGTACCGCTACTTTAAGCCAGGAGCCGACTTGCTGATCGCATCAGTGGACGCAGGCTGGCGCGGGTCCCGGTGTTGCCGCGAGATTGAGCAACTTTCTGGAACGGTACGCCGGATACTCGCAGAGAAATTCAGAAAATATTTGTCCTGCAATTGTTGCGCACAAACGTTCTGTGAGATGACCTGGCAACATGAGATTTGCCAGATCACACCGACTTACGATAAAACTCGATCAAAGCCATTGAAATGCAACGTGAAGGACATGGCTAACAGACCCGCAGAGCTGGGAGGACGGAGCTTTGGCCTCATCAATCTATGGTTACGCGTTCCTTAAAGCTGCCTACGGAACAGGTCTATCTAACCCACTCGACTGTATAGTCCCCCTTGTCAAACGCTGCCTCGAAACTGATAAGAAAAATTTTGTAGACCAGGCTCTTGTTCAGGAGAGAATTCTAGGCCTTTTCGGCATAAGAATTCCGCTAACGGTTATCCGATATTCGTTCCCGAAGCTTGCGAGCGAGAATATTCTAAGTCTCGACAAAGACACCTTTAGATACTATTCAACCTACAATAAAGCCGCGGATGCAGAAATTGCTGCTCTTGAGGAAACAGCTCGCGCTCGATACAGTCGGGTATTGTCACATATTGATGTCCATCTCGATTCTCTCAGGCATCGAAACTATAGGCCGGAGCAAATCATCGAAGACTGGCTTGACAAATCTAGCCTCGGGTTCCTAGGAGGCGCAAACCCAGCATTTAAACCCGACAACATTGACTATGAATTGAATAGAATTATACAACTATCTATTATTGATCCCTCCAAGGGGCACGAATTTCTTACGGATCTTACTGAGATTGCTCTTGGAGATTCACTCTACCGTGCCATTAGGGCGGTAACAGAGTTTGAATCCGACGCCTCCGATGACGATCTCAAGGGCGCCGAAAGTGCGTTCAGATCACGAATGGATGACGTAAAGGTCTACTTCGATACGCCATTTGTTTTTCGCGCACTCGGGTACTCCCACGAAGAACTGGTACGGGGCGCCCAAGAGGTGCTAAATCTGAGCCGAAAAACAGGATGCAAAATATGTGTATTTGAACACTCCGTGAATGAAATAAAGAGATCGTTTCGGGGGGAGATAATCAAGCTTAGTACTGGTGAACTCACTAGTAGCGACATAACTCACTATGCGGCATCTACACTAAAGACAGCAGGTGATCTTGCAGAAACATCGGCAGAACTAGAGAAACAAATTGTGGATAACGGCTTTCAAATAATTCCCGCACCGCTATATGAAGAGACCGACTGGGCCTTGGACACAACCGCGCTTGATCTGCGCTTAAGCATTGACTTAAGCACTCAGGTAAAAGAGACAAGGGAAGCGGATGTAGATTCTCTAGCGGCGATCTTTAACTTAAGAAAAGGAGAACCAAAAAAATACTTGGAAAAGTGTGACGCAATATTCGTGACTACTACGAAGGGTGTTGCAGATTCTTCTGTTAGGCATTTTCGGGAGTTGTTTCGTGAAAGAAAGCAAAACAATCAAGTCCAGATATGTATGACTGACGTTGTCTTCGCTACAAGGCTTTGGACGAAGCTTCCAACGTCATTAGCGGAGCTACCTAGGGAACAAATTGTATCGCATATCTTGGCGAGCTTGAAACCTTCGGAGGAACTGAAACAGGATTTCCTTAGGCATTTGAAGTCCCTTGTAAGTGAGGGCAGAGCTCCAGAAGAAACTATTGGTCGGATGAAGCTCACTCAATTTGTAGATGAGATATTGGCTACCGATTACGACAGAACACAAAAATCGTTGACCAAAGAAGAAGCGGTTTCATCCGCAAATCGGATCATTCAAAGAATGAAATTGAAAACAACAGAGATTATTGAGAGTAAAATGTCAGCCAAACAACAGAAATTGAATCTTCAAATTCAAGAGCTTAGAAAGGAGTTTGACGAGGAGGTGCTTCGACACACTTCGGAGATAGATGGAAAGGACCAGGAAATTGCCAAACTTAAGGAGAGCTTCGAACGTACGGCCGGCAATATTATAGGAAAGCAAGAAGCTAGAAAAAATTTGGATTTAAAATTTGGAAAATATATACGAGTATTGACGATTTTTACTTTTTCTGTAATCGTTTTTCTATCAATTCAGTATGCGCTGTTTAACTTTCTCGCACCATCGGAATTGGCCGCTGATACAGAATGGCCCTGGTTAATAAGCGCTGCTAAAGAATGGGGCTCGATTATTAATTTGATTGGTAATGTTATTCTGACAGGCCTTACGATTTTTGGCCTTTCTTTCAGTGGGGCACTGCGTCCTATCCAGAATCGTATTGTTACAATCATATTGGAGGCGATGTTTGATGAGTCTTCGGAAGAGAACTAAGGTTAGTAGATACTGCTTGGATCTAACCTGGGGTTAGTGTTGCGGGCCATTTGTGCAATTTCGAATTCCCTTCACCAATGGCAATCTGACCAGAGTCTACATTGTATCCCTCGGACCCAGGCCCAGACCTTTCTGAACCCTTCAAATCAGGTCCGAACACCAGGGTGATGCGGACCAAATCCCGGCCAAATAGACATCATCTCGCTCTGTGGCCGGAGTCCAACAGAGATCGGACTTATTGGGTTGGAGGTTCAATGCTGGCAGCAATGGTATGGTGGATGGCTCCGTCCTGCTGCAACAGGCTGGATATTTCCGAGCAGATTTCTTTGCACCCGAATTCTGGACTCCCAAGCTAGCTTTTCCCTGGTCTCGGGTCCTTCCAACCACTTTCAAAAAAGTATGCGGGGCGACAGCGCAATACGTGCGATTTCAGGGGTTTAGAAAGTTGTTACCGCTCCTTGTCCGGGTTCAGTTTGCCAAAACAACAGGGCTCAACATGAGCCCTGTTCAGCCGCGCCCTCAATTTGCAGAGCTTAGCTCCATCCGGTTAGATCTTGTCGGCAACCTCTTCCCAAACCTCGGCGGCGCCTTTCAAGAACCCGGTCAGGAAATCGTCTGACAGCTCGAATTCGGCCATGTCCTCGTCGCCGTAGAACAACAGCGCCATCTCATCGGTGGTTGGCCGCTCGTCGGTACCGCAGATCTTTTGGTAGGTGTACTCCGCATCTAATGGGCTGCCTGACCGCGTTTCGGCACTGAAGGCCGCCGCCCTTTTCAGCTCCGCGTATTCAGCCACCTCCGCTGCCCAACTACGGCCAGACGTCCGACCATCGTTTTCGGTGATCATTGCGTTCTCAGCTTTGCTCGCCCGGAGGCGTTCGATCGTTCTTGATAGCATATCGGTTTCCTTCCGTGCTTCGATGTGGGCGAGTTCAAGCTCGAATGCCTGCTGAGCCACTGCCGACCACTTGGGACCCCCAGCCCGGTCCATTCGGTCTTTCAGCTCGTCAGAGACATAAATGTTTATATTCGGCATGATACGCGCTCCTTCGATTGATCAGCGCTTATATTATAAAATATGCGCATATGTCAAGGAGTCTACGCGTACCACCACTCCGCACCCGCTCAAGGTATGCGCGGTTGAACGCGGAGTCTCGCTAGGGCAGGATGGCCGTGGGTGTAGCAACCCGTGCAAAGGCGGTGGCTTCCGTTGCAGCGGTTGCCGCCTGTGGCGCGTCCCTTCCGGGGCGCGATCCTCGGCTTAGCTTGAGCCGGGGTGCCGTCGGATGCAAGACCTTCGGGAAAGAAGACGGACCTGCACCTTTGCCAGGTTGCTAACACCCCGGCGCCAGGCCGATCCTGGCACCGGCTTTAGCAAGCCGAACGCAAAGGACAACCACCATGTCAGACGGAACCGACAGAAGCCCCGACGGGGCGGTGCTAGAGTCTCCCACGAGCCCGAGGGAGCGGGCTCATTCTTCGAAATCAACCGGAAATGGGAGATCTGAAATGAACACTATGACTGGAATTGAAGACTTGTTGTCTGATGCCGGGTTGAGTGCCGATCTCATGAGCACCGTAAACCTCGCTGAGTCGACGGCAAAGGGACTCGGCACAGATCTCGCAGCGTCGCGAGATGCCGCGATCTTTCAAACCTACTACGACTACGTCCTAAATGCTTCATTGAGCGACTACTGTGACACCAAGAAAGAGCGGTGCCGAGAAATGAAGGATGGCCAGCGGCCGGGATATCCGGGGTGCGAAGCTGATTTCGAGGCATGGCACGAAGAGGGGCTTGGGGCGGAAGAGCAAAGATGCGCAGCCTTAAATGAGCTTTTGAGCTTACCAGCTGGAAGCGCAACCGGCGACATGATCAAGTTGATTGCTCTGACGGCGGAGCATGTCGACCCAGACAACCATGCCTACATGGACTGCGTGAAGGCCTGCGTTTCGGATTTGGGCCGCCTGTCAAAGTCCGACTGAGGCCTCCCTGTGCAGCGCCGGCCAGGTAGGCCGGCGCTCTTTCTTCTGTTGACGTACTGAAGTTTATGAAATAACTTACGCTCGTCAACAGAAGGAGGTTCGCCCCATGCCCAAATCCAAGCCCGCCCTTTGGCAGGTCCTAGCGCGACAGCGCTTCCGCCATGCCGATCTGGCCAAGTCCGCCGTCACCACGGGCGGCCAGCTGAACAACATCACGAACAAGAGCCAGCTGCTGCTGGTGTCGGAGTCGGCAGGGCAGGGCCGGGCGCGCGCCTATTGCCTGATCGACGCCTACCAAGTGAGCATCTACGCAACGCTCTCCCGCCTGACCGGCAATGCCCAGTGGTCGGCCCGTCTCTGCAATCAGATGCTGTTCGCGAATTGGGTCAATCAGCAGGCCGGCGATGCCGCCCCCTTGCTCTTGAGCCCGCCCCAGGACCTTCGGGACAAGCTGTGCTCTGATCTCAAGCACGCGCCGGCCTGGTACACCGAGCGCGACAAGAAGCACCCGGTCTGCATCTTCGCCGACGACACTCAGGTCGGCGGGTCGAACCCGCCGCTGCCCCGGCCCCTCGCCATGGTGGATCTCCACGGCCAGGCGCTGCTCGGCGGCGTTATCGTCAACCTGACCGCCAACTTCCAGCGCGTGGACACGCTGCTCAAGGACCATCTGGAGCGAAGCGGCGTGGACTTGGGTCTCTGAGGAGCACTGCCATGGCCACCAACCCCGAGACCCGCCGCCGCACGGCGACCATCGAAATCACGCGCGCCGCCGAGGACGCTGACCGGATCGAGGTCTCGATCTCCAGCGAGCGCCCGGTCGAGCGCGGTGGCTTCACCGAAATTCTCGATCACCGCCGGGAGGCGGTGAACTTGGAGCGGGCCCGGGAGGGCCTGCCCCTTCTGCTCGACCACGATCCGGCCAAACTCGTCGGCCGGGTCGTGGACGTGCACCTGCGCGATCGGAAGCTTCGCGGCGCGCTGCGGTTTGGGAAAACGCAGCTCGCCCAGGAGGTCCGGGAGGACACTCTGGCGGGCACCCGCAGGGATATCAGCGTTGGGTACAGCGTCGACCAGGCGCAAGAGGCTGGGGACGGCCTCGTGCGCGTCTCGCGCTGGACCCCCTTCGAAACCAGCTTTGTGGGTGTGGCCGCCGACCCTAGCGTTGGCGTCGGCCGCAGCTACGAGCCCAATCTGCGGAGACCGCAAGACATGGAAGATAACGATACCAGGGATGAGCCCGAGGCCCGTCCCGACAACGCGCGCGCCAATCGTCAAGAGCGGCGGGCGGAGAAGAACCGGATTGAAGGCATCGCGTCGATGGGGGCGCGCCGTGGCATGGAGCGTGAGGCGCTTGAGGCCATTCAGCGCGGCACCACCGAAGCCGAGTTCCAGCGCCAGTACCGTGAGAAGATGGAGCGGGAGTGCAGAGACACGACGCCGATGCTCGACTCTCTGTCTTTCCCCGCCGTTCACACACGCGAGCACAGCTATAGCCTCATGCGGGTCATCAACGCCGGTGCCGCCGGCAAGCCCCTGATGGGCCTGGAGGCGGAAACAGCGAAGGAGCTTGAGTACCGCGCCGGTAAGTCGGCCGAAGGCATTTACGTGCCAATGACGGCGCTCTCCAAACGGGCCGTCTTGGAGACCGGCACCCCGGCCCTCGGCGGCAATCTCGTGGGCACCGAGCATTTGGCTTCCGAGCATATCCACCCCCTGCGCAATGCCTCGCGGGTGGTGCAGCTCGGCGCCCGGGTGCTGCCCTTGAAGCAGAACGCCAATATCCCGCGCCAGACCGGCAGCGCCACGGCCGAGTGGATCGCCGAAGACGCCGCCGCGACCGAGAGCGATCTGGGGTTTGACCAGGTGGCGCTCTCGCCCAAGATCGTCTCCGCCCTTCTCCAGTGGACGAAGAAGATGGCCATTCAGTCCGAGCCCGCGATCGAGGCGTTGGCGCAGGACGATCTTAAGGCGGTCATCGGCCTGGCGGTCGACTTGGCGGCGATCAAGGGGGCCGGCACGGCTCTGGAGCCCGAAGGCATCCTCAACACGACGGGGATCGGCGACGTCGCGGGCGGCACCGATGGCGCGGCACCGACTTGGGATCACGTCATCCAGCTGGAGAGTGAGCTGGCGATCGACAACGCAGACGTGGGCACGCTTGGCTATCTCACCAATGCGTCGGTGCAGGGCAAGCTGAAGCGCACCACCAAGGTTGCCGGCGACGCCGGGGCCGGCTTCATCATGTCCGACCGTCGAGACGGCGAGTTCGGCGTGCTGAACGGCTACCGGACGGCGGTGTCGAACCAGGTGCCCAGCGACCTGACCAAAGGCAGCGGCACCGATCTCTCGGCGATCATCTTCGGCAACTTTTCCGATTTGCTGATCGGCGAGTGGGGCGCGATCGACCTGATCGTCGATCCCTACACCTTTGCCGATAAGGGAAACGTGCGGATCGTGGCGCACTACTTTGTCGACATTGCGGTGCGCCACGCCGAGAGCTTCGCGGCCATGCAGGATGCCGTGACGATTTAAGCCCGGGGAGAGGTGACGGGGCACGGCCGCTCCGCATAGCGACAAGCGCTTCCCCGGGCAAGCCGAGCCTATCCAACTCGGCAAGGTTAATAGGGCGCTTGTCGCAAGGCCGATTGAAGGAGGATTAGAAGACCATGGCGCAAGATCAAACCCTTCCGGAAGGCATCGCCCCGCGCGGCCTCCCGAAGGCTTGCGCCATGCTCTACTGCGGTTTCGAGCCCGGCTCCCGCAAGTTCGCAAAGCTGGTCTCCGACGGCCTCTTGCCGGCGCCCCTACCAGGCACCGAGATCTGGGACCGAAAGGCCCTCGATAAGGCCCTCGACAAGCTGGGCGGGCTCGACAACGACGATGAACGGGAGGGCTGGAGCTATGAAGATTGACGCACGCTACATGGTCGCGAAGGCCAACAAGAACGGCACCGTCCGCTACTACTGGCAGCGGCGCGGTTTTTTCACGCGGCGGCTGCCCGATGACGAGATCGAGGCGGTGCGCGAGGCCAAGGCGCTGAACGCCAAGGCCGATGCCGAGGCGCTGGCGCCAGTCGACCTCGGCCCGGCCCCGGGCACGATCGCTTGGGCCATCGCCGAATACCGGGCCTCCGCGCGCTGGCTTAATCTCTCGTCGACCACGCGCCGGGTCTATGAGCGCTGGATGATCAAGACCGAGAAGCAGTTCGGCGCGCGCTCCCTCACCAAGCTCGACCCCGGCTCGGTTGACGAGATGCTGGGCTCGATCAAGAGCCTCGGCGGCAAGAAGCATTGCGCCGCCGTCCTCCAAGCGATCGGCAAGATCGCCTATCGGCGCGGCTACCGGCCGACCAACCCGGCCATGAATTTGGAGATCGGCCGGGGCAAGCCGCGCGATCAGATCTGGTCGAAAGAGAATGAGGCGGCCTTCTTGAAGGCCTGCCAAGTCGATCTGCACGGCGTGGCCATGGGCCTGGCGTTCCTCTTGATGGTCGACACGGCCCAGCGCCCCGGCGACTTGCTCCGCCTCACTTGGGCCAGCTATGACGGCACGTCGCTGAGCCTGGTCCAGCAAAAGACCGGCAAGAGGGTCGAGGTCGACTGCACCGAGCGCCTGAAGGCGGCCCTGGACGCCGCCAAGGCCAAGCGCGACCGGACATTGATCGTGGCCGACCGGAAGGGCCAGCGGCTCACCTACGGGACCTTCAACAAGGCTTTCCGCCGCATTTGCGAGGCGGCCAAGATCGAAGGGCTGCAAGCGCGCGACCTTCGCCGGACGGCTGTGGTCCGCATGGCCGAGGCCGGCGCCCTGCCTCAGGAGGTGGCGGCCGTCACCGGCCACAGCCTGGGCAAGACCATGGCCATCCTGGAGACCTACATGCCCCGGACCAAGAAGATGCAGCGCGCCGCGATCGCCAAACTGGAGCGCGCCAAGTGAACATTTTGAGCACAAAGTCTGACGTTTCTGTAGGACGCGGGCCGAATATGTCGGACGTGGCCAATCACTTCAACAGCTTACAGTGCATGTTTGTTAACGCGCGATTAACCATCAACGGCCATTGTGTTGTGTCGCCTGGCGGCTTGGGTAGCGGGCGGCGGACGAGGCGATCCATGCGCCATCAAGAGCGCGGGACAACAGGGGCCCCGGCGTTACCTTCCGATGAGGGAGGCCGGCCATGGCTCTTACAGAGACCGATCTATCCCCGGGACTGACGTCCAGGGGCGCCCAAGCAGAGCGTCACGCCCCGGCGGACCAAGCGGCCATGCAGCAGCTCGCCTGGTTGCTCGACCGCAGCCGACCCGAGCAGGGCACGCCCTACCACTATTTGCTCGTGTTGCGCTTCGGCTTGGTCAATCTGCTGGCCATGGCGCTGTTGGCCGCGGCCTATCTGCAGGGCTGGCTCGGCCTCGTGGTCGCCGCCGACCGTAGCCATCTCTGCCTGGTCATTTTTGCGGTCTTCACGGTCGGTCTCGCGGCCTCGGCTTGGCGGGTCTGGCAGACCAGCCGGGAGCTGAACCAGGTCCGCTCCTTCGACCCGCTGGCACAGTCGACCGTCGCCGCCTATTTCGCGAAGCTGCGCGGGCGCAGCGACGATAGCCGCCAGCTGTTCGCCACCGCGCTGCGTCTCAAGCTGTCTCAGCGCATCGCGCCGATCCGTCATCTGGCGGGCAGCCTGGTGCTGCTCGGCCTGATCGGCACGGTGCTTGGCTTCATCATCGCACTCTCCGGTGTCGATCCTCAGCGGGCCCAGGACGTGGACTCCATCGCGCCCATGGTCTCGACCATGATCGCCGGACTCTCGACTGCGCTCTACACCACCCTGGTGGGCGCCGTGCTCAATGTCTGGCTGATGATCAACTACCGAATTTTGGCCGGCGGCACGGTCAAGCTGATCACCGCCCTGATCGAGGCCGGCGAGCAGGACGCCGGAGCCACCTGATGGACGGTCTCGACCCGCTCGAAGACGAGGACAGCGATACCGTCTTCCGGGACGTCATCTTTCTGGCGCTGGCCGGCTTCGTCGCCGTGGTCATCCTGCTGTTGCCCCACCTCAACCCGCCGGCCAAGGCCCAGGACGAAGCGCCCAGCCCGGGCAATGTGATCGTCGAGCTGCGCTGGCCGGATGAGATCAACGCCGACGTCGACCTCTGGGTCGAGGCGCCGGGCGACGTGCCGGTCGGCTACTCCAACAAGGGCGGGCGCATCTTCAATCTGCTGCGCGACGATCTGGGCAAGCAGGCCGACACCACCGAGCTGAACTACGAGGTGACCTATTCCCGCGGTGTGCCCGCCGGCGACTACACGGTCAACGTCCACCTCTACCGGGACCTCCAAAAGGATGGCGCGATCCCGGTCGCGGTCGTGGTCTCCGTCAAGCAGGCACCCGACCTGCCGGCCAAGCAGATCGTGGCCCGCAAGCTCGAGCTGGACCACGAGGGCCAGGAGCTTACCGTCATGCGCTTCTCGCTTGATCAAGAAGGGCGCCTGGTCAAGGGTAGCGTGCACGATCTGCCCAAAGCGCTTCGGGCCAAGAAGACATGACCGGCGATCCCCTGCTGTTCTTCGTGATCGCCGGCGCGTTGGCGGCGGTGCTCGCCAAGATCACGATCTGGTCGCCCCGGCGGCTCTGGGTCAAGCTGACCGCCCTGGGCGTGACGGCACTTTTCCTGCCGCTCGCCTATCTCGCCTTCTCAGACCTCTTGAGCCGGCCCAAGCCGGTCCAGGTGGAGTGGGTCCAACGGGGCGTCAAGGAGGCCGAGGTGCTCGCCGTGCAGTACCGGGAGGACGAGGCGATTTACATTTGGCTCGGTCTGGCCGGCACGCCCGAACCTCGGGCCTACGCCTTGCCGTGGAGCGAGCAGGCCGCCAAGCAGCTCCACGAAGCAATGCGCGAGGCGGAGGAGAAGGGCACCGGCGTGCAGATGCGCGATCCCTTCGAGCCGTCCCACGACGAGAGCGAGCCGCTGTTCTACGCCCGCCCCCAGGACCCGCCGCCTGAAAAGGCCCAGCAGGCCGACAACCCGCTCGTGATGCCGGCGCCGGAGGGCGCGGGAGCGGGGTGAGGCGGCTTCCGCCTCAGGCCTGAACTTCGAAGACGTAAAGCCGCGCCTCTTCGTCGCTGACCACATAGAGCCGGCCCGTCGCGGGGTCATAGGCCACCCCTTCGGCCTTCTCGATAGTCTTGCGCTTGCCGCCTTTCTTGTAGGCGAGCGCGGCGCTGTCCCGCACTCGGTCCAGCGCCGGGTCGTAGAGATAAAGCCGCCGCGCCTTGTCGCTGACGATCCAATAGGCCTTTCGGGCGGCGTCGTAGCAGATGCCCGAGAAGTCCACCTTCGGTTCCTTCTTGCGGGTGCTGACGAAGCCCTTGGCCGCGGTCAGCTTGCTGTAGCCGCGGATCCAGCGGAGGTTGGCGCCGATCTCGACCAGCAGGCCGGGCTCGCCTTCCTTCAACGCGGCGAGCGTGCCCCGGTCGCTGTTCCAGGCGATGCCTTCCAAGCCCTTGTTCTTGTCGCTGCCCGCGAAAAAGCGCTCGATCGCGCCGTAGCCGCCCATGGAGGAAAGCGGGCGCCGGTCGGCGACCTCCCGGCTGGCCAGCTTGATCCGGATCACGCTGTTGTCGTCCTCGCGCACGCTGTAAAGGGACTTGCCCGCCCCATCGACCGTGAAGCCCTCCAGGCCGTCGTCGGGCACGTTGAGGCGCGGCTGCTCCTTCAGGCGCCCGTCGAAGCCCATGTAGAAGAGCGTCTTGGTGTCGTCGCTGACGGTCCAAAGGCCCTTGCCGTCGTGGCCGAGCGCCAGGCCCGAGGGCTCGGTCAGCCCGGCGTCCTTGTCCTTGATGTCGAAGCGGTCCAGGTAGATCAGCTCGAACATCGGCAATGGCCCTCCCCAAACGGCACTCCCGGATTGTAGCGCAGTCGGCCTGCCGTCGGCCAGGAACGGCCCACGGCCTTCCCCATTTGACGCCACCCCTCGAACCCCTTAGGACATCACCCCGCAGGGCGTTGCTGTTTTCTTGATGGGGTGAGGGATGTCCGACAGCTTTTCCAGCGTCGCCGAGGCGATCGAGGCGGTGGCGCGCGGCGAGATCGTGGTGGTCACCGACGACGACGATCGGGAGAACGAGGGCGACCTGATCATGGCCGCCAACCACGCCACGCCCGAGAAGGTCGCCTTCATGATCCGCCACACCAGCGGCATCCTCTGCGCGCCCCTGCCGTCGGAGGAGGCCCGGCGGCTGCGCCTGGACCCCATGGTCTCCATGAACGACGCGCCGCTCGGCACCGCCTTCACGGTCTCGGTCGACTACCGCTTCGGATTGACCACCGGGATCTCGGCCGAGGAGCGCTGCAACACCGTGCGGGCGCTGGCCAACGGCAACGCCGGCTCCGAGGACTTCGTGCGCCCCGGCCACGTCTTTCCCCTGATCGCCAAGGACGGCGGCGTGCTCATGCGCTCGGGCCATACCGAGGCCGCGGTCGACCTGGCCCGGCTCGGCCAGCAGCCGGCGGTCGGCCTGCTTGCAGAGCTGGTCAACGACGACGGCACGGTGCAGCGCGGCGCCCAGGTCACCGAGTTCGCCAAGGCCCACGGGCTCACCATGATTTCGGTCGCCGATCTGATCGCCTACCGCCAGCAGCGCGAGCAGCTGGTTCAGCGGGTCGCCGAGTTCCCGGTGACCACCCGTTTCGGCGAGGTGCGCGGCTTTTCCTACGCCACGCCGTTCGACGAGGTCCAGCACCTGGCGCTGGTGTTCGGCTCGATCGGCAAGGGCCAGGGGCTTCTGACCCGGCTCCATCGGGAAGACGTGCTGGACGACGTCTTCGGCGGCGCGCGCGAACTCGACGAGGTGCTCAAACGCTTCCAGGGCGAGGGCAGCGGCGTGCTGATCTATCTGCGCGAGGGCGCCGCCGGCGTGCAGGCGGCAGCCCTGGCGGAAAGCGCGCCCGCCGAGGAAGAGGCCACGGCCAGCGAGAACGCCCGCCAGGAGCAGTGGCGCGAGATCGGCCTCGGCGCCCAGATCCTGCGGGATCTCGGGGTCTCCTCGATCCGACTGCTGGCGTCGCGCGAGCGGCTTTACGTCGGCCTCGCCGGCTTCGGTATCGAAATTGAAGAGACGCTGATCACCGGGAGTTAGCGGGCCGGAACCGTGCTATCTGAACTAAAAGCGCGCTAGCGAAGAATTTCATCCGGATAGAGGCCGAAAAGCGCGGTGCGCTGGAGCCATCCGGAATAGCCCTGCACCTCGAGCCGGCACCAGTCGCGATCGCAGCCTTCCAAACGGCCGATCACGCCTGGCGCAAGCCGGGCGACGCCAGGCGCGCCCGCTTCCGGTTCCCGGCGCAGGACCGGCTCGCTGTCCTGCACCAGGCCGAAGCGCCGGCCGCCGAGCATCGATTGGTGGACCCAGCCGATCGTGCCCTCGTGGTCGCGGATGCGCCGCCAACCTTCGAACTCGTCGATCACCTCGACCGGCAGGCCGCGCCGCCGATAGACCCAGTCGATCGGATAGCGCACGCCCGGCCCGGTGCGCAGGTTGACCTCGGCCGCGCGCAGGGAGACGAAGCGCGGCAGCGCCAGGCCGCTGGTGCCTGGCCGCTCGACGACCCGCTCGGCGCTCTGTCCACCGGCCTCTTGGGCCGCCGCCAACGCGGGGACCAAGGCCAAAAGACCGATGATCAGGAGGGGAAGGAGCCGTGTCACTTCGTTGCCCCATTCGTGCGTGACCTGCACTTTGGTAGCCGCCTGGGCCGCGTCGGGTCAAGGGCGCGCAAGGCGCTGAATGATTGCGCCGGGCGGTCTGGACAAGTGGACGGCGCAACTGCTATTGCATCGCAACATTTTTGCCCGCGGGAGGGGCCCCAATGACCCAGAGTAAGCCGCTTGTCATCGTGACGCGACGTCTGCCCGACGTGATCGAGACGCGCATGATGGAACTGTTCGACGCGCGCCTCAACATCGATGACAATCCGATGAGCCAGGCGGAGCTGATCGCGGCGGTCAAGGAGGCCGAGGTCCTGGTGCCGACCGTGACCGACCGCATCGATGCCGGCGTGTTGGCCCAGGCTGGGCCCAATCTGCGTCTGATCGCCTCCTTCGGCACCGGCGTCGACCACATCGACCTCAAGACCGCACGCCAGCGGGGCATCAGCGTGACCAACACGCCGGGCGTGCTGACCGAGGACACCGCCGACATGACCATGGCGCTGATCCTGGCGGTGCCGCGGCGGTTGGCCGAGGGCGAGCGTTTGGTGCGCTCGGGCGCTTGGGGCGGGTGGAGCCCGACCTCCATGCTCGGCCATCGGATCTCGGGTAAGCGTCTGGGGATCATCGGCATGGGCCGGATCGGCCAGGCGGTCGCCAGGCGCGCGCGCGGCTTCGGCCTGTCGATCCATTACCACAACCGGCGGCGGGTCCACGGCGACGTGGAGCAGGAGCTCGAGGCGACCTATTGGGAAAGCCTCGATCAGATGGCCTCGCGCATGGACATTCTCTCGGTCAACTGCCCCTCGACCCCGGCGACCTATCACCTGCTCTCGGCGCGGCGGCTTAAGCTGCTGCAACCCCATTGCTACATCGTCAACACCAGCCGCGGCGAGGTGATCGACGAGAACGCCCTGACCCGCATGCTGAGCGCCGGCGAAATCGCGGGCGCCGGGCTCGACGTTTTCGAGAACGAGCCGGCGATCAACCCCAAGCTGCTCAAGATGCAGAACGTCGTTCTGCTGCCTCACATGGGCTCGGCGACGATCGAAGGCCGGATTGCCATGGGCGAGAAGGTGCTGATCAACATCAAGACCTTCGCCGACGGCCACGCTCCGCCCGACCGGGTGCTCGAGGCGATGTTCTAAGCCTAGAACCGGATGGCCGCCCAAGCCGCAACGCCGGAGGCCGCGAGCGAACATCTGGCCGCCGGGCGCCTGGCCGAGGCCGAGGCGGCGGCCCGAGCCATTCTTCAGGCCGACCCGCGCCAGCCCGAAGCGCTTCATGTCCTGGGCGTGGTCGCGACCGCGACCGGACATGGTGATCAGGGGGCCGACCTGATCCAACGGGCGCTTGCCGAGCGTGGCAACGAGCCGACCTACCATTTCAGTCTCGGAAACGCCCTGCGCGCCACCAACCAGCCCGAGGCAGCGCGCGCTTCTTTCGAGCGGGCGGTCCGCCTCAAGCCCGACTTCGTCGAGGCCCAATTCAATTTGGCTTTGACCCTAGAGGCCCTCGGTCTCCCGCAGGAGGCCGAGCAAGCCTATCTGCGCGTTGCCGATCGCGCGCCCGGTCTGTTTCAGGCCCAGGTCAACCTGGGCAATCTTTATCAGAAGCTCTACCGCTATGAAGCGGCGGTCGAGGCCTATGGCCGGGCGCTGGCGATCAAGCCGGACTTGGCCGAGGCACGGTCTAACCTGGGCAACGCACTGATGGCTCTGGGGCGTTCCGAGGAGGCCCTGGCCGCATTGCGGGAGGCGGTCGCCCGGCGACCGGATTTCGCCATGGGGCACTTCAACCTGGGGGTCGCCTTGCAGCGCCAGGAGCACCTCGAGCCGGCCATCGCCGCCTATCGCCAGGCGCTCAGCCTCGACGGCGGCCAGGTCGAGGCGCTGTACAATCTAGGCACGGCGCTGCGTGCCCTGCGCCGCCTGGAAAAAGCCGAGCAGGCACTGCGCCAGGCGGTGGGGCGCGACCCGGACCACGCCCAGGCCCATGCTCATCTGGCCGGCGTGCTGCTCGAGCAGGGCGACGGCGCTGCCGCGCTGGCGCTGTGCGACGACTTTTTGAGCCGCCACCCGGGCAACTGCAGCCTGCTCTGCCTCAAGGCCTTGGTGCAGGTCGAGGTCGGCCAGAATGCGGTGCGCGCCGAGTTGCTCGACATGGACCGTCTGGTCCGGCCGACTCGCTTGGCGCAGGTTCCGGGCTACGACACTGTTGCCGACTTCAACCGGGCGCTCGCCGAGCACGTCCTGGCCCACCCGACGCTGGCCTATGCGCCGCCCGACAACGCAACCCGCAAAGGCTGGCACAGCGGCGCACTGAGCGAGGGGCCGGTCGCGGATCTGGCCGCCCAGATCGAGACGGCCGCGCAAGCCTACCGGGCGGCCCTGCCGGCGGAGCCTGGTCATCCCTTCTTGGGCCATTTGCCTGCGCGTTGGCGCCTGACCATCTGGTCGGTCGTGCTCGAGGCCGAAGGTCATCAGCTGCCCCACATCCACCCCACCGCTTGGCTGAGCGGCGTCTACTACGCTGAGGTGCCCGAGGTCGTTGGCCGAGAGGCCGAGCGCCAGGCGGGCTGGATCGAGTTTGGCCGGCCCGGCCCGCCCCATCGCACGACGGTTCTGCCGCCGCTCAAGACAGTCCAGCCGGAGGAGGGATTGATGGTCCTCTTCCCCTCCTACCTCTATCACCGGACCATCCCCTTCGAAGGCGATGGCAGGAGAATCAGCGTGGCTTTCGACCTGATTCCGGAGGGTTGAAATGGTGCGCGATCGAATGGGCATAGAAGGCCAAGAGATCCGCCGCCTCGGCGCGCGGTCGATAGCCGCCGGCCGTCTCCTCGGCCAAGCCCCGCTCTAACAGGCGCGCCAAAGCCCAGTCGAGCGCCGCCGCGCCGCCGCCGTCGGGCAGCTGGACCAGCGCACCCTGGTCTTCGAGCAAGGCGATGGCGTCCACCAAGCGCGCCTCAAGCGTCGATCGATCTGTCGGTCCTTCCGCTTCCACCAGCAGCCGGGCAACGAGAGGCAGAGGCGTCGCCGGGATCTGGCGTGCGATCGCTGTCATGAGATCCTTGCCCAAACCGGCGACCGCGGCGCGCCGGGCCTCATCGTCTGAGGCGCCGGGCTCGATACGATAGGACACTAAGTAGGTGCTTAGGGATATGCCGGGCCCAAAGTGAACGCTGGCATAGCCGAGATACCGGGGATTAGTGCGGGGCGACCTGATCAGATTGCGGACCAAGAAGCGTGAGACGCTCCACATGGCGCGGCGGGTGCTCTGACGGGTCGCTTGAGCTGCGTCTGCGACCAGCTCCCGATCCTCCAGCACCTGATCGTAATTGATTCCGACCGGCACGAAGACGATCTCCCGGTCAACGCCCGGCTGGAAGCGTCGGGTCATGTAGTCGATCAGGCCGAGTTTGGGGGCCCCTGGGCCGCCATCTCGGCTCAGGCGGCCCTCTGGGAAGAGCGCTTGGGTCACCCCACCGGCGGTCGCCATCTGAACGTAGCGCTGAAGCACCTTCCGATAGAGTCTGGCGTCGGCCATAGCCTCACCGGGCCGTGGCCGCCGGACGAAGTAGGCGCCCATGGCGCGCACCAGGCTCTGCAAGGGCCAGACCCGCGCCCAATCGCCGGCCGCGAAGCTCAGCGTGGTGCGCCGAGCGGCTAGGAAGGCGAGCAGCACGTAATCCATGTTGGAGCGGTGGTTGATCACGAAGACCAGGGTCGCGCCCTGCTTGACCCAGTCCGCCAGGCTGCCCTCTTCGCCGGCATGTAGACGCACCCGGTAAAGATTGCGCGCCAGGCGCCGGGCAAGCCACGTGCCGAGCTTGAAGTAGACGTAGGCGTTGAAGGCCGGAACGATCTCCCGGGCATAGGCGAGCGCCTGGTTGACGACCAGTTCGTGGGGCGCGCCGCTGCGTTGTGATTCGGCCTCGACCTCGTCCAACACCTCCGGGTCATAGGCCAGATTGTCGATCAGGATGCGTCGCTCGGTGAGTGCGAAGAAAGGGATTTGAACCGTCAGGCGTTCGTTGGCCCGCGCGATCGCCTGGCGGACCCTGCGGTGCAGGAACCAGCGGGCGCTCGGTACCAGGAGACGGTCAAGCAGGGCAACCAACGCCAGGAGGCCTGCCAGCACGACCAGCCAGAGCGGCAGGCTGACGGTCTCCTCGAACATGGATTGAGCGCCTTGTCAGGCGGCGCAGGTCGGCTCCGAAGTGCCGTAATCGACCTGGTCGAGGCCGCGGATCGTAGCCTGCGGGCCGCAGAGATGGCACGACGGATCGGCCTTGACGGAGATCGTGTGGAAGGCGGCGCCCAGCGCTTCGTAGAGCAGCAGGCGGCCCGACATGGACTGGCCGATTCCGAGCAGCTCCTTGACCACCTCGACCGCCTGCAGGGTGCCCATGGCGCCGGCAAGCGCGCCCAGCACGCCGACGTCGGCGCAACTTTCCTTGAGGTCCTCGGGCTGATCCCCGAACACGCAGCGATAACAGGGGCTGGCCGCGTCCTCATAGGCCTTGTAGGTCGAGAGCTGGCCGTCGAAGCGCAGAATCGCCGCCGAAACCAAGGGCTTCTTGGCGAAGTAGCAGGCATCGTTGACCAGATAGCGGGTCGAGAAGTTATCCGAGCCATCGGCCACCAGGTCGTAGTCGTTGACCAGGCGCTCCACATTGTCCCGGGTCAGGCGTTCGGCGTGCTGGATCACCTTTACCTCGGGATTGATCTCGGCCAGGCGTGCCGCCGCGCTCTGCACCTTGGCCTGGCCGACCCGCGAGGTATCGTGCAGCACCTGCCGCTGCAGGTTGGAGAGGTCGACCATGTCGTCGTCGACGATGCCGATGGTGCCGACCCCGGCAGCCGCCAGATAAGCCAGCAGGGGCGAGCCGAGCCCGCCCGCGCCGATCACCAGGACGCGCGAGGAGAGGAGCTTTATCTGCCCCTCCTCACCGATCTCCGGCAGCACCAGGTGGCGGGCGTAGCGGTCGATCTGCGGGTCGCTCAGCTCTTCGATCATGACGGGCTCCCGTACAAATGGCCTGATCAAATGTAGTGCAGGTGGCGAAGCCGTTCAAAGGGTGCGCTAAAGGCCGTCGAACAGGCCGGTCGAGAGGTAGCGTTCGGCGAAGGAGGGCAACACCACGACAATGGTCTTGCCGGCCATGCCCGGTCGCGCCGCCAGCTCGAGCCCGGCGGCCAGCGCCGCGCCGGAGGAGATGCCGACCGGCAGGCCCTCCAGCTTGGCGACCTCCCGGGCGATCGCGAAGGCCGTGTCGTTGGCGATGCGCACCACCTCGTCGATCTGACCGGTATCGAGCACCTCGGGCACGAATCCCGCGCCAATACCCTGGATCTTGTGACCCCCCGGCGGCCCACCGGAAAGGACTGGACTGTCCTCGGGCTCGACCGCGACCATGGTCAGGCCCGGCTTGCGGTCCTTAAGCACTTGGCCGACCCCGGTCAGTGTGCCGCCGGTGCCGACGCCGGCGACCACGACGTCGACCGCACCGTCGCTGTCGCGCCAGATCTCCTCGGCCGTGGTGCGCCGGTGGATCTCGGCGTTGGCCGGGTTGGCGAACTGTTGGGGCATGACGCAGTCGGGCCGCTCGCGCACCATAGCCTCGGCCGCCGCCACGGCGCCGCGCATGCCTTCGTGGCCGGGTGTGAGCTTCAGCTCGACGCCCATCAGGCGCAGCATCTTGCGGCGCTCGACCGACATGGTGTCGGGCATGGTCAAGACCAGCTGGTAGCCCTTGGCCGCGCACACGAAGGCGAGCGCGATCCCGGTGTTGCCGCTGGTCGGCTCGACGATCGTGGTTTTCGGGCCGATCTTGCCCTCAGCCTCGAGCGCTTCGATCATAGCGAAGCCGATGCGGTCCTTGACCGAATGGAGCGGATTGAAGAACTCGCACTTGCCCAGCAGGTCGGCCTGGCAGCCGTGGGCGGCCGCCAGCTTGGCCAGGCGAACCAAGGGGGTCGCGCCGATCGTCTCGAGGATGTTGTCGTAGACCCGGCCCCGGAACTGGCCAGTGGCCATTTGCGTATCGTCCGGAACGGCGGCTTTCAGTGCGCCTTTCTTCATGGTTCGCTCGCCCCGCCGGTCATATGGAGAAGTCGGGGACGTCGGCGGCGTCGCGCGGCACCTGGAGCGTGCGGGCGCGCTCGCAAAGGTCCTCGATGGTGAGGTTGTCCAGGCGCTCCATCATCTCCTGCTGCATCTCGCTCCAGATCGGCCGCACCACCTTAAGGCCGATCTCCGAGCCGTCGGACTCGCCAACCGGGTCCTTGGCGCCTTCCAGCTCGCGCACCGTGCGGACGATCTCGCCGACCGTGATGCGCCGGCGCTCTCGCGCCAGGCGATAGCCGCCCTGGGGACCCCTTTGTCCCGAGAGAATCTCGCTGTGCACCAAATGCTGCAGCACCTGCTCCAGATAACGCCGGGGGATGCCCTGGCGCTGGGAGATTTCAGTCGAGCGCACCGGCGCCGGGCCGGCATTGTAGGCGATGTCGACGACCGCCTCGATGGCAAAGAGCAGTTTCTTGGAGAGTCGCAGCATGGCGGGCCTAGCGCGCGTCCACCTGGGGCGCCGCCGCCCGCCCTGTCGAGCCGAAGCCACCGGCGCCGCGCGCGCTCTGCTCCAGCTCATCGCTGTCCCGCCAGTCGACCCGGGCGTAGGCGGCGACCACAATTTGGGCGATGCGGTCGCCCCGGCCCACGGTGAAGGGGTCCTGGCCCAGATTGATCAGGATCACGCCGACCTCGCCACGGTAGTCCGCATCGATCGTGCCCGGCGCGTTGAGCACTGTGATGCCGTGCTTCAGGGCGAGCCCCGAGCGGGGCCGCACCTGAGCCTCGTAACCCCGGGGCAGGGCGATCGCCAGGCCGCTCGGGATCAACTTGCGCTCACCAGGCGCCAGCACCACATCGGTCTCCACCGCGGCCAGGAGATCGAGCCCGGCGCTGTCGACAGTGGCGTACTTCGGCAGCGCCAGATCCTGGCCGTGGGGCAATCGCTTGACGGGAATCTCGACCGATGGCGCGGCCAGGCTCATGATCTCTCCTCCTGCTTGCCCAGGTGCTCGGCGATGCGTTGGGCCAGGCGCCGGGCAACCTCGTCTTTGGTCATGCGCGGCCAGGATTCGGCGCCGGCCGCGTCTATAAAGTGAATGGTGTTGTCGTCGCCGCCGAATGTGCCCGTGCCGGCCGAGACGTCGTTCGCCAGGATCCAATCGCAACCCTTCCTCAGGCGCTTGGCGCTGGCGTTCTCGGCGACCTGCTCGGTCTCGGCGGCGAACCCGACCACGAGCCGGGGCCGCTGATTACCGGCGGCCGACAGGCTGGCCAAGATGTCCGGGTTGGTGGTCAGCTCCAAGGTGGGCGGGGCGCCGCCGTTCTTCTTGATCTTCTGATCGCTTTGTGCCGCGACCCGCCAATCGGAAACCGCGGCCGCGCACACCGCGACATCGACCGGCAGGGCCGCCTGGCAATTGGCCAGCATATCGGCCGCCGACTCGATGCCTTGGAAGCGCACTCCGGGCGGCGGGGCGAGCGCGCTTGGCCCAGACACCAGAATGGTCTCGGCGCCGAGGCGGGCCAGTGCGGCGGCAATGGCGTGGCCTTGGCGGCCCGACGAACGGTTGGCGATGTAGCGCACCGGGTCGATTGCCTCGTGGGTCGGCCCGCTCGTGACCAAAGCGCGCCGCCCGCTGAGCGGCGCCTCGGCGGTGAAGAACTGGGCGATCGCGGCCAGGATCTCGGCCGGCTCGGCCATGCGACCGGGGCCGTACTCGCCGCAGGCCATGTCGCCTTCGTTGGGTCCGACCTGGAGCACGCCGCGCGCCGCCAAGGTGGCCAAGTTTGCCTGGGTCGCCGGGTGCTGCCACATCCGCACATTCATGGCCGGCACGGTCATCACCGGGGTGTCGGTCGCGAGCAGCAGGGTGGTCGCCAGATCGCTGGCCAGGCCGCCCGCCATCTTGGCCAGGATGTCGGCGCTAGCCGGCGCCACGACCACAAGGTCGGCCGAGCGGGAGAGCTGAATGTGACCCATCTCCGCTTCCGCGGTCAGCTCGAAGAGATCCCGGTGGACCTTTTCCTCGCTGAGCGCCTCGAGCGATAGGGGCGTGACGAACTGGGCGCCGGCTTCGGTCAGCACGCAGCGCACCTGACCGCCCGCCTCGCGCAGCCGGCGGACCAGCTCGAGGCACTTGTAGGCGGCGATGCCGCCGGAGACGATCAGCAATATACGCTTGCCGGTGAGCATAGGCCCTATTTCACGTTAGTTTGCCGTAGATAACCTAAGCGCAGGGACGACTTCAGGCAAGGACCGCTTGGGAAGCGGCCCTAAAGGGCCAGAACGACCGCCAAAACCCCAAGGGCCAGGGCCACCCAAGCGACCGGCCCGGCCCAGGCCGGGGCCACTTTGTGTGTTGGATTTTGATGTGCTCCGGTGTTTAACGAGGCCTCTCCGGCCGCCAGGACGGCTGCTGCCCGCTCTATGTTTGCGAGGGTTTGAGGCAGGCGCTCGACGGTGCGGGCGACCTCCCGCGCGGCCTCGCGTACGCGCGCTTCCGGGCCCCGATTGGCACGCATCCAGTCCTCAATCAAGGGCTGGGCGAGCACCCAGATGTTGAGCGAGGGCTCAAGCTTGCGGCTGATGCCCTCGGCCATCAGCATGTTCTTCTGCAGCAACAGCAACTGGGGTTGAACCGGCATGTCGAAGGACTCGGTGATCTGCAGCAGCTGGCCCAGCAGACGGGCGAAAGAGATCTCGTTGAGCGGCCGCCCGGAGATCGGCTCGCAGACCGAGCGCAGGGCTTGGGCGAAGACCTCGAGCGAGGCGCCCGGCGGCAGGTAACCAGCCTCCACATGCACCTCGGCGAGGCGCCGGTAGTCCCGGTCCAAGGTCGCCAGCAGCATATCCGCCAAGTACCAGCGGGTTTTGCGGTCGAGCCGGCCCATGATGCCGAAGTCGACCGCGACGATGTTGCCGTCCTTGTCGACCCACATGTTGCCCGGGTGCTGGTCGCCATGGAAAAAGCCGTCGCGGAACACCTGCTTGAAGAAGATCGCCGCGGCCTTGCCCAGCACCTCTTCGAGATCGTGCCCGGCCTCCAGCAGGGCGGCGCGGTTGTCCATGCGGATGCCATCGGCCTTGCCGACGGTCAGGATGCGCTTCGAGCTGAGTTGCCAATTGACCGGCGGCACCCGATAGGTCGGATCGTCGGCGAAGTTGTCACCCAACTCGGAGGCGGCGGCCGCCTCCATGCGCAGGTCCATCTCGATCTTGACCGTCTCCTCGAACAGGCGCACCACCTCGAGCGGCTTGAAGCGCGCCAGCTTGGGCTGGGTGCGCAAGGCCAGCTCGGCCAGGGTGTAGAACAGCTCCAAATCCTGGGCGAAGGCCCTCTCGACCCCGGGCCGGAGGATCTTGACCGCGACCTCGCGCTCAGCCCAGTTCTCCAGCGGCTTGCCCGACCAGTCTTCGGCCTGGGCCGCCGGATCGCCGCGCGCCACGGCCAGGTGGACCTGGGCGATCGAGGCGGCCGAAACCGGCTGATCGTCGAAATGCGAAAAGACCTCGTCGACCTCACGGCCCAGTTCGGCGACGATAGTCTCGCGCGCCTGGTCGCTTGAGAAGGGCGGCAGGCTGTCCTGAAGCTCCGAGAGGTCGGCGGCCAGCTGCTCGCCCAGAAGATCGGCCCGGGTCGAGAGGAACTGGCCGAGCTTGATGAAGGTCGGGCCGAGTTCGGCGAGCGCCCGGGCGAGCTTCTGGCCGGGCCGCCCCTCGACCCCTTTGGGTGCCAGGCGCCGGGCGAAGATCATAACGCCCGGCGCGACACCGAGCTCGTCGAGCGGCGCCAAAGCATCGTGGCGGGCCAGGATGCGCGCGATCCCGATCAGGCGCCAAAGGGTACGGAGCGTACGCAGCATGGGGTACGGGTTGAGGCGCTAGAGCCGCCAGGCGGCGTGCAGGGCCGCAACGCCGCCGGTCAGATTGCGGTAGCCTACCCGCTCCAGCCCCGCCGCGCGCATCTTGGCGACCAGGTCTTCCTGGTCGGGGAAGCGCCGGATGCTCTCCACCAAATACTGATAGGCGGCCCGGTCGCCGGCGACCAGCTGGCCCAGGCGGGGCAGCACTTCGAAGGAGTAGAGCCGGTATAGCTCGTTCAGCGCCGGTAGGGCGACGTGGCTGAACTCCAGGCAGATAAAGCGCCCGCCCGGCTTCAGTACGCGCCTGGCCTCAGCCAGCGCGGCCTCGACGCCGGTCACGTTCCTCAGGCCAAATGCGATGGTGTAGGCGCCGACGCTGCGGTCCGGTAAGGGCAGACGCTGGGCATCGCCGCAAAGCCATTGGATGCCGCCCAGCACCCCTTGATCGATCGCCCGGTCCCGGCCTTCCTCCAGCATGTCGGGCGTCAGGTCGCAAACCACCACCCGTCCCATCTGGTCGGCGCCGACCCGGCGCAGAACGCGCAGCGCGATGTCGCCGGTGCCGCCGGCCACGTCGAGCAGCTCAAGGCCCGGCCGCGGATCGAGCCAATCGATCATGGCGGCCTTCCACAGCCGGTGAATGCCGCCGGACATCAGGTCGTTCATCAGGTCGTAGCGCCCGGCGACCCGTTCGAACACCTCGCGTACTTTGGCCTGCTTGTCGCCGCGCGCGACCTCCTCGAAGCCGAAATGAGTGGTCGGCCCGGCCGGCCCTGGCGGTGGCCTGTCATGAATGCTATCGCGGTCCATGGCCGCACCATAGCGCGCGCCCTAGGCGGAGGCTACTCTCTGTCATGAGGTTCGAATAAGTAGGTCCGAGCATGCCCGAGCTGCCCGAAGTGGAAACCGTGATCCGGGGCTTGCGGCCCCACCTGGAGGGCCGACGCCTGGCGGCGGTCGAGCAGCGCTGCCCGGCTTTGCGCTTTCCCTTCCCCGAGGGTTTCGCCGAACGCCTGAGCGGCCGGCGGGTCGAACGGATCCAGCGGCGCGCCAAGTACATTCTGATCCACCTGGAAGGCGAGGAGGTGCTGCTGTGCCACCTGGGCATGTCGGGGCGCATGGTGGTTGGCCGGGTCGAGGACGGCACGCTCGAGCGCCATGACCACGTGATCTTCTCGACCGACGGCGGTGCCCGCATCCGATTTAACGATGCCCGGCGCTTCGGCGTCATGGACCTGATCGAGAGCGCCCGGCTTGAGGAGCACAAGCTACTGCGCGACTTGGGCCCAGAGCCGCTCGGCAACAGCTTCAACGGCCCGGCCCTGGCCGCCGCCCTGAAGGGCCGGCGCACGCCGATCAAGGCGGCGCTGCTGGACCAGAAGGTGGTTGCCGGCCTGGGAAACATTTATGTCAGCGAGGCGCTCTTTTTCGCTGGCTTATCGCCGCGCCGCCAGGCCTACACCGTTCAAGGCGGGCGCGCCGAGCGCTTGGCCGGGGCCGTACGCGAGGTGTTGACCCGAGCCATCGCGGCCGGTGGGTCCAGCCTCAGAGATTATGTCCAGGCAAATGGTGAGCTCGGCTACTTTCAGCACCAGTGGGCGGTCTACGACCGTGAGGGCGAGCGCTGCCCGGGCTGCGACTGCGGTGGCGGGATCCGCCGCCTGGTGCAGTCCAACCGGTCGACTTTCTATTGTCCCCGCCGCCAGCGCTAGGTAAGGAAGGGGCCCCCGAATTCCACCTGAGGATCCGAACTCCATGGCCTATGAAGACATCCTGCTCGAGCGGCAAGGCGCGGTCGGCCTGATCACCTTGAACCGACCCAAGGCCCTCAATGCCTTGCGCGCAAAGCTGATCGAGGAGCTAGAGGATGCCCTAAACAAGCTCGAGGCAGACCCGGAGATCGGCTGCATCGTGTTGACTGGCTCCGAAAAGGCCTTCGCGGCCGGCGCCGACATCAAAGAGATGCAGGACAAGACCTTCATCGGCGCCTTCAGCGAGGATTTCATCACCGTCGGCTGGGAGCGCTTGTCGCGCACCCGCAAGCCGGTGATCGCCGCGGTTGCCGGCTACGCGCTCGGCGGCGGCTGCGAAATCGCCATGATGTGCGACATGATCATCGCCGCGGAGAGCGCCAAGTTCGGCCAGCCAGAGATCACCATCGGCACGATTCCGGGCTCCGGCGGCACCCAGCGCCTGACCCGGGCGGTCGGCAAGGCCAAGGCTATGGATCTGTGCCTCACGGGCCGCATGATGGACGCCCAGGAGGCCGAGCGCTCGGGCCTGGTCGCTCGCATCGTGCCGGCGGACAAGCTGATGGAGGAGACCATGGCCGTGGCCGAGCGCATTGCCGGTCTCTCTCGGCCGGTTGTCATGATGGCCAAGGAAGCGGTCAACCAGGCCTTCGAGACCAGCTTGAGCCAAGGCATTAAGTTCGAGCGTCGCTTGTTCCACGCGTCCTTCGCTACGGAAGACCAGAAGGAGGGCATGGGCGCCTTCGCGGCCAAGCGAAAGCCCGAGTGGAAGAACGCTTGACGGCACCCTCGCCCGGTGCCATTTAGCAGGCTTGACGGCGCCGAGGCCGCCCTTTATAACCCCGGCGCTTCGAGCATCCGAACCCATCACGAGATTTAAGATATGGCGCACCATCAATCCGCCAAGAAGCGGATCCGACATAATGCCCGCCGGGCCCAGGTCAACCGTGCCCGCATCAGCCGCATCCGCACCTTCGTCAAGCGGACCGAGCTGGCGATTGCCGGCGGCGATAAGGATGCGGCCGCGGCCGCCCTGCGCGCGACCCAGCCGGAGCTTCATCGCGGCGTCACCAAGGGCATCGTTCACCGCAACACGGCGGCGCGCAAAATCTCTCGCTTGACGGCTCGTGTAAAAGCGATGAGCTAGCCGTCTAGGCTAGCCCTTTGAGATACCGCGTCCTCCAAAAAAGGGCGCGGTTTTGAGTCTTAGTTTCCGCTGAAACATTTTTTTTCGAAGTTCTCCATCTGATCCTGTTGTCAGGCCCCCGGTGCGCGTGTACTTTATTCGCACGAGATCAAGGGGCGCTTTCAAAGTAATCGTTCAAGTAATAACAAGTAAAAACCCCCTCGAGCTCTTAATTCAATCAAGGACCCGGAAAAGGGCCTGGGACTAGGGGAAGCGAAAACCGTACCAGCAATCTTTTCTCATCGACCAGGGCGTGGACCCAAGGTCGTCTGCAAGAAGATCGCTTAGTTTGGCTTCCGGAAATGGCTGCGCGTCCTGCGCACAAAAGGGTGTGGCGTGCCGCACGTGACCGGAGGCTTGCTGAGCGAACAGGGAACCACCAGGAAGGGCCGCATAAGGGCAATGGGAATGCGGCGAGTCCTGCACAAGAAGGGGCAAAGTGCTATGGACCCGCGCGACTACGAGACAGATGCGCATGAAATTTGGGCGAGAGTTCGAGGACTGTTAAGAGCGGAAGTCGGCGAAGCGGCTTTCAGAAGTTGGCTGAAACCATTGACATTTATGGGCATCAAGACCGCCGCGGTGCGACTTGCCGTGCCCACGCGCTTCATGCGCGACTGGGTGCGCAGCAACTACGCGGAGCGCATCTCCGAGCTCTGGGACGAGGCCTCGGGGCAGGCGGTAAAGATCGAGATCGTGGTGCGCCCGCCGGCTCGCCCGAAGCCGAAACCAGGCGTTCGCGCGGAAGACTCCAAGCCCGCAAAGAGCGATGCAGTTGCGCCGCCCAATGGCGCCGCCGCGCCGCCGCAGGCCGGTCTTTTCGGGCGCGAGTCTCAAGCGCAAGGGCGTGACATCAGCGCGCCGCTCGATAAGCGATTTACCTTTGAGAACTTCGTGGTCGGCAAGCCGAACGAGCTGGCCTACGCGGCGGCGCGACGAGTCGCCGAAGCCAGCAACGTGCCTTTTAATCCGTTGTTTCTCTATGGCGGAGTCGGGCTCGGCAAGACCCATCTGATGCACGCGATCGCCTGGAACATCAAAAAGCGCTCGCCCAACAAACGCATCATCTATCTCTCGGCCGAGACCTTCATGTACCAGTTCGTGCGCGCCATTAAGACCAAGGACACCATGGCGTTCAAGGAACAGTTCCGCTCGGTCGACGTGCTGATGATCGACGACCTGCAGTTCATCGGTGGGCGCGAGGCGACCCAGGAGGAGTTCTTCCACACCTTCAACGCCTTGGTCGACCAAAACCGTCAAGTGGTGATTTCGGCCGACAAGAGCCCGTCGGACCTCGAAGGTGTCGAGGAGCGCATGCGCTCGCGCCTCGGCTGGGGCCTGGTCGCCGACATCCACCCGACCACCTACGAGCTGAGGCTCGGCATCCTGCAGACCAAGGCCGAGGCGCTCGGAATCGACGTCCCGGCCAAGGTACTGGAGTTCCTGGCCCACAAGATCACTTCCAACGTGCGCGAGTTGGAAGGTGCCCTGATCCGGATCGTCGCGCACGTCGATCTGGTCGGCCGCCCGATTACCCTGGAGACCACCCAGGAAGCCCTGCACGATCTGCTGCGCGCCAACGACCGGCGGGTCACCATCGAAGAGATCCAAAAGCGCGTTGCCGAGCACTTCAACGTCCGGGTCACCGACATGCATTCCGCCCGTCGCGCCCGCGCAGTCGCCCGGCCGCGACAAGTCGCCATGTATCTTTCGAAGCAGCTGACCACCCGCTCCCTGCCGGAAATCGGACGAAAGTTCGGGGGCCGAGACCACACCACCGTGATGCACGCTGTGAAGAAGATCGAAGAGCTTAAGGCAACCGACAATAGCTTTGCCGAGGATGTGGAATTGCTGCGCCGCATGCTCGAGGGCTAGGCTCTTAGAATCCGCCCGAAAGGCCCCGAAAAGGCCGCTTTCGGACGGTCCTGAAGGTGGCTTTAACCCTTACCTTCCCGGGCGCCTGTGCTATAGTGGCGCCCGGGCCTAACGCGGCGTCTCAGGTCATTCGATCCTTCGGGTCCTTCGGCGCCGCGGCACTCTTGAATTGCAGGTCCATGACGGGGCGCCGTGACTTCGGTCGCGGTGCTTACTGTTGCAGAAATGAACGAGTCGAAAGCGGTTCCAGAGTGACATGAAGCTGATCATTGAACGCGCGGCCCTCCTCAAGTCGCTGGCTCACGTGCAAAGCGTGGTCGAGCGCCGCAACACCATTCCGATCCTGTCGAATCTGATGATCGACGCCGAGGGCGAGAAGCTCGCTCTAACCGCGACCGACATGGATCTGACCATCATCGAGGAAGTCGCCGCCGACGTTGGCTTGGGCGGTTCGACCACGGCGCCGGCGCACACGCTCTACGACATTGTGCGCAAGCTGCCCGACGGTTCGCAGGTCGAGCTGGAGACCGCCGGCGAGGATGGCCGCATGACGCTGACCGCGGGGCGCTCGACCTTCAGCCTGCCAACTCTGCCGAAGGAAGACTTCCCGGCCGGCACGGACGACAGCCTGCCCCAGAGCTTTCAGATCGGCGCGGTCGAGCTCAAAAACCTGATCGACCGCACGCGCTTTGCGATCTCCACCGAGGAGACCCGCTATTACCTGAACGGCATCTATCTGCACGCCACCGAGAGTGACGGCATCAACGTGCTGCGGGCGGTTGCGACCGACGGCCACCGCTTGGCGCGCTTCGAGATGCCGCTGCCCGACGGCGCGGCCGAGTTGCCCGGCGTCATCGTGCCGCGCAAGGCGGTCGGCGAGCTGCGCAAGCTGATCGAGGAGAGCGACGTGGCGGTGCAGGTTTCGCTGTCCGGGACCAAGATCCGCTTCGCCTTCGATTCCACGGTGCTGACCTCCAAGCTGATCGACGGCACCTTTCCGGATTACGAGCGAGTCATCCCCTCGGGCAACGACAAGATCATGTCGGTCAACTGCAGCCATTTCTCCGAGGCGGTCGACCGGGTCTCGACAATCTCGACCGAGAAGAGCCGGGCCATCAAGCTGGCGCTGGCCAACGGCAATCTGGTGCTCTCGGCGACCAGCCCCGACAGCGGTTCGGCGACCGAGGAGATCGAGGTCGGCTACGGCGGCGAGGAGATCGAGATCGGCTTCAACTCGCGCTACCTGCTGGATATTGCACAGCAGATCTCCCACGGCGAGGCCGAGTTCGTGATGCATGATTCGGCCTCGCCGACGATTGTGCGCGACATCGAGGACGCGAGCGCGCTCTACGTGCTCATGCCCATGCGGGTGTGAGCGGGCCGCGCACCATACGCCCTTGATGGACTCCACTTCCCTCGCTTTGGACATGGCGCTCGAGGACCGGGATAAGGCGCTCTGGATTGGGCGCCTCACGCTTACCCAGTTCCGCTCCTACGATCGCGCGAGCCTTTCGTCCGATGGCCGGCCGGTGGTGCTTACCGGGCCGAACGGGGCCGGCAAGACCAATCTTTTGGAGGCAATCTCCCTGCTCGCGCCGGGCCGCGGCTTGCGGCGCGCCAAATTGGCCGATCTCAGCCGACGCGAGGGCGGCGCGCCCTGGGCCGTTGCCGCCCGCCTGATGACGCCGGAGGGTGCGCGCGACATCGGCACAGGCGCCGAACCGGCCGGTCAGAACGGCGAGCGAGAGCGCCGCGTGGTGAAAATTGACGGCGCCGTGGCGCGCAGCCAGCGGGCGCTCGCCGAGATCTCCAGCGTGGTCTGGCTGACGCCTCAGATGGACGGCTTGTTTCGCGAAGGTTCCGCTGGTCGCCGGCGTTTTCTGGACCGCTTGGTCTACGCCTTCGACCCGGCCCACGCCGAACGCGTCAAAAGCTACGAGCACGCCCTGCGCGAGCGTGCCAGGGTGCTCAAGTTCGAGCGTCCGGACGACTCCTGGCTGGGATCCCTGGAGGAGGCCATGGCCAACCACGGCATCGCGGTTGTCGCCGCGCGGCGGGCGCTTGTGGCGCGCCTCGCCGCCGCCTGCGGCGAGACGCCAGGGCCCTTCCCGCGCGCCGCCTTGAGTCTGGTCGGCGCGGTCGACGGCTGGCTTGACGAGGGATTGGCACTGGCCGCCGAGGATCGCCTGCGCGAAGCGCTCGCGACCGGTCGGCGAGAAGACGCGCTCGGCGGCGGTGCCGCCGTTGGACCACACCGCAGCGACCTGGCGGTGCGCCACCTGGACAACGACCTGCCGGCCGAGCTCTGCTCGACCGGTCAGCAGAAGGCGCTCTTGCTGTCGATCGTTCTTGCCCACGCGCGGCTCTTGACGCTCGACCGGGGACACACAGCCCTGCTGCTGCTCGACGAGGTGGTCGCCCATCTGGACAGCGAGCGCCGCGCCGCTCTGTTCGAGGCCTTGGTCGCGCTCGGCACCCAAAGCTGGCTGACCGGTACCGACCGTGGCTCCTTCGCCGAGCTCGGCCAGCGCGCCCAATTTTTCCAAGTGTGCGACGGCCAGGTGACCCCCGCCTGATCCCGCCGCCGCGCCATTGAAAGCACAAAAAGATCATGACGCAGGAACACGACGACTCAAACGTTCCCCAGCCCGACGATCCAGACGCCTATGAGGCCGATGCGATCAAGGTGCTGCGCGGCCTGGAGGCGGTGCGCAAGCGGCCGGGCATGTACATCGGCGATACCGATGACGGCTCGGGTCTGCATCACATGGTCTACGAGGTGGTCGACAACTCGATCGACGAATCCCTGGCCGGCTTTTGCGACCGGATCGACGTGATCTTGAACGGCGACGGCTCGGTCACCGTGCGCGACAACGGCCGCGGCATCCCGGTCGGCATCCACGAGGAAGAAGGCGTCTCGGCGGCCCAGGTGATCATGACCCAGCTGCACGCCGGCGGGAAGTTCGATCAGAACTCCTACAAGGTCTCCGGTGGCTTGCACGGGGTCGGAGTCTCGGTCGTCAACGCGCTCTCGGAGAGTCTCGAGCTGAGGATCTGGCGCCATGACAAGGAGCATGTTATCCGCTTCATGGACGGCGAGCCCGAGGCGCCGCTCGACGTGGTTGGCCCGGCCGACGGTAAGAGCGGAACCGAGGTCACCTTCGTGCCCTCGACCAAGACTTTCACCAACACCGACTACGACTTCGGCACCCTCGAGCACCGCCTGCGCGAGCTGGCCTTCCTAAACTCCGGCGTCCGCTTGATCCTGACCGACGCCCGCAAGCCCGAGCCTGAAACCGTGGACTTGCATTATGGAGGCGGCCTGGAGGCCTTTGTGCGCTACCTGGACCGCACCAAGACGGCGCTGGTCGACCCGCCTTTGGTGATTTCGGTCGAGCGCGACAACATCACCGTGGAGGCGGCCCTGCAATGGACCGACAGCTACCACGAAAACGTTCTCTGCTTCACCAACAACATCCCCCAGCGCGATGGCGGCACGCATTTGGCCGGATTCCGGGCCGCTTTGACGCGGCAGATCAACAGCTACGCGGCGACCGGCGGCATCAGCAAGAAGGAAAAGGTCACGCTGACCGGCGACGACGCCCGCGAAGGCTTGACCTGCGTGCTCTCGGTCAAGGTCCCCGATCCCAAGTTCTCGAGCCAAACCAAGGACAAGTTGGTCTCCTCCGAGGTTCGGCCGATCGTCGAGAACGTGATCAACGAGGGCTTGGCCCAGTACTTCGAGGAGCACCCGGCGGAGGCCAAGCGCATCGTCGCCAAGGTGGTCGAGGCGGCAGTTGCCCGGGAAGCGGCGCGCAAGGCGCGCGAGCTGACCCGGCGCAAGGGCGCGCTCGATCTCGCGTCCTTGCCCGGCAAGCTGGCCGATTGCCAGGAGCGCGACCCGGCCAAGGCCGAGCTGTTCTTGGTCGAGGGCGACTCAGCCGGTGGCTCGGCCAAGCAAGGTCGCGACCGCAAGTACCAGGCGATCCTTCCCCTGCGCGGCAAGCTGCTGAACGTCGAGCGGGCGCGCTTCGACAAGATGCTGTCCTCGGCCGAGATCGGCACCTTGATCACGGCACTGGGCACCGGCATCGGCCGGGAAGAGTTCAACATCGACAAGCTGCGCTACCACAAGATCATCATCATGACGGACGCCGACGTGGACGGCTCCCACATACGCACCCTGCTGCTCACCTTCTTTTTCCGTCAGATGCCGCAATTGATCGAACGCGGCCACCTCTACATCGCCCAGCCGCCGCTCTATCACGCCAAAAAGGGCGACTCCCTGCGCTACCTTAAGGACGATCGGGAGCTGGAGACGTTCCTAATCGAGAACGGCACCAAAGACAGTGTCCTGGTCTATCCCGACGGACTCCAGGTCGCCGGCGCTCATCTCGCCTCCATGGTTGAGGCGGCCCTGCGCGCCAAACATTTGATGGAGCCCTTGGTGGCAAAGGTAGGCAGCTTGCCCCTGATCGAGCAGACCGCCATTGCCGGCGCCCTCAATCCCGAGCTTATCTCGGACGCCAGGCGCGCCGAGGAAGCCGCCGCCTATATCGCAAAACGAATGGACGCTCTGGCGCCCGAGCGAGAGCGGGGCTGGCAAGGCACGGCCCTGCCCGACGGTGGCTTCAGCGTTCAGCGCACTCTGCGCGGCATCACCGAGCGCCGGGTGATCGACGGCCCACTGTTGCGCTCGAGCGAGGCGCATCACCTGGATGCCATGGCCGAGACCCTGCAGGAAAGCTACATGTCCCACGCGACCCTGCGCCACAAGGAGCAGGAGGTGCCGGTTACCGGGCCTTGCGGCCTGGTCGACGCGGTATTCGAGCTGGCGCGCAAGGGCATCACCTTCGGCCGCTACAAGGGCCTCGGCGAGATGAATCCGGAGCAGCTCTGGGAAACCACGCTGGATGCCGAGGTGCGCTCTCTGCTCAAGGTCGAGATCAAGCATGCCGACGATGCCGAGGACATCTTCTCGACATTGATGGGCGACGTGGTCGAGCCGCGCCGGGAGTTCATCCAGCAAAACGCCCTAGAGGTCGCCAACCTGGACGTCTGACCCGATTGTGGCGCGCCGACCCGATTGCTACCATGATTGAGACACAGTCGGCATATGGAATAGCGCTGCCCATGGATGGACTCTCGCTTAAGGTGCTGACCACCGATGGCTGATCGGAGATCTCGGCTCTGGTACATCGCCGGGGTGCTGCTGCTCATACTGGTAAGCACCGGCATAATCGTGATGATCGTCGATCGCCTGGCGCCGATCGAGGGCGATCAGGTCTCTATTGAGCTTGGCGCGGATCTCGGCCGTCAATCTTGAAGGATCTCCGCGACCGAATAGGTCTCGAGCGAGCCGGCCGGCGGGTCGCCGTCGAAGGGCTGCACGATCATGACCACGGTCTCGACGGTTTTCCCGGACCCACTGTTGAGGTCGATGTCCACATAGCTGCCGCTGCTGCGCCGGTTTCTGCGCTTCGAGCGAGCGATCGGTGTCTGCACACGGATGGTCGGCGCTTGAGCGCCGCTGGGCAGGGTCTCCAGATAGTGGCTCAGGATCGCGAACCTGGGCTGATTCCAGTCGCGCGCCAGCCGGGCCGCCATCGTCAACAGGTCGCGGGAAACCGCTGGGGCCCCTTCACCGGGCGCGCCGCTGGCGCGCAGCAGGGCGGTGCCGTCGGCATTCGGCGCGACCGTCACCGGCCGCTGAGAGGCCGCGCAGCCGATCAGATGCCCCAGAATAGCGGCCAGGATGGCAAGCTGACGCCAAGGCCCCACCGATTTCGCTCCTTGTTCGGGTTCCCAGGCAGGGTAGCATCTTCCCGCTGCTTCAGTGGATGGGATGTCGATGGTTCCGTTTTCCAGACAGGAATGGCGCGGCTTGACCCAGAACGCCTTCGTGCTGCCCTTGGTAGACGGCCGGCTGCTGGTCTATCCCCATGCCTATCTGGGCGCCGGCTACCTCTTGTCCGGCTGGCAGCGGGCCGGCTACGAAAGCTGGGTTCAGGAACGCCGGGAGAGCGCGGGTGGCGGCCGGCGCTTGATGATCTTGGCGGCGCTTGGTGGGGTGCCGCTGGTGGCGAGCTTTGTGCTCGACCGGATCGCGCCCAAGCTTTTGATGATCGGATTCCTAATGTCGTTCCTGGTTGCGGTTTGGGCGGTCCTCGCCGTCCTGCAGCACCAGTTCCGCCAAGCCTTTCCCGAAGCCGTACGTGCGCCGCGCCCGCGGCCCTGGCGGCGCATTTTCAAGGGCTTGCTGGTCAGCCGAGCCTGCCACCTTTGGCGCTGCGTCCTGTTCTTCGTGATCGGCGTGAGTATCGTGGTCTACCCGGCGCTCGTACGTGTGTCCTATTGGCGCGTCCTGGCGGAAGAGGCGCCGGATCAATTGGTCTTCCAGCTCGCGACCCTGCTGGTCTGGTTGGCGTTTATCGGGGTCACCGGCGTCTTCATCGTACAGCACATTCTTTTCCGCCGGCGCCACCGCCGGGCGCCACGGCCGGAGGATTTGGAAGACCTGCTCTAGCCTTGAGGCGGCTCGTAGCTTTCCGAGGCAGATTTGGCCAGCTCCATGACGGCGAGCGCCTCTTCCATGGTCAAGAGCGGCGTGATCTCGGAATCGCCCTGTCCGTCGCGCGAGGTCGCCAGCATGGACGCCGCGACAACCCCTTTGTGATCGGGAAACTCCATAATCGCGACGACGTCGTGTGCGCCGACCGCGAAGAACAGGTGATGAAGCTTGCCGCCCAGACGTTCGGCCAGGCGTTGCACGGCCTCGGCGCGGTCCTGAGGATGTTCGATCAGCGCCTTTGTCGCTTCTTGGGAGTAGCGTCCGCGGTACATGAAATAGGGCATCGACTGTCTCCTTCAAGAATCGGATCGGATGAGAAATTGCGTTTACGCTCCCAGAGAATAGCTGGAAGCGGAGCCCAGTCGAACCCTCAAATGCTGAGGTCAGGCCGCCCGCTCAACCAGACGGTTGAAATGCTCGCCATCGGCGATCCAGATGCGCAAATCCTGCAAGGGCACCGCGTGGCGTCCATAGAAGGCCTCGGCCTTGCGGTTGCCGTCGATCATGCACCACCAGACGAAGCTACCGCCGCTGTCGCGCGCCGCCTGGCAGACGGCCGCCAGGAGGGCGCGGCCGATGCCCTGATCCCGGTAAGCCGGGCGAACGTAAAGATCGTGGATGTAGAGCCCGCGCTCGCCGCCCTCGGCGTCATAGGTCGGGTGGAAAAGGGCATAGCCGGCGCTTTGGCCCGCAACCTCGGCGATCCGGACCAAGAAGGCCGGGTCGGCGCCGAAGCCGTCGCGCCGGAAGTCCGTTTCGTCGAAGGATCGGACGGGCTTGCTCTCGTGGGCACTCAGCTCCTGGGCCATGGCGACCACCTCGGCGCCGTCACGCGCCTCGGCCGGGCGAATGTTGAACTTCATCGGGCTTGCCCCCACGTGATCGCGGACCTATGAAGGGCAGTCGTGCCACGACGCTGCCGATTCGGCAATAATCTACTAGTATGGTGGAACAGAAGTAGATGGCACATAGGATCGCCTCACCCGGCTTCTGGGTAGGAAGCGGCGCGCCGGCGGTGCCGGCCCACCGGCAAGTGTCGCTGACGCCCCCCAGAAGCCGGGTGAGGCGACCGAAGGCGGGCTCTCCGCCCCCTCGGACGTCGTCGCGCGGCGCTTGTGGTGGATTGGCACCACGGTGCACCGCGCTCCTAGCCGAGGGGGCGGAAAGCCCGTCCTATGTGCCATCTACTTCTATTCCACCATACTCGATATAGACGAATGGCGCGCGGACAACGCAAGAAGAAGCAAACGAAGACGACCAGGAAGAAGGCGCCGCCCCGGCGCAGCTTGATCGTGCGGCTTGGCTATTGGACAGCGGTCGCCGGGGTCTGGGGCGTGCTCGCCCTGGCCGCTTTGATCGGCTGGTTCGCGTACGACCTGCCGAGCCTGGACAAGATCGCCGATCCCAATCGCAAGCCGAGCATTACCCTGATGGCCGCCGACGGTAGCCGCCTGGCCGCCTTCGGAGAGGTCTACGGCGAGACCTTGACAGTCGACGAGCTGCCGCCGGCGCTGATCCAAGCGGTGCTCGCGGTCGAGGACCGGCGCTTCTACGAGCACCCGGGTGTTGATCCCCTCGGGCTGTTGCGTGCCATGGTCGCCAACATTGAAGCCGGGGGCATCGTCCAAGGCGGCTCGACCATCACCCAACAGCTCGCCAAGAATGTCTTTCTGACGCCCGAGCGCAGCTACAAGCGCAAGGTCCAGGAAGCCCTGCTCGCCTTCTGGCTGGAGAGCCGCCTGACCAAGGATCAGATCCTCAGCCTCTACCTCAACCGCGTCTACCTGGGCGCCGGCACCTACGGCGTCGACGCCGCATCCCGGCGCTACTTCGGGACCTCGGCCAAGGACGTCAACCTCTACGAGGCGGCGCTCCTGGCCGGTTTGCTGAAGGCGCCCTCGCGCTACAACCCGGCCAACGACCCGGCCCAGGCAGATGGCCGAACCCACCAGGTGCTGCTCGCCATGGTGGATGCCGAGTTCATCACCGCCGAGACCGCCGAGGCGGCGCTCAAGTCCAAAGGCCGCAGCCAAGCGGCGGCTGGCGGGCGGCGGCCGCGCTACTTCGCCGATTGGGTGCTCGACCAAGTCTACGACTATGTCGGTAAGGGCCAGCAAGACCTGGTGGTGCTGACCACCCTGGACCCCAAGCTGCAGGCGATCGCGGGGCAAGAGCTGCGCGCCGCGCTCGACAGCGAGGGGAGCAAGCGCGGGGTCGAGCAAGGCGCCTTTCTGGCCATGAGTCCGGACGGCGCGGTGCGCGCCATGGTCGGCGGCCGGGACTACGGCGCCAGCCAGTTCAACCGGGCGGTCCAAGCCTTGCGCCAGCCAGGCTCGGCCTTTAAGCCCTTCGTCTACCTGGCGGCGCTGGAAGCCGGCTGGACGCCGGACGATCGCATGGTCGATGGCCCAATTCGGATCGGCAACTGGGCGCCCAAGAACTACGGCGACCGCTACTACGGCGACGTAACCCTGCGCGAAGCTTATGCCCGCTCGCTCAATTCGGTATCCGCGCAACTGACCCAGAAGGTCGGGCCCGAGCAGGTTGCCGAGGTTGGCCGGCGCTTGGGCATTACGTCCCAGCTTTCGCCGCACCTCAGCCTGGCGCTCGGCGCCTCTGAGGTCAGCCTGTTGGATCTGACCAGCGCCTACGCGGTCTTCGCCAACCAGGGGCGCGGCGTTTGGCCCTACGCCATCACCGAGATCCGCGGCTCAAACGGCAAAGTGCTTTACCGGCGCGAAGGCAGCGGGCCCGGCCGGGTCGTCGCGCCCTCCAGCGTCAACCGCATGAATAACCTGATGACCGCGGTGGTCGAGTGGGGCACCGGCAAGGCGGCGCGCTCGAAGCGGCCCTCGGCCGGCAAGACCGGCACAAGTCAGGACTTCCGTGATGCCTGGTTCGTGGGCTACACCGCCGAGCTGGTCGCCGGCGCATGGTTCGGCAACGATGACGGCCGGCCCATGAAGGGCGTGACCGGCGGCAGCCTGCCGGCCCGGCTCTGGGGCCGGGTGATGGCGCGCGGCCTGGAGGGCCTGCCGCCCCAGCCCCTGCCCGACGGCGGCGTGGTTGTGGCCTCGCGCGCCGAACCGAAAGAGGAAGAGGGCGGCTTCATCGGCCGAATTCTGAAAAGCCTGACCGGTGAGAGCGACGAGCGGACCAGTGCCGGCGCGGCGCCCAAGGAAGTAGATCGGGGGCGATGATGAGCGAGGCCGACGACGAGGCGTCTATGTCGGCCGAGGGCTACGGCCGTTCGCTGAGCGGGTTCGGGGTCAACCTCCTGGTCAGCGACGTGTCCCGCGCGGTCGAGTTTCAGCGCGACGTTCTGAGCGTCCGGGTGGTCCACCAGAACCCTGACTTCGCGGTGATGCAGCACGGCGATCACCAATGGATGCTGCACGGCGACCACACCTATAGGGAACACCCCCTGCTCGCTGTAACCGGCGACGGCGCGATGCGCGGCGCCGGCTGCGAGCTCAGGCTCTACGATGTGGATCCCGATCAAGCCGAAGCCCGGGCGCGCGCCGCCGGCATGCCCGTGCTGGCCGCCTCGGCGGACAAGCCCCACGGCCTGCGCGAGTGCTTTCTGGTCGACCACCACGGCTACGTCTGGGTGCCCGGGTTGGCCAAGCTCGAAAGCTAAGGGTCGAGCGCTTCGTTCGCCCGCAGGCCCTCGACCAGATGGTCGACAACGGCCCGGACCCGCGCCGATGTCTGGCCCGGCTCCTTGTGCATTACATGGACTGGCACCGCTGGCGGCTCCCAGTCCTCGAGCACGACCTCGAGCTGCCCTGCCGCCAACTGGGGCGCGATCATGTAAGACAGCACCCGCGTGATGCCGCGCCCGGCGACCGCCGCGGCGATCGCCGCATCGGCGTTGTTGAGCTGCAGGCGGGCGCGAGGTCGGTAGGTGACGCTCTTGGGTCCCGCGCCAAAGACCCATTCCCCGCCAGGCGTTTGATTGACGAAGTCAATGAGCTCGCGATCCTTGAGCGCACCCGGCGTTTCGGGCCGCCCGTGCGTAGTCAGGTAGCCTGGCGCGGCGCAAAGAACCCGCCTGACACTGCCGATCCGCGTGGCGCTCATGGACGAGTCCGGAAGCTCTGCGATTCGCACCGCGACGTCGATCCCTTCATCGATAAGATGGACCAGGCGGTCGACGAACAGAGTCTTGATCGAGATCTCGGGATAGCGCTCCAGAAGGTCGAGCAAAAGCGGCGTCACGACCATCCGGCCGAACAGAACCGAGGCGGAGACCGAGACACGGCCGCGGGGTGTGGCGTGAACCCCGGATGCCAGGCTGTCCGCCTCCTCGATCTCGGACAGGATCCGCCGGCAGTCGGCCAGATAGCGCTCGCCCGACTCGGTCAGGCGCACCGAGCGGGTGGTGCGATGGAGCAGGCGCGCGCCTAGCCGCGCCTCCAGCTCTCCAACCGCGCGGGTGACCGAAGGTGGCGACAACCCGAGCCGCCTAGCCGCCGCCGCGAAGCCGCCGTCTTCGGCAACGGCAAGGAAGATCGACATGGTCTGCAGCCGGTCCACTGATTATTGCCCAAATTAGAATAATCTTTTTCGAACTATGGTAATTCCTATCTGAATTGGGAACACTTATGTTTCTTGAAGACCAGTGTATTGAGCTGAACGCCACCCAGCATCCGAGGAGCAGATCCATGTCCGACGGTCACATCACCCAGGGCGCCCATCACATCGGGCTGACCGTTCCCGATTTGGCCAGGGCCCGCGCTTTCTTTCTCGAGACCTTGGGCTATGAGCAGGTCGGCGAAAAGCCGAACTACCCCGCCGTCTTCGTCAGCGACGGCACCACCATGATCACTCTGTGGCAGGCCCGGGACCCGTCTACCGCGGTCGAATTCGACCGTAAAAACGTGATCGGGCTGCATCATTTGGCGCTCAAAGTCGCGGACGGCACGGCGCTCGACGCGCTTCACGCCAAGCTCACCACCACCGACGGGGTCGAGGTGGAGTTCGCGCCGGAGTCCCTCGGCGGGAGCGCCACCAAACACATGATGTGCGCGATACCCGGTGGGATTCGCATGGAATTCATCGCACCGGCCGGCTAACCGGCCAGGGATAGGGGGAGGCGCACCATGGCGGCCACCTCACAGGCGGACGAGTCGCCGTTTCACCAGGGCGAGCTGCAAGTCCAGGAACGCCTGGGCGTGCGCGACAAGATCGGGCCCTTTGCCCGTCGGGCGGTGCGGGATCACATGCCCGATCAGCACCGGGAGTTTTTTGCCCAGCTGCCGTTTCTGCTGCTCGGAACGGTGGATGAGAAAGGACGGCCGTGGGCGTCCCTCCTGCCCGGCCGGCCGGGTTTTGCGACCAGCCCCGATCCGCGCACGCTTCAAGTCGCGGCCGCTTCGCTTGCCGGCGACCCCTTGGCGGAGGCTTTGAAGACCGGCGCCGAGGTCGGACTGCTCGGCATCGAGCTCGCGACCCGGCGCCGCAACCGCATGAACGGGTGGATCGAGTCCCACGGGGCCGAAGGGTTCGGGATTTCGGTCAAGCAATCCTTCGGCAATTGTCCCCAGTACATCCAGACCCGCGCCTTCGAGATCTTGCCGGAGATCGATAACCCCACGGAGTCGCGCCCGGTTCACCGGGCCGAAGGGTTCAATGAGCGCGCCCGGGCCATGATCGAGACTGCCGATACGCTTTTCGTCGCGACCGCCTACCAGGAAAATTGGGAGGCGCCATACCACGGCGTCGATGTCTCTCACCGGGGTGGAAAGCCGGGCTTCGTGCGGGTCGAGGACGCGCACAGCTTCGTCTTCCCGGACTTCTCCGGCAACAATCACTTCAACACGATCGGCAACATTCTGCTCAACCCGAAGGCCGGCTTTCTCTTCGTCGACTTTCAGGGCGGCGATCTGCTCTACATGACCGGTTCGGCGGAGACCGTCTGGGACGGCGAGCAGGTGCGGGCCTTCGCAGGTGCCGAGCGGCTGATCCGATTCCGCGCCCAAGAGGTGATTCGGGTCGAGGGCAGCCTGCCGTTGCGTTTTTCCTTCGGCGACTACTCGCCCATGCTGGATCACACCGGCAGCTGGCAGTCGGCTGCCGAGACGATCGCCGCCGAGAAGGAGCGCAACGCCTATCTGCCCTACGAGATCTTCGAGGTTCGGCCCGAGAGCGCGGCGACCACCTCCTTCTACCTGCGCCGTGCCGACGGCAAGGCTGTGGCGCGCCACGCGCCGGGGCAGTTCTTGCCGATCCGCCTAAAACTGCCGGGCCAGGACGAACCGGTTGCACGCACCTACACCGTGTCCGAGGCGCCAAACGGGGCGCACTATCGTCTCTCGATCAAGCGAGAGGGCGGCGACGCCCTGGTCTCCACCTACCTGCACGACACGGCGACGCCTGGCTTCACGCTCGAGGCCATGGCACCTCGGGGCAAGTTCGTGCTCGACGACACCAGCGAGCGCCCGGTGGTGCTAATCTCCGCTGGTGTCGGCATCACGCCGATGATCGCGATGGCCAACCACATCATCCAAGAGGGGCTGCGGACCCGCGTCTTTCGGCGCACCTATTTCATTCACGGCGCCCGTGACGTCAGCTCGCTCGCCTTTGCCGACCACATCCAAGCATTGGCCGCAAAGCACGACGCCTTTAGCGCCCATATCCGCCTGAGCCGGCCCAGCGCCGAGGATCAACTGGGCATGACCCACGACAGCGAGGGCCACATCGACTTGGCGCTCCTCAAGTCTCTGTTGCCGTTCGACGACTACGACTTCTACCTCTGCGGCCCCCAGCCCTTCATGCAGGCGCTCTATGACGGCCTGACCGGAATGGGCGTGCAAGGTGCGCGGATCCACTACGAATCCTTCGGCCCGGCCACGGTGCTCAAGCACGACGCCCAGGCGCCCGCGAAAGGTGAGACGGCCGACGGTCCCGTCACGGTCACCTTTGCGGGCTCGCAGGTGGAAACAACCTGGACACCGGATCGAGGCACCCTTCTGGACATGGCTGAGGCCGCCGGGCTCACGCCCGCTTTCTCCTGCCGCTCGGGCATCTGCGGCACCTGTGCGACCCGTTTGCGCTGCGGTGCCGTGGACTATATCGAGGAACCCAGCGCGCCCCGCGGTGACGACGAAGTGCTGATTTGCTGCGCAACGCCCCGCTCGGCCACGGGCGAGGCAAGTTGTGGCGAGGACCAAGGGGTCGTGCTGGAACTCTAACGAAAAGGTCTCAGAAAGTATGCGTACGCTCCTCTTGGGCGCGACCGGCTACATCGGCAGCGCCGTTTTGGAACATTTGATGGCGCGCGGTCATTCGGTCGTGGCGCTCGCCCGCTCGGACGGCGTGGCACGCCGGCTGGCCAACAAAGGTATCCGGCCCCTGCCCGGCGATCTGCGAAACCCGGCAGGTTGGGTGCTCGCAGTGCACGAAGTCGATGCCGTGATTCAGCTTGCGGCGACCTTCAGCGACGATATGGGCCAGGTGGACCGCCGGGCCATGGAGGCGATCGCCGCCGAGGCTGCATCGGCAGGGCGCCCGATCCGCGTGATCTATACCGGCGGCTGCTGGCTCTACGGCGCGACCGGCGATGCCGTGGCGAGCGAAGAAAGCGCCTTCGATCCGATCGATGCCTTCGCCTGGATGGTCCAGAACGGATCGGCCTTGATGGGCGCGCCCGGTGTCGAGGGCGTCGTCATTCATCCTGCCATGGTCTACGACCGGGACGGCGGCGCGGTCGCCAGGTTCATTGCCGATGCCAGGACCGGCGGCCCGATCGAGGTCTTCGGTGCCCTGAACACCCGCTGGCCCATGGTCCACAGAGAGGACCTTGCCACGGCCTATGGCCTCGCCTTGGAAAAGGGCGTGGCCGGCCAGTCCTACAATGTGGCGACCGAACCGGGTGTTCGAGTCGGCGACATCGTCGACGTCGTCGCCCGGCGCTTCGGAGTGACCGCTGCGCCTCGGGTGCGTAGCGTTCCCGAATTGGTCGCGGACTTTGGCGATTGGGCCGCCGGGCCGGCGCTCGATCAGCAGATGAGCGGCCGCAAGATCGCCGACGAGCTCGGCTGGCGGCCGCTTAAGACCCAGGCGTTGGCGGAGCTTGCCTAGGGCCTCACCCGTAGCGCAGCAGGCGCGCGCCGTTATCTCTCAACCAGCGTTTGGGGCCCTCAACCTGGTCGGTCAGCTTGGCGGTCAGCGCCCAAAAGCGCGGCCCATGGTTCATGTGAACCAAATGGGCGACCTCGTGGGCAACCACGTAGTCGAGCACCTCGAGCGGCGCCAGCACCAGGCGCCAGGACAGGCTGATCGCGCCTTCTGGCGTGCAGCTGCCCCAGCGGCTTTGGGTGTCGCGCAAGGTCAGGTTGACAATCGGGCGCTCGATCTGGCGCGCCTTGGCGAAAGCCCGCTCGGTAGTTTCCCGCTTGGCCTCGGCCTTGAGGAAGTCGCGCACCCGGCGCTCTAGGTGTTCCGGGAAGCCGGACACCATAAGCGCGCCGTCCTCCAGCCAGACGCCGCGCCGGGCCCCGGGGCAGTGCCGCACCTCATGCTCGTGCCCCAAGATGGGCAGGCGAGCGCCAGGCGCGAAGGGTATGCGCGGCGGCACGCCGGCCAGCTGACCGGTTAGCCAGGACGCCCGGCTGCGTGCAAAATCGAGGCCCTCGGCGATGGCGACGCCCCGCGGTAGGGTAAGGCAGACGTGATCGCCGCTCGGATCGAGCCTCAGCGTGATGCGCCGGGCGCGCCCGTTTCGGCGCACCAAAAGGGGCACCTCCTCGTCGCCAATACGCAATATCTTGAGGTTCGAGCGCTTCAGGACCATGGATGTGGTATAGCCCGGGCCCGGTCCCGAGGGCAAGAGCGCGCGGTCAGGCGGAGCGTTCGGCCTCCGCCTCCAGCAAGGCGGTCTTGCGCTGGACGCCCCAGCGGTAGCCGCCGATCTGGCCGTCGCTGCGCACCACCCGGTGGCAGGGGATCACCAGGGGCAGCGGGTTGTTTGCACAGGCATTGGCGACCGCGCGCTGGGCCTGGGGCTGGCCGAGATTGCGCGCGACCTCGCCATAGCTCCGGGTCTCGCCGGCGGGAATCGCGATCAGCTCCTGCCAAACGCGGCGCTGAAAGGCGGTTGCCCGGATGTCGAGCGGCAGGTCCAGGTGGGGCTCCTCGCCCGCCAGGTAGGCGCAGACCAGCTCGAGCGCCGGGCCAATCGTGCCCAAATCGGATTGGACCGACTCGGCCGCGGGGAACTCCGCCTCTAGGGTTTCGACCAGGCTCTCGTCGTCATCGCCAAGGCAGACGAAACAAACGCCCTTGTCGGTCGCCGCCACCAACAGTCGGCCGAGCGGCGTGCTCGCCGTGCCGTAGGCGATCCGGGCGCCCTTGCCGCCCTTGGCGTAGGAGGCCGGTGTCATGCCGAGCTGCCAGCGGGCCTGCTCGTAGACCCGGCTGGCCGAGCCGTAGCCCGCGCCGTAGGTCGCGCCGGCGACCGATTCGCCCCGTTTCAATTCGTCGCGGAAGCGGGCCACACGCTTGGCATCGGCGTAGTCTCGCGGCGAGACGCCGAGGGTCTTCTTGAACAGGCGCTGAAGGTGCCAGGGGCTGACCTGCAAGACCTCTGCCAGTTCCGCCAGGGTGACCGGTTCGCCCTCGCGTTCATCGATGTAGGCGCAGGCGCGCTGAACCAAGTCCAGGTGGCGCGTCGTCGCTGCGCCTTTAGCTTTCTTGGGCTCGTTCTTGGGGGACATTGTCTCGACCAGTGCCATCTTACAGTGCCTCCGTAGCAAAGCATCGGAGTCATAGATAGGAGTTTCACGAAAGTGTCTCTATCCGAAGCTTGCGCGGGCGCGCACGGCTGCGCTACCCATCGGTTCTGCAGGATGGCCGGAAAGCGAGCGCCATGAAGATCATACAAGTGTCCGACACCCACATCGTGCCGCCGGGCCGAGGGCTGTGGGGTTTCAATCCTCGGGCGCGCCTAGAGGCCTGCATCGCCGATATCAACGCGCACCACGGCGACGCGGATCTCTGTATCGTGACCGGCGATCTGACCGACCGGGGCGAGCCGGAGGCCTATGGCGATCTGCGCGAGATCCTGGCGACCTTGCGGGTCCCGGTACGCCTGATCATCGGCAACCACGACAACCGGGACAATTTCATCGCCGCCTTTCCCGAGGTGCCGCGCGATCCCGGCGGCTTCGTGCAGCAGGCGATTGATTGCGCGGCGGGCCGGCTCTTGCTGCTCGATAGCCACGACGTGCCGACCAAAGGCTCCGGCGCCTTCTGCGCCCAGCGCGCCGCTTGGCTCGAGGACGAGCTGGAGGCGGCCGGCGCGCGGCCGGTTTACCTCTTCATCCATCATCCGCCCTTCGAGATCGGCGTCCCCTTCATGGACCGCATTCGCCTGCTCGACCCGAGTGCTCTCGAAAAGGTCTTGGCAGGACGCGACAACATCAAGCATCTCTTCTTCGGGCACGTGCACCGGCCGATCAGCGGCAGCTGGAAAGGCATCCCCTTCTCGGCCCTGCGCTCGACCGTGCACCAGGTGCCGCTCTATACTCCCGGCCCCGATGGTCACCCCTTTTGCGCAGAGGAGCCGACCTACGCGGTCATCCTGCTCGAAGAGGACCGGGTCATGGTGCATTTGCACGAATTCCTGACCGATCGCTCCCTGCCGGCGGATACGCCCAAGGCCACGATGTTGGCCTAATCCTCTGCCGGGTGATCCTCTCCGGTCAGCAGCACGGTGCCGGTGAAGGCGGCAACCTGCATTCCGTCGCCCCGAGTCACGTCGACTCGGTAAGTCCCCAGGCGCCGGGAGCGGGTAACCTCGACCGCGCGGGCGGCCAGCCGGTCGCCGGCGCGTACCGGCCGGGCGAAAGTGAGGTGTGTGTCGATGCCGATGGCGACCGGACCGCGTGAGTTGGCGGCCAAGCCGAAAGCGGTGTCGGCCAGGGTGAATATCACGCCTCCGTGGCAAGTGCCGTTGAAATTGATGTGGTGCTCGGCGACGGGGCATGCCAGGTGGCTCGTGCCCGGTCCGGCCTCGATGATCTCGATGCCCAGGCTGGCGACGAAACGGTCGCGCCCAGCCAGGCGCCGGATCAGGGCGGCGCTGTCGGGCGTCGTGCTCATGACCCCTCCAATGTGCGGCGCGCGGCTTGGTCCAGCGCGAGCGTGCCGCGCTCCACCTGGTCGCACAGCGCTTCGACCGCCGGGTCGTCGTCGGCGAGCAAGCGTTCACGCAGCAGGTCGGCGGCAACGCCAGCCAGCAGCTGGCGAGTTCGCGCCCGGCGCCGGGCGGCCCGGTCCGGCGGCACGCCGAGCCGGTCGATCTCGGCCACCAGGGCCTCAAGGCCCTGGCCGTCGGTCGCGGCGGTTAGCAGGACCGGCACGTCCCGCCGGGCAGGGGCGCGCAAGGACAGCATGGCCTTGAGCTGGCTGGCGGTCTGCTCGGCGAGCGGCCGGTCGGCCTTGTTGACCACCAGGATGTCGGCGATCTCCAGAATGCCGGCCTTGAGCGCCTGCATCTCGTCGCCCAGGCCGGGGGCCAGCACGACGATCTTGATGTCGGCGACCGCGGCGATCTCGATCTCCGACTGGCCGGCGCCGACGGTCTCGATCAGCACGACCTCCTTGCCGGCGGCATCCAAGGCGTCGACTACCCGCGCCGCGGTCGGTGCCAGGCCGCCCAGATGGCCGCGCGAAGCCAGCGAGCGGATGAAGACCTCGGGATCGCTGCCGTGGTCGGTCATGCGCACCCGGTCGCCCAGAATGGCCCCGCCGGACAGCGGGCTCGAAGGATCGACCGCGACTACGCCGACGCTGCGCGCTTGTGCTCGAAACTGGCCGATCAGGCCGTTCACCAAGGTCGATTTGCCAACGCCCGGCGGCCCGGTGACGCCGATCGAGAGGCCGTGGCCCAGATGAGGCCGAAGCGCGCCGATCAGGGCACCGGCCTCCGGCAGATCGTTCTCCAGGGCGGTGATCGCCTTGCTAAGCGCCAGGGCTTCGCCGGCCCGGAGGCGCGCCACCAGGGCGGCCGCCTTGTCGTCAAGGGGCGTCGCCGCCAGGCTCATGGCACGATCAGTGGCTGGCCGTCGCCCAGCTCCCGGCGCAAGCAGGCACAGATCTCGCCGTGGGTGGCGCCCGCCTTTGCGGCCGCGACCAGAACGGAGAAGATGTTCTCCTCGGCGCTGGTGGCGGCCCGCGCCAGGTCGTCCAGAGCCCTCTTGGCCCGATCCTGATCCCGCTCGGCCTTGAAGCGCGCCAGGCGCGCGACCTGCTGCTCCATGATTGCCGGGTCAGGGCGCTCCAAGGGCGCGCGCGGCATCTCCTCGGACTCCGGGATCTGGTAAGCGTTGACTCCGACTATGGTCTCCTCGCCGCGCTCGACCCGGTCCTGGAAGGCGAGCGCCGACTCGCCCAGCATGCGCTGGACCAGGCCGCTCTCGACCGCCCGGTACATGCCGCCGGCCTGCTCGATGCGCTCGATCACCGCGAGGATCTCGTCCTCCATCTGGTTGGTTAGGCGCTCCACGTAGTAGGAGCCGCCCAGCGGGTCGATCACGTCGGTCAGGTGGGCTTCCTCGCGTAAGATGTTCTGGGTCGAGACCGCGATCCGCGCAGCCCCTTCAGTCGGCACGCTCAAGACCTCGTCGTAGGCATCGGCGTGGAGCGACTGCAGGCCGCCGAAGATTCCGGCCATGGCTTGGACAGCGGTGCGCGCGATGTTGTTGAGCGGCTGCTGGCGGGTCAGATCGAGGCCCGACGTTTGGGCGTGGAACTTGAAGCGCCAGGATCGGGGATCGGTCGCACCGAACCGCTCGCGGGTCAGCCGCTGCCAGATTCGCCGGCCGGCGCGCAGCTTGGCGATCTCCTCGAAAAAGCTGATCGAGAGATCGAAGAAGAAGGTAAAGCGCGGCAAAAAGGCGTCGGGCGCCATGCCGCGCGCCCGGCAATCCTCGGCATATTGGATCGCGCTCGATAGGGTTAGGCCCATGGCCTCGGCCGGGGTCGCGCCGGCTTGCTGCATGTGCTGGCCGACGATCGAGAGCGGGTTCCACAAGGGCAGCCGCTCGGCACAAAAAGCGATGTGGTCGAGCAGCACCCGCCGTGCGCCCGGCAGGGCCAGCCGGAAGAACATGTGGTTGGCGACAAAGTGAGAGATGTAGTCGCTCTGGTTCGAGGTGCCGGAGATCTTCGCCCAGGGCACGCCCCGGCGCTCGGCCACGGCGAGCACGAAGGCAAGCAGGGTGAAGGGCGAGGGATCGTTGAGCGCCGCCGAGAAGCTGCCTAGGTCGATGTCCCGGAAACAGGTCTCCATGTCCTCGACGGTGTTGACCACCGCTCCGCAGGTGCCGAGCAGCAGAGGGTCAACCTCGTCGCAGTCGAAGCCCCGATAGACCGAGTTGCAGGGGATCAGGCTGCCGGCCGAGCCGCCGTGGGACAGAATTGTTTTGAGCCTGGCGTTGTAGTCCTCGGGGGTCCCCAGGCCGACCAGCTGGCGCTGGGTCCAGGTCCGGCCCCGGTACATGGTGGCGTGAATGCCGCGGGTGAAGGGCGGTTGGCCGGGGAAGCCCAGGTCCGCCATGTAGCGCGCTCCGTCCCAATCGTCGGGCGTGTAGAGCGGCTTGACCTCGATGCCCGAGCGGTTGCGCAGGGTTTTGCCGTCCGGGCATTGGCGTTCGTAGGACCGGCGCCAGTTGAGTCGCTCCTGTTCGAAGCCCGGTAGGGGCAGTTGGACCGCTTGCTCGCTCATGACGCCGTCTCCAGATCGAAGGCCGCGCGGGCCTCAAGGGCGAATGCTTCGACACCGGCGACGATCTCCTCGCGGGTCACGCCGGGATGGAACACCTGGGCGACGCCAGCAGCCAGCAGCTCCGCCTCGTCCCCATCGGGCACGATGCCGCCGACCACGACCCTGATGTGACCGAGGCCGGCCTGGCCGAGGGCGGTCATTAGCTGGGGGATCAGCAGGTGATCGGTCGAAAGGGAGCTGACGCCGATCACGTCCACGTCCTCTTCCAGGGCCAGCTTCACCACCCTTTCGATGCCCTGCCAAGGCGGCGTGTAGACCACCTCCATGCCGGCATCGCGCAGGTAGGCGGCGACGATGCGGCTGCCCCGGTCGTGGCCGTCCAGGCCGACTTTGGTAACCAGAACCCGTGGCGGCCGGGTCCGCTCGCTAAACGCAGTCATCGTGATGCTTCCTCCTGATGGGACCCGGCGCGCAGGCAGCGCACCAGCTGCCGGGCGATCTCGCGCGGCGGCGCGCCGTCGGGCCGGTACCACACTTGAGTCCAGTTGAGCGCGCCGATCAGAAACAGGCGCAGCAGATCCCGGTCCAACTCGGCCGGCAGCGCGAGCTGGGCGACGATCGACCGGACCTGGGCCTCGTAGCGCTCGCGCAAGGCAACCAGCCGGTCGTGGGCGGCCGGATCGTCGGATGGCACCACCCGGACCACGACCTTGGCGTAAGCGCTGCGGGCGAGAAGCATCTCCAAATGTGCAGCGGCCAAGGCCTCGAGCTTGGCCCAAGGCTCGGTCTGGCAGGCGACTGCCGCCTCGACCTGCGTCTCGATACGCGCGACTCCCTCCCGATAGACCGCAAGCAACAGCTCGCTCTTGGAGGGGAAGTGGCAGTATAGCGAACCCGGCAGCATGCCGACCCCTTTGGCGATATCGCGCATCGAGGTGCCCTGGTAGCCGTTCTCCGCGAAGAGCGCGGCGGCGGCGTCCAGCACATCCCGTTTGCGGCTGTCCTGGCGGTCTCTGCGTGCCGGCGGCGAGTCGATCGTTGCGGCCATAGGATCCAATCTTTATAACAAACGATTGTTTGCTAAAGTATCTACAGTAAAGTGTCAAGCGAAAGCTGCCCACTCCAAGTACAGAGGGACGGGTTTGGCGCGCCAGATTTCTGGGTATGACCAAAGGGGCGTTTGCAGCAAGATCGCCTGGAGGACGCCGAAGGGTTCTAAAGCTCCGGCTTTCGGGCCATCACCGAGAAGGTCAGCGGCACCTGGCTGTGCCCGTCTGGCAGGGCGTAACATCCGTCATCGCGCGGCTCCAGCCCATCCAAGGCGCGCCAACCGGCGACGTCATGCTCGCGCAAGAACTCGATTGTGAGGCCTGACTCGACCAGCGAGGTGACGATGCGCCCCAGTCCGTGAGCCCATTCGTAGGCACGCGCGGCTTCGGGCGTGTGCTCGGGCGCGGCATAGTCGGGCGCCCATGTGTAGCCGGCCGGGCGCCCGTCGGTCTGATAGTCATAGATCAGCCTGGGCGCGCCTTTGTCCGGTGTCCAGGTTTCGTCGAGGGCGAGACAAAGGGGGTGCCCGTCGATCGCATAGAAACATCCGCCGGGCGCCAATAGATCGGCCGCCATTCGGGCGAGGCGCGGAAAGTCGGAAACCCAGATCACCGCGCCCCAGGACATGTAGATCACATCATAGCGCGCCGCGCCGACCAGATCCGGCGTCTCGAAGACCTCGCCTCGATGGAACTGGGCCGCCAAGCCGCACTCCTGAGCCAGGGATCTGGCAAGCGTGATGGCCTGGTCGGAGATATCGATGCCGGTGACCGTGGCGCCCTGCCGCGCCCAGGACAGGCTGTCGAGCCCGAAGCGGCAGAGCAGATGCAAGAGGCGCTTGCCCTCGACCGAGCCGACCTCCCGGCGCTCCAAGGCGCCAAGCGAGCAGCCCCCGGCCTTGAACCCGGCGACGTCGTAAAAATCCGACGCGGCATGGGCCTCGACCAGGCCGTCCCAAAGCTGGCGGTTGGTCTCGACGAAATCCTTGGTGTCCTTGGCCATGGCGCGCTCCTAATCCGCTCGAAGGCGTCGAGGTTGATGTGGGTCAATGACCACGGCGGCCGCCATTCGGCCAACTAGCTTCAGGTCCCTACCAAACATCGAGGAGACACGAACCATGGTGGAGAAGTCTCATACGGCTGGCTGGTGGCCCTACATCTACGAGCCCTTAAGAGGCCTCGGCGAGAAGATCGCGGACTGGTTCGCGCCACGCTCGGAGGCATCGGCCGCGGAGGATAGCTACGAAATTACCTTGGAGTTACCGGGCGTCAAGGCCGAGGACATCGACGTATCTCTCGACGACGGCAGCCTGACCGTGAAGGGCGAGAAGCGCTCTCAACGGGAAGAGAAGGGGCGTACGTACTTCTTCTCGGAACGCGAGTACGGCGCCTTTCAACGGTCCTTCCGCTTGCCGGCCGATGCGCGACCGGACGACATCAGCGCTGACTTCAAGGATGGCATCCTGAGCCTAAAGGTGCCCAAGCAAACGCCGGCCAAAAAGTCGTCCAAACGCATCGAGATCCGCAGCGGGGCCTAGCGTTCGGCCCACTGCTCTATCGTCTCGGCGATCTTGGCGGGCGGCGAGTTGGTGGCGAAATGGGTGGCGTAGGCGCCGTCGCGGTCCATCAGGTAGATGAAGGTGGTGTGGTCCATCAGGTACTCGGTGGCCGAGTCGTCCTCGACCTTGGCGTAATAGACACGATAGGCGCCGGCCGCGTCGGCGATTTGTTCGGCCGAACCGGTCAGTGCGACCAGGCGCTCGTGGAAGTTGGGGGCGTAGGCCGCCATGGCCTCGACCGTGTCGCGATCGGGATCGACTGTGATGAAGACCGGCACCACTTGCGCCGCCACCGCCGGGTCGCGCTCGGCCAATTGATCCAAGGCTTGGGTCATGACCGAGAGCGAGGTCGGACAGAAGTCCGGGCAATAGGTGTAGCCGAAGTAGACCAGCATGAACTTGCCGCTGAAATCTTTCTCGCTACGGGTCGCGCCAGCTTGATCGACCAAGACGAAGGGCCCGCCGACCTGAGCCGCGCCGCTCACCGAGACCTCGCCGACGATGAACCCGCCGGACTCCTGAGGCTGGGTATAGAGCCAGGCAGCCAAACCCAGGGCGAGGACGGCGACGCCCAGCCCTAGGCTCAGGAGTGCGCGCGCGAAAGGCGACTGCGGCATGACGGCGGGATTTAGACCCGTCTACTGTGGTAGGGCCTGGCGCAGAGGATCGGCTTGGGGATTGAAGACCTTGCGGTCGACCAGGATTTCCCGCGAGCTGGCCTCGGAGCCGTAGTAGGCCTTGTCGTAATCCTTGTTGACGATGATGCCGGCACCGTCCAGCGCGCCGCCGCCGAACAGGCCGACGGTCTTGGAGAAGCTGTAGATATCAAACTTGAAGTCGGTCGTGGTCGAGGCGCCGGTGCCGGCGCCGATCGGGCCGACCGCGACGCTGGCGTCGGCGCCCATTTTGAACTGGCCGCCGATCAAGGAATTGACCGTCTTCTCGTTCATCACCGTGAAGACCGCCTGGGAGACCTGGCCGCCGACCTGCAGGCCGATGCTGCCCGCGGCGAAGGTGTAGAAGGCCGGCGGGCTCCAGCTGCCGTCGGCGCCCTTGACCAGATAGACCCCATTGCCCCCTTCGGCGCCTAGAATGAATCCGCCCTTGAACATCTGCGGAAAGATCAGGATGCCCTTGGCGCTTTTCATGAACTTCTGGAAGTCGGCGAGCTGAGGATCGCTCATGAACTCCTCGATCGTGAGGCGCGACAGATCGACAATCTTTTCCTGGGTGGTGATGGCCCAGGCGGGCGTGGCGAGGCCCGTGACGGCAAGGGCGGAGGTCGCCAAGCCGAGCGACAGCATCTGGCGGCGGGACAGGGAAGCGCGATCGGAGGAGTGCATCTTCAGGGCCTCTTGTTGGGGAACGTTCCGGCTATGTGGGGGCGCGGCGAGTCGGGCGCAAGGTACGCCGCGCACGCCAAGCCGTCCAGTGGACCTTCTAGTCTTCGAATGCGAGGCGTGGCGGACGCAGGCGCTGCGGCTTGAAGGCGTGATAGAAGTTGCCGTCCCGCGGAGTCAGGCCTTTTGAGATTTCCTCAAAGGCGCGCGGACCAACATAGCAGGTTTCGCCACCAGACGGCCGACGCATACGACCGAAATGGGGCTTGGCGACGCGAAACAAGTCATCGCAATAGGCTTTGCATCCGGGGTCATCGTAAGCGGCTGTAAGTATGGATCCTTCCGACAAGACATCGCATCCATGATCCGGACTGATCCTTCTTCCACCAAAGTCTATGTATAGAAATGGCAGAGGAGGCCTTGCTTGGTAATGGTATGCCCAACCCTTGCGTTGTAGCTCCATTTGCTGCGCCCGGAGGTCTAGTTCCCGAACCAATGAGACGCAAGGGTCGGCTTCGTTGCCGCAACCCACTTGTCGCTCCCGGAGGGCTCCCATTTTTTGCTTCGCACCCCACAACACTTCCTCGAGGGACTTGTAGAGCCGGCCTTCCATTAGGCTTTGGTGGTGCCCCAGCCCACCATCGCAGAAAACCCAACCGGGTGCAGGGTTAAGGTCGGCAGCGTGCAGCAATTCGCACCAGTCCTCAAAGAGCGCAAAGAAGGCCTTGCCAAACACGGCTCTTTTTGGCTGGGAATTTCGCTGGATGCTCATACTTCGGGAACCCTCCATAAGGGAAGGTGTGCTTGTAACCTAGAATTGCTAAATGACTGTTTAAGTTCTAATTTTTACCATCTCTAGTTTGCAGGACGGTCCTAAAAGACCCGATTGAGCGCGACGATGCGCCAGACGCCGGCCCCGTCGGTCTCGGTATCGTGGCTGCCGGCGGGCCCGGCGATGTGGTCCAGGCGGGTCAGCGAGCAGGTGTCGATCGTGAAGGCGAGCGCGCGCTCGGGATCGAGGCCGAGGGCGTGAGCGATCGCGGCGCGGATCGTGCCGCCGTGGGCGACGACCACCAGATCCCGGTCCCCGTGACGCTGGTTCATTTCGGCGATCCCCTCGCCGACCCGCTCGACCAACTGGGCGAAGGACTCGCCGCCCGGGGGCACCTCGTGGGCCGGTGCCAGCCAGAATCGATGCCAAGCGTCGCCGCGCTCTTCGGCCAGCTCGGCGTAGCCCCGGCCTTGCCAATGGCCGAAGTGCTGCTCGGCGAAGCGCCGCTCGACCGCCATGCCGTCCTTCGGTACAAGCTCGGCGCGCTCGTCATGGATCGCCTGGGCGGTCTGCTTGGTGCGCGTTAAGTGGGAGGTCAGCCACACGGCGTCGCTCGGAATCTGGGCGGCCAGGGCCTGAAAGGTCCGTTGGTCCGAGGTGTCGGCGTGCAGGTCCTGCTGGCCGTAGATGATGCCTTGGGAATCGACCGGCCCGTGCCGGATCCACCACCAGCGTGTCGTCGTGTTCATGCCAGGACCACCAAGGTTATCAAAAGAGAGGCTTCGAGAATCTGCTGCAAGGCGCCCAGGGTGTCGCCCGTGGTGCCGCCGAGCTGGCGCTTGATGAGCCACAGCCAAAACGTCGTGACAACAACCGCGACCGCCAGCAGCCAAAGCATCGGGACCAGGCCCAGGACCGCGAAGGCAATCACCAGGCCGAGCGCCAGGGCAAAGCCGGCCTCGCCTGGGCCAGGCCGGTCGAGCCGCGCGGCCAGGCCGTCCGTACGGGCCGGCGCCAAGGCCATCATGGCGCCCGGCAACCAGGCGCGCGACAGGGCGTGGGCGGCGACCAGGCCGGCCAGGGGTGCCGCGAAGGCCGCCAGATAAGCCAGCGCGAAGCCGCGCAGGGCGAGCGAGAAGATCAGCGCCAGGACGCCGTAGCTGCCGATCCGGGAATCCTGCATGATCTCGAGCTTGCGCGCCCGGTTCGCGCCGCCGCCCAGGCCATCGGCGGTGTCGGCCAAGCCGTCCTCGTGAAAGGCGCCAGTGACCAGGACCGTCGCGCCCAGTGCGAGGAAGGCGGCGATCGAGTCGGGCACGCCGAGCGCGACGGCGAGCCAAAGCACGGCGCCGCCGATCAACCCGACCAGGGCGCCGACCAAAGGATAGACCCGGGTGGCCCGGCCCAGCTCGGCGCCGCTTGGGGCCGCGGCGATCCGACCGACCGGCAAGCGCGTCAGCAGCCCGAAGGCGAGCTGGAGATTGCGCCGGGTTTCGGCGAGGGAGCGGGGCAGGGGCATCGCGGGGCTGCGGCTATTTCATCCTTGGGGCAAGCGGGTTATAGGACACCTGAGCGCGTCGTCAACGACTCCGCGCGGGTGACCTTCGGGAGACTAGCCCCCATGACCACCGCCCCGACCGAGCCTAGCCTCGCGGAGATCCGTGCCCTTTTGGCCGAGCTGCCCGGCCCGGACCTGGAGGCCGGCACGGCGGCCGCGACCCGTCAGAGCCAGCTGACCAAGCCGGCCGGCTCGCTCGGCCGCCTGGAGGAGCTGGCTCAATGGCTGGCGACCTGGCAGGGCCGAATGGAGCCCGGGCTGGACCGACCCCACACCGCGGTTTTCGCCGGCAACCACGGGGTCGCGGCCCAAGGGGTCTCGGCCTATCCACAGGCGGTCACGGCGCAGATGGTGCAGAACTTCATCGTCGGCGGGGCGGCGGTCAACCAGCTCTGCGCGCTCGCCGACTCCGACCTCAGGGTCTATGAAATGGCGCTCGACCAGCCGACCGAGGACTTCACCCAAGCCCCCGCCATGTCCGAGGGCGACTGCGCCCGTGCCATGTCCTACGGCATGATGGCGGTCGAGGAGGACATCGACGTGTTGGCCCTGGGCGAGATGGGCATCGCCAACACGACCAGCGCGGCGGCGATTTGCCATGGGCTCTATGGCGGCGTGGCCGAGGATTGGGTCGGGCGCGGCACCGGCATCGACGACGGCCGCCTGGCGCGCAAGGTCGAGGTCGTGGCTCAGGCGGTCGCGCGGCACCACCCGCATCTGGAGGACCCTTTCGAGCTGCTGCGCCGTCTGGGCGGGCAGGAGCTGGCGGCGATTGCCGGCGCCATCCTCGCGGCGCGTTTGGCGCGGGTGCCGGTGCTGCTGGACGGCTACTGTTGCACGGCGGCCGCCGCCGTGCTCCATGCCGCCGACAACCGGGCGCTGGACCACTGCCGGGTCGCCCACCGCTCGGCCGAGCCGGGCCACGGCCGGCTGATCGAACGCCTGGGCCAGCGTCCGCTGTTGGACCTGGACATGCGACTGGGCGAGGGGTCGGGCGCCACGCTGGCGATCCTGCTGCTCAAGGCGGCTCTCGCCTGCCACCAGGGCATGGCGACCTTCCAGGAGGCCGGGGTCAGCGGCCAGGACGCTTGACGTGCTATGATCGCCGGCTGTTGGAGAGCTTGAGCGATGGTCTTTGATCTGCTGGCAAGGAGTTTGAGAGGCAAGCTGCCCGAAGGCGAAGTGCCCGAAGGCACCCGGGTCTACGCCGTCGGCGACATCCACGGCTGCCTTGCGCAGCTTGAGAGACTGCACGAGATGATTCGTGCGGATGCTGCCCAGAGCAGCGCCGAGCGGTTGGTGGCGGTCTATGTCGGCGACTACATCGACCGGGGTCCCGATTGCCGGGGCGTGGTCGAGCATCTGCTCTCCGCACCCTTGCCGGGCTTCGAGACGGTTTACCTGCGTGGCAACCACGAGGACTTCCTACTGGAGTTCCTAGAGGATCCCCGTCGTATGAGTGGCTGGATGATGAACGGCGCCGCCAGCACGCTCTCGAGCTATGGGGTCAGTCTCTCGGCGTCGGCCGCAAGCGAAGTGCGCAGCGAGCTGAGATTCAATATGCCCGAAAGCCACGTCGCCTTTTATCAGAGCCTGGTGCTATGGCATCTGGAAGGCGACTACCTCTTCGTTCACGCTGGCATCCTGCCGGGGGTGCCGATAGAGGAGCAGGAGCCGAAGGATCTCATGTGGATCCGCGAGCGCTTTTTGGACTCGAACCAGGATCACGGCAAGATCGTGGTGCATGGCCATACTCCGATCGAGGAGCCGGAGCTGCGCTTCAATCGAATCGGCATCGACACCGGCGCCGTCTACGGCGGCCAGCTGACCGCCCTGGTGCTCGAGGCCGACAGCCAACGTTTCCTTCAGGCATAGGTGATCATGAAATTTCCCCATACCCGCGTGTTGGTCACCGGTGGCAGCGGCTTTCTGGGCTCGCACCTCTGCCAGCGCCTTTTGGCCGAAGGCTGCGAGGTGATCTCGGTCGACAACTACTTTACCGGCGCCAAGGCCAACATCACGGAACTGCTCGACCATCCGCGCTTCGAGGCGATCCGTCACGACATCACCTTTCCGCTCTATCTGGAGGTCGACCAGATCTACAACCTGGCCTGCCCGGCCTCGCCGGTTCACTACCAGCACGACCCGGTGCAGACCACGAAGACCTCGGTGCACGGCGCGATCAACATGCTGGGCCTGGCCAAGCGCCTGCGCGCGCCGATTCTCCAAGCCTCGACCAGCGAGGTCTATGGCGACCCGACGGTCCATCCCCAGCGCGAG
>JBCCGG010000011.1:0-124438 GCA_039029395.1 Pseudomonadota bacterium | reverse complement strand
GGTCTGGATCAGGTCCGGGTTGACCGTCAGCGTCGAGGTCGGGTTCGAGGTGTCGTTGCCGGCCCGGCCCTCGTTGAAGCCGAACAGCACCCAGTGGGCAAACAGCGAGCCGTCCAGGTTGCTGGGATCAAAGGCGCCGCCGTTGATCGCCGCGACCACGTCCGGGTTCTGCGCCGCATAGAAGGAGGCATCGAAGTTGGTCGCCGCATCGAACGGGGTGTTCGAGCGGCCTTCGGAGACGCCGCTGTCCACATAGTGGTCGAGCGCGGTGCGCACGATGCCGGCCTGGATGGCCGCGGCCACGTCCGGGTTAACCGCCAGATAGTCGGCATTGTTGAACAGCACCGTCGTCGCACCCGTCACCGGGTCGACCGCGCCGGTCGGGTTACGATTCTCCGCGTCACCGAACTGGATGTAGTGGTCGACGCCGCTGGCGAAGACGCCGGCGTTGACCGCCGCAAAGACATCCGGGTTGGTGAGGAGGTAAAACTCCTCGTTGAAGCCTAGAATGGACGACATCGTTTTCTCCTGACTGTGCGAGAGCCTCTCAAGACCCACCCGCGCGACCCACCCCGTCGCGCAGGGGTCCGTGCACATACCTATAGAAAATCCCGGCACATGAAAAGGACTAAAGACTTAGCTCCCCCAAGGCTTCGCCGCCCCGCCGTCCTACCACTCCAGAATCACTTCGCCGGAAAACGAACGGGGCGGCCCGAAGGCCGCCCCGTCGCCGTCAGAAGGAACGGATCACGCCGGATCAGAGGATCAAGGCGACGTCTGCCGGAATGTCGAGCGAGCCCAGCGGGGTCGCCGTCGCCACGGTGAAGACCCGCGCCGCGTCGAAGTCACTGAAGGCGCCGGTGGTCTCGGCCACGATGCCGATAAAGAGCTTCGTGCCCTGATTGTTGACCGCGAAGGCCGCGAAGCTGCGGTTCGAGATCAACGACGACGTGCCGGCCAACCCGGTGAGGAAGGAATAGAACCGGGTGTAGGCCCCGGTCACACCCGGGGTGCTGGCGAAGGTGAAGCCGCCGCCCAGCGCTTGGAGCGCCGAGATCGTGCCGGTCACCGTCTGGAACCCGGTCACGAAGGTCCCGGATACGCCCGTGATCACCTGAGAAATGAAGGTGAAGCCATTGGCCTGGCCGGCGAAGGCGTCGACGACGAAGGCGAAGACGTCGTCGGCACCCTGGTCGAAGGCCGGGGCCACGTCCGGGGTCGCCGTCGCGCCACCGAAGTCGAAGATGTCCGCCGGACTATTGATGCGGAAGATGTTCGTACCGGAACCGCCTTCCAGCTCGTCCGAGCCGCCGCCGCCGATCAGGATATCGTCGCCGTCGTCACCGAACAGGTCGTCGTTGCCAGCTTCGCCTTCCAGAAGGTCGTTGCCGCCGCCGCCCAAGATGGTATCCAAGCCACCGGCGCCCTCGATGAAGTCATCGCCGCCGTTGCCTTCGATAACGTCGTCGCCGGCCCCGCCGCCGAGCAAGTCGTCGCCCGTGCCGCCGAGGATCGTCACGTCGTTGGTGTTGCCGTCGTCGAAGTCGACCTCGAAGGCGGCGTCCAGCATCGAGGCGTCGGCCGATACCAGGTTCGGCGCCTCGGCCATGGAGATGAAGCTGCCGACCGAGAAGTTGTTGGTGCCGGTCACGTCCAGCCCCTCCAGCGTGTCGGAGAAGATGTCGTCCAGCTGGTTGGCGAAAGTTCCGCCCGCCGTGTCGATGTTGTCGCCAATCGAGTTGATATGGAGGGTCTCGACCAGATCGATTGTCAGCATATCGACCTCGAGCGCCTCCTGCGGCCCGCCAAAGGCACCGACGCCGGCCTCGCGGCCGAACTCGATCATGAAGGTGTCAGCGGTGCCGCCGTCGATCACGTTGATCGTCACTTCGTCGATGGTCTGCGGCTGCCCGCCTGTGGAGACCACGCCGGGTGTGCCGGTGAAGGCGATCAGGGTTCCCAAGTCGACATTGTCGAAGATCGGATCGGCGGGATCGGAGTTCCACAGCTCGACGCGCTGTACGGGCATGGTCGGGTCGGCCGCGGCAAAGGCGCCGAGGTCGTAGTTGCCCGAAGCGAAGAGCGAGCCGAGCACGACGTTCGGCACGTTGAGGACGTTCTGGTCGCCGCCGGTCCAAGGCGCGGTGACGATCGCCTCGTTCGTGCCGGTGCCGCCGTCCAGGGTGTCGGTCGAGTCCAACCCGCCGCCGAAGAACAGGCTGTCGTCGCCCGAGCTGCCGTTGACCGAGACGCCCAAGGCCGGGTCGAGCGAAGCCCACAAAGTGTTGGTCGCCGCAGAGGCATCGAGGAACTCGATGTTGGTGAGCGGCGGACCGAAGGTGCCGGTGACGAAGGGATCGGGGATCACGCCAACTTGGGTGATCGCGTCGCCCGAGATGAACAGGGTGTCGGCCACGCTGCCCGGCGAGATCGGCAGGGTCGCGCCGCCGGCAAAGGCGCCGACCAGGGTCGGATCGGAGCCGATCTGGTCGACCAGGTTCAACAGGCCGCCCGAGTTCAGGTTGATCGTCTCGAAGCCGCCGATGAACTGACCCGTGGCGTTGATCAAGGACAGGCTCACCGCGCCGAAGAAGGGCTGCAGCGGCTGGGCCGCCAGGCCCACGTTGTTGACCTCGACGTTGATCGAGTCATCCGTGCCGGAAACCAAGCCGTCGGCGAAGGTCGCGGTCAAGGAGTGGCCGAGCACTGGGTTGCTGAGCTCCAGGGTGCTGTCGCCCAGCAGCTGCTGCAGATTCTGCACCAAGAGGCCCGTGCCGCCGATCGCAGCGCCGTTCTGGCTGTTGACGTCGGCGATGTGCTCAATGCCGTTCGAACCGGACGCGTCGACGATGGTGGTCGCCGCGTTGACGATGTTGTTGTCCGACAGGTTGAAGTTCGGAATGTCCTGGACGTTGGCGAAGAGGATCGGCTCGTCGCCGACCAGAACCGCGTTCAGGGTCGCCTCGCCGCCGTTGCCGATGATCGTGTCCTGGGACTGGAAGGTGTTGATCTGGATGCCCAGCGCCGTCACCGCCGCAGGCCCGTTGATCACCGCGTTCTCGGCCGAGGTCTCGATGAAGTCCGGGTTGACCGTGAGGGTCGAGGTGGGGTTCGAGGTGTCGTTGCCGGCCCGGCCCTCGTTGAAGCCGAAGAGAACCCAGTGGGCGAACAGCGAGCCGTCCAGGTTGCTGGGATCGAAGGCGCCGCCGTTGATCGCGGCCACCACGTCCGGGTTCGAAGCCGCATAGAAAGAGGCGTCGAAGTTGGTCGCCGCGTCGAACGGGGCGTTGGAGCGGCCTTCGGAGACGCCGCTGTCCACATAGTGGTCGAGCGCGGTGCGCACAATGCCGGCCTGGATCGCGGCCGCCACGTCCGGGTTGACCGCCAGATAGTCGGCATTGTTGAACAGCACCGTGGTGACGCCGGTCACCGGGTCGACCGCGCCGGTCGGGTTCCGGTTCTCGGCATCGCCGAACTGGATGTAGTGATCGACGCCGCTGGCGAAGACCCCGGCGTTGACCGCCGCGAAGACATCCGTATTGGTGAGGAGATAGAACTCCTCGTTGAAGCCTAGGATCGATGACATGGACTTGGATACCTCTTGACTGTGCGAGTGCCTCTCAGACGGCTTCGCCTGGGCAACACACCCCGCCGCCCAGGGAACCGCGCTCCTACCTACAGAAAAAATCGGGACAGGAAAAGGACTTAATCCTTAGCTCCGCCGCTTCCGCCGTCCTACCACTCCAGAATTACCTTGCCTGAGAGGCCCGAGCGCATGGTGTCGAAGCCTTCCTGGAAGCGGTCGATCGGGAAGCGGTGGGTCAGGATCGGCCCGAGGTCGAGGCCCTCCTGGATCAGCGCCACCATCTTGTACCAGGTCTCGAACATTTCCCGGCCGTAGATGCCCTTCAGGGTCAGGCCTTTGAAGATCACCTGGGCCATGTCGATCTCGGCGCCGCCCGGTGGGATGCCGAGGATCGCCACCTTGCCGCCGTGGTTCATCACCCGGAGCATGTCGTTGAAGGCGATCGGGCTGCCCGACATCTCCAGGCCCACGTCGAAGCCTTCGACCATGCCCAGGTCCTCCATCACCTGACGCAGATCCCGCTTTGTGGGGTTGATCGCGTGGGGGATGCCGATCTCCTGAGCCAGGGTCAGGCGGTGGGCGTTCAAGTCGGTGATGACGATGTGCCGGGCGCCGACCTTCTTGGCGATCGCGCCGGCCATGATGCCGATCGGCCCCGCGCCGGTGATCAAGACGTCCTCGCCGATCAGATCGAAGGACAAAGCCGTATGGGCCGCGTTGCCGAAGGGATCCAGGATCGCGCCGATCTCGTCGGGCACCTGGGGCGGCAGGCGGTAGGCGTTGTGGGCCGGGATCGCCAGATACTCGGCAAAGGCGCCCGGCCGGTTGACCCCGACGCCCAGGGTGTTGCGGCAGTAGTGCTCTCTGCCCGCACGGCAGTTGCGGCAGGTGCCGCAGACGATGTGGCCCTCGCCCGAGACCCGTTCGCCCACCTTGAAGTCGCTGACCTCGCCGCCGAGCGCGACGATCTCGCCCATGAATTCGTGACCTATGGTCAAGGGCACCGGCACGGTCTTCTGCGACCAGTCGTCCCAATTGTAGATGTGCACGTCGGTGCCGCAGATCGCTGTCTTCTTGATCTTGATCAGCACCTCGTCGTTGCCGATTTTTGGCTTCGGCACCTCTTGCATCCAGATGCCTTCCTCGGCCTTGGCCTTGACCAGCGCCTTCATCTTGTCGGTCATCACAAGGCTCCTTGTCTCAAGAGATCACGCCAAGGTCGCGGCCGACCACGGCGAAGGCGCCCAGCGCCCGCTCCAGATCGGCACGGCTATGGGCGGCCGACATTTGGGTGCGGATGCGCGCCTGGCCCCGGGGCACGACCGGGAAGGAGAACCCGATCACATAGATACCCTGGGCCAAAAGCTGCGCCGCCATGTCTTGGGCAAGGCGCGCCTCGCCCAGCATGACCGGGATGATCGGGTGCTCGCCCGGCACCAGCGTAAAGCCGAGATCGCTGAGGCCCTGGCGGAAGAACGCCGCATTGTCTTTCAGGCGTCGGCGCAGCTCGCCCGAGCCCTCGAGCAGGTCCAGGACTTTCAGCGAGGTCGCCGCGATGACAGGCGCCAGGCTGTTGGAGAAAAGGTAGGGCCGGGAGCGTTGGCGCAGCCAGTCGACCACTTCGGCGCTGGCCGCCGTGTAGCCGCCCGAGGCGCCGCCCAAGGCCTTGCCCAGTGTGCCGGTCAGGATGTGGACCCGGCCTTCAACTCCGCAGTGCTCTGGCGTGCCCCGGCCGCCCTCGCCGACGAAGCCGACGGCATGGGAATCGTCGACCATGACCAAGGCATCGTAGCGCTCTGCCAGATCGCAGATGCCTTCCAGATTGGCGATGATGTCGTCCATGGAGAAAACGCCGTCGGTCGCGATCATGCGGAAACGACAGTCCTGCGACGCCTTCAGGTGCGCCTCCAGCTCGGCTAGGTCGTTGTTGGCGTAGCGAAGACGCCGGGCCTTGCAGAGGCGAATGCCGTCAATCACCGAGGCGTGGTTCAGCGCATCGGAGATGATCGCGTCCTCGGGCCCCAGCAGAGTCTCGAAGAGCCCGGTGTTGGCATCGAAGCAGGAGGAGTAAAGGATCGCGTCCGCCATGCCGAGAAAGCGCGCGATGCGGCCCTCGAGCTCCTTGTGCTCCTCTTGGGTGCCGCAGATGAAGCGCACCGAGGCCATGCCGTAGCCGTAGCGGGTGAGCGCCGCTTGAGCGGCCGCTTCGAGCTCGGCATTGTCGGCCAGCCCCAGATAGTTGTTGGCGCAGAAGTTGAGCACGGACGGTCCGCCGGCGACGTCGATCTCGGCCGACTGGGGCGACGTAATGACCCGCTCCTCCTTATAAAGCCCGTCGGTCTTGAGCTGGGCCAGCTCTGCCTCGAGATGGTCGCGGAAACGGTCTGGCATGGCGGGCAGCCCCATGGTCGATAAGGTGCCCTATGGTGCCGGCGAAAGGCCCATCTGTGAAGTCCGGAAACGGCCCCTAGACTAGCGGCAAATGCCGCGGCCGGAAAGAACGCTGCCGTCTTCCCCGGATCTGACGCAGGAATGTCCCGGGCTGCCTGCGGGCATCGGGAGGCCTTCGGCAAGCACGAACTTGACCGAATGGGCGCCGGCCAGTCCGGCTGGGAATCGGGCGATCGGCCGGACGATGTGGTAGACACCGGGCTTGCGACGCTCGAGGGATCCCTCTTGTAAAAGCTGCGCCAAGCCCGCCTGTTGGGGCAGCACGTCGTAGCGGTCAACCGGTGCCGGCGACACGATCGTGGCCGGGTCGAACTCGACGATGCCGCCCGGGCTGAAGCGGTAGAGGGCTTGCCAGGTCGTGGGATCGACGCCTTGAGGGGGCGACACGGATCTCGGTCTCACGGCTTTTTCGTTGCGGCCTGACGGAAGGGATACACGCCACGCGCCGTAGATTCCGTTCACGCGGTCAACGTCTCGGCCGATCGCCTGCTTGATGCTGGCGTGTGCAGCCTTGGCCTTATCGGACTCGACCTCGTGGAAGTAGCCGAAGCAGGTGCCCGGCGCGATGAAGCTCACCCGCTCCCGGGGCACACCGGTGACGCCGGCGCCAACGCCCCGGCTGTTGCCGCGCGACGCGACGACCACTTGGGAGACGCGCTCCACCGCTCCGTCGAACTGCCAGACCATGGCATCATAGGACGTCAGCAGGATGTAAAGTGGCGCTTCACCCGATTCAACCGTTATGGTCGCTGTTGTGGTAACCCGGTCGGGGCCGGCGACGGCCACGGTCGAGAGGCCCTGGCCCTCGTAGACTCCCGTGAGCACCACCTGGCTGCCGACGCTCGGCTTCGGCACTGTGCAGGGCCCGGCCTTGGCGGCCGCCATCGCCGTCTTGCGGGCCGACATCAAGCTCTTGTCCTCGGCGCTGGAGATGACGCCGTCGCCGTCACGGTCTATGCGGGCAAAGGTGTCCTGCGCGAGGCGGCTCAGCTCTTGGCTGGTAAGGCGCCCGTCCTGGTTGGGGTCGAGCGCAAGAAGCTGGCGCAGGCTGTTCGTTTTGGCGCTGGTGCGGCGGGCCGACCGCTCCTGCACGCTGCGCATTTCATCGAAGTCGATCGTGCCATCGCCATTGCTGTCGCTTTGCATGAGCTTATCGATTTGCTTTTCGACACGGTCACGCTCTGGCGAGCTTATGCCGCCCGATTCGGTGCCGGCAATGGACAAGCCTTTCTTTCGTCCCGCGGCCCGGAGCGCTTCGTCGCGCGTCACCCGGCCGTCGTTGTCCAAGTCATGGGCCAAGATACGTCCGACCTGACTTGCCCGCGCGCCGGCAAGCGCGACGGACTCTGCATCATCGATGTCCTGCTGATCCAAGCCGTCGCGGTCTAGATCGGCGCTGCGCAAGGGCTTGAGCACTTGAGCCAAGTACTGTTCGACCGTCAATCCGCGGCGTGCGGTTACGATCAGCACAGGCGGTAGGTCGCTGAGATCCAGGGTCTCGGCGGCGCTTTCGACCGATAGGGCCGGTTTGCCAAGGAGCAGCACAATCGCCACCGCTGATAGGATAAGCCTCTCGGATCCTGGCAGGCGCCACATGCCCTAATCTCCCTTGGTGGTTAGGAATTTTCTTTCTATCATGCAATCATTAATTAAATAACCGAAGAATCTCTTTGGGGTGCCGCGCTGCTGTCCAAGGCCAAAGCGTTCGCTGTGCCTAATTCGGCGTCAAAAAGCCGCCGCTGCGCAAAAATTGGGCTGCAAATCCGTCTCGTAGCAGATCAGCTCGGCCCATCGAGTTGACTTGGAGACTTGGCATGATTCTTGCATGGCAAAGGCATAGATCCCCGTCCTGGCCCGGAGGAGCCCTGCCATGACCCTGCCTTCCCGCGAGACCCACGATGCCTTCGACCCGGCGGCGGTGCGCGCGCCGAACCGGGCGCCCCTGCAGCTGGTCAGCGCGATCATCAAACCCTTCAAGCTGGACGAGGTGCGCGACGGTCTGACCGAACTCGGCGTCGCCGGCATGACGGTCGCTGAAGTGCGAGGCTTCGGCCGCCAGAAAGGCCGCACGGCGATCTACCGGGGCGCCGAGTACCAGACTTACTTCGTCCCCAAACTGAAGGTCGAGGTGCTGGTCGCTCGAGACCTGGTGGATCAGGTGGTCGAGCTGATCCAGCGCGTGGCGGCCACCGGTCGCATTGGCGACGGCAAGATCTTCGTCACCGAGGTTGGCCACCTGGTGCGCATCCGCACCGGCGAGGAGGATGAAGAGGCGCTTTAGGCGACTCCCTGCCGCTTGGCTAGAGGGCGCACGCGCCCTGCTTGTCGACTTCGATGCAGCCGCATTCCGCGATGCCGGCCGTCTCCGATGCCCCGAGCACGCAATTGAGGAATTCCTGGGCCTCGGTGCCGTCGATGCGGGCGGCGATCGCCGAACCCAGGCAGATTGCATCGCCCGAGGAGGTGACGCCGACTTGGATCTCACCCAGAAAGCCGTCGTAGAAAATCGGCCCGCCGGACCCGCCGCCACAGGAGCCGTTGATGCCCCGGGCCGGGTTCTGGGCGCCGAACACCAGGCTCCGGTTCGGGCCCACGAAATGGGTTAGGCCGGTCTCGCCGGCCATGAAGCGCACGCCGAACACCGAGGTGTCGTTGGGCGCGCCCTTGCGGCCGCCCTCGCCCGGTGCCCTGTGATCCTGGCCGGCGCCGTAGCCGACCGCGGTCACCAACGCCGGGTCGGTCGCGCTGACCAAGTCGTCGAGAAAGCCCTCGTCCGGCAGATTGACCGGCTCGATCGCCGAAAGGTCGACCGGCTCGCCGCCCTGGGTGACCAGGCCGCCGGGCGGGATCTCGTAGACGATCACCGCGTAGTCGAAATGCAAACTCCGGGCATTGGCGCTCTCGGACCCGTATTCCAAGGGCAGGACCGGCTGGCCGCCCAGAACGTACTGGGTCGGCGACCAGCTGGCCGGCGAGAAGGGCGGCGGCAGCTCGCGCGCGATCAGGGCATCGAAGGAGACGCCGACATCCACCAGACTGCCGTCTTGGAGGCCAGCCAGATAGGCCGAGACGCAGTGCCCGGCACTCAGGATGACGATCCGCTCGCCTGTCTTATCCAACAGACTGCCCGAGCAGAGCAGCGAAGAAACGCCGGCGACCGGCGGCTTGTCCGGCGCCGATGCCCGGAAGCCCGAGAGGCTCACCGTATTGGGATGGGCGCACCCGGTGTTGGTCGCGCTGTCCGCGCAGTCCGGCTTAACGAAGCTGATCGCCTGTGCCTCTGGCGCCCCTAACACGAAAAGGGCCACGGCAACCAGCGCGGCGGGCAAAGGGGCCTTCGATCGATGTCTCTTAGGTCTCATCACGCTGTTCCTCTGGATCATCCCCCTAAGTCCGTAAGCGTGAACCACCACCGGAAGTTCCACAGGAGGCTATTCTCCCTGGGGCGCGAACCTGGCGAGCAGGGCTGGCAGGACGACCAGCATGGTGACCAGCGAGATGCCGATCGACAGGGTCAGGAGTGCCCCCATGCTGGCGGTGCCCTGATGGCTGGAGAGCGCAAGTGCGCCGAACGAGCCAATCGTGGTCAGCGCGCTGAACAGCACGGCGCGCGGGGTCGAGGTGGCGGAGAGGTCGGCCGAGTGCTCCTGGCGCTCCCGTGCCACGATATGAATACCGGCCGCCACGCCAAGCCCGAACAGCAGGGGCAAGACGATCACGTTGGCGAAGTTGAAAGGCATGCCAAAGACCACCGTGGCCGACACGGTCAAGAGCGCCGCCAGCCCCAGGGGCGCCAGCACCAAGAGGCTGAGCCGGACGCTGCGCAGCACGACCACCAGCAGGATCGCGATCGCGATCGCGGCGTAGGTCGCGGCTTGCTCGAATGCGGCGATAACGGCGCGCCCAGCCTCGGTGATCGAGACCGCGCCGTCGCTCGCGCTGGGCGCAACGGCGAGCACCGCGTCCACGAAGGCGCGGCGCGCATCCTGCTCGCGCAGATCGGCGCTCGGAAGGATCTCGATCAAGGCCGGCCCGCTCGGCGACTGGTAGCGCTCCCTCAGTTCGGCTGGCAAGCTGTCCAGCGCGACCGGCCCGGCCTCGAGCGCCTCGGCCAGGCGGTCGAGCTGCCGGGGTAGGCCGGACAGCAGCGCCTGTTCCAGAACCTCGATCTGCCGGTCGGTGCCGTCGAGCTTGCCGAGCGCCGTGGCCAGGCGTCGGGCTTCGGGCTGCAGGGGGCCCTCGACCTGTTTCAGTGCGCTCAGCAGGCGCTCTAGCGCCACGCGTCGCTCAGCGCCGTCGGGCGGCGCAGCCGCGGCGGCGGGCACCAGCAAGGGCGTCAGAAAGATCGCCATGTCTTCAATGGTCAGCAGCTTATCGTCCTGATCGCCGGGCACGAAGTCGCTCAGCACCCGCACCGACTCGACCTCCGGAAGAGCTTTCAGGCGCGCCGCCGTGTCTTGGGCGCTGGCCAGGTCCTCGACCATGGCAATCGGCGCGTAGGGTTGGATCTGCGGGTCGGACAGCAGGTCGATCAGGGTCGCGACAGAGGGGCTCTCCGGGTCGCGCAGATTGAGCGGGTCGTCGTCGAAGCGCACCAGGGGCAGGGCCGCCAGGCTGGCCAATCCGCAAAGCGCGGCGCCCCACAGCACCGGCCGGCTGTGGCGGGTTGCGAAGCCGAGCAGCTTGTTGAGCCGGAAGGCCCTCATGCGCTCCGCCGAAGGCTTAATCGGTAAGATAGAGAGCAGGGCCGGCAGCAGGGTCAGGTTGGCGAAAAGCGCGATAAACATGCCCATGCCGGAGATCAGGCCGAGCTCGGATAGCCCACGATAGCTGGTCGGCAAAAAGGCAAAGAAGCCGAGCGCGGCGGCGCAAGCGGTCAGCGTCAATGCGCCGCCGATGCGCCCCGCGGTGCGCTCCAAAGCCGGCCCGGTGCTTAGGCCGCCATCGACCGCCTCCTTGTAGCGCAAAGCGAAGTGGATGCCGAAATCGACGCTGAGCCCGATGAACAGCACGGCGAAGGTGACCGAGATTAGGTTGAGCTCACCGATCGCCGCGAGCGCGAAAAAGGTCGTCCAGATCAAGCCGGCGACCAAGGTCACTAGGGTGGACAGCACCAGGCGCCAGGATCTGAGCGCGATGCTCAGAAGGCTGATCACCAAGACGAAGGAGAGCAGCCCGACCAATCCGATGCCGTCGCTGACCGACTTCAGCTCGTCCTCCTGCATCGGGATCTCGCCGGTGATGCGCAATGAGAAGTCGGTCTCGCCGGCCGCCTTGAGCTCCTCGCCGAAGGCCTCGACCTGGTCGATCGCCGCGGCGGCCGGCGCCAAGCTGCCGTAGTCGAGCACGGGCTGGGCGATGATGAAGACCCGGGCCGGGACGACTCCCATGTCGCCGCTTTCGCCATCCTCGCCGGAAATGATGTCGCGCCAGGGCAGGGGCTCCGGCTGGCCGGCGGCGACCGATTCGCTGGTTTCGGCGAGGCGCTCGAGCACCGGGGCGAGCGCATCGATCTCGGCCTCCTCCTCGGCGAGCGCCTGGCTCAGCAGGTCGGCCAGGCCGCGCAAGCTCATGTCCTCGTGCAGCGCGGACAGCAAAGGCTGAGCTTGGCTGAGCCGGTCGGCCAAGGCGTCCAGCTCGTCGAGCTCAAGATAGAGCAGACCGTTCTGCCGAAAGAAGCGCTCGCCTTGTGGATAGAACACCGCGCGGAACCGCTCGGGCATCTCGGCCATGCGGGCGACCAAACGGTCGGCGGCCAGCTCGGCACGGTCGGCGCTCTCGGACTCGACGACGATCACCAGGGTATTGCGGTATTGGGGAAAGTGCGCGTGGCGCGCCTCGCTATGGCGCCGGAACGGCACCTCCTCCGAAAGCATTTCGGTGGTCGAAGTGTTGATCGCGATGTTGCGCACGGTAAAGGCGATCGCGCCAACACAGGCGATCATAGCCAGCAAAAGGACCAGGCGCGCCGAGCGGTGCACCAGCCCGACCCAATGGGCGAAAAACCGTTGAGAGCGGGTTAAATCAGCGTCGGCCACGAGCGGTCATTCACCGAGTCTTAGGAGCTTCACCCTAAAGAAGCGAAGCGGGGGCAATCCTTCCAGCTGTTTCGCACACCAAGTCGGATATTCACAGCCCTATGATATGGATCACTGTTGAAATTCCGATTGGCGGCTATAAGTTGACGGGTTTCCTCTTTAGATCACCTTTTGTCCGATTTCGAGGGGTCATGAGCCATAATACCTGGATCCATCGCGCGGTGCGCGGCGCCGTGCGGCCCTTGGTTGCTACGCCGGTTACGCCCAATCACCTGACCACGCTGCGCTTGGCCAGCGGGCTGGGGGCGGCCGGGCTGATCGCGTTCGGCCCGCAAGATCTCTGGAATTGGGCGGCCGGCTTGTTCTTGATCTCCCTGTTTCTCGACCGGGCCGACGGCGAGCTCGCCCGGCTGGGCGGCAAGACCACGCCGTGGGGTCACAAGTTCGACCTCATGGCCGACGGCACCTGCAACGCGGTGATCTTCTTCGCCCTGGGTCTTGGCCTCTCCAGCAGCGCGCTGGGCGACTGGGCGCTCTTTATGGGTCTGATCGCCGGCCTTTCGGTCACGGCGATCCTGCTGATCGTTTTGCGCCTCGAGGCCATGGCGGGCGAGCGGGCCGGCGAGCTTCAAGGCCTGGCCGGCATCGACCCGGACGACGGCATGGTGGTGGTGCCGGTTCTGTTGTGGCTCGGCCTGGCCGATTGGCTTCTGGTCGCCGCCGCGATCGGCGCGCCGGTCTTCGCGCTGATCTTGTTGAACCGTTTCTGGCGCGCGCTCGATTCGGGCTGAGCGCGCAAATCCCGCCGGCTTAGGGGCTACCCAGCTTCTTTAATTGGTGATAGAGCCGAGACTCTTCTTTTTGGGGAGGGTCCAGGCCGATCATGGAGCCGGGTGGACGCCAAGGCGAGGTCACGCTCAGCGAAGCCAATCGGCTTCGGGTCTTTGCGCTGCTGCTCATCATGGGCGCGGCCTGGGGCGGTGGACTCAACCTGGCAAAGCTGGCGGTCGGGCACGGCGGGCATCCGATCGGGCTGGCCCTTTGGCAGGCCAGTTTCGCCGGCGTCTTTTTGCTTGCCCTGGCAATTCTGCGCGGTCGCCCGCCTCGGGTCACCCCGCCGGTGCTGCGTTTCAATCTGGTGTGCGGGGTAATCGGTCTGGCTTTTCCGGCGGTCGGCTTGTTTTGGGCTGCCAGGTACCTGCCAGCCGGCGTCGTCTCCATGGCCTTTGCGACCATGCCGCTCTTCACCTATGGCCTGGCCGCCCTGTTCCGGGTCGAGCGGGTCGAGGCCCTACGCCTCATGGGCGTGTTCGCCGGGTTCGCTGCCGTTGCCCTTCTGGTGCTGCCCGAAAGTGCTTTGCCCGGCGCCAACCTAGCGCCCTGGGTGCTGCTCGCCATGGCTTGCAGCGTCTCCATGTCGGCGGAGAATCTTTACGTCGCGGTGCGGCGCCCTCCGGGCCAGGACTCCCTGGCGCTGAGCTGCGGCCGGCAGTTCTCGGCGGCCCTGGTGCTGGCACCGCTCGCCTTTGCCGCCGACGCCGTGGTGCCGCTTTTTGTCCCTTGGGGGCCGGTCCAGTGGGCGGCCTGCGGCATGGCGGTGGCGAGCGCCGGCGCCTACACGATCTTCCTGACCGTGATCCGCAGCTCAGGCGCGGTCTTCGCCAGCCAGACCGCCTACGTCATCACCTTGGCCGGCGTGCTATGGGGCATGGTGCTGTTCGGCGAGCGCCACTCGCCGTACATCTGGGCGGCGCTCGGCTTGATGCTTCTCGGTCTGGTTCTCGTACGACCGCGCAGATCACGGCCGTGAGCGCGCGCGGCGCAAGAGAGCGCGTCGAGCACCCCTCCCGGGGCATCGCATTGGTGCTCGCCGGCACCGGCTTGATCACCCTGAACGATGCCGCCATCAAGGCAGTCGTGCTTGAGCATCCGCTCGGCCAAGCGGTGTTCCTGCGCGGGCTTTTCGTGCTGCTGCCGATCGCCTTCCTGGTGATGCGCGCCGGCGGCTGGAAGGCGATGGCGGTGCGCAGCGCCAGCGGGCAGGCCCTGTCCGCTGGGCTGTTGGTCGGCGCGCTCTTTCTGTTCGTCTTCTCCCTGTCGCGCCTGCCGCTCTCAATCTGTGTCATCATCATATACACCAACCCGCTGTTCGTCACCGCGCTAGCGCCGCTGATTGTTGGCGAACGCGTTGGTTGGCGGCGCTGGGGCGCCGTGCTTTTGGGCTTCCTCGGCACCGTCCTCATTCTTTGGCCGGACCAAAGCGGCTTCTCCTGGCTGCTGTTGGTGCCCCTCGCGGCGTCGCTTCTGACCGCCCTGCGCGACCTGGTGACCCGGCGCCTGGTGGTCGGCGAGACCTCGGTCTCCATTCTCGCCTACTCAAGCCTCGCGGTGACGCTCTGCGCCCTTCCGGTCGCGGCCTTTGACTGGGAGCCGCTGGGCCTCGACGACTTCGCACTTCTGGCCGGCGCGGGGCTTGCCTTCACTTTCGGTCTGTTTTGCTTGACCGACTCTTTGCGCTATGCCGACGCCAGCCTGATCTCGCCCTTCAAGTATAGCGGCGTGGTGCTCGCCGCCGTGCTGGGCTATCTAATTTGGTCCGAAGTGCCGGACTTGGCGGACCTGGCCGGGGCCGGATTGATCATGGCGAGCGGCCTTTTCATCCTGCACCGAGAGCGGCGCATGGCGCCCGATCAGCTCTGAGCTTCGGCACCTTAGAGCCTCCTTTTTTCAGATTCCCCTTGCACATTGGTCGGGAATGTCCGAAACGAGGGGCAGCGGCTGCACATTTTCTTGGTGTTTGCTGAGGGAGTTGCTTATTCTCGCCTCGGCCATCGCCGAAGGGAGTGGTGGCCCGGGATCACTTGTCGTCGCCGGGGGCGGCGCTGAGACATCTCGTTGGTTTGAAAGGACAAGATATGCCAACTGGTACCGTGAAGTGGTTTAATTCGATCAAGGGCTATGGATTTATCCAGCCTGCCGACGGCTCCAAGGACGCTTTCGTCCACATCTCCGCCGTCGAGCGCGCTGGTCTATCCACCCTGCGTGAAGGACAGAAGGTCGAGTACGAGCTCGTGCCCGGCCGGAACGGCAAGTCCTCGGCGGAGAACCTGGTCGCCCTGGACTAACTGCCTCGAACCCTCGAGGTTGCGCCCCCAGCTCCGCGACACCCTGATGCTCCGATGAAGCGGCCGTTTCGGCGGTTGCGCGGACACTAGGGTCCGATTTTGAAGAACGGCTTCGGCCTTCGGCGAGATCGGGTCAGGATCCCCACCAAAGTTTGGAACCTGCGCCACTGGCGAACGGGTGGAGTGAGCGTTACGCACACTCCACCCGTTTTCGCTGGCGCCGAGCGGATGATCGATCATGGCCACTACCGAACCCAAGGTGAGCGTTTCCATCGATCTGGAGGCCGAGGGCAAGCAGTTCGGCCATTTGAGCATTCCCCATTCCCACAACGAGTCCGGTTGGGGCGCGGTTCACCTGCCGATCGTCTCGATCGCCGGTGGCACCGGGCCGACCGTGGTTTTGACCGGCGGCAATCACGGCGATGAATACGAAGGGCCGATTGCGCTACTGAAATTGGTGCGCGCCCTTGAACCCGAGCAGGTCTCGGGCCGGGTGATCGTAATCCCGGCGCTTAATTTTCCCGCGGTCATGGCCGGCACCCGGGTTTCACCGATCGACGGGGTCAACATGAACCGGGCCTACCCGGGCAAACGCGACGGCAGCGTGACCCAGATGATCGCCCACTTCGTGCAGGAAAAGATCATCCCCCGTTGCCAAGGGCTGATGGACATCCACTCGGGCGGCAAGACCATGACTTTCTCGCCCTTCGCCGCCTACCACCGCCTCGAGGACCCGGAGCTGACCGCCCGCTGCAAGGAGGCCGCCCTGGCGGCAGGCGCGCCGATCACCCTGGAGCTGGTTGAGCTCGACGCGGCCGGCATGCTGGACACCGCGGTGGAGGAAGCTGGCCGGGTCTTCGTCAGCACGGAGCTGGGCGGCGGCGGCACCACGACGACGGATACAGTCGCCATCGCCGAGCGCGCGGTCGCCGGCTTTTTGGGCCACATGGGTGCGACCGAGGCCCCGCCGCCAGCTCGGGCGTCCCGGGTCATGCACATGCCGGACGCCGGCTGCTACGCGATCGCCGAGGAGGCCGGGCTCTACGAGGCCCTGGTCGACTTGGACCAGCCGGTCGCGAAGGGAGACGCGATCGGCCAGATCCACTTCCCGGCGCGTCCCGAGCGCCCGCCCGAGGTCTATCGGGCCGGCACCGCCGGCACCTTGATCGGCCGCAGCCACAAGGTGCTGATCGCGCCGGGAGATTTTCTGGGTCTGATCGCCCAGGACATTTAACGAAGGCTTGCGCTCAGCTCTCCAGATCCGCCCCGCCTTCGGCCGTGCGCCGGGACACGAAATCGTCGATTGCCGCGCGCCGCTCGTCTTCCAGGGGCGGCGGCTGGAAATTCCGTAGGGTCTCCTTGTAGATCCGGTGGGCCCGTCTCGCGGTGTCCTCACTGCCGGTCTCGGACCAGGTCTCGAAGTTGCGCCAGTCGGACAGGATCGGCGGGTAAAAGGCGGTCTGATAGCGCGCCAGGGTGTGTGCCGCGCCGAAGTAATGGCCTCCAGGCCCGACCTCGCGCACGGCCTCCAATGCCAGCGCGCCTTCGTCGCAGGCCATTGGCTCGAACACGTGGGCCATCATCTGCAGCATCTCCACGTCGATGATGAATTTCTCGTAGGAGGCGGTCAGCCCGCCCTCGAGCCAGCCCGCGCCATGCAGCAGCAGGTTCGCCTTGCCGAGCAAGGCGCCCCAGATCGCCATTTGGGATTCGTAGGCCGATTGGGCGTCCGGTGCGTTCGAGGCGTTGACGTTGGACGAGCGCCAAGGCAGGCCGTAGCGCCGGGCCAGCTGGCCCGAGGCGAAAGCGGCTTGGACATACTCCGGCGTGCCGAAGGCCGGCGCGCCCGACTTCATATCCACGTTCGAGGTGAACCCGCCGTACATGACCGGTGCGCCGGACCGCACGATCTGGGCGAGCGCCAGGCCGGCCAGGGCTTCCGCGTTTTGTTGGGCGAGCGCGCCGGCGACCGACACCGGGGCCATGGCGCCGGCCAGGGTGAAGGGGGTCAACACCATAAGCTGGCCGGCCTGGGCAAAATCGATGATGCCCTGGGTCATGGGCCAATCGAGCTGACGGGGCGAGTTGGCGTTGACCACGGTAAAGCAGTGGGGCTGCGCGGCGAAGCCACCCCGGTCCAAACCGTGGGCCAGACGCAGGATCTCGAAGCTATCGGCGACCGCCTGGGTGCCCCGGCTGTAAATGAAGGGCACTTTGTCGGTCAGCACCATCATGGCCCGGCTCATCGCAAGGTGGCGCAAGCCCGGCGCCAGGTCGATCGGCTCGACCGCCGGCGACATCAGGTGGACTACGTCGAAACTCTGGCCGAGGCGCATGAAGTCCTCGAAGGCGGCAAGGGTGCCGGCGCGCCGGCCGCCCTCCAGGTCCGAGACGTTGGGCGGGCCGCCGACCGTAGCGAATGCGACCCCATTGCCACCCATGGAGACCGCGCGCGCTGGGTTGCGCGGTACCAGCTCAACCACACTGGGCGCCTTGGCGATGGTCTCCATGACCAGGCCTTTGTCGAAGCGTACCTGAAAGTCGGACTCGTCGACCAGGCACCCGGCGGCGGCGAGCAGCCGCCGGCCCTCGTCATGCAGCACCCGAATGCCGAGCTCCTCGAGAATGGTGAGCGAGGTCTCGTGGATTGCCTCAACCTGGTCGGCCGAAAGCAGCTCCATGGCCGGGAAGGGATTGGTCAAGCGGCGCAGGTTGGGGCCCGCGGGCGCCGACGTGTCTGGGCTGTCCGGGCGTCGCCTTCGGCGGCCCCGGCGCTGCGGCTCAGCGGCAAGACTGGTCATTGGCTGCTCCCAAGGTGCTTATCGCGGAAGGCCGCGGCCGCGGCCGGGTCCAGGCTGCGCCCGGTGAAGGCCTCGAAGTAGGGCTCGAGATAGCGGCAGCGCTTGGCCAGGCTTTCGTTCAGATCGAGCGCGTAGTAGCCGACCTGGCCGAAGTAGATCACCCGGGCGCGCACGAAAGATTCGTCGTAGGTGAAGCCGTTGCGCTCGTAGAGCCCGGCGATCGCCGCGATGCGGCCCTGGTCGGCCGCGGCCACCGCCTGGTGCACGGCGTCGTCTTGCCGGCCCCAGTCCCGTAGGGCGGAATCCAGGCGCGGATCGAAGCGTTTCAAGTCGACCCAGACCTCGAACAACTCCAGGATACCGCTGGCCAGGTCCGGGGCGCTCTTGGCGGCCTCCACCAGGGCGGCGGTGTTGGTGCGCTCCCAATGGGCGATCAGGGCGCGCAGCAGGTCGTCTCGGTCCTTGAAGTGCCAATAGAAGCTGCCCCGGGTGACGTCCAGGGCCTCGGCCAATCGGGTCACGCGTACGGCGCCGACGCCGCGCTCGACTAGCAATTCCAGTCCGACACGGATCCAGTCGGCCGGTTGCAAGCTGCGCCCCAGACCGGCTTCCAGGTCCGCCTCACTCCAGGCTTTTTTGCGCGCCTCGCCCATGGTCATCGGCCTTTCGATCGTTTCTCTGGGCTAGCTGACCGGTCACATTGCTGGCCGTGCTAACCGACTGCTGCGTAGTTCGACGCCTGGCCGCGCCGCGGTCCCGGGTGAGAAAGAGCCCGCCCATCCGACGAAGCTCGCGACGCGCGGAAGGTCCATAACAATGTCTCGTCCATACACTAGTGTACTGTGCCATGCAATCATGTACTGGCGATAGATGTCATCCCTAAGAGATCAATGGCTGGCTTGCTGGCGCAGCGGACGCGCAGGCAGGTCAAACAGCCGCTGGGCTCCTGGGCGCTCTGCGGTGGAAGTGCTTCCACGGCCATGGGCTCGGACTGCTGGCCTAAGCATGGAGTTGGGGTGACAAGAGGCTGAGATTGCTGCCCTGTGGTCTAGTTTGGCCCAGAACCGTAAACGACGGGGTCGTTTTCGGCAGCACAGAGACCAAAAACCTCAGGGGCGGCAGTCCCAGTCAGCCAAGCGAGGCTTAGACACGCACGAGCCACGTCCATACACTATTGCATGGCTCAATGCATTGCTGTATGGACGTGGCTCGTGCGTGCCGCTTTCCTGGGCCGGACCGCCGTCCGCCATGGAGGGTGGGTGGCCATGATTGGGTGAGCCTGTTCGAAGTGGTGGATCCCGCGGCGCGTGACAAACTGGGCCGTATAGGCGCTCACGGGCGTGGCGTGCGTCGGGATTGAACGAAGGAAAAGGGGGGCCAGGTGACCATAAGCGACACCAAAGCGCCGGCGCGGGTGGCGCGCTTCGCCGATTTGGAGTTCGTGCCCCGCTTCGCCTACGGCGAGATGGCCCAGCTGGCGCCGGTCGCCGGCGCTGAGCAGGGCACGGAGCTGGGGGCGGGCTTGGTGCGCATGACGGGCGCGCGGATCCCTTGGCAGGTGCGCTACGACGAAGTGCTGATCGTGCTCGAGGGCCGGCTCGCGGTACAAATCGGCGATCAGCGCCTGGAAGCCGGCCCCAAGGACAGCCTCTGGCTGCCGGCCGGCACCGAACTGGTCTACGAAGCGGACGAGGCCTTGGTCGCCTATGCGATTCATCCGGTCAATTGGGCCGAGCGGGAGGCCGCTGGAGACTCGGAACAATGAAGATCAAAACCCTTCCCGGCGACGACAGCACCAACGGCTGGAGCCGCCTCCTGCCGCCGCGCACCCCGCGCCCCGCGTTGGAGGGCGATCAGAGAGCCGACTGGATCGTGCTCGGCGCCGGCTTCGCGGGCCTAAGCGCGGCCCGGCGCCTGGCCGAGCTCAGACCGAACGAGTCCATCGCCCTGGTCGAGGCCCAGGAGGTCGGCGAGGGCGCTTCGGGCCGCAACTCCGGTTTCGCGATCGACCTGCCCCACAACGTCGGCGGCTCCCTGGAGGAGCTCGAGGGCTCGCGCCGCTTCCTGCGCCTGGCCCGGGCCGGTATCGCGCGCCTGGAAGAGCAGGTTGAGCACCATGACATCGCCTGCGACTGGAGCCGCCGAGGCAAGGTCCACTGCGCGGTCTCCGAGGCTGGCACCAAGCAGGTTCTCGAGCCCTTCGCCCAGGAGTTGGAGGCGCTCGGCGAGCCTTATCAATGGCTCGACCGTGCGGCGCTGAAGGACAAGCTGGGCACCGAGTACTATAGCGCAGGCGTTGACACGCCCGGCTGCGTGCTGCTCAACCCGGCGGCCTTGTGCCGCGGCCTGGCCGACAGCCTGCCCGAGGGCGTCACCCTCTACGAGCAGAGCCCGGTGACCGAGCTCGCGCAGGACAACGGTATCCGCCTGACCACCCCCCGGGGCAGTCTCTTCGCGCCTAAGATGATCCTCGCGGTCAACGCCTTCGCCGAGCAGTTCGGTTTCTACCGGGGCCGGTTGCTGGTGTTCGCCGCCCATGCCAGCTTAAGCCGGCGCCTGACCGCCGAGGAGCGTGCCGCTCTCGGCGGCGAGGACGACTGGGGCCTGACGCCGGCCAACGCCTTTGCCGGCGTGACCATGCGCTTTACCCGGGACCACCGCATCCTGATGCGCCAGAACATCCACTATTGTCCCAGTTTCCGGCAGTCGGATGCGCGGCGCGCGGTCGTGCGCCAAGACCACAAGCAGCTCTTCGACGGGCGTTTTCCCATGCTGCCGGAGGTGGAGATGGAGCACACTTGGACCGGCTACATCGTACTCTCGCAAAATCATGCGCCGGGCTTCGGCCGGGTTTCGTCCAACGTCTGGGCGGCGGTCTGCCAGAACGCGGTCGGGGTCGCCAAGGGCACCACCTCGGGCATGCTCGCCGCCGACATGGCGTGTGGCGAGGACAACCCCTTGATCGCGGACATGACGAGCTTAGGCGCGCCCAGCCGCCTGCCGCTGCGGCCGTTCCTGGATTTGGGCGTGCGCGCCCGCATGGCCTGGGACCTGTGGCGCGCCCGCGACGAGCGCTAGTCTTCGGGAGATTCCGCGAGATCCACCAGGTGCAGGAGGCTCGCCATGGCCAAGACGGTCGACGAAGATAGGCCGCCCGGCCCGCCGTAATCCGCGACGCCGCGGCAGAAGACCTCCATGTCGAACACCTCATCCAGTCGCGGGGTCAGCTTCCGGGCAAGCGCCACGATGTTGTCCCGGTTGGGTTGGATCATGCGGTCTCGGTCGATCACGATTGGCCGCGCCTTGTCGCCCCGGCCACCCATCAGGCCTTGGGAGAGGCGCAGGCCCTTGCGGAGCACTCGGGTGCCGAGCGAAGGCTTGCGCCGTTCGTCCTTGGGAAAGAGCCGGGCAAAGCGGTCCTCGCCGTAGGCCCGGTATAGCCGCTGACCCTCCAGGTCGCTCTGTTCAAGATTCATGAAGAAGGTCATGAGCGCGTCGTCGAAGAGCGGCACCACCGGCGTCAGATGTCGGGAGATCAAATTGGGTTGGGCCGCGACCCGGCGCCTTTGCCGGCCGTGCAGGTTGAGGTGCAGGGCGCCATGATGGGGCAGGGCGCAGTCCGCCTGATCGAGCTGTTCGCGGAGCAGATCGCCGAAGCCGCCGGCAACCAGGGCGCGCGCCTCGGGCCGCAGCAGCCCCAGGCCCGGGCGCGGATGGGCGATCTCGCCGTCCATCTTGCTGGCCGCCCAAGCCGACAGCCAGTCGGCGGTTCCGTCGAAGGCCAGCTTCTTGCCGGTCAAATGGTCGCCCAGGTAGCCGATCGCGACGCGGCGGCCATGGCGGCGCAGGACATCGAACCAGGCCTCGGCCCAACCCGACCACTGCACCGTGCCCAGCATGCCGAGTTGCTGGGCCGTGAGGCGCCAGCTCGCCCAATCGCTCTGTTGGAAATGAAAAACCTCGCTCTCCTGGTCGACCAGGGCAGCCAGTCGTTGAGCGCGTTCGACCTCGTTGCTGTCCGGATGGCCGAAGGTGCAGAAGTCGGCCTTGATTCCACACTTCTCGAAGTAGGCGAGGCAGAAACGCGAATCGAAGCCGGCCGAGAGGGACAGCACCATGTCTTGGCTAAAACCCGGCTTCACGGCGCCCGCGAAGATTGCCTCGAAGATCTCATCCAGGCGGCGAAACTTTTGCTCTTGGCTGAGGCCGACATTGTCATCGCCGTAGGTTGGGCGGCGGCGCTCGGTTTCCGTAATTCCCGCGTGGTCGAGCGCGAGAACGGTGCCTGGCGGGGCGATCGAGATCTCGTTGAAAAGCGTGCGCTCGCCCGGCAGAAAGCCCACCGAAAGCTCGAACAGGAGCGCTTCGGCGTCGATTGTCAGAGCGTTACCGAAAAGTCTCGCGAGCGCGCCAAAGTCGCTCGAAAAGAACAGGCCTTCAGGGGTGACCGCGAGATAGACCCACAAGCTGCCAAAGCTGTCGGTGATTAGGCGCATGCCGCCGCCAGGGTCGAGCGCTACGGCGACCCAGCGGCCGGGAATCTCGAATTCGAGCGGCCGGCGACCCTGATTCTCCTGAATCACCTTGTCCCGCAGGGCCGTGTCGGCGCCGGCCACGTCGCCGACCACCCAAGCCTCGCCGCCGCCGCCAATCGGCAGGCGCAAGGGCGCCGACTCCTCCTGCGCGATGTGAAAGAGGCTGACGCCCGCCTGTCGGTGGAGCAGCTGGGCCTCGAGCCCGTGGGGCCGGGCTGTGTGTCGGGCCAGCTCCGCAGCCTTGAGGTGTACGGCCTCGGGCTCGCCCAGTGCCAAAGCACCTGCCAAAAGGGTCATGTCGCGGGCCTAGGAAATGTCACCGGGAATGCTCGACCGTGAGGGTTGCGCGGGGCATGGGCCGCGAGACTAGCGGCCTCAAAAATCCATTGCACGCCTTTGATTAACGAGGGCTAAATTCTTCTGATGTTTGTTGTTTCGGATAGCCGTCCCAAAGCGGTCATTGGGTTTCGAAAAGGGGTTCGACGTTTGGCGGTCCGCTGTGCTTTATATTGCGCTGGCTCACCTCCATTGGCGGAACCTGCCCGATGATCAGATATGCCTATCGTGCCCTCCAAGAGCTGGAGCATTATCTAGCGGCGTTGAGCAAGGTTATCGAGGATTTGCCTCATCATCGACGTTACGGGGGTCCGGGCTTTCCGGCCTTGCCGCTGCGCGTGGCCGAGCAGGCCCGCCTGCTCTTCTCAAACGGCATTCACGCCAAGAATTACTATCTCTACGAGCTTTACCGCAAAGACCTATCGTGGTCGCAAAAGCAGAGCTTTATTGGCAACTATGGTTTGAAATCTCTCTTCGCGCGGCTCAATGAGCGCGACTATTGGTCGGTCTTTGACGACAAAGTCCTTTTCACCCGGCATATGATGGCCAGCGGATTGCCCGTACTCCCGATTCGTTGCGCACTCGGCAAGCACGCCAAGCTTCAAACCATTCCCTGCCTGCGCGATGAGGCGCAGGTTCGCGACTGGTTTGGCCAAGACGGCGTTCAGAACATCTTCATCAAACCGGTCGATTCTCAAAATGCCAAAGGCGCCATTAGCCTTGGGACTCGAATAAACGGCGAGGCGGTTTGGGATCGACTGCCAAATGGAAGCGATATCGGATTGGACTCGATCTGGGCCCACGCCCAGGAGTGGACCTCGAAAGGGACCTATTTGATCGCGCAGGACCGCGTCGAGCCGCACCCTGATTTGGCCGCGATCGTCCCCAACATTCTGCACACGGTGCGTGTCGTTACCTGGCTGGAGCAAGATGACGTCAAGGTGATCGACGCCGTCCTGAAGATGGGCAAGGGAGACTATCCGGCCGACAATCCCTTCGGACGCGGCGGCATCGTGGTCCCGCTCGACCAAGCGAGCGGTGTTTGTCAGCAGCCCGTTTGGATTGTCGATGGCTTGGTCCGGCGAGAAGACCATCACCCGGGATCTGGCGTTCGCGTGACCGGACTCGAGATTCCCCAATGGCAGGACATTCTCGACATCGCCCGTCGCGCGGCGGAGGCCTGCTCCTTCCATCGGACCTTGGCGTGGGACATTGGTGTAACCACGGAGGGGCCGGTGTTGATTGAAGGAAACTGGTGTCCCGATCCGGCGCTCAACCAAATCGGCAAGGATCGGGGACTGATTATGACCAACTGGGTTCGCGAGTTGAATCGGAACCGAGGCTATAAACGGGTTGGCCTGGGATTGCTCCAGGCTTGGAGACGTCAGAGCCGGTAGAGGAAGAGCCGATCGCAAAGTGGATCCCGAGAGATGATCATAACAGCCTACAAGGGATTTCAAGAGCTAGAGAGATATCGCCTGGCGTTGGGGAAGATTCTCGAGGACATCGCCTATCACCGCAGGTTCAAGGGCTCACCCTATGGCCCGTTGGCCCGGCGCATCTTCGAGCAAAGTCGGCTTCTCCTGTCGAACGGGCTTCATGCGAAGGACTATTACGTCTACGGGCTCTTTCGATCGGACCTTTCATGGATCAAAAAGCAGAGCTTTCTCGGCAGCTATGGCACGAAGCCGCTGTTCACGCTGCTCAACGGCCAAGGTTACCAGTCGGTCTTGGACGACAAGGTTCTCTTTACGCGCTGTTTCGAGGGAACAAGGTTGCCCACGCCCGAGATCCTTTGTGCCTTGGGCCGTCACGCCCAGGTCGATAACCTGACCTGCCTGCATACGAGAGACGAGGTCGCGCGCTGGTTCGCCGACCCCTCCCGAGAGAATCTCTTCTTAAAGCCGTCCGATGCCCAAGCCGGCAAGGGAGCGATGAGCTTGGGCAAACGAATTGGCGGTCGAGATGCCTGGGCGAAGATGCCAAGCGGCGAGGAGGTCGGCATTGAGGAGATTTGGGCGCATGTCGAATCTTGGACCAACAAGGGCACCTATCTGATCGTCCAGGATCGCCTAGAACCCCATCCGGATCTGGCCGCGGTGGTTCCAAACGTTCTGAACACCGTGCGGGTCATCACCCGCTTCGAGAACGGTGAGGCCAAGGTTCTGGACGCCGTGCTCAGGATGGGTCGCGCGCACTCCGCGACAGACAATTTTTCAGGCGGCGGATTCATCGTGCCGCTCGACCTTGCGACCGGCGTTTGCAGGCAGCCTCTTCCGATCGAGGACGGATTGGTGCAGCCCCGTGACAATCACCCGGACAGCGGCCAAAGACTGACCGGTGTCACTCTGCCCAATTGGCCGCGTGTGCTCGAGTTGGCACGACTGGCGCAACAGCGCTGCTCGTTCCATCAAACGCTTGGTTGGGATATCGGCCTGAGCGCCCAGGGCCCGGTGCTCATCGAGGGCAACTGGTGGTACACGGCAAGCCTTCACCAGATGGGCCGGGACCAGGGCCTGCTTGCCACGGAATGGTGCGACATGCTGACCCGGCCACAGCACTACCGCTATATTGGATTGGGCCTCGGGCAGGCCTGGCGCCGCGGCTATCCTGACAAGGTGTCGCTCGGCTCCGGGAGCGCCGCAAGCACCTGATCGTAATTTTCCTGCGCCACGCGATTGACCGAAAAGCAGAAGATTGAGCCCGAGAGGTTCGCCCAAAGGATGCCGAACGGTGGGGTGCGCCCAGTCAGCTTTCGCAGAATCCTCTGAGCGTAGTAGAGCCCGTAGAAGGCCGCGACGTAACGCTTGGGCGATCGGTAGTGCAGCACTTCGTTGAGCCGATAGATCAGCGGCAAAAAGGCCTGCTTCCACCGCGGCAATACCTTCTCTTCTGCCAGGTAATCCAGGTAGGCGGCCCTGAGTTCAGGCGAAAAGGGCATGGCCGGCTTGGGAAAGGCGATCGTCACGTTCATCTTCTGCTGACCGAACATCTCCCGCTCGACGCCACGCTCCTCGGCGATGCGCCGGGCCACGGGCCGGTCGTAGTGGCCGCCCATGCGAAAGGGATCCATCTCACCCAGGCGGGTGATGTGGTGAATGTCGTCGCGCCGGCGACCGGCGATCATCGGCACCGGCAACTGGATCAGACCGGCATGCAGCCGATACTCGCCGATGCCGTGGAGCGTCAGGTCGGTGGTGCCGAAGGAGCCGGTCTTCTCGTGAAACACTTCCTTGTCGAGCGCGATCGACTCCCACATGTCGCCGGCCGCGCCGGTGATCATCACCGCCACCGAAGAGACATGCTGTCCGATCTCCCGCAGGTTGACGTCCATGCCTCTGTAGTAGCCGGCGAAGAACAGCGTCTCCTCGGGAAAGCCCTTGAGGAACGACAGCCGGTCGATCTTGGTGCAAGGCAGGCCGAGGCGCTGGCAGATCTCGCTGCCGTCATCGCTCGGTTGGCCGGCGCGCTCGCGGCCCAGGTAGGAGGCCTTGTCCCGTGCGTCGGGGCATGTGAAGACCTGGTCGATACCGCCGCCCGCGGCAATCGCGTTGACCGCCGTGGTCTCGTAGCCGCGCGATTGGGTTGAAAAGAGCTCAAGCGCGGTGCGCCGCGCCGGGTCGCCTATGTTCGCGCGCAGGCGCCCATAGGCCGCCACCAGGTAGTCAACGTAATCTTGGTAAGTCGCGAAGTTGGGCGGCAGGGGCTTGTCGACCACCCGCGCACCGGCGCGGTCGATCTCCAGGTTGCCGACGACCACCCGGCTGACGCCGCCACGCTCGGTCACCAAGTCTTTTTCGCAGCGCCGGAAGCCTGCCAGCAGGGAGTCTTGAAAGGTGTGGTAGCCCCGATAGCCAGGCGACAGGCGGTCACCGGTCGCGCTCAACAGCAAGGGCAGGGAGTTCGAGACCCAGGTGGTGTCCTGGTCGCCCTTGTACCAAAGGCAATCCACCATGGCGGCGCTCGAGACGAAAGTCAGACCGTCGCCGACGACCCTGGCGCCGCTGCCGAAAAAGTTCGCGCTCTCATCGAAACGACCCTGCTCGTAAGGGCCGTCCCAAATACCTTCGACAAAGGCGCCATCCAAGCACTCCACCGCGGTGCCGTGCCAGACCACGGCGGTCGGCGCTGGGCCGTGGTTCACGCGGGCCAGCCACGCGAGCTTGGGCAACGCGCTGTTCAGCGTCAAGGTGAAGCCGGGCGCAGGAGCTCGACCGGGTGTCATTTGCCATCGTCCAAGGTAGTTCTGGGCGCGCCAATTCAGCGGCCCTAGCTACCAAGAATCAATGGAAATTTTCTGAAGGAACGGCCCTTCGCCGCGCTGCGAGTTAGGTCCCGTCCAATCCCTGGGATCCCGCCAGCAGGCGCCCGGCGACCCACTTGTGGAAGCAATGTGTCGGGCCGTCCATGGCAGGTGAGAAGACGCCGCCCTTAAAGGCGGTCGAATGGCGCCCGCGCTGCATACCCTCGACCACGCCCCGGTCTTCCTCGAAGATGGTCTGCCACAAGCGAGTATTGGATTGGCGCAGGTCCCAGTGGTGGTCGTCCAGTGCCGTTTCATCCGTGTAGTAGATCTCGAACAGCTCCCGTGTGTGCCCGGCATCGACCGGGATCAGGGTGACGCTGAAGAAGTGGTCGCCGTGGATGCCGAACAGCACATTCGGAAAGAGCGCGATGTACTCGGCCGTGCCGTCCCACTCCGCCGGCAGGCTGGGGAACTGCGGGAACGTGCGGCCGTCCTCGCTCAGCTGGGGCCGATAGACCAGGCTGCCTTGACCGGCAAAGCTATCTTCCATCTCGATATTGTAATGATCCTCAAGGCGCGAGTAGCTGTTCAGGCTCGGGTGAATCCAGGGCAGATGATAGGCCTCGCAATAGTTCTCGACCGCTAGCTTCCAGTTGCAGTCCAGCTCGATCTCGAAGCGGGAATCGGCGCCGCCGTGCCGCAGCACACTGGGATCGAAGGCGCCCCAGCGCTCGGCCAGGGGGGCGATCTGCTGGGTGAAATCTGGCGCATCGCCCGACAGATTGACAAACACCGTGTCGAACCAAATGGCCGTGCGCACCGCTTTCAGGCCATGGCGCGCCCGCTGGAAGCCCGGACAGTCGTTCTTGCCCGGTCCACCGATAAAGGGGGTCGCGATCAGCTTGCCGTCCAGGCCATAGGACCAGGAGTGATAGGGGCAGCGGATCATGGCGCGCACGTTGCCTGGCTCGCCGACCAGCTCCATGCCCCGGTGGCTGCAAACGTTGTGAAACACCCGAACCTCGCCGGCCTGGTCGCGCACCAAGAGCAAGGGCAGGCCGAGCAGGGTGACCGGCTTGATGTCACCGGGTTGCGGCACTTGCGCGGCCGCGCCGATGCAGGTCCAGCCGCGTGCCAAAACCTGATCCCGCTCGGTCTGGGCGAAGGCTTCGGAGGTATAGGCTTGGTTGGGCAGGCCGGCGGCCTCGGCGATTGGCGCGCGCACGCGCTCGATGCTGGCTTGGCTGTGTGGCGTGGCGATGTTCATGGCGAGCGCTTCCTTCTCTAGCCGCGTGCCGGCGCGGTGCCGAATATCTTGAGTTATTCACATAGCGTATGTTAGTGCGGAAAATAATGACAAAAATACCTATCATATTATAAGCTAAGCGTATGAGTCGTTATCGCAGCCTACTACCGCCGCCGGGCTCGCTGATCGCCTTTGAAGCGGTCGCCAGCCGCCTTAGCTTCACCCAGGCGGCCGGCGACCTGGGCATCAGCCAAGCGGCGACCAGCCGCCAAATCAAGATTCTCGAGGACTTTTTGGGCCGCCAGGTGTTCTCTCGGGAACGCCGCCAGATCCGTCTGACCGAGGCCGGCGAGCAGCTCTACGGCGCGGTTGCCATGGGTCTTGGCCACATTGCCAGCGCCGTCGAGACCCTGCGCGCGCCCCAGGGCGGGCGTCAGCTCTCGGTCGCCACCTCGGTCGCCTTCTCGACCTTTTGGCTGATGCCCCGCTTGGCGCGTTTTCACACTGCCCATCCGGCGCTTCAGCTGCGCCTCATGACCAGTGACAGCCAGGCAGATTGGCTGGCGCCCGAGGTCCAGGTCGCGGTCATCTACGGCCGGGGCGCGGCGCCCGGGGCGCGCAGCGAGCGCCTGTTCGGCGAGGAGGTCATCGCGGTCGGCCACCCGGACCTGATTGCCGGCGGCCAGCCGCCACGGACCGCCGCCGACCTGCTGGCCTATCCGCTCTTGCACCTGGATGCGGTCTATCCGTCCTGGTTCAGCTGGCGCGGTTGGTTCGAGCGCTGCGGCGCCGTCCAGCCGCGCACCCTGCCCGGGCCGCGCTTCAACAGCTATGCCATCGCGATTCAGGCGGTGCGCGAAAAGCGCGGCATCACGCTCGGTTGGCGGCGTCTACTCGAGGCCGAGCTGGCCCGCGGTGAACTGGTGCAGTTGACCCAGGATAGGGTCATTCCCGAGGAGGCCTACTATCTGGTCACCCCCGAGCGTTGGGCAAATGATCACGGAGTCGGAGGCTTTCGGGACTGGATCATGGCCGAAAGCCGGCAAAGTGCGTTAGCTCTTGGCAAAGGGAATTCAATCCCCGAAGATCAGGCCAGATTCGGCCCGCAAGTTGGAAGTGAGGGATGACATGAAACGGATGACGGTGATTTTGATGAGCGCCGTGTTGGCCTCTGGGTTAGCCCTGGCAGGTTGCGGCGGCGGTGGCGCCAAGTCCTCGACCACCACAAAGCAAACCACGACAACGACGACCATGGGCCAAGAGCTCCAGGATTTGAACAAAGCCTACGAGGACGGCCTGATTACCGATAGCCAGTACGAGAGCGCCAAAGAGGACATCCTCGAGCGTTACCAGGAGTAACCAGCTCTGGGTCTACCGTGCTCGCTCCACGCTCGATTGTTTGCCGCTGGAAGGCTGGGGCGGCGGTGTGCTTTTTGACGATCCAGATACTTCCAAGCCGCGCGCCTAGGATGCCAAAGCCCGGTCCGCTGCGAGGGCCGGCTGGAATGGCCGTGTGACGGCCTGGCCGTCGCGCACGGTCAGAAAGGTGTTGGTCGGCACGGCTTGCCAGCCTGACTCGGTATCGTCCAAGGGTTCGGAGGCCAGGCACAAACCACCGGGCCCGGTCCGCCGCCAGTACAGGCTGGGGGCATAGGCATCGGAGGCGTAGCGCAAGGCGTAGAGCGTGTCACCGTCGGTGAAGGCCAGTGTCAAGCGCAGCGCGAAGCTTCCTTTGAGCTTTGTCATGCGCGCGAGGATCTGGCCGGTAGCCGCCTCGGCCGCTTCCAGTGGCCGATCCTCAAGCCCTTCGGCCAGCATGGTCAGGAAGATCAGCTCGCTGTCCGTGGTGCCCTCGCGGGCCTGATAGAGCTCGTCGGGCAGGCGGGACTCGAGGGCGCGGCGCAAAGACTGATACTCGCCGATCTGGCCATTGTGTACGAACAGCCAGCGGCCATGGGCGAAGGGGTGACAGTTCTGTCGGGAGGTTGCGGCACCGGTCGAAGCGCGCACGTGGGCCAGAAACAGGCGAGCACGCAGCTGGCGGATCAGGCCAGTTAGGTTCTCGTCGCTCCAGGCCGGAAGCACGTCGCGAAAACGCCCCGGCTCAGGGCGCTCGCCGTACCAGCCGATGCCGAAGCCGTCGGCGTTGAAGTCGGTCTTGGCCTCGAGCGCGTGGCGGCTCTGGGCGATCAGGGATTGGGTCGGCGCGCTGATCAGCTCTTCCAGGAAGATCGCCTCGCCGCTATAGGCCAACCATCGGCACATGCTTGTGTCTCCCGGGGCCCTTTAGGAACCCTAAGGTTTGTCCAACCTCTATGATCATAAGACCGATCAGGTGGGAGTTTATTGCAATTGAATACAAGAAAGGGCCAATTTGTAAAACATCCTTCTATTTTTCTTCCGATATCTAGTATAACCTCCTAGTTATGACAGCGAGTTCCCTCCCACCTAGGCTCGATTCAAATTCAGGCCAATGCTTTAGGGGGCGGCCATGTTTCACGGCGAGATGGATTTGGCGACGGCGCAGGGGCTCAAGATCCCGGCGATCGACGATGCGGCTTACAAAGCGGTCACTAAGAAGGGTCTTCAAATTCTGGACTCCCTGCGTGGCAAGGATCACAGCAGCAATCTGGCCAAGAACAAGCGCTACGATCAGATTCTCTACTACGCGAATCACACTAGCGTCTTTAGTGAGGAGGCCGGTGTCCTGGATTCTATTTGCGAACGATTGGCGAGCCCTCCTCCCGGAGGCGGCCTTCCCGGAGATCAAAACCAAGAAGGATTTCACCTACCAGCTATCCGACCATCTTCCCTTGTGGACAGATCACGACCTGGACGGACGACGAACGCTTGGACCAGATGATCGGTGATCGGCTCAAAACCAAAGCCCGTTAGAGCGTATCGTCCTCCAGCGCTTCTAGCACCCAGCCCTTAAATGCAGCGACCGAGTGCTCGCTGTTGATGCCGGTCCGCGGGTCGAGGATGAGCGGGCCGGGCTGATAGCCGCGGTTGCTCAGGCCGCGCTGCACGGAGTTCACCAGCACGATGTCCTCCGCCACGGTCGTCTCCTGGTCCTGCCGGGCCAGCTTGGCCAGCGTCTCGGAGCCTTGGCCGCCGGGCGCGAACCATTCCCGGAAGGCGCGGGTCTCGGCGGTCTTGAGGGGGTGCCAGAAGTAGGTGTTCAGCACGCCGCCCGGATAGACCTGGAATGAGAACGTCGGCCAGAGGAACCAGGAGCTATAGTTGCCCGCATCGGCGTGGGACGTCGGATCGATCTCGTAGGTCATGGCCTGGCTCGGCGCGGCGCAGGCGGTGTGTCGTAGGCAGTAGCCCTGTGGCAGCACGTTGTAGCTGTCGGGCAGCACCACGCCTTTGGCGAAGGTCGGGTGTGCGACCCGGCAGTGGTAGCACTCGTTGTAGTTCTCGACCGCGACCTTCCAGTTACAGGCCTCTTCGACGCTCAAGCGATCGACCGGCGCCAAATCGTCGATCCCCGGCAAGAATGTGCGCAGCTCGTCCCTGACGCCGGGATAGAGCTCGTCCATGGGCCGTGCTTCGGGATCCAGGTTGACGAAGAGAAAGCCGCAAAAATCCTCCAGGCGGGCCTCGGTGAGGCAGATCTTGGTGCGGTCGAAACCGGGCACGTTCTCGGAGTTCGGCGCCCGGCGCAGGCGGCCGTCGGTCTCGTAAGTCCAAGCGTGGTAGGGGCAGGTCACCACCGACTTGCGCCCGGCCCCGCTCAGGAGCTCGTGGGCCCGGTGCTTGCAGACGTTGTAGAAGGCGCGCGCTTGGCCGTCGGCGCCACAAATCACGAAAAGGCTCTGGTCGAGCACCGAAAAGACCACGTAGTCGCCTGGACGCGACACTTGAGAGCGGTGGCAGGCAAACTGCCAGGTGCGGAAGAAGATTGCTTCGCGCTCCCGGTGGAACACTCTGGGTTCGGTGTAGTAGCTGGCGGCGAGCGCATGTTCCAGCGTTGCACCGCTCTCAAGCCCATCGACAGACGACATCTCTACTCTGTCTCCTTCCAATAGACACCGAGGTCGAAGCGCCGTCGGTGGAAGCGGTCGATGTTGGCGATCACCTTGGGGTCGGCATCGGCTACCATGAAGGCGATCAAGGTCTCCAGTAGGGCAGCCGCCGCCAGGGTCGAGGGGAAGAACTGGGGCGTCCCGGTCCCCAGCACGAAGGCGTGCTCGGCTTCAAACGCGATCGGCGAGGCCCGGCTGTCGGTCAGCGCGACGACCGATGCGCCCTGGTCCATGGCGCTGCGGGTAGCGTCGATCACCTCGGACCGGTAGGGCGTGAAGGTCATGGCCAGCAGTACGTCCCGCGGCCCTGCCTTGGCGATGTCGTCGATCGGCAAAGAGCCGTCGCGCGGCACCGCGACCACGTTGTCGAGCGCCATGCGCGCCAGATAGGCAAAGTTATGGGCCAGGGCGTAGGCCGCGCCCACGCCCAGCACGTAGGTTGTGCGCGAGTCGACGATCAAATCGGCCGCCGCCTTGACCTCGCCGGCGCTGGTCGCCGAATAGAGCTGCTCGATGTTGGTCAGGTTGGCCGCCGCCATCTCGCTGAAAAGGCCGCCGTGGCGTCCGCCCTTGGCGATCGCCTGGAGCCAGCGCGCCCGATCCGGAAAGGACTCCCGGCCGTTGCGCAGATTTTCTCGAAACGGCCGGCGCAACGCCTCGAAGCCGTCGAGACCGATCGCCCGGGCCATGCGCACTAGGGTGTTGGGCTTGACCTCCGCCGCCTCGGCGACCTCCCGAATCGAACTCAAGCCAACCTCGTTGGGATTGTCGAGCACGTAGTGGGCGGCCTTGCGCACTTGGGGGCTCATTTCGGCAAGACCGTCCAACAGCCGGTCGAGGATCGCTTCCACGGGCTGGGCTTCCAGATTATTTGGTACAGGCGTATCATTCATGATTGACTATGGTACATAAGTTCGATCATGATTGCATCTGAAATCTCACCTCGCTTGGAGGAAAAAGTGACCGAGCAGGCACGAGTCGTCATCGTCGGTGGCGGCATCATGGGGGCGAGCCTCCTCTACCACCTGGCCAAGGAAGGCTGGACCGATTCGCTTCTGGTAGAAAAGGCCGAGCTGACCTCGGGCTCGACCTGGCACGCGGCTGGCCAAACGACCCACTCTATCTCCAGTTTCGGCCTCGCCAAGATTAACGGCTATGGCATCGATCTCTACCAAAAGCTCGAAGCCGAGACGGGCCAGTCGGTCACCTGGCACGGCTGCGGCAGCATGCGCCTGGCCTACGATCAGGACGAGCTGGACTGGATCCGCTATACGCTTAGCATCGGGCGCGGCCTCGGCTTCGAGATGGACATCATCGGGCCCGAGGAGATCCGCAAGCTCCACCCCTTCTATAACCTGGACGGGGTGATCGCGGCTCTGCACACGCCGAACGATGGGCACCTGGACCCGGCCGGTGGCTGCTTCGCATTAGCCAAGGGCGCGCGCCAGATGGGCGCCCGGGTCGAGCGCCACAACCAAGTGCTCAACATCGAGCGCACACCCGGCGGCGAGTGGCGGGTGATCACCGAAAAGGGTGACATTCTCTGCGAGAAGGTGGTCAACGCGGGCGGCTGCTACGCCCGTCAGATCGGCCAGTGGGTCGGGTTGGATCTGCCGATCGTCAGCCTGCTGCACCACTACTTCGTGACCGACACGGTGCCGGAGTTCTTGAGCCTCGAGCGCGAGCTGCCGGTGATCCGCGACGACGCGGTTGTCAGCGGCTACGTTCGCCAGGAGCAGAAGTCGGCCCTCATCGGCATCTACGAGAAGGCCAACCCGACCACCGTTTGGGTCGAGGGCGCGCCCTGGGAGGCCGAGCACGAGCTCTTCGAGGCCGACTACGACCGGGTCGGTCCCTGGCTCGAGGCGGCCTTCGAGCGTCTGCCGATCGCCGCAGAGCTGGGTATCAAGCGGGTCGTGCACGGCGCCATCCCCGATACGCCGGACGGCGCGCCCCTGCTCGGGCCCGCGCCGGGCCTGCGCGACTTCTGGCTTGCTTGCGGCGCCCAGGTCGGCATCGCCTGGGGACCGGGCTGCGGCAGGTACCTGGCCCAGTGGATGGTCCATGGGGCGGCCGACATCAACATGCGGCCCTTCGACCCCCGGCGCTACGGCGACTTCGCGGATCTGGATTACGCGGTCGCCAAGTGCGAGGAGGATTACCTCCTGCGCCACGAAATTCCCTTTCCCCATCGGGACCGGCCGGCGGCCCGGCCGGGCAAGGCGACCGGGCTCTATCAGCGCCTCAAGGATCAGGGCGCGGTCTACGAAGCGATTTTCGGCTGGGAGCGCCCGGCATGGTACGCGACGAACGGCATGGCGCGCGAACATCTCTACGGCTTCCGCCGACCGGCTTGGTTCGCCAAGGTTGCCGAGGAATGCCAGGCAGTGCGCGAACGGGTTGCGATCGGCGATTTTTCCGCTTTCGCCAAGCTGCAGGTCATCGGCGCAGGCGCCGAGGCCTTCTTAAACCGGCTCTGCGCCAACCGCATGCCGCGGCGCATTGGCGGGGTGGCGCTGGCTCACGCGCTCAACGAGATCGGCACCATCGAGGGCGAGTTCACCATTGTGCGCTTCGCCGAAGACCGTTTCTACCTGGTTTCCTCGGCGGTCAGCGAGCTCAAGATGCTCGACTGGCTGATCCAGCATAAAGCCGAAGGTGAGGCGGTCGAGGTCGCCAATCTCTCTTCGGATCTAGGCGTCATCATCTTAGCCGGGCCCAAGGCCCGGGAGGTGTTGGCCCAGGCGACCGACGCGCCGCTCGGCAATGGCGACTTCCCTTGGCTTTCGGGCCGGGAGATCGCGGTGGCCGGCGTGTCGTGCAAGGCGCTTCGGGTTTCCTACACCGGCGAGTTGGCCTGGGAGCTTCACTTGCCTCTGGCCGAGATGGAAAGTGTCTATGATACGCTCTGGGCGGCCGGCGAAATCCACGGCATTGCCAATTTCGGCTCCTACGCGCTCAATTCCTTGCGTATGGAAAAGGCCTACAAGGGCGGCGCCGAGCTAACCAACGAGGTCGATCTGATCGAGGCGGATCTGATGCGCTTCTGCAAGCTGGACAAGGACGATTTCCTCGGCCGGGACGCCACCTTGCGGCGCCAGCAAAAGGGCGCGCGCTTTACGTGCGCCTATCTAGCGCTCGAGGCCGAGGACGCCGACTGCCACGGCGCAGAGGCGGTTTACTCCAACGGCCGCTCGATCGGCGCGGTCAGCTCGGGCGGCTACGGCCACCATGTTGGCCGAAGCCTGGCCTTCGCTTACCTGGACCCGAGCTTCGCCGCGCCCGGCACCGCGCTGGAGGTGATGGTCCTGGGCGAGCGTCGGGCCGCCACCGTTTTGGACCGGCCGCTGTTCGATCCGGAAAACCACAGGCCGCGCGCCTGACCACCCGAACCAAGGGACAACTGCCATGACCGCACTTGAGATGACCAGCGTCGGCGACGATGCGCGGAGCCAAGACGATCTCTACCGGATCGCCGAGGAGTCCCTGCCCGGGGCCGGTCTCGGCGGCTATTCCCTGCCCGAGGAGGTGCGCTTCGTGATCCGCCGGGGTGAAGGGTCACGGGTGATCTCGGTCGAGGGCCGCTCCTACATCGACTACGTGGGCGGCGCCGGCGCGCTGATCCTGGGCCACGCCCATCCGGCCCTGGTCGCTGCCGCCCAGGCGCGCTGCGCTGATGGGCTGCACTTCTTCGGCACGCTCAACGACCTGGCAATCGAGCTGGCCGGCGAGCTGGTCGAGGCGATCCCCTGCGCCGACAAAGTGATTTTCGCGACAACCGGCTCAGAAGCGACTTTTTATGCCATGCGCATCGCGCGTGCTGCCAAGCAGCGCAACAAGATCCTTAAGTTCGAGGGGGCCTACCACGGCAACCACGATTACGCCTCGGTCTCGATCATGCCGACCCAGCTGGCAAATTACCCCTACGCGCCGTCCGACACCGGCGGCGTGCCGAGCGTGGTGCCGGACACGGTGCTGGTCGCGCCCTACAACGACCTTGATGTGGTCGAGGCGATTGTTCGCGAGCACATGGACGATCTGGCGGCGATCATCGTCGAGCCGATTCAGCGTATCATCTCGCCACAGCCGGGCTTCCTGGCTGGTTTGCGCAAGATCTGCGACGACAACGACATCGTCCTGATCTTCGACGAGGTGGTGACCGGCTTTCGGGTCGCCTACGGCGGTGCCCAGGAATACTTCGGCGTGACGCCCGATCTGGCCAGCTACGGCAAGATCGTCGGCGGCGGCGGGCCGCTGTCCTGCGTGGGGGGCCGCAAGGATCTAATCGATTTGTGCGATCCCAAACACAAGGGCCAGGCCAACTACGCCTACATCAACGGCACCTTGCACGGCAATCCGATTGCCGCCGCGGCGGCGCTGGCCAGCCTGCAAGAGCTGAAACGCCCCGGCCGATACGACGAGCTCGAGGCCATGTCCAACAAGCTGCTGGCGCTGTGCCAAGAGGTGCTAAACCGCCATGGCCTGCCGGCGATCGCGACCGGGCAGCGTTCCCTTTGGCAGATCCTGTTCCGTACCACGCCGCCGAAGAACCAGGCCGACCTCTTCGACTCCGACCAGGCGGCCGCCAAGGCGCTCGACCTGGCGCAACTGAGGCAGGGCATCTACGTGCTGCCCGGTGTGCGGCGCTTCGTCTCCATGGTGCATAGCGACGAGGACTTTGCCGAGACCGCCGAAGCGCTCGACGCCGCCTGCCGCGACTTCAAGCGCTGAGCCCGGCCATGTCGGTCGTCTCCCTTTCCGATGGCCGAGACGATGGGGCGCTCGCCCGACTGATCGGCGCGGACGCCATCGCGCGGGTCAGGCGGCCAATCGAAGAGGCCGCGGGCCTGCCCAATATCGCTTACACCAGCGAAGATTTCTTGCGTCTGGAGAACGAGCGTCTGTTCGCTCAAACCTGGATGCCGGCCTGTCAGGAAGCGGAGATCGCCAAGAGCGGCGACGTGGTGCCCAAGGTGGTCGCCGGATTGCCGATCGTCGTCTTGCGCGACAAGGCGGGCGAGGTTCGCGCCTTCCACAACGTCTGTCCCCACCGTGGCACGCGATTGGTCTCCGAACCGTGCCAGGGGCGCGCGACCATCACCTGTCCTTACCACGCCTGGAGCTTCGATCTGACCGGCGCCTTGCGTGGCCGGCCCCACTACCACGGCGGCGGCAAGCACGACGTGGTCACCGAGGACGGCCATGACATTGGTCTGACGGCGATCCGCTGCGAGACCTGGCTGGGCATGGTCTTCGTCAATCTGTCGGGCGACGCGCCGCCTTTGAGCGAGTATCTGAAGCCGTTGACCGATCGGCTCGGCGGCTACGATCTCTCGGCGCTGCGTTACGCCGGATCGCTGTCCTTCGAGGTCGGCGCCAACTGGAAGCTGGCCTACGAGAACTATATCGAGCCCTATCACGTCTTCGCGCTGCATCCGAGGCTTTGCGCCTTCGTGCCTATGGAGCTGCGCACACCCAGCGACTTCGAGGGGCCCGTGCTGTTCAATGAGTACCTCTATCCGGCTGCCGAGGAAGGCCGCGGTGATGGCTTGCCCCACTATCCAAACCTGCCGGCCGATTACAGGAACCGGGGCCTCTGGTTCCACCTCTTTCCGAGCCTCTGTTTGGAGATCTACCCGGACCAGCTTGCGGTTTTTCTGGCCACGCCGCTCGGGCCCGGGCGCTGTCGGGAGGACATCCACATCTACCTGGTAGGCGAGGCCGCCGATGGCGAGCGCCACCAAGCGGAGCGACAGGCGGTGTTCGACACTTGGCACGACCTCAATGGCGAGGACCTGGCGGTGCTCGAGAAGCTGCAGGCCGGGCGCCACTCGCCGGCCTTCACCGGTGGGCGCCTGTCCCCTTACTGGGATGCGGCGCCATTGCACTTCGCCCGGCTCGTCGTCGACGCCCTCAGTTGAGCCAAGGATCTTTGCCATGAGCGCCAGCTTGCCCGCGACCATGACCGCTGCCGTGCTGACCGGTCACGGTGGCCTCGAGATGATCGAAGTCCGCGACAATGTGACCCTGCCCAGCCTGAATGCGGGCGACGTGCTGATCCGGGTCGGCGCCTGCGGCATGAACAATACCGACGTCAACACGCGCACCGCCTGGTACTCCAAGGGGGTGAGCGAAGGCACTACGGCCGAGGGAGGCGCAGGCGGCTTCGACAAGAGCGAGGACCAGGACGCCACCTGGGGCGGCCGGTCGCTCACCTTCCCGCGAATCCAGGGCGCCGACGTGGTCGGACGCATCGTCGCGGGCGGCCAAGGTGTCGATCCAAATCGGGTCGGCGAGCGGGTTTTGGTCGACCCCTGGCTGCGCGATGCCAGCGATCCGCTGGACCGGGAGAAAGCTGGCTACTTCGGCAGCGAGCATGACGGCGGCTATGCCCAATTCACCGCGGTACCGGCGGTCAATGCGATCTCAGTCACCTCGGACTTGAGCGACCTGGAGCTGGCGACCTTTCCCTGCTCCTACTCGACCGCCGAGTACATGTTGACCAAGGCCCGGGTCGGTGCCGGCGAGACGGTCCTGGTGACCGGCGCCTCGGGGGGCGTCGGCTCGGCATTGATCCAGCTTTCCAAGCGCCGGGGCGCCCGCGTGATCGCGGTCGCGGGCGCCAGTAAGCTGGCGGCGGTCGAAGCGGTTGGCGCCGATCATGTGATTGCGCGCGACGTGCCGGATCTGAAGGCGGCCGTGCGTGACCTTGCGCCAGGTGGCCTGGTCGACGTGGCGGCCGACATCGTCGGCGGCGGCGATTTCCCATCGCTGATCGATCTCCTGGTGCGCGGCGGGCGTTACGTTACTTCGGGCGCGATCGCCGGGCCGCTCGTGGAGCTCGATCTGCGCACGCTCTATCTGAGGGATCTCGAGGTCCTGGGCGCCACGGTGATGCCGGCGGAGGTCTTTACCAACCTGGTCTCCTACATCGAGCGCGGCGAGATCCGGCCGCTTCTGGCCGAGACCTTCTCGCTTGGCCAGATCCGCGAGGCCCAGGCGGCCTTCCTGAAGAAACAGCACGTGGGCAACTTCGTCATCGATTTGGGGTCTCTGGGCCAATGAAGATTACGCGCATCACGGTCTACCAGATCGAGCTGCCTTACGTCGGTGGCAGCTACGGTTGGGCCAAGGGCTACAGCCTCTCGGCCGCGACCGCCACGGTGGTGCGGATCGACAGCGACGACGGCATCTCCGGCTGGGGCGAGGTGTGCCCGCTTGGCGCCAGCTATCTGCCTTCCTATTCCGACGGTGTGGCGCCGGGCATCGCCTTCCTGGCGCCCCACCTGATCGGCCGCGACCCGACCGCAATCGGCGCGATCTATGGCGTTATGGAGCGCGAGATGCTGGGCCACGCCTACGTCAAGTCGGCGCTCGACATGGCCTGTTGGGACATCTTGGGCCAGGCCGCCGGCCTGCCGCTTCACGCGCTTTTGGGCGGCCGCCAGAACAACGCCATGCCCATGTACCGCGCAATCCCGCAAGGCACGCCAGAAGAGATGGCGGCCACCATCGAGTCCTACCGCCAGGAGGGTTATCGGCAGTTCCAGCTCAAGTCGGGCGGTTGGCCGGCCGAGGACATCGCCCGGCTGGAGGCCGTGTGCGCGGCCCTGGCGCCGGGCGAACGATTGCTGGCCGACGGCAACCGGGGCTGGCGGCGGGACGAGGCGCTCGAAGTCGCACAGGCGACCCGGCATCTCTCCTACATCATGGAACAGCCCTGCAGCCGCTACGAAGACTGCTTGGCGGTGCGTCGGCGCGCGCCCCACGTCTTCAAGTTGGATGAGAGCTTGCAAACCTTCGAGGACTTGGTGCGGGCCCGCAACGACGAGGCCTGCGATGTGGGGGCGATCAAAGTCGCCAAGTCCGGTGGCCTCACAAAGGCGCGTCTGGCACGAGACTTTTGGGCTGCGCTGGGCATACCCATGACCGTCGAGGACGTTTGGGGCGGTGAGATCGTCACCGCCGCGCTGGCCCATCTGGCAGCCAGCACGCCGTCAGATGTGCTGCTGAACACGACCGATCTGCACAACTACAACACCGTACACTTCGCCAGCGGCGCGCCCGAGGTCAAGGACGGTCATCTTATCGTCGGCGATCGTCCGGGCCTGGGAGTGACGGTCGAGGAGGACAAGCTGGGGCCGCCCCTAGCGGTGCATGAATAGGGGGCTTCATGCAGATCGACCGGATTTCTGTCTACCGCCTGGAGCTGCCGCTCAGCCATCCCTATAGCCTGTCGGGCGGCCGTCTGAAGTTCGACCGCTTGGACTCCACTTTCGTCTCCATCGAGACCGACGAAGGATACACCGGCTGGGGCGAAGGCTGCCCTTGGGGCGCCACCTATCTGCCCGCTTTCGCCAAGGGCCTGCGTGCTGGCCTCGACGAGATTGCACCCAAATTGCTTGGCCACGATCCGCGACGGGTCGAGGTGATCAACCGGGCCATGGACAAAGCCCTGCCAGGCCACCTTTACGTCAAGGGCGCGCTCGACATGGCCTGTTGGGATGTTCTGGGCCAATCCTGCGGGCTGCCGGTCTGCGAGCTTTTGGGGGGTCGCGAGCCCGAGCCGCCGGTCGTCCACAGCTCGATCCCTACCGGCACGCCCGAGGAGATGCTGGCCTCTATCGATCGTGCCCGGGCCAAGGGAAACCGGATCCACTCCTGCAAGGTCGGCTCCGCGGTGCCCGAGGACATCGCGCGCATCCAGTTCCTCACCAAAGCCCTGCAACCGGGAGAGGACATCACATTCGACGTCAATCGGGCCTGGCTGCCCGACCAGGCGATCCAGGTGATGACGGCGTGCGAGGACTGGCATGGCTTTTTCGAGCAGCCCTGCGAAACCATGGAGGAATGTGTCACCGTGGCCCGGGCGACCCGTCAGCCGATTGCGCTCGACGAGTGCATCCAGACCTACGACGATTTACTTGGCGCTTGGCGCGAACCGGCCTGCCAGGCGATCGGTCTCAAGCTCGGGCGGGTCGGCGGTCTTACCCGGGCTCGGCGCCTGCGCGATTTTTGCGTTCAAACCGGCATCCGCATGAACATCGAGGAAACCGGTGGCAGCGCGCTGGCCGACACGGCGGCGGTCCATCTCGCCCAGGCGACCCCGGCCAGCCACCGTCGGGCTACCTGGCTGTGCCACGAGATGCTGAGCCTCGACCCGATCGAAGGCGGTGCGCGAATCGAGGGCGGAGTCACGGCGGCGCCGGAAGGCCCCGGTTTGGGCGCTAAGCCGGACCTGGACGCGCTGGGCGCGCCAGTCGCGGTGTACAAGCAGATTTTAGCTTACCCCTAGCAGCCGCTTGACCGTTTCTGGCGCGGTGCCGAGCGTGCCGGCGTCGAACGGCGGTTCGGGCGCGTATTCGATCTGCAGCTGGATTGCCTGGGCGCGCTCCGGACCGGCGATCAGGGCGGCCAGGGTCAGCGCCATGTCGATCCCGGCCGAGACCCCGGCGCCGGTGACGACCTGGCCGTCGCGCACGAATCGGGCGCGCTCGGGCACCGCGCCATGGTCGGCTAACGCGTCGATCATCGACCAGTGGGTCGTCGCCCGTTTGCCCTGCAAAAGGCCAGCTGCGCCGAGCACCAAGGCGCCGGTGCACACCGAGGTGACCCAGGCCGCCTCGGCAGCCAGTGATCTCAGCCAGGCGAGCGTTGCCGGATCGTTCGCGGCCGTCGCGTAACCGGGACCCCCTGGGACCAAGAGCACATCCGTACGAGGCACCTGGTCGAAGCCGGCGTCGGCGATCAGCTTAAGGCCGCTAGAGCCCTCTTGGCTGGACACTGGCCCGGCCTGTTTCGCCACGAAGGAGACCCGCGCGCCTGGCAGGCGCCCGAGCACCTCCGCCGGTCCGGCGGCGTCGAGCACGGTCAAGTCATCAAAAAGAAGGATCGCGATGTGCATGGGCTGGGCGCGCTTTCACTGGCGAACCGACTATGGAACGACCCAGACTGCAGTGCAACGGGCATCACTTGCCAAAGCCTGGGAATCAGGTCCGGTTGATTTCGGCGACACCTTCCATGTTATCCTTCGCTCCCAAACAGGAATTGATCTAAGCCGTCGCCTCCATTGTTCCACCCGTCTCGCGGCGCCGGCCCGACATAGACGCGAAGCTGTTCGAGAGGCCTCAATGGCGTTTGAGGTAGGTCCATTGATCGGCGCGACCAGGGATAGGACGACCAAGGGCAAGATTGAAAAGCAGGGGGACATCAGGGGCCGAGGCGCTGCACGGCCGAGATCCACTAACTCAACGGCACGGGGCTTTGCGAACCCGCGCGGCTGTAACATTTCTTTGGGAAGAGAGGAGAGCACGCCATGTCGAACGGTCGTATACCACTCTACGACTGCATCGTTCTCGGGGCGGGGATCGCCGGGGTCACCGCCGCGCGCGACCTTCAGGACCATGGGCTCAAGGTGCTCTTGGTCGAAGGCTCCCACCGGATCGGCGGGCGCATGTACTCGGTCCGGGACTTTGTCAAGAAGGACGGCAAGAAGGTGCCGATCGAGGCTGGCGCGGAGTACATTCACGTAGAGGAGAAGCCGCGCTATCAGGCCTTTTGGGACGAGCTGGCGCGCCACGGCTTTTCGGTCTCGCCGCTGCACAAGTGTGGCGGCATCCTGCGGGTGCCGCGAAACCGCCTGTTCTTCCCCACCTGGTCGCGCACCAAGATGCTGGCCGAGGTGGTCGGCGTGCCCGACCTGTGGCGCGTTCAGAGCTGCCTGGACAGGCTCGAGAAATTCGATCCCAAGAGCCAAGCGGACATCACGGCACGAGAGTTCGCCAAGCGCTGCGCTGAGAAGGAGGACCTGAGCGACCGGGCTCGGGACCTTCTGGCCTACACCTTGACGGCGCACACGCCGGGCGGTCTCGACGCCCTCAGCATCGCCGGCTTCAGCGCCGACAAGATTCCGGACCAGCTGATGGAGCCGACCGAGTACCGCCTCGAGCTGAAAGGCCGACCCTTCGAGCTTTGCGGCTTCGACGCCTTGCCGGCCAAGATAGAGCAGCAGTTCCGCAAGGCCGGCGGCACAACCGTCAAGAGCCGGAAGAACGGCGCCGGCGCCAAGGTTGTCTCGGTGGCGCGCCGGAGCGACGGCAAGATCGAGGTAACCACCGAGAACGGCAAGAGCTATGTGGGCAAGTCGGCGATCTCCACCTTCTCGGCCGGCATGCTAGATCCGGTCGATGGCGGTGGCGATCAGATCTTCGGAACGCTGCTGACCAAGAAGAAACGCGATGCGCTGCAGGTCGTGCGCATGGGGCCGATCACCAAGTTCAGTCTGGCTTTCAAGGAAAGGGTTTGGATCGACGACGGCGGCAACTCCGCGGGCCACATGTCGGTCTTGAGCAACCCCCGGGGCAAGGCGCGCACCTTCTTCTCGGCCTTCCCAAGAGAGCACACCGGCCCCCACGTCCTGACCGGCCTTCTGATGAACCAGGACCACCAGCGGATTAGTAAGATGACCGATCAGGAGGCGGCGCGTCACGTCTTCGCCGTGCTCGGCCGAATCTACGGCCGGGGTCGCGCTTGGAACATGAAAGACCTGGTGGTCGGCAAGGACACGCCGAACGGCTTCGAGGCTCATTGCTGGCGCCAGGACTGGTCGCGCGATCCCTTCGCCAAGGGCGGCAACTCCTTCCTGAAGTTCATCCCCAAGCGCCAGCGCAAGATCGCCGCGCCCAAGGCCCGCGAGGCCCTCAAGAATCCTTGCGACACCCTGCCGCTGTTCTGGGCCGGCGAGGCGACCGCGCCGGCCTACCACAAGGACTATCAGCCACTCGCCGTGCACGGCGCCTTCATGAGCGGCCGCCAGGCCGCCGCGGACGTCGTCCACTACCTGGGCGAAGCGGGCGGCGACGCCGCCCGCTTCAAGGCCTACTACAAGGCGCGCTACAAAGGTTAGCCGATGACCAGCCGCTTGATGTAGGGCGGCAGGACGAAGGCGGCCTGGTGCAGATCGGGGGCGTAGTATCGGGTCTTGCCCACCAGGCCCGCGGCCTCGTAACGCACTTCCAAGACCTCGAGTGGAACCCGGCGGTGGGCCGGCTGGTCACTGGCCCAGCCGAGCGCCATCTCGCCGCCGACGTAGGTCGGCACGGTGCAGAGGTAGCACCAGACGTCGGCAAAGGAGGCCCTGAGGTCCCGTGCGCCCGCTTCCAGCTCCTCGCCCTGGATGAAGGGCACGCCGCTCTGGGTGATCAGGATGCCGTCTTCCTTGAGTGCACGGCGGCAATCGGCATAGAAGGCTTCGGTGAAGAGCACCTGGGCCGGGCCGATCGGGTCGGTCGAATCGACAATGATAACGTCGAAGCGCCGCTCGGTCTCGGCCATGAAGCGGGCGCCGTCGGCGATCACCAGCTCGTGGCGCGGGTCGTCGAAGGCGCCGGCCGAGATCTCCGGCAGGTACTGGCGCGAAAAGGCGACCACGCTATCGTCGATCTCGACCTGGACCAGGCGCTCGACGGTCGAGTGGCGCAGCACCTCGCGCGCGACCCCGCCGTCGCCGCCGCCGACGATCAGTATGTCCTTCGCGACGCCGTGGGCCAGGATCGGCGTGTGGGCCATCATCTCGTGATAGACGAACTCGTCGGCCGTGGTCAGCTGGGTCGCGCCGTCGAGCATCAGGACCCGGCCATAGGTCGGGTTCTCGAACAGCACCAGGCGCTGATGCTCGGTTGCAGTGTCGTAGAGCACGTCGGTGGCGAGAAAAGCGGTCTGGAAGTCGTCGTGCAGGGTCTCCGCCTGCCAAGCTTTATCGGTCATGGCACAGTCCTCTTGAGCGAAAGGTGGAGTGGCGCGTTTACGCGCCCTGGCCACGAAGATGTTCGGAAACGGCAAGCTTTACTGGAGAGAACGCCGCGCGCAGCACCTCGATGCAGCGCTCCGGCTCGGCGTCGCCGCACATGAAGACGTCGAAGGCGGCGTAGCCCGTCTCCGGCCAGGAGTGCACAGAGATATGGCTCTCCGCCAGCACCGCCACGCCCGAAATGCCGCCATTGGGCGTGAAGTGGTGCAGATGGATGTGCAGCAGGGTCGCGCCCGACTCGTCCACGCAGTCGCGCAAGGCGCGCTCCATCAGCGCCAGGTCATCGAGGCCTTGGGCGTCGTAGAGGTCCAGAATCAAGTGGGTCCCGGCACAGCGTACGCCGTCCTTGACCGTGAAGTGATCGTAGCGTGCGTCCGACTGGCTAAAGCCAGACTCGCGCGTGATACCCCAGTCTTCCTTTTGGGCGGTGCTTGAACCTGGATCCAAGTCCATCCCCAATTGGAAGAGGGCGGATGTCTGCGACATGGCGTCCTCCCCAACCAGCAGATGTGACCCGGCAATAAATGCGGGAAGCGGCGATATATGGGTATCCCCTTTAAAAAGCAAGAAGAATCCTATGTCGGGCTGATCGTGGTCAAGCCCAGGACCGTGATGCTAGGGTGGTACGCCTATGGATCCATCCATGACGCAGGCTTGAGCGAGGGGCGACACTGTCATGCGTATCCTGATCGCCATGATGAAGCACGAGACCAACACCTTTTCGCCGATCGTCACCGATTGGGCGCGCTTCGAGGCCTGGAGCGGGCATCTGGGCGAGGAGGTGGTCGCGGCTTATCGGGACACCCGCATGCCGATCGCCGCCTACCTTAAGCTCGCCGAGGCGCGCGGCGCCGCTGTGGTGACTCCGCTGGCCGCCGAGGCCATGCCGTCGGGGCCGGTTGCCGAGGACTGCTACGAGTACATGGCCGAGCTGATCCTGGCCGCCGCGATGGACTGCGATCTGGCCTTGCTCGACCTGCACGGCGCCATGGTCGCAGAGCACCTGCACGACGGTGAGGGCGAGCTGCTGGCCCGCCTGCGCGCCCGGCGGCCCGACCTGCCGATCGCCGTGACCTGCGACCTGCACTGCAATCTGACCGCCCGCATGGTGCACAACTGCACGGCCTTGATCGGCTACAAGACCTATCCCCACACCGACATGTACGAGGTCGCCGAGCAGGTTGCGCGCATCGTGCTGGCGGCGGCCGACGGCGCGGCCCGACCGACCATGGCCTGGGGCAACATCCCACTGCTGTCCCAAACCCTTTGCCAAGGCACCGATGATGAGCCCATGGGGTCTCTGATCGCCGCCTGCCGGGCCGCCGAGACCGAACCCGGCATCCTGGCGGCGACGATTTTCGGCGGCTTCGCGCTTTCCGACATGCCGGACTCGGGCACCTCGGTGGTCGTGGTTGCCGATGGCGATCCGGTGTTGGCCAATGGGGTGCGCGATCGAATCCTCGATCACGCGTGGTCTGAACGAGAGCGGTTCGTCTACCGCCACACCCCGCTTTCCGAGGCGGTCGCCACGGCCAAGACGATGACCGACGGACCGGTCATCCTGCTCGACCACGCCGACAACTGCGGCTCTGGCGCGACCCAGGATGTCATGACGGTGATCCGCGAGGTGCTCGAGCAGGATCTGGAGGACGTCGCGGTCGCCGCGGTCTGGGACCCAGAGGCCGTGCAACAGTTGAGTCGGGCCGGCGTCGGTGCGACGGTGCGCCTGGCACTCGGCGGCAAGACCGACATCCCATCGATCGGTCACCGCGGCCAACCGCTCCAGGTGACCGGCCGGGTCAAGGTGTTGAGCACAGGGGAGTGGACCGTGCGCGGGCCCATGTACACCGGGGTCAAGGTCAACATGGGCCCAAGCGCCGTTCTGGAGGTCGGTCAGATGGAGATCGTCGTGGTCTCCCGGCATCACGAACCGTGGGATCTCGGGGTCTTCACATCGCTCGGCATCGAGCCGGCCCATAAGCGCTATTTGCTGCTGAAATCGCGCATCCACTACCGTGCGGGCTTCGGCGACTTGCCCAAGGCGACCCTGACGCTGGACGGCGAGGGCGTCACCACCTCGGACAACAGCGTGCTCGAGTACCGCCACCTGCGCCGGCCGATCTATCCACTCGACCTGGTTAACGAGCCCTAACGCCCCAAGCGGCGCTTCATGTGCTGCCAGCCGCGGTTGATGACATAGCCTTCGGGCCCCTCTGGCCGGCCGGCGAGCCGCCACAAGATTACAATGCAGCTCACGTAAACCAAACCGCCCAGGACGATCTTCGCCAACAGCAGCAAGACCGGGCCCAGGCTCGGCACATCGAGGGCCAGCACCGCCAGGCTCATGGCCGCGACGGCTATCACTGGGCGCCACAGGGCGGCGACCAGATCGCCCAAGGTGAAAGGCAAAACCCGTCCCAGCACCAGAGTATAGGGCAACAGCAAAATTGCCGGCACCAGGGCAGTCGCGATCGGTACGGCCGTGGCGCCATACCAATACAAGGCCGCGATTATGATCGGCGCGCCGACCGCCAAGCGAAAATAGGAAAGGCCCGTTGCCAGCCGGTCGTGGCCGGTCACCACCAGAATACCGCCGTAAACATGGATGAAGATGACGTTGAGCACCGAATAGACCGCGAGCCATTTGACGAAGGGGACCGCATCCACCCACTGGGCGCCATAGACGACTGGCACGAAGAGTTCGGCAACACACGCCAGACCGATGCCCGCGGGAAGGCACAACAGTCCAAGTGCGCAGAGGCTATGGCTGAAAGCGCGCATCAGCTCGTCGGGCTTGTCGACCAGCTTGGCGAAGTTCGGATAGAGCCCGCGGGCCAACGGTGTGCCGATTTCCTGGGTGGCGATCTGGGCCAGGCCAGCCGCGACGTTGTAGATGCCGAAGAAAGCAGTGCTTTCGGCTCGGCCGACCAGCAGCAGATGCAAGCGCATGTTGAAATATCTGGAGAAGTTGCGCAGGGTCAGCCATATCGAGAACTTCAAGAATTCGCGCCATTTGGCAAGCGATAGTCGCGGCCGATAGGGATGCATGCGGTAGCTGATCAGAACGCCGAGAATGGCGGCGCTCATCGGTCCGAACACCAGGGCCCAATAGTCACGCAACCAAAAGGCAAAACCGACGGTAAATAGAAACTCGAAAACCCGTTTGTAGAGTACAAAGCGGAACTCAAGGGCAAAGTCGAGCTCCTTGCGCGCCTTGACGATCCCGATGTTCTCCAGGCCGCCGATCGCCGCGGTCAACGCAAACCACATGACCACCGCTCGCGCCAAGTCAGTCTCGAAATAGTCGGCGGCCAGGGGCGCCGCGGCGAGCATTAATGACGCCAGGAAGAGGCTTTGAATCAAGCGAACGGTCCAACCCGTGTCGTAGTCTTCCCGGGTCGCATCGACTTTGCGGATTACGATCATGCCGATGTTGAAGTCGGCGAAAATAGTTACAAAGCCGAGAGCGAGCCCACCCATGGCCGCGATGCCGAAATCGAAGGGCGTGAGCAGACGCACCAGGATCAGCGTGCTGATCAGCCCAATGGCGCGGATGCCCCAGCGCATCGCCATCGACCAGGCGGAGCCCCGAACCATGTGATAGTAGATCGACTTCTTGGGACCGGTGGTCTCGTTGGCCATGTGCGGGTCTATTGCGTCTCCGGAGCAGTAGCGCGGGCTGGCGCGTTGGCGGGCCCGCCCTCGCCATTAGGCGATAAAGCTTGCTGCCGGGTAAAGATCTCAGGCGACCGGCGTCCGCGCAAGGCGCCTCTCAATGGCCAAATCAAGCACCTAGCTGCTTCATACTGGTGGTAGCAATCTCCAATATCGTTGAGCTCGGAAGGACAAATTGTTGCGGCGCGAGATCGGCGATGTGGCATTCGGAATTGCATGTTGCGCCCGCGACGTCGGCGGTCCGATTAGAAAGATGGACAAATTTTAATGTACAAGGAAAATTATCGTAATCGGTGTAATTATTTATGATCTGATCCCATTACGGATTTAGTTCGCAGTACAAATGGTAGAATCTTAACTAATTCAATGCTCTGATTACGCAAGGTGACGGATTTCTTTACACATTTTTAGGCCGTCTGAATGTCTTGTTAACCATTATTTTCGAGGTTTTCTGCGGTTTACAACAGAATCAACTATCTCTTTACCAAGATTCAGGTGTCGGGATTCTTTACACTTTATTCATTTTATTAATTCATTTAAGCCGTAACTTGTTGAATTTTCTGAGTTCACAATCTTTGGCACGAATCTTGCATGGTTATATTCGAACCATGCGGAGCAGGATGCACCGCTATTTTACGAGTAGCCATATAGGCAGGGATTGGGATCATGAGTAAATCAACTTTGCGTAAGAATAGCTTCAACGCATGTCTTGCCATGATGTGGTTGGGCTTGATCATTTCCGTGCTGATCGGCGGCGAGCAGATCGTTCACAACAAGGCACAGGCGCCCGACGAGCAACAGGCCGACGCGACGCCAATCCTGTCTGATGAAACGGAGTTTGTTGCCGACAACCGTCAGCTCGGTCCCCTGCCAGAAGGCCTGCAGCTTCTCGACGACGATCTCTCGCTCACCTGGATCGACGATAGCGGCGAAATCTTGACCGAGCCGATGCTCGCGGCTCTGCCCCAGATCGCCATTGGTACCGGTCGCAGCTCGCTCCCCTCGAACGGGTCGATAGGCTCTTCGGGCGCAGGCAGCGCCTCCATCGCCGGATGCACGGGTTGCGGCAATTCAGGATCGTCCTTTGGCCGGAGCAGCAGCGGCTTCGGTGGCGGCAGTGGTGGCAGCGGCGGTGGCGGCGGTGGCAGCAGTCCCGATGCGGCCGCACCTCTTGCCGAGAGTGCTGAGATCGAGCCGGAGATCGAAGTGGCGGCTCTACCGCCTAGCTCGATCTTCAATCCGGCGCCGAAGTTCCCGCCCGATTCGCCGAAGCCTCCTCCGGCCGGTGACGGCTCGGGCGTGCCAGCCGGCGAGAAGCCTGGTGGCGTTGTTACGAATCCGCCCGGCGGTGGCGTCAACCCGCCTGGCGGCGGTTGGGGTCCCCCCAATGATGGCGGCGGCGGTGGCGGCAACCCGACCATCGCGGAGGAAGATCCCGAGCCCTATGTAGAGGATCCTGAGGACGAAGATGACACAGCCGGTGGCGGCAACGGCATTCCGCCTCGCGGCACCATGGGTGGCGGCCGGCCGCGCGGCGGCGGCGGTGGTAGCGGCGGCGGTGGCAGCGGCAGCGGCGACACCGGCGGTGGTGGCAGCGGCGGCGGAGACGGCGGCAGTGGTGGCACTGGCGACACCGGCGGTGGCGGCGGCGGTGACGGGGACTACGACCCGACCGAAGATCTGCCCGAGGTGGTGTTCGAGGAGTACGTCCCGGTCCTGGAACCCTATGAGGACAAGGACGAAGAAGATCCGCCGACCCAAAATCAAGAGGTCCCTGAGCCGGGCGCGTTGATCCTCTTTGCCATGGGGCTCTTGGGTCTAGGCTTCTTCGGCACACGGCGCCGCAGCCAAACTTGAGGCTTCGGCCCAACAGAGTAAGACCAGGCAATCGGGGCGGTCACAGGGACCGCCCCGATTTGCATTTTGCCTTCGGGCACCAGTTTCCGCGCGACCCTAGGCCTACGCAATCTCGAAAGGCGAGAGTGTAAACCGAACTCGAAGCCGGTTTCTAAAGCAATATCAAAAGCTTAACCGAGAACTTAAGGGTTGTGGTGAATATTTTCACCACGGCTGTAAAGATCTTTTACAGTTGATTCGAGGGGGGTGTGGCCATATAATTGTGGAATTACAATCACTTAGAAATTTCTAGCGGTTTTTAACTAAATTTTAGTCGATTCTTTTTGTAAAGATTTTTTACACAAATGCGATCCAATCATCCAAGCGGCTTCAGGAAACTGTTATATTTCAATAGCTTAAAAAAAGTGGCACGAATCTTGCAAGGAATCTCGCGGTAGGCCCAAGCAACCGACTTGGGCGTTGGCACCTTGGCCAAGACAGGCGAGGAACAAGAAATGACAGGAATGATTCTAAACCGGTTTAAACGTGTAATCGGGTTCTCCACCCTCCTTCTGATCCTAAGCGTAGCGGGCACCCAGAACGCTTCCGCGACGCTGTTCACCTTGAACGACCATCCTGGCGGACAGCTCGCCGGCAGCGCGCCCTACGGCATTCGCATCCAATCCCTGACCGGCCAACCGGCCGCACTGTTCAGCGTCTCGGAGACCGCACCGGCCTTCGTCCAGCTGGATTGGGACGGGTCTTTTGGGAACTTGGCCGAGGCCGAGATCATGGGCACGGTGGTGCGCAATGACGACGGCACCGCCCATGCTGGCACGACCTGGACGGTGATCTATACCCTGACCAATTTGACGCCGAGCAACGGCGGGTTCCGCGCCACGACGGGCGAAGGCTTCCTGACTTGCACCGATTGCCCGGGCGGTTCGGGATTGGCCACGGTGCTGGAGCTGGACGGCAAGGCCAAGGAGGGCTCCAACCCACCCAACGCCTTCACCTTCGCGCCCGACGGCCATCGCTTGAACGGCGACAACTCCACCTGGGTTGGGCGTGGCTGGCTGCTGCCGGTTGACGCGCTCACGGGCTCGTCCGGGATGAGTGGCGATCGGCCCAACGACTGGCTGGTTACGGCCCAGGTCGCGCCTCCGCCGACCCCGGGACAGGAAGTGCCAGAGCCGAGTGCTTTGCTGCTATTCGGTGTTGGATTGGCTGGACTGGCGGGCGTGCTTCGGCGCCGCCGAACAGCCGCGTAAGGGTCGTTTGACCAGACCCGGTCGGAACGACGGCTGGTCACAACTATAGTCCCCGAAGCGACGAAACTGTCCCCGGCCGCGGAGCCTCGTCCGAAATGGACTTTCGCTCCCGCAGCCGGGGACCTCTTATTTTGGTGGTCTCTAGCCGCCGATGACCGGCTCGACCGAGGCGCCGGTGTCGCCCATGAACTTGACCCGGTAGGTGCCATTGGCGCAGTCGATGATCCAGGCCGGCTCGTCGGGCGTCGAATACTCGAAATCCCGCCGCGGCGGCTGCGGGTCGTTGCAGGTGAAGCCGCGCTGGCGCACCGCGGCGGCGATGATGGAACTGTCGGCCTCCTGGGCCGGCACCACGTCCGGCGCAAGCAGAACAAGGCCGAACAGGAGCACGAGGAGGGTGGGTCGTCGAGGCATGGCGGTCTCCCTGATCTTGCGGCGCTCTTCTGGCCACAGGTTCCTGATTCCTAGGTCTATTCTGCCCCCACAAAGAGCTTTTGGATAGCCCGCCGAAGCGCCTAACATGGCCGGCCTTGCTGCAAGCGGGAGTCAGTCCAGATGAAAGCCGCCCGGTTCGAAAGCTTCGCCGGCCCAATCACGGTCGGGACCCTGCCCGATCCCAGCCCGCCAGCCGACGGCGTGGTGATTCGGGTCGAGGCCAACGGCGTCTGCCGCAGCGACTGGCATGCCTGGATGGGCCACGATCCGGATATCAAGCGCCTGCCCCACGTGCCCGGCCACGAATGCGCTGGTGTGATCGAAGCGGTCGGTCCGGATGTGCGCCGATGGCGGCCTGGCGATCGGGTCATCGTGCCGGTGGTCAACGGCTGCGGGCGCTGCGATCTCTGTCACGGCGGCAATCACCAAGTCTGCGACCGGCAGTTCCAGCCCGGATTCACCGGCTGGGGCGCCTTTGCCGAGCTGGTCGCCGTGCCTTACGCCGACACTAATCTGCTGGCTTTGCCCGAGGGAATGTCGCTCGAGGTCGGCGCCAGCCTGGGCTGCCGCTTTACCACTGCCTTTCGGGTCGTCGTGCAGCAGGGCCGGGTCTCGGCCGGCCAGTGGATCGCCGTACACGGCTGCGGCGGCGTTGGGCTATCGGCGGTGATGATCGCGGACGCCATGGGCGCCAACGTGATCGCGGTCGATATCGACCGAGACAAGCTCGCACTGGCCGAGGCAGCCGGCGCCTGCGCAGTGGTCGATGCCACCGAAACTAACGATGTGGCCGAGGCCGTGCGCGAGCTTTCCGGCGGCGGCACCCAGGTTTCGGTCGACGCGCTGGGCAGCCCGGTGACCTGCCGCAACGCCATACTTGGCCTGCGCCCACGCGGCCGCCACGTTCAGGTTGGCCTGATGATGGGCGGCGCCCAGGACGCCGCCGTGCCGCTCGACCGGGTGATCGCCAAGGAGCTGGAGATCGTCGGCAGCCACGCCATCGCGGCCCACAGCTTTCCGGAGATTTTCGCCCTGGTCGCTTCCGGCAAGGTCCGTCCGGAAAAGCTCATCAAGCACCGGGTTACCCTCGAGGAGGGCGCGAAGGTGCTCGAGCGCATGGGCGATTTCCCGGAAACCGGCGTGGTCATGATCGACCGCTTCTCCTAGCCCGCCATGACCCGCCGGCTTGCCGCTATTCTGGCCGAGGGGAGGTAGCTCCTTGGACCATTGGCTCTTCAACCCGGCGTTCGCGGGCCTCGGCTTCATCCTGGCCCTGATCGCGGTCGCCCACATGTTGACGCAGCGGCGCTCGCCGCAAAGCGCGATCGCCTGGCTACTGGTGATGATCCTGGTGCCTTGGGTCGGCGTACCGCTCTACATCATGTTCGGCGGCCGCAAGATGGCCGCCCTGGCACGCTCCAAGTCGGAGATCAGAATGACCTCCCAGGCGCCGCTCAGCGGCCGCTCCCTGGCGATCGATCATCTGCTGCGCTCCTACAATCTGCCGCCGGCCACCAGCGGCAACCGCTTTACCCTGTGCCAGGACGGGGTCGCCAGCTACGAGGCTTTGATCGAGGTGATCGAAGGCGCGCAGCACAGCATCGGTTACGGCACCTACATCCTGGCCGACGACGAGGTTGGGCGCGACGTGATCCGGCGCTTAGCCGAAAAGGCGGCGGCGGGTGTGCGGGTGCGCTTGCTGCTCGATGGCGTCGGCACCCTCTATACCGGCGGCCGGCTTTTCACGCCATTGAAGGCGGCGGGCGGCGAGGTGGTTTCCTTCAATCCGGTGCTTCGCCGGCCCCTACGTGGCCTCACCAACCTGCGCAACCACCGCAAGATCGTCGTCGCCGACGGCACGCGGGTCTGGTCGGGCGGCTGCAACACGGCGATCAACTACATCGGACCGAGTCCGCGGACAGGCCGTTGGCGCGATCTCTCCTTCCTGCTCGAAGGCCCGACCACCCAGACCTATGCGGAGATCTTCGCCTATGACTGGGCCTTCGCGACCAAGACTCAGGTCGAGCCGAATGCAGCCGTCGAGCCCCTGGCCGATGGTGACCAGGTCGCCCAGGTCGTGCCCTCCGGCCCCGACGTGCCTGGCGATCCGCTCTACGCCGCGATGGTCAGCGCCTGTTACATGGCGCGCGAGCGGATATGGCTGGCGACCCCCTACTTTGTGCCGCCGGAGCCGGCGACCCAGGCTTTGCGCCTAGCGGCCCGGCGCGGGGTCGAGGTCAAGGTGATCGTGCCCGACAAATCCAATCACCTCATGCCCGATCTGGCGCGCGGCCCGGACCTGCGCGACGTCCAGGGCGACGGCGGCCAGGTGCTGCGCTACATGCCGGGCATGCTGCATGCCAAGGCGATGGTGGTCGACGGCGCCAATGCCGTTGTCGGCTCGGCCAACTTCGACGACCGCAGCCTGTTTCTCAACTACGAGGTCATGCTGCAACTCTACGGCGGATCCGGCGTCAAGGACTTGGAGCGCTGGTTCGAGGCGACCATGGCGGACTGCGAGGCCGACCTGCCGATGCCCGGCCGTGCCCGCGATCTCCTCGAGGGTTTAGCCCACACTCTTTCGCCGGTGTTGTAGGACGGGCACTTAACACTTTCTGAGTCGGACCCCAGACCGGCTCAAAGCTGAGCCAATAGATTGGCATCTAGATCAGCGGTTTTCGGGCCGTTTCAGGGAGACGCAGAGTAACTGCGAAGGAAATCGCTGCGGCCGCCATGAGGATATAGACCGGCGCAAAGTCATCGGCGGTACGGGCGACTAGATATGTTGAAACAAGCGGCGTCGTGCCACCGAACAGCCCTAAGCAAATATTGTAGCCGATTGCGACACCGCTGCAGCGCACCTCGGCCGGCAGCATCTCCACCATGGTCGCGGAGGTGACGGCGAAACCGATGGCGAAGATCACGGCGAAGCCGATCTGCCCGGCCAGGATGAACAGGAGGCTGTGGTGGTGCATGAGCGCCCAGAGCGGCCAAGACAAAACCAAGGTGCTGAGCGCGGCGAAATAGAGCAGTGGCTTGCGCCCTATGCGGTCCGACAGCGCCGCGGCGAGCGGCGTCAACACGACGTAGACCACCAAGGCGCCGGTATTGATGTCGAGCGCTCTAGCCGTCGAAATGTGCATCTTTTGGGTGAGGTAGGACGTCGCGTAGACGAACAGCATGTAAAAACCCACCGAGTTCACCAGAATAAGGCCGACCATCTTGAAGATCGGCTGCCAGTGATGACGGAGCGCCGCGATCACCGGCGAACCCGCGACCCGAGTCATTTCCTCGCAGACTGGAGACTCTGTCATGTGACGCCGGAACAGGATGCCGGCGACCGCGATCAGGGCGCCAAGTAGGAAGGGGATACGCCAGCCCCAGGCCTCGAGCGCTGCTTCGCCGATGATCAAGCCGACCGCGGCGCCCGCGCCCGAGCCCATGAGGAAGCCAACGCCGCTGCCGAAGTCGGGCCAGCTGGCCAGCAAGCCCCGGCGCGCGGGCGGCGCGTGCTCGGCCAGAAAGACGACCGAGCCGGAGTACTCGCCGCCGACCGCGATGCCTTGGAGGATGCGCAGGATCACCAGCAGCACCGCCGCGGCGACCCCGATTTCGGCAAAGCCCGGCAGCACGCCGATCGCGAAGGTGCCGGCGCCCATCATCAGCACCGAGATAATCAGCACCCGCTTGCGGCCGATCTTGTCACCGAAGTGGCCGAAGATCATGCCGCCGATCGGTCGCGAGAGGAAACCCACGGCAAAAACCCCGAACGCGGCGAGCAGGGAGGCGGTCGGGTCGTCGGCCGGAAAGAAGATCTTGCCAATGATCGGCGCCAGATAGCCGTAGACCGCGAAGTCGTACCACTCGAGCACGTTGCCCACCGTGCCGGCGACAACGTTCCTTCGCAGTGCTGTTCCGTTCTGTTGAGTCATGGTGTTCTCTTGTCCCCCGAAGACAGAACACGCTATGGGATCGCGGCAGCTTAGGCCAGCCCTCGCATTTTACAGAGGCCTGATGCAGAATAGCTGCGATTCGACGACAACGCGCGAGGCCATGACGTGAGCGAGCCCCTGGACGACGCCCTAGTCGCTTGCCACGGCTGCGGCCGGCTGCACCGGCTCGAGGCGCTTACCCGAGGCCAGGCGGCGCGCTGCGGGCGCTGCGGCACGGTGCTGGAGCGTGCGAAGATCGGCGGGCTCGATCGCACGCTTGCCTTCACCCTGACCGGTCTAGTGCTCTTCGTGCTGGCCAACACCTACCCGCTGCTGACCTTCGAGCTGGAGGGGCGCAGCCAGCAAGCCCATCTGATCACCGGCGTGATCGGGCTCTATGACCAAGGCATGTGGGAGCTCGCCGCCTTGGTTTTCGTGGCGAGCATCCTGGCCCCGTTTCTTCAGCTTATGGGCCTGCTTTACCTGCTCGTGCCGCTCAAGTTTGGGCGTCGCCCCTGGAAGCTTGGGCCCACCTACCGGCTGGTCGGCAAGATCGGCTTCTGGGCCATGCTCGAGGTTTATCTGCTGGGGATCATCGTCGCTCTGGTCAAACTCGCGGACTTCGGCACCGTCGTGCCGGACGTGGCGCTCTATGCCTTCTTCGGCCTGATCCTGGTGATCGCTGCCGCCAGTTTCTCGTTGGACCCTAGGGCGATCTGGCAGCGCGTGGAGCTCGAGTCATGACGGCGCCGTCCCTTTGGGTGAGCTGCGGGTCCTGTCGGCTGCTTACTGCCATTGGACCCGAGACTCCGGGCGGCCGGGCCTATTGCCCGCGCTGCGGCGAGGCGTTGTCGCAACGCAAGCCGAACAGCCTGTCGCGCACTTGGGCGCTCCTGATTGCGGCCGCCGTGCTCTACGTGCCGGCCAACCTCTTTCCGGTCATGACCATCATATCCTTCGGCGCCAGCCAGCCGGCGACCATCCTGACCGGGGTCAAGGAGCTGGCCGCCGCCGGCATGTGGCCGATTGCGGTTCTGGTGTTCGTCGCCAGCATCACGATCCCCATGCTGAAGCTGGTCTCGCTCAGCTTTCTCTTGATCTCGGTGCAGCTAAGATCCCAATGGCGGCCCCGGGACAGGACCCGGCTGTATCATATGATCGAGGGCATCGGGCGCTGGTCGATGATCGACGTTTTCATGATCTCGATTTTGGTGGCTTTGATCCAATTGGCCCAGATCGCCACCGTCGAGCCCGGCGTCGGCGCGGTTTGCTTCGCCACCGTGGTGATCCTCACCATGCTGGCGACCAGCGCCTTCGACCCTCGGCTGATTTGGGATTGCCTGGAGAGCGACGATGACTGACGACGCGAACACTCAAGCCTCGCCGGCGCCCAAGGTGGCGCGCCCCGAGGTGCGCCATCAGCGCTTCTTCTCGATCGTCTGGCTGGTGCCTTTGGTCGCGATCATCATCGGCGGCTGGCTGGCCTACCGGACGGTCAGCGAGCGCGGCCCCTCGATCACCATCACCTTCAAGACAGCCGACGGCATCGTCGCCGGCAAGACCAAGATCAAGTACAAAGCGATCGATGCCGGCACGGTGGAAAGCGTGCGGCTCAGCAAGGACCTCTCCCACGTCATCGTCGAGGCGACCATGGTCGCCGAGATCGCCGGACACCTGTGGGAAGGCTCGCGCTTCTGGGTCGTGCAGCCAGAGATAACGTTCGCTGGGGTGACCGGGCTCAACACCCTGGTCTCGGGCGACTTCATCGCCTTCGAGCCGGGCGACGGCAAGAAGGAGGCGCGGACCTTCAAGGGCCTCAACCGCCCGCCGATCGAGGTCGACGAGAACGCCGGTCACAAATACTATCTGAAAGCCCAGGACCTGGGCTCGATCTCCAAGGGCGCGCCGATCTATTACAAGGGCGTCACGGTCGGCAAGATCGTCGACACCGCGCTCGCCGATGACAACAAAACAATCACGGTCGAGATCTTCATCAACAAGCCACAGGAGCAACTGATCCGCGAAGGCACCCTGTTCTGGAACGTCAGTGGGGTCAGTCTAGATCTTGGCGACATCCTCAACGCTTCGCTTCATGTTGCCTCCCTGCAGAGTCTGGTGGCCGGCGGCATCGCCTTCGACAATCCGCCCAATGCCGGAGCGCAGGTCGCGGAGGACACCACCTTCCAGCTGCTCGACAAGTACCCCAAGAAGCTGCTCGAGGAGGATCCAGTCACGGACGGGTTGAAGCTCAAGCTCAAGGCCGAGCTCCTGGGCTCGCTCAAGACCGGCGACCCGATCCTTTACCGGGAGTTCGAGGTGGGTCAGATCCTGCGCGTGCGGCTCAGCGACGACGCGGCCACGGTCGAGATCGACGCGGTGATCGATCCGCGCTTCGCGCCCCTGGTCAAGACCAACTCGGTTTTCTGGAACGCGAGCGGCCTGCACGCCAGTTTCGGTTTGTTCAGCGGCGTCAAGGTCGACGTGGAGTCGCTGCAGTCGCTCCTGGCCGGCGGCATCGCCTTCGCGACACCCAACCAGGGCGGCCAAGCGGTGCAGCCCGGCGCTACCTTCCTGCTCTACGACAAGCCCAAGGAGGAATGGAAGGACTGGGCGCCCCATATCCGCCTGCCGACCGAGACTCAAGTAAAGGCGGCCGCAAAGGACGGTGGCACGCCGGCCGTCGAGGCGCTCCAGGAGGCCACGGCGCCACCGCCGCCGGCTGAGCCCACCGGTCCGCCCATGCCCCAGGCGGTCGACTTTCCAGTCGCCGGCGACAAGGTCTCGGGCTCCATGATGATCGACCATCTGGAGGAACTCGGCTTCACCAACATCACCTCGGTGGAGAAGTCGGGCGCGATCTTTCATGTCAAAGCGGCCTGGCAGGCCGAGCCGGTCAGCCTGCGCATCGACGCCCGCGACGGCAAGATCACGCGGCAGGGGCAGTAAGGACCGGCGCTTCTTGCGCGAGGCAACGAGACTCTCGCAAGAAACGGGTGGAAGGCACGGAGCGCATTCTGCTCTTAGTCTCCAACGCGTTGTACCAGAGCCGTTGGAGGCAGCTCTATGCGGGTTTTGCAGGGAAAAGTCGCGATCGTCACCGGCGCGAGCTCCGGCATCGGCCGGGCCACGGCGCGGCTCTTCGCCCAGGAGGGCGCAAAGCTCGTACTCTGCGGACGCCGGCGAGAGGCGCTCGAGCATCTGGTCGCGGAGATCGAGTCGGGCGGCGGGGCGGCGACCGCCCATGTCGGTGATGTGCGCCAGGAGTCTCACGCACAGGCCGCGGTCGAGCTGGCGGTCGAGAGCAATGGCGGGCTCGACATCGCCTTTAACAATGCCGGCACTCTGGGTGCACTCGGTCCCGCCGCGGAGATGCCACTCGTCGATTGGCAGGACACCCTGGAGAGCAACCTGACCGGGGCCTTCCTTGGCGCCAAGCATCAGATCCCGGCGATGATTGCGCGCGGTGGCGGCTCGCTGATCTTTACTTCGAGCTTCGTCGGCCACACCGTGGGCATGCCGGGCATGGCCGCCTACGGCGCGAGCAAGGCCGGGCTGATCGGACTGACACAGGTGCTCGCGGCGGAGTACGGCGCCATGGGCGTTCGGGTCAATGCGATCCTGCCGGGGGGCACCGATACCCCCATGGCCGAGACCTTCGCGAACACGCCCGAGACCAAGGCCTACGTCGAAAACCTTCATGCCCTCAAGCGGACCGCGGCGCCGGAGGAGATCGCCCGCTCGGTGCTCCACTTGGCCTCCGAGGCGTCGAGCTTCATTACCGGCGCAGCGCTCCTGGTCGATGGTGGTATTTCGGTGTGCCGCACCTAGAGACTGATTCACGGATCATGTCGAAGCGACATGATCCGTGAATCAGTCTCTAGTTTGTTAGATTAGCGCAAGATCGGATCAGATTGATTCAATCTGATCCGATCTTGCGCTAGAGCCTGGACGCAGCTCTGCTCACAGCATGCGCGCCAGATAGCCCGCCAGGTTGATCAACGGGCGCTCCTTGGTGGAGAGCGGGCCTTGGGCGGCAAAGCGGCTTTCGGCGTTGCGCCGGATCTGGCGCACGATGTCCTTGTCCTCCTGGTTAATGGCATCGAACTTGACGCGGACCTTACTCAGCAAGTAGTCGCGCGTGCCCTCGTCGGGCCAGAGGCCGGGGAAGCTGTCGATGCCCCAGCGCACCGCAATCCGGTCGGTGCCCAGGGGTTGGGCCAGGACCCAGAAGAGGCGTTCGGGCGAGACCGAGACCAGGAGCGTCGGAAAGACCGCGAAGAGCGGGATCTTCAAGCGCTCCTCATCGGTAAGCGCCGGGTTGTTGGGCGCGTAGGGCTGGTCGTGCTCGAAGGCGCTGCCGGGCACCCGGTGCTGATCGAACAGGCTGAAGTCCTCTCCGCCCGCCTTCATTTCGCTGAGGCGCGTCGGCAGGGCGGGGGCGACCGTCGTGGCGTGCACGACGGAGAGGTGATAGGCGTCGGTGAAGTTCTCGACCAGCACCTTCCAGTTGCCGTCCCACACCTCCTCCACCTGAAAGCCGGCTTCGTAGCTGCCGACCCGGTAGTTGGCGATGTGCGCCGAGAGCGCCGCCAGACGCGGCGCCAGGGGGGCGGCCTCGGGGTCGAAATTGGTAAAGAGGAAGCCCTCCCAGATCTCGGTTTTGAGCTCGGGCAGGCGGATGCCCGTCGGGTCGAAGCCGTCTTTCATGTGGCTGGCCGCGCGCAGCTGGCCGGTCAAGTCATAGGTCCAGGCGTGGTAGGGGCAGACGATGCGCTTGACCCGCCCGGTCCCGTTCAGGAGGCGCGACAGGCGGTGGCGGCAGATGTTGGCGAAGACCCGCAAGGTGCCGCTCTCGTCGCGGAGCAGGATCAGGGGCTCGCCGATGAGCTCGAAGGCCCGGTAGTCGCCCGCTTCCGGCAGCTCGTCGGCCCGGCCCAGGCACAGCCATTCCCGGGCGAAGATCTTTTCCCGCTCATAGGCGTGGACGCTGTCCAGGCCATAGAGCGCTGGCGGCAGGCTCACGGCCTGGTCCGGGGCGCGGCCGACGGTCGCGCGGAGAGCGGCAAGGGCCTCGGCGAGCGCCTGGTCTTCCATATTGTCTCTCCTCGGAGATTTCCGAGCAAAGCAGATCAAGGAAGCTGCCCGACTGTCAACGACGAAAGAGCGGGCCACTTGACAGGTTTAGCCATTTACGCGACGGGATGGTGGGAACAACGATGGGGGCGTCCAAGCCATGAGCCAGGTGGAGCTGAACTTTACCCGTGAGGAGTACCAGGGGCGCCTGGCCAAGGCGCGGGGCGCCATGGCCGCGCGCGGGATCGATCTTCTGATCGTCACCGACCCCTCCAACATGGCTTGGCTGACCGGCTACGACGGCTGGTCGTTCTACGTTCATCAGTGCGTGCTCTTGAGTCACGACGGCGAGCCGATCTGGTTCGGTCGGGGCCAAGACGCCAACGGCGCCAAGCGCACGGTCTTCATGGGCCACGACAACATCATCGGCTACGAAGACCACTACGTGCAATCAACCGAGCGCCACCCCATGGACCGCCTTTCGGGGATCATCGCCGACAAGGGCTGGGCCAAGGGATCGATTGGCGTGGAGATGGACAACTACTACTTCTCGGCCGCCTGCTACCGCTCGCTCACCGCGCATCTCACCGAGGCGGCCTTTCGGGACGCGACCGGCCTGGTCAACTGGTGCCGGGCGGTCAAGTCTGACCAAGAGCTCGTCTACATGCGCCAAGCGGCGCGCATCGTCGAGGCCATGCACACGCGTATCCTCGAGATCGCCGAACCGGGCCTCAAGAAGAACGAGCTGGTCGCCGAGATCTACCGCACCTCAATCGTTGGCGCCGATGGCGTCGGCGGCGACTACCCGGCGATCGTGCCGCTTTTACCGACTGGGGAGGATGCCGGGGCGCCGCACCTCACCTGGGACGACAAGACCCTGAAGCGCGGTGAGGGCACCTTCTTCGAGATCGCGGGCTGCGTGAAGCGCTACCACTGCCCGCTCAGCCGCACGCTCTTCCTGGGTACGCCGCCGGCCCCGTTCCTGGAAGCGGAAAAGGCGCTGATCGAAGGCATCGAGGCGGGCTTGGCGGCTGCCAAGCCGGGCAACCAATGCCAGGATATCGCCAAGGCCTTCTTCGATGTGCTGGCCCGCTTCGGCATCGAGAAATCGAGCCGCTGCGGCTACGCCATCGGGCTCAGCTACCCGCCCGACTGGGGCGAGCGCACCATGAGCCTGCGCCCCGGCGACGAAAGCCCGCTCGAGCCCGGAATGACCTTCCACTTCATGCCCGGCCTGTGGTTCGATGACTGGGGCATCGAGATCACCGAAAGCCTGGTGATCACGGAAGGCGGCTGCGAGACCTTAGCCCAGGTGCCCAGGAAGCTGTTCGTGAAAGCCTGAAGGGGGCACGGCAATGGACCAACGATCGCGCGGCCTCATTCGTGGTCTTGGCCTAGGCTCGCTCACCATCGGCACAGACTTCACCGGCGCCATGATGCTGGCGGTACCCATCGAGCGGGAGTACGGCGTCGACATCACCACGACCCAGTGGGTGGTCAACGTCTATGCGCTCACCTTTTCCATGGCGCTGGTCGCCGGCGGCCGGCTGGCCGATCTCTATGGCCGTCGGCGGCTTTTGCGGATCGGTCTGGCGATCTTCGTGTTGGCCTCCCTCGGCTGCACGCTGGCGCCGACGATCTCCTGGCTCATCGGCGCGCGGGCGCTGCAAGGGATCGGCAGCGCGATCGTCTGGCCCGCCATCCTGGGCATTGTCTCGAACGCGGTCGAGGAGGACGAGCGCGGCTTCGCCATCGGCCTGATGATCGGCGCGATCGGGATCGGCAATTCTATCGGACCAATCGCGGCCGGCGTGCTCAGCGGCATCGGCGAGTGGCGAATGTTCTTCGGCATCAACGTGCTGCTCGGCGCGCTGACCCTGGCCGGCACATTCCGGCTGGTGCCGGCCGACCGCGACCGCGCCGCGGACGAGCGCATCGACACGCTCGGCATGGCGGTCCTGTCGCTGGCGATCCTTGCTTTGCTCTATGCCCTAGACGTGGGCGCCGACTGGGGCTGGGGCAGCTTGGCGATTCTCGGATTGTTCGCCGGCGCGGCCGTGCTCTTCACACTCTTTCCGGTCATCGAGGCGCGAGTCCGCGACCCGCTGATGCCGCCGTCTATGCTGCGCAACGGGCAATTCATGATCGCCCTGGCGATGAACGGGCTAGCGGTGCCGGGTTTCTTCGTGTTCTGGATCTACTTACCTCAGTACTTTCAGAATGTTCTCGGCTGGTCGGTCCTGGAAGCCTCGCTCAGCATCATCCCCTCGATGATCTGTATCGCGGTCACCTCGCCCATCGCGGGCCGGCTCTACGACCGGATCGGGCCACGCTCCCTCCTCCTGTTCGGCTATGGCCTGCTTACAGGTGCGCTGGTGGTGACGGTGCTGGTCACCGGTGACACAAAGACCACCTACATCGAGCTGCTACCGTCCATCCTCTTGGTCGGCATTGGGTCCGCCGTGGCGGTCAGCGCGTCCGGTCCCGCCGCGGTCGCCGCGGTCGACCCGTCGCGCGCCAGCCTGGCCGGAGGGCTGTCCTTCATGGTGCACCTGGCGCTCGGCGCGCTCGGCGTGGCCGGTGCGACAGCGATCCTGTTCGGGGTCAGCACAGCGCGCCTGAGCGGCGCCTTGGAACACCTCGGGATCAGCCTGTCTCCGAGCGCCCAGCTTGCGCTCGCCGGCTCCGCCCGGGGCACGCCCGAGGCCAAACAGGCCTTGCGCGGCATCGACGCGGAGAAGGCCACAGAGATCACCGCGGCAGCCCAGAATGCCTTCGTGGCGGGCTTCGATTGGGCGATTTGCTTCTGCGTCGCCGTCACCACAAGCGGCATTATCCTGGCGCTCTTCATCCGAAAGCCGCAGGCCCCCGAGCCTTCGGCCTAGCGAAGGTTGTTCCGACCAAGCTAACGGTTGGGCGCGCCGTACTCCTCGATGAACTCTCGGAACACCTGGTCGAGCGCTTCTTGGTCGGCGTAGCGCTCCAGGTTCTCCAGCAGCACGACCAGCAGGTAGTTGTTGCCGAGGCCCCAGCGGGCGTTGAGCGCACGCAGATTCGCGTAAGCCGTTTCGCTGAGCGCGGCGTTGAAGCGCTTGGGCAGGGGGTAGCGTTTGGGCATTGGGGTCTCCGCATGATCTGGTGTTTTACACTTGAAGGTGCATGACCGTTTGCTTCGTCTCGAGCGAGCCGCCATGCTTTTCGATGAAACCCGCAAGGCATATGTCCCGGGCGTCCGCGTTGATCACCTGTATGGCCTTCCGGCCAAACTTGCGATGAAGTCGTGCCAAGAGGTGCGTTCCTATCCCTTTGCGCCTTTGATCCGTACGAATGGAAATCTGGGCAAGCGTGGCGGTGGGGCCTATCAGAATTGCATAACCGACAAGCTCACCGTCTTTCCGACATTCGAGACTGACCAATTGGTCGCTTATCCGAGCGAGGGACCGAAAATCATTCTGCCACGTCGGTGTCCAGTCCCACAGATTGACCCCATCCTCTCGCAGGTCGTTCAGCGACGCGTCCTTTATTATGATTGAAGCGCTTGACGTCAGCATTGGCGTCGGCATTGGAATCGTGTAGCAGGCGACGTCCCTTTGGGGGCGAAATCCCAAGCTTTGATATAGCTTTCGTGCGCCGTGATTCCCGTCGATGACCTCCAACTCGAGGGACGCAACTCGCTTGTCCAGGAGAGCACCTCGTACCCGCGCGAAGACCTGTTTCGCCAGGCCCCGCCGCCGGTGGCTGGGTATCGTTCCCGAGGCGACCACATAGCCCGATGTGGGGATTGCCGGATCATACCCAATGAACCAAAAGGCGACGGCCTTGTCATTCTCGATCGCGATCTTGGAAAAGGCGGCGTCAAACCCCCGTTGCCTCAACATAAGCCGGAACTGATCCTGCGTTGGACGCATCGGAAGAACATAGTCGGCAAAGGCCGCACACATCAGTTCATGCAAATCGGCCAGTGGCGTGTCTCGACAGGATCGAATGGCAATCATTGCCTTCGCTCATTAAGGGAACGCGCGAATCAGTGTGCCTGTTCGCCAAACACTGGGCCCCGACAGAATCAAACCTACAGGTACTCCGGCCCGTTTTGCTTCGGCAAATCGTCCGCGAGATTGAGCCAGCACAGCTTTTCCTCATGTGCGACATGGAGCTTTGGTTCAAGTACTTCGGGGTCGTCCAAGGCTGCCAGGTACAGGTGCATGACACCCGACATACGTTGCGATCGAAACGAGAGCGGTGTTCCGCAGTTGCCGCAGAAGGTTCTCTCTACGCCGGGGGAGGAGTTGTAGATCTTGGGGGCTTCCCCCGTCCATCTCCACTGTGCGTCCGGCACGCCTATGTAGGTGGTCATCGGTGCGGAGCACTGCCGTCGGCAGCTTTCACAATGGCAGGTGACGCAAGATAGTACGGGAGGATCAATCTCGAAGGTGACGGCTTTGCAAAAGCACCGACCGCGGTAAGATTCAGTCATGAAGCGCTCCCACTTTTGGATTGAAGTCCTGCCCTCAGTGGCTCATGCGTGCCATATCGCCGTCCTGATCTGCCGGCACGGCTGCTAGCCCCGCATCCTTTGCCCTTCCGGATCGATCCGCGCCGCGGCCGAGAGCGTCGCGGGGCGCCTCTCGCCCAGGATCTCGACCTGGTACTGGGCACCATCCTCCCAGGCGGCCGGCTTGAGATAGCCGAGCGCAAGGGACTCGCCGACGCAGTGGCCGTAACCGCCAGAGGTGACGTAGCCGACCAGGGAGTCGTCCCGGAAGATCGCTTCGCCGCCGAAGGCATCGGCCCCGTCGGTCACGTCGATCACGAAGGTGGCCAGCTGCTCGCGGCGGCCCTGTTGCTGCTGGATCAGCGCCGCGCCGCGGCCGACGAAATCTGCCTCCTTGTCGAGCCGCATGAAGCGGTCCAAGCCGGGGTCGAAAGGCGTGTAGTCGGGCGAAAGATCGGCACCCCAGCTAGCGAAACCCTTCTCCAGCCTGAGCGACATCAGCGCGCGCGAGCCGGCCAGGCGCAGGCCGAGGTCTTTGCCGGCCTCTTGCAGGGCCTCGAAGAGCGCCGACTGCTGGTCCATGGGAACATAAAGCTCGTAGCCCAGCTCGCCGGTGAAGGAGACTCGGACCGCCATTCCGTTCTCGACCGGGCCAAGGGCGAGCTCCCGGCCGCTAAGGAACGGAAAGGCCTGGTTCGAGACGTCCTGGTCGGTCAGGCGCGACAAGAGCGCGCGCGCCTTCGGCCCGGCAATCATCATCCCGGCAAGCGCCTCCGAGGCGTTCTCCACGCTCACCCCTTCGGCCGGAAGGTACTTGGCGAAGTGGCGCATGTGGAAGAGCTGCATGCGCCCGGCGCCAAGCAGCAGGAATCGCTCCTCGGCCAGGCGGGTCACGGTCAGATCACCGATCAGCTTGCCCTTTTGGCTCAGCATGGGGCTCAGCACCGTGCGGCCGATCTTCTTGGGCATCCGGTTGGCCAGCAAACGCTCGAGCCAATCCCGCGCGCCCGGGCCGGTCACCAAGTACTTGGCGAAGGTCGAGATCTCGAACAGGCCGACCCCGTCGCGCACCGCCCGGCACTCCTCGCCGACCGCATCGAACCAGTTGGTCCGGCGGTAGGAGGGGTGGTCCTCGGCGGCCTCGCCGGAGCGTGCGTACCACAGGGGGTACTCGTAGCCGAAGGCCTCGCCGAACACCGCGCCCAGCTCCTTTAGGCGGCCGTAGATCGGGAAAGTCTTGGCCGGCCGTCCGGCAGGAAACTCTTGATAGGGCTTATGACGCTCGGTGCGGTGCTCGTAGAAATACTTGGTGCGCGCCTTGGTGTAGGTTGCGTCCGCGTGGTCGCCGAAGCGGGTCACATCCCACGAGAAGATGTCCAGGCTCGGCTCGCCGTCAATGATCCAGTGGGCGATCTCCCGGCCGATGCCGCCGCCCTGGTTGAAGCCGGTCATCACGCCGCAGGCGCAAATATAGTTCTTAAGGCCCGGGTAGGGGCCGAGCAGGGGCCCGAGATCGGGCGAGAAGATCATCGGCCCGTTGATGATGCGCTTGATGCCGGCCTCGCCCAGGGGGGGCATGGACTCGACCGCCTTGAGGAAGTTGATCTCCATGCGCTCCAGGTCGTCGGGCAGCAGCTCGTGGTCGAAGTCGAGCGGCGTGCCGTTCACGGCCCAGTGGTGGCAGACGTTCTCGTAGGCGCCAAGCAGCAGGCCCTGGCCCTCCTGACGGCTGTAGTAGCCGGCTTCGGCCTCGGTGATGACCGGCAGCTCGTGGTCCATGGCGGCGATTTCGGGGATCGTCTCTGTCACCAGGTAGTGGTGCTCGACCGGCATGAGCGGCAGCGAGATGCCGGCAAGGGCCGCGACCTCCCGGGCCCAAAGGCCGGCTGCGTTGACCACGTAATCTGCCGTGATGGTGCCCTCGGGCGTCACCACGTCCCAGCCGCCGTCCGCCGTCTGGTTGGTCTCGATGACCGGTGTGTGGCGGTAGACCGTGGCGCCCAGCTTGCGCGCCGCCTTGGCATAGGCGTTGGTGGCGCTGGCGGGATCCACGTGGCCGCGCAGGGGCTCGTGCAGGATGCCCTCCAGGCCGCTGGTCTCGACGATCGGCGCCATCTCCTTGGCCTCGGCCTGGGTGATGAAGTTGGACTCGATGCCGACCCGCCGGCCCCGGCTCTGCATGACCTTGAGCGCTTCCACCTCGGTGGCGTTGCGCGCGAAGTGCAGGCCGCCGGTCGGGTGGTAGCCGCAGGCCTGCTCGCTCTCCTCCTCCAGGCGGGGGTAGAGTTCCAGGGTGTACTTCTGCAGCACCGAGACGTTGGACGGGCTGGTCAGCGCGAAGAGGTTGCCGGCCGCGTGCCAGGAAGAGCCCGAGGTCAGCTCCTTGCGCTCGAGCAGCACCACGTCGGACCAACCCATCTTGGCCAGGTGGTAGAGGATGGCGCAGCCGGTCACGCCGCCGCCGATGACGACAACTCGAGCATGGGACTTCATGGCACAGTCACTCCCGCGAGATTCACGACCGGGCAGCAAAGCGCCGGCGTGCCCGTTCGTCCAGCCTGAAATGGACGAAAACTAGCTGCGGATGACCGATTTTTTGGGCCCCACTCTTTCCGGGGAAGAGAAACAATTCCATTCGATTAGATTGGAATGGCACGGGCCGCTTGGCGGAGACGGGCGCAGGGAAGCGGCATTACAGCTGCTCCCCTGCGCCGATCCATGCCCGTGGTTTCGGACTCTATGGCGTGCAGTCCGGATTTAGCACGTTGGAAAAGGCGCCGTAGCTGACGATGCAGTGCGGCGTACCGGCGCCGAGCCCGAGCGGGCCGATGAGCTGGCTCGATACCATCGCCGCCGTGTTGTTTGTCTCGACCCGTAGGCTGTGACTGCTGCCTTCGAAGACCGAGCCCGTGGCGATCACGAGCGCGCCGTTCGAGTTTACCAGCCTCAGCCCGGCAACGGCACCGTGGCCGCGTACGTCGGTCATGCGAACGGCGGACGGCCCAATGACCGTGATGGCGTTGCCATTGCCTCGCGGCCTACCAGCATGAACTGTGACGTGGTCGAGGTCGAATTCCAAGATATCGTTTGGGTTCCCGTTGTCCGGTCCGATGTTCACGCCGGAGGGAATGGCGTCCGGATCTTCGGCCTGCGCGATCACCGTCACGTCCGCCAGTCGCGAGTGGTTCTGACGCATCTCGATACCCCGCGCGGAGGCCTTACCCAGGGCTTCAACGGTCACTTGCCGAAGCTCCGAATGGGCCGCCACCTTGAGGACGGGTAGGCTATGGCCACGGATGACCGTGGTTGTCTGACCGGATCCTTCGATATCCACGTAGGGGTTCATCTCCACCACCAGAGGGAACCTGCAATCGTAGATGCCAGCTTCGAGCTTGATCAGGTAGGGGTCCGACTCCGTGGCGATGGAAGTGTCGACCAGGGCGTCGAGCAGCGCATTGCAGTTCTCGTTGGGCGTTCCTTCGGCGCGTACCAACACCGTGGTGACGAAGACGGCCTCGTAGGCCAACTCGCGTTGCCCAACGGCCCCGGCCTCGAGTTCCGGCCCCTGGACGCAGTCGACGCAATCCAGGTCGTTTGCCACGGTCTCGGCCAGAGCCGGGCCGCCATTGAGAATGGCGGCCGCGAGGATTGCGGGCGCCACTATGATGTCGCGTAGTGGTCTGGTGAGCTTGTACATGGCTTGCCCTCCCGTTCGGAGTGTCAAGGGGTTACGCTCGCCGCCTGGATTTGGCGCGGCGCGGATTTGGCTACCCCTTCACATGGAGAGGGATTGTTTCAACTTGAGAGCAATAGGTCGACTAATGTGTTTCAGTTGTATCAATGACAGTCCTTCGGGGGGTGTCTGCGGCCGTTGGCGCCTCACGTATCCTTTGGTCACTCCCAGCCGATCTCTTCCTCGACCGAGACGCCCTCGACCAGGCAGTGAACCCGGGCCCAACCGTAATAGGCCATGACGGGTTCCTTGGTCTGGTCGTTATCGGTAAAGAGGATGATCGCCTGGATCTTGTCCGTGGGCGCGGCGCCGTAGGCGGCGGTGAAGTCGTCCACCAGGTTGCGACGCTCGACCAGCCACTCCGCCGTCTCTGGTGTGCCTGTGCGGATCACCAGGCTCTTGACCGTGCCTTCGAGGTAGGGGCTGTCGACGATCGTGCCCGCGCTCAGATGGTCCGTGGTCCAGACATAGCGCAGGGTAGGCACCGGCCGCGGGTCGGAGAACAGGCCCGGATCGCCGAAGATCAGAAAGATCGAGGCGGCCACGTCCTCGGTCTCTCTTTGGGTGAGATCGGCGCTCGCTTGCAGCTGGGGCACATTCCAGGCCCAGCTGATCTCAGGACAGACCGTGGTATCGACGGAGACGCGCCGCGCCAGGCCCGAGGCCGAGTGCTCTCCCTGGGCCAGGATCGCCACCTCGCCGGCGAAGGGGGTCATGGTGTAGCGGGTCGCGCCGACCAGCTGTAGGTGCTGCCACTTATCTTCGATCGCGTTGGCGGCGTTAAAGAGCGTGCCATCGCGGCTGCTCTCCGCGCTGGGCTCCTCCAGGTCCATATCGGCAAAGGGTGCGCAGGCCGCGAGCCCGGCGAGCACGCAAGGAACCGCGAGGCGCTGGCGCCAGACCATCGGTCGGTCAATCCGGCGTGCCCTGGCGGATCCACAAGCCCAGACGGGCGCGCTCCTCGGGAGTCATCTCGGTCATGTTGCCGAGCGGCATGGTGTCGGTCAGCACCGTTTGGGCCAGCACGCGGCTGGCGTTCGCGCGCAGCTGCTCGGCGGTGTCCAGCATCAGCCCGCCCGGCGCCTCTTCGAAGCCCTCGTCGGTCGGATTGGCGCTATGGCACGACGTGCAGCGTACCTGAACGATGGCCAGGGCATCGGCCGCGGTCACGGTCTCGTCGGCTGCAAGCTCGGTTTCTCCGAAGCGCAGGCCCGAGAACCAAATCACGCAAAGCGTGATAACCGCGGCAAGGGGCAATTGCCAGGCGATCGCCATACCTTTGCCGCCGGCGTTCTTGGTGTTGAAGAAGTGGCGCACGATCCCGCCGAACAGGACGACGCCGGCGACAATCAGCCAGCTGTAGGCGTGGCCGTAGACGATCGGGTAGTGGTTGCTGATCATCATCAGCAGAACCGGCAGGGTCAGGTAGTTGTTGTGGGTCGAGCGCTGCTTGGCCTGGAGGCCGAGGGCCGGATCGGGCTCCTCGCCGGCGGTCATCGCGGCGACCGTTTTCTTTTGGTTCGGGATGATCACGAAGAACACATTGGCCGCCATGATCGTGCCCAAGAAGGCACCCACGTGGAGAAACGCGGCCCGGCCGCTGAAGATGTGGGTGAAGATCACCGCCGCAACGATGGTGAGAACGAACACCAGGACCGCGAGCAGGCCGGTGTTCTTGCCGAGCGGCGACTTGCACAAAAGATCGTAGGCGATCCAGCCGCCGGCCAGCAGACCGAGCGACAGAAGAATCGCAACCCAAGGCTCGAGCGCCAGGACCTGGGGATCGATCAGGAAGGACTCGGCGCCCCAATAGTAGATCACCGCCAAGAGCAGGAAGCCGGTTATCCAAGTGAAGTAGGCCTCGTACTTGAACCAGTGCAGCTCGGCGGGCAGGGACGGCGGCGCCACCAGGTACTTTTGCGCCTGGTAGAAGCCGCCGCCATGCACCATCCACGTCTCGCCGGCGACGCCCTCGGGCAGGCCGTCGCGTCGGCGCAGGCTAAGGTCGAGCCAGATGAAGTAGAACGAGCTGCCGATCCAGGCGATGCCGACGATCAAATGGGTCCAGCGCAGCAACAAGCTGATCCACTCGGTGACGATAATCTCCATGGCGCGGTCTCGTTTCTTCTCTTCTAGTGGTTCAGGGATTACTCTGGCAGCTCGTCGTCGACGCCTTCGACGTACCAGTTCATTTTGAGCAATTCCTCGTCGCTCACCACGTCGCCCTCCTGCACCACAACCTCGCCGGCCTGGTTCTTGATCGGGCCGGCAAAGGGGTGGATGGAGCCGTCCATGATGCCGGCCACAGTCTTCTCGGCGAGCGCTTTGACGTCGTCGGGCATGTTGGTGAACTCCGCCATCGCGACCATGCCGTCGGACATGCTGCCCCACGTGTCGCCGGGCTCCCAGCTGCCGTCTATCACCGCCTTGGTGCGCGCCACGTAGTAGCCGTTCCAATCGTCTATCACGGCGCTCAGCTGGGCGTCGGGGGCAAAGGCGATCATGTCGGAGGCCTGGCCGAAGCCGTAGACCTCGCGGTTCTCCGCGACCTGCAACGGGGCCGGCGAATCGGTGTGCTGGGCGATGATGTCGGCGCCCTGGTCGATCAGCGCCTTGGCGGCGTCACCCTCCTTGCCGGGGTCGTACCAACTGTTGACCCAGACCACGTTGATTGTGACGTCCGGGTTGACCGTGCGCGCGCCCAGCAGGAAGGCGTTGATGCCGCGCACCACCTCGGGAATTGGGAACGAAGCGACGTAGCCGATTTCGTTGGTCTTGGTCATCATGCCGGCGATCACGCCGGAGACGTAGCGCCCCTCGTAGAAGCGCGCCATGTAGGTGCTGACATTCTTGGCGCGCTTGTAGCCGGTGGCGTGCTCGAACTTGACCTTCGGGTGGCGCTTGGCCGCCTTGATGGTTGGGTTCATGTACCCGAAGGAGGTGGTGAAGATCAGGTCGTGACCGCTCGAGGCCAGCTGACGGATCACCCGCTCCGCGTCGGCGCCCTCCTGGACGCTCTCCACATAGGTCGTCTCGACCTGGTCGCCCAGCGCCTGCTCGATCGCCTGGCGGCCGATGTCATGGCGGTAGGTCCAGCCGTGATCGCCGATCGGACCGACATAGACGAATCCCACCTTGGTCTTGTCCTGGGCGAGGGCGCCGCCGCTCGCCAGTAAGAGGCCGCCCATCGCCAGCGCGACGAGGGTCTTGAGGGTATACCGAGTTTTCATTTCATGTACCTCCCGGTTCGTGATGCTTGAAGCCGTTGGTTAGCGTGCCGGCCGGAAAACCTTGCCGATGCAGGCCGGCGCGTTCAATCGGATCTTAGTGCGGTCGCGCGAGATGAGAACCAGCACCAGGATCGTTGCGAGATAGGGCAGCATGGACATGACCTGCGATGGCACCTCGAAGCCGGCGCCTTGGGCATGGAGCTGCAGGATCGTAATCGCCCCGAACATGTAGGCGCCGAGCAAGAGCCGGCCCGGCCGCCAGGTCGCGAAAACCACAAGGGCAAGGGCGATCCAGCCGCGCCCGGCGGTCATATTCTCGGCCCACATGGGGGTGTAGGACAGCGACAGGTAAGCGCCGCCCAAGCCCGCCATGGCCCCGCCGAAGATCACCGCCAGGTAGCGGATGCGAATCACCGAGTAACCCAGCGCGTGGGCCGAATCATGGGACTCGCCGACCGCCTTGAGGATCAGGCCGGGCCGGGTCTTGGCAAGGAACCAGGCGACGCCGCCGATTGCGACGAAGGAGAGATAGACCAGGATGTCCTGGCCGAAGAAGATCGGGCCGATAACCGGGATCGCCGTCAGACCGGGGATCTCCAGCTGGGGCAGGGGCTCGAGCGCGTAGCCCACGAAGTCGTCGCCCAATAGGGCGCTGAAGCCGACCCCGAAGATGGTCAGCGCCAGGCCGGTTGCCACCTGATTGGCCATCATGGTGAGCGTCAAGAAGGCGAAGATCAGCGCCATCACGCCGCCGGCCAAGGCCGCGGCGACAATCGCGAGCAGGCCGCTGTCGGTCGCGCTGGCGGTCGCGAATCCGAAAATCGCGCCGATCAGCATCATGCCCTCGACACCCAGGTTGAGCACCCCGGCCTTCTCGGCGATCAGCTCGCCGGTCGCCGCGAAGAGCAGTGGCGTCGAAGCGGTGATCACGGTCAGCAGAATGGGAACGATCCAGTCGGCGCCGCTCATGACGTGCCTCCCTTGGCTGTGACCGCGGCGCCGAAGCGCACCCGGTAGGTGGAGAGCAGATCGCTGCCCAAGAGGAAGAACAGCAAGATGCCTTGGAACAGACCGGTCACCGCGGCCGGCAAACCGAGCTCGATCTGCGCCGTCTCGCCGCCGATGTAGGTGAGCGCCATGATCAAGCCGGCGAAGAGCACGCCCAGGGGATGGAGCCGGCCCAAGAAGGCGACGATGATCGCGGTGAAGCCGTAGCCAGGCGAGACGCTCGGCAGCAGCTGGCCGATCGGCCCCGAAACCTCGGCCATGCCGGCCAAGCCCGCCAGGCCGCCGCCCAAGAGCAGGGAAAACCATATCAGGCGGTTCTGCTTGAAGCCGACGTAGCGTGCGGCTTGGGGCGCCAGACCGACGACCCTAAGCTGGAAGCCGATCAGTGCCTTGGCGAGCATCAGCCACCCGCCGGCGACCACCAGCAGCGCGAAGACGAAGCCCAAGTGAAGACGGCTGTCCTCGGTCAGGAGCGGCAGCAGGGCGGCGTCGGGAAAGAGCCTCGATTCCGGAAAGTTGTAGCCCTCGGGATCGCGCCAGGGCCCGTGCACCAGGTAGCTGAGAAAAAGGATCGCGATGTAGGTCAGCATCAGGCTGGTGAGGATCTCGTTGGCGTTGAAGCGGGTCTTGAAGAAGGCCGGGATCGCCGCCCAAGCCATGCCACCGATGACGCCTGCGATCACCATGGCCGGCAGCAGCAGAAGCGGGCTCTCGCTTTCATGGAAGTAGATCGCCAAGCCACCGGCGAAGATCGCGCCCAGGGTCAGCTGGCCCTCGGCGCCGATGTTCCAGACATTGGCCCGGAAGCCGAGCGCCAGGCCGACTCCGATCAGCACCAGGGGCGTCGCCTTGACCAGAAGCTCGGTCAAGCCATAGAGGTCGCTGATCGGCAGCACGAAGAAAGTATAGAGGCTGACCAGCGGATCCTCGCCCAGGGCGGCGAAGATGAAGAGGCCCGAAACTAGGGTCAGCACCACCGCGATGACCGGCGAAAGATAGACCATCAGCTGGGAGTGTTGTGGCCGGCGCTCCAGTCTAACCATGGGGCTTGCCCTCCCCTTCCAGGCCGTGCAGGCCGCCCATTAGAAGGCCGATCTGCTCGATCGTGACCTCGCCGACCGGCCGGCTGTCCGACAGCGTGCCCTCGGAGATCACTGCGATGCGGTCGCACACGGTGAAGATCTCGTCCAAGTCCTGGGAGATCACCAGCACCGCCGTGCCGCGGGCCGCCAGGTCCAGCAAGGCCTGATGGATCGACGCGGCGGCGCCGGCATCGACGCCCCAGGTCGGCTGGGAGATCACCAGCACGCCCGGGTCCTGAAGGATCTCGCGCCCGACGATGAACTTCTGCAGGTTGCCGCCCGATAGGCTGCCGGCTTCGGCGGCCGGCCCCGTGGTGCGCACGTCGAAGTCGCCGATCACCTGCTCGGCGTAGCTTTTGGTCGGCGCATCGGCGATCAGGCCGTTGCGCACCAAACCCAAGCGCCGAAAGGCGGTCAGGAACGCGTTGTCGCTCAGGGAGAGAGCCGGCACCGCGCCGTGGCCGTTGCGCTCTTCGGGCACGAAGGCGGCGCCCAGGGCGCGCCGGGGCGCGGGCCCTTGGGCGCCAACCTCCTCGCCGTCGATGGTGATCGCGCCCGCCGCCGGCACCAGGGTCTCGCCGGTCAAGACCGACATGAGTTCGGTCTGGCCGTTGCCGGCGATTCCGGCGATGCCGAGGATCTCGCCGCCCGAGACGGAGAACCCGATATCCTTAAGGTCGACGCCGAACTCCGAGTCCGAGGCGGCCGTGAGCCCGGAGACGACAAGGCGCTCTTTTGCCTCGACCGTGCGCTCGGGCCGGCTCGGCGGGCTAACCTTCTCGCCGATCATCAATTCGGCCAGGCTGCGCGCCGACTCCCGCTTGGGGTCGCACTCGGCAACCTTGCGGCCGCCGCGCAGGATCGTCGCCGTGTCGCAAAGCGCCTTCACCTCGTCTAGCTTGTGGGAGATGTAGAGAATCGCGCAGCCTTCGGCCGAGAGCTTGTGCAGGGTCTCGAACATGCGCTCGACCTCCTGGGGGGTCAGCACCGAGGTCGGCTCGTCGAGGATCAGGAGCTTGGGATTTTGCAGCAGGCAACGCACGATCTCGATGCGTTGGCGCTCGCCGACCGAGAGGTCGTGAACGTGGCGGTCCGGGTCCAGCGGCAGGCCATAGCTCTCGGACAGCTTAAGCAAGCGCTCGCGCAGGGCGCTCAAAGGTTCGCCCTCGAGCGCGAGCGAGACGTTCTCCAACACAGTCATGGCCTCGAACAGGGAGAAGTGCTGGAACACCATGCCGATGCCGAGGTTGCGGGCGGCGGAAGGGCCCGCAACATGGACCGCCTGGCCGTTCCAGCGCAGCTCGCCCCGGTCGGGCTTGAGCACGCCGTAGATGATCTTCACCAAGGTGCTCTTGCCGGCACCGTTCTCGCCCAGGAGCGCGTGAATCTCCCCAGGCATGATGGCAAAGGAGATGTCGTCGTTGGCCAGACAGCCTGGAAAAGCCTTGGTAATGCCGGCCAGATCCAGAAGCGGCGTGCCCGTAGGGGCGGCCGGACGCTGGGCCGGCTGGACCGCGTCTTCCACTGTGGTCATGGGACACTTCCCCCCTTGCGTTGGCAGAGCTCATCGACGGCGAACAGAACGCGCTCGGGCGTCGCCGGCGAGTCCAGACCCGGCTGCAGCCGGTAGTCGGCCAGGCTGGCGATGGCGTCGGCGATCGCGTTGAACACCGAGATGCCGAGCATCAAGGGCGGCTCGCCGACCGCCTTGGAGCGGTGGATCGTCTCTTCCACGTTCTCGCCCCTCTCGTAGATCTTAACCCGAAAGTCCTCGGGACGGTCGGCGCAGGCTGGGATCTTGTAGGTCGAGGGCGCGTGGGTGCCGAGCCGGCCCTTGGCGTCGAACCACAGCTCCTCGCTGGTCAGCCAGCCCATGCCCTGGATGAAACCGCCCTCGATCTGGCCGAGGTCGATCGCCGGGTTCAAAGAGCGTCCTACGTCGTGCAGGATGTCGACCCGCAGCACCTTGTTCTCGCCGGTCAGAGTGTCGATCGCGACCTCGGCGACCGCGGCGCCGTAGGCGAAGTAAAAGAATGGCCGGCCGCGCGCGGTTTCGCGCTCATAGTGCACCTTGGGGGTCTTGTAGAAACCGGTCGAGGAGAGGTGGACCCGGTCGTGGTAGGCCATGTGGACCAGCTCTGGGAAGGGAATCTCCCGCTCGCCCACGACCACCCGGTTGTTAGTGAAAAGAACCTCTTCGGGGCTGACCTGGAACTGCTCGGCGGCAAAGGCGGCCAGGCGATCCTTGATGGTGCGCGCGGCGGCTTGGGCCGCCATGCCGTTCATGTCGGCGCCCGAGGAGGCGGCGGTCGGCGAGGTGTTTGGCACCTTGGCGGTGGTCGTCGCGGTGATCTTGATGCGGTCGACGTCGATCTGAAACTCCTCGGCGACCACCTGAGCGATCTTGATGTAGAGACCCTGGCCCATCTCGGTGCCGCCGTGGTTCAAATGCACGGAGCCGTCGGAGTAGACGTGCACCAGGGCGCCCGCCTGGTTGAGGAATGTCGTGGTGAAGGAGATGCCGAACTTGACCGGGGTCAGCGCCAAACCGCGCTTGATCACCGGGCTGGTCTTGTTGAATTGGGCGATTTCCTCTCGTCTGGCCCAGTAGTCGCTGGTGGCCTCCAGCTCGGCAATCAGCTCCGGGGCGACGTTGTCCTCGACGGTCATGTGATAGGGCGTAACGTTGCGCCCTTCGTCGCCGTAGAGATTGAGCTTGCGGATTTCGAGCGGATCCTTGCCCAACGCGCGCGCGATCTCGTCAATCACCCGCTCGATCATCACCATACCCTGGGGCCCGCCGAAACCGCGGAAGGCGGTGTTGGAGACCGTGTTGGTCTTGCAGCGGTGGGACAGGATATGAACCTGATCCAGGTAATAGCAGTTGTCGGCGTGGAACATGGCCCGGTCGTTGATCGAAGCCGAGAGATCGGCCGAAAAGCCGCAGCGCGACGACAAGGTGGTGTCCAGCGCGGTGATGCGGCCGTCGTCGTCGAAGCCGACCTCGTAGTCCGCCAAGAAGTCGTGGCGCTTGCCGGTCATCGCCATGTCGTGATCCCGGTCGAGCCGGAACTTGGCCGAGCGGCCGGTCAGCCGGGCGACCAGCGCCGCCAGCAGGCACCATTGGGCGGCTTGGGTTTCCTTGCCGCCGAAGGCGCCGCCCATGCGCCGCACCTCGACCGTGACCCCGTTGGAGGGGCAGTCGAGCACCCGGGCAGCGGTGTGCTGGATCTCCGAAGGGTGCTGGCTCGAGGTGTAGATCTGTACGTCGCCGTCTTCCATCGGCAGGGCGAGCGCGATCTGGCCTTCCAGGTAGAAATGTTCCTGGCCGCCAATTCGGATCTGGCCCTTGATCCGACGGGGCGCCTGCTTCAAAGCGGCTTCCGCGTTGCCCCGGCGCATCTCGTGGGGCTCGAGCACGAAGTCGCCCCGTTCCAGCGCATGGTCGACGCTCAAGACCGGCTCCAGCTCTTCGTAGCGCACTTGGGCCAGGCGGGCGGCGGCCCGGGCCTGCTCGGTGGTCGCGGCGGCGACCACGAACATTGGCTGGCCGTGAAACTCGACCAGGCCGTCGGCCAGCAAGGGGTCGTCGCGGGTGCCGGTTGGGCTGATGTCATTGAAGCCGGGAATGTCTTGCGCGGTGAAAACCGCCACCACGCCGGGCGCGTCCCGTACCGCCGAGAGATCCAGGTCGAGCAGCTTGGCATGGGCTTGCTCGGACATGCCGGCCGCGAGATGCAACAGGTCGCGCGGCTCGGGCAGATCGTCGACGTAGCGCGCTTCGCCGGAAACGTGCTTTAGAGCGCTGTCGTGGGCCAGGTCCTTGTGCACACCGCCCCAGAGCAGGCCCAGCGGCGGCGGCTCGTAAAGCGGTCGGCTTGGCCTAACCATGGGCGAGACTCCCCGCGCCGACCAGTCGGCTGACCGGCGGCGCATCGTTGGTTTCGTGATACACCTTGGTCAGGAGATTTTTCGCGACCAGCATGCGGTAGCCGGCGCTCGCCCGCTGATCGCTCATGGGCGTGAAGTCGCTGTCCAGGGCGACTCGGCCCTGTTGCACCGTCTCCAGGGTCCAAGGCTGGCCCGTCAGCGCCGCCTCGCAGGCCAAGGCGCGTTTTGGCGTGCCGGCCATGCCGCCGTAGCAGATCCGCGCCCGCTCGACCCGTCCATCGGTGATGCGCAGGTTGAAGGCGCCGAGCACTGCCGAGATATCCTGGTCGAAGCGCTTGGATATCTTGTAGCAGCGCAGCTCGCCGGCCGCGGTCTCGAGCGGCATGATTATTCTTTCGATGAATTCGCCGGGCTGACGGTCCTGCTTGCCGTAGTCGATGAAGTAGTCCTCGAGCGCGATCTCCCGACGCTCGGCGCCCCGGCGCAGCACCAGGCGCGCGCCCAGGGCGATCAGTGGCGGCGGGCTGTCGCCGATTGGCGAGCCGTTGCCGATGTTACCGCCGATCGTGCCCACGTTGCGCACCTGGCGGCAGCCCAGGCGCCGGATCACCTCGCCAAAGTCCGGGAAGTGCTGGGCGATCACCTCGTGGGCATCCTCGTAGGTTACCGCCGCGCCGATCTCCAGGTGGTCGTCGAACTGCCGCAACTCTTTCAGCTCGGCGACCTGGCCCGTATGGATCACCGGGTCCAGGTGACGTAGGGCCTTGGTGACCCAGAGGCCGACGTCGGTGCCGCCGGAGAGGATCGTCGCCTTCGGGTGGGCGAGCAGCAGATCGGCCAGCTCGTCGGCGGTGCGCGGGGCGAAAAAGCGGCCATCCTTGCTTTCGAATGCAAGGCCGTCGCCGTCGCTCAGACGGTCGAGTTGCCTGGCGATGCCAGGCTTGACGCAGGCCGGCGTGTTGGGCTCGAGGGATTTCATGTCGCGCGCCGCCTTGACGATCGGTCCGTAGCCGGTGCAGCGGCAGAGGTTACCGGCCAGCGTGTCGTCGATGCGTGCCCGGTCGGGCGCGCCCGGTTCTTCATAGAGCGCGAAGAGCGACATGATGAATCCGGGGGTGCAGAAGCCGCACTGGGTGCCGTGGGTCTGAACCATGGCATCCTGCGCTGGGTGGAGCCGGTCGTCGGCGCCCTTCAGGTGCTCGATCGCGATCAGCTGCTTTCCATCGAGCGCCGGTGTGAAGAGGATGCAGGCGTTGACCGCCCGGTAGTGCATGCGCTCGCCGTTGGACTCGCCGAGCACCACGGTGCAGGCCCCGCAGTCGCCTTCGGCGCAGCCTTCCTTGGTGCCGGTCAGCCCTTCCACCTCGCGCAGATAGCGCAGCACCGTGAGGTTCGGATCGACGGAATCCAGGTGCCGTTCGGCGTCGCCCAGCAGGAAGGAGATGGCCTTGCCCATGCGCTCAACTCCCCCGGTAGGTGCTGTAGCCGTAGGGCGAGATCAGCAGCGGCACGTGGTAGTGCTGGTCGGCGGCGGCAATGCCGAAACGGATCACCACTTGATCCAGGAAGCGCGGCTCGGGCAACTCTTGGCCCTGGGCGGCGAAATAGTCGCCCGCGTGGAACACCAGCTCGTAAGTGCCGGCAACGCAGGACTCGCCCTCCAGCAAGGGCTGATCGCACCGCCCGTCGTGGTTGGTGCGCGCTTCTAGAATCTGCTCGCGCCGTGGCTCCAAGCGGTAGAGCTCGATGGTGATGTCGTGGCCCGGTCGGCCTTGTGCCGTGTCCAGAACGTGCGTCGTTAGGCGTCCCACGTCGGCCTCCCCAAATTCCCCAAAGACGGCGGCCGTGACCATGCTATCCTAGCAGCATCGCCGACCGACTTCCGGGACTGAATCCCATGACTGACAGCAGCGACCAGACCCGGCCGAGCACTCTTGCGCGGCAAGATTTCCTGGAGCGCTATGCCGGCGTCTACGAGCACTCGCCTTGGATCGCCGAACAGGTCTTCGAGGCCGGCCTTGGGCCGGCCCACGACACGGCCGAGGGTTTGCAAGCGGCCATGGCGGCGATTGTAGAGGCGGCCGGGCGCGACGCCCAATTGGCGCTGCTGCGCGCCCACCCTGATCTGGCCGGCAAGCTCGCGGTGGCCGGCGAACTGACCGCCGAGTCGACCGCCGAGCAGGCCGGCGCCGGCCTCGACCAATGCACACCCGAGGAGCTCTCGCGCTTTCAGGAGCTGAACGAAGCCTACCAGGCGCGCTTCGGCTTCCCCTTCATCCTGGCGGTGGCGGGCCGTGGCCGGGCTGAGATCTTGGCGGCCTTCGAAGCGCGGATCGGCAACGATCCGGAGACCGAGTTTCGCGAGGCGCTGGATCAGGTTCATCGCATCGCCCTCATCCGCTTGCGCCAGATTGGGCCGTGACCACCAGGGGCTCGGCCTCGGACGGGAAGTGGTGCAGGTCGCAGTTCTCGTCTTCGGCGCCCCGGTCGACCACCAGGAAGTCGCTTTCATCGCCGATCGCAATCAAAGGGTGGTGCCAGACGCCGCGGTGAAAATTTACGCCCTGGCGGCCGTCGCTCGCGAAGGCACGCACTAGGCCTGGTGTCGGTGCATCGCCGGGCGGCGCCACGACCACCAGAAAGGGCGCACCGCTTAGCGGCACGAAGGCCTGGCTCGATTTTGGATGACGCTCCAGCAGGCTCACCGTGAGCGGCAGGGGCCAGGGCTTGGAGCGGAAAAGGTTGATCAGTGGTCGGCCGCCGTCCTCATCGACGTCGACCGCAGCCAGGTCGTGGAAGCGTGTGCACATGCCGTCATTGATCGGATAGCTGGTCGCCTCCGCCGTTTCGATGACGTCCCCGAAGGGTTTGAAGGCGGCCCTGTTTAGGGGTTCGGGTTTGAGCATCACGTTTGGGGCTGCCCGAAGATGCGCAAGCGGCTGATCCCGCCGTCCGGGAAGATGTTGAGCTTGACGTGGCTGACGGGCCCGAGCGCCTTGATCGCGTTGCCCTCGAAGAGGTGAATGTGATCGGCCTGAAGCTTCTGCTGGCCCAGCAGCTCGTCCCAGAAAATCGACTGGGTGATCACCGATTCGTTTGTGCCCGACCCGATCAGCGCGCCCTGAAGCGAGCAGCGATCCGGATAGTTGCCCTTGAAGTGGGCTGTGTCGACCTCGATGCGCTCGACCGTGCCGGGCGCGCCCAGCTGCACGATGATCCAATCGTTGCCCGGCTCCCGGCGACGGCGGGTCTCCCAACCGTCGCCCATATTGACGCCGCGCCCGGCCAGCAGCAAGGACCAGACGCTGCCGTAGTGGGCGTCATTGTAGCCGATCACCCGCCCGCCGTTGCTGAGCGCGGAAAGTTCGACCACGTCGCTGCCGTTGTGGCCCTTCAGGTCGCGCACCGGCTCGCCGTAGACCCTGAGCCGCGCCACACCGCCGTCTGGATAGATGTTGAACCGGAGGTGGTTGTAGGTGCCCCGGTTGGCGACCGGAATGAAGTGATGAGAGTCGGGTCCGAGCGGAGTGGCCGGCACGATCTCGGTCCATTGGGTCTCCGCGTCCGGCGGGCCGTCGGATAGACAGGCCTCGAGCGCGGCGGCGCGCGGATAATTGCCGGTGAAGTGGCTGGTGTCGATGTCGACGCCCTCGATCTCGCCCTGGATCCCGAGCCGCACGATGCAATGGTCGTGACCGGCATCGCGCCGGCGCCGGGATTCCCAGCCATCCATCCACTTGCCGTGGTCATCGAACTTGTCGGCGATGAAAACGGGCGCCTGATCCTGCAGCAGCCGGTCCTTGGGCGCGAAGAAATCGTCGCTGGCGAAAATCGCCTCGGCGCCCAGGCGCGGGGAGGCCAGGTTGATGGCGTCGCGGGCGAAGGCGGGTAGGTCGTTGTGCTCGGTCATTCGAACTCTTTCAGCTCCTCATGGTGCCGTTCGATGGTCTCAAGGTGCTCGCGGCCGGCCTTGCCCGACTTGCGGAAGGCCTCGATCGCGAGAAAGCGCAGCACGCTGAAGGGCGCCGCATAGCTGTCGAAAAGGTAGCCGCCCGAGACCTGGCAGGTGATCGTCCAGGTCGCCAGCTCGGTGCTGCGCCGGGCCGTTGGGTCGGTCAGATAGAGAATCTCGGCGCCGCGCCCGGCGGCCTGCTCGAGCACCTTGCGTAGGCCCTTCACACGGCGCCGCACGCCGACTGCGATCACCAGATCGTCGCCATCCATGTCGGCCAGGTACTCGCCCATGGTTTCGCCGGTCGTCGGCAGCAGAAACACATTGCGGCGGAACTGGATGAGCTGCCAGCGGGCATAGGCGGCGGCATAGTGGCTGTTGCGGAAGCCGAGGAGCCACAGGCGCTTGGCTGACACGATGCGCTCGGTGACCTGCTCCACGAGGCGGCTGTCGAGGCCCTCGAAGGTCGCCGTCAGGGCCTGGATCTCCTCGTCAAGATAGCGCCCGAGCTCGGCCGAAAGGTCGCTCGCCCGCTCGTCCTTGGACTGGAGGTAAAGCGGCGAGCCCCACTTCTGGGCGTCGCGCGCCTGACGCCGGGCCTCCTCGAAGCTGGCGAAGCCCAAGCGCTGAAAGAAGCGGGTGGCGGCCGCCTTGGAGACCCCGGCGAGTTCTGAGAGCTCGGTCGCCGAGTAAGCCGCCACGTCGCCCGGAAAGTCGAGGATCAGGTCCGCCATCTTGCGCTCGGCCGCTGGCATCTGGCCATAGGCCGCGTGAATTCGGCCCTCCAGGGATTGCCCGCTCTGCCGTTGATCCTGAGCCGTCTCGCCCAACATGCCGCCCGCCGTCGTCGCGTTTGTGTATGAAACTATTGTTTCATCAATCTCTACATGAATGAAATTAGAATTTCAATACCTTTTTTGCTGCCTCCCCGGCATTCTCTGTTCGGGCGCGGGATAAGGAGGGATTTCATGATGCGAGACAGGCTGCTAGCGGCGGTGCGCGGCGCCGAGCAGCGCCTGGTGGCGTTGACCAAAGCCTTGGTCGCGGCGCCGAGTGGCAATCCGCCGGGCGATACCACCGAAGTCGCACGCGTCGCGGCGGAGATCCTGGAGGCCGTACCGGGCGCCGAGGTCTCACAGCACGTCGCCGAGTCGCCGATCGTCAACGTGGTGGCCCGGCTGAAGGGCGAGGCGCCTGGCCCGCGCCTGGTGTTCAACGGCCACTTGGACACCTATCCCGTGGGCGACGCGGCCGCCTGGTCCCACGATCCTCTGGCCGGCGAAGTGGCGGACGGCAAGCTCTATGGCCGGGGAGTGACCGACATGAAGGGCGGCATCGCTTGCTCGCTTTTGGCATTCGAGCTGATGGCAACCTGCCGGGAGGCCTGGGCGGGCGAGCTTGTGGTGACCCTGGCCGGCGACGAGGAGGTCATGGGCATGCGCGGCACCAAATTCCTGCTCGAGACCGTGCCCCATGCCACGGGCGACGCCATGATTTGCGGCGACGCCGGCTCGCCCCGAGTCATCCGGCTCGGCGAGAAAGGCATGCTTTGGCTGGCGCTTGTGGCCCGGGGCCGGGCCGCCCACGGCGCCCACGTGCATCTGGGCGCAAGCGCGATCGAACGATTGACGGAGGCCCTGACCCGCCTGACAGGCTTGCGCGCTTGGCCGGTCGAGAGCCCGCCCGACGTGGCCCGGGTCGTCGCCGAGGCGCGTGCGGTCTCGGAGCCAATCTCGGGCGCCGGCGAGGCCGAGGTGCTAGAGTCCGTCACGGTCAATTTTGGCACAATTGAGGGCGGCCGCGCCGCCAACCTGGTCGCTGAAGAGGCCAGGGCGACCGCCGACATCCGCCTGCCGGCCGGTGTCAGTCTGGCCGAGATCGAAGCCGAGGTGGCCCGCCTGCTCGATCCCCTGGAGGGGATATCCTACGCAGCGGTGCAGAGCTGCGAGGCGAGCTGGAGCGGGGCGGACCACCCGGTCGCCCGCCTGGCGCTGGCCAACGCGAAGGCGGCTTTGGGCGGCCAAGCGGTGGTCAACCAGCGGGTCGGCGGCTCCGACGCACGGCTCTACCGGGACGCCGGCGTGCCCAGCATCGTGGTTGGCCTGACGCCCCACAACATGGGCGCGGCCGACGAGTACACAACGCTAGAAGACCTGCGCGCGGTCGCCGAGATCCATACAATGACGGCGTTCGATTTCCTGACTCCCTAACCTCAACCGATCGCCGCCAAAAACCTCCTCACCACCGCGATGTAGTCCGCCCGCCGTTCGGCGAAGGCCATGTGGGAGGCGTCCGCGATAACCTCGAGGCGGGCGCCAGGCACCATCGCGGCAAAGTGCGCGCAGGCAGCCGGGGTCGCCTCGTCGTGCTCGCCGCACGTGAAGAGGGTCGGCACGGCGATGCGGCCCAGCGAGCCCGCGCCGTCGTAGGTCTTCAAGCTGCCGGTCACGGTGAACTCGCTGGGCCCCCACATGGTCACATAGCAGGTCATGTTGGCCTGCTCGAAGGAGCGCAGGACGTAGGGCGGCAGCGGGTCGGCCCGGCAGACGTGGCGGGCATTGAACTGGGCGACCGCGTCCTGGTAGGCCTGGCTGTCGGTCGTGCCGGCGGCCTCCTCCCGGTCGAGCACCGCTTGCACCTCTGCGGGCAGGGCCCGGCGATGGGCGATGGCGTCTTCGACCCAGTGCTTGGTACTGATCAAGGGGCTGGAGAGGACCAGGGCGGCCAGGCCCGGCGGGCGGCCGGCGGCGTACTCGGCGGCCAAGGTACCGCCCCAGGAGTTGCCGAAGACGGCCAGGCGCTCAAGTCCCAAGGCCTGGCGCAGGGCCTCGATCTCGGCCAGGAAGCGCGCGATGCGCCAGTTGGCCGGATCGCCGGGGCGCTCGGAGCGCCCGGCGTCGAGCTGGTCGTAGAAGATCACCGGCCGCTCGTCGGCCAGGTCGGTCAGCGGCAGCAGATAGTCGTGGGAAAAGCCCGGCCCGCCGTGGATCGCCAGCAGCGGCAGGCCGCCGCGCTCGGCGCCGTTCATCCGGTACCAGATGCGCCCGCCCGACACCGCCACATGGCCGCTGCGCTCCGGCTCGGGGATGGTCATCCGAGAGGGCTCATGAGGTGGCATCGTTCTCCCGAAGATGATCAGTAGTCGGCCCGCTTGCTGATCCTGACCGCAGCGTTGGCGCCCGGCAAGCCCGTCCGTTATCACGATTGGGTTTTGACGATCGGAGCTGGCCGAAAAAATCGCGAGCCAAACACATTTTTACCTTTTGTCGAGATAATCATTCGCGAAAACAACTTGAGCGCGTTCTGTCGCCATGCGAAATCCTGAACGGTACACCATCTTGGAGCTATCATCCAAGTGGGCTCCGTCCGATCGAGACCCCGCGATGCGCATCCGTTTTAAGGAGGAGGTCGCGGATTTCGTCAGGACGGTGAAACAATGCCCAGTCCGAACATTTGCACTGGTCGTTCTTCTTGCGAATTTGGTGGCCACCGGTATTCCTGAAGAAGAAAAGGGTGGGTTTCCACGGGGGCTCAAGCTAGTAGAGAAACTCTACACTATGGAGCAGGCTGTTGAAGTTGCCCTGGTTGATATCTGCGTCACCTATGTCCACCGCAAAGTACTGGGCGGCAAAAACCCCCATCTGATTGACAAGATTGGTTGGGAGTATGGATTGAGAAAAGCTGAAAAAGAATCGATCTCTTCTCGGACACCGGGGTTCCCCGGTGGCTCAAGTTCTTCGATGTATTATACACTCCCTACAATTCAAGGGACCCTTTTTGTTATGGTTCATGACCACCCCTATACTAGCAACTGCAACCTCTACTTTTTTGACATTCCTGGCAAAGAGATCTCTGGAACCGTTGATTCTATTCTCCAAAAGGATGATGTCCCGTATGTATTTGTGAGAACAAGAGGAAACCCGCATAAACGAGGAGGAACCTTGTTCCGGTCGTACAAATATAGGGCAGGAAATGTAGAGTATTCAATCGTCACAGACGAATGGCTAGGAGATTACCGCACCTTAAAAAAGTCCAAGTATACATTCATGGCGTACGTAAATCCGGGCAGGAAGCCTTCGAGATCTGGGTCGATGTTCTGAATGACGCGCGCGACCCCATTCCCGTACCGTTTCTTTGCGCCAAATGGTCGCCTTCAACCCTCCTCACCGCCGAGCAGAACGCTATCCTCGTCGTGCAGGCCAACCGGCGGTAGCTTCTTGCCCGGGAAGGCGAGATAGACCGCGACCACGCAGACCATCGCGCCCAAGATGACGTTGGCCAGATCGGGCGACTGAATGATGCACAGCAAGCCCTTGAACTTTTCGCAGGTCTCGCCCTGGAGCTTGAGGGCATAGAAGTAGCCGCCCGCGAAGCCACCGGCCAAAGGCGCGATCGCCAGGCGCAGCCAAATCGAGCGCCGGCGGAACAGCGCGTGGACCGCCAGTATGATGAGCGGCAGGGCCAGGGCGCCTGCCAGCGCCCAGAGCCCGGGCACCCAGATCTTGGCGGCAAAGACGGCGGCGTCTCCGTAGCCGGAGACGATCGCCTCCCACTCCTCCAGGCTGTAGCTGCGCCGGCCCAGTTCACCTCTCCGACATCACGGCAGGACAGCGAAAGGTTAGCCGCCGAAACTTTCGATAATCTCAATACTCCAGGGAGGTTCGGACGAAAGCCTATCTAATGATCCTGGCGGCCGCCCGTGACGGTCAGAGCTTGGCGGAGATGAAGCAGTCGATTCCTCTGGACCAATACAAGGTCTGGGGCCAATTGAAGCCTGGCTGCCGCTCAACATCGAAGGCATGCACAGGCAGATAGGCCTGCATCGGCGGGGGAACTCACGTCCGTCGGAAATTTGATCTAAATCAAGGACGCCCGCCGCCGTCCGTGTGAGAGTTTCGCATATTGCGCGATAATTGTCCTATGGTCCTGGAGGGGAGGACAGCAGGGTGGCGGAGAAGTCCAACAAGGAGAAATCCGGCAAAACCCGGGAGCTCGGCGCCTTTCTCTTCGTGACGGTCGGCCTGGCGCCGATCGTGGCGGTGGCGGTCGTCGGGATCTATGGCTTTGCCATCTGGATGGTCCAGCTGATCGCCGGACCGCCGGCTTCGTGAGCGGGGCTGGCGTGGCTAAGGCACCCCAGACGGTCGATCAAGGGCGCCGCACCTTTTTGCGCGGCGAGCTGCCCGGCCGGCGCGGCCCTAAACCGGCCGTCGAAACCCACATCGCCAGCCTGGTGGTCCAGGCCCGACCGGCCCTGCTCGGGGCCATCACCGACAAGATCGAACGCCTGCCCGGCGCCGAGGTTCACGGCAGCGACCCCCGGGGCAAGCTGCTGGTGACCTTTGAAAGCGATAGCCAAGGTCAGATCACCGACAACCTGAACCGGATACACGACATCGACGGCGTGATCACCGCCGCCCTGGTGTTTCACCAAGTGGACGAACCCGAGCCCGAGGTACCGGAGGCGCAAGAAGAAGGACGAGAAACGTCATGACCATTACCCGCAGGGACTACATCAAGGCCCAGGCCGTGGCGACGGCGGCGGCCGCCGCCGGCATGGCGACGCCGAGCCAGGCGGCCAGCGTCATCACCGAGCGCCCCAAGACCGAGCTGACCTGGTCGAAAGCGCCCTGCCGTTTCTGCGGCACCGGCTGCAGCGTCATGGTGGCGACCAAGGACGGCCAGGTCGTGGCGACCCACGGCGACGTCAAGGCCGAGGTCAACCGGGGCTTGAACTGCGTCAAGGGCTACTTCCTGTCCAAGATCATGTACGGCAGCGACCGCCTGACCCAGCCGCTCCTGCGCATGAAGGATGGCAAGTTCGACAAGAACGGCGAGTTCACGCCCATCACCTGGGATCAGGCCTTCGACGAGATGGAGCGACACTTCAAGAAGGCCCTCAAGGAGAAGGGCCCGACCGCGGTCGGCATGTTCGGCTCGGGCCAGTGGACCGTGTGGGAGGGCTATGCCGCTGCCAAGCTGTACAAGGCCGGCTTCCGCTCCAACAACATCGACCCCAACGCGCGCCACTGCATGGCCTCGGCGGTCGCCGGATTCATGCGCACTTTCGGCATCGACGAACCCATGGGTTGCTACGACGACTTCGAGGCGGCAGATGCCTTCGTGTTGTGGGGTGCCAACATGGCGGAGATGCACCCGATCCTCTGGTCGCGCCTGACCGACCGGCGCTTGAGCGCCGACCACGTAAAGGTCGCCGTGCTCTCGACCTTTGAGCACCGCTGCTTCGATCTGGCCGACATCCCGATGATCTTCTCGCCGCAGAGCGATCTGGCGATCCTCAACTACGTTGCCAAGCACATCATCGAAAGCGGCAAGGTCAACGAGGATTTCGTCGGCAAGCACGTCAACTTCCGCCTCGGCAATCCCGATATCGGCTATGGCCTGCGGCCCGAACATCCCTTGCAACAGGCCGCCGCCAACGCCGACAAGGCGGGTGGCTCCCAAGAGATGTCCTTCGAGGACTACGCCAAGTTCGTGGCGCAGTACGACGTCGACTCGGTTTCCAAGCTTTCGGGCGTGCCGAAGAATCGCCTCGAGGCGCTCGCCGAGCTCTACGCCGACCCGGACACCAAGGTGATGTCCCTCTGGACCATGGGGATCAACCAGCACACCCGGGGCGTCTGGTGCAACAACCTGATCTACAACATCCATTTGCTGACCGGGAAAATCGCCGAGCCGGGCAACAGCCCCTTTTCTCTCACCGGTCAGCCGTCGGCCTGCGGCACGGCGCGCGAGGTCGGCACCTTCGCCCACCGCCTGCCGGCCGACATGGTGGTCGCCAATGAGAAGCACCGGGAGATCGCCGAGAAGTACTGGAAGCTGCCGTCAGGCACGATCCCGCCCAAGCCCGGCTATCACGCGGTGCTGCAGAACCGCATGCTGAAGGACGGCAAGCTCAACGCCTATTGGGTTCAGGTCAACAACAACATGCAGGCGGCGGCCAACCTGGTCGAGGAAGGCCTGCCCGGTTACCGCAACCCGGAGAACTTCATTGTCGTCTCCGAGGCCTATCCGACGGTCACCGCGCAAGCCGCCGACCTGATCCTCCCAACCGCCATGTGGGTCGAGAAGGAGGGCGCCTACGGCAACGCCGAGCGGCGCACCCAGTTCTGGCACCAGCTGGTTGACGCGCCCGGCGAGTCGCGCTCGGACCTCTGGCAGGTGGTCGAGTTCTCTAAGCGCTTCACGACCGACGAGGTTTGGTCGGCCGAGCTGCTCGACGCCAACCCGGACTACAAGGGCAAGACGCTCTACGAGGTGCTCTTCGCCAACGGCCAGGTCGACAAGTATCCCCTAGAGGAGACCAGTCCGGATTACGCCAACCAGGAGGCCGAGGATTTCGGCTTCTACATTCAGAAGGGCCTATTCGAGGAGTATGCCCAGTTCGGCCGGGGTAAGGCCCACGACCTGGCGCCCTTCGAGACCTACCACGAGACCCGCGGCCTGCGCTGGCCGGTGGTCGACGGCAAGGAAACCCAATGGCGTTTCCGCGAGGGCTACGACCCCTATGTGGAGGCCGGCAGCGAGGTGCAGTTTTACGGCAAGCCCGACAAGCGTGCGGTGATCTTCGCCCTGCCCTATGAGCCACCGGCGGAAGCGCCAGACGATGAGTATGACTTCTGGCTGGTGACCGGCCGGGTGCTCGAGCATTGGCACTCCGGCTCCATGACCCAGCGGGTGCCCGAGCTCTACCGCTCCTATCCGGACGCCGTGGTCTACATGCACCCGGACGACGCGGAGGCCAAGGGCCTGCGCCGGGGCAGCCAGGTGCGCATCAAGTCCCGGCGCGGCGAGATCGTCACCCGGGTCGAGACCAGGGGCCGCAACAAGCCGCCGCGGGGCCTGATCTTCGTGCCCTGGTTCGATGCCAGCCGGCTGATCAACAAGGTCACCCTGGACGCCACCGACCCGATCTCCAAGCAGACCGACTTCAAGAAGTGTGCCTGCAAGGTCGAGCCGGCGTGAGGGAGGGAGCGATGAAAGCGACGATCATTCTGACGGCCGCCGCCCTGGTTCTGCTCGGCGTGCCGGCCCAGGCCGACGAGACGGCGACCCTGCGCGGCGGCCCGATCGCCGAGACCTTGGACACGCCAGCCATGCCCAAGGTGGTCAACAAGGACCTGCGCCAGGTGCGCAACTATCCGGAGCAACCGCCGATCATCCCCCACAAGATCGACGGCTATCAGGTGGACCTGAACTCCAACCGCTGCATGGCCTGCCACGCCCGCACAGCGATTGAGCAATCCCAGGCGCCGATGGTCTCGATCACCCACTTCATGGACCGGGACGGCCAGCCCTTGGCCTCGATCTCGCCCCGGCGTTACTTCTGCACCCAGTGTCACGTGGTGCAGGTCGACAGCCCGCCCCTGGTGGAGAACGACTTTGTCGACATCGACACCCTGCTGCGCCGGGACGCCGGCGCGGGCCAGCAATAGGGCGCGGGCTCATGTTCGGCTGGGTCAAGACACTGTGGGACACCCTGCGCCGCCCGAGCGTGCACTACAGCCTGGGCTTCCTGACGATCGGCGGCTTCGTCGCCGGCATCATCTTCTGGGGCGCCTTCAACACCGCGCTCGAGATATCCAACACCGAGACCTTCTGCGTCGGCTGCCACGAGATGCGCGACAACGTCTTCGCCGAGCTCAAGGGCACGATCCACTACAACAACCGCTCGGGCGTGCGCGCCACCTGCCCGGACTGCCACGTGCCCCACGAGTGGACCAACAAGATCGCCCGCAAGATGCAGGCCTCCAAGGAGGTCTGGGGCAAGGTCTTCGGCACCATCTCGACCCGGGAGAAGTTCCTCGACAAGCGCCTTGAGCTGGCCCAGCACGAGTGGGCGCGCCTCAAGGCCAACAACTCGCTGGAGTGCCGCAACTGCCACGACCTGGACTACATGGACTTCACCCGCCAGAGCACCCGCGCCGCCGAGCAGCACGAGCGGTTTTTGTTGAGCGGCGAGAAGACCTGCATCGACTGCCACAAGGGCATCGCCCATAAGCTGCCGGATATGGCCCAGGCGGAGGGGTCCTGACCGGCTGCGCCCTCGGTTGACGGCCTCCCTCGCCCGACTATAGTGCGCGCTGCTTTTCCGGGTTCCTGTCAAGTCAGAGGCTGACCGCCATGCCGCTTCCTGCCCCCGCAGCGCGCGAGCGGCTTCATACCCGCGCCTACGACTTCGGCGGCTATCGCCGGGAGGACGGATTGTGGGACATCGAGGGCCGCATGACCGACGCCAAGTCCTACGGCTTCGACAATGCCTACCGGGGCCGCATCGAGGCTGGCGAGCCTCTGCACGACATGTGGCTGCGCCTCACCGTCGACGAGGACCTGGTGGTCCGGGACATCGAGGTCGCCACCGAGGCCGGCCCCTATGCCGTTTGTCCGGCGATCGCGCCCAACTTTAAGCGCATGATCGGAGTCAAGGTCGGGCGCGGCTGGCGCCAGGCGGTGCGCAGCCGCCTGGGCGGCGTGGAGGGTTGCACGCACCTGGTCGAGATGCTGATCGCCATGGCCACCGTGACCTTCCAGACGCTCTACCCGGTGCTCGCCCGCAAGGCCGCCAAGAGTCCTCCGGCGGGCAAGCCCGGCCTAATTGACAGCTGCCACGCCTATCGGGCCGACGGTGAGGTGGTCAAGAACGCCTGGCCTGACCATTACACCGGCCAATAGCCGTTCAGTGATATCCCAGCGCTTTGGCAGCTTGTTGCCATAGGCCTTCATTTGAGCCAAATCGACCGGCGATGATGGGCAATGCCCTTTGAGAGACATGCTCACTCTGGGCAATTCTCAATTCCAAGTGATTGAATACCCGATTGCTGCGGCTCTAACGGGCAAAATGGAGAATTATACACTTATAAATAGTATTTCTTGATCAAATGCAATACCCTAGGATGGCTTACGATCCGTTGCTGGCATGGGCGCCGATTTGGTCAAGCTTTGTGCGGGCCGGCTTGTCAGACGGCGATGTCCGACCCATACTTTATCCATGGCACGAGCGACTCCTGATGCGATTGACGCGCCCTTCGAAAAGCCCGAGGAAAGTCTTCGGAGCTGTCAGCACGAGGGCTGCACGGAGGCCGGTCTCTACCGGGCGCCGCGCTCGCGCGACCGCCTGAACGAGTACTACTGGTTCTGCCTGGAGCACGTGCGCCTCTACAATCTGGCTTGGAACTACTTCGTCGGCATGGACGAGGATCAGATCGAAAGCCAGCGGCGCGAGGACACGGTCTGGCAGCGCCCGTCTTGGCCCTTCGGCAGTCAGGCGCACCGCCTGGAGGCCGAGGCGCGCGAGCAGCTCGAGCGTGATTTCGGCATCGGCTCAGACGGCTCGGGCAAGGCCAACGGCGCACCCAAGCCCCGTGATGAGGATGAACGGGCGCTGGCAATGTTGAATTTGTCGCGTCCTGTGACTTTTCCTGAGATAAAAACCCGTTATAAGCAACTGGCCAAGCAGTTGCACCCGGATGCCAACGGCGGCGACGCCGAGGCCGAGGAGCGGCTGAAGCTGGTAAACCAGGCTTACGCGACCTTGAAGCAAAGCTTCGTGCAGTAACTCACCACCGGCAATCTCTTCCCACCGGATTGTTTGCCGCCTTCGCTACAAAGGGTACAGACAGATGTCTACCACAGAGTCAGCCGCCTTCGACGACCCGCGCACGGCGGTGCCGGATATCACGGTCTCGGTCCGCCAGACCTTCGGGATCGACTGCGACATGCAGGTGCCGGCGTTCAGCCAGTCCAACGATCACGTGCCCGACATCGACGAGGCATACCGCTTCGACCGGGACACCACGCTCGCGATCCTGGCCGGCTTCGCCTATAACCGCCGCGTCATCATTCAAGGCTACCACGGCACCGGTAAATCGACCCACATCGAGCAGGTCGCGGCCCGGCTCAACTGGCCCTGCATCCGAATCAACCTGGATAGCCATATCAGCCGGATCGACCTGATCGGTAAGGACGCGATCGTGATTCGCGACGGCCGTCAGGTTACCGAGTTTCGCGAAGGGCTGCTGCCCTGGGCCTTGCAGCATCCGACCGCGCTTTGCTTCGACGAGTACGACGCCGGCCGGCCGGACGTGATGTTCGTGATCCAGCGCGTGCTCGAGGTCGAGGGCAAGCTGACCCTGCTCGACCAGAACCGGGTCCTGCACCCTCATCCAGCCTTCCGCCTCTTCGCGACCGCCAACACGGTGGGCTTGGGTGACACCACGGGGCTCTATCACGGGACCCAGCAGATCAATCAGGGCCAGATGGACCGCTGGAACATCGTCGCGACCCTGAATTATCTGCCCCACGACGACGAATGCGAGATCGTGCTGGCCAAGACGCCGGAGTACGACACCGACGAGGGCCGCAAGCAGATCTCGGCCATGGTCGCGCTCGCCGACCTGACCCGCAGCGGCTTCATCAATGGCGACATCTCGACCGTGATGAGCCCGCGCACGGTCATCACCTGGGCCGAGAACGCCCGGATCTTCAACGACGTCGCCTTCGCCTTCCGGGTTACTTTCGTCAACAAGTGCGACGAGATGGAGCGCGCCACGGTGGCCGAGTACTACCAGCGCTGCTTCGGCACCGAGCTGCCGGAAAGCGGCATCAAGGCGACCCTGGTGTGATCGTCTGACCGAGCCTTTCCCATGAGCCAGTCGGAGACCCCGATCGAGCGCTTCAAGCGCGCCACCGGTGCCGCCATCCGGGCGATCGCCGAGCGCGACGACCTGGGCGTCACCTTCACACCGACTCCGGCCGGCCTGGTCGGCAACGAGGCGCGCTTGCCCCTGCCGTCGCGCGACCTGCCGCTCTCCGAGGTCTCGGTGGTGCGCGGCGAGGCGGATCTCCTGGCGCTCAAGGTGCGCCACCACGATGGCGCGCTTCATGCCAAGCGGCGGCCGACCAATCCGGCTGCCCGAGAAGTCTACGATGCCTTGGAGCAAGCCCGTTGCGAGGCCTTGGGCGTGCGCCTTATGGCTGGCGTCGGGGTCAACCTGGATGCCGCCCTGGACGAACGTTGCCGGGGCCGCGGCTACAACCGGGTGACCAGCGTGGAGGAGGCGCCGCTCAGCGAGGCGCTGAGAGCGCTGGCGCGCGAGGCCATGACCGGCCAGCCGCCGCCACCGGCCGCCAAGCCGATGGTCGACCTTTGGCGCTCGGCGCTCGATCCCAAGGTGTTTCAGGATCTTGACCTGCTCAATCAGCATGCCGGCGACCAGGAAGCATTCGCTGAGGACCTGCGCCGGCTGCTCGAGCACCTCAACCTGGACCCGACCGCCGAGCAGGAACCTCTGAACGACGACGAGCAGGAGAGCCAAGGCGAGGACTCCGAGGACCAGCCGTCCGAGGCGAGCGGTGAGGGCGGCGAGAGCGACGAGTCCGAGAGCAGCGGCCAAATCGAAGGCGACATGACCGAATCCGGCGAGGCCGAGGCCGGCGACGACGATTCGGCCGAGGCCGACGGCGATATGATGTCCGGCAGCTCCTCGGAGGAGCCGGGCCGGCCGGGCCGTCCGCCGGAGTTCGACGACCGGCGCAACTCGACCCGGGAAGACGCCTACCGGGTCTTCCTGACCGAGTTCGACGAGGTGGTCGAGGCCGACCAGCTGTGCGATCCGGACGAGCTCAGCCGCCTGCGTCAGCTCCTGGACCAGCAGCTCGCCCATCTGCACGGCGTCATCGCGCGCTTGGCCAACCGGCTTCAGCGCCGGCTCATGGCCAAGCAAACTCGCGCTTGGGAGTTCAATCTGGAGGAAGGCCTTCTGGACACGGCGCGGCTCGCCCGGGTGGTCGCCAACCCCATGCACTCGCTCTCGTTCAAACAGGAACAGAAGACCGAGTTCCGGGATACCGTGGTCTCTCTGCTGATCGACAACTCGGGCTCCATGCGTGGCCGGCCGATCACGGTGGCGGCGATGAGCGCGGACATCCTGGCGCGCACATTGGAGCGCTGCGGCGTCAAGGTGGAGATCCTCGGTTTCACGACCCGCATGTGGAAGGGCGGTCAATCCCGCGAGCGCTGGATCGCCGCCGGCAAGCCCCAGTCGCCGGGCCGCCTGAACGACTTGCGCCACATCGTCTACAAGCCGGCCGACGCGCCCTGGCGGCGCGCCCGCAAGGCGCTCGGCCTGATGCTGCGCGAGGGCATCCTGAAGGAGAATATCGACGGCGAGGCCCTGCTCTGGGCCCATCAGCGGCTGATCGCCCGGCCCGAGCAGCGGCGTATCCTGATGGTCATCTCCGACGGCGCGCCAGTTGACGACTCGACCCTTTCGGTCAATCCGGGAAACTACCTTGAGCGCCATCTGCGCGAGGTCATCGCTTGGATCGAAGGCTATTCCCCGGTCGAGCTTGTGGCCATTGGCATCGGCCACGACGTGACCCGCTACTACAGCCGGGCGGTCACCATCGTCGACGCCGAGCAGCTCGGCGGCACCATGCTCGAGAAATTGGCCGAGCTGTTCGACGAGACTCCGGGAGAGGCCATGCCCATGGGCCGGCGCGCCGCCGGCGGCCGGCGGTGAGGCGCCTACTTCTCGGATCCTTGCTGCTAATTCTCAGCGCCGGACCGGTCCAAGCCGGCGATGCGCTGATCGCGGCGACCAAGGTGGGCGATCTGAGCCAAGTCGAGCGCCTGTTGGCGGCCGGTGCCGATCCGGACTGCCACGACCAGGTGCGCAACACCGCCCTGATCTTTGCCGCGCGCGACGGCCGGCTGGGGATCGCCCAACGCCTGATCGCGGCGGGCGCCAGCGTGAACTGGGTCGACGACGAGCAAGTCAGCCCGCTGATCCTGGCCGCCTTCAAAGACCACCCTGAGGTCGTCCGGCTGCTGCTGGCTAAGGGCGCCGACACCGAGATCCGCGACCAGTGGGGCCGCAGGGCCCTGGACTATGCTTTGAGGCGTGGCGCGGCGGACGATATTGCCGAACAGATACGGTCCGCCGGTGGGGCGAACTAGGACCGCAGACAAGTCCGCTTGGACCTGCCTCTATGTGGCATAACCCCCATCTCGTGCGTCGAGCAGGCGGATCAGACCGGGCCATTCGGTTTCGCCGTTGTAGTTGTAGTGATCCGAGGCGGCCATCTGATCCTGGTAGCGGGCGACTTTCTGGGGGTCGATCAGGTGCGGCTCGCGTCCCATCGCAAGGGTCTTGATCTGAGTCGAACAGGTCTGGCGCAGGAAGTAGGCTCTAAAAAATGCCGCCGCCGCAGTCTCGCCCAAGGCATAGTAGCCGTGGTTGCGGCTGATCAAAATCTGGTGATCGCCGAGCTTCTCCACGAAATGCTCTCCGAAGGCCTCGTCTTCGTCGAACTCGTACTCGATGTAGCCGGTGATGTTGCCGAGATAAACCGCCGGCTGGTTGAGCGGCAAAAGCCCGTCCTCGATCGAGCCGACCGCCATGACTTCTTCCTCGTGACCGTGCACGAAGAAGCTCACCTCCGGCCGCGAACCGAAGATCCACTGGCAGAGGTTTTGAACGCCGTCGTTGAGCCATGGTGCGTCCTTGTCGACCGGCCGGCCGCTAGCGTCGATCTTCACCATGCGCGAGGCCCGCGCCTCCTCCCAGAACATTCCGTAGGGATGGACGAGATAGTGATCCGGCCGATCGGGCACCCGGGCGCACACGGCCCCATTGGCCAAATCGGACATACCGAAGTGTGCGGTGATCCGGAACAGCGCCGCCAGATCGACGCGGGCTTGCCATTCAGCCTCGGAGCAATCCGTCTGTGACGTTTTGATCGCTGTGACTGTCATGATCAGTGATCCTTCTTGCTAGGAGTCAGTCGTTGGCTTGGCGACGCAGCTTTCGCTTAAGCGTTCGGATCCGAGAGTAGAGGTCGTCCCGGTCCCCATAGATGCCCTCGATGAATCGCGTGCCGCCTTTGGCGTCGTAGCCCGCGCGGCCATGGAGGACGCGGCGGTTGTCGAAGGCCAGCAAATCGCCCGGCTCGTATCGGATCCGCATTTGGTAGCGCTCACTCTGGGCCCGGGCGCAAAAGGCGCGGTAGGCCCTGTAAGCGCGCGCCTGGACCTCAAGCGGCGCTTTCAAGGGAGCGCGCAGAAAGGTGTTGTAGCGAATGCCGGTTATGCGGCCCTTGTCATCCGTTTCGACCACCGGCCCACGGCCGCGATAGTCGCTGGTGCGCGCACGGTTGTTGTAATCCCACTTATCGGTGACGAGCGAGCGAAAGTGGTCCGGCTCCTCGCCGCGCATGTCCTCGGCCACCCGGTAGGCATCGGCGTAGATGCCCTCGCCGCCGGTCGTCGTGTTCTCGCGCGTATAGAGGAACTGCAGCCCATGCGGGGTCTCGCGCGTGGGCAGGTCGATATGCTGCAACAGGCTATCGGAGGTATAGGCCTGGCTGTCCGGGTTGTCCTTGATCGCCAGCACATACTGCCGGCCGAAGTTGCTCTCGCGCACTGGCCCAATTCGCGTGACGATCTCCTCCAACAGGCCGTCCCGCTGGGGCAGGCCGCGCAAGCGGGCGATGCCGTAGTCGCGCAGGCTCTCCAGCCAGGCGAGGAACACGCTGGGCGCCTTGAGCGCCATGGGTCCGTCGAAGCTCGGCGGCGCTTCCAGTTCGCCAGCGCGCCACAATACCTGCTTAGGCGGCGCCTCCTCGCCAAGCCAAGCCGTGCCGCGCAGCCAGCCGGGGTGATAGGCGCTGCTGGTTCCATCGCTGAAAGCGACCAGCACCGCGCCTTTGTTCTCGAGCGCCGCAGAGACTATCTCGACATCGGCCGCAATCTCGGTTGGCGCAATGCACATCTCGCGCGCCTTTGGATGGGTTGTTCCAGGATCGGGGCTGTTCTCGCGCAAGAGCAGCACATGGTGCTCGCTGGTGGCGCCGTCGGACCAGTCTACGCGCAGCGCTTCGGCCGAGTGGTCGAGGCCAATCACGACGTGATCCACCGGCCAGTGGTCGAAGTCGGGCGTCAGAGGCAGTTCGTCCATGTATCCTCCCGCAATACCATGATGGTAGGCGATAGGATGCACATTCGATTGACTTGAATCTGCAATAAATTAACGTTGTTCGACAAAGTGGGGTGCCCGCCATGCCTCTAGTGGACATCGTGCTGACCGACAGGTTCCCCGTTCTGTCTCTGACCCTGGTGACGGAGCCTCTGCGCGTGGCCAACCGCGAGGGCGCCCAGCAGCGCTGGCGCTGGCGGTTCCTATCGATCGAAGGTGGCCGCATGACCAGTTCCAGCGGCATCGCAATCGAAACCGTGGCGCTTGACGACGGCGCTGCCGACATCGTGCTGCTGCTGTCGGCCTATCAACCGGAAACCGCGCTCGCCAAATCGCTCTTGAGCTGGCTGAAAGGCCGCGCCCGCGGCGGCGCCATGATGGGATGTGTCGATACCGGTGCTCTGATCTTCGCCGAGGCGGGCCTGCTCGCGACCGTGCCGGCGGCGGTCCATTTCGAAGCGCTGCGCGGCTATCGCGAAAAGTTTCGTGAGGAGGTGTTTATCGACCGTCTATTCGATGTCTCCGACAAGCGCTGTTCCAGTGCCGGCGGCGTGGCCACCGTGGACATGACCCTTGGCCTGATTGAGCGCTACAGCGGCCACGACCTGGCCGCCCGGGTTGCCGAGATCCTCACCTATCGGCCGACGCATTTTAGCGGCCCCCAGCAAAAGCTCTTGATCGACACGTCGCTCAAGCGTCTCGACCGCAACCTGGCGAAAGCGGTCGACCTGATGATCGCCACACTCGACCGGCCGCTGCTCGTGGCGGCCATAGCCCAAAGCACCGGCGTCCCGATCTGGACGCTCGGCCGGTTGTTCAAGCGGTATCTCAAGCAGACGCCGTCGGCCTACTATCGGCATCTCCGGCTGACCGAAGCCCGCAACCTTCTCAAGAACTCTAGTCTCAGGGTAAGCGACATCGCCGGCCTATGCGGCTTCGACAACCCGGAGAGCTTCGCGCGGGCCTACAGGGGAAAGTTCGGCAAGCCGGCATCGCAGGACCGGGAGGTCCCGTCCTAGGCTCTTAGCTGCGCGCCGAAGAACTCCAACGTGCGCTCCCAGGCGAGCTTGGCGTCGCCCTTGTCGTAGTTGGCGTTGGTCGGGTTGGCGAAGGCGTGGTTGGCCTCGTACCAGAAGACCTCGTAGCTCTTGGAGACCGAGTCCATGGCAGCCGCAAAGCCGTCGACCATGGGTTTGTTGATCCATTGGTCCTCGGTCGCGAAGTGGCCCAGCACCGGGCCATTGAGCGCCTTTAGCTCGTCAGGGCTTTGGTCGACCCGGCCATAATAGACCACCGTGGCGTTGACCGGGTTGGCGATCGAGGCGTTAAGCGACCAGCCGCCGCCGAAGCACCAGCCGACCGTGCCGACCTTGCCGGTCGAGCTGTCGTTGGTCTTGAGCCAGTCGATCCAGGCCGAGAGCGTGCCAAGCGCCTCGTCGGGCACGACCTGCTGCATGAAGGCCTTGGCCTGGTCCGGCTGGTCGGTCACGTTGCCGTCGTAGAGATCGACCGCGAGCGCCAGGAAGCCCTGCTTGGCAAGCTCGGCGGCGACCGACTTGATTTGGTCGTTGAGACCCCACCACTCATGCACCAGGAGCACGCAAGGCGCCGGCAGGACCGCCGGCCTGGCGAGTGCGGCCTTGACCGCCTTGCCGCCGGGACGGGCCATGGAAACGGTGGTCAACTCGGCGGCGACCGCCGCAGCCAGGGCGGGGTCGGCCAGCACTGTCGCCAAAGGCAATGACGCCAGGGAGGTCAGGACTTGGCGGCGAGCCAGCGAAGGCATGGTCAGGAGTCCCCTTTCACAGCGCGCCCAGGCGCGCCAAGCCCATTTGCCGCAGGATTACGCCCAGGACTGCCCCCGGCGCCACGACAAGGCGCAATTCTAGCTGAACTGGCGCGCTGGGAAAGCCCGAAGCGCCTGCTCAAGCACTGGCGGCGGCCTTCGCCTTCTCGATCCGACGCTTGAGCACTTGGGCCTGCTTGCCCAGGTCGTCGTTGGACGAGGACAGCAGGAAGGCGTCAAGCCCACCGCGCTTCTCGATCGTCTTGATCGCCCTGGCGGTCAGGCGCACCTGGACGGTTTGGCCCAGGGTGTCGCTCATCAGCGAGGTCTTCTGCAGGTTCGGCAGGAACCGCCGCCGGGTCTTGTTGTGGGCGTGGCTCACGTTGTTGCCGGTCTGCACGCCCTTGCCCGTGAAGTCGCACCGTCGCGCCATAGCTTGCTGTCCTCGAGTGGTCTTTCTTAACCCAATGTAACAGGCCGGCCGCCTAACAGACGCCCGGTCGCGAGGCCGGTTTCTAGTGCACCCGACGGGCCAGGTCAAGGTGCAAGGTCGGGTAACTTTGCCGTGACGCCAAAGGCCTCCAGGACTTCCCGGGCGGCGGCGGTCGGGGCGGTCTGGCCCTGGCGTACCGCGGCCTCCAAGGGCCCCAGGCGAGCCGCGACATCGGGGTCGCGCTCCAGCGTGGCCATGAGGCTTTCGCGGATCTCGCTCCACATCCAGGTCACCGCCTGGCGGGCGCGGCGGGCCCCAAATCCGCCGCTCTCGGCCTGGATCTGCTTGAAGTCGCCGATCGCCTGCCAGATCGCCTCGAAGCCGGCGCCGGTCAAGGCCGAGCAGGTCAGGACCGGGGGGCGCCAGGCGGCGGTCGGCGGATAGAGCAGGTGAAGCGCGCTTTGATAGTCGGCGCGAGCCCGCTTGGCGGCCTCGGCCAGGTCGCCGTCGGCCTTGTTGACCAAGACCAAGTCGGCGAGCTCGACGATACCTTTCTTGATGCCCTGAAGCTCGTCGCCGGCGGCCGGGGTGATCAGCAGCAAGAACATGTCGACCAGGTCGGCCACCATGGTCTCGGACTGACCCACACCGACGGTCTCGACGATGATCAGATCGAAGCCGGCGGCCTCGCAGACCAGAAGCGCCTCACGCGTGCGTCGGGCGACGCCGCCCAAGGTGCCGGCGGCCGGCGAGGGCCGGATAAAGGCGGCGGGGTTGCGCGCCAGGTCCTGCATGCGGGTCTTATCGCCCAGGATCGAGCCGCCGGTGCGTTGGGACGAGGGGTCGACCGCAAGCACGGCGACCCGGTGGCCGCGCTCGATCGCGGAGAGGCCCAGGTGTTCGATAAAGGTCGATTTGCCGACCCCGGGCACGCCGGTGATGCCCAGGCGAATTGACTGTCCGCTTTGGGGCAGCAGTTCGGCGAGAAGCGCCTCGGCCTCCGGCCGGTGATCGGGCCGGGTCGATTCCACCAGGGTGATCGCCCGGGCCAGGGCCCGGCGGTCGCCGGCGCGTAGTTTGTCGGCTGTCGGCCCGCTGTTCACGTCAGGTCTTGGTCGTGGGCCTCGGCGCCCGGCCCGAGCGGCTGGCCATAGCTGAATTCGACGAAGTTACCGTCCGGATCCTTGAGGCCGCAGTAGTAGCCGACCGGATAGGGCTCCTCGCGCGGCGCCCAAACCAGGCAACCTTCTGATTCGGCCTCGCCGGCCAGCGCATCGACCGCCGCGCGGCTTTCGAGCGCGAAGCCCAAGTGGCTGAAGTCCCGGTCGCTCTGGTCGCGGCCCGGCCCACCCGGCAGAAGCACGAAGATGAAGTCGCGCTCGCGGCCTGGTTCGGCGAGCCACACCACCCGCTCGCCAGGGCCGCCCCGCTCGTGCACGATCTTGAGGCCGCAAAAGCGTTGGTAGAAGGCGATGCAGGCCTCCAGATCGCGCACGTGAAGCGCCACGTGGGTGTAGCTGCAGGTCACTCCGGCAAAGCCTCCAGGATGTACATGGCCTTCAAGAGGTTGCCGGCCCGCTTCGGGTCGCCGAACCAAGCCGTGTAGATCGGCAGAATCGCCTGGGTGCGGTATAGGCTGGCGAGCGTGCGGTCGACCAGGAGCCGGAAGTCGTCGTCGTTCTTGCGCATCATCAGCGCATAGGGCTCGTAGGAATAGAACTTGTCGGTCAAGGTCAGCTGGCTTGGGTCCTTGGCCTTGAGCGCTAGCCCGACCAGCAGCACCCGGTCGGAGGCGTAAGCGTCGATCTCGTTGGCCTCGAGCGCCGCCAGACCCTTGTCGTGGTCGGAGATCGGCACGACGTTGGTGTTGATGAACTGTTTTTCCAGGGCGCGCTTCAAGCCGGCCTCGGTGGTCGTGCCCGAAACCACGCCGACGGAACGGCCCTCCAGGTCCTTCAGGCCTTTGATTCCGGAACCCTTCTTGACCAGCATCTCGGCGCCGGTGACAAAGGTGAGCAAGGAAAAAGATACCTGTTGCTGACGCTTTAGAGTGTTGGTGGTCGAGCCGCAGACGATATCCACTTGGCCGTCCGACAACATGGCCATGCGGTTCTCGGCGTTGACCGGGACGTATTCGACCTCGACCGTGGCAAGGCCGGTTGCCGCCTTCACGGCGGTGACGACCCGCTTGCAAAGGTCGATCGAATAGCCGACCACCTGGCCGTCGTCATTGACGTAGGAAAAAGGCCGCGAGGCCTCCCGATGGCCGATCACCAGCTTGCCGCTGTCGCGGACCTTGCCGAGCGTGTCGGCGGCTGCGCCGCCGGCGATCGACGCCAACCCCAAGGCCAGAGACAATCCCCAAAGTACTCTCATGGTTCCCTCCCGATTGAAAAACAGTCCTCGATCAAATCACAACACGGGCGCCGCCAAAGGCGGCTCCCGGCGCTCGGCCTCGTCTCGCTCGGCCTGTTGGCGCCGCCACATGGCAGCATAGGCGCCGCCCGATGCCAAGAGCGCGCCGTGGCGACCGCGCTCGACGATGCGCCCTGCCTCGAGCACCAGAATCTCATCGGCCTCGACCACGGTCGAAAGACGGTGAGCGATCACCAAGGTGGTGCGGTTGATCGAGACCTCTTTCAGGCTGTCCTGGATCTCGCGCTCGGTCTTGGTGTCGAGCGACGAGGTCGCCTCGTCGAACAGAAAGATCGCTGGGCGCTTAAGCAAGGTGCGGGCGATTGCCACCCGCTGCTTTTCGCCGCCGGAGAGTTTGAGGCCGCGCTCGCCCACTGTGGAGTCGTAGGCGTCGGGCAGGCGTTCGATGAACTGTTCGATGCGCGCCAGGCGGGCGGCCGCTTCGATCTCGGCCTGATCGGCATCGGGCCGGCCATAGGCGATGTTGTAGCCAATCGTGTCGTTGAACAGCACCGTCTCCTGAGGAACGATGCCGATCGCCGCCCGCAGAGACTCCTGGGTGACGTCGCGGATGTCCTGGCCGTCGATCGTTACCCGGCCGGCGCCTACGTCATAGAAGCGAAACAGGATGCGACTGATGGTCGACTTTCCGGCGCCGCTGGGGCCGACGATTGCAACCGTCTTGCCGGCCGGCACGTTAAAGCTCACATCGTGCAGGATCGGCCGCCGGGGATCGTACCCAAAGGAGACGTTCTCGAAGGCGACCGTGCCGCCGGCGAGTGCCAAGGCTTTGGCGTCGGGCCGATCTGTAACCTCACAAGGCACCTCAATCAGGTCGAACATGATCTCCATGTCGACCAGGGACTGCTTGATCTCGCGATAGACCGTGCCCAGCAGGTTGAGCGGCATGGCGACCTGCAACAGATAGGCGTTGACCATCACGAAGTCGCCAACCGTCATGGTGCCGGCGGCAACGCCAGCTGCGGCCAGGAACATCATCAAAGTCATACCGAGCGAGATGATCACAGCCTGGCCGGCGTTGAGGCTGGACAGACTGGTGCGGCTTCGCACCGCGGCGCCCTCGTAGTGCTTCAAACCGGCGTCGTAGCGCTTGGCCTCGTGCTCTTCGTTGCCGAAGTACTTGACGGTCTCGAAGTTGAGCAGGCTGTCGATTGCCTTGGTGTTGGCGTCGCTGTCGGCGTCGTTCATCTGGCGCCGGTAGCGGATGCGCAGCTCGGTCAGCTTAAAGGTGAAGGCGACATAGCCGGCGATGGTCGCCAGGGTGACTGCGGCGAAGCGCCAGTCGAACAGGCTCCACAAGATGCCGCAGACCAGCGCGATCTCGAGGATCGTCGGCACGATTTTAAAGATCACGAAGGACAGCAAAAATTCGATGCCCTTGACGCCGCGCTCGATCGCCCGATTGAGACCGCCGGTCTGGCGGTCCAGATGGAAGCGCAGGGAGAGCTCGTGCAGGTGACGGAAGGTCTTGAGCGCGACCTGGCGGATCGCGTGCTGGGCGACCCGGGCGAAGATCGCGTCGCGCAGCTCGCCGAAGCCCTGGGCGCAAACCCGGGCCGCGCCATAAGCCAGCAGCAAGGCGATCGGCACGGCGATCAAGGTCTCGGTCTCGGGCGACAACGCGTCGACCGCGCCGCGCAGGATGATCGGCACCACGACGCTGGTCAGCTTGGCAGCGACCAGCAGGCAGAGCGCGAAGATGACCCGAAAGCGCAGGTCGGCACGGCTCTGGGGCCACAGATAGGGCAGGATCCGCCGCAGGTTGCGGGCTTGGTTGCGCAGCTTGAACTGGCCGGGATCGAGGGTCGTGGGGCGCATGGCCCTGCTATATCACAGTCGAACGACCTCACCACGCCATCTGTTTGCCGGGCACCACGTCGGAGGGGTAGGTCTTGCCGCCGCCTGCGTCCCAGAAGAGGGTGTCTTCGTCGCGCTTGACGTTGTAGCAGGCCTCCTGCGGGTTAGGCGGCCAGACCGAGCAATACTTGCCGTCCTCGGTGATGCGCCAGGTGCCGTAGGTCTCGGCCTTGCCCTTTTCCTGATAGGTGGTGCGCGCGCCTTCATCGAAGAATTGCCGATAGGGCGTGCCGGACCATTCGCCGACGATGGTGTTGCCTTCGATCAGCGTACGGAACTCGTTCTGGGTCATCGTTTGGGGCTCGCCTGCCGCGGCGGGCATTGCCAGCAGGAGGGCGGCCAGAAGCGCGATCAGTCGTGTCATGGGTCGAATGCCTCCGATAGTCACGCCGCCGCCCGGCGCTCGCTGATCATGCCGAGGACCTGGTGGGCTGCCTCGGGGATGTTGGTGCCCGGGCCGAACACCGCGCCAACGCCTTCACTCATCAGGAAGTCGTAGTCCTGGGGCGGGATCACGCCGCCACAGATCACCAGGATGTCGTCGGCGCCCGCCTGCTTCAGCGCCTCGATCAGATGCGGCACCAGGGTCTTGTGCCCGGCGGCCTGGCTGGAGACGCCGATCACATGGACGTCGTTTTCGATCGCCTGGCGCGCCGCCTCCTCGGGGGTTTGGAAGAGCGCGCCCATGTCCACGTCAAACCCGATGTCGGCAAATGCGGTGGCGATCACCTTGGCGCCCCGGTCATGGCCGTCCTGGCCCAGCTTGACCACCAGCATGCGCGGCCGACGACCATTCTGCTCGGCGAAGCGCTGGACCTCGCCCTGAATGCGCTGGAAGCCCTCGTCTTGGTCATAGGCCGAGCCGTATACCCCGGAGACGCTACGAATGACCGCCCGGTGGCGGGTATAGACCCGCTCGAGCGCGTCGGAGATCTCGCCCACCGTGGCGCGCGCCCGGCTCGCCTCGACCGCGGCTTCCAGCAGGTTGCCGGCATCGCTCTCGGCGACCCGGCTGAGCGAGTCGAGCGCGGCTTGGCAGGCCGCTCCGTCGCGGTTCGCGCGGATACGCTCCAGGCGGGCGACCTGGGCTTCGCGCACCTTGGCGTTGTCGATGTCGAGGATCTCCGGCTGTTGGTCGTCCTCGGGCTGGTAGCGGTTGACGCCGACGACGACCTCCTCGCCCCGGTCGACCCGGGCTTGGCGGCGGGCCGCCGACTCCTCGATCTTGAGCTTAGGCAGGCCAGAATCGACCGCCTTGGTCATGCCGCCGAGCTCTTCCACCTCGGCGATCAGCTTGCGCGCCTCGGCCGCCATGCTGGCGGTCAGACTCTCTACGTAGTAGCTGCCGGCCAGGGGATCGACCACCTTGGTGACGCCGGTTTCATGCTGCAGAATCAGCTGGGTGTTGCGGGCGATGCGCGCAGAGAATGGCGTCGGCAGGGCGATCGCCTCGTCGAAGGAATTGGTGTGCAGAGACTGGGTGCCGCCGAGCACCGCGGCCATGGCCTCGATCGCCGTGCGCACCACGTTGTTGTGGGCGTCCTGCTCGGTCAGGCTCACGCCCGAGGTCTGACAGTGGGTGCGCAGCGCCAGGCTGAGCGGGTTCTTGGGCTCGAACTGGGTCATCAGCTCGGCCCATAGCAGGCGTGCCGCGCGCAGCTTGGCGATCTCGAAAAAGAAGTTCATTCCGATCGCGAAAAAGAACGACAGGCGTGGCGCGAAGGCGTCCACGTCGAGACCCTTGGAAAGCGCCGCGCGCACGTACTCCAGACCGTCGGCCAGGGTGAAGGCGAGCTCCTGCACGGTGGTCGCCCCGGCTTCTTGCATGTGGTAGCCGGAGATCGAGATCGAGTTGAACCTAGGCATCTCTTTCGCCGTGTACTCAATGATGTCGGCGACGATGCGCATGGAGGGCGCCGGCGGGTAGATGTAGGTGTTGCGGACCATGAACTCCTTCAAGATGTCGTTCTGAATGGTCCCGGCCAGCTTGGCCCGGGGCACGCCCTGCTCCTCGCCGGCGACGATGAAGCTGGCGAGCACCGGCAGGACCGCGCCGTTCATGGTCATGGAGACCGTCATCTCGTCGAGCGGGATGCCGTCGAACAGGACCTTCATGTCCTCGACCGAATCGATCGCGACGCCCGCCTTGCCGACATCGCCGACCACGCGGGGGTGGTCCGAATCGTAGCCACGGTGGGTGGCCAGGTCGAAGGCCACCGACAGCCCTTTTTGGCCCATCTTCAGGCCTTGCTTGTAGAAGGCGTTGGAGTCCTCTGCGGTCGAGAAGCCGGCATACTGGCGGATCGTCCAGGGCCGGTTCGCGTACATGGTGGCGCGCGGCCCGCGCAAATAGGGGGCAAAGCCGGGCAGGCTGTCGAGATTTTCTAGGCCTTCCAAGTCGGCCGCGGTGTAGATCGGCTTGACCGCGATGCCTTCGGGCGTTTCCCAGGTCAGATCCTCGGGCGCCTTGCCCTTCAGCTCCTTGGCCGCCAGCGCCTGCCAGTCTTCCAGGCTGCGCTTGTCGAACTCCGCCATGGCTTCACCCCTTCTCGCCCGCGTTATGCTGCACTGCACTATAATGCCCCTGGCCCCTCGAGTCTATTGACCTGGATCAAGGGCGCCCGCAGCTGCTAGGAAGCTTAGGGAGAGGAGGCACGATGACCGACCCGAGCCAAGCCGAGATCGAATCTTTCCAATCCGACGGCTTCTTGGTGCTCGAGCGCCTGATTGCGCCGGATGCCGCGCAGATCCTGGCTGGGCGATTCGAGGCTTTGTTTCGGGGCGACTTCGAAACAGGGCTGTTTCCCGATGAATGGAATTGGCGCGACGGGCGCGACGACCCCGCGCTGACCCGGCAGATCTGCAATGGCTGGCGCGCCGACCGGGCGGTCGCCAAGGCGGTCCTGAGCACCGAGGTCGGCCGCCTTTGCGCGGCCCTGGGCGGCTGGACGGGCGCGCGGCTCGCCCAGGACAACGTGATCTGGAAGCCGCCTGGCGCCAAGCCGCTGGGGTTCCACCAGGACAATAGTTACATCCACTGGGTCGTGCCGCCGGAGTACGTCACCTGCTGGATCGCGCTCGACGACACCACGGCGGCCGGCGGCACAATCGAGTACGTGCGCGGCTCGCACCGCTGGGGCCAGTTCCCGCCGATCCGCCAGTTCCACGCGCCCGAGGATTACCGGGAGGCGCTGAGGGAAGCCGCCCAGAAGGTCGGCCAAGAGCCCGAGATCGTCGCCATCGAGGTGCCGGCCGGCGGTGCCGTGTTGCACCACGGCGACACCTGGCACGGCTCTGGTCCGAATCGAGGCGACCGCCCGCGCCGCTCCCTGGTCAGCCACTGCATCTCGTCCGAGGCGCGTTTTCACCCAACGGAGATCAGCTACATCTACAGCCGCTACAAGCGTGTCGGCGACGAGACCATGGACGAAAGCTTCTTCCCGATCCTCTGGACGCGCGACGGCGGGCGCAGCGGGTTCTTGGAGGACTATCTGGGGCAGGGCTCGGCGAAAGAGCTGGCGTTGTTCTAGACTGGGTCAATGACCGTGCCGGGCGACTATTCCGATCAGTTTATGACACCCTGGCACCCGGCTAAGGAGATCTGGGGGAGGAGGACGCCATGACGATCGAATGGGAGATTCACGGCCTGGCCTTCGGCAACTGCAACTGCGACTACAGCTGCCCCTGCCAGTTCCACGCCCTGCCGACCCACGGCGACTGCCGCGGCATCGGGTTCTTCCGCATCGACCGGGGCCATTTCGATGGCATCCCATTGGATGGCCTCAAACTTGGCGAGATCTACGCTTGGCCGGGGCCGATCCACGAGGGCCACGGCCGTTGCCAGACCATCATCGACGCCAAGGCCGACGCGGCTCAGCGCGCGGCGCTGCTGAAGATCTCCCAGGGCGAGGAGGCCGAGCCTTTCTCCAATGTCTTCACGGTCTACAAGGCCTTCAGCGATACGGTCTACGAACCGATCTACACCGAGATCGACTTCGAAATGGACATGGAAAAGCGCACCGCCCGCTGCGTTGCCCGCGGCCTGGCCGAGTCGCTCGGCAGTCCGATCACCGGAGTGGACGGCTCGGAGCATCGGGCCCAAATCTGCCTGCCCAACGGCATCGAGTTTCGCATCGCCGAGGTCGGCAAGGGCCAGTGCAAGATCGGCGGCCCGATCCCGATCGAGCTGCACGACGGCTACGCCCAGTTCAACGCCTTTCACTTGAACCGCCACGGCGTGATCGACTAAGCCGAGCCGACCTCCAAACGCACAAATCCCACCGGGACATCGAAACCCTTGAGCGCGGCCTGTTCCCTGCTGAGCTCGAGGCCGGTAAGGCGTTGGGCGACTTCGGGCTCCTCGGCCATCTCGCCCGAGATCACGATATCGCCGCCTCGGCTCTGGCTTTGCAGGCGGGCGGCCAGGTTGACCGTGGTGCCGAAGTAGTCGAGCCGCTCGTTCAAGGTGACCGCGATGCAGGGCCCCAAGTGGAGCCCGAGCTTTATGGCGATCGGCGCCTCGGCGTGGTCCCGGTTGAAGGCGGCGACCTGCTGCTGGATTTCCAAAGCCGCGGCCAGCGCATGATCGGGCAGGGCGAAGGCAGCCATGATCGCGTCGCCGATGGTCTTAATGATCGCGCCTTCGTGGCGCCGCACGATGGCGGCAAGAAATGCGAAGTGGTCGCGCACAAGATGATAGGCCGAGGCATCGCCGATCGCCCCGTAAAGCGCCGTCGAATCGCTCAAATCGGTGAACATCAGCGCGACCCGCCGCACCGCTACCTCGTCGCCCGGGCGCAGCACCTGGTCGGAGAAAAGATCGCGGAAAGCCTGCAGGCTGGTCACCCGGTCGGCGGTCAATGCGTCACGCACCCATCGCCGCTCCTCGACGATCAGGGTGCGCAGTCTGGGCGTGTCATTAACGAGCGCAACCTCGCCCGGCGGCGCGGGCGGCCCGGCGGCCATGTCCTCGCTCTCGGCAACGACCTCCGGGAAGCGGTCCTCGTCGACCTCGATGTCCAGCTCGGGCCCTGCCTCGAGTGTGCGAAGGCGGTAGGCGCCCGGCGGCATCGCGACCTGAACGACCCGCCGCTCTCCCGGTTGGAGCGTCACGTGGATCGGGATGTGGGGCGTCGATTGAGGGCCGAAGAGACAGTACTCCCCGAACACGATCGGCCGCAGGCCGGTGGCCGGTTGGAACGAAAGCTCCACGTTTTGTGAGAAGTCCCGGCCGTAGTCGATGTTGCAGGTGCCGCAATGGGCGCCCTGGGGCAGCTCGTCGAGCGCGCTGACCGCCGCCTTCGCGATCCGGCAGCGTGGGCAGAGCAGTGTCCACTGCAGCTCGAGCATCCCGGCGCGGGTCGCCTCGAGGCAGAGCTCGACCGTCTGCAGCACAGGCACGCCCCACCAGCGGGCGAGGGCCAGAGGGCGGATCTGCGCTAGATCAACCTCCTGGGCGCTCATCAGGTGCTTGGCTAGGCGCGTCGCCAAACCGTGACCGTGGCCCGAGGCCTCGACCCGGGCGACGAGCGCGTCGAGGCGCGCGTCCACGCCCTGCGCTGGCGCCGGGGGGCGGTAATCGAAGGCGGTGTCGCGCAGGCCTTGGGCGCAAGCGCCGGCGGTTTCGGCCAGGCGGCTAAAGGTACGGCCAGTGCCTTTGAAGAAGCTCGTTCGCAGAATCATCTCGCCGAGCAGGTTGGCCGCGGTCGCCTCGACCTGGTAGTCGCCCCGGCAGCCCTCGCCCTCTGGGGTCAGCTCGAAGCGGGCGGTCAGATCGGCGAGCGGACCTTGGAGGAATTCCCTGCGGTGCTCGAACCAGCGGTTTGCCACCCAGTTGACGGGAATCTCCCGCCAGCGCAGGGCAAAGGGCCCCATCTTGGCGCGCGCCAGATAGAGCACCGACCCGTCGGCCTGGGGTTGCTCTTCGATCTCCTGCTTTGGGAGCTCGGCCGCCTCGTTGAAGCGCGCGGTATCCGACAGGAGCGGCCAAATGCGCTCCGCCGGCGAGTCAAAATGCCAGGTCCAGGCATGGCGATGGGTTTCGTAGCCGGCCACGCCCGTCACCCGCTGACCGGCGCCGGCTCACCAGCGCAGGCGGGGCAGGGTGGCCGTCGGCCAGATACCGCGCTCTTCGAGAAGCGCCGCCAAGGCCGCTGGGTCCGGGCCGTCGGGGCCGGTGCCCAGCTCCTCGCCGTGGATCCCGTCGGCGACGAAGATGCCGTCGAGCCCGGCGCCCAGCGCACCGGCGATGTCGGTGCGCAAAGAATCGCCGACCGCCGCAACCCGCCGCCGCTCTGGGTTTCCCAATCCATCGAGACAGGCTTCATAGATCTGTCGATCCGGTTTGCCGTGAGAGCGGACCCGTCCGCCCTGATCTTCATAGTATACGGCAATCGCTCCGGCGCAGATCTCGCGCTTGCCACCACGGATCACCTCCAGGTCCGGATTGGCGCAGATTAGGGGCTTGTCCGCCGCCAAGGCCGGGGCCAGAAGATCGGCGTAGTCCTCGACCCGGTGGCTCGGATCGAGCGAGCCGGTCAGCAGGATGAAGTCGGCCGCCTCGATGTCTTCGACGAAATGGTAGTCCAGCGATTCGCGCATGTTGAGATCGCGTCCGGGACCGAGTTGAAAGCAGCGCGGACCTAGTGACCGGTACCACTCGTCGGGCCGCTGCTGCAGGTGTTGCCAGGTCACCTCGCCGGACGACAGCGTAAGGTCCGCCAGCTCCTCTGCGATGCCGAGCTCTACGTTGCGCGCGACCACCGCATGGCCGCGGCGCGGCGCATTCGACAGAATCGCAACCCGCTTGCCGGCGGCCCGCAGCTGGCCGAGACAGTCCACCGCCTCCGGAAAGGCCTGCACACCGTCGTGCATCACGCCCCAGAGATCGATAATGAAGCCGTCGTAGGCATCGGCGAGCCCGGCAAGGCCCTGATAGATTGGCGGTTCGGTCATGGACGCGGAGGCTCCCGGTGGTCGGCGCCGACGGCGTGGCTTAGCTGGTCGTAGCCGTCGCGTTGCAACAGGTCGGCAAGGTCCCGCTTGATCCGCCCGACCAGACCTGGCCCTTCATAGATAAGCCCGGTGTAGAGCTGTACCAGAGAGGCACCGGCGCGGATTTTGGCGTAAGCGTCGGCGCCGCTGCTGATTCCGCCGACGCCGATTAAGGGGATCCTGCCCTCGGTCAGACTGTAAAGCCTGCGCAAGCTTTCCGTTGTGATCTCGAAGGCCGGGCGCCCGGAGAGGCCGCCGGCCTCCGCCCGATGATGCGACTTGAGGCTTGTCGGACGACTCAGCGTGGTGTTGGTGGCGATGAAACCGTCGACTCCGCCGGCCAGGCCAAGCGCCGCGATCTCCGCAAGGTCCTCCGGCGCCAAATCGGGCGAGATCTTGACCAGGAGAGGCGGGCCAGCGTCGCCGATTTCATTGCGCACCGCCGCGATCAGGCCTTCCAACTCGCCGCGCCCCTGTAGCTGGCGCAGGCCCGGCGTATTGGGCGAGGAGACGTTGATCACAAGATAGTCCCCATAGGGGCCGAGCACTCGCGCGCCGGCCGCATAGTCGGCCGCGGCATCGTTTTGGTCCTTGTTCTTGCCCAGATTGATCCCAACCAATCCCGCCCGGCCGGTGGCGCGAAATGCCTTCAGCCGACAGGCCGCGCGGGCCTGTCCTCGGCTGTTGAAGCCAAGACGGTTGATCGCCCCACGATCAACCGATAAACGAAAAACACGCGGCTTCGGATTGCCCGGCTGAGGGCGCGGCGTGACGCTGCCAATCTCGACGAATCCAAAGCCCAAAGCGAGCAGCGGCGCGATCGCTTCGGCGTCCTTGTCGAAGCCAGCGGCGATGCCCAGAGGATTGGAAAAACGGCGGCCCCAAAGCTCCACCGCCAAGCGCGGCGAATCGGGCGTTCCTAGGGATGGCACCAGGCCCGACTTCAGCGCCCAAAATGCCATTCTGTGACTGAACTCAGGAGGTATCACGTCCTGGAGAGGACCTATCAGTTTGTAGAGGTTCATTGTTAAATCATTGTAAATTCTGAGAAACCGTGATCCCTATACTGGAATGATTGTTCATTAATTTCCAAAGGGTTGAACGGCGTTCGGAACTGTGTATCCTCGGACGCAACTTTGGACCTGAGTAAGAAACATATCCCATGCTTCAACATGATGACATCTGGCGCGCGGTAGACCGTCTGGCTTCGAAGTACGGCATGTCGCCCTCGGGGCTCGCCCGAAAGGCGGGGCTCGACCCGACTACTTTCAACAAAAGCAAACGGGCGAGCAAGGACGGAAAGCGGCGTTGGCCCAGCACGGAATCGGTCGCCAAGATCCTCGACGCGACGGGGGCTTCCTTGGACGAGTTCGTCGGCTTGATCGGGAACAACCACAACGGGATTGCCACCCGTCGGATCCCGATCATGGGCTTGGGACAAGCAGGACAAGAGGGCCAGTTCGACCCTGCCGGCATGCCGGCGGGCGGCAATTGGGACGAGGTGCTGTTCCCTCACGTTGGTGACGCCAAGGTTTTCGCCCTGGAGATCACCGGCGATAGCCTCGAGCCGGTTTACAGCGACGGCGACATCCTGGTCGTCTCGCCGGAAGCCAGCATCAGGCGGGGGGACCGGGTGGTTGCCAAGCTTCACAGCGGCGAGCTTCTGGTCATGCGTCTCGTGCGGCAAAGCGCGATCAGGGTGGAGCTGACGCCGATTTTCGGCAGCGGCAACGAGCGCTCGATCGACGTCGCCAATCTGTCCTGGATCTCCCGGATCCTTTGGGCGAGCCAATAGCGTCTCGACGCGCGGCCGGTTTCAAGCTGCAGAAGCGTTGCCTCATGGCTGCGAGCGGCTATGCTGTTAGCTAGCCGCTAGGCACCCGCTAGTCTTTGGCTGGGCGCCTATGGACCGTGAGGCACCGCTATGACCATGCTGCACTACATCGAGGGCCGTTGGCACGACGGCAATCCGCCGATCCTGGGTCCCATGACTCATGCCACCTGGATGGCGTCGGTGGTGTTCGATGGCGCGCGGGTGTTCGAGGGCGTGGCGCCCGATATGGACCTGCACTGCGGCCGCCTGATCGAGTCGGCACGCACCTTCGGCCTTGAGCCGGTGGTTGCGGCAGGCGAGATCCACGAGCTGGTGCAGGATGGCGTCGCCCGCTTCAAGCCAGATACGGCACTCTACGTGCGGCCCATGTTCTGGGCCGAATCGGGCTTCGTGGTGCCCGATCCCAAGTCGACGCGCTTTTGCCTGACGATCTTTGAGCAGCCCTTGCCGGAGCCCAATGGCGCCGCGGTCTGCCTTTCCAGTTTCCGCCGGCCCATGCCCTCCATGGCGCCGACCTTGGCCAAGGCGTCCTGTCTCTATCCCAACTCCGGCCGCGCCTTGGTCGAGGCGAGCCAGAAGGGCTTCGACAACGCCGTGCTGCTGGACGGCATCGGCAACGTTGCCGAGCTCGCGACCGCCAACATTTGGATCGCCAAGGATGGCGCCGCCCACACGCCCGCGCCCAACGGCTGCTTCTTGAACGGCATCACCAAGCAGCGGGTCGCCAGCCTGCTCCAAAAGGCCGGCATCCCGGTCTACGAACGCGCGATTGGCGAGCGGGAGCTGGCCGAGGCCGATGAGATCTTCCAGACCGGCAATCTGGGCAAGGTGCTGCCGATCACCCGCTATGAGGACCGCAACCTGCAGCCCGGCCCGATTTACTCCCGTGCCCGTGAGCTTTACTGGGACTACGCCCACGAATAGCAACTATGCGAGCGTGTTCCTGACCAGCGCCTTGCTCTCCTCCAGGCCGTAGAGCGCCATGAAGGAGCCCATGCGCGGGCCGGCCGACTGGCCCAGAAGGATTTCATAGAGCGCCTTGAACCAGTCGCGCAGATTGGCGAAGTCGTGGCGCTTGCCCACTTCGTAAACCTCGCTCTGGATTGCCTCGGCGTCGGCGTCGGCCGGCAGGCGCTCCAGCGCACCCAAGAGATCCTCTAGTGCCGCCTTTTCCTGCGCATCGGGCGCCCGGTAGCTCTTGGCCGGCTTGACGAAGTCCCGGTAGTAGGCGATCGCGTGGCCGACCAGACGGTCGAGTAAGGGATCGTTCTCCGGGCTGGCATCCGGCGCATAACGGGAGATGAAGCCCCACAGCACCGCCGGGTCCTCGGTGTTGCACACGCCGGCCAGATTGAGCAGCAGAGAAAAGCTGAGCCGCGAGCCGTGCTCGGGCGGCTTGCCATTGTGGATGTGCCACAAGGGGTTTTCCATCTGCTTGGTCGGGTCGTTGACCTTCCAAAAGCTCTCCAGATGGCTCAAGTAGTCGTCGACTGCGCGCGGGATGACGTCGAAGTAGAGCCGCTTGGCGGCGCGCGGCTTGCCGTACATGAAGAGCGCCAGGCTCTCGTCGGGCCCGTAGGCGAGCCACTCCTCCACGGTGAGTCCGTTGCCTTTTGATTTGGAGATCTTCTGGCCGGCCTGGTCGAGAAAAAGCTCGTAGATGAAAGTCTCCGGCGGCGGGCGGCCGAGCGCCCGGCAGATCTTGGAGCTTACCGTGACCGAGTCGATCAAGTCCTTGCCGGACATCTCGTAGTCGACCTGAAGGGCATACCAGCGCATCGCCCAATCGGGCTTCCATTGCAGCTTGCAGTGGCCGCCGGTCACCGGCAGCTCGAGCTTTTCGCCGTCCTCGTCCTGGAACACGATGGTACCGGCCTCGGCGTTACGCTCGAGGAGCGGCACCTGGAGCACACGGCCGCTCTTGGGGCTGATCGGCAGGAAGGGGCTGTAGGTCGCCTGACGCTCAGGCCCCAAGGTCGGCAGCATGATCGACATGACGTCGTCGTAGTGGCGCAGCACGGTCAAGAGCGCCTCGTCGAAGCGACCCGCGTGATAGAGCGCGCTAGAGGACTGAAACTCGTACTCGAAGCCGAAGCCGTCGAGGAAGCCACGTAGGCGTGCATTGTTGTGGTGACCGAAGCTTTCGTCCGTGCCGAAGGGATCGGGGATCTTTGTCAGCGGCTTGCCCAGATGCTGGGCGACCATCTCCTGGTTGGGGATGTTGTCCGGCACCTTGCGCAGGCCGTCCATGTCGTCGGAGAAGCAGAACAGCCGGGTCGGAATGTCGCTGAGGCGCTGGAAGGCCTGGCGCACCATGGTGGTGCGCACGACCTCCCCGAAGGTGCCGATGTGGGGCAGGCCCGAGGGGCCATAGCCGGTCTCGAACAGCACGTAGCCCTTATCCGGCGTCTCGCCGCCGACGCGCTTCAGGAGCCGGCGCGCTTCCTCGAAGGGCCAGGCCTTGGCCGCCAGGGCCAGCTCGCGCTCGCTCGTCATCTCGTCCCGCCGTCGTTCGTGTGATCGAAGTGGCGGCGACCCTATGCGCGGGCGCCTGCGGGGTCAATCTATTGGCTGCTTTTTGCGAGGCTGCGCGGTGGGGCGCCGATCAGGCGCCGAAAGAAGTCGGGTTCGCCGGCGCGCTCCAGGAAAGCCGCCTTCTGTTCCGGCGTCAGGCTGGCCAGGAAGTCATGCATCTCGCCGGCCATGGCGGCGAAGCGCTCGATGCGGCGCTCGGCACCCTGACGCAGCAGGGTCTCGACCTCAGCCTGGTCGAGCTCGGTACGGGCCAGTTCGGCGAGCAGCTTCTGGCGCCGCTCGGTCATCTTGCCGCGCAGCTCTTGGCGGCCGGCCATCATCTTCTCGCGTAGGGCCATGAGCGCCGCTTCCTGGTTGGCGTCCAGCGACAGCTCGGCGGCCAGCTTGGCGACCCGCTCGCTCGGGTCGCTGGCCAGGCGTTGCTTGGTCAGGTCGAAGTGCACCGCGCCGGCAACAAAGGCCAGGTTGACGGCCAAGGAGACCGCCAAGAGGATCCAGGGCAGCTTGCCGCGCATGGGGCGCTCCTTAAATCAGATCCCCGCTGGCCTCATTGAGCACCAGGCCGGCCTCCTGGGAGACGTAGTGCTCGACCGCCAGGGTGCTGGCGTAGGCGCTCTGGCCGAGCTGGAAGGCCATGCCGCAGACCATCAGCAGGGCGAGCGCGCCGCCGCTCCAGGCGAGCGGCTGCCACAGACCGACGACCAGTCCGGACCAATTGCCGCGTGGCAGCAAACGGGCCGCCACCAGGGAGATGGCCCGTCGCACCACCCGTTCGGGCGCCGGGCCGTCGTCTTCGGCCAGGGCCTGGCGCATGGCGATCACCTGCTCGAGCGCGTCGGGTGTCGCCGCCAGCCAGGCTTCCACCGGCGCGGCCGCATGCTCGTCCAAGGCGCCGTGCAGATAGGCCGCGAGGGTCATCTCGTCGGGCGGCGGGACGCCGGCCCCGCCCCTCAGGGTTTGCCGGTAGGTGATCCAGAGATCCCGGTCCATCGATCCGTCTTGCTGTAAACTGCGTTCGGTCACAGGTGTCGTTCACTCGATAGTACGGCTTGGACCCGCAATATATCCCTAAACCGCGGTCAAGCAGCGGAAATTTCATGGAAAAATCTCACCGCGCGCGACGCCAAGGGGCCGGGCGGCGGCTATACTCGCCGGACCATGAGCCGCCCGACGCCGGATTCGCGCCCCTTGGCACCCCAGGTACCCGTGTTGGTCGTCGGCCACCGGCGGGCGGCCTGGCGCGCGGCCGACGGCCGGATCGAGCATTTGGACCCCGCAGCGGCGGCCCAGCGCGCTCAAGGTGAGACGGCGCTGCTGTGCCACGGCCCGGCGACCGCCCGCCGCTTGGGCTGCGATCCCTTTCCGGCATTCGACCTGCTCGAGCTCTTCGCCTTCGTGCGTCCGGCCAGCTTCATCGCGCCGACCCCCAGGGGACTCGCGACGATCTACGGCCTGCCTGAGCCGCTTAATTTGGAGCGCGCCGCCTGGGTCTTGAGCGAGACGGCCGAGCGGCTGCTCGGCGAGCTGGCGGCGCGCGGCCAAGGGCAAGACCGCGGCGCGCCTGGCCTTGCCTGGCATTTGGCGCGGCTCGGCTGGCGCTGGGGCCCGGCGGTACTGGCCGCCTTGGGTATGCCGTCGTCCGATCCGACGCGCCCTGCCGGGCGCGACGGCCTGCGCGCCTGGGAGGCTCTGCCGGACTGGCGCGACCAGGGGCCCGAGCCGCCGCCGGGCAATCAGCCGGTCGCGCCGGATGCCGCGCGCGCGCGTCTGCGCCTGCTGCTGGGCGAGGAGGCAGAGCCCCGGCCCCAGCAAGCCGACTACGCCTCGGCGCTCGACATGGCCTTTCGGCCGCGCGATCAGGAGGACCAGCCGACCGTTGTGTTGGCCGAGGCCGGAACGGGGGTCGGCAAGACGCTGGGCTACATCGCGCCGGCCAGCCTCTGGGCCGAGCAGAACAAAGGTCCGGTGTGGATCTCCACCTACACCCGCAACCTGCAGCACCAGATCGACGGCGAGTTGGCGCGCCTTTTCCCGGAGCCGCGGGAAAAAGCCGAGCAAGTGGTGATCCGCAAGGGCCGGGAGAACTACCTCTGCCTGCTTAATCTGGAAGACGCGGTGCGCAGCTTCGAGCAGCGCCCCCAGGATTCCCTCGCCGTGGGTTTGCTGGCCCGCTGGGTTGCCCATACGCGGGACGGCGACATGCTGGGCGGCGACTTCCCCGGCTGGCTGGCCGATCTGGTCGGCCGGCCCCGCACCTTGGGGCTCACCGACCGGCGCGGCGAATGCATCTATTCGGCCTGCCAGCACTACAGCAAGTGCTTCATCGAGCGCGGCGTACGCCGGGCCCGGCGGGCGCGCATCGTGGTCGCCAACCATGCGCTTGTGATGATCCAGGCGGCGCTCGGCGAGGGCGAGGACCAGGCCTGGCAAAGCCACAGCGTGTTCGACGAAGGACACCACCTGTTCGACGCCGCCGATGGCGCCTTTGCCGCCCACCTGACGGGCCTGGAGACCCAGGAACTGCGGCGCTGGTTGCTCGGCCCGGAGAGCGAACGGCGTACCAGCAGCCGCCTGCGTGGCCTGAAGCGCCGGATAGAGGACTTGGTGGTCGGCGACGAGGCGCTCTCCAAGGCGCTGGACCAGGCGCTCGCGGCGGCCCACGTTCTGGCCGGCGAGGGCTGGCCCCAGCGGCTGCGCGAAGGCCGGCCCCAGGGCCCCTGCGAGACTTTCCTCTTGTACGTGCGAGATCAGGTGTACGCGCGTGCGCGCGGCCGGGACGGCCCCTATAGCCTGGAGACCGAGACTCGGCCGCCGATCCCCAACCTGGTCGAGTCGGCACGTGCCCTTTCTGAGGCACTGGGCCGCCTGGCCGAACCCATGGCGACCTTGGAGAAGGGCTTGGCCGCCCTGCTCGACGACGAGGCTGACAGCTTGGATAGCGACGCCCGCCGGCGCATCGAGGCGACTCGCCGTGGTATGGCCAGGCGGGCCCGGCGTCAACTCGCGGCCTGGCGCCAAATGCTGGCCGATCTGGAAGAGGAGCGCCCGCCTGAGATGATCGACTGGCTCGGCGTCGAGCGCATCGACGGACGGGATCGGGACCTGGGGCTTTATCGCCACTGGGTCGACCCGACCCTGCCGTTCGCCGAGCTGGTGTTGCGGCCCTCCCAGGGCGCGGTCATTACTTCGGCGACCTTGACCGATGGGTCGGCCGATGCGGAGCGGGCCTGGACCGCGGCCGAGCTGCGCACCGGCGCAAGCCATCTGGCGGCGCCGGCGCTTCGGGTCGGCGTGCCCTCGCCCTTCGACTATCCGGCCCAGACCCGGGTTATCATCGTCGGCGACCTGCGCAAGGACGATCTCGGCCAGGTCGCCAGCGGCTACCGGGAGCTGTTCTTGGCGGCGCGCGGCGGCGCACTCGGTCTCTTCACCGCGATCTCGCGCCTGCGCGCGGTGCACGGCCGCATTGCCGGGGCCTTGGAGCAAGCCGGGCTCAGCCTTTACGCCCAGCATGTGGACCGGCTCGACACCGCGACCCTGGTGGAGATCTTCCGGGCCGAGCCGGAGTCCTGCCTGCTCGGCACCGATGCGATCCGCGACGGCATCGACGTGCCGGGCCAGGCCCTGCGCCTGATCGTCTTCGACCGTGTGCCCTGGCCGCGCCCGGATATCCGCCACAAGGCCCGGCGCGAGGTCTTCGGCGGACGCACCTACGATGACATGCTGACCCGGCTCAAGCTTAAGCAGGCCTTCGGCCGCCTGGTGCGCCGAGCCGACGACCGCGGTGTCTTCGTGCTGCTCGACCCCATGACCCCCTCGCGCCTGCTCGACGCCTTCCCCGAGGGCGTATCGGTCGAGCGGGTCGGCCTGGCGGAGGCGGTCGCCTCGGTCAAGGAGTTCCTCGCTTAAAGTCCGACCGAGCTGCCGCCGGCGACCGGCAGGGCCACGCCGGTGATGTAAGAAGCAGCAGGGCTCGCCAGGTGAGCTACAACCTCGGCAACCTCCTCGGGCGTCGCGGCGCGTCTAAGCGCAACGCCGCTGTAACGATCGGCGGCGACCACGGTCGGATCGCGGCCTTCGCGCGCGGCGATACGCTCATTGGCGGCAATGTGCATGTCGGTCATCACGAAGCCCGGACAGACGGCGTTGCAGCGGATGCCATCGGGTCCGAACTCGGCGGCGATCGTCTTGGTTAAGCCGACCAGACCATGCTTTGTCGCGGTGTAGGCGCCAAAGCCCGGCTCGGCGCCAAGCGAGGCGGTCGAGCCGATGTTGACGATCGCGCCACCGCCGGCGTCTTTCATCATCGGGATCACCGCCTGGCAGAAATCGGCCGGGCCCTTGAGATTGACGCGGAAGCTCGCATTCCAGTCTGCCTCGGTGATCTCCAGAAATGGCAGGGCCCCCGCCGTCGTCCCGGCATTGTTGACCAGGATGTCGACGCCTTCGAAGGCCCCGCAGGTGCGCGATACGCAGGCATCGATCTGCTCGCGCTGGGTCACGTCCACGGCCATTGCAAGGGCCCGTCCGCCGTCAGTCTCGATGGTCTGGGAGAGCTCTTCGAGTCGGGGCAGCCATTGCTCCGTGTCGGTCACCACCACTGCCGCGCCCAGCTCGGCCAGCTTTAGAGCAGTCGCCCGGCCGATGCCGTGGGGCGCGCTGGCGCCGGTGACGATAGCGACTTTTCCTGTCAGGTCGGTCATTGGCGAGGCCTTCTTCAGTGGGGCTCCAGCACCAGGAAGCAGATCGACAGCGTGATCACCGAAAGCACGGTCGAGGCCATGATCGCGGCGGTCGAGCGCTGCACGTAGATACCGTAGCGCTGGGCGACCACGAAGATCGAGGCGCCGGTCGGCAGGGCCGACAAGATCACGGTCGAGGCGGCCCAGATCGGCGCCATCTCAAGCACATGATAGGCCAGGATCCAGGTGACAAGGGGCTGGACCAGCAGCTTGAGGGCGACCAGCCAGCCGACTTCTGCGGCGCCGGCGGTCATTTGACGGCCGACCATGAAGAGCCCGGTGGCGAAGAGCGCACAGGGGCCTGCGGCCGCGCCCATGATGTCGCAGAAAGTCGCGATCGCTTTGGGCAGCTCGAGGTTCAGCGACGAAACCGCAAGACCGGCTACCGCGGCCAGCACCAGTGGGCTCTTGATCACGCCGAGCGTGACTTTGCGCAGCACCTCGAAACGCCCACCGCCGCGCCCCAGGTCGATCTCGACGATGGCGATGCCGAGCGCCACCATGACCGCGCCGTTGAACACCGAGGCGACGATCGCTGGGAGCATGGCCGCCTCGCCATAGGCGGTCTGTAGCAGGGGGATACCCATGTAGCCGGTGTTGGCTAGGGTCGCTGTAATGCCGGCCAGCCCGATTGCCGCCGGGCGGTTCGGGAAGCGCCAACGGGCGACCAGGACGGCGAGCAGAAAGGACGCTGCGACGCCGCCGCCATAGGCGACCAGGAACGGCCAGTCGAAGGCATCGGCAAGCGGCGCTCGGGCCATAGAGACGAAGAACAGCGACGGCAGGGCGCCATAGTACACGAAGCCGTTGAGCGCCTCGCTGCTGGCAGGCCCCAAGGCCCCCCAGCGCCCGGCGCCATAGCCAGCGAGCATGATGGCAAAGACCGGCAGCACCACATCGACGATTGCAGTCACGGCTGTTTACGTACCCCTTGAAGCCAGCCTTGACGGCGCCGACCGGCGCTGCATAGTGTGCGCCGCGCGGCGCCCATGCAAGCGCCCGGCCCACCCGCGGACCCCTGTGAAGGACTGATATGCTCGATCCCCAGAACGCCCTGATTTACACCATGGTGATGACGTCGGCCGCCGACCGAGACATGACCGATTCGGAATTGCAGGCGATCGGCGACATCGTCAAGCACCTGCCGGTCTTCGTGGGTTACGACACCTCGCAGCTGTCCAAGGCGGCCCAGGATTGCGCCGATCTGCTGGTCGATCCCAACGGTCTCGACAAGGCGCTCGAGCTGATCATGGCGGCCCTGCCGGAGAAGCTGCACGAGACGGCATACGCGCTGGCCTGCGACGTCGCCGCGGCCGACGGCCGGGCGAGCCAAGAGGAGCTGCGCTTGCTCGAGTGGCTGCGCCACGCGCTCAACCTCAACCGCTTGACCGCTGCGGCCATCGAAGTGGGCGCCCGGGCCCGCCACGCGAAGCTATAAGAAAACTCCGAGAGGTCGGCTATACGTAGTCCCTGATGCTGCGGCCGCCGACCTGGGACCACACCAATCCCTCGCTAGACAGCATGAGTTCGATCATGGCGGCCGCCTCGGCCGGCGCCATGGCGACGCTGAGGTCCCGGTCGATGCCGGCGGTGTTGTACATCTCGGTCGCCACCTTGCCCGGGTAGAAACCCATGACCCGAACGCCCTTGGGCGCGCACTCGGCCTCCAGGCAGCCGGTGAAGCCGCGCACCGCCCATTTGCTCGCCGAGTAGACGCTGATCGACTTGCGGCAGTAGAGCGCCCCGGTCGAGACCACGTTGACCACCGCCCCCTGGCCGCGCGCGAGCAGGTGCGGCAGGGCCGCGTGGGTCATGAAGATCGTGCCTAGGGTGTTGACCTCAACCACCCGGCGGACCTGCTCCAGGCTGTAGTCCTCGAAGGCGCCCTCGAGCCAGATCCCGGCATTGTTGACCAGGCCCCAGAGCGGCCCGACCTCGGCCTCGATGCGGGTGGCCAGCGCCGCGCAGTTCTGCTCCCGGGAGACCTCGAGCGGATAGCCGGGCACGCCGGCCTCGGCCGCCAGGCGTTCGACCTTTGCCGGGTCCTTACCGCTCAGCACCGGCCGGTAGCCGCAGTCGCGCAGGCGCTCGACCAGTGCCAAGCCGATCCCGCTGGTCGCCCCGGTCACCAAAACCACTTTGCCATCGGATGTCATCGCTTGTGCGCCCCTCGCCTCGGTTTCTCCCTCTGGTCTTAGCGTTTCGGCCGGCAAAAAGAAAAGGGCCGCGGTGTGAACCGCGGCCCCTCCCAATGGCTTGGCGTTGGGCTTGGCTTAGAAGCCCATGCCGCCCATGCCACCCATGCCACCCATGTCAGGGCCGGCCGCGGGCATCGGGTCTTTCTTCTCCGGCTTCTCGGCGACCATGGCTTCGGTCGTGATCAGCAAGCCGGCGATCGAAGCGGCATCCTGCAGGGCCGTGCGGGCGACCTTGGTCGGGTCGATGATGCCGGCCTTGAGCATGTCCACGTAGTCGCCGCTCTGGGCGTTGAAGCCGCGCGAGGCGTTGGGCTTGTCGAGCAGCTTGCCGACCACCACCGCGCCGTCCGCGCCGGCGTTCTCGGAGATCTGCCGCACCGGCTGCTGCAGCGCGCGGCGCACGATCGCGATGCCGGTCTTCTGGTCGTCGTTGGCGGGCTGGAGCTTGTCGAGCACCCGGGCCGCATAGAGCAGGGCAACGCCGCCGCCCGGCAGGATGCCTTCCTCGACCGCGGCGCGGGTCGCGTGCATGGCATCGTCGACCCGGTCCTTGCGCTCCTTGACCTCGACCTCGGTGGCGCCGCCGACCCGGATCACCGCAACGCCGCCGGCGAGCTTCGCCAGACGCTCCTGCAGCTTCTCTTTGTCGTAGTCGGAGGTCGTCTCCTCGATCTGCTGGCGGATCTGGCCGCAGCGGGCCTCGATGTCCTTCTTCTTGCCGGCGCCGTCGACCACCGTGGTCTCTTCCTTGGTGATCAGGATGCGCTTGGCGCGGCCTAGCATCTCAAGGCCGACGTTCTCGAGCTTGATGCCCAG
>JBCCGG010000010.1:0-133477 GCA_039029395.1 Pseudomonadota bacterium | reverse complement strand
TCGATGCAAAGCTGGATCTGCACCTCGCCAAGAGCTCCTCCTTATGGCAGCTCAGCGGGATCGAACCAGCGCCCCGAGGCGCGGTCTCCCTACAGCTCGATCTCGCAGGCAGCCTGCCCAGCTTGGAGCAATTCAGCGGCGCGCCGCATGCGGCCCTCGAAGCGCTGCTGGAGCAAGGGGTTACCGGCCAGATGGCCCTGAAGAGCGACGAGGTAACGCTGCCGGGCTGGAGCGACGGTGTGACGGCCAATCTGGCGGGCGAGGTCACGGTGGCCGAGGAGGCCGCCAGTTTGATCCTGAGCGCACCTGCCAACATCACCATTCCAAAAATCGACGAAGAGCGTCTGCGGGACTTCGGCCTCGATCCGGCCTGGCTCGAGGGCGGCCTGGCGCTCGATCTGGCCGAAGGCGGTCGCATCGCCGCGGAGCGGTCCGGCGCGACCGCTGAACTGGCGGGCAAGCTTGCCGCGGGCAAGACCCGCTCGCTTGCGTTCGACGGCAAGTTCGGCGGCAACCGGGACATGATCGACATCGACGATCTGGCAATTACCGCCGAAAGCGGCCCACTGGCCGGTACACCGCTCGAGCGGCTGGAGCTTGCAGGCCATCTCTCGGGCCGCCTCAGCCCTGGCCAGAGCGGTGATGGGCCCCAGGGCCTGGCGCTTCCCTTCCACGAGCTTAGCCTTAGCCTCACAAAGCTGGCGGCCGCCTTGAACGAGGGCCTGCCGGAGCCTCTGTCGCTCGCCGTGCCCGAGGTCACCCTGTCCAGCCGCTTGTCCGCCGAGCAGCCCTTCGCGGCCAAGCTGGCGCTCACCAAGGGCACCGTCAATCTGCCCGGCCGCGCCCTGGAGTTGAACGGCTTGGCGCTCACCGCCGACCTAGATTCAAGCGGCCTGGCGGCGCCCATGACACTGGCCGGGCAAGCCATCGATAAGCAGGCCGAACCGCTGTTCAACCCCCTAGGCTTCAAGGCCGAGGTGGTGCAGACCAAGCAAAGCTATGCGCTCAACGGCGAGGTTTACCTGCCAAAGGGCGCCGGGCCGCTCCGTGTTGCCGGGCACTACGGCCTAGACAGCCGAAAGGGTGAGCTTGCGCTTGATCTGGACTCCCTTAGCTTCATCAAGTCCCTGGTTCAGCCCGTCGATTTAAGCCCGCGATTGGCGCTCCTGAGCGATGTCTCGGGCAGCGCCTCGATGACCGCCGAAATCACGCTCGACGGGGACACACGTCGAGGCACCGCACTTATCGGCCTGAACGGCATGGGATTCACACTCAACGATGTGAAATTCGAGGATCTCAATCTCTCCCTTGCCCTAAATGAACTGGAGCCGCCGGCCAGCCCACCCGATCAAGATCTAACCGCCCGGGCGATCGACCCGGGCGTGCCGATCGAGGACCTGGCTGCACGCTACCAGCTGCTGCCGGGCGATCCCGCCAAGATCAAGATCGAGGAGGCGACTTTTCGGGCCGCAGGCGGCCGCTTTCGCCTGGCCGATACCCTTATCGATCCAGCAGCCGAGACCAACAGGGTGGTGCTCGAGGTGGTCGGCCTGGACTTGGCCGACCTGCTCAAGGACTACCCGGTCGACGGTCTGACCGTCACCGGCCTGATGACCGGCGTGGTGCCGGTCACCTTGAGCGGGGACCAGTTGGCCATCGAGGACGCCAACTTGGAAGCCCAGGGCCCGGGACTGCTGCAATTCCGCTCCGACAGTGCAAATCAAGCGCTCGCCTCTGGCGGCGACCCAGTTGCCTTGATGCTGGAAGCTCTTGAAGACTTCCAGTACGAGACGCTCGACATCTCAGCCTTTAAAGACGCTGAGCACAACACCCAGATGCTGATCGAGATACTAGGTAATAATCCCAATGTCCTAGATGGTTATCCGTTTAAGTTCAACATAAATCTGAGCGGAAACATGGGCCCGATCGTCTCCGCCCTGACCCGCGGTTACGAAATTTCCAATGATTTGATTCGGAGATCGTGGAAATTATCCCCCTGAACACCGTATAACAGACTTATCGTAGCGACTCCGCGCGACCGCGCCTCAGACCTGGGGCTCTTAACACGAGGGAACCATGACATTCGACCTCAGAGACCCGGCCACGAACGCAATCGGCACCTTGTTGGTCATAGGCGTGCTGGCAAGCGCCTGCCAGCCCAAGGTCGCGGTCGAGGCGCCCAAGGAACCGATCACCATCAACCTCAACATCAAGCTCGATGCCGAGGTCCGGCTCAAGATCGAGGAGCAGGCGAAAGAAGACATCGAGTCCAACCCGGATATCTTCTGAGCGTATGAAAATACAGATGGCTCATAGCAGGAGTTGACGATGCCCGTACGATTGCATACCCGAGTTCTCGTTCTGATCGCCCTCTTGTTTGCGGCGCTCTCAATGACGGCGCCCGCCTTTGCTCAATCGCTCGACCAGCTACGCGCTTCGGGCGCGATCGGTGAGCGCTGGGACGGCTATGTGGTGGTGCGAGACCCAGGGGCGGCTGGCGCCCAAGCGACCGCCACCAAAGTCAACGCCGAGCGCAAGAAACTCTACGCCAAGCGCGCGTCCAACGAAGGCGCGACGCCTGAGCAGGTCGGCCAGGTCTATGCCCAGCAAATTGTCCAACAGGTCCCAAAGGGCACCTGGATCCTCCAGCAAAACGGCCAGTGGACTCAGAAGTAGCGCGCGTTGGTGGGATTTTTAGGAAAGATCGGCTCTCAAGGGCACCCGAGGCGTCTGGCCGGTTATGCAGGAAGACCAAGGCCCCGGGTTCGCCTTGGAGAAGAAGCGATCTAAATGTCAGGCTAATTTAGCCGGCATTCATCAAAAAATTGTTAAATTCGTTTCTCAAAGAAAAATCAGATTGATCGACGGCCAAGCCCCGCAGGTCGGTGGGCGAATTGGCCTGCGGGGCCTTTTTCGGATGGGGACGGTCTTAGCTGATCGCCAGGCCGCGCACCATCAGGGGATTAACGCTCGAGCGGTTGTGCCGGTGGCCGGCGGTGAGCGGCGCAATCGCGGCCTTGGCGAGCTTCCGGTGCTCGGCGTCGGGCTGGGTGCAGGCCCGGTGGATCCGGCTGCAAGCGCTCTTGGTCATGTCGGCCATGTACTTGGAGCGCTCGTAACGGGCGCGCTGCAAGACGCTGTTCATCTCGTCCTGCGTAATTTTCACATTGTCCATCATCTCAGGGTCTCCTTTCGTGTCTTGAGGTGTTCGGCTTAGCTGATCGCCAGGCCGCGCAGTATCAGGGGGTTAGTGGTCGTGCGGTTGCGGCTGTTCTGGTCGCCGATCGGCTTGATCGCGCATTTGGCCAGTTTCCTGGGCTCGGCGGCCGGCCGGGTGGCGGCGTGCTGGGCGCGCCGCTTGGCGGTTTTCGCGGCGGCGGCCAGGGCGTCGGCCCGCGCCTGCCGAGCGCGCATCATCGCGCTGTTCGTGGCGTCCGAGGTCGACTGAGTGTTCGCGTTCATCGAAACTGTCCTTTCGTCTCGTCTGGAGGTGTCGAGCCCCGCGATGGGTCTCGTTTCACTGACTAAGACGTGGGAAATCCAGGTGAACGCATCCTGTTCGCAACATTACGAACCGGTCATCTTGGGATTTTTTCTTTTGCAGATCCCCTATTGGGGCGAAGACACCGCGGCCCTGACAAAGTCCACGACTCGGGCCTCCACCTCGGGGCGCTCCCACAGGTCGTTGTGGCTCGCGCCCTCGAGAAACAGCGCCGCTTTGGGCTCGGGTGCTACCTCGTAGAGCCGCCGGCCGAAGCGTTGCGGGACGGTCTTGTCCCTATCGCCGTGGATCACCAGGAGCGGCGCGGTCTTGCTGGCGATCTCGTCGAGCACATCCCAGCGGTCCAGGGTCAGCCACTTGGCCGGCAGGTACCAGTAGTGGGCTTGGGCGACATCGGCGACCGAACCCGGCGGCGCCTCAAGGATCAGGCCGGCAACCGGCCATTTGGCGGCCATCTTGACCGCAGGGCCGGTGCCCAGGGACTCGCCATAAAGCACGATGCGCCCGGGATCGATGCCCTGGCCTTCCAGGTATCCCATGACCGCCTGGGCGTCGGCGGTCATGTCGTCCTCGTTGGGCTTGCCCGGATTGCCGCCATAGCCTCTGTAAGAGGCGAGCAGCAGTCCGCCACCATCGGCCATCAGCGCCTGATACTTGCGCGCCCGGTCACCGATGTGCCCGGCGTTGCCGTGGAACAGCACCACGACCGGCTGGTCCGGGCCGTCCGGCGGGCGGTACCAATGGGTCAGCTTGATCCCGTCCGGGCTCGCGACCTGGATCTCGCTCAGGCCGGTGGCAGCATAGGGCGCAATCTCCGGCGCCTCGCGGGGCGGGTAGTACATAAGATTGCGCTGAAAGAGGAACATCACCACGAGCAGCAGCCCGTAGACCCCCACCGCGCTAGTTGCTATGCCGGTCCAATTCATGGCCCCGAGACTTAAGGGGCCGGAGCCCCGGTCGCAAGGGTGTGGATCTGTGACTTTCATCCCCTTGAACTGAATGTGGATCGGACTTAATATACATTTCGAGAGTGGAGAAAATCTCCTAATTCACATAAATTAGTGGGGAATAAAGCCATGGGCCGGATTCACGTTCTGCATGAGAACAGTCCCTGGGTCGAGCCGCTGCGCGCCGCCTTCGAGGAGCAGGGCCTGCCCTACGAGGAATGGTTCCTGGATCAGGGCGCCGTGCCCTTCGACCAGGCGCCGCCTGAAGGCGTGTTCTACAACCGCATGAGCGCGTCGTCCCACACCCGGGGCCACCGCTTCGGTCCAGAGCTGACCCACGCTACCTTGACCTGGCTGGAAAGCCATGGTCGGCGGGTCGTCAACAACCACCAGGCGCTTTACCTGGAGACCTCTAAGCTGGCCCAATACGCCGGCCTCAAGCGCGCCGGCATCAAGACCCCGCGCACTTTCGCCGCGGTCGGCCGAGACGAGGTATTGGAAACAGCGAAAGACTTCGCCACCCTGCCCTTCATCCTCAAGCCCAACCGGGGCGGCAAGGGCCTGGGCGTGCGCCTATTCCATTCGGTCGAGGCGGCCGCCGCCTATCTTGACGACCTGCCCGAGGAGGAAGCGCCAATCGACGGCACCTGGCTGGTCCAGGAGTACATTCGGGCGCCCAAGCCTTTCATCACCCGCTGCGAGTTCATCGGCGGCCGCTTCCACTACGCGGTTCGGGTCGACACCAGCGAAGGCTTCGAGCTCTGCCCGGCCGACGTCTGCAACGTGGAGAACGCCTTCTGCCCGACCGATGAGCCGGCCCGCAATCTCTTCACGATCCAGCGGGATTTCGCCGACCCGATCCTTGACCGCTATGCCCTTTTCTTGCGCCAGAACGGTGTCGAGATCGCCGGCATCGAGTTCATCCGGGACGCCGACGGCGAGATCTACACCTACGACGTCAACACCAACACCAACTACAACGCGCTGGCCGAGGAGGCGGCCGGCGTCCCGGTCACCGGCATGGCCGCGGTCGCCCGCTTCCTGGGAGAGGAGCTCACCAAGGCGCGGGCCAAAGCGAAGGCGGTCGTGGCGGCGTAAGAGCTTAGCTCAGTCGCCCAGCCAGAACTCCGGCCAGAACTTGGGCGCGATGCAGTAGGCGCTGTCCATGGGCGGATCGATGACGTGCGCGGCGAACGGCTCGATCTTCTCTTCCACCGCCAGGGCGTTCTCGACGTCCGCGGAAGTGACCGCATAGGGATCTCCCTCGGCGCCGAAGAGGCTGAGCCGCAGCATCCCTTCGCCGAAGCCGACATGGACCGGAATGCCGCCGATCAGGTGGCGGCCCGCACTGTCGATATCAGGGAAGTCCTTGGTCAGGCGCCGGGGCAGCTCGCTGTCCCTCAAGGCAAGGCAGAGGCTATCGCCATCGGCCGCGTGCCCGCCCGGCACGGCCCGGCAGAAGCGAAAGTACCGAAGCCGGCGCGCCCAGTCCCGCAAGGTCGCCTCGCCATGGCTGGCGACGAGATAGCGCCACGGCACCCGAACGCCGCGGTATGTCTGATCCCGCAAGACACCGGGCCCTATCCGGGTCCCCTACTCCGCGTAACCCGGCTCGTCCCGGTCCAGGAGCCGCTTCAGCGCCGCGAAGTGGATGTGCGGGGCGCGCCGCTCGGTGACCTCCTGAAAGCTGGCGGCGGTCGGGCGGGCGGTGTTGTCGCCGATCACCTTCAAGGGCCACCCGCTTTGCATGGCGAGCAGCTGGACCTGGCAGGCGCGCTCCAGGTAGTAGAGGTCGTTGAAGGCCTCGGCGGCGCTTGCCCCGATCACCACCACGCCGTGGTTGGCCATGAAGAGAATGCGCTTATCGCCCAGGGTGCCGGCGATGCGTGCGCCTTCCTCGATGTCGCAGGAGATGCCGTTGTAGTCCTCGTCGTAGGCTACGTCGCCGTAAAACCTTAGCGAATTCTGGTGCACCGGCTCGAGCCGTCCGCTCTCGATCGCGGTGAGCGCGGTTGCATAGGGCATGTGGCTGTGCAGCACCCAGGCGGCGCGCGGGTGCTGACGGTGAATCTGGGAGTGAATGGTGAAGGCGCTGGTCTCGTACATCGCCGGATCGCCCTCCAGCACGTGGCCGGCCTGGTCGATCAGCAGGATGTCACTGGCCCGGACTTCCGACCAGTGCAGGCCGTAGGGGCTGACCAAAAAGCGGCCGTCGCCCTCGGGCGGCGCATAGCTGAAGTGGTTGTCGATACCCTCGTGGAGGTCGAAGCGCACGGCCAAGCGCAGGGTGGCGGCCAGATCGATGCGCTCTTGGCTAAGACTAAGCGCCATGAGGTGTCCTCAGTGTTCAAAATGCGGCGCAAGACTAGCAGCATAAGAGAGATGAATTCCACGCTTTCCGACGCTAGTCTCTGAGCCATGGAGGAAAGCTTCGGACCGCTCGACGCGCTCGATAAGAGCGAGCTGAAGCGCCTGGCCGGGCGCTCGGACGCCAAGGGGCTCTTGCACCTGGCAGGCCACCTAGGCGTGCTTGCCCTGAGCGGCACAGCGGTATGGCTGGCGCTGGGCAGCTGGTGGCTCCCGGCGGCTTGGCTGGCTCACGGGGTGGTGCTGATCTTTCTCTTCGCGCCGCTTCACGAATGCATTCACCGCACCGCCTTCCGCAGCCGCTGGCTCAACGACCTCGTGGCGACCGCTTGCGGCGCCATTCTGCTGCTGCCGGCGACCTACTTCCGCTGCTTCCACTTCGCCCACCACCGCTTCACCCAAAACCCGGCGCGGGACCCGGAGCTGGCTGCCCCCAAGCCAACCTCCTGGGTGCAATATCTCCTGCACGTTTCCGGTCTGCCCTATTGGCGGGAGCGTAGCGCCACGCTCTGGCGCCACAACATGGGCCGGGTCTCGGAACCCTTCATTCCTGGGATTCAGAGAGCCGCAGTCGCCCGCGAAGCCCGCCTACATCTGGCGGCCTACGGCGTGGTTGCGCTGGTCTCGATCGGCGCGGCCTGCCCGACGGCCTTGATCTACTGGATCGTACCGGCCCTGCTCGGCCAGCCTTTCCTGCGCATGTTCCTCTTGGCCGAGCACGCGGGCTGTCCTTTGGTGCCCGACATGATGAAGAACGCGCGCACCACGACGAGCAATCCCGCGGTGCGCTGGCTGGCCTGGAACATGCCCTTTCACACGGCCCACCATGCCTACCCGGCCGTGCCGTTCCACGCCCTGCCGGCGGCCCACCGGCACTTGAAAGGAAGGGTCGAGGTGACCGCGCCGGGGTACTTTTCGGTGCAAAGAGAGATTACGCGGGCCTTCGGCCGCTAGCGCAAAATCGGATCAATTCGTCTCGATATGGCCCGATCAGGCCCTAGGCCATCGGATAGCTGCTCCCGGCAAGTGCCCGCACGCCCTGGAGGGCTGCCGGGTGATTGATGCGCATGAGCTTCGCCGGAAAGGTGATATCGATGCGCGTGCCCTGGCCGATCTGGCTGTCGATCGAGAAGGCCCCGCCGTTGAGCTCGACCAGCTGAACCGTGAGCGGCAGGCCAAGGCCGGTGCCCACGTGACGCCGAGTCAGTGGGGATTCCACCTGGCCGAAAGGCATCAGTGCCTTGGGTATATCCTGCTCGGCCATGCCAATGCCGCTGTCGGAGACCGATATCACCATGTCGCCTTCCTCGGTCATGTCCACCGTGAGGCTGGAAACGCCGCCCGATGGCGTGAACTTCAGGGCGTTGGTCAAGAGGTTGATCAGAATCTGCTTGAGCGCCCGGGAATCGGCGTGCAGGCGCGGTAAGTTGTGCGGCAGGCTCTTGACCAGCTTTACCTGGGCTGCGTCGGCGCGGGTCGCAAGAAGGTGAGTCACCTCGTAGGCCACACGCGCAATGTCGATCTCTTCCATGTGCAGGTCGAGCTTGCCGGCCTCGACCTTGGAGAGATCCAGGATGTCGTTGATCAGGCTGAGCAAGTGCTGTCCTGAGTCGTGGATATCCTTGGCGTAGCCCCGGTATTCCGGTTTGCCGATCGCGCCGAACATCTCCTCGGCGAGGATCTCGGAAAAGCCGTTGATCGCGTTGAGCGGCGTGCGCAGCTCGTGGCTCACATTGGCCAAGAACTCGGTCTTGGCCTGGTTGGCGATCTCCGCCTCTTCCTTGGCCCGGCGCAGCTCCTGCTCCGAGTGTTCGATCTCCGTGACGTCCTCGAAGGTGGCCAGCGAGCCGCCGTTGCCGAGCGGCCGGTGCACCATGTCGATCACCCGTCCGTCGGTCATGAACTCCCGGTGGCGCTGCTCGTTCGCGCTCTGGGCGATTTGCTGTCGGGTTTCAACCAGCTCTTCGGTATCGTGCATGGTGAGATTCTGCAGCGACGCACTGGATTCCAGTATCGTACGCATGGAAACCCCGCGCCGGCCCAGGCCCTCGGGCAGCCCGTAAATCTCCAGATATCGCTTGTTGCACACCAAGAGGCGGTTGTCGGCGCCGAACATTGCCAAGCCCTGGGCCATGTTGTGCAACACCGCGTCGAACAACATGTTGTTTTCCCACAGCTCCTCACCGATCTGCCATAGCTCGGCTTCGCTGTTGCGCAGCTCCGTGATGTCCGTGCAGATCGCGACGAAGCCGCCGTCCGCGGTGCGCCGCTCAGCGACCCGATAGCAGCTGCCCGCCGCCAGTCGCATCTCGTAGGGCGCGCTCGGGTCGCGCAGGTGGGCCAATCGTTCGGCGATCCACTGCTCGGTGCGACCGATCGCGTCGAGGATCTCACCGAAGTGGGCCGCCTTGGACAGCAGACGCTGGTAGCGCGTGCCGGGAACAAGAAGCTGCTCGGCGCCGGGAAAAAGCGCGGCGTAGTGGTCGTTGAACAGCACGAGCCTCTCGTCCTTGTCGAACAGCGCGAAGCCGCAAGGTAGGCTGTCGATCGATTCCCGCACCCGCTGTTGGATCGCTTGCACCCGCCGCTCGGAGCGGCGTTGACGGAACATCATGTAGACCAACGCCACTAGGCAGGAGAACACAACCAAGAAGCCCAGCATAAGGCCCTTGCGAGTGTCCTCTAGATTGGCGAGTTGGCTGCCGACCGACGACATGGTGGCCATCAGCGATGGCGTCGCCTGAGCCTCGCCCGGATGGGCTTCGTAGGCAAGCGCCTGGCTTGGCACCTGCCCGATCAAAAGCAGGGCAGCCAAAAGCCAGTGCCAAACTCTACTTTCGCCTATGTGGCGTCGTATCATCGTCGGTTCCCAAGACAGTGATACGGTGAATACACCAGTGCGCCGCCGCAGCACGGCGCTCTATTCCCTAGCGAGTGTCACCCAGCGAAGGCGGGGCCGAGCCAGTCGCGGCGCTCTTTGCGCCACGCCATACAATATAGGAAATGCTATTATTAGTTGATAACGTTACGCATGACCAAAGTTTCATCGGACCGCCCCACTGAACGAACTAGTAAGGGAACACTTAGGTTAAGCCACAGTTCATTAATAACTTGCTAACAAATCCCCACACCCGGCGATCACCTAAATATACTCGCAGAAATCGTAGAATTATCCTAAAACCTAGGATATTAACCATATTTCCTTGGCTCGTCATGAATGCACAGGGATGATGCTCAGATTATCCGATTATATTCTCTGATTTGTGATCACTTTAAGATCGACAGCCTAGAACATGATTAAGCAATGCATAAGCGAAGATACCGGCCCTAAGGAACGAAATCGCCAAGGAAAGCAAAAGACGATGGATTCTTCCCTCGCGCGCCGTGGGCAGCTGGGGTCACCTGTGTTCACGCAAGAACGCCATGACCATTGGATAAATCTGGTGCGTCTGATTTGGCTCTGGCCAGGCGTCGGATGGCCCCAATCCCGGGACAGTAAAACTAACGCTGCACAGGGCGTCTATGATGCTTGGTTCGGCCTCGCTTTCTGCGCGGCATGTGATTGGGCGCCCTTATCGGTATGGCTTGGCGCCGGGCCCCGCTTTGGCAAGGATCTTTATGTCCTTCCCATCATTCGAAAAATTCCTTCTTGACTGGAGATTCCTTTGACCCTCGCGAAAACCACGAGCGGGCGCGTGTTCATTGCGGCAAGTTTGGACGGCTACATCGCCCGGCCGTCCGGCGCCATCGATTGGTTGATGAAGCAAAAGACCGAAGGAGAGGACCATGGTTACGAGTACCTCATGAATTCGGTCGATGGCCTGGTCATGGGGCGGAACACCTTTGAGACCATCCTGACCTTCGGCGAATGGCCCTACACTAAACCGGTCGTGGTCATGAGCAGCGAGTTGACGCAGGCCGACATTCCAAAGGAGTTTGCAACGAAAGTGCGTCTTTCGCGATTGGCACCGGACGACTTGATGCGGGAGCTCGCCACCGAAGGATGGAAGCGCGCCTACGTGGACGGCGGCAAGGTGATCCAGTCCTTTCTTCGAGCCGGCCTGATCTCGGACATCACGCTAACCCACATTCCGATTCTCATCGGCGAGGGCTTGCCGCTCTTCGGTTACCTCCCGGCCGACATCGACCTCGAGCACCGGGCGACGCAGAGCTTTCCGTCTGGACTGGTGACGTCCTCTTACAGGGTATTGGACTCAAATGCTCCGGCCGGCGATTGAAGGCCTCTGCGTCAGGCGACCACCTTGTTCAAGGCTTCGTGGCCACGACGAACAGGGAGAGACCCTTGCCCGGCTGCCATTGGTAGTCGATCCGGAAGCCGGCGTCCGCCAGACTTGCCATGAGCTCCTCGGCGGTGAAAAACCGCACGAGGGGCATAAGCCCGAGGAACCGGCCAACCGGCAAAACGATCTTCAAAAAAAGGCATCTTTCCGCCGAGACACACGGTCGAAGAAACGAAGATCCCTCCTGGATTCAGCATCTTAAAGACACGGGCGATGACGCTCTCCTTGTCCTGCAAGAGATGAAGAATGCTATGGCCCATGACGGCGTCGTAACTGGCGTCCGCCGCGCTCAGGTCATCGATCCCTGCCTGTTCGAAGGTTACGTTCGTGATATTCTTGGCGGCGGCCTTGTTTCGCGCGATCTCGAGCATTTTCCCGGATATGTCGACGGCGCGAATGTGCCGCACATAGGGCGCGTGGATGAGCGCGGTCGTGCCCGTGCCGCAGCCGAACTCAAGAACCTCCATGTCCGGCTTCAGGTAGTCCTGGGTAATCCGCAGCTTTTTCTGATAGGCCGCCTCGTCGGCCACCGGTTTCTTTGCGTAACCCTTCGCATGCCTGTCCCAAAACCCACTTGCCTGAGCCATCGTCCTCTCCGTTTGAATGACGCCGGGTGAGGCAGGGTGATACCTATACGCTAATCAAATAGAAATTGCCTAAATTCGTTTTTCTGATATGCGTTCTTGCATGGATTGGCAATCGGTCTCCTTCGACTGGAACCAGGTTCGCGCCTTCCTCGTGACGGCCGAGGAGGGCTCTTTCTCTGCGGCTAGCCGGGCGCTCGGCTCGACCCAACCGACGCTCGGCCGCCAGGTCGCGGCCCTCGAAGAGCGGCTTGGTGTCATCCTCTTCGAGAGATTGGGGCGCTCGCTCTCACTGACCCAGTCCGGTTTGGAGTTACTGGACCACGTGCGGGCCATGGGCGAGGCCGCCAGTCGCCTCTCGCTCACGGCGTCCGGTCAATCCCAGAGGATCGAGGGGCGTGTCTCGATCACGGCGACGGACATCCTGTCGCTATACCTCTTGCCCGATGTCTTGAAGCAGCTGCGCGCGGCGGCACCGGGGATAGAGGTGGAGGTGGTCGCCTCGAACGACGTTCGCGACCTGCGGCGACGGGAAGCGGACATCGCCATCCGCCATGGCAGGCCCGATCAATCGGATCTGATCGCCAAGCTCCTGCGCGAGACCTCGGTCCATCTCTACGCCGCCTCCGACTATCTGGAGCGCCACGGCCGCCCCAGGTCGCCCGGCGATCTGGCGCAAGCGACCTTCATCGGGTTTGAGCAATCGGACCGCCTGCTCACCCGGCTCAACGAGATCGGCCTCCCGCTGACGCGGGAAAACTTCAAGCTGGTCTCCGAGAGCGGCGCCGTGGCCTGGGAGCTGGTCAAGCAAGGCCTTGGCATCGGGGTGATGATCGAGGAGGTGGGCGCGCGCACGCCGGAGGTCGAGCGCATACTTCCCGATCTCGAGCCGATCAGGATCCCCATTTGGCTCGTGACCCACCGCGAGCTGCACACAAGCCGCCGCATAAGGCTGGTGTTCGATCTCCTGGCTGAGTCCCTAACTTAAGAGAGACTGACTCCGAGCCGGCTGCTCAGCGCCCGGCGGCCCTTGCGGCTGACCTCCACGGTGCGGCTGTCCGGCCCGCGCGCGGCCCAGCCCTGGGCAAAGCACCGCTCGGCCAAGGCCGCGCCAAGCGCGCCGCCGAGGTGGGGGCGCCGCTCGCTCCAGTCGAGGCATTGGCGGGCGAAGATGCGGCGCTTGGCTTGGGCCGCGCGCCAATCGACCCCGAGATCGTCCAGCAGGCCCTGCCCCGCCTCGGTCAGGCGAAAGTCCCGGCCGAAGGCCACCAGGGCGCCCTGTTCGATCAAGGCGTCGGCCAAGGCGACGCCGAGCCGGCCGGCCAGATGGTCGTAGCAGGTGCGGGCTTGGCGCATGGCCTGGTCCCGCGGGCCCGGCGGCCGGTAGCGCGGCGGGCCATCGACCGCCAGCACTTGCAGCGCCTCCAGGGCCTCTGCGACCTGGGGGCTGGCGAGGCGGTAGTAGCGGTGCCGGCCCTGCTTATCGAGCGTCAGCAAACGGCCCTCGGTCAGCTTGGCCAGGTGACCGCTGGTGGTTTGAGGCGACACACCGGCCGCCTGGGAAAGTTCGGTCGCGCTCAGCGCCCGGCCGTCCAGCAGGGCCGCCAAAATCGCCGCGCGGGCCGGATCGCCAATTAGCGCACCGACCTCCGCGAAGTATGGTCCATCAATCATGATTCGATATTAGACGAATTGTATTTGACGTGCAAGCAGAGTCTTCGGTGCCTGCGCAGTACGATAATACTTCACTCTACACCGAAGTATATAGACTCGACGGCATATCCTTCACTCACGATATTGCCAATGCAGAGCCGCCAACATAGAGGAGATCGCAGCATGTCGATCCTAGACGATGGAAGTACAAAGATATCAACTGATTATTGGTATAAGAACGCACTTAAAGGATCTCTTTCACTATTCAAATCATCGTGGGACTGCCTTCTGACCTGGCAATCCCGGGTCAGCAATAGGCAGCACCTAGCGGAGCTTCCGGATCGTCTCTTGCGAGATATGGCGATGACCCGGGCCGATGCGGAGCAAGAGGCAAGGAAACCGTTTTGGCGTGTTTGAAACTCCTTGATGCAGGTATAGTTCGGTCATCGACAGAGCTTATCCAACCCCTCTCTTAGCCCCTCCCTTGTGGTCCGCGCGCCATCATGCTTGGCTCGGCGCGCTGGCGAACGTTGGGTTGGAACAGTCATGAGCGATCAGGCGCGTCTCAACTTCATCGCCGCCGTGAGGGCGGGCGAGACCGCGGAGGTCGCGGCCTTGCTGCGGCGCGCGCCGGGGCTGGTCGCGGAGATCGATGCGCCGATTGTCGGCGAGGAGCCGGCGGTGGTGGTCGCCGGGCGCGCGGAGCACTATGATCTGGTGGATCTGCTGCTGAGCGCAGGCGCCGACATCAACGCCGTGGGCCCAAACAGCGACGGATTGCGAGGGGTCCTGCACAGCTCCTTCTCCGACCGTCAAGCGGGTTTCCTGATCGAGCGCGGCATCGCGCTCGACGCCCATGGCGCCGCCCGATGGGCCTTGAGCGACCGGTTGGCGCAGATGCTGACGACCGATCCGGACTTGGCCCGACGGCCCTACGTCAATCGCTATAGCGCCATGCCCTTGCTCCACCAAGCGCGTTCGCCGGAGATTGCCGCGCTCATCCTGGCCCATGGCGCCGAGATCGATGTCCGCGATACAGGGTTCGGCGGCACCGCCGCCCAATGGGGCCTGGTCGAGATCTCCTTTCGCCCCGGCCTGAGTCGCTATCTGATCGAGCAAGGCGGTGCGGGCGACGTCATCCTCTATGCTGGGCTTGGCATGACCGACCGCTTGTCGGCGGAACTGAATCGGGACCCCTCATTGGTTCATGCGAAGACCGGCCTTCCCCCGTTGGTGCCGGCGCCGGCGCCGCGCGGACACATCTATACCTTCATGCTCGGCGATGCGACGCCGCTGGTGGTCGCCGCCTACCGCCGCCAACCCGAGGCTTGCGCCCTGCTGCTGGCGCGCGGCGCAGAGGTCAATGCCCAAGAAACCGGCTTCACCCCGCTCCATTGGGCCGCGGCCTTCGGGCAGGAGTCCCTGGCGCGTCTATTGATCGCGAATGGCGCCGATCCGAGCATAAAGGACAACAACTTTCAGGCCACCGCGCTCGGCTGGGCGATCCACAACGATCAAGCCGGAATCGCGAAACTGCTAGCCGAGAGTTTGCCGGAGCTGTCGCTCTACGAGGCGGCCTATTGCGGGCGTCTGGAGCGGGTTAAAGCCCTGATCGACGCCGATCCCTCGACGGCTCTGGGGCCGGCCGAGTATCCCGGCGGCGCTCTGCGCGCGGCGACCTTGGGCAACCATCTGGAGATCGTACGCCTGCTGCTAACCCATGGCGCCGACCCCAGCCTGCAAAGCCAGGACGGCCGCACCGCCTTGGCCATCGCGGAAGAGAAAGGCCACGGCGAGATCGCCGCCCTGCTGCGTGGCTAATCCGCTCAGACCTTGACCCGCTCGAGCTTGGGATCGTAGAGCGGGGCCAGGTGGATCTGGCAGGGCACCCGTTGGCTGGCGACCTCCAGCTCGTAGCTGCCGCTCGTCAAGTAAGCCTCGTCCACACCCTCGCCGTTGCGCACATAGCCGTAGCCGATGTTCTTCGCTAGCGTGTGGCCCCAGCCGCCGCTGGTCAGCCAGCCGACCCGCTCGCCGTCCCGGTAGATCGTCTCACGGCCGAGCAGCACCACCTCGGGATCCTCGTTGGTGAAGCCGACCAAGCGCTTCTTGAGCGGCGCCCCGGCTTGGGCCGCCAGGGCCTCGCGGCCTTGGAAGTCGATGTTCTTGCGCAGCTTGACCGCCCAGCTGAGCCCGGCTTCAAGGGGCGTATGGTCGGGGCCGATATCGCTGCCCCAAGCCCGGTAAGCCTTTTCCAGGCGCAGGGATTCGATCGCCCGGTAGCCGCAGTTGGCGAGACCATGGGCCTGGCCGGCCGCGCTCAAGCGCTCGAAGACCGAAAGCGCGTGCTCGCTCGGCAGGTGCAGCTCCCAGCCCAGCTCGCCCACGTAGGTCAGGCGCAGCGCCCGGACCGGCGCGCCGCCGATCGTGATCGCCCGCCAGGTTCCGAAGGGGAAGCCGTCGTTCGAGAGATCGTCGCTCGTCACCGCGCTCAGGATGTCGCGCGCCCGGGGGCCCATCAGGGTCAAGGTCGCGGTCGCCGAGGTGACATCGAGCAGGGTCGCCCGGCTACCCTCGGGAATCGCGCGCTCGATCCAGGAGAAGTCGTGGGTCGCGAAACCCGTTCCGGTGACGATGTAAAAGCGGTCTTCGGCCAGGCGCGCGACGGTCAGATCGCACTCGATGCCGCCGCGCCGGTTGAGCATCTGCGTATAGACCAGGGACCCGACCGGTTTGTCCACGTCGTTGGCGCAGAACCATGACAGCGCGGAGGCGGCATCGGGCCCGACCAGCAGGAACTTGGCAAAAGACGACTGGTCGAACAGGCCGGCGCGTGTCCGCACCGCCTGGTGTTCCCGGCCGACCGCCGCGAACCAGTTGGGCCGGCCGAAGGTGTTGACGTCCTCGGGCGTCCGGCCATTGCACACCGCGCCGTCCGGATCGAACCAATTGGGCCTCTCCCAGCCGAGCTTCTCGCCGAAGCAGGCGCGCTCGGCGGCCAAGGTGGTGTAGAGCGGCGAGCGGCGCTCGGGCCGGGCCGAGCGATGCTCCTCGTGGGGCCAGGCGACGGTGTAGTGCTTGCCGTAGAGTTCTAGGGTGCGTTCGCGCACCCAATCGATGGATTGATGGGCCTGACCGAAGCGCCGGATGTCGACCGGCCACAGGTCCATCGGCGGCTCGTCGGCCGCGATCCACTCGGCCAAGGCCTTGCCGGCACCGCCGCCACTCGCGATGCCGAAGGCGTTGAAGCCGGCGCCGACGAAAAAGCCGGCCAGCTCCGGCGCCTCGCCGAGGATGAAGTTGCCATCCGGGGTAAAGGATTCCGGACCGTTGATCAGCTCCTTGACGCCGGCACTCGCGAGCAGGGGCACCCGTTCCAGGGCCTGGGCCATGAGCGGCTCGAAGTGGTCGAAATCAGCGTCCAGTAGGGAGAAGTTGAAGCCCTCGGGAATGCCGTCAACGGCCCAGGGGATCGGATTGGGCTCGTAGCCGCCCATCACCAGGCCGCCAACCTCCTCCTTGAAGTAGATCAGGCGGTCTGGATCGCGCAGGGTCGGCAAGTCGCGCGGCACCCCGTCGATCGCCTCGGTCACCAGGTACTGATGCTGGACCGACACGAGGGGCACGTTGACGCCGGCCAATTGGCCAACCTCCCTCGCCCACTGGCCGGCACAGTTGACCACCACCTCGCAAGCAATCTCTCCTTGATCCGTGGTCACGCCGACCGCCCTGCCCCGCTCCACCGTGATACCGGTCACCCGGCAGTCCTCGACGACCCGGGCGCCGGCCTGTCGCGCGCCCTTGGCGAGCGCCTGAGTGATGTCGGAGGGATTGGCCTGTCCGTCGGTCGGCAGGAACGCCGCGCCCACCAGGTCGTCGCTTGCCATGATCGGCCAGAGCTCATGCGCCTCCGCGGGCGTCAGCAGCTCCATCTCCAACCCGAAGGAATGTGCCGTCGTGGCCTGGCGCTTCAGCTCGGTCATGCGCGCGTCGTTGCAGGCCAGACGCAGGCCGCCCGACTGCTTCCAACCGGTCGCCTGGCCGGTCTCCGCTTCCAGGCGGCCATAGAGGGCGACGCTATCGGTCAGCAGACGAGTTATGTTGGCGTTGCTGCGCAGCTGGCCGACCAAACCGGCGGCGTGGAAGGTCGAGCCGCTGGTCAGCTTGGCGCGCTCCAGCAGCACCACCTCGCGCCAGCCCAGGCGCGCCAGGTGATAGGCGGTCGAGCAGCCGACGATGCCGCCGCCGATGATGACCGCCCGGGCCGTGCTGGGAAGATTGCTCATGGCGGGACCTCAGGCTCCCTCTTTGAAGTCTTGATAGGTTCGCTCGAAGCGCGCCAGGTTCTCCTCGGTGTAGGCGACATAGTCGAAGTCGAGCGTCGAATGGATCTCCGAGACCATCGACCACATGGTCTCGCGCAGCAGGGAAGCGCAGGCCATGGCGGCAAAGCGCCGCTTTAGCGCCCGGTCCGGCGCCTGACCGAAGTAGCGCTCCAAAAGCGCGTCGATCTGGTCGTCCGAGAACTCGTTGTTGGAGGCCACGTTGGCCAAATCGAACAGTGGCGAGTTGAAGCCGGCATAGTCCCAGTCGACCAGCCAAAGGCGCTTGCCGTCATCCAGAAAGTTGGCGGCCAGGAGATCGTTGTGGCCGAAGACCACATCGATCGGGCCGACCGCCTGTTCCAGATCTTCGGCGATCGCCAGCAGCTCGGGGAGGCGCATGAGCGAGCGGCTCTCCCCTTCCCGCAAGGTGACCGCGTAGCTGCGCACCACATGAAAGGCCCAGAAAATCAAGATCGGCCCTTGCAAGTGCTTGGGCATCTCCTTGTGCACCATTCGGATCAACTCGACGATCGCCGCTTGGTGGGCCGGGTCGCGCACGTCCTCGGGGCCAAAGGTGCGGCCCTCGATGAAATCGGTCACGATCGCGCCAGGCTCGGCGTGAATCACTGCGGGCGAGACCCCGGCGGCGGCGGCCGCTTTGGCCGCGGCCAGCTCGTTGGAGCGCAAGATGCCGTGGATCGGGATATCGTCGCCCACGCGCACGAAAAAGGGCGTGCCGCCGTCGCGCACCACGAAGTTCAAGTTCGTGATGCCGCCGCTCAGGGGTTCGGGCTCGACCGCGCCGGACCAGCAGGCCAGGCTCCGGGCACGCATCAGGGCGGGAGTCTCTTGATCCATCAAACTTCCTTTCACTCCATGCCGAGCTCGCGCTTGCGCCGCTCGGCCCAAGCGGCGATCAGGCGGTCGGCAATGATCGCGATAAAGGCAACGCAGAGGCCCGCCACCACGCCACGCCCGGTATCCGCCTTGGTGAGCGCTATGTAGACCTCTTGGCCCAGATCCCGGGTGCCGACCAGGGCGGTGATCACCAGCATGGAAATCGCCAGCATGATGGTCTGATTCACGCCGAGCATGATCTCCGGCAAGGCCAGCGGCAGCTTGATCTTCCACAGCAGCTGCCAGCGCGTGCAGCCCGCGCTGACCCCGGCCTCCAAAAGCTGAGGGTTGAGCTGGCGAATGCCGTGGGCGGTGTAGCGGATCGCCGGCGCCAGGGCATAGGCGACAACCGCGATCATGGCCGAGAAGTCGCCGACCCGAAACAGCATGACAACCGGAATCAAATAGACGAAGGAAGGCAAGGTTTGCAGGGTGTCGATTATGACCTGGACAACCCGGCCGACCCGCTCGTTCTCGGCCGCCCAGATTCCGATCGGCATACCGATCAACGAGGCGATGACAACCGAGATGCCGACCAGGTAGACCGTCACCATTGCCTTGGCCCAGAGCCCGTTGACCACGATGAAGACGCACAGCAGAACGACCAGCAGCGCCAAGCGCCAGCCGCCCAGCTGCCAACCGGCCAGCCCGAGCAACGCCGCCACGCCGACCCAAGGCAGCATCAGCAGGAAGCGCTTGACCGGGACCATTACGTTGAGCAGCAGGAAGGTCTTGATTGCTTCCAGCTGGTCGAAAAAGTTGACGTTGATGTACTCGACGAGCTGGCCCCAGTAGGGCCCGGTGGTGATCTGCAGGGCTTCCGGGTAGCTCTGTACCGCCGGCAGGACCAGGCCGATTAGACCGCTGACCAGGATGAAGGCGAGCGACAGCACCGTATAGGGATGACGCTGGACCCAAGGCCGCCGGTCGGTCTCCACATAGGGCGGCAGCTCTCGGTGAGCATAGGCTTGGCTCAGGCGGTCGAGAGCGATCGCCAGGACGACGATCGCGATGCCGGCCTCGACGCCCTGGCCAATGTTGAGCCGGCGGAGGGAGGAGAGCACCTCGAAGCCGAGCCCGCCGGCGCCGATCATGGACGCGATAATCACCATATTAAGGGACAGCATGATGACCTGGTTGACGCCGACCATGAGGCTCGGCATGGCCGAGGGCACTAGCACACGCCACAGCATTTGCCGGCCGGTGCAGCCGGCCATGCGGCCGAACTCCTCGATCTCGCTCGGCACCGCGCGCAGGGCGAGCATGGTGACCCGCACCATGGGCGGCATGGCGTAGATGATGGTCGCGATCATGGCGGCGACCGGACCGAACCCGAAGAGGAACAGGATCGGCACCAGATAGGCGAAGATCGGCACGGTCTGCATGAGGTCGAGAACCGGCTTGATGACCCGTTCGACCCACGGCGAGCGATAGCCGGCAATGCCGATCAAGAGCCCGCCGGCGGCCCCAATCGGCACCGCGATGACGATCGAGGAAAGGGTCACCATGGCGCTGGCCCACTGGCCGAACATGGCGAGATAGAGGAAGCAGCCGCCGACCAGGGCGGCCAGGCGCCAGTCCTTGGCATAGCGGGCCATGGCGACCAGCACGAAGATCACGGCAAGCCAGCTCAAAGGCGGCGTGACCTGAACCGCGTCCGAACCCTGGCCCTCCAGAAAGCCGGTCGAGAGCAGGCTGGAGGCCAAGTTGAGCGGCCATTCCAGCACCCAGGCGATCGAGCGGGTCAGCTCCTTAAAGGTGAAGAGACCAAAAGTGGCGTCGTTCACAAGCCACTTCATGAAGTCGCCGATGTCTTTCTTGAGGGTAAGCTGCCAGGCGCGCGGGTACTTGAAGGCCCAGGGCGCGAGATCCCTTCCGGTATAAGCGAAGACCAGCGTCGCGCCGAGCACGGAAAGCCAGATCAACGACCAGGGCCTGAGCAGGCGGTCGAGCAGACCGTGCGCCGCGACCCGGCTTTCCAGGACCACCTCGTTCATCCGGCGCGCCCTCTAGGAGCAAGAGAGAATGGCTTAAAGGCGGCGCCCCCTCTCCCGCCGGAGAGGGGGCGCCGGGTCATAGTCCTTACTGGCCGATCCAGCCTTTCCAGGTGGACTCGTTGTCCTTCATCCACTGGGCGACCACGTCGTCGACCGACTTGCCCTCTAGGTCGACCTCGGCGATCAGGTTGCCCATGGTCGCGTTGTCGATCTGGAAGTTGCGCACCGCCTGATAGGCGCCCGGCCACTTCTTCTCGCCCTCGGCCCAGCCGACGGCCTTGATCCAGCCGCGCGGCTTGCCGCAATCATGGGCCATATCGGGGTTCACGCCCCAGCTCGGGTCGTTGTAGCATTCGTCGGTGTAGCGCGGAAACTCAACCCATTCGCCCTCGAACTTGATCGGCGCCCAATGCGGCGCATAGACCCACAGCAGGATCGGTGCCTTGCGCTGATAGGCCGACTCCAGCTCGGCGAAGAGCGCCGCATCGGTCCCGGCATGCACCACCTCGTAATCCAGCTCCAGCGCTTCGGCGCGCTCGTCGTCGTAGCCGCCCCAGGTCACCGGTCCGCCAAGATAGCGGCCGCTCGGCGCGGTCTCGGGCGTCGAGAAGGCCTCGGCGCAATCGTTAAGCGCCTTCCAATCGGGCAGGCCCGGGCACTTCTCCTTCATGTAAATCGGGTACCACCACTCCTCGATGGCATCCATGCCGGTCTCGCCCAGATCGACCGTCTTGCCGGTCGCCAGCGAAGCCTCCATGGCGTCCTTGCCGGTGGTCTCCCACATCTCCATGGCCACGTGCAGGTCGCCGGACTCGAGCCCCGCGAACTGAGCGATGTAGTCGGCCTGGACCAGCTCCACGTTGTAGCCGGCCTGCTTGAGCACCTCGGCCATGATGTTCGTGGTGATGTACTGTCCGGTCCAGTCGTGCAGGGTCAGCTTGATCGGGTCCTTGGACTCCACAGCCAGGGCCTGGCCGGCCACCAGCAAGCTCGTTGCCATCAGGCCGCTCGCAAGCGCCGACACTAGATTTCGCTGCCTCATATGACGTGCCTCCTCCCATAGTCCTTGTTGATTTAAGAGACTAAGGGACCTGCTTCCCGACTGCCTGCCGGATCTTCAAGCAGGCCCCTCGCCTAGGATGCCGCCGGCCCCTCGAAGACACCGCCAGCACCGTTCCAGTAACCTCACCCAAAGACTGGCGAATGTGGGCTTGGCCTGTCAAGTACAAACCCACAAATTCCCAATAAATTCCACATTGCGCCACGCCACGCCCTTGCCCTAACATGGCATCTCCTCTGAATTGAGCCCACTTGAGAAACACCGATGCTGCGCACCGCGCGACAAGCGACGATCATGAAGGCGCTGGGCATGCGCGGTGCCTGCAGCGTCAGCGACCTGGCGCGCGAGCTCGCAGTCTCAGACGAGACGATTCGACGCGACGTCATCGCCATGGCCGACAAAGGCCTAGTCGAGCGGGTGCACGGCGGCATCACCCTACCCCAATTGCTGCGCGAGCCGGCATTCCGCAAGCGCATGGCCCAGAACGCGGCCGCCAAGCGAGTGATCGCCGCGGCCGCCGCGGACGAGATCCGCAATGGTGAATCGATCGTTATGGACACCGGCTCGACCACTGCCTATGTGGCCCAAGCCCTCAGCGACCACCGAGACCTTCTGGTGGTGACCAACTGCACCGAAATCGCGACCCGCCTGGCGGCACGCAACCGGGTCTATCTGGCGGGCGGCGAGCTGCGCGCGGACGACGGCGCGGTCTTCGGGCCCTCGGCGACGCGCTTTCTGGAGCAGTTCCGGGTCTCGCTCGCGATCCTCTCGATCGGCGCAATCGACGGCTGCCACGGCCTGATGGACTATTATCTGGAGGAAGCCGAGTTTTCCCAAGCGGCGATCGGTCGGGCGGAGCGCGTCATGGTGGTCGCCGACCACACCAAGTTCGGCAACCAGGCCCCGGTCCAGGTCTGCGATTTTGCGGCAGTCGACGTGATCGTCACAGATCAGGCGCCCGAGGCGGCAATCGCCCGCCGTTTGAAAGCGGCGAAGACAGCGGTGAAGGTCGCGTAGGTACCGACCGGCGCTCTCGCTTCATCTTGCCTTAGTGTCAATAAACAACGGTGATTGCGAAGGCTCGCCAGCGCCAAGGCGTCGTCACTTAAGCGCGCAAGGATAGGCGCCGCGCTCTATTTCGGTTCACACATCAACACGCACCATGCTACAGTTTCGCCGGTCGTTTGCGGCGCATTAGTGACCGCGGCCGAGGCGGCTCCCGGCCCTCGCGAGGCCGCCAAATTCTTGCGATCATTGTTGTTTTTAAGGGAAGGACCAAGCTATGGCAGGCGCGACCGGCAACCCTACAGGCCCTAAAGCAGTCGCAGGTGACCCGCCCCAGAAAGGCCAAGACGCGCAGAGCAAGGACACCTTTGAGGAACTGAAAGCGGCGATCCAAGAGGCCATCGACAATCTGACTCATCTGGATGTGAAGACCGTCGTCGGCAAGGTCGCCGAACCCGACCCGTCGATTCTTGAAAGCATGGGGATCAAGGAGGTCGAAAACGCAAAGCTGCTGTCTTCGCGGATCAACATTGTGCTCGGCGATATCACGTCCTTCATCGACGAGCGTTTCATCCCGGAGGGCGAACTTCCAAAGATTCGCGAGTTTCACGAGAAGCGGGTGGAGGAAGGTAGCGCGATTATCGAGCGCAACATCAAGGCGCTCAAGGAGCTGCTCAGCCTGGCCAAACAGTATTTGCGCTAAACCGGCGCCCCTGATGGCGCGGTGATGCCATGACGAACGAATCTCTGTGGAAAGAAAGCTTCGGCAATATCGCCGAAGACTTGGTCACGCTCGAGATCAACACGATCTTGAAACCGAACATGACCGCTCGCAAGATGCCGACGGCACGGCATGCCATCATCGACATTGCACAAAGCTACGCCGACCATATCTCGGTCTATGATGAAAGTTTCCTCAGCAGAGATTGGGAGTGCCATAGCTCCACGTTTCACGTGATCCGCCAACAGGCCAAGACGCTGTCGGAGGACCTCGTTCAAGAGCGGCAAAGTGTCGGTATCACCGATGAGCAAGAGCAAGAGTTGATGCTCTTGATTCGGATCATGCGCAATTCGGACCAGATGATCGGGTTACTGGATGGCATCGATAAGCGTATGAGCTCGAAATCGGAGCAGGGGCCCTTCGATTGCTCCTCCGATTCGGAGCACAAGTATTTCACGCGAAGCACGATCAATGCGGAGCACCCACCGCGCCTGAATCTAACCCCAGACGAGCGCGTGCTGCTCAGGAAGATCTGGGAGGTCGGCACCGAGACCGTGGCGATGCAGAGCACGGTGCAGATCGATGGCGACGTTATAGGAAGATTGCGTCCGGGCCTGCCCGAGGACAGCTATCTGCGCCTGCAGTCACTGCATCAGGAAAGCATAAAGATTTCGATCACCATGTGGCAGACGATGATCCAAACCGTGTTCGAGTTCATCAAGGCCATCGGGAGCGCGATTGTTGGCGGGACGAGAAGCTGATCTGCGCAATCCCGAGGGGCGCTTGTGGCAACGCGTGTTCTCACAGGAGGACTGGCACGTCTCCTCTCGCCTTGCCGGCCTGAAGACACTGTTCGAACTGTTCTTCGGCGGTGGCTTAACGATCGAAACCCCGTCCGGACAGGCGGACGGCCAGCCGATCTTCCTGCGGACTGTGGTCCAGCCCGATGGCGACGTCGCAACTTTGATGAACAGGAGATACCTGCAGGCTCCCTCGGCGCAGCAGACCGACGAAGCCGAGCTGATCAAGGGGCACTTGGCAAGGGTTCGCGATCGGCTTGAATCCCTGGATGAGGCATTCAACGTCCCGCTAAAGATTCTGGCCGGCTTGGGAGTTGGCGGAGGCATCATCGGCGGGTTAGCTCCAAACTTGGACAAACTGATCGCCCAACCAGAGTCGCTCGGCATCGTGCTGCTGCAAAGCCAGACTCTGATCTCGGTTGCTTTGGGCGCTCTTGCCGGCCCGGCAATCGCCTGGCTGGGCCAAAAACTGGTTGCCTGGTGGCTCAAGCGCAAGATTGGCAAGCTGATGAAATCGATGCGCCGCGCCTAAGGACCGCCGATCTGCGGCACGACCTTCTCCGTTGACCTAGAGATCCATCTCGACCCATACCGGCTGGTGGTCCGAACCCTCGGCCCCGTCATCGATCCAGCAGTCCTTCAGGCGCGGCGCCAGGCCGGCCGTCACAAAGCAATAGTCCAGACGGGTCGAGACCGGCGCGTCGACAGCCGGGTCGGCGTACAGGGTGACGCCCTTGTCTTCCCCATGGCCGGTCGCAGCCCAAGCATCGACCAGCTTGTGACCGACGAGAATGCGTCCGATGTCGGCGCGCTTTGGGCCGACAATGGCCTCGTATTCCGGAGAGCCTGGCTCTAAATTGAAATCGCCCATGAAGATAGCTTCGGCCGGCATTTCCGGCGCCGCGCCGGATTGCTGCCAAAGCTCGGAGCGCCTGGAGTCGGCGCCGCTCCAAGGCCAGCCGTCGCGCACCGCCCGCTCGTTGAGGGCAAATAGCGCGGCAATCTGCTCCAAGCGCTCTTCGGCGATCAGGTCGGCCAAATGGAGTGAATAGACCCGTAACAATCCGGCGGGCGTCTCGATCACCCCCTCCAGGGCGCCCCGCTGAAGGGAGTTGTGTCGGATGGTGCGGTACTTCGGCAACAGGTGATGGCGCGAGGTCAGGATCGGCGTGCGGCTCAGCAGCATGTTGCCGAACTGCCGCCGCCGGCGAACGATCCGTTCGTCTTAGTCCCGCTCGCTGGCGTCCAGATCGTAGGGCGCTGCGTAAATCCAGTGATACTCGGGCAAGAGCCGACCGAGCTCGGCCGGCTGGTCAGCCATTCCACTGCGGATCCAATTACGCTCGACCTCCTGAAGCGCGATCAGATCCGCGCCGCGCACCGACTCGGCAATGCGCTCAAGGCTGTAGACCCCGTCGCGCCCACAGGAGTACTGAATGTTGTAGGTCACAAGCTTCAAGTTCGGGAGACCTCGCTCAAGGCGCCAGAACCAGGCGCAGGGGCTGATGGTCGGAAGCGGCCGAGGTGAGATTGACCTCAAGCGCCTTGGCCCGCAAGGCCAAATCCTCGGTGATGAAGAAGAAGTCCCGGCAATGGGGTCCTTCGGTCCAATGCTCCCGGTCGAAGATGCCGCACGTGGGATCGTGGGGCTTTTCGCCATGGATCACGGACCAGGCATCCAGGATCGCCGGGGTGCCATCGTCGAAAGGCGCCAGCATCTCGTCGTACTCCGGCGAGCCCGGCACCAGGTTGAAATCACCGCAGAAGACCGAGCTGGCCGGATGGGACGCCTGAGCGAAGGGCGTGCCGGGGCGGTCGAGCGATGGCTCCCGAAGCGCGCCGGCGACCTCCGCGGTCAGCGCCCGCAAGCGGCGTACCTGGGCCAGACGCTGGAGGGTGGAATGATAGGCCAGATGGGTCGTGATCAGGCGCAAAGGTCCAACATCGCCCTCAACCACCACCTCGACCGCCACCCGGGACATCCGCGCCACGCCCGGATCCGTCGGATTGGGCAAGATGTGGTGGAACACCTGAAGCAGGGGTAAACGGGACAGCAGGAGGTTCCCAAACTGCCGGCGCCGGTCCGGTGCTCGGCCCACCTGGTCGAATCCGGCGCCATAAACCGGCTCATGATCCGGGAATAGCATTGCCAGGGTGACGGCCTGATCGGCGCTTGAAGTGCCGTCAAGCTCCTCGCAGTGGCGCGCCACCTCCTGCAGGCAGATCACGTCGGGGTCGCCAAAGGCCTTGATGTCCCCGGCGATGCGGGCCAGATCAAGCTTTCCGTCGCAGCCCAGACCGGCCTGTATGTTCCAGGATAGGATTTCCATGGCGCCAGTCTAACTCAAGACCGGCGGTGGATTCACGCCTCAAAGTTTCGCCAGGAAAGCCAGCGCCCGACCAGCGCCCAGATCAAGCAGGTCAAGATCAAGGAGACATAGCCGTCGACCGCATAGTGCCAGGCCAGGTGCACAGAGCCCAGCAGGATGATCCCGGCATAGCCCCACAAAAGGATGCCGAGCCAACGATTCGCCCGCCAGCAAAGCAGCGCGAAGGCGACCGAGGTCGCCACGTGAAGGCTCGGCATCGCGGAGATACCGCCGCCGATCATGCCGTCACCGCTGACATGAGCCTGCCAAAGGTTCTCCTGAGTCTCGAGTGCCCAGAGAGCGTTGCTTTCAGACACCATACGCAGGTAGTCCATCAGAGGAATAAAAGGATCCTCAAGGCCGGTGACCCGCCCATAGTAGACCGGTCCAGCTGACGACCAGAGCGTCGCCAAGAGACCGCCGAGCAGCATCCAAAGCAGCACCATGGTGAGTAGGAACTGCATGCGCAAACGCCCGTCGCGCAAGCTGAAGGCTTGCCAGAACAGCATGCCATAGAGCACGAAGAACCAGAGATTATAGAGAAAATTTATCGAACTGGTGACGAGTGGCACGCCGAGCAGGGCTTGAACCAAACGCCAGGGATCGACACCACCATGCAACACACGGTCCCATGCCAGGAATGTGGCATCCCAAGTGTAAGGCTGGAGCACCGGAATCAGCATCTTGATCGAGCTGTAAACGGAGATCACGGTGGGCAGCAAAAGAAAGACGATCGCGCCACCAACGATCCGCTCGGGCACCAACCAAACCCCACGCAAATCGCTGGCCAAGTAACCGAACAGGCGCTTGGGCCGAACGAAGAGCATCACATAGACCGGATAGGCGAAGGCAAAGGCGATCAAGAACAGTGCCGTCACCAGGGGCACGATCCCGTTGTACTGAAAGAGCGAGAGACGCTCGGGTTGGCCGCTGGCCTGCACGACGAACCAGCCCAACATGGTATAGAGCGCTACCAAGGAAATCAGGTCCAGGTGGATGCGCAGGACGCGCGCCAAGCGCGGACTCAAATCACCACGGACCGATGCAAAGCTCGTTGAAGGCATTGACGGGCCTTTAGGCAGAACTACCAAGCGACCCCAAGGCCTATAGGCGCCTCGCCTTTCAAATCGGTTACTCCCTGTCGCGGACACCTAGGCAACGTTGCCGACTCGCCTTCGCAAATGAGAAAAATTTCATGAGGTCATTATTATGGTCAATTTGGAGTTAACTATAATAGTTCCTTTTTGATTTGACCGTACACTAATTTTCTAAGTCGTGAGGATCGATCAAATGTAAAATTTGTTCCTGGTGATTTAACAATTTTTTAAAACGTCTCAGCCACTATCCGCCTCGGTTATGCCTGAACCAAGGAGGTTGCAACCATGTTTAAGAAGTTCCTTCAGGACGAGTCTGGTGCCACGGCCATTGAGTATGGCCTCATTGCCGCGCTCGTCTCCGTTGCCGCGATCGGTGCTCTGAGCGCCATGGGTGATTCCCTGCAGACCATGTTCAACACGGTCAGCTCGCACCTGCAGTCGGCGACTTCGTAATATCCCTTCGGCCTTCTTTAGAAGGTCGTAAGGATAAGACGGCAAGATAGGGGCCGGGGATTACTCCCCGGCCCCTTCTTCTTGTGCGCGGCGTCAGCCCGCCCCAACCACCCAAGTGGCTATCATGTTCCTGACACCCAGCGTTTATGTGATCGTGGTCGCCCTCTTCGCCGGCTTGATCCTTTACGCGGCCTTTACCGACGTCCGTAGCCTGACAATTCCCAACCGAGTTTCGGCTTCGATCGCATTGCTGTTTCCGGCCGCCGTGCTGAGCGCGCCGGTTCCGATCGATTGGCTGACGGCCTTGGGACTCGGCGCGGCCACCCTTTCGGTCGGATTCATCCTTTTCGCCCAAGGTTGGCTCGGTGGTGGAGACGCCAAGTTGATTGCCGCGATCATGCTTTGGGCCGGGCCTAACCAAGGCGCTGAGTTCATCCTGATCACCACTGCTGCCGGAGGGATTTTAGCTGTAATCCTTTGGCTTCGCAGTCGCTTGCACCCGGCGACCGCGACGAGCGCGAATGGTGAATCGGTAGCGGAAATCGCCCCTTCGAAAAGACCTATTCCCTATGCTGTGGCCATCGCGTGTGGTGGCCTTTACGTGGCATTTACTCTTATCGGAGTAGGTTTACCTCGTTTGCCCCTGTAGGAGATGAGTGACCCATGTCCGTACGTAATATCCTGCTCATTGCGACGGCTTTGGCGTTGATCGTCGGAACGATCTTCGTAGCGCGCGGCTGGCTCGACAGCCAACGCGCCCGTCCGACCATAGTCCAGCCAGTCGTGGAAGAGAAAGAAGTGACCGAGGTACTGGTCGCGCGAACTGACCTGCCGCCCGGTGTCTTCATTAACGAACAGCATCTGCGCTGGCAGGCTTGGCCCAACGACGATATCCCCGAGAACTACTACGTGAAAACGCAGCAGGCTTCCGAGGATCTCCACGGTTCGGTGGTTCGTCACACGATCGCCATGGGACAGCCCGTCACTCGCTCGCAGATCATTCATCCCGGCACGAGAGGTTTTCTCGCCGCGGTGTTGAAGCCTGGCTTCCGGGCGACCTCGATTAAGATTAACTCGGCGACCGGAATCGCGGGCCTGGTTTTCCCTGGCGACCGTGTCGATATTCTCTTGACCTACAAGCTAGAGGTCGAGAAAGAAACCGGTAAGAAGAAGAAAGAGACCCACAGGGCGAGCGAGACCGTGCTCACCAATGTGCGGGTTCTGGCTCTCGACTCCCGGCTGGCCAGCGGCAACGAACCACGCGCGGCCAAGACCGTGACCCTCGAGGTCACGCCGAAGCAAGCCGAGGTTCTCGCCGTTGCCGACAGTCTGGGCAAGCTTTCGCTTAGCCTGCGCAGCCTGGCCAAGGACGATGAAGAGCTGGAGCGTCTCGCGGCCGGCGGCGAGCCCTCCGAAGAAGGCGCGCCGGAGCGCAGCGGCTCCTACACCTGGGATGCGGAAGCGACCACCTTGGTCGCCTTCCCTCCGGTCGGCAACGGCAACACCGTGAAAGTCGTGCGGGGCAACAAGATCAGGTCCCAGAAGGTCGAAAAGGCCGCCGAGGGTGATCAGAAGTTCGAGATCACGGTCACGACCGAGCAGGATGACGGGAGTAGCGAAGATGAATAAGCCGCACAAACTCTGCATTGCCATCGCGGCTTTGGCTGTATTGGCGGGCACCGGATTGGTCGCCCAGTCGACGAGCGCCGCCAACCAGGTGCAAGCCGCCTCGGACACCAACCGGCTGACTGTCGAGCTCAACGAGGGCCAGTTGGTCCGACTCGATCGCCCGGTCAACTCGGTCTTCATCGCGAACTCCGACGTCGCCGACGTGAGCGTGAAGTCGCCGCGTTTGGTCTATCTCTTTGGCAAGCGCCCTGGTGAAACCACGCTCTACGCGGTCGACGAGAACGAGCACGTGATTGCCAACTACCGCGTCGTGGTGTCCCATAACATGAGCCGCTTGAACGCGGCCCTCGCCCGGCTGTTTCCTGAGGAGGGGGTGACCGCGACCTCGATCGACACCGGCATCGTCCTGAGCGGTATGGTGGAATCGCCGACCGAGGCCGAGAACGCACGCCGTCTGGCCCAGCGTTTTATCGGCAAGAAGGAAGAGATCATCAACCAGCTTCAGGTGATGGCGCCCAATCAGGTCAACCTCCGGGTCCGCATTGCCGAGGTGTCGCGCACTGTCGTACGTCAGTTCGGTTTCAATTGGGAGGCTGCTTTCGACGGCACGTCCTTCACCCTGGGCATCGCGACCGGCAATCCGGTGGTACTCGGGTCGCTGTTCAACGGCAACTCGACCATCAGCCCGCCGGTCCCCTTCCCGGGCATTGGCACCGATCCTTTCATCACCCGCACCGGCGGAACCCAATCCATCTTCGGCGGCGGCAGCATTGGTCAGTTCGACATCAACGGCCTGATCGACCTCATGCAGACCGATCAGCTGGTGACGATCTTGGCGGAGCCGAATCTGACCGCCCTGTCTGGCGAGACTGCCAGCTTCCTGGCTGGCGGTGAGTTCCCGATCCCGGTCGGCGTCGGCGACGACCAGATCGCGATCGAGTTCAAGGAGTTCGGTGTCAGCCTATCGTTCACGCCGACCATGTTGAGCGGCAATCGGATCTCCATGCGGGTTCGCCCGGAAGTCAGTCAGCTGACCAACAACGGCGCGATCATCGCCCAGAACATCCAAGTGCCCGGTTTGACCACACGGCGTGCCGAGACCACGGTCGAGCTCGCCTCCGGTCAGAGCTTCGCGATCGCTGGCTTGTTCTTGGACAACTCCCTTCAGGACCTCGATGCGGTACCGGGCTTGAACGACATCCCGATACTAGGCGACCTGTTTCGGAGCGACCGCTTTGAGCGCCGCGAGACCGAGCTGATGATTATCGTCACGCCCTACGTGGTGCGCCCCGTGGACACCCGGATCCCGGCACCGACCGACGCCTACTCCAAGCGACCGGCGTCCTCGGACAATATGGCGGCGACGGCTCAGCAGAACCGTAGCCCCAACACCATTCCGTTAAACGGCGGCATCCCGACGGCGTCGCGCGTCGGCGAGAACGCCGGCTTCATCGTGGAGTGAGAGGCCCATGAGCATGCAGATTAAGCGTAAACTCACCAGCACGACGATCCTCTTCGGATTGAGCGCCCTGGTGCTGGCCGGCTGCTCCTCGGATCAATCCACCGAGGAATACCTGGCCGAGGTCGCCGCCCGCTGGCAGCAAATCGATGCACCGCCGGTGAACACGGTAGAGACCGTCACCTTCGAGCATGTCGTGGATTTCCCATCGATCTCCACCCAGCCCGACGATCCCGAGCGCCGGCGGCTTCATGACTTCGTTGTGGTCAGCAATCTGACCGCCGCCGACACCATTATCCTGGAGGGTGCGCGCAACGACAGCGGCACCTACAGCAACCGCACGGAAGGTCAGATCGCGGTACTTCGCGACGAGCTTGCCGACTTGGGTCTGCCGAGCTTCACAGCTGCGCCCACGGCGGTGTCGCGCACCCGGGCCCAGGATCAGGTGGTCATCGTCGTGACCCGTTCGGTGGCTGTCATCCCGGATTGCGACGCCCAGCACGACATCGGCGATCGTCCGGATTATGCGCTCGGCTGCACCAACAATGCGGCGCTCGGCTTGATGGTCGCGGACCCGCGCGACCTCAACAAGGGCCGCTCGCTGGATCCGGCCGACGGCGAAAAGGCTAGCCTTGCCTTGCAGCGGTATCGCCAAGACAAGGAGGAAAAAATCCAGCGGGAGGCAACAGAGTAATGAGCGCGATTGAAGAATTTGCCGACACCCAGTCGCTGGATTTTGTAGGCGCCGAATGCATTGCCTTCGTCGCCGACAATCAGACGCACGGTGTCGTCACCGACGTCGCACGCGAGTTCTTCCCGAACGTGGTCGTGCGCGACGGTGACCCCTCGGACGCCCTGGCCTTCCTCTCGGAGGCCCCGGCTCCCAAGGTCTTGATCGTCGATCTCGGCGACAATGAAGAGCCTATGAGCACTATGCTCTCCTTCACCACGGCCTTCACCGAGGAAACCCGTCTGATCGGCATCGGTGAGATCAACGATGTCGAGCTTTACCGGGAGCTGACCAGCGCCGGCGTGACCGACTATCTGGTCAAGCCGGTTTCGGAAAAAGCCATGGCCGCCGCCCTAAAAAAGACCGAGGAACCGCTCGATCCCTCTGTCCTGGCAGGCAAGGAGAGGAAGGAGACCAAGAACGTTGTTGTGCTCGGCACCCGTGGCGGTGTCGGTAGCAGCACGGTTGCGGTCAATCTTTCCTGGCTGTTCGCTGAGAAGTACGGCCAAAAGACGGCCTTGGTCGATCTTGACCTGGAGTTCGGCACGGTCGCCCTTTCCCTTGATCTGGAGCCGACCAGGGGTCTGCGCGAGGCGCTGGAGAACCCCAACCGGATCGACAGTCTATTCATCGCCAGCGCCACGGCGAAGCTGACCAATAACCTGTCGGTCATGGCGACCGAGGAGGCTTTGTCCGGAGACATCTCCTGTCAGAGCGAGGCGATCGAGATCCTGTTCCAGACCGTCGCACGTGGCAACGACTCCATCGTCGTGGATCTGCCTCGACCGGCCTTTGCCATGCGCAATCCAACGCTCCAGGCCGCGACCCATATCGTGCTGGTCTGCGAGCTGAGCTTGGCAGGCTTGCGTGATACCATTCGCCTGCTTGGCAATGTGGAAGAAGCTGCCAAGGGCAAGCCGATCACGGTGGTGGCCAATCACTCCGGCGGCGCCCAACAGGCCATGCGCCTGCCGGACTTCCAGAAGGCGCTTGGACGCAAGGTCGACTTGGTCATCCCCGACGACCCGAAAGCCTTCAACGAGGCTGCCAACAACGGCAAGCCGGTGGTCCATTGCGCGGCCAGAAGCAAGGCCTCCAAGGGCTTCCATGAGCTCGCCGAAAAGATCCAGGGCAAGCCTAAGACCAAAGGCAAGTCCAAGATCAAGGGCGTCAAGTCCAACGGAAGCAAGAATCCCTTCGCCGCCTTTGGCAAGAGGAGCAAAAAGTAAATGAGTGTGGAGTCAGTTAGGTCCGACCTTCCAACCCCGCTCCGCCGTTCGGGCGGGGCAGCCGGTGGGCAGGAAGTCGACCTGACCCAGTATCTGGAGCGGTTGAAGCCTCGGATCCTCGAAGCATTCGAGACCGAGAAAGTCGGTTCGCTGCCGAGACCCGAGTTGGCCTTAAGAATCGGTCAGATCGTCACGGCTGACCTCGAGACCGATTCGGAAAGCCTGAATCTCCTTCAGCGCCGAACCATCGTCTCCAGTCTGATTGACTGGCTCCTGAAGTGCAGCCCTAAAGCGCCGGTCGCGCGCGGACAGCAAACAAACGTCGCCCGGCAAAACCAGGCGGCGGCGGCCCAGGCGTCTTCGGCCGCCAGCGCGACCTCCAACACAAAAGTCGTTGACACCGCTAAAGAACGGATCCAGCCGCTCGTCATGGAGCGTTTGGATCTGGCGGCGGCCTCCCAGCTGCCCCGCGAGGAGCTATCCCAACAAGTCGGCGAGATCGTCACCGAGCTGCTCGGTGAGGAAAAGATCCGCCTCAATGGGCCCGAGCAAGAGTCAGTCGTCGACCTTCTGCTCAACGACATGCTGGGCCTTGGCCCACTCGAGCCCCTTTTGGTCGACGACAGCGTCAATGACATTATGGTCAACGGCGCGAACCAAGTTTATGTGGAGCGCTCCGGCAAGCTGGTGCTGACCGACGTGCGCTTCCGCGACGACGCACACGTGCTCAACGTCGCCCGGCGCATCGTCTCACAGATCGGCCGGCGCATCGACGAAACCACGCCGATGGTCGATGCCCGCCTCAAAGACGGCAGCCGCGTCAATATCATCATTCCGCCGCTCGCGATCGACGGCCCCTCGATCTCAATTCGTAAGTTCGCCAAGAAGGGCATCACGCTCGACAAGATGGCGAGCCAGGCCAACATCTCACCAGAGATGTGCACGATCCTCAAGATCGCCGCGCGCAGCCGGCTCAACATCGTGATTTCCGGCGGTACCGGCTCGGGTAAGACCACCTTGCTCAATGCCCTATCGCAAATGATCGATGTCGGCGAGCGGATCGTAACGATCGAGGACGCCGCCGAGCTGCAACTCCAGCAGCCCCATGTGGTCCGTCTAGAAACCCGGCCCGCAAACTTGGAGGGCGTCGGCGACATTTCGATGCGAGATTTGGTCAAGAACTCGCTTCGTATGCGCCCCGACCGGATCATCCTCGGCGAGGTGCGTGGCTCGGAGGCGGTCGACATGCTCCAAGCCATGAACACTGGCCATGACGGCTCGCTCGGCACGATCCACGCCAATAGGCCGCGCGAGGCTCTGTCGCGGCTCGAGAACATGGTCGGCCTGGCCGGCATCAATCTGCCCAGTAAGGCTGTCCGCACCCAGATCGCCGCCGCGCTCGACATGATCATTCAGGTCTCGCGCATGCGCGACGGCCAGCGGCGCGTTACGCATATCTCCGAGATCGTCGGCATGGAAGGCGACATCATCACGACACAAGACCTCTTTACCTTCCAGTTCGAGGGCGAGGCGGACGACGGGTCAGTTAAAGGAAGCTTCAAGCCTTCCGGACTGCGCCCGAACTTCACGCCGCAAGCCGCCTACTTCGGTCTCGACAAACGGCTTCTGGAGGCGATGGGATGAATCTGCAAAAGGTATTTGCCAATCTGCCGTTCGACGCGGAGCTCCTGCTCTACATCGGCGTGCCGGTTGTTGGCTTGATTCTGTTGCTAATCGCGATGTCGCTTTTGGACAGCAGGAAACAGGACATGCGTCGGCGGGTCGAACAGATCCGCGTCGGCCGCACGCCCAAGGAGCACAAAAAAGACACGGTCAATGCCAAGCGCAACACCGCGGAGAGCAACATCGCCGCGATCGACCGCTTGATCAAAAGCGCCCTGCCCCGCCGCGAGCTGTTGCGCAAGCGGCTCGACCGCGCTGGCCTGCGGATCTCCATCGCGCGCTACCTGCTGTTCTGCCTGGCGGCCGGCGCCGCGGGTACGGCTTTCAACATCGTTATCATGCCGATGCCGCCGGCGGCCGCCGTCCTGTCCGGCGTCTTCATCGGTTTCGGCTTTCCCCACTTGATTGTCGGTCTGCTCGCCAAGCGGCGCGCCAACAAGTTCCTCAATGCCTTCCCCGATGCCATCGATCTGATGGTGCGCGGCCTAAAGTCCGGCTTGCCGATCACAGAGTCGATCAAGACCGCCGGCGAAGAGGTGCCCGATCCGGTCGGCGAGGAGCTACGCCAGGTGACCGACGCGGTGCGCCTCGGCCAGAAGCTCGAGAACGTTCTGTGGGATATGTCCGAACGGCTCGATCTTCAGGAGTTCAAGTTCTTCACGGTCAGCTTGGCGATCCAGAGCGAGACCGGCGGCAACCTGTCGGAGACCTTGCAGAACCTCTCGAACGTTCTGCGCGGCCGCCGGCAGCTCAAGCTGAAGATCAAGGCCATGTCCTCGGAGGCCAAGGCAAGCGCCTATATCATCGGTTGCCTGCCCTTCGTGGTCGGTTTCTTCATCTACCTGGTCAATGCCGAATACATCACCAAGCTGTTCATTGATCCGCGTGGCCATCTGATGATGGCGGTCGGCGGCATCATGTTCCTGATCGGCGGCACCGTGATGTACAAACTAGTGAAGTTCGACATATGACTTTCGAGAAACTCCTGCCGCCAGGTGTCACGCCCGAAGATGTCATCATCTTCATGACGGCGTTGACCGCGGCCGTCAGCCTGCTGGCCATCTGGTCCGCTCTGCTGCACCGTGATCCGGCTGTGCGCCGGGCCAGAGTCATGGCGTCCCAGCGCGATGCCTTGCGCTCGGGCGTCGTCGCCCCGCGCCGCAAGCGTGCGGAGCGCCAACAGACGCTTTCCATGATGCGTCAGACCGTCGAGCGCCTGCAACTCATGCGCACCACCCAGGCGGCCAAGATCTCCAAGAACTTGGCACGCGCCGGTTGGCGTTCGAAGGATGCCTTGGTGCGCTACCTGTTCCTCAAGATCGCCCTGCCCTTCGTGTTCGGCGGCACAGCGCTGTTCGTGCTGTTCGGCATCGATCTTTATCAGCTTGGCACGGTCGGCAACCTGGTGGGCACCTTGGTGTGCGTCATCTTCGGCGCCTATGCGCCGGACATCGTGATCAAGAACGCGGCGCAAAAGCGCGAAGACAAGATCCGCAAGGCCCTGCCCGACGCGCTCGACCTGATGGTGATCTGCGCAGAGGCCGGCCTTAGCCTGGACGCGACGACCGCCCGGGTCGCCGACGAACTGGCCCAGGCCTCGCCCGAGATCTCGGACGAGTTCGGCCTGACCAGTCTGGAGCTCGGCTTCCTGCCTGAGCGACGCAAGGCCCTGGAGAACATGGCCGAGCGCTGCACCCTTTCGGCCTTGCGCGGCATGGTCAACACGTTGATGCAGTCGGAAAAGTACGGTACGCCCTTGGCCCAGTCGCTCCGGGTGCTCTCGCAGGAATCCCGAGACGAGCGCATGCTGCGCGCCGAGGAAAAGGCGGCCCGCCTGCCCGCCCTGCTGACGGTGCCGATGATCGTCTTCATCCTGCCGCCGCTCTTCATCGTGCTGCTTGGCCCGGCGATCCTTGACATCATGGACAACTTCCACCTCTAAAGAAGAGCCCACGCAAGATGGGGGGTTCTAAAGGAAAACGCGCCGAAAGGCGCGTTTTCTGATTCAGGCGGCCGGACGCCCGGCGCGGCGGACGGCCATGGTCAACGCCCTTCGCGAGCGGGACCACCGGATCGAGGCGCGCTCACCCGCCCAGTAGCGTCGCGCCGCAAAAGACGCGGCTTGACGGCCCATTGTGTTTGCGGCAGCTATGGTAGTAGCAGTGATTGACCCCAAAGGAGTCGCCGATCACCCGGTAAGGTACGGCGCCGCGCAGTTCGAATGGTCGCTTGCGACAATCGGCCTGTACTGAACTGGAACGTCACTGCTCCTTAGGCCACCCGCCCCTATGTTACGCCCCCAGCGCCTGCTCGATGTCCTCCTTCAGGTCCTCCACGTCCTCCAGCCCGACCGAAAGGCGCACCAAATCGTCGGTGATGCCGAGCTCTGCCCGGTCCTCGGGCGAGAGGCGCTGGTGGGTCGTGGTCGCCGGATGGGTGACCAGGCTCTTGGTGTCGCCCAGGTTGTTGGAGATGTCGATCAGCTTGAGGGCGTTGAGGAAGCGGAACACCCGCTCCTTGCCGCCGGGCAGTTCGAAGGCCAGCAGGCTGCCGCTGTCCGACATCTGGCGGCGCGAAAGCTCGTACTGGGGATGGCTGGTGAGGCCCGGATAGAGCACCCGGGCGACGCCGGGCAGGCTCTCCAGATATCGGGCCAGGGCCAGGGCGTTTCGGCAGTGCTGGGCGACCCGCACCTCCAGGGTCTCCAAGCCCTTGACCATGACCCAGGCGTTGAAGGGGCTCATGGAGGGCCCGGTGTGGCGCATCAAGGGCACCAGCTTGTCGGTGACGAACGCGTTGGTGCCCAGGATCGCGCCGCCCAGGCTGCGGCCTTGGCCGTCGATGTGCTTAGTCGCCGAATAGACCACCACGTCGGCGCCCAGCTCCAAAGGCCGCTGCAGGAGCGGCGTGGCAAAGACGTTATCGACCACCACACTGGCGCCGGCCTTGTGGGCCAGCTCGCAGACCGCGGGCAGGTCGATGATTTCGAGCATGGGGTTGGACGGCGTCTCCAGGAAGACCGCCTGGGCGCCCGGCGCCAGCGCGTCCTCCCAGGCGTTCAGGTCGGTGCCGTCCAGCAGCACGGTTTCGACCCCAAAGCGCGGCAGGATCTCGGCGATGATCACGTGGCAGGAACCGAACAGCGCACGCGAGGAGACGACCCGGTCGCCGGCCTTGAGCTGGCACAACAGCGAGGCGAAGACCGCCGCCATGCCGCTCGACGTCGCCCGGCAGGCCTCGGCGCCCTCCAGGGTGCGCAGGCGCTCCTCGAACATGGTCACGGTCGGGTTGCCGTAACGGCCGTAGATGTAGCGGTCGATATTGCCCTTGAAGGCGGCCTCGGCCTCCTCGGCGCTGCGATAGACGTAGCCCGAGGTCATGTAAATCGCCTCGGCGGTCTCCAGGAAGTCGCTGCGCTCGAGCCCGCCGCGCACCAGCTCGGTCTGGCGCCGGTAGCTCTTGGGCGGGCCGACGAAGGACGGCTCTTGGATCACGTTACTCATCGTCCGGCCCTCCTCACCCTTGAACCCATGGCAGGCCGCTCGCCTTCCAGCCCGTATCGCAGCCCCGGTGGCGGGCCTCGTCGCACGGCCCCTCGAAGCCGTCGGCCACGTTGTAGCAGCACCTGTAGCCGGCCGCGGTCAGCGCGATCGCGGCGTGGCGTGAGCGCTGGCCCGAGCGGCACAGCAGCAGGAGCGTCTGCTCCTTGCTCACCCCTTGGCGGGTGAGCTCAGCTTCGAAGGCCTCGTTGAGCGCCATTTCCGGGTAATTCTGCCAGGCGACGCAGACCGGCTTGCGGCCGAGCGCGCTGAGATCCGGCAGCCCGACCCATGTCCATTCCGCGTCGGTCCGGCAATCGACCAGCACGGCCGCGCTGTCCCCTTCGAGGATCTTCCACGCCTGATTGGGGCTGACGTCGCCGGCGTAGGATTGGTCAGACACGCAACACCTCCAGTTTAGCGTCCATCCTCCCGAAGACAGGCGGACCATATCAAAGCCATGAAGGGAGCGAAAGCTCTCTGTTGCGGCAATTTACCCTGGTTCTTGGGACCGATCCGGTCAATGCTGAGGCCATGGCCGGTAAGCTGCCCCTGGTCCTCATCTCCGCCGTCCTTGGGTGTCTATCCCTACCGGCGGCCTGGGCGGACTCGTCGGGGCGCTCGGACCTGGAGCGCGCCGAGGCCGAGATCCCCCGCTTGCCCCCGGCCGCCTTCCCGGAGCTGCCGCCGGCGCTTCTTGCGGCCCTGGAGGCGCGCGGTTGCCGGATTCCGCAGATCGAGCCCTACGACCCGGCGGGTGGGCGCGACAATGTCATCTCGGGCCAGTTCCAGCGGCCCGGCCAGACCGACTGGGCGGTGCTCTGCTCGATCGATCACGCCGCCTCGCTCTTGGTCTTCTGGGGCGGCACGCCCGACCAGGTCGCGGTCGTGACCCGCAGCGCCATTCCCGAGCGCTTCTGGCTCCAGCGCATTAGCGGCGACGAACTCGGGTTCAGCTGGCTGATCCGGACCGTCAGCCCGGCCGACATCAAGGCGGCCGAACATGCCTTCGGCCCATCGGGCGCACCGCCGGTCGATCACGACGGCATTGAAAGCGCATTCCTCGACAAGGCCTCGAACATCTACTACTGGCACCAGGGCAAGTGGCTCTTCCTGCTGGGCGCCGACTGAAGCGAGGAGACGCTCCCGAGAGACTCTCCCCTGAACGGGGCGTGTTTCACACCCCAAAACACACTTTGCGATAGCCTTCCAGCCAGTGCTCCCGGTCCTCTTGGCGCTTGCACACCCTCACGTGGGTTGCCGCGTAAAGGGCAAAGTCGACGCTCTCGGGCCGCCTGTCCGCAAATCTTGCCATGGCCTCCGCGGCGGCGTCCATGCGGCCCAGCTGCGCATAGTTGAGCGCCAGCAGGATGTACATATGCAGGGGTGGGTTCTCCCATCTTCTGTACACCGCGACCGCTTCTTCGTAGTGGTGCAACATGTAGCTCGCCTCGGCGAAATACTCGTAAAAGAAAGACGGCGTGTGTGGGTCATGGCGTAGTCCCTTGGTCAACTGGGCGACACCGGCTTCGTGCTCGCCCAGATAGGCCAGGACATAACCACGCGTGAGTAAGGAGAAGATGTCATTCGGGTTGAGGAAAGGCGCTAGCTCTTTTCATTAGCGAGTTCAATGAAACACTGGGATCTTGTGGCTCGCTCAATTCAAAACCCTGTCCACAATACGTCGTTGGAAAATTTGCCGGCCGCCGATAGGATCGCCCGACCGACGCCGGTCCGAAACAACGGAACTTCAGCAAGACATGACCCCTGACTTTGATACGGCACGCACCATAGCCGAGGCACATTGCGCCGCCTGGACATCCTTGTCGCCAAGTGACGTGGCGGAGAGATATTCGGCCACCACGAGCTTCGCAATGAATGGCGGCGAGCCCATGACCACACGCGCTGAGATTGCGGAGATGGCCGCTGGTTTCATGAATGATTTTCCCGACTTGGTTCTCAACTGTGACACGGTCCTGGTTGCGGACCATCACATGATCTATGCCTGGACGTTCGAGGGTCATCATAGGGAAAGTGGATCGCTGGTGAAGTTCAGCGGGTGGGAAGAGTGGGATTTGGATGAAGACTTTAAGGTTACAAAGTCGCTCGGCTGGTATGATGTTGATGACTACAACCGGCAGGTCGACGGCCAATCCTGAAACGACTGGATCCTCTTAGCTCAGCGTATGCGCCGGAACACCAAGTCGCCGGGATTGAGCGCGTCGCTCGGCACGTCGGCCAGCGGGGTTAGGAGGGTGTCGCCCTCGAAGCGCATCTCCAGGCCCGCTCGCAGGGGCCAGACGGTCTCGGCGACCTGCCAGAGGTCGCCGCCCCGGGGCACCAGCAGGAAGTCGATGCCGTGCAGGCGGCCCTGCAGGCGCGGGCCGTCGGGTTCCGGCGCGATCTCCATGGTGCCGTAAGCGGGATGCCGATAGCGCCCGGCGTAGGCGGCGAGCGGCCGGGCCGGGGTGCCCAGCGCGACTAATTTGTATGCCGGGCGCGGGGCCGCGGCATCGCGTGCCATGCGCCGGCCGATCCAGTCGATTGGCTCGAGGTTGAGCAGGCGGTCGAGCAGGGTCTTGGCGACCAGACGCGGCACCGGGTTGGCGCCCGAGAGGTTGCTCAGCACCACGATGCCGATGTCCGCCTCGGGCGCCAGCAACAGCTCGGCCGCATAGCCGTCGATCACCCCGCCATGGCGCACCACACGAAAGCCTCGATGGTCGCGCAGGTAGAAGCCGAGACCGTAGCCCCCGTCCCCGCGCCACAAGCGCTCGATCTCGCCCGGCAGCACCAGCGGGTCGCCCCGGGCCAGCAAAAATCGCAGATAGCGGATCATGTCTTCCAGGTCGGCGTAAAGCGCAGCGGCCGGAGCGATCTGGTCGGTGTCCCGGGGCGGGATCCGGATGCGCCCCGGCTCGCCCGGAAAGTAGCCGGTTGCCCGGTTGGGCGCGGCCAGGAAGCCGGCCAGGGACAGCCGGGCGTTGTCCATGGCGAGCGGTTCCAGCAAGCGCGTGCGGGTGAAATCCTCCCAGGTGGTTCCGGCCAGATGTCCGGCCAGCGCGCCGGCGGCCATGACCATGAGGTTGCTGTACTGGAACGCCGCGCCCCGCTCCCGGGTCGGCGTCAGGTGACCCAAGCGGCGGATAAGCTGGTCCCGGTCGTAGGCCTCCAGATACCACAGCGCGTCGTGGCGCGGCACGCCGCTGCGGTGGGTCATGAGATCACGCGCCGTAACGTCGGCGTCCGTTAGGGCGAAGCCGGGCAGCAGGCCGTCGACCGGGGCGTCCCAGTCGAATGCCCCCTGCCCCGCCAGGAGCGCCAGGCCGCTCGCGGTCAAGGACTTGGTAACCGAGCCCAGCTGGAACAGCGTCTCGGGCGTCACCGGCAGGCCCGCCTCCACATCGCGCAGGCCGTAGACTTGCTCGACCACCACTTCGCCGTCCTGCACCGCGGCCAGGGCCAGGCCCGGCACCTGCCAATGGGCCATGGCCCGCGCAACCAGATCGTCGAAGGGATCGGCCGCAAGCGCCGGTCGGACGACCAGCAGGAGGATCAGCCAAAGGACGGTCAGGCGGCCCATTCAGTCGGTCAAACCGGCCTTGCGCAGGCCATCAGCCGGCTAAAGCCGACCCTGTCGACCGCCAGAATCGCCGCCAGCCGCCGTGTCACCTTGGCCTCGGACACTTCTTCGCTCCGCACTGCCTGCCGTGCTGCGCCACCATAACCGCAAGCTCGGCGCGCGGCCAATCGGGGAAATCCACCTCGCGCCGCTTGTCCTGCCCGTGGAGCTTGCTAGGCTACGAACCGGAGACGGAGCCGGGGAGCTGCCATCATGACAACCACCTTGTCCCTACAGGAGGTCGAAGACCTCTCCCTGCGCGCCTTGCAGAGCAGCGGCGCGAACGAGGCCAACGCGCGCTCGGTCGCCGCCTCGATTCTCGACTGCGAGGCCGAGGGCATCCATAGCCACGGTCTGGCCCGACTGCCGACCTATTGCGAGCACCTTCGCTGCGGCAAGGTCGACGGCAAGGCAACCCCGACCTACCAGAAGACCGGCAATGCCGCGGTCATGGTCGACGCCCACGATGGCTTCGCCCACCCGGCGATCGATCTGGGCCTCAAGGTGGTGGTGCCCCTGGCCGAGGAGACAGGCATCGCCGCCATGGGGGTCACCAATTCCTACAACTGCGGAGTCTGCGGCTACCACGTGCGGCGCATCGCCGAGGCCGGAAAGGTCGCGCTCGGCTTCGTCAACGCGCCGGCCTCGATCGCGCCCTGGGGCGGCCGCACGCCGGTGTTCGGCACCAACCCGATTTCCTGCGGCGTGCCCCGGGCCGAGGCACCGCCATTGGTGATCGATCAATCTTCCAGCGTGATCGCCAGGAGCGAGGTCGCGGTTCACGCGTCGCGCGGCGAGCCGCTGCACGAAGGCTGGGCGCTCGACGCCGAGGGCCGCCCGACAACCGACCCGGCGGCCGCCTTGGCGGGCTCCATGGTGCCCTCGGGGGGCTACAAGGGGGCCGGCATAGCACTCATCGTCGAGGTCATGGCGGCCCTGGTGACCGGCGCGCACCTCTCGGTCGAGGCCTCTTCCTTCGGCGACAACGAGGGCGGCCCGCCCGGCACCGGCCAGTTCTTTCTGGCGATCGACCCGGACTTCTTCGCCGGTCCCGAATTCCTTCATCGGGTCGAGATCCTGGTCCAGGCGATCGAGAGCCAGGAGGGAACCCGCCTGCCCGGCGAGCGGCGCCAAGCGCTCCGCAAGGAAACCGCGGCCAACGGCGTCACCCTGCCCGATGCCTTGCACCAGAAGCTGCTGGGGTACTGCGAAACGGTGGGTGCGGTGGAAGGGTAAGACGGTTCGGCGACGATCAGGGGCCAGTCACGCAGGATGCACCAGATCTGCACCAAATGACGGCTTTTCGCCAAAAAAGCCCTGTTGCATGGGGTCGTTCCAACGGCAAAACGGTTGGGAGGGGATATACCTCCACTCGAAGCAGGACTTCGCCGAGTTTATTCAGTCGTTTTCAAAATGGTATGATCACACTCGGATAATTAAGATAATAAAATTGTGCCAGTGCATTAATTTAAAACACTTTCCGCATCTCTTCTACACTTCACACGACCTGGCGCCGCACCCGGTTGACGGTGCCAAGGGCGTCCAGGCCGGTCATGCGCGGGTTGACCTGGAGCGCCGCGGTGAGCGCGGCGTCAAGCTGCTGCAGGGGATGCTGGCCGTCGTCGCGGGCTTGGGTCAAGGTGCGGCGGATCAACTGCTCGAGCTCGATCCTGCTCATCGCCTTGGGTGGCTCCTGTCTCTGGCCCAACACCTCGTCGTAGGAGCGCAAGGGCCGCATGAGATAGGGGCTCGTCATGAGTCGCTTCGTCATGTCCTTGTCCTCTAGCCTTCCCTCTGAGCCGCGTTCGGCGCGGCCTCTGTTGCCGTTAGATCCAGATCCAGCGCCACGCCCATCTCCCGCGCCCGCTGGGCGAAGCGCGGCCGCAGGCCGCTCGCCTCGAAGGCGCCGCTCTGCCCGTCGTCTTGCATGCGATAGGCGTAGAGTGGATGGGTCACGATGGTCTCGCCTTCCATGCCGACCACCTCGCGGATCTCGGTGACCCGGCGGTGGCCGCCCTCGCCACGGTCCAGGATGACCACCAGATCCACCGCCCAGGCGATCTGGCCGCGCAGGCTGGCCGCCGGCGCATCGATGCCGGCCAAACCCATGAGCGTCTCCAGGCGCTGCAAGGCACCGGCGACGGAGCCGGCGTGAAGCGTGCCGAGCACACCGTCGTGGCCGGTGATCATGGCCTGTAGCAGGTCGATGACCTCGTCGCCGCGCACCTCGCCCATGACCAGGCGGTCCGGTGTCATGCGCAGGGCGTTCTTGAGCAGGTCGCGCTGGGTCACCTCGCCACCCCGGCCGTTGTGGGGCGGCCGGCATTCGAGGCTGACCAGGTGGCGCCCGGGCGCCTGAAACTCGGTGACGTCCTCGATCGCGATGATCCGCTCGTCCGCGCCGAAACTCTCGGCCAGGGCGCCCAACAGGGTGGTCTTGCCGCTGCCCGAGGGACCGACCACCAAGATGTTGAGGCGGCAGCGGACGGCCGCCGCGAGCAGCGCCGCCATGTCGGCGCTCAGGTTGCCTTGGCGCGCCATACGCTCCAGGGAAATCCTTTCGCGCTTGGGCTTGCGGATCGAGATCGCCAGGCCGTCCAGCGCCGGCGGTGTGTCGACGATGTTGATTCGGCTGCCGTCGGGCAAGCGGGCATCGACAATCGGGTTGCGCTCGCTCAAGGGGCGATCGAGCCGCCCGGCCATGCGCTGGGCGACCCGCTTCAGGTGACGCGGGCTGCGGAAGCGGCAATCGGTCTGCTGCAGGCGGCCCCGGCGCTCCACGTAGATCGGCGCCGGCCCGTTGACCAGGATGTCCTCAATCGAGGGGTCCTCGATCAGGGCCTGCAGCGGGCCCAATCCGACCACCTCGTCCATCAGACGCTCGAGCAGTTCTTCTTGCTCGCTGCCGGTCAGCTCGAGCCCGAGCTCTTCCTGGATCTCCAGGCTTAAAGCCGCGACGGTTTGACGCAGCTCGTCCAGGTAGGACGGCGAGCACTCGGCGAGCTCTTGGTCTGGCTCCTCCAGGCGGTCGCTCAAGACGGCGAAGACCTGGTTGACCACCTCAAGCTCCAGGCCCTCGTGACCGAAGACCCGATAGATCGGCGTGGTGGAAAAGGGAATGACCTTCGCCTGGCCCTGTCCCACCCTCCGGTCAACGGTGGGTGCCTCAATCGGCTCAGCTGCGGCTTGGCCGGCGCGTACGTCAGGCGCCTCTAGTCCGCGATCCGGATTCTCCGGTATGGCGGATTTGCCGGATTTCCGGCGCTCTACGAGAGATTCGATGGCGCGCCTACGCACGCGCTCAGTCTGGTCCTCGCCCCCGCGAGGAATCCGTATTCCACGTCGACCCAGCATGTAACCCCAACTCTTCCAACCGGATCGCTGGGCCCCAAGAGGCTTCTTCGACCGGCGGCCCGGAGACCGTAACTCGCTACCCGGAACTGTCCCTAATGGCCGCCGAAAGAAGAAACGCAAACACCCGCGATCGTCATTTCCAACACAAGTTATGCCTGGGGCCTATAGTACCCAATCTTTAGAAATTATCAAGAAAAAAGTAACAATCTCTTAGGGTTAATAAATTGTAAATAAGTAAAAGGTTAAGAAGTATGAAGATCGCCCGAAGCTCGGGAAGGCACCCGCCGGGTGTTCTGGCCAGCTGCCAGCGGGCTGCGGACGGACGGCTCCATTGCGGGAGCGGGAGAGAGTTGGGTAGGCTGCTTGGTCGCGCCGCCGGAGGTATGCCGTTCCCGTGCACGAGTCAAGGTTGAGACCGCCCACGCCCCACGCCGGCCGCGCGCAGCGCGCCCCGCGCCTGGCCGCTCTGGGCGCACTGATGGGTCTGCTCGCGGCGTTCGCCCTGCCCGCCCCGGCTTGGTCGGAGCCCCGCGAGACACCGGCCGAGAGCGAGCCGCAAAGCCCGGAAGAGACGCCCGCGGCGCCCAGTGGAATCCCCTACGAGGTTCGCATCGAGGGTGTGACCAGGGACCAAAATCTCTATAATATTCTGCTACTTACCTCTCAATTGGAGACCTTGCGCAGCAAGCCCCCGGCGAGCCTCGGCGGGCTGCGGCGCCGGGCCGACGAGGACCGAGGCCGGCTCGAATCGGCCTTGCGCTCGGAGGGCTACTATGCCGGCACGATCAACATCGAGACCGACGAGGAAGCCACGCCGGTCCAGGTCACGATCGAGATCGACCCCGGCCCGCGCTTTCGCCTGGGCAGCTATACGATCGACTACGTGGACGGCAAGACGCCCGAGCTGACGGATCCACCGAGCCTGGAAGACCTGGATCTTCGGATCGGTATGACGGCCCGGGCGCCGGTCATCGTCAATGCTCAAGCAAAGGTGATCAGCGCCCTGCGAGATCAGGGCTACCCCCATGCCAAGGTCGAAGACCGCAAGACCGTGGTCAATTACGACACCCGGGCCATGACCGTGACCCTGCTGGTCGACCCGGGCACCCGGGCCAACTTCGGACCCGCGGTCTTCGAGGGTTTGGAAGATGTCGAAGAAGATTATCTTAAGCGTCTAGTGACTTGGAAAGAGGGACAATTATTCGATCAGCGAAAGCTCGATGAGACCCGTCGGGAGCTCGCCGACACCCGGCTCTTCTCCAGCGTCTCCCTGCAGCCAGCCGAAACGGTCGAGGCGAACGGGGAGCTGCCCGTGGTGGTTCGGGTGACCGAGGGCACCAAGCGCACAATCGGCTTCGGGCTGGGCTGGTCGACCGATATCGGCTTCGGCGGCGATGCCTTCTGGACCCATCGCAACTTCTTTGGCCGCAACGAGCAGATTCGGCTCAATCTCAACGCCTCGGAGATTGAACAGAGCGGCAGCGCCGACTTCCGCAAGCCGGCCTTCTGGCGCCCCGACCAAGCGCTCTTGGCCAGCATCAAGTTCGGCAACGAGGACACCGATGCCTTCGACTCCCTGGGCGTCGAGAGCTTCCTGGGCCTAGAGCGGGAGTTCCCGCCCCACTGGATCGGCACGGTGGGCGTCTCTCTGGAGTTCGAGGAGATCGACGACAATGAGAACAAGGATCAGTTCCTCATCTTCGGCACGCCGGTAACCGGAAAGCGGGACACCACGAATAGCAAGCTGGACCCCACCGAAGGCACCCGCCTTGACTTCGCGGTGATCCCTTACTACGTCACCATCGACGATAACTTTCCTTTTCTTCGCAACGAGTTGGGCGGAACGGCTTACTATGCGATCGATGAGGAGCGGCGCTATATCCTGGCCGGTCGGGCGCGCCTCGGCTCGATCCTCGGCCCCGCGACAGACGACCTGCCGGCCGACAAGCGCTTCTACGCCGGCGGCGGCGGCTCGATCCGCGGCTACGCCTTCCAGTCGGTCGGGCCGCTGGACGAGGACGACGATCCCCTGGGCGGGCGCTCCCTCTTGGAACTCAGCGCCGAAGTCCGCTTCAAGGTCTGGGGCGACTTCGGCATGGTGGCCTTCGTTGACGGCGGCACGGTCTATGACGATATGTTCCCGGTGTTCGACGAAACCATTCGCTGGGCAAGCGGCCTCGGAGTGCGGTACTTTACCGGTATCGGGCCGCTGCGCCTGGACGTGGCCTTCCCGATCAACCGGAGAAGCGTCGACGATGCTTTTCAGTTCTACATAAGCTTCGGTCAGGCCTTCTGAAATGCGTTCTGTCCTGAAGCTCTTGCGCTGGCCCCTGATCATCACCGGCGGCCTGCTGGGGGTGTTCGCGGTCCTTCTGGCCGGCGTCTACCTGTACATCAACACGGCGGGCGGCCAGGCCTGGCTGGCGGCTCAGCTCGAAAAACAGCTCAATTCACCGGGTGAGCTTGAGGTCTCGATTGGCCGCCTTGGGGGCCAAATTCCACAGAACATCGAGCTGGAAGACCTGTCGGTCTCCGATGGCGAAGGCCAGTGGCTCAGCCTCGAATCACTGCGCCTCACCTGGCAACCGCTCGCCTTGCTTGAGCGCCGCCTGGTGGTCGACGACCTGGAGGCTCGCAGCCTCAACCTTGCGCGTCTCCCGAAGGGCGGCTCCGCGGAGGACTCAGAGGGCGGCGGTATCCCTTCCCTGCCCGTCACTATACGCCTCAGGCAGGTCGACATTGAAGACGTACGCCTGGGCGCCCCGGTGCTCGGCGAGCCGGTCGCCTTCGACCTCAAGGGACGTGCGCGAAGCCTGGAGGACGACACTCTACAGGCCGACTTTGCCTTAGAACGCACCGACGGGGTGACTGGCAGCGCCAGCGTTAAAGCCAGCTTCCAGCCGAACGACCGGCAGCTCAGGCTGAACGCGACGGTTCAGGAAGACCGGGGCGGCCTGATCGCCCTGCTCTTGGACGAGCCCGACCTGCCACCGATCAGCGCAGCGCTCACCGGCAGCGGCGCGCTCGACGATTGGTCGGGTAAGCTGAGCGGCGAGATCCCGAGTCAGGGCGCACTGGATGCCCAGGTCCGACTCACCCAAGGCGACGAGCTGGCCCTCTCCACCCAAGGCACCCTCTCGCTCGAGAAGCTGCCGGACGAGCCCTACGGCGCCCTGCTCGCCGGCGGCCTCACCTTTGATCTGGCCGGCCGCTGGGACGGCGCCGACAACGTTGCGGTCGACAAGGCCGCACTGGCCAGTAAGGCGCTGGCGCTGGACCTTTTGGGCACTGTCGACATCTCCAGTCTGGAGCTGGACGCCACGCTCAACGCCAAGGTGCTGGACGACAAAGCGATCGTGGCTCTGTTGGACGGTGTCGAGCTGGCCGGCCTGGACCTGACCCTCGAGGCCAAGGGCCCGGCCCTGCAGCCGGCGCTGGCCTTAGAGGCCACGACCGATCGTCTCGCCGACGGCGACATCCGGGCCGAGGGACTGACACTCGAGGCGACGTTCCAGCCGGAGCAGCCGCTCGATCAAGACTCGCCGGTCGGCGCGCTAACCGCCAAGGCCAAGGCCAACAGCTTGAGCTTCGAATCGAGCGGCGACGTGGCAGCACTGATTGGACAGCGCTTCGACGTCGCGCTCGAAGGCCATCTGGACCTGGCGCAAGACCAGTTGAAGGCCGACCGGCTCACCGTCGAGACCGAGCAAATCAAGGGCGATGGCAGTCTTCAGATGAACCTGGCGGACGGCAGCGGCGACGGCGATCTAACGGCGTCGGTCGCAAGCCTTTCGCCGCTCGAGCGGTACCTGGACATGGCGATCGGTGGGCGGGCCGACCTCAGCGCCAAGCTGGCCCTAAAGGATTTTGGCGGGGACCTGCGGATCGACCTTACCGGCACGCTCAATGACGTCACGATCGAAGAGGCCATCGCCGCGGCGCTCCTAGCCGGGGAGCAAAAGCTTGCCGCCAAGTTGCACATTCAATCAGACCGGCTTTCGATCAGCGACCTGAGCCTTCGGGGCCCGGGCAGCGATCTTGCTGGAGATCTTACCCTGACGGAAGACTTCGAGCAGTTGGCGAGCACCTATCGTTTGACCCTGCCCAAGGCGGCCATGCTCGCGCAGGCGCTCGGCCTGGCGCTTGAAGGCGCAGCCCAGCTCGACGGCACGGCCGAGGGCCCGGTCACCGATCTCGCCCTTAAGGGCAAGCTCGCGCTCGACAAGGCCGTGATCGAGGGCCAGGCACTCGGCACCCTTACCGTCGACTACACGGCCCAGGAGCTGACCACCACGCCAAGCGGCCACCTGGCCTTCACCGCCCAGCCGGCGCTCGGCCCCACAAAGGGCGCCGCCGACTACCGGCTCGAAGGCGAGACCTTCACCTTGAGCAGCCTCAAGCTCGAAAGCCGGGACACGGTCGTGACCGGCCAGGTCGCCGTGCCGGTTAATGGCGGACCGCTCACGGCCGAGCTGGCAGCCGAGGCCAAGAGCCTGGCACCTTGGCTGGCGGCAGCCGGCATGAACGGCGACGGCGCGGCCCAGCTCACGGCCACCTTGCGGCCCGACGGCGCCAAACAAGCCGCCAGCGTGACCGGCAAGGTCAGCGCGCTCACGCTCGACCTGGAGGGCAGTCAGCTGGCCGCCGAGGCGATCGACGCGACCGCCGATCTGCAGGACCTCTTAGCCAAACCCGCCGGCAAACTCGACATCAAGGGCACGCGCATTGCCTACGACACCATTATCCTGGCCAGCGCCCGGCTTCAGGCCGAGGGCGCATTGGATGCCGCGGCCTTCGAGCTCGAGGGCGCGGGCCTCACGGAGAACGATCCGACGCTGAACGCGGCGGGCAAGATCGCGCGCGCGGGCGACCAGCTGACCCTCGACCTGGCCCGCTTCACCGGCGCCCTGAGCGGCCAGAAGCTGGCCTTGCGGGCGCCCACCACGATCACCCTGGCCGAAAACGAGATCTCGGTTGGCCAGCTCGACCTGGATCTGGGCTCGGCCCGCCTGACCGCCGCCGGGCGTGTCGACCGCAGCCAACTCACCGCCAAGCTGGAGCTTAGCGAGTTCCCGCTCGACGACCTGGAGCCCCTGGTGCCGGACATCCCAAGCGGCCAAGTCTCCGCAAAGCTCGATGTGGCCGGGCCGTTGGATAGCCTGGCCGGCACGATCGGGCTGACCGGTCGCTCGATCAAGCTGCTCGAGCACGAGGACTCTCAGACCCTGGACTTCAATCTGGACGGCAATCTGGCCCGCGGCACCCTGGACCTGAAGGGCCATGTCGATACCGGCATCGGCCAGGACGCCATGCTTACCGGCTCGCTGCCGATCGCAATCGACCCCGAGAACTTCACAGTCGAGCTGCCGCCCCGAAAGCCGATCTCTGGTCAGCTCGCTTGGGCCGGCGATCTGGCCGAGCTGTGGGACGTCTTCGGCCTAGTCGGACAGGACCTCAAGGGCCGCGGCCAGATCGACATGAAGGTCTCTGGCACGCTCGACGACCCCAGAGTAGCGGGCCAGGCGACGATAACCCAGGGTCGCTACGAGAACTTCCAAGTCGGCACGGTGCTCCAGGACCTGACCGCCACGGTCGACTTCTCCGGCGAGGAAGCGGTGCTCAGCCAGCTTAGCGCGAACGACGGCGCGGGCGGCAAGGTCTCGGCCCAGGGCTCGGTCAAGATCGAGCCCCAAGATGACTTCCCGCTCAGCGTGACGGCGAATATGAGGAAAGTCACTCTGGTGCGGCGCGACGACGTGACCGGCAGCGCCGACGGCGACTTGGAGCTCTCGGGCACGCTGCAGGCGGCCAAGCTTACCGGCCAGATCACCACCGAACGGGTCGAGATCTCGGTCGCCCAGTCCTTGCCCCCGCAGGTCGTCGATCTCCAGGTCGAAATGGTCAATTTCCCTCAATCCGACACCGCTCAAGCCGAGCAGAACCAAGCGGCGGCGGCGCCCTTCGACCTGGGCCTCGACCTGAAGGTCAATATGCCGCGCCGGGTCTTCGTGCGCGGCAAAGGCCTCGACACCGAGTGGTCCGGGGACCTGGACGTCAAGGGCACGGCCGCCAAGCCCCAAGTGATCGGCCGCATGACCCTGGTGCGCGGCACGGTCGACGTGATCGGCAAGCAGTTTTCCTTCGACCGGGGCCAAATCTCCTTCGACGGAGGCGACAAGATCGACCCCCTGATCGATATCGAGGCGACCTCCAAGGCCAAGGACATCGAGGTCACCGTGGACGTCAGCGGTACCGCGACCGACCCGGAGATCGAGCTAACCTCGGTACCCGAGGTGCCGGAAGACGAGATGATCTCCCAACTGCTGTTCGGCAAGTCGACGAACGAGCTCTCGACCTTCGAGCTGGTCCAGGTCGGCGCCGCGGTCGCTCAGCTGTCGGGCGCGTTGGGCGACGGTGCCGGCATCCTGGACACCACCCGTGGATTGCTGGGGGTCGACGTGCTCAGGCTCGATTCCACCCAGGGCGCCGACGGCAGCTCAAATCCGGCGCTCAGCGTCGGCAAGTATGTCACCGACGGGGTTTATCTCGGCGTCAAGCAGGGCGCGACCGCGGACTCTAGCTCCGTTACGGTCGACGTGGATTTGACCGACAACATCGCGATCGGAAGCGACGTCAAGGAAACCGGGGACAGCAACATCGGCGTTCGCTTTCAGTGGGATTACTAAGCGCGGCCTAGATCATCTCGAGCGCCCGCTCCAGATCTTCGATCAACTCTTCGACCGGCTCGATGCCGACGGAAAGACGTAAGAGGTCCGGCGTCACCTGACTCAGGGGACCTTCGATTGAAGCCCGGTGCTCGACCAGACTCTCGACACCGCCCAGGGAGGTCGCCGGCAGAAAGATCTGCAAGGACGTGGCGACCCGCTTGGCCTCTTCGGCGCCGCCGGCGACCCGAAGCGAGAGCATGCCGCCAAACCCGCCGGTCATTTGGCGCTTGGCGATCTCGTGTCCCGGGTGGCTTTCCAGGCCCGGGTAGAGCACCGCGCGCAGCTTGGCGTGGCTCTCGAAATGGTGGGCGATCGCCAGCGCGTTGGCCGAGGCGCGCTCGACCCTGAGAAACAGGGTGCGCAGGCCCCGCAGCAAGAGCCAAGATTCGAACGGACCGCAGACCCCGCCCATCAGGCCGCGCACCTGCTTGATCTCCTCCCAGCGCTGATCCGCCTGCTTGGTCACCAGCACGCCGGCGGTCAGGTCGCTGTGGCCGTTCAGGTACTTGGTTGCCGAATGGAACACGATGTCGGCGCCCAGCTCGAGCGGCCGGGTGATCACCGGCGTGGCGACCGTCGCGTCGACCCCCAGGATCGCGCCGGCTCCGTGGGCCGCTTCGGCGGCGGCGGCGATATCGATCACGTCCCAGGTCGGGTTAACCGGCGTCTCGACCCAGACGATCGCGGTTTCGCCCGGCCGGATCGCGTCTCTCAATCCATTGGGATCGGTCGCGTCGAACAGGCTGAGGCCGATGCCGCGGGTTTCCGCCAGGCGGCGCAGCCAAGCCTGGCCGCCGTGGTACATGATCGCCGGCGCCGCCACGTGCTGGCCCGGGCGGACCAGCTCGAAAAGCGCGGCGAAGGCGGCGAGACCCGAGCCGAACAGCTTGGCCTCGGCACCGCCCTCGAGCTGGCAGAGCAGGCGCTCGGTCTGCGCATCGCCCGGATTGTGGTAGCGGCTGTAGACATAGTCGCCACGCAACTCATAGTCCCCATCGCGCGCGAAGGTGGTCGAGGGAAGGACCGGCGGCGCGACCGCGCCGGTCGCCGGGTCCAGATAGTTTCCGGCATGAACGGCGAGTGTTGCTCGAGAGGGATCGCGATCGCGGCTCATGAAGGCCTCCTTGCGTGTGCGTCCGAGAGACGACCGCTTAGTGGTTAGGAGACCCCCTGTCCAGTCACCCACGCCGTCAAACTGCAGCGGCTTGGGCTCATATCATGGAGAAGGAAAGAGCCGGGACCCGGCGAGGCGCTCGAAACGGGGGCATGCGCCTCGCCTCCCAGGAAAGGTCCCGGCTACCCGGTCGCGCGCCTTGCGCTCAAGATCGCATCCATCAGGAGCGCTCTTCGTTGGCGCGGTAAAAGATGTGCCGGCCGATCTTGGGGCCGCGCTCGAAATGGGCGCCCCAGCTCGGCATGACGTAATCCGCGTGGTACCACATGGCGCCCTCGGTCGGATCCTGTGAGTGGCCCCAGTAGATGGTCCGTGCGAGCGCCTGGGCGGCGTTCCAGGCTTTGATGTTGGCCGGCCGGTCGCTCAGCCCGTCACACCACCAAGAGAACTGACAGCGGTGCCGAACCTGCTCGCCGCCCTGCTGGACCACCTGACAGATGGTCGAGGGAAATTTGGGGTCCTGGACCCGATTGAGGACCACATGGGCGACCGCCCGACGGCCCTCGTCGGACTCGCTGCGCGCCTCGAAGTAGATGTTGAGGGCGAGACAATGGAGCTCTTCTCCATGGTCGACCCTGGCCGCGGCGCCGTCCCGCAATGGGTAGGCGTTCTGCAGCTTGGCGCTTTGGGTTGCCCCAATCGCCCCGGCGATCTCCTGCCAGGTCGCGGTGATCGGTTTGTCTAAGGTCAGTTCCTCCGCCCGCGCCATGTCGGCGTTGAACAGCCCCTGTCCCAGTGAAAACGTTGCGATCGCGAACCCAAGTCCCAAAAGGCGCAAGGTGGGCCGGATCGATCCTATCCGACGGTCTCTAGCCATATCCCCGAGCACTTTCCCCAATCTGTCATCCTGACGGAGGTTCACCCCGCCGATCCTCCGAACCGCCAATTAATGAAGCGATCCGATTACAGCGTCTGCCCGGGAAGTTCGTTAGGAGTTTATAAACTAGTTACGAAATAGTCAAATAAAAATTGCCAAGTACAGGTAATAAATTAACCTTATTCATTTATAATTATTAAGATTTACCCTTCACAGTGGGAATTTTGTTTTATTTTGTAATTTTATTTCAGGCGTTCACCAAAAGACATTGGAAAAATTTCTTGCAATTCGCCCCAAAGACTTCCTTAACGCGCTTTGGGGCTGCTCTCGCTTGACGTTTCTGATCCTTTGCCTCCGGGCTGGCATCCGAGAATCAGAGCGAGAGGCTCTTAATGTACCGGTCGCGCGCCGAGTTCAAGTGGTACTTTCAGAGTTCAGGCGCCCTCCTCGGCGCATCGGCGAATTCCCTTTACTGTGATCAACGAATGCTGACAATCAGACGTGGGGCCGAAAGCGGCGCGCCCGTAAAGGCCGCTGCGGGGTAGGACACCAGGGGGAGCATTCAGGAAGCGTATGTCCGAACCGGTCCTCTTCGTCCTGATCATCATGGTGCTGCTGCTCGCAGTCAGCTTCATGATGCCCTTGGCGGACCGGATCTCGGTGCCGGCAACGATCCTGCTTGCGGTGCTTGGCACGGCACTGGGCCTCGGCAGCTACGGCATCGGCGAGATCCCGGACATCGGCTTCGCCGGCGAGGTGGTGCACGGGCTGCTCGACCTCAAACTCGACGCCGACCTGATCCTGGTGCTGTTCTTACCGCCGCTGCTGTTCACCGCGGGTCTGACGATCGACGTTCGCCTGGTGATGAACGAGATGGCCGCGGTGCTGCTGCTGGCCATTGTCGCGGTCTTCGTTACCACGGCTGCGGCCGGCTGGGCGCTGTTCTTCGTGAGCGGCTACGTCGGCCAGGTCGGTTTGTTCACCTGTATGCTGCTCGGCGCCGTGATCGCGACCACCGATCCGGCCGCGGTGATCGCAATCTTCCGGGATCTGGGCGCGCCCCGGCGCCTGACCGCCCTGGTCTCGGGCGAGAGCACGCTCAACGACGCGGCCGCCATCGCGCTCTTCGCGATTCTGATCGACGCCGTGGTCGACCGGCCCGACTGGAACGTCGGCAACGTCATGATCACCCTGACCAGGGATTTTATTGGCGGCATTGCGGTCGGCTTCATCGCGGCGCAGATCACCTCGAGCCTTCTGCGCCACCTCTTCAACCTGCCCCTGGCGGAGATCACGGTCTCGGTCGCCCTGGCCTACGTCACCTACATTATGGGCGACGTCCTGGTCGACGTCTCGGGCGTGGTGGCGGTCGTGGTCGCGGCCATGACCTTCGCGGTCGAGGGCCGCAGCCGGCTCTCGCCGGGCACCTGGGAGAAGCTGCTTCAGACCTGGTACCAGCTCGACTTCTGGGCCAACTCCCTGATCTTCGTGCTGGCCGCCATGCTGGCGACGCGCATCCTGCCGAGCGCCGGGCTCGACGATCTGCTGTTTTTGGCCGTCCTGGTGCTGGCCGCCTTTGCTGGCCGGGCCTTCGTGCTCTACGCGCTTTTGCCGGTGCTGAGCACGCTACGGGTCACGGCGCCGATCGGCGGCCGCTACAAGCTGGTCTTGCTGTGGGGCGGCCTGCGCGGCGCGATCACCCTGACCCTCGCGGTGTCGGTCAGCCAGCACAACATGATCCCCGAGGAGGACCGTCACTTTGTCTCGGTGCTAGCAACCGCCTATGTGCTCTTTACCCTCTTCGTTCAAGCGCCAACCCTCAAGCCCTTGCTGCGCCTTTTGCGCCTCGACCAGCTCAATCCCAATGAGCTGGCTTTGCGCGACGGGGTGATCGCGCTCTCCAAAGCTCAGGTGCGCAACGACATCGAAGAGGTCACCCGGGACTACGGCTTCGACCCGGAGCTGGCCGAGCCGCTTTATGAGGAGCTGATCAAGTCCGGCGAGGCACTGGAGCAAGAGGTCCAGGCGGCCGAGACGGAGGGCGACGGTAGCGAACCGCCCGGCAAGCCGGCGGCGGCGCAAATGTCCGAGGCGGCCGGCGTCGCGGTCGGCCTGGTCGCGCTTACGAACCGGGAGAAGGAGATTTATCTGGAGCACTTCCAGGACGGCACGATCTCGCGCAACCGGGTCGCCAAACTGATCACCCTGGTCGACGGCTTGATCGACCGGGTCAAGGTGGACGGCGCAAAGGGCTATGAGACCCTGACCAACCAGCAGATCAACCTGACCATGCGCGCGCGGGTCTCCCTCAGGCTCTACCGGCACATCGGCTGGGGCGGGCCGCTTTCGACCTGGATCGCCGACCGTTTCGAGCGCTTGCTGATCACCCAGCTGGTGGTGCGCGACCTGGTGCGCTTCAACAAGCGCTCGATCCGCCCGCTTCTGGGGCCCAAGACCAGCGCCGTTTTGGACGGCATTCTGAACCGGCGACTGACCTCCCTGGACGACGCCCTGGCGGCGACCGACCTGCAGTATCCCAACTTCACCAAGGAGCTGCGCTATCAGTACCTGGTGCGCGCCGCGCTGCGGCTGGAGCACGGTTCCTACCAGCACGCATTAGCAGAATCCCTGATCTCGCGCGAGGTCTACCGGGAGCTCGAGCGGGACATCGCATCGCGCCGCGCCAAGGTCGAGGAGCGCCCGACGCTCGATCTGGGCACCGGCTTGGTTGACATGGTTTCCCGGGTTCGGGTGTTCCACGGGCTTAAGCACGAGGACCTGCTGGACGTAGTGCGCTTGCTGCGGCCACGCCTGGCGGTACCGGGCCAGCGCATTCTGCGCAAGGGCGACAAGGGCTCGGCCATGTACTTCATCGCCGCCGGCACGGTCGAGGTCGGCCTGCCTCAAGGCGCCGTCGAGCTGGGGGCCGGAGAGTTTGTCGGCGAAATGGCGCTCTTGTCCGGCAAGCCGCGCTCGGCCAACGTCCGAGCGCTGACCTATTGCCACCTGCTCGGCCTCTCCAAGCGCGACTTTCAGAAACTCCTGAAGGCCAAGCCTTGGATCAAGGAGGTGATCGAGAAGATCGCCAAGGACCGCCAGGCGATCAACCTGCAGAACAAGGAGGAGTGAGGCACCGACTCACGGCCTTGTGACGGGTCGTGCTTTGGCCGCCGCGAAAGCGCTTCGTACCTTTTTGGGAGACCTCTTCCTTTCGGTTACGCCAGGATGACCCTACCCATGGCACGACGCACCGTCCTTCTCGGCGCTCTGGGCGCCCTCGCCCTGCTCGCCAGCCCCCTGCCCGCGCTCCATAGCCAGAGCCAAGCCCAGGCGATCCAGCAGAGCGACGCCGAGGCCTTGGCGCTCTCGCTCTTCGTGCGCAATCCTGAACAACACAAGCGCGCCTTGCTCAAGATCCGCGACCGGGGCTCGCTCGATATGGTGCCGGCGCTGATCCAGGCCCTGCGCTTCTTCGGCCCCAACAGCCCGGAAATCGGCCACGTGCTGGACAACCTGACCGGCGAGTCCTTGGGCAGCGATTGGCATGCCTGGATGCGCTGGCAGCAGCTCCACCCGGAGGTCGAGCCGTTCGAGGGTTTCGACGGCTTCAAGGCCGATCTCATGGCGCGCATCGATCCCAACTTTCGAATCTTCCTCGATCGCGGCGTGGCCCACGAGATACGCTTGGAGGAAATCACTTGGGGCGGTGTACCGAAAGACGGCATCCCGGCACTGGTGAACCCAACTCACATCACACCGGGCGAGGCCGATTACATCACCGACGACGAACTGGTTTTCGGCATCGAGATCAACGGCGACGCCCGCGCTTATCCCCTGCGCGTGATGGATTGGCACGAGATGTTCAACGACGTGATCGGCGGCGTGCCACTGGCACTCGCCTACTGCACGCTTTGCGCTTCCGGCATCCTCTTCGAAACCCAGCTCGAGCCCGGCTCGGCGCCGCTAGTCTTCGGCTCCTCGGGCTTCTTGTACCGCTCCAACAAGCTGATGTACGACCAAGCGACCCACTCCCTCTGGAATCAGTTCACCGGCCGCCCAGTGGTCGGGCCCCTGACCGGCTCCGGCATCGAGCTCAAGGTACGGCCGGTCGCGATCACCACCTGGGGCAAGTGGCTGAAGCGCCATCCTGACACCAAGGTGCTGTCGCTCGACACCGGCTACCAGCGGGACTACCAGCCGGGCCGGCCCTACGGCGACTACTTCGCCAGCGATCGGTTGATGTTTCCGGTCGCGGTCACCGATGACAGTCACGCGCCCAAGGAGTACGTCTTCGCCCTGCTCGACGGCGATCACGAGAAGGCCTGGCCGCTTTCGGCCTTCGAGAGCGAAGCGGTGCTCAACGACCGGGTCGGCACCCTCGACGTAGTGCTGATTGGAGAGCCGGAGAGCCGCACGGTGCGCGCCTATCGGGCCGGCGGCCGGGATTTTGCCGCCGCCGGTGACGGCAGCCTGACCGGTGGCGGCAAGACCTGGGCGATCGAGGAAGACGCCTTGGTCGCCGAGGACGGTCAGCGCCTGGAGCGCCTGCCCGGCCACATCGCCTATTGGTTCGCCTGGTCCGGCTACAAGCCAGAGGCGCCGGTCTACACTCAGTGAGTAAGCCTCAGGCGCGAGGCAAAGACGGCCGAGAGCAGCGCCAGCGCACCGGCTAAGAGGAAGGCATGGCTGAGCGCCACGTTGGCGGCTAGCCCGGCCAGCCAGGCACCCAACGCGCCGACCCCATCGAGCAGGCTGAAGGCGAGGCCGAGCGTCGTGCCTGCGCGCTTCGTCGAATAGTCGACCGCGGTCGCCAGAAATGCCGAGCGGATCGAGGTCAAGGTCAAGACCGTAAGCGCGAGCCCGGCCAGCGCGATCACCGTGTCGTCGCCCAGTTGCCAGACCAAGAGCGCGGCCGCGGCGCCGATCAGATTGCCATAGAGGATCACCGGCCGGCGCCCAAGCTGATCCGAGATCCGCCCGACCAGGGGCTGGGCAAGAGCGCCGGCCAGGATCATGGCAGAGAAGGCGATGCCGATCTCCAGGGGCGTAAAGCCGTGGGCCCGCTGGAGATAGAGCGGCATCATGGCAAGGATCGCCAGGTTGGCCATGTTGTAGAGCGAGATCATCGAGACGATGCCAAGCCCACGAGGGCGCCGCCAATGGGCGAGCAGCTCGAGCAGGTCCCGGCCCGAAACGCGCGCGCCTACGGCCCGAGGCAGACGTCGCGCGACCGGCCAGAAGGCGAAGAACATGAGCGCCGCCGGGACGCAGGCCAGAAGCAGCGCCGTGCGCCAGTCGAAAACGCTGAGCAGGAACCCCATGGCAAGCGGCGCCGTGACCTCGGCCAGGGTTCCGCCGAAGGCGTGGATGCCGAGCGCCTCGGCCCGGCGGTGCGGCCGCAAACGCACCAGCACGCCGGTCGCGATGGGATGCCAGGCGGCGTCGCCCAGGCCGGCCACCGCGAGCATGATAGCGATGGTCCAGAAGCCCGGCGCGTGGGCCCCGAGCGCATAGCCGACGGCGACCCACAGGAAGGTCAGGTGCAGTAGCCGGCCCTGGTTGGCGACCCGGTCGGCCAGCACGCCGGCCGGAAAATAGGCAAGCGCCGCGCCGACGAAGTGAATCGCGATCAGCAGGCCAAGCTCGCCCGGTGTGAGATCGAGCGCGAGCGCGATCGCCGGCGCGATGATCCACACTGCGCCCGGCGCGCTGTCGTTGGCCCAGTGGCCGAGCGAGAACCAGACGAAGATCGATCGGGTGCCCGGCCCGGCACGGTCGGTGGCATCGGCCGTCATGGCCTCGGTCATGCCCGGCTTTCGGTTCGCGCGCAACAGGGAATACGGCCGAGGCGGCCTGGCAGCGGTCTCAGGAGAGCGCTAAGCTGTCACGCCACTGACATAGGTGATGAAAAGGTAGTGATTCCAAAAACTCTAGCAACCTAAAGAGAAATTTGCTAATTTATACAGAGTATTCTCTCCCACTAAACTACCTAGCATGTGGAGCACTACCGATTGTATTTCACGAGTTATCTTCGGTCAGGTAAGTGAACGTCATGAGCTTTCATCTTCCTTCATTTGTACTGGGTGCGTTTATCGCATGCGTCAGTACCGTTTGGTACTTCAATCAATCAACGGCCGAAAATGTGCTGGTTGAAAAGTCTTCCAATCTCAATACGGATTTTGGAGACCCTACCGAGAATGAACTCGTAGATGCAAAAGATGAGAGTCAAGCTGAATCAATACAGAAACTGATTGATAGCGGTCAGTTCCAAAAAGCAATAAGCCTGGCATTACAAGCCCAAGATGACCTTGGGATTGAAGGATCGAAGCTTCTGCTTACCGCGCAAATGGGTGCAGCGTCATCCCAGATCGACAAAGCGATGAATCTTCTAGACGCTGGGGAAGTAGAAAGCGCGTCGAAAGACATCGAACGAGTATTCCGAGCGTACCCGGCAGAGGCATTGTCGGAGTCACGCAGCCGAGTATCATCCAAGTTGTATGATGCCGTCAGACCCATTCCTGCATCAGAGTTAAGATTGAACAAAGATTTGTACCGAGTTCTTGCCTTGGTGGAACCAGATAACACCACTTTTCAAGAGAAGCACCAAAGATACGCTAAGCTCCTAAAGCAACAACAAGAAGCAAGAAAAGCAGAACAGATCGCCGTCAAGAAACGCCAATTAGCGAAGGCGACTGCCTCAATGAGAAAAAAGGAAGATAAACTTGAGAAGATTACTTGGTACTACGACAAAAGGTCACCACGCTACACAAGCTCTAGATCTGCGATGTTCCTGTATTTTGGAAAGAGGAAGGATGGCCCCCCTTGGTTGAGACTTCGACTCCAGTACACCGCGGGTGATTGGTTGTTCGTAAGAGACGCCGACATTTTTGTCGACGGTAGAAAGTACCAGCCGTTTTGGGGTGAGTTTGAAAGGGATCACGGGTCCGGGGATATCTGGGAGTGGATTGATCTTTCTCCAAGTTCGACACATTTACAAATGATTCGCGATATAATTGATTCCAAAGAAGCAACGATTAGATTTCGTGGCGACCAGTATCATAGTGACAAGGTGATTTCGGCAGGAGATAAGGCAGCTCTAAACCAAGTACTCGTGGCATTCAATGCACTTGGGGGAGCAAAGCACTATTAGGCGGAAGGAATGTGTGAAATTTTGTTCTCATTCTACTGCCTGACTCAGGCTAAAGACCTCGTTCGCCCCCTCTTCTTCCAGCTAGAGATTGGCTGCGTTAAACTGTCAGCACACTAACAGCGGGGGATCACCCTTGACCGATGACAGCTTTATGGGCCTGCGTTTCGTCGGCCAGGCCGAAATGGACGAGCTGCTCGATTTCGCCAGCCTGGTGGAGGCACTCGAGGAGGCCCACAAAACGCCCATCGCCGAGGTCGGTCGCATTGTGCAGGAGCAGGTCGCCGAGCCAGGACCGAACCACTTTCTCAGTTTGCCCGCCTGGGATCCGGGCCGGCACTTAGGCATCAAGCTGGTGACCTCCTTTCCGGGCAACGAAGCGCGGCCCGAAGGCCTGCCGACCGTACAGGCGCTTTACGTGCTCTTCGAAGGCACCTGCGGGCGGCCGGTTGCGATCCTGGACGGCACGGCGCTGACGCCTTGGAAAACCGCGGCCGATTCCGCGCTCGGCGTCAAGCTGCTGGCGCCGTCCGAACCGGAATCTCTGCTCATGGTCGGTGCCGGTGTGATGGCCGATGCCTTGATCCGCGCCCACAAAGCGGTGCGCCCGAGCCTCGTGAAGGTCCGGATCTGGAATCGGACCGCGGCCAAGGCCTCAGCGCTGGCCGAAAGCTTGATGCTGGACGGCGTCGAGATCGCCCAGACCGACGACCTGGAGGCAGCGGTGCGAGAGGCCGACGTGATCTCCTGCGCGACCGGGTCGCGCGCGCCCCTGATCGAAGGGGATTGGCTGAGACCCGGCCAGCACATCGACTTGGTCGGCGGCTTCATGCCGGAAATGCGCGAGGTCGACGATGGGGTCTGTAAACGGGCTCGTCTTTTCGTCGATACCCGGCGTTTCACGGTCGAGGAATGCGGCGACCTCATGGCGCCCCTGGCGAGCGGTGCGATCACCGAGGCGGATGTGCTGGGCAATCTCTTCGAGCTCTGCCAAAGCAAGGTCGTTGGCCGGACAGCCGACCAGGACATCACGCTGATGAAGAACGGCGGCGGCGCGCACTTGGATCTCATGACGGCGCAGCACATCGCCGCGCGCCTGGGGATAGGATGAACCCTTAAGGTGCTGTGCGGCCAGAGGCCGATACTTGCCGTTCTCAAGCCAGGTCGTCACAATGAAGATCGCTATTGTCGAGATCAGAATTCATAGGAATGCGGGGCTAGGAAAATGAAACTGGGCACGGTTGAAAGCATCTGGCGTTATCCGGTCAAGGGTATGCGGGGCGAGGAATTGCCTCATGTCTACACGGGCTTCAGCGGATTGATGGGCGACCGTGTCTACGGCGTGATCGCGGCCGATGGCGATCCCGCGTTTCCCTGGCACACCGGGCGGGATCAAGAGGAGTTCGTGCTCTACAACGCATCCTACCGCGCGAGCGAGGATTTGCTTTTGCCCGGCAACCTCGATGCCTTCGAAGGTTTGGCGCCCGGCATCAACCCGGTCTACCCCGATGCGGAGGCCTTCAAGGTCGACGTCGAGACGCCGGAGGGCAAGTCCTTCGACATCGAGAGCGCCGAGTTCCTGGAAGATCTTCAACAGACCACAGGGCGAAGCTTGCGGGTTCACGTCACCCAGAAGGGCCAGCACGATTGCCGCCCGGTTTCGATCTTTTCCCTCTCGGCGGCCGCCAAGCTCGGCGAGGAAACCGGAATGACCGTCGACAAGCGGCGCTTTCGGGCCAACTTTTATGTGGAGTGGGAGAACCAAGAGGATCCCTATTTCGAATTCTCGCTGGTCGGAAAGTCCGTGAAGGTCGGTGACAAACTGGAGCTCAAGATCATCGAGCGCGATCCGCGTTGCAAAATGATCACCCTCGACCCCGACACCTCGGAGGAATCGCCCAAGCTGCTGCAGCACGTCAGCCGCAATCACGGTGGCGATGCCGGCGTGTTTGCCGCGGTGCTCCAGGAGGGCCGCGTCAAGAAGGGCGATCCGATCTTCCTGCTGTGAGCCTGGCCCGACGGTCATAGAGGTGACGGAGCCGCCCTACCATCGCTTGACCGTCAAGGCCGTGCGCGATGAAACCGCCGAAGCGCGCAGCTTCGTGCTGGCGCCCGAGCGCTGCGATGCGGACCATTACCGTTACCGTCCCGGCCAATTCTTGACCTTCCGCGTTCCCCACGAGGGGGGCGAGATCCAGCGAAGCTATTCGCTCTCCAGCGCGCCACAGACCGATCCCGATATGACCGTGTGCGTCAAACGGGTTGCCGGTGGGCGGGGCTCCAACTGGTTCCACGACCAACTGATCGCCGGCGGCCGTATCGAGGCGACACGACCATCCGGCCGTTTTGTCCTGCGCCCCGTCGACTCTCCGCTGTTGCTGATCGCCGGCGGCAGCGGCATCACACCCTGCATATCCCTCATCAAGCACGCCCTGGTGGAGACCGGACGAAAGGTCAAATTGGTTTATGCCAACCAAAATGCCGCCTCGGTGATTTACCGCGACCCTCTTGGCCTCTTGGAGACCCGATTTCCCGAGCGCTTCACCTGCCAGCACTGGTTCGACGAGTCCCACGGCTTGGTTTCGTCCGCGGATCTTGCCGCCGCCGCGAAAGGCTGGGAGACGGCGGATGTCTACATTTGTGGCCCGGGTCCTTTGATGGACTTGGCGGAAGAAACTCTGGGCGATTTGCTCGGATCCCAGGCCGCCATTCTGACCGAGCGTTTCGTGTCCCCGGAAGATCCTGCACCGGCGCCCCTTGCCGATGCGGCGCCAAGCGAGCAAAAGGACTCGCCCATTGAGAGCTTCCGCTTGATCCTCGACGGCGAAACGCACAGTGTCCCCATCGCCGGTGGCGCGACATTATTGGAGGCGGCTTTGGCCGCCGGCATCGACGCGCCCAACTCCTGCACCGAAGGCCATTGCGGGACCTGCATGGCCCAGCTGCGAAGTGGCGAGGTAACGATGGCCTCGACCCGGGCGCTCTCCAAGCGCAACATCGAGCGGGGCCTCGTCCTCGCCTGTCAGGCAAAGCCGTCCGCAGCCGCCGAACTCGTGTTGGACTTCGACTATTAGGGCGGGCGCTTGTTCACCTCGGCCCGCCGGAAGACCTACAAACGCAGCGCCAGCTTCCGCCCCTCGTAGAAGGCATAGGGCGCCATCCTGGGCGCGACGCAGTCGCCGACCGCGTGGACCTCGAGAGCGCTGTCGGCCAGGCCCTCCTGCAGGCTGGTCTCCGCCACGTTGGTGGTCGCCAGCACCAGGCTGTCGGAATCGATCCGCCGGCTTGAGCCGTCGAGCAGGCTCGTCACCGTCGCGCCGTCGCCGTGCCACTCATCGACGACCGTCTCCAGCTGGAAGGCAACACCCAAGCCCGCCAGGCGCTTGCGCAGAGGGAAGTCGGCGGCGGTGCGCGCCAATTCCTTGGCAACCATGGGGTCGGGCGTGACTAGGGTAACTTCGTGCCCCTGCTCGGCCAGGTGCCAAGCGGTGCCGCAACCGCGCCAGTTGCCGGCCTCGTCAAGCAGGACGACGCGCTGGCCCAAGCGGGCGGCCCGGGCCATGACCTCCTCGACCGACCAGACCCCGCCTCGCTCGATGCCCGGTAAGCTGTCCCGCTCCGGGCGCCACTTCTGAAAGCCCGTGCCGGCGGGCAGGGAGCCGGTCGCGAGCACCACCGCGTCGACGTCGTACCCTAAGATCTCCTCGGCCTCGAGCGGCGTGTTGTACTGCACCGTGACTTGCAGCTTTTCCAGTTGGCGCTGATACCACTCCATCAGGTCGAGAATCTGGGCCCGGCGCGGTTGCATCCCGGCGAGACGGAACTGGCCGCCGAGCTCGCCCGAGGCCTCGGCCAGGGTGACCTGATGGCCGCGCTCGGCGGCGGCCCGCGCGCACTCCAGGCCGGCCGGCCCACCGCCGACCACGAGGATCCGGCGCGGCTTGACGGCCGGTGAGAAGCGGTCGCCACCCCACTCGAACTCTCGACCCGCCGAGGGGTTGATGAGACAGGAGATCCAATAGTCCCGGGAACGGCGGCCCCAGCACATCTGATTGCAGGAGATACAGCCGCGCACGTCCTCGGGCCGGTCCTCGGCCGCTTTGTTGGCGAGATGGGGATCGGCGATCTGGCCGCGCACGATGCTGACCAAATGGGCCTGGCCACTGGCGATCACGCCATTCGCGTTGTCCGGCGTGCGGATGTGGCTTTCGGCCGTGACCTTGGCATATTTGACCACACTCATCAGCGCTTCGGAGAGCGGCACGCCGAGCTTCTCCTGATGGACCACGGTCGGCATCAGCTTGTAGAAGTCCAAATAGCTGCCTGACCCGCAGGTCACATAGTCGATCAGGCCACGTTGGTCGTAATAGGCGATGATCTCCTGGAACGCTTCGATGGTCAGCGTCACCTCGAAATCCGGCTCGTGGCTGAGGCCCAGGCCGACGATAAAATCTTGGCCGCAGAGCTGGCGGATACGCTCGATGATCCTGAGGCAAAAGCGCGCGCGGTTCTCCAGGGAGCCGCCCCATTTGTCGTCGCGCCGGTTCGACCACGGGGTCCAGAACTGTTCGATCAAGGCAAGGTAGTTGGCGAAAAGCTCGACCCCGTCGAAGCCGGACTCACGGCAGCGCCTCGCCGCCTGAGCGAAGGCTTCGATCAGCTCCTCGATCTCGGCCTCGCTCATGGCATGGGAGCCGTCGGAATCGTGGTAGGACGGCAGGCCCGAGGGCGACCAGGCGGGCTCGTAGGAGTTGTCGGCGTCGCCATGTTGGCCGACGTGATAGATCTGCTGGATCATCACGGTGCCGTGGCCATGACAAGCCTCGGTGATCGGCCGGAAGGCAGGGATCACGGCGTCGTCTTCGGCCCGGAAATTGCCCCGGGTCAGCACCCCGGTGCGGTGGGCCGGCACCGGCTCGACCACGATCATCCCGGCCCCGCCCCGGGCACGTTCCTCGTAGTAGCCCAGATGGCGGGCGCCGGGCAGGCCGTCCTCGGCCATGTTGGCCGTGTGGGCGCCGAACACGATGCGGTTCTTCAGCGTCTTGGGGCCCAGCGCGAGCGGCTGAAAGAGATGGGGGAAGAGCTTGGACAAGGGCCTGGCCTCCGACAGCAAGAGACCGGAGATTAGTCCAGCACGCCCGCAGCGAACAATGCTCTTGACGGCGCCCTGGACCGGGCCGAACGTAGCCAGGTCACCATCGGGATCGGGAGGTTGGATATGACCGCTCAAGCCGGACGACGAGGGGGGCGCAGCGCGAGGCGCGCCGAGCGCCTGGCCACGCCGATCGTCTCCCTGCCCACCCTGGTGCGCCAGATCCCGGTTTACGAGGTTCTAAGCGAGGAAGGCGTCGAGCTGATCCACGAGGCCTCCATGGAGATCCTGGAAGAGGTCGGCATCGACTTCCGAGACGACGAGGCATTGGACTACTGGCGCAAGGCCGGCGCCAAGATCGACGGCCAGACGGTCTATCCAGACCGCGGCCTGGTGATGGATCTGGTCGCCTCGACCCCCGAGGAGTTCACGCTCCACGGCCGCAACCCGGAGCGCAACGTTCGGGTCGGCGGCAAGAACATGGTCTTCGTGCCGACCTACGGCTCGCCCTACGTGCTCGATTTCGAGGGCGAACGGCGCTACAGCACGCTGGCCGACCTCAACGATTTTCACAAGCTGGCCTATATGTCGCCCGCCCTGCACTTGACCGGTGGGATCATTTGCGAGCCGGTCGACATCGCTGTCTCCAAGCGCCACCTGCAGATCGCCTATAGCGCTTTGAAGTACTCCGACAAGGCCTTCATGGGCGCGACCACGGCGCGCGATCGCGCCGAGGACACGGTCGCCATGGCCAAGCTGGCGATGGGCGAGGACTTCGTCGAGAACAACACTGTGATGGCCTCGGTGTGCAACTGCAACTCGCCCCTGGTGTGGGATTCGACCATGCTGGACGCGGTCAAGGTCTATGCCCGGCACAATCAGGCGGTGCTCTTGAGCCCCTTCGTGCTGGCCGGCGCCAGCACGCCCGCCAGCTCGGTCGGCGCGGTCGCCCAGCTTAACGCCGAGGCCCTGGCCGGCCTCGCCTTCGCCCAGCTGGTGCGGCGTGGCGCGCCAATGATATATGGTCAGTTCTTGGCCACGGTCTCCATGAAATCTGGCGCGCCCATGGCCGGCACGCCGGAGATCTCGATGATGAACTTCATGATCGGCCAGCTCTGCCGGCGCTACCGCCTGCCTTGGCGTTCCAGCGGCATGGTCTGCGGCGCCAAGCAGACCGATGCCCAAGCCGCCTACGAATCCAATATGACCATGCAGTCGGTGTTGCTCAGCGGCGCCAATTACGTGTTTCACGCAGCCGGCTGGCTCGAGGCAGGCTTGACCGCGAGCTTTGCCAAGTTCGTGCTGGATTGCGAGCAGATGGAGATGTATTACCGCTTCGCCCAGGGCGTCGACATGAGCGATCTCAAAGAGGCTTTGGGCGCGGTCCGGGAAGTCGGCCAGGGTGGCCACTTCCTGGGTACCAAGCACACCCAGGACCATTTCGAGGAGGCTTTCTACATGCCCGAGCTGCTCGACAACAACTCCTTCGAGCAGTGGCAAGCGGAAGGCGCCCATGACACCAACGCGCGCGGCCTGGCCAAGGCCCGGGAGATGCTGGAGCGCTACGAGGACTCGGTCCCAGAGCTGGACCCGGCGGTCGACGAGGCCCTTTTGGCCTTCATCCGCGAGCGCGAAGCCGAGCTGCCCGACACGGTCAGCTGACAAGCTAGGGAAAAGGAGAGCCATCGATGGCAACGATCGAGACCACCGAGCGCGCCGCCCAACGGGAGACCACGGCCTGTGGCGTCTGGGCGCCGGCCATGACCCCGCTGGACGCGGACCTCATGCCGGACCTGCCGCGCGCGGTCGCCCACGTCAAATGGCTGCTCGAAAACGGCTGCCACGGGGTCGGCATTTTCGGTACCACCGGCGAGGCTAACTCCTTTTCCGTGGAAGAGCGCATGGCCGTGCTGGAAGCGGTGATCGCGGCCGGCGTCGCGCCCGAGCGCCTGATGGTCGGCACCGGGCTTTGCGCGTTGACCGACAGCGTGCGCTTGAGCGCCCACGCGGCTGGCCTTGGCTGCAAGAGCCTCCTGATGCTGCCGCCCTTCTACTACAAGGGGGTCAGCGACGAAGGCCTGGCGGCAAGCTTTTCCGAGGTTATCCAGCGCGTCGGCGACAGCGAGCTGGAGATCTTTCTCTACCACTTCCCCAAGCTCTCTGGCGTGCAGATCACCCACGGCCTGGTCGAGCTCCTGCTCAAGGCCTATCCGAAAAACGTGGTCGGACTGAAAGACAGCTCCGGCGACGCGGCCGGCTGTGCCGCCTACATCGAGACCTTCCCCGAGCTGGCGGTCTTCCCGGGTACTGAGGCGATCCAGCTCGACATGCTCGAAAAGGGCGGCGTGGGCACGATCTCTGCAACCGCGAACATCAACCCTGGCCAGATCCGCAAGGTTTACGACGCCTTTGCCGCTGGTGACGACGCGGCCGCCGGGGCCCAGCAAGAGACTGTCACGGCGGTACGCCTAGAAGCCCAAAAGACGCCGACCATCGCGACCCTCAAGCCACTCCTGGCGCGCCATCTGAACGACGACGCTTGGCGCCGCCTGCGCCCGCCCCTGATGGCGCTGAGTGCCGATCAGGAAGCCGATATGATCGCCCGTCTTGAGGCCGCCGGCCTCGTCATCGGCGCCGGTTAAGCAGCCGAGAGCAGGTACCGGAAGATGCTGGTCGGGATCGACACGGGCGGCACCTACACCGACGCGGTGCTGTTCGACGAAGAGCGCGGCGTGGTCGCCGCCGCCAAGGCGCTGACCACCAAGCACGACCTTTCGGTCGGGGTGAGCGGCGCCCTGGCCGGCGTGTTGCCGGAAGACCGGTCGAGCGTGCGCATGGTCGCGCTCTCCACCACGCTCGCCACCAACGCCCTGGTGGAAGGCCACGGCAGCCCGGTCTGCCTGCTCTTGATCGGCTACGGCCGAGATGCGCTCGCCCGCTCGGGTCTGGCCGAGGCCCTGGGGCGAGATCCCGTCGCCTTTATCCAGGGCGGTCATCAGCCGACCGGCGACGAGGCCCAGCCGCTCGATCTGGCGGCGGCCCGCCAGGAGATCCTGACCCACGCCCCCAAGGCCGCCGCCTTCGTGGTGGCCGGTTATTTCGGGGTGCGCAACCCTGCCCATGAGGTTCGGGTCCGGGATCTGGCGCGCGAGCTGACCGGCCTGCCAGTGACCTGTGCCCACGAGCTGACCACCGATTTGGACGCGCCGCGCCGGGCCATGACCGCGGTCTTGAACGGTCGCCTGATTCCCCTGTTGCAACATCTGATCCTGGCGGTCCAGGGCATTCAAGCCGCCGAGGGCATCGAAGCGCCGCTCATGGTCGTCAAGGGCGACGGCTCCCTCTTGGCGGCCGAGACCGCGCTGACCCGTCCGATCGAGACGATCCTCTCGGGACCGGCCGCCAGCGTGGTCGGCGCGCGTTACCTTTCCGGTGAGGACGATGTGCTGGTCTCCGACATCGGCGGCACCACGACCGACATCGCGCTCTTGCGCGACGGCCGGCCGAGCCTCAATCGGGACGGCGCCCGGGTTGGCGGCTGGCGCACCATGGTGGAAGCGGTCGCGGTCCACACGGTGGGGCTCGGTGGCGACAGCGAGGTGCGCCTCGACGACGACAAACGCCTCGTGGTCGGCCCCCGGCGCGCCGTGCCGCTCAGCCTGCTGACACACCAGCATCCCGAACATCTGGCCACTCTGGAGGCCCAGGCGGCACGCGAGGCGCCCGGCGATCACGACGGCCGCTTCGCGATGCGCCTGCGGCCGCTTGACGCCGAGGCGGGCAGCCTGACCAGCGGCGAGCGCAAGGCCTGGCAGGCGCTTGAGGGCGGCCCGGTCGCGCTGGAGCAGCTCCTGGCCGATCACCACCTGGCCCGACCCCTGCAGCGCCTGATTGACCGGGGCCTTGTGATTCAGGCCGCCTTCACGCCGAGCGACGCCAGCCACCTGCTCGGCTGGCAGAGCGACTGGAACGGCGCGGCCGCTCGGCTGGGCGCTCAGCTCTGGGTGCGCCACCTGGCCCAGATCGAGGCCAAGGCGCCGGCCGGCGGCGAAGCCTTCGGACGCCGGGTCGTCGACCTGCTGGTCATACAGTCCGGCAAGGCGCTGGTCTCCGCGGCCATGTCCGAGGAGGAAGGTCTCGGCCTAGAAACACCGGGCAGCTTCTCCCAGGCGATCATCGAGCGCGCCCTGATCGACAAGGAAGCAACCCAGCCCCTTGTCGACTTCACGGTAAAGCTTGGCCAGCCCCTGGTCGGCATCGGCGCGCCGGCCGCGACCTACTACCCGGAGATCGCCAAGCGCCTCAACACCCGCCTGGTGGTGCCCGAGCACGCCGGCGTCACAAACGCCATCGGCGCCGTGGCAAGCGGCGTTTCCCAAACCGTCAAGGCCTTGATCACCGCGCCTACCGAAGACCGATTTCGAGTCCATGTAGAAAGTGGCGTGCAAGATTTTCCCAAGCTGGATCAAGCGCTTTCCTTCGCCGAGCAAGAAGCGCGCACGCTGGCCTTCGACAAGGCGCGCGACGCCGGCGCCGACGAGATCGAAGTGCGCAGCGAACATGCCGAGAAGATCGTCAAGGAAGCCGGTGGCAAGGATATGTTCATCGAAGCCGAGGTCGTCGCCACCGCCTTCGGCCGGCCGCGGCTGACGGTAGGTTAGGCGTCGGTGCTGCCCCGCCAGCCCTTCTATTTCCTGCGCCACGGCGAGACCGACTGGAACAAGGCGCGGCGCTATCAAGGCCAACGGGATATTCCTCTGAACGCCGAAGGCCGAGCCCAGGCGGAGCGGGCCAAGGCACTGTTGCGCGACCATTCGATCGCGACGATCTGCAGCAGTCCGCTTCGGCGCGCGCGGGAGACGGCCGAGATTTTGAACCAGCAGCTCTGTTGCCCCCTTGTCGTGATCGACGGCCTCAAGGAATGCGCCTATGGCGAGCTCGAGGGCTGTCCCAAAACCGGGCCAGAGGTCGACGTAGATTGGCGCCAGGGGATCACCCCGCCTGGAGGCGAGCCCTACGCGGCGTTCAGCGCACGTGTGCTGAGTGGACTGGCGCAATCGCTTGGCCATCCGGGGCCGGTCCTGGTGGTTGCCCACCGGGCGGTTTACTGGCCACTGCAGCAGTTCGCCCGGCTGACCGCCGAGGAAGAGCTGCCCAACGCCCATCCTCTGCGGCTCGAACCATCTGGGTCCGACGCCGAAGCCTGGTGCGCCACGCTCCTGTAATCTCCCCCTATCCCCACGCACGCTCTCTCCGCTATGCTCCCTCCACTTGGACAACAGGAAGGGGACGTCCCAGATGACCGTTGAACGACGCCATATCGGCCAACGCATGAGCCAGATCGTGATCCACGGCGACACCGTGTACCTAGCCGGCCAAGTCGCCGATGTTTCCGAAAGCACTTCGGCGGCCGATCAGACCCGCTCGATCCTGAGCAAGATCGACAAGCTCCTGGCCGAGGCCGGCAGCGACAAGGGCAAGATCCTTTCGGCGACCATCTGGCTTTCCGACATCCGCGACTACGACGAAATAAACGAGGTCTGGGACGCTTGGGTGCCCGAGGGCGAGGCGCCGGCGAGGGCGTGCATTGAGGCCAAGCTGGCGGCCCAGAAGTTCATCGTCGAGATCGGCATCATCGCCGCCCGCTGATCCAAGTGTGGCGGACCGCGCGATGAAGATCATCGTGATGGGCGCCGGCGTGATCGGCGTAACGACGGCCTACCAGCTTCTGAAGGACGGTCACGACGTCACGGTGATCGAGCGCAACGATCGGCCGGCGGCGGAGACCAGCTTCGCGAACGCTGGCCTGATCGCGCCCGGCCACGCCTATGCCTGGTCCTCGCCCCGCGCGCCGGGGATTTTGCTGAAGTCCCTGTGGCGCGACGACCAGGCGCTGCGCTTCCGCTTTAGCAGCGACCCTTTGTTCTGGCGCTGGTGCTACCTGTTTCTGCGCCAGTGCAATGCCGAGGGGGCCCGGCGCAACACGCTGCGCAAGCACAAGCTCTGCGTCTACTCCCAGGCCGCCTTGAACCAGGTGGTGGCGGAGACCGGTGTCGCCTACGACCAGGCGGCCGGCGGCATACTCTACTTCTACCGTACGGCCGAATCCTTTGCGCGCGGGGCCGCCAACACCAAGATCCTTGCCGACGACGGCCAAGATCTCCAAGTCGTCGAACCCGACGAAGTGGTGCGCTTGGAGCCGGCCCTGGCCGGTGCCAAGGAGTCCATCGCCGGCGCGATCTACTGCCCGAGCGACGAAAGCGGGGATTCCCATCTCTTCTCGGTAAATCTCGCCAAGCACTGCGAAGACCGCGGCGTGCGGTTTCTCTACAACACAGCGGTCGAGGCTCTGGAGGTCGAGGGCGACCGGGTGACGGCTGTGCGCTGCGCCAATAGCAGAAAGAGTGCCGATCACTATGTGCTCGCGCTCGGCAACCAGAGCGCCAATCTGGCGCGCACGCTGGGGGTCAAGCTGCCGATCTATCCGGTCAAGGGTTACTCGGTCACCCTTCCCGTCGAGGCCGAGCACCAGCCCCCTGCCCTGGGCGGCGTCGACGAGGACAGCCTGGTCGCCTACGCCCGCCTGGGCAATCGCCTGCGCGTGACCGCGACCGCCGAGTTCGCCGGTTATGACACCAGCCACAAGCCGGCCGATTTCGCCTATATGCTGTCGGTCGCCCGCGGCCTTTTCCCGAATGGAGCAGCCTACGACCGTCCGAGCTACTGGTCTTGTCTCAGGCCCATGACCCCGGAAGGCTCGCCGCTGTTCGGCCTCGGCGCCCAGAAGAACCTGACCTACAACTGCGGCCACGGCCACATGGGCTGGACCATGTCCTGCGGCGCCGCGCGTATCACCGCCGACTTGATCGCCGGCCGGCCATCGGAGATCGACCTGGCGGGCATGACGGTGCAGTGACAAAACGAACCAAGCCAGGCTATAATTGCGCAGAGGTGATGCTTTGTCCGAACATCGTTTTGCATACGCAAAGATGGGCCGAATTGGGGACCCGACCCAGGACCTGGAGTCAATCTCCTATTGGCAGAACCAACCGCCAGAGCAGCGTTTCCAAGCGATCTGGGACCTGACGGTTGCGGCCTACGCATTGAAAGGCGAGGATGTTTCTAAACAAAGACTTCAGAGATCTGTTAGAAACCTTCAACGCACATAGTGTGCGCTATCTTATCGTCGGCGGTTATGCTGTCGGCTTTCATGCACAACCACGGGCGACCAACGACCTGGATCTCTGGATCGGAACGAATCCAGAGAATGCCGAGGCGGTCTATCGTGCGCTTGCCGTATTTGGTGCACCACTTCATCAGGTGACGGCTCAAGATTTCGAAGCGGAAGGATACTGGTATTCCTTCGGGAATCCACCATTTCGCATAGATCTTCTGATGAGCGTATCTGGTCTCGCCTTTGAAGATGCATGGCGCAATCGGCTCGACGTACGCTTAGGAGAGCTAACGGTACCGCTTATCTCCATGGACGATCTGATCGTCAATAAAAGTTCAGCTGGTCGCACCAGAGACCTGGCCGATCTGGAAGATTTGCAAAGGGCTAGGGCCGCCAACCCGGAACAGTCCTAGCAGCCGCTATCTGGAAACTGACCTGGAAGGCATGAACCGGCGCAAGATTTAGCGCTCGGTCCCGTACCTTGATTGAATTATACTGCCCGCCACGGCAAAGGAGGAGGTGCGTCATGTCCGACCCCTTGATCGCCGACAAAGCGCCCATCAACCGCACGGGCCTGGCCTTCGAGCTGGACGGCGGGGTCGCGCCAAGGGCGGCGATCGGCCTGATCGTCTTGGCGACCGACCAGACCATCGAAAGCGAGTTCCGCCAGATTTGCGATCTGCCCGGCGTCGGCCTCTATCAGAGCAGAATCTTCAACGCGGCGGAGATCAATCCCGAGACCCTGAAACAGATGGAGGCCGGCATCGCCGACGCCACGGCGGTGATATTGCCCGGCCTGCCGCTCGACGTGGTTGCCTACGGCTGCACCTCGGGTGCCATGGTGATCGGGGACGACTCTGTGGCCGCGCGCATCCACGAGGCGCGCCCGGGGATACCGACCACCACGCCAATGGCCGCCGCTATGGCCGCTTTTGGAGCGCTCGGCTGCCGGCGCATCGCGCTCCTGACGCCTTACGTTGAAGAGATTAATCAGGCCATGCGCGCCCACATCGAGGGCGGCGGATTCCAAGTGCCGGTCATGGGCTCCTTCAACGAGGAGGATGACCGAAAAGCAGCCCGCATCACCGCTGAGTCGGTGCGCGACGCGGCCTTGACCTTGGGCGTTGCCGACGAGGTCGATGGGGTCTTCGTCTCCTGTACCAGCCTGCGCCTGCTGCAAACCGTCGTCGAGCTGGAAGAGGCGCTCGGCAAACCGGTCACCTCAAGCAATCACGCGCTGGCCTGGCATTGCCTGCGCTTGACCGGAGTAGAAGACCGGCTGCCTCAGTTCGGCCGGCTGTTCGAGACCGATTTGAACTCCTAGAACCCGACCGCGACACGGTAAAGCCCCTCGACGACCTTCGCCATACGCTTGTAATCCAATGTCTCTGGCCGGTCCGTCGCGCGGTGGTAGTTTGGGTTCCGCAGGAACGCAGTGTCGGTCACCATGACCGCCGGATAGCCCTGCTGCCAGAAGCTCCAGTGGTCGGAGAAGTCGACTCCCGTGACAAAGCGAGGCGCGTTGATCGAATAGACCGGCATCTCCGGAGAAAGGCTCATCAGTTCTTTGACCCGGGCGACCAAATCTCTGTCGCCGAGCAAGCCGACCACCGCGATGAAATTGCCTTTATCTGGATAGAACCAAGCCAGGGGTGCGAGCGGAAAGCCTTGGGAGCCGGGCTCATCCGAAAAGTAGCCGATCATCTCGACGGCGATCATCAGCGCGACCTCGGCGCGCTCTTCCCGCAACCGCCGGGCATAGACGTAACTGCCCATCTCCGCGCTGTGAAAATAGGGCGGCTCCTCTAGGGTGAAGGCAACCGAGTCGATCCTATGGCCGAGGTCGGGCGCGGTCGCAGCGATCATGCGGGCGAGCTCCAGTACACCGGCCACGCCGCTCGCATTGTCGTCGGCACCCGGATTGTGGTCGCCGTGGACGTCATAGTGCGCGCCGATCACAACCCTGGGGCCATCGCTCGGGCCGAAGCTGCAGACGACGTTCTTATAGAGGGTGTGATGGAGCTCGAAGCTCTGCAGCGCCGGCACGCACCCGCTTGCGGCGAAGGCCTGCGCGATGTGGTCGGCCGCCCGGTCCAGACCCTCTACGTTCTGGCCATTGCGAGGCGGCTCGATGGCGGCGAGTGCGCGCACATCCCTCTCCAACCGCGCCGGGCTCGCCATGGGCTGCGCGTCGAGCGGTGCCGGCGGCCATACGGGGTTCCTGAGCAGCCAGAACAGGCCACCGTAAAGCGCCGCGGCCACGAGGGCACCAGTTGCAATCACCCCTAGTGCTCTCCAGCGCCAAGCCATATCCCAAGGCTCCAGCAAGAATTTGGCATTTCTTGGATCGGTATGCTTCGGTTAACTCCGCCTAAACCTCCACCAAAGCTACATTGTGTCTTAAGCCAAACCGCACGGGCACCCAACGCCGATGACCGCACTGCTGCTTGTCCTCATGCCCATTGCGTTGCTCGACAGTGTATCGATCCTGCCCCTTTGCATTGTCGCTCAGGCCATTTTGCTTGCGGGTCGCAGGCCGATTCTCACCTGCGCCGCGTTTATTCTCGGCATCTTCACCATCTACCTGGTGACCGGCCTTTTGCTGCTGATCAGCCTGGATGCCGTGTTCGGCGAGGTCAATGACTTCGCCATTAAGATGTTTGACGATCCGAGCACGGAAGAGGTGCTCTTTCAGATCGCGCTGGGCCTGGGTCTGTGCCTTTTTGGCCTTCGCCTGTCGAAGGCCCGCAGGCCGAAGAAAAGCCTGTCGTCCCTCATGAACATATCACCCGCCAAGGCCTTCTTTGTCGGCATTGGCCTAACCTTCTTCGGCATGCCGGGTGGCTTTGCCTACTTTGCCGCCGTCGACTTGATCTTGCGGGCCGAGGTCGCGAGGAGCCAGGAGATCATCGCTGTCCTTTTCTACAGTATTGTTTTCGTCTGTCCCTTTGTCGCGATCATCGTGGGCCGGCTGATCCTTGGCGATCGCGGCGACGAAGTGCTGACTCGGGTCAAGGTCTTCGTTGAGAGATTTGGGCCGATGGCTATCGTCCTCCTTTTCATGGCCTTGGGCGTCGTTCTCGTAGGCGATGGTGTCAGTTGGCTCTTCGGCGCACCGCTGATACCCCTCTAGGCTCCGAAAGGGATCACCAGCGACGGTGATCGGCGGCGTTTAGCATTGGCCGATAATGGCCTATGCTTGAGGCTCAATCGATCGAAGGGGGAAAAGACCATGGCCAAGCGGTATGACGTGGTCGTACTGGGCGTCGGCAATGCCGGTATGGGCGCGGCGGGGGTAACCCGGGCTGGCGGCCTCTCTGTCGCCATGGTGGACTATCAGGACCCGGGCGGCACATGCCCCTTGCGCGGCTGCGTGCCCAAGAAGGTGCTGGTGGCGGCCGCCCAAGTTTTGCACCAAATCTCGCTTGCCGAAAAGCACCACATCGCGGTCGAGGCGCCCAAGCTGGACTGGCCGGGCCTGATCGCCAGAGAGCGTACTTTCGTCGAGGGCGTGCCACAGATGTTCGCCGACTCCCTTACCGGCCGGGGCATCGATCTTTATCGGGCGCGTGCTCGTTTCACCGGCAATCATCAAGTTGACGTGGGAGGCGAGACGCTAGAAGCCAGCAAGATCGTCATCGCGACCGGCTCGAAGCCCCGGCCCCTGGCGATCCCCGGCGCAGAGCATATGATCGTCAGCGACGACATACTGGAATCTCCAGAGCTGCCAGACAGCATCGTCTTCGTCGGCGGCGGCGTGATCGCGCTGGAGTTCGCCCATGTCTATGCCCGGGCCGGCAGCCGCGTGACGATCCTGGAAGCCCTGCCCCGTCTGCTGCCACGCCTGGACAAAGACGCTGTCGCCCAGATCCACAAGGAGAGCGAGCGTATCGGTATCGAGGTGCTGACCGGGGTCTCGGTCGACTCCATCGCGCCGACCGACGGCGGTCTGGAGGTCTGCTTCCAGCACGATGGCCAGAGCCACACCCGGCGCGCCGCTAAGGTCGCCAACGGTACCGGCCGTATCGCCGACTTGGACGGCTTGGACCTGGCGGCCGGCGGCATCGAGCACGAGGGCCTGCGCATCGCGGTCGACGTTCACATGGCCAGCAGCTCCAACCCCGATGTCTATGTAGCTGGCGACGCGCTCTGGTCCTCGCCCCAGTTGTCGCCCGTGGCGAGCTACGAAGGGCGCCTGGTTGGCGACAACATTCTGAACGGCAACGCCCGCACGCCCGACTACCGGCCGATCCCTTCGGCGGTCTACAGCGTGCCGGCGCTCGCCACGGTAGGCCTGACGGAAGAGGAGGCCCGCGAGCAGGGCTATGACGTCGAGGTCAAGGCCAACGACCTGACCGACTGGCGCTCGGCGCGCACATATGCCGAGACCGCGGCCTACTCCAAGATTCTCATCGAGGCCGGCAGCGGCGCGATCCTGGGCGCCCACCTGGTCGGCCACGGCGCCGAGGAATCGATCCATATATTCGCATTGGCAATCAAGCAGGGCCTGACGGCGGCCGACCTGGGTGAACTGGTGCCGGCCTATCCGACCTTCATCTCGGACATCAAGAACATGATGGCCTAGCTTTCACCTTTACCAGCTGTTCCTTAGCTCGCGCAGCTTGAGGAACACGGTTTTTGCGTCGGGCGAGTCCGGCAGATCCGGGAAAGCTTCGCGCAACCGGGCAATGACGCTCGGGCTATGCAGCCGGAAGAAAGTGTTGATCTCCTTCTCTAGCGCCAGAGTGGAGACCAAGGCCCGGTTGGTGTCCTGATGCTCGACATCGCCCAAGAGGCTCTTGGCGCGCGCGTTGTCCGGTTCCCGGTCTAGTGTGAAGTGCAGGTTGTTGGCGATGTAGTCGTGGCCCGGGTAGATCAGGGTTTCGTCCGGCAGCTTGGCCAGCTGGCCCGCGAAGGTGTCGTAAAGCTCCGCCGGATGGCCGCCGTTGTGGCAGTTGCCGGCGCCGGCATTGAACAGAGTGTCGCCGCATAAGAGCGCCGGCTGATCCGTCCTCGACAGCAAGCAAACGTGGCTCATGGTGTGGCCGGGCGTGTCTAGAGCCTCGAGCTCGACCGTCTTGCCGACCTTGATGACGTCGCCCGCGCCCAGTCCCCGGTCAACGCCAGGGATCTTGTCCTTGGCATTCTTGTGGGCCAGCAGCTTGGCGCCGGTCGCCGCGATCACCGCCTTGTTGCCACCTGTATGGTCGCCGTGCTCGTGGGTGTTGAGCACCTGGGTAATTTGCCAACCGTTCTCCTTGGCGCGCGCCAGGCACTTACTGTGGTCCAGAGGATCGACCGCCATTGTCTCGCCGGTCTCCGGGCAGACGATTAGATAATTGAAGTTGCGGTAAGCGTTGTCGGTCCAGATCTGCTCGACGATCACCGGCGTCTCCCTCATGGCGTATTGATCGGTGGAGACGATAGTCTAACGCCCCCGGTGATCATTACCAGGGGCGTTAAACTAAGCCGCAGCTAAGATTTGATCGAAGAGATAGCGCCGCGCGCGCGAGAAGAAGACGAAGGCCCTTCCCCAAATCCAGGATCCGAACCCTGCCAGGCAGGCCGCTGTGTGGCCCTAAAGGAGGTCACGGGGTTCGGACCAGACTCCTAGAGGCTTGCCATCGCAACGTTGATGCCGGAATCGACGTTGACAAACCAGGCCGTAACCGTCTCGCCGAAGAAAGTCCAAGCAGGAAAGCCGATGAGCGACACGATCGAGGCGACCAGGCCATACTCGACGAAGGTCAAACCGCTCTCATCCTGGGAGAATTCTTGGATTTTTTGAAGCATTTGAGCTACCTGCTAAATGTTCCACACGACCACGTCAAACAATATTGTACATTGTGAAATGGATGTCAAGAAAATAGAATAAAGATTATTTAATACATTTCCAAGAAATATTTCATTCATTCTTACAATATTTTACATAACTGCTATTATCTCAATGCTACATAAATTCACCGCAAACACGTCCCTTGTCATTCTCAATCGCCGCCAGAAACAGAAAATGCGCCTTTCGGCGCATTTTCCGGTTCCGTTCGCCCAAACTAGCCGGACGCAGCCGAGGCCTCAATCGGGCGGCCTTTGGCCGACCAGATGGGACTCGAGCTCCCGGCGATGCTCCAGGATGTTGTCGAGCCAGTCGGGGTCCATCTCTGGCACCGAGGACAGGAGCAGCTCGGTGTAGTCGTGATGGGGCGGCGCCAGGACCTTGTCCTTGGGGCCTTGCTCGACGATCTCGCCGAGCAGCATCACAACGATCTCGTCGGCGATCGCCTTCACGGTCGCCAGATCGTGGGTGATGAACATGTACGACACCCTGAGCTCGTCCTGCAGGCGCTGCAGCAGCTTCAAGATCTCCTCCGCGACCAACTGGTCAAGCGCAGAGGTCACCTCGTCGCAAATGATCAGCTCTGGCTCGGCCGCCAGGCAACGCGCGATGCAGATGCGCTGCTTTTGGCCGCCAGAGAGCTCCAGGGGCTGGCGGTCGATATACTGGTCGGGCTCCATCTCGATCATCGACAGCAGCTCGCGGGTCCGCTCCTCCTTCTTGGCGCCCTTGTAGCCCAGATAGAACTCCAAGGGGCGCCCGATCACGTCGCGGATCTTCTGGCGCGGATTGAGCGCCGTATCGGGCATCTGATAGATCATCTGCATACGCCGCAGCTGATCCCGGTTGCGCTGCTTCAAGGCCCGTGGCAAGGGCTCGCCATGGTAGTAGACCTGACCCTGAAGGGGCGGCAGAAGCCCGGTGATGGCACGCGCCAGGGTGCTCTTGCCGCTGCCCGATTCGCCGACCACGGCAACCGTGCGGGCCTTGTGGATCTCGACGCTGACGTCCTTCAAGACCATAACATTGCCGCCGTAGCTGGCGGTCACGTTCTCGACCTTGAGGATCGGATCCAGGCCTTCGTTCGAGACCTCCTCCTCCTTGCGGAACGTCCGCACGGCCAAGAGCTGACGGGTGTATTCCTCTTTCGGCGACTCGATCATCTCGCGCGCCGTGCCAACCTCGATCGTATCGCCGAAGCGCAGCACCATGATGCTGTCGGCCATTTGGGCGACGACCGCCAAGTCATGGGTTATGTAGATCGCCGCCGTGTGGTAGAGCCGCACGATGTCCTTGATGGCCGCGAGCACCTCGATCTGGGTGGTCACGTCGAGCGCTGTGGTCGGCTCGTCGAACACGATTAGGTCCGGCTGGCAAGCCATCGCCATGGCGGTCATGGCGCGCTGCAGCTGGCCGCCCGAAACTTGATGCGGATAGCGGTATCCGATGTTTTCCGGATCGGGCAGGCGCAGGCGGCCGTACAGCACGACCGCTTCCTTCTCCGCCTCGGCGCGCGGCTTGACCCCATGCTGGACCGGCGTCTCGCAGTACTGGTCGATCAGCTTGTGAGCCGGGTTGAAGGAGGCCGCGGCACTTTGCGCGACATAGGCGATGCGCGAGCCGCGCAAGGCCCGAAGCTCGGTCTCCGAAGCCTTCCTCAGGTCCATGCCGTCGAACATGATGGTGCCGTCGGTGATCCTGAGACCGGGCTTGGCATAGCCCATGCTGGCAATGCCGATGGTCGACTTGCCGGCCCCCGACTCGCCGATCAGGCCCAACACCTCGCCCCGTCTCAGGGTGACGTCGACGCCATGGACAATCTCGTGCCATTGGTCTTCCGAATTGCCCTCGATACGCAGGCCGCGCATCTCCAGGAGCACTTCACCCTTCCGGGCGTCTGAGTCGTTATTAGTGGTCATCACGAAGCCCGCTCGTTTTGTAAAGGAACCAGTCGACGACGAAGTTCACGCCCACTGTCAGCACCGCAATCGCGGCAGCCGGCAGCAGCGGCGTGACGTCGCCGTAGGTGATCAGGGTCGCATTGTCGCGCACCATCGAGCCCCAGTCCGCGGTCGGCGGCTGAATGCCCAGGCCCAGGAAGCTGAGCGCCGATATCACCAGGAACACGAAGCAGAAGCGCAGGCCGAACTCGGCGACCAGCGGCGGCATGGAGTTCGGCAGAACCTCTTTGACGATGATCCACCAGGTACCCTCGCCACGGAGCCGTGCCACTTCGACAAAATCGAGCACAACGATGTTCATGGAGACGGCGCGGGCTAATCGGAACACCGGCGCCGAATAGATCACGGCTATACAGGCGATAACGTTTGGTATCTCCGTGCCCACGATCGTCAAAACCAGAAGCGCGAAAATCAGGGTCGGAATCGCCAGCAGAATATCGACGATTCGGCTGATCAGCTGGTCTACCCAGCCGCCCAAAGTCGAGGCCAGCAAGCCCATCAGGCTGCCCAAAAGGAAAGCCAGGATCGTGGTCAAGACCGCGATTCCGATCGTGTTTCGCGCGCCATAGTTCATGCGCGTGAACATGTCTCGTCCCAGATTGTCGGTGCCGAGCAGGAACGTATCGCTCCAAGGCTCGAACTCGCTGCCGACGATCTCGGTTTCGCCATAGGGGCTGATGATCGGCGCGAAGATCGCGACAAACGCGTTCACCACGATGATCAGCATCCCCAGTTTGGCGCTAATGGGAGCTTTTTTCAGCTCCTTCCAAAAATTGCCCATCGGCGTCGCCCCCTCACCTCGGATGTAGCAGTCTCGGATTGGTCAAGATTGACAATATGTCGGCCGTCAAGTTGAGCAGGATGTAAGTTGCCGCGAAGATCAGGCAACTCGACTGCACGACCGGGATGTCACGTTTGGAAACCGAGTCGACCAGCAGCTGGCCCAGCCCCGGATAGACAAAGACCACCTCGACCACGACCACGCCGACCACCAGGTAGGCCAGGTTGAGCACGATCACGTTGATGATCGGTGCCAGCGCGTTCGGTAGTGCGTGATGGGTGATGATTCGGCCGCGTTTGATGCCCTTCAGGTTAGCCATCTCGATGAAGGGGCTTGCCAGCAGATTGATGATCGAGGCCCGCGTCATGCGCATCATGTGGGCGACCACCACCAATGTCAGCGTCAAGGCCGGCAGGAAGACGCGGTAGACCCGGTCCCAGAAGTCCATGTCAGGCGACACGTTGGATAGGCTCGGGAAGAGGTTGATCTTAACCGCCAGGAACAGGATCAGGATGTAGGCAACGAAGAACTCGGGAAAGGAGATCGAGGTCAGGGTCACCACGTTGACCATGCGGTCGTACCAGCTGTTGCGATACAGCGCAGCCAGCACACCAAGCGTCACCGCCAAGGGCACCGCGATGATCGCCGCCATCAGCGCCAGGAAAAGCGTGTTCGCCAATCGGCCGCCAATTAGTTCGGAGATCTCGCGCTTATTGGCAAGCGAGGTCCCCAGATCGCCCTGCAGAATACCGCCAAGCCACTGGATGTAGCGGGTGTGGGCCGGGAGATCGAGCCCCAGCTCCTTGCGGAACGCGGCCACCGTCTCCGGCGTTGCCGCCTGGCCCAAGATCGCCTCGGTCAAATCGCCCGGGAGCAACTCGACCCCCAGGAAAATGATCAGCGAGACGACAAACAGCGTGATCAGGCCCAACGCCAAACGCTGAACCACCATTTTCAGTATTTGTGCCATCTGTCTGCCCTATCCAACGGAATGGGATGTCTTCAGAGCGTCGGTCGCCCAGTGCCGGCCGGACCAGCCGTGCGGCGGCACGCCGAGCGATCTGCGGCCCTGGGGAGGATCACAGCGAAAAACGCGGCCTTTGGGAGTCCCAAACGCCGCCTGATCGAGTCTACCTTGGAGTAAGCCGCCGGTGCCTTGGCAACTAGGGTCCTGTCTGCCAAGCACATCGAGCTTGGAGTCAGACTCGAACACCGCCATTCCCTACGCCCCCTGTTTTTTGTGCCGAGCGATCATTTTGGTCGCCCGATCAGTCTTTCTTTTGCCTGTAGAGTAGCGAAGTTCCCGTATGAGGGAAAGCTGCAATGCGACATCGTGATGCCGAATGCCGACTACCGCCCTACTCGATCCAGCACGCGAGGCCCCCCCTCGCCCCTAAATGAACGCACGATCCTGATCCGAAATCAAGCATCGGCTTACAAAATTGGTTAACTATTGCGCTCTTAGTCTAAGTATTAACGGCCCAATCGCCGCTTCATACTGGATCGCGGCGCAGCGGCTGGGCCATGCAATGGACGCCGCCGCCGCCCCTTGTGAAGACATCGACAGCCGGGTCCAAAACCTGGAAACCCAAGGCCCGCAGCCGTTCATTCAATTCTTTGTTGGCCGCCGGTGAAAGTATCTTATCGTTGCCTAGAGACATGACGTTGCAACCCAACATCATGGTCTCCGGATAGCTCACGGGCACCATCTCAATTTTTTTGGCTTTCAACCACTCCAGCACGTCCGGCTCGGTGGTTTCGAAGCAAACAGCAGCCAGTTTTTCCGCCAGCATGCAGACCATAAGGTCGATGTGCACGTAATGCTCGGCGATCGGCGCTAGCTTGACCTCCCACCCCTCGGCCTCGAACCAGCGCGCCACCTGGCGGGCCGCCTGCTCCTGGGTGCGCTCGCCGCAAGCGCCGATCAGCACGCAACCGGGCTCGATCACGTTGAAGTCGCCACCCTCGAAGGAGCCGGCGGTGATCATGTCGTAGATCGGGATGCCGGCCTGGTGATAGAAGCGGATCACCGGCGCGTACTCGCCGCGCCGCCACCATTGGGCCATCTGGCAGACCACCGCGCCATAGGGCGTCATGAAGCTCGAATCACGGGCATAGACCTGATAGGGCAAATCCTCGTCCGGCTCCAAGCAATGCACCCGTACGCCGGCCTGCTCGTAAGCGTCGGCCATCTCCCGGTGTTGGCGCATGGCCTCCTGTTTGTCGAAGACGTCGCCTCTACGCAGAGTCGCCTTTGAGATCGAGCTGGTCTGGAGCCAGCGATAGTTGTCGGCCGGGCCTATCAGAACGTCCCGCAACACGCCGTACTCGGAGTTGACGCCCCAATCCTCCAGCGTCGGCGTTGTGCCGCCATTGCGCGACCGGACACCAAGCGTGTTGGATTCATCTTTCGTCATGGTCCGCTCCTTCTAGCTCCCGATTTGTTCGAACAAGACCCTTTAATCGCCTGAAATAGCCCAAACAATTAAGGCCGGTCGCACCTAAGACTTAGGACAAGCGCGACCGGGCCGTCACGTCAGGGTGCTCTGCCAATCGGCTTTCCTCAAGCGATAGAGAACACAGGGTGTGCCTTGGTAGTCAAGCGGCCGTGGATCGGTAAATCCCAGCTTCTCCATAACCCGGAACGAAGCCCGGTTGTCGACCACGGCAAAGCACACCAGCTCGGAGATGTCCAAAAACTCGAAGGCCACCTCAAGCGCTGCCTGACCGAACTCCGTCGCCAGACCACGGCCCCAATAGCCCCCAGCCAGGGCGTAGGCGAGCTCGATTTCTTCGACGCCTTCCAATTCCATACGACGCAAGCCCGCGCGACCGACAAAGTGACCGCTTTCTTGATCGCGCAAGATCCACAGGCCGAAGCCATGGCGCTCCCAATGGGCCATGTTGGTCTCGAGATAGCGCCTGGTCTCGTCCGCCGAGCGGAGCCCGCCCAGGGTAGCCATGACCTTGGCATCCTGATGCAGGGCGTAAATCCAATCGTAGTGCCCGCGCTGCAGGCGCTCGGCGGCAAGACGTGCCGTTTCGATGCGATCGGGGGCGGTTGTCATATCGGCCATAGTCGACCCATTCCGGTAAGCCCGACAAGAGCTCTGGGACCGGACGTTCTCCGCTAACCAGGCGTGATGCCAGGTGATCCGCGACGCGCCAGGTTCCGTACAGCGTACGATCGAGCGAAAACGTGCAAACTTGGAGACCTTGGCCTGTGAGTTCGGCTATCTCGTCAGCATGCGTGCAGGCTCAGGCGGCGCCCGCCACGCCGCTTGTGGCGACACTGGCACAGGCCCTATTAATAGGCGCCATGAAAGTCGAGCCGCCGCCTCAGCCGAGCCGGGACGAGAGTTCGCCCGCGGCGCTGCTTGCGGCCGTCGCCGCGCGGGCCGACAAGGTTGCATTCGCGCGGCTTTACGATCACTTCGGACCGAGGGTGCTGTCTTATCTGCGGCGCTTGGGCAGCGACCAGGCGATCGCCGAGGACCTCACCCAGGAGGTCATGCTGACGGTCTGGCGCCGGGCCGCCACCTTCGATCCGAGTAAGGCAGCGATCAGCACCTGGATTTTCACGATCGCGCGAAACCGCCGGATCGATGCGCTGCGCAAGGAGCGCCGACCGGAGCTCGATCCGAGCGACCCGGCATTGGTCGGCGAGCCGCCGGAGATGGCCGACCACAAGGTCGCCGCGGATGAGGAAGCGATACAGCTGCGCGCGGTGATCGACGAATTGCCCGAGGAGCAGGCTGAGCTGCTGCGCCTGGCTTTCTTTCAAGACAAGTCCCACGCGGCAATCGCGGAGCAGCTCGCGCTGCCGCTCGGTACCGTCAAGTCGCGCCTGCGCTTGGCGATGGCCAAGCTCAGAACCAAGATGCAGGACCGCCCGTGATGACTCGGCACCACCCTAGCGACGCCCAATTGCTGGGCTACGCCAACGGCGAGCTGGCCGAGCCCTTGGCGCTCCTGGTAGCGACCCATCTGGCGCTTTGCCCGCGCTGCCGGGCCGAGGTCGCCCGTCTTGAGGCGCTTGGCGGCCTGCTGCTTGAGGAGCTGCCGCCAGCCCAACTCCCGGCTGGGAGCCTGGAGGACGTGATGGCTCGGCTCGACACGCCGGAGCCAGCGTCGAGTCTGGCGCCGCCCGAAGCTGCACCTCTCGACACCAGGATCCCGCGCCCCTTGCGGGATTACATCGGCGGTCCGCCGGAGGCTCTCAATTGGCATACATTCCGCGGTTTGCATGCCGCGCGCCTGATGCCCGAGCGCGACGATTGCAAGACCTACATGCTGTGGATCGAAGCCGGTCGGGCCTTCCCGGTTCACGGTCACGAAGGCAACGAGGCGACCCTGGTGCTGACCGGCAGCTTTGCCGACGGCGGAGAGACCTACGCCCGTGGCGACGTCGCCTTGGCCGGACCCGAGACCAATCACCGGCCGGTGGCTGATCAGGCCGAGGATTGCATTTGTCTCGTGGTCTATGACGGCACCTTACGTCTGACCGGTCCTTATGGCCGCTGGCTCAATCCGATCCTGCGTCTTTGAAACAATTGATTCGTGCCATAGCCGAAATTCTGAATTAGCTTTCCTGCGTCCAGTAGGAACCACGAGAGGAACAAGGCATGGCTAAGCCACAGATCGACTGGCGCGGCTCCTTCGCGGTAATCGTCACGCCCTTCACGGCAGACGGCGCGATCGATGAACCCGCCTATCGGGAGATCATCGATTTCGTCATCGGCGAAGGCAGCCATGGCCTGATCGCCGCCGGCAGCACCGGCGAGTTCTTTCTAATGTCCCGGGCCGAGCGTAAGCGAGTCTTCGAGATCGCAGTCGATCAAACGGCCGGGCGCGTACCGGTGCTGGCCTGCCCGGCGGCGACCCGCACCGTGGACGTGATCGACTACACCCGCCACGCAGCGCAAGTGGGCTGCGTCGGGACCCTGGTGCTGCCGCCAATCTACATCAACAACGACGAGCGCGAGACTGCCGAGTTCTTCCGCCGGGTCGGCGGCGAAGGCGGCCTGCCGATCATGCTCTACAACAGTCCTCGTTACGTGAACACGACGCTCACGCCGGGTCTGGTCAAGCAGCTCTTGGAGATCGACGAAGTGGTCGCGATCAAGGACACCTCCTTTGATCTCTACAATGCCTCCGACTTGATGCGCGCCTGCGGGCCCGAGCTAAAGCTTTTCATCGGCCTCGAGGACCTTTACGTCCCGGCACTCGCAATTGGCGCGGTTGGTTCGGTCGCCATGATGCCCCAGATCGTCGGCGCCATGGCGATCGAACTCTATGAGACGGCGCGCGCCGGCAAGCGAGAGGAGGCCTTGGCCCTGCATTACCGTATGGCGCGGCTCTACGACATTTTCAAGGTCGGCAGCGGCTACATCGCGATCAAGGAGGCGATGAAACTGATGGGCCGTCCGGCCGGCCACTCGCGCCCACCCATGCTTCCCTTCACCGATCAGCAGCGCGATCAGCTCCGCGCCATTCTGCAGGATGCCGGTGTGCTCGCCACCGCTTGAGCTGCATTCATCGAGCCTTGTGGCAACCCTAGTCCGTTGTTCAATGACTCTTTGCTTCGCGATTGAGTAGGCAGCGTCGGGCTTTCGCATTGGCCATTGATCGACCGTGGCAAATAGTGGTCTGATAGCGCCCGCAAAGAACTCCACATTCGCGGAGCAACTGGGAGGAAGCTTAATGCTTGCAACACGCAGCCTTAAAGCGCTTGTCGCGCTCGGTGCCGTTGGCCTCGTGACGCAGGGGGCCCCGGCCCTCGCGGAGACCATGGGACCCGTGACCGACGAGATCGGCGTCATCAAGATCCCCAAGGGCGCCCCGATCCACATCGGCGGCTATTGGACGATTTCAGGTCCGGACATCGCGCTTGGCCTCGACCAACAGCGCGGCGCCGAGATCGCCATGGATGACTGGGACAACAAGGTCGCCGGACATCCGATCAAGTTCCTGGTCGAGGACAGTCAGTGCAACGCCGAGGGCGGACAGACCGCGGCGACCAAGCTGGCCTCCAATCAGAATGTCGTGCTGGTGGTCGGCCCCGACTGCTCGAGCGCGGCAACGCCCGGCGCGCCGATCCTGTGGAACGCCGGCATCCCGAGCGTCGGCACCTCGACCACGGCGCCCTCGCTGACCGCGGCCGACCGCAAGCCGGGCTATCACGGCTATCTGCGCTCGATCTACAACGATCTCTCCGCCGGCGCGGCGGACGCCGACTATTTTTATGACGTGCTCGGCTGCCGCACCCTGGCCACCGTCCACGACGGCAGCCCCTATGCCGAGCAGCTGGTGCGGGTCGCCGAGGGCCGCTTCAAGGAGCACGGCGGCGAAGTGGTTGCGGCCGAGGCCGTGGCGCCGACCGACGTTGACATGCGCCCGCTCTTGACCGGCATCGCGACCGCCAAGCCTTGCGCCCTCTACTTTCCGATTTTTGTAGCGGCGGCGGCCCAAATCGCCCGCCAGGCCGGCGAGATCTCGGGTCTTGAGGACACCAACATTGTCGGCGGCAGCGCGCTCATGGCGCCGGGCTTCCTGGAAGCGGCCGGCGATTCGGCGATCGATTTCGTCTTTACCAACCCCGATGCCTCGACCGATGCCTTCGGCGAAGGCTACAACGAGTTCCTCGAAAAGTACGAGGAAAAGTATGGCGAGAAGCCGATCCAGGCGTTTCACGCCAATGCCTATGACGGCGCCGTGATCGCCCTCATGGCGATCGAGAAGGTCGCCCAGAAGGACGACGACGGCAACACATACATCGGCCGCAAGGCGCTGCGCGACGCGCTCTTCGCGACCTCGGGTCACCAAGGCATCGGCGGACCGATTGACTGCGACGAAAACGGCGACTGCGCCGGCTTCAAGTTCGCGGTCTACCAGTTCGTCGACAGCGACCCGGACAGCTTCGAGATCGGTGTCAATCCCAAGAAGATCTATCCGACGAAGTAATTTGACCTGCGGTGCGGGGGAGGCTCAGCCTTGGCGCCTCCCCCGCAAGCGTTTCCGCGTGGACTGAGGGGGCAACTTCATGGCTTCGGTTAGCCAGGGCGGCGCCGGCGGCGCTTCGATCTGGCACAAGATGCGTGGCTTTACCTACGTGGACGCGATCCTCTGGGCGCTGCGCATTCTGGTGATCGTGGTCGTGGTGGGCGGCACAATCGGCACCTTGATTAAGGGCCGCTATTCGATCGAGCAGTGGTTCGACTTCTTCATGTTCGGCCTGACCATCGGCGGCGTCTACGCGCTGATCGCCCTCGGCTACACCATGGTCTACGGCATCCTGCGGCTGATCAACTTCGCTCACGGCGACATTACCATGACCGGCGCCTTCACCGCCTACTTCCTAGCCCGCGCACTTGACCGCAACGGCGTCCTGGACAGCAACCCGATCCTCGCCATGGCTGCGATCATGGGTCTTGCCATGGTGGTTTGCTCGGTCATCGCGCTGGTGGTCGAACGCATCTGTTACCGACCGTTCCGCCAGGTCGCGTCCCTCGCGCCGCTGATCTGCGCGATCGGCGCCTCTTTCTTCCTGCAGCATACGGCGCGCGGCCTCTATGGCTCCAATGTACGCTCCTATCCTGATCCCGAATGGCTCAAAGGCGAGATCACCTTCTTCGGCTTTTCGGTGCCGCCGGTCCAGCCGATGGTGATCTTGACCGCGATCGCCGCCATGCTGGTGCTTTACGCGATCGTCCAGAAGACCCGCATGGGCACCGCCATGCGCGCCGTCGCCGAGGATCGAGACGCGGCGGCCATGATGGGCATCGACGTCAACAAGGTGATCATCTTCACCTTCGTGCTGGGTGGGTGCATGGCGGGCATCGGCGGCGTGCTCTACTGCATGGTTTACAACCAGATCTATTACTTCACGGGCTTCCTGCCGGGCATCAAGGCCTTCTCGGCTGCGGTCCTGGGCGGCATCGGCAACATTCCGGGCGCCATGGTCGGGGGCTTTTTCTTGGGCGTCGTGGAATCGGTTGGCCCGGCCCTCTTCCTCGACGGCATAGGCATCAAGGCGCCCTATCAGCTGCGCGATCTGATCGCCTTTACCATGCTGGTCATGGTGCTGATCTTCCGACCCCAGGGCATCCTGGGTGAACGCCTGGCGACCAAGCGAGCTTAGGCGCCATGGCCTTCGATGTCGTCACGGCTTCCTACCAAGAGCGCGAGAAGGTGCGCTCGCCCCTGGTCCACGCCCTGCGCGCGGGTCTCACCATGGGCGGCGTCACGATATTCCTCGCGGCGGTCGGCATCGTGCGCCAGTTCAACGAGCGTTGGATCATCGCCGACGTCTTGACCTTGGGCCAGTTCGCACTCGGCTTCTGCGCGCTCGTGGCCGGCGTTTTGGTGGCGCGCAAGACCAAGGCTGTGAACGCCGCGGCGGCCACCCTCCAGGGCCTAATCGCTGGCGCCACGGCGGCCGGCATCCTGTCGCTCTTGGTCCTAATCATGAGCGAGGTCAAGCTGCGCTTCATGTTCGTGGCGCTCTCCAAGCCGCTGTTCAACATTCTGACCTTTAAGCTCGGCACCTTCGGCGGGATCGCAGTGCTGATTGCCTGTGGCGCCACGCTCGGCCTGCTCGGTGCGCTGCTCTACGTCACGCCGGCGCGCTACCGCCGGCCGATCGTCACAGCGCTCTCTGCGGTTGCCCTGGTCGGCCTGTTCCAAGAGCTGATTCAGCTGATGATCCAACGGGAAGGCATCCTCTCTGCGATCCGCGAGACCTTCTTCACCTGGGACGGGCTCAGCCTGCAGGGCGCGATCCTGGTGGCGCTGATCGCGCTCGGCGTGAAGTCGCTCTGGATGTGGCGCCGGGAGCGGATCGTGACGCGCTACCACGGGCTGCCCACGGGCCAGCAGAAGACCGTGCGGGTCAGCATGACGCTGGTCGGCATGCTGGTGTTCCTGCTGATCCCCTTGGCGGCCGGCAACTTTATCGGCCAGGTCTTCCTCTTGGTCGGGCTTTACGTATTGATGGGCTACGGCCTCAATCTGGAGCTGGGCCTGTGCGGCCTGCTCGATTTGGGCTTCGTCGCCTTCTTCGCCATCGGCGCCTACACGACGGCGCTTTTGACCGCCGACAGCCCAGTCTCGATCGCCAACTGGAGCTTCTGGGAAGCCCTGCCGGTCGCGGTCGTCCTGTCGCTCATTGTCGGCGTGATCTTCGGCGTGCCGGTGCTCAAGGTGCGCGGCGACTACCTTGCTGTTGCGACCTTGGGTCTGGGCGAGATCGTTCGCGTCCTGGTGCTCTCCGACTTCGCCGGGCCGGTGTTCGGCGGCGCCCAGGGCATTCTCAACATTCCGCGGCCCCATATCGGCGACTTCGCGATCGACAACCCGGTAAAGCTGTTCTACCTGACCGTAATTCTGTGCGGCATCGTGGCCTTCATCGCCTGGCGCCTGCAGTATTCCCGGCTCGGGCGGGCCTGGACCGCGATCCGCGACGACGAGGACGTAGCACAAGCGCTCGGTATCAACCTGATCAACTGCAAGCTTCTGGCTTACGGTTTGGGAGCGGCTTTCTGCGGCGTCGCCGGGGCGATCTTCGGGGTCATGTTGGGCTCGATCTTTCCGCACAGCTTCCAGCTCTTGATCTCGATCAACGTGCTGGCACTGATCATCGTCGGTGGCCTCGGCAGCCTGCCCGGCGTGGCGCTCGGCGCCGCCGCCCTGATCGGACTGCCCGAGCTGCTGCGCGAATTCGGCGAGTTCCGCTTTCTGTTCTACGGCATGACCATCGTCGCCATGATGCGGCTTAAACCCGAGGGGCTGTGGCCGTCGGAGTCGGTCAAGCGCGAGCGGCACAGCCTCGAGGTGACCCAGGCTGAGGTCGAGGCCGAGCTGCACGGCGAAACGGCGGCCTCTGAAAAGCCGGCCGAATGAAGGCGAGCACGGCGACCATGACCGAGCGCGACCTCTTCGTCAGCAAACAGCTCACCAAGCGCTTCGGCGGCTTGGTCGCGGTCGACAAGCTCGACCTTGCGATCAAGGAGCACTCAGTGCACAGCCTGATCGGCCCGAACGGCGCCGGCAAGACCACGGTGTTCAATTGCATCATGGCCTTCTTCTCCCATGACGAGGGAGAGATTTGGTTCGACGGCAAGCGCATCGACGGCTACACGCCGGACCGGGTTGCCGCCGCCGGCATCAACCGTACCTATCAGAACATCCGCCTGTTCAAGAATCTCACCGCGATCGAGAACATATTGGTCGGCATGCATCTGCACCTTAAGTCGACCTGGTGGGGCGCCGTGGTCAACAGCCGGCACAGCCGCGACGACGAGGCCAAGGCCCACGACGAGGCAATCCGCCTCCTGGAATTCATCGGCCTAACCGGCAAGGGCGACATGCTTGCGCCCAACCTGGCCTACGGCGAGCAGCGCCGTTTGGAGATCGGCCGGGCGCTCGCCACCAAGCCCAAGCTGCTCATGCTCGATGAGCCCATGGCCGGCATGAACCCGCGCGAGAGCGCCGACCTCATGGCCTTCATCCGACGCATCCGCGACGATCTCGGCACCACGATCCTCTTGATCGAGCACCAGATGCGCATCGTCATGGATGTTTCCGACGCGGTCAGCGTGCTGGATCACGGCGAGAAGATCTCCGAGGGTTCGCCGGCCGAGGTGCAAAACGATCCCAAGGTGATCGAGGCCTATCTGGGCAGCGGCGCCGAGAAGATCCTGGCGGCGGGCTGATCTGGAATGAGCACGCCGGTTCTCCAGGTCGACAACCTTCACGTGTTCTACGGCAAGATCCACGCCTTGCGCGGCATCTCGCTTTCCGTTGCCAAGCACCAGATCGTCACCCTGATCGGCGGCAACGGCGCTGGAAAGACCACGACCTTAAAGGCCATCAGCTCGATTCTGGCCGCGACCGAAGGGGAAATCCGCTTCTATGATCAGCCGATCACCGAAGTGCCGCCCCACAAGGTGGTTGGCCTAGGCGTCGTTCAAGTGCCCGAGGGGCGGCGCATCTTTGGCCGCCTAAGCGTGCGCGAAAACCTTCGCATGGGCGCCTTCCTGCGCCGCGACCGAGCAGAAATCGCAGCCACAGAGGAGCAGGTGCTCGAGATGTTCCCGCGCCTGAAAGAACGCATCGCTCAGACCGCCGGCACGCTTTCGGGCGGTGAGCAGCAGATGCTCGCCATGGGCCGCGCGCTCATGTCCCAGCCCAAGATGCTGCTGCTCGACGAGCCTTCCATGGGCCTGGCGCCGATCATCGTCGAAACCGTGTTCCAAGCGATCAAGGACATCCGCGACCAGGGAGTTACGGTGCTGCTGGTCGAGCAGAATGCCTTTCTCGCACTCCAGGTCGCCGACTACGGCTACGTGCTGGAAACCGGGGAGATCGCGCTCGAGGGACCCGGCGCCGAGCTGCTCGCCAACGAACAAGTCAAGGAGGCCTATCTTGGCTAGCGTCATTGCCCCTTTACCCTGGCGCGCGATGGCTTGTGCGCAGGACGATGGACCGGCGGCCCGCGCGGCGATCGGCTTGATCGCGCTGGCCAGCGATTGCGTGATCGAGCCGGAGCTGCGGCGCTTCTTGCCGCCGGACGAAGGCATCGGCCTGTATGTCAACCGCATTCCGATGCCCCGGGTCGCCAACGTGGAGACCTTGGGCGGCATGGCCCGGGACATCACCGAGACCACACGAGGCTTGATGCCCGACGACAAGCTCGACGTAATCGCCTTCGGTTGCACCTCGGGCACCATGACGATCGGTGCCGAGGGTGTCGCCGAGCGAATTCGCGCGGCCCGACCGGCGGTTGCCTGCAGCGACCCGGTCTCGGCCAGCCTCAAGGGATTGCGCGCCCTCGGCTGTCGGCGCATCGCGCTTTTGACGCCCTATGTAGACGAGGTCAACGAAGTGGTCGGCAGTTACGTCGCCGGCCAGGGCTTCGAGATTGCCCTCAAGGGCAGCTTCAAGCAGGCCGGCGATCCGGAGATCTGCCGAGTGCCGCCGAACGACATCTTCCGTGCCGGGCTCGAGCTGGGCAGCGGTGAGGTCGACGGACTCTTCGTCTCCTGCACCGCGCTTCGCGTCTCGCCGGTGTTGGCTGAGCTGGAAGCTGCGATCGGCAAGCCGGTGGTCGCGAGCAATCAAGCGCTGGCCTGGGACTGCCTGCGCCAGGCCGGCGTCACCGATCCGGTGGAAGGTTTCGGCGCGCTGATGCGACTTTAACTCGGGAGAAGAACCACCCATGACTAGCAACTTCGCATACGACACCGAGGATCTCAGGCGCAAGGATCGGGACCACTGCATCCATCCCTGGACGGATTTCTCGACCTTCAAGGAAGAAGGCTCCTTGGTTATCGCTGAGTCAGAGGGCGCCTACGTCTACGATTCCGACGGCACCCGCTACATGGACGGCATCGGTGGACTGTGGTGCGTCAACGTGGGCTACGGCAATGCCGAGATCGCCCAGGCGATCGCCGAGCAAGCCCAACGTATGTGCTACTTCTCCTCCTTCGGGCACCACACCTCGCCACCGGCCGCGGAGCTTTCCGCCAAGCTGGCCGAGCTCGCACCCGGGCCGCTCAATCACGTGTTCTACGGTACCGGCGGCTCGATGGCCAACGACACGGCCATCCGCATGATCCACTTCTACTTCAACCGCCTGGGCAAGCCGAACAAGAAGAAAGTGATCGCGCGCACCGACGGCTATCACGGCAGCACCTATCTCGCCATGTCCATGACCGGCGTGGAGTTCGACCACACCGGCTTCGACCTGCACCCAAACCTGGTCCATCACATCCCCGCTCCCAATCCCTACCGCCGGCCGGACGGCATGAGCCTGGAGGAGTTTTGCGACCAGACCGTCCAGGACCTGGAGGATGCAATTCTCGCCCTCGGGCCCGAGAACGTCGCATGCTTCATTGCCGAGCCGATCATGGGCGCCGGCGGCGTGATCGTGCCGCCACCGGGCTACCACAAGCGCACCGCAGAGGTCTGCCGCAAGTACGATGTGCTGGTGATCTCGGACGAGGTTGTGACCGCCTTTGGACGCCTCGGGCACTTCTTTGCCTCCGAGGAAGTCTTCGACTTCACGCCCGATATCATCAACACCGCCAAGGGACTCTCATCTGGTTATGTACCGCTCTCGGCGACCTTGATCTCGGACGAGTTCTACGACGTGATCTCCGTACCCCAGGCCGAGGGCGCACTTTTCACCCACGGCTTCACATACTCCGGTCATCCGGTCTGCTGTGCGGCCGGGCTCAAGAACATCGAGATCATGGAACGCGAAGGCATCTGCGAGCACGTGCGCGAGGTTGGTCCCTATTTCGAGCAGCGCCTGGCCACGCTCGACGATCTGCCGATCGTCGGCGAGGTGCGCGGCAAGGATTTCATGCTGTGCGTCGAGAACGTCGCCGACAAGGAGACTAAGGAGATTTTCCCGGCGGAGATCCAAATCGGCAACCGCATTGCCGCGAATTGTCAGAAGCGCGGCGTAATCGTCCGTCCGGTGGCCCACCTCAATGTGATCTCGCCGCCGCTCATCCTGACTCGGGCCCAGATCGACACCCTGGTCGACACCTTGCGCGAGTCCATCCTGGAGACCATGGACGACCTGGTGCGCGAGGGGCATTGGAAGGGGTGAGAATTCGGTCATCGTCGCATTGTCTTGCTGCACTTCTCGCCCAATGAATCGAGGCAGAGGTGGGAGTTGCATCAAAGCGCGCTGGAGGCTGCCCGCACACGCTCACGGCTCCTTCTTCATTCGTCGATTGCCGCTTGACCGCTGGCGGCGTCTAGATACTCTCGAAACCACGTTGATCGAAAGGTTCACAAGTGGAAAGGTTTCCGAATGGCCCTGCGACGCCGAGCAAAGATCGTGATGTTTGCGGCAACTGTTGCTTTAGTCCCAGCTACGGCAATTGCTGACGACCGCCCTCCAACCCCCGAGGAGTTGGTTGAGATCGAAAAGAGCCTACGCGCCGCGGGCTACGTGACTTGGGAGGAGATCGAGCTTGACGATGGCCTGTGGGAAGTCGATGACGCCATGAAGGACGGTGATAACCGCGAGTTCGATCTGAAGCTACATCCACAAACATATGAGATTATCGTAGAGCGCGAAGACTGATTAGCAGTGGCTGCACGGCTAGCCAGTTGGCACATTTGTACCGCGGTTCGAAACGATCGAAGCAGAAATGATCGAAGTAACCAGCGTCATTGCTGCGGGTCGTGAACCTCCACCGGGAACAACCTGGCGCGCAAAGGGCCCTGGTAGGGCAAGGCGCTACTTCCTTGCCACCATGCCGATCGTCGCGGGCGCGGCCAAGAGTGCATCCCAATAGCCGTCCGGGAAGGCATCAAGTCCAGCCTCGCTAACCGCGACGTTCTGCCAGGAGAAGTCGTGCAAGCCAACCTCGTCAAAAGCCCATTTGTAGGTCTCGGGCGAGAGATAGTAGTTCTCGAAGCGGGCGACCGTGCCGTCCCGATTGAAGAACTCTATCAAAATCGCCTCGCCATCTTCACGGACCGATCGACCTGACATTTGCAACTGGTACTTCCGATAGTCCGCAAAGCGGCCAGGTCCTAGGAGCATGTTCGAGTTCAGGCCAACAAAGCGGCCACCTGGCTTCAGATGGCGCGCGATGGCGCCGCACATGGCGCGCAGTTGATTCCGGTCGGCCGCATAGTTGAGCAGATAAACCCCAACGACCAGGTCAAAGCTCTCGCCGAGCGACAAACCCATCACGTCGCCCTCTTGGTATAGGCAACCCAATGGCCTGACCGCCTCCTCCTCCTCGGCAAGCATTATCATCTCTCGGGAGATATCGACCCCAAGCACCTCCTTCGCGCCGTTCTGCTTGAGCAGTCGTGAGTAGTGACCTTCGCCGCAGGCTAGGTCCAACACACGTTTGCCTTCGAGGGGACCGGCCAGGCGAAGCACCGTGGGACGGTCCACGTAGACCCTCAACGGCAGCTCCGTTGATTCCCGGTAGTTGCGCGCGATCTCGTTGTAGGTTCGCGCGACCTCGGCAGGCACCCAGTCGGTCATGTGAGCACACCAAGATTAGAGGCATCGTCCATGTCTTCTAGGTGGTGCGCCGCTCGCACTCCGTCCAGAAACATGAAAGAGTTGTAATCGGCAAGCGATAGCCTGATGCGCACTTCACTCAGTAGACCTTATCGAACAGGTCGAAGTAGGAAAGATCAAGATGTCCGGCCTCGATGCCGCGGTTTGTAAAGTTCCACTGGGTGAACCAGTCGTAGATCGGCCAAAAGCGATCACTGTTCCGAAGCACGGCATAGCGGTCGCGCAACTTGTTCCAGTCATCGAGCGTTTGGACATCCCTCAAGCTGCGAAGGAAGTCGCCAGCTTCGACCAGATCGAACTCCAGTATGGCATTGGGAAATCCGCCTATGATCGTAGGATAAATGCTCATGGTGTAAAGGTCAGGCAGCGACTCGCCGTTTTGGAAAAACAATGTGTCCTGGGTCGCATAGACCCGGTTGGCGACCAGCGAATAGACCTTGGACTGCTCCCCGTCGTTCAGTTTCAAGAGGGTCACGCTGGGCAGGAAGCGCGGGAACTTGTACTGGCGGGTTTGAGTTAACAGAGAGGCCGCCTTAACCCAGTCGTCGTAGGTCTTCACCGGGTCGTCCAGCGAGACATTCGGCTTGACGTGAGGATTGAGCAAATCGAGCGGGCCACTCACCGCTTCGCCCATGTGCGCATGAATCTGTTTGAGCAGGCTGAGCAGAGGCTCCTTCGCACTGGTCTCGATTTGGGTCGGCTGGTCTTCGCCGGCGAAAGGCATGACATCGAGCGCGAACTGGCCGATGCCTTGGGTCCAATCGTCGCGAATCTTGCTGCGTTCGTCCTCGGGCAGCAGCAGCAGGAAGTTGTCTTCAAACTCCTGGCGCAGGTAGTTGAAGAACACCAGGGTGGCGATCTTCGAGACATCGCCCGACCAGTATTCGAAATCAGCGACGGTGTCGTAGTAGATCCGCTCGAAGCCGCTGTAGTCCATCAGCCACATGGTGCGCGGAATTCCGCCCTGCCGGCCTTTCAAGACCGACACATTGCTCTCGTGGCGCAACACGGTGAGCCAAGCGTTCGGGTTCTTGCGGTCGCCATTCCAGATCGCGTCGATCGTGTATCCCTTGGGCCGCAGCTTGGCGAGCGCGGCCCCATAGGCCGCTTCGTAGGTCTGGTTGCCGTAGGCCAGGTGATCCATGAACGCGTCCCAAGTCTCCAGCCCGAGCTTTGGCTCGAGCACCGAGACATCGTGCTTGGGATCGACGAAGTAGACCCAGAACTGATCCTTGACCGCATAGGTCGCGGTCTGTCCCAGGCAGACCGGGCCGTAAGTGATGCCGGAAACGATCAGCTCGGAATTCTCCAACAGGAAGCGATAGCGTGCTTCAGTCGGCATCGCCTGAAAAACCTTGAAAGGATTGCCGATGTCCCAAGGCGCATCGAGCTTGGCTGTTTCGTCCCACTGGCCAGCCAGAAACAGTTCTTTCAGGTGGTCCATCTCGGCTTGATTGAGATGCCAGACGAAATGGTTCTTCTGAATGATCGGCGTCGTGATCTTATCGAGCCGGTAATAGAATCGATCGATTCCGGCATAGGAATAGGGATTGCTGTAGGGCAGCGGCGTGTCGATGATCTCGACGGCTTGGCCGCTCGGGGTCTTCGAGCGCACCAGGCGGAACAGGTCGCCGGGGCTTTCATCCAGAGCGATCGTCGCCAGGAAGACATGCTCGAAAATGTAGCGCGCCACCAGTTGGCTGCGCTTGTCTGTGTTGTTGAAAAACTCCTCCCAAGCACGAACGGCCGAGGGGTTGCTGACCGTCTTGGCGGCCTTCAGCTCAGCGTCCGTCGGCCCCGGCGCCCCGGCCGTGATCCAAGCGCGCAAGGTCCTAAACTCCTCGATGTCCAACGCCGGCAATCCGAACGGCATGCCGCCCGCCGGGTTCTCGGTCAAATGGATCTTGAGCACCTCCGGTGTTGCCGGGCAGAGGTGCTTATAGCGCTGGCTGTAGATCGGCATCACCGCTTGGCGGGAAAATCCCGGTTTGTTGTAGCTCATGCCGGCTTCGATCATCTGATAGAGCAGCGAGCGATAAAGCCGCTCAAGTCCCGGGCCCTTGTCGTAGATTACTGGATAGAAGCCGACTTCGCGCCATTCTTCGGTCGTTTGGTGCACATTCATGCCGGTGCGCGGATAAGCCGACAGGTGTATCGAATAGGGGTTCTGGCCAAAGCCACCCCGCTCGACCGCCCGGTGCGAGGTAAGCTTGAGATTGCAGGGCGATCCTAGGCAGCCGTGGCAGGCGACGCAGCGTTTGTTGAAGATCGGCTGAATGTCCTGAAGATAGTTCGGGACCGCAACGCCGTCTTGCGCATGGGCCGATACGCCCAGCCCCATCAAAACCACAAGCGCCGCCGCCAAAATGTTTCGAACTACCTTCATACCCACCTCCATCCGCCGGCCTATGATGAAGCACCGCCGGACCGGCGGTCAATCCGTCGCCCCACTGCGCAAGCGCCCAGGCGCCAGATCGGCCGCAGTCAGGCCTACAGTGCCTAGATCCTCGGGAAACCCGCCTTGACCGATAGCGGCGGCGGCGAGGCGGCTCAGCGCCGGTGCGGTCTTGATGCCGTAGCCCCCTTGGCCTGCCAGCCAAAAGAAGCCCTCGCAGGTCTCGTCGAAGCCGGCGACCGGCACACCGTCTTGCGCGAAGGTACGCAGGCCCGCCCAGGTGTGAGCCAGACGCCGGATTTCCAGTGTCGTCGCGGTGACGATTCGGTCGACGCCGACCGCGATATCCCATTCCTCCGGCTGGACATCCTGGGGCGGCACCGGGGTTGCATCGGCCGGCGAACCCAATAGGCGCCCGGCGTCTGGCTTAAAATAGAAGGTCTCCTCGGATTCCAAGGTGAGCGGCCAGGCCTCGGTCGCTATGCCCTCTGGCGGATCGAAGGTAAAGGCGGTGCGCCGCTTGGGCACGAGACCGAGTGGCGTCAAGCCGGCCAAGCCGGCGATCTCGTCGGCCCAGGCACCAGCGGCATTGACCACGACCGGCGCTTCGAAGGCGCCGGCTGCCATGGTAACCCGCCAAACCCCATCCTGGCGGGCCAGCGCCGAAACCTCGGCCGAGGTCTCGACGCTCCCGCCCAGGGCCTTGAAGCGGCGCTGGTAACCCTGCAGCAAAGCATCAACGTCGATATCCCGGCAGGTCGGCTCGTAGATCGCCGCCTCCACCCGTTCGGGCCGCAAAATCGGCACGATCTCCAGCGCCTCCTCGGGTGAGATCTCCCTTAGCTCCGGGGCAAAGGCACGGTCCGCCTCTAGCTGGCTCAACAACTGTGCGCCGTGCCCGGGCAAAGCGACCTGCAGTAAGCCCCGAGGCGACAAGATCGGGTGGTCGCAAAAGCCATCGGGCGGATTTTCAAGAAAGTCGCGGCCGGCACGCACCAAGCGGCGCACCGTGGGCGGGCCGTAGATCTGGAGAAAGGTCGCCGCCGACCGGCCGGTGCTGTGGCTGCCGGGAAAGGCTTCGCGCTCGAGCAGCACGACCTTGCCTAAGTCGGCCAGCTCGGCGGCTGCGCTCATCCCGGCGATGCCGCCGCCAATCACCAGTATGTCGCATGTCCGCACTTCGAACCCTTCCCCGCTTCGTGTTAAGCTGGGACCCGCCATGACAAGCCCCGATCCACCGCCCTGCCAAGGGCCTGACCCGAATCCGCGCCAGCCACGGCTCACTGTGCCACCGGGCGCCTGCGATTGTCATGCCCACATTCTAGGGCCTCTGGCGCGCTATCCCTTCGTTGCCGAGCGCGGCTACACGCCGCCGGAAGCGCTGCTTGCGACCTACCGCCATATGCTCGCCACCTTGGGTTTGAGCCGCGCCGTCATCGTCCAGCCTAGCGTTTACGGCACCGACAATAGCGCGACCCTGGCAGCGATCGCAGCAAGCGAAGGAGCTTTCCGCGGGGTTGCCGTGGTCGGCGCCGATGTGACGGACGCCGAGCTGGCCGAACTGCACCGCGCCGGGATGCGCGGCTTGCGCATCAATCCGCTTTACAAGCACGCGGCCAGCCTGGCCGACTGCCAGCGCCTGGCTGAGCGAATCGCACCCCTGGGTTGGCACCTGCAAATCTTCTTGGACGTTTCCGGACTATCCCAGCAAGAACAGGCCATGCTGAGCCGCTTGCCGGTGCCCATCGTTATCGACCATATGGGCTATATGCCGGTCTCAAAGGGGCTCGACGATCCCGGTTTTCAATGGCTGCTCGACCAACTCGCAGAGGGCCACGCCTGGGCCAAGCTGTCCGGCGCATACTATCTTGCCAGTACGCCGGGACCGCCCTACCGGGATGTCGCGCCCTTCGCCCACGCCCTGATCGAAGCCAACCCTCAACGCTGCATTTGGGCGAGCAACTGGCCCCACCCTATGGTGACCGGCCAGATGCCCAACGACGGCGACCTCATGGATCTGCTGGGCGACTGGGCACCCTATGCCGCTCTTCGTCAGGCGATCCTAGTGGACAACCCAGCCGCGCTATACGGCTTCAACGAATAGCTCCGCTGCTGACCTGCACCGGTTGAATCTCCCCTCTAGCACGCGCACAATCCGATCGTGGATGTCATCTTTTCGCCTTTGGGGAGGGCATTAGGGATATGATCTTCGACTATGATCTGCCGGAGCGCAGCGAGTTGCGCCGAGCGGTCTCGGCCGCTTATCGGGCTGACGAGACCGAATGCGTCGAGCGCCTGCTCGAGGCGGCCGACTTCCCCGAAGACGCCCGCCAGCGCATCGCCCAACGCGCCGAGGACCTGGTCAAGCGGGTCCGCGAAAAGCCCAAGGAGGGCGGCGTCGAGGCGTTGATGTACGAGTACGAGCTCTCGAGCCACGAGGGCATCGTGCTCATGTGCCTGGCCGAGGCCCTGCTACGGGTGCCCGACGCCGCCACGGTCGACCGCCTGATCAACGACAAGATCACCTCGGCTGACTGGAGCCGCCACCTGGGGCACAGCGATTCCCTCTTCGTCAATGCCTCGACCTGGGCTTTCATGCTGACCGGCAACCTTTTGGCCGCCAAGGACAGCTCAGAGCACGACTTTCGCACCACCATGACCGGCATATTGGCGCGCACCGGCGAACCGGTGATCCGTCGCGCCGTGACCCACGCCATGAAGCTGCTCGGCCGCCAGTTCATCATGGGCACGACGATCGATTCGGGACTGGAGCGGGCCAAGGCCTACGAGAAGACAGGCTACCGGTTTTCATATGACATGCTGGGCGAGGCGGCGCGCACCAACGCCGACGCCGAGTATTTCTTCGCCTCCTACTCCAACGCCATCAAGCGCATCGGCGAGGCCTCCAACGCCGGGCCAATCGAGGGGCCGGGCCTGTCGGTCAAGCTCTCCGCGCTCGACCCGCGCTACAGCTTCTCCCAGTACGAGCGCACCATGGCAAAGCTGCTGCCCAAAATGCGGGCGCTCGCCCGGCTCGCCAAGGAGGCCGACATCGGCCTGACCATCGACGCCGAGGAGGCCGATCGCCTCGAGCTCAAGATGGACATTCTGGAGGCACTTGCTGGCGATCCGGAGCTGGCCGGCTGGAACGGCCTGGGCCTGGCGATCCAGGCTTATCAGAAGCGCACCTACTTCCTCTGCGACTGGCTGATCGATCTGGCCCGACGGACCGAGCGGCGGCTCATGGTGCGCCTGGTCAAGGGCGCCTACTGGGACACCGAGATCAAGCGCTCCCAGGAAGAGGGCCTCAAAGGCTATCCCGTCTTCACCCGCAAGGCCTCGACCGACGTTTCCTACATCGCCTGCGCCAAGAAGCTGGTCGCTAGCCCCGACGCCATCTTCCCTCAATTCGCGACCCATAACGCCCAATCGATCGCGGTCATCCTGGAGCTCATGGGCGACGGCAAGGACTTCGAGTTTCAGCGCCTGACCGGCATGGGCGAAGGGCTCTACGGCGAGATCACGCCATCCGATAAGCTGGCCATCCCCTGCCGGGTCTACGCGCCCTGCGGTGGCCACAAGGAGCTTTTGCCCTATTTGGTACGGCGATTGCTGGAGAACGGTGCCAATACTTCCTTTGTCAACCGCATCATGGACGAATCGATCCCGCTCTCCCAGATCACCGCCGATCCGGTCGCGACCGTGCGCCAGCACGAGGTCATCCCCCATCCTAAGATTCCCCTGCCTCGTGGCCTCTACGGCAGCGATCGGGAAAATTCGGACGGCCTCGACCTCTCCGACGAGCCTATGCTGCGCGACCTGGCCGGCGAGCTGGAGCGCCACGCTGCGGCCGGCGACTGGCGCGCCGAACCGGTCGTCGGTGGCGAAGCCCGGGACACTGGCTACCAGCCGGTCTTTAGCCCGAGCGACCGGCGCCGCGAGGTCGGGCATGTGGCCCTAGCCGGCGATACCGAGATCGCCGACGCGCTGGCCCGCGCCGAGGCGGCGGCCGCGGCCTGGAGCGACGCTGGCGCAGATCAACGGGCATCGTGCCTGGAGAAGGCGGCCGATCTCTACGAAGCCCACTTGTCCCAATTTATGGCGATCTGCATACGGGAAGCCGGCAAATCGATCGTCGATGCCGTGGCCGAAGTGCGCGAGGCGGTCGATTTTTGCCGCTGGTACGCGCTGCGCGCCCGCAAGGACCTGGCCGAACCGATCACCCTGCCCGGCCACAACGGCCAAAAGCTGCGCCTGACCGGGCGCGGGCCCTTCGTCTGCATCTCGCCCTGGAACTTCCCCCTGGCGATTTTCACCGGCCAGATCGTCGGCGCTCTGGTCGCCGGAAACCCGGTGATCGCCAAACCGGCCGAGCAGACCCCGCTGGTCGCCACTCTGGCTGTCTCCCTGCTACATCAGGCCGGCATTCCGGGCGACGTGCTTCAGCTCCTGCCAGGCGACGGGCGGGTCGGCGCCGCACTGGTCGCCGATCCAAGGGTCAAGGGCGTCGCCTTTACCGGCAGCACGGAAGTCGCCCATTCGATCCGGCGCACCCTGGCCGACGGCAAGCGCGGCATTGCCCCTCTGATCGCCGAGACCGGGGGCCAGAACGGCATGATCGTCGATTCAACGGCCCTGCCCGAGCAGACCATCGAGGACGTGCTGCGCTCGGCCTTCGACAGCGCCGGCCAGCGCTGTTCGGCCCTGCGCGTGCTCTTCGTTCAAGAGGACGTAGCGCCAGGTATGATCAAGGTCCTTGCCGGCGCCATGTCCGAGCTGCGGGTCGGCGATCCGGCCTTGCTCAAGACCGACGTCGGACCGGTGATCGACCAGGACGCTCGGCACATGTTGATCAACCACGCCGAGGAGATGTCCCGGGAAGGCAAGCTGATCCACGTCTGCGAGCTGAGCCCGGAGTGCGAGCACGGCACCTACTTCGCGCCCCGGGCCTACGAGATAGACTCGCTCAGCAAGCTGAAGCGCGAGGTTTTCGGGCCCTTCCTACACGTTATCCGCTTCCAGGCCAGCCGCATCGAGAAGGTCATCGAGGCGGTCAACGGGACGGGCTTCGGGCTCACCTTCGGTCTGCACAGCCGGATCGATTCACGTATCGACTACGTCTTCGATCGGGTTGAGGCTGGCAACATCTACGTCAACCGCAACATCGTCGGCGCCGTGGTCGGCGTGCAACCCTTTGGCGGCGAGGGCCTCAGCGGCACCGGTCCAAAGGCCGGCGGGCTCTACTACCTGCACCGCTTCACGACCGGCCAGGCTGAAGGCGAGGTCGCAAGCGACGGCGACACTGTAGAGGCGGCAACCAGCGCCCAGGGTTCCTGGAGCTCGGTGCCGATCGTCGGCGGTCACCAACGCAGCGGGCCTGTCACGACGACCTATGCAGCGGGTAATGCCGAGCGCATCAGCGGCACGGTCGTCGAGGCGACCGGCGATCACGTGGACCGGGCCTTTACACTGGCCCGGGCCGCCCAGTTCGACTGGCGTCACACGCCGATCGAGCGTCGCGCCGCGCTGATCGAACAGGCCGCCAAGCTGCTCGAGCAAGACTCAAGCGAGCTGATCCAAGTGATCGCCAGTGAAACTGGCAAGAGCACGGCCGCCGCCGAGCAGCAGCTCAAGGACGCGGTTGCCCTGTGCCGGGACCTGGCGGTCCAGGCTAAGGCCCAGTTTGGACCGCCCTTGAGCCTGCAGGGCCCGACCGGCGAGCGCGACGAGGTCTCGCTCCACGCCCGTGGAGCGTTCCTCTGCACGGGTGACGGGCGGCGCCCCATGGCCGAGCTCATGGGCCATTTGGCGGCCACGCTGCTGGCCGGTAACACGGCTCTGCTGATGCCGGGACCGGCGGCGCTGCACCTAGGCGGCCGCTTGGTGTGGCTGCTGCAGCAGGCCGGCGTTCCGAGTAGCGTGGTCCACTACCTTCCGGTCGGTAGTGCCGAGCTGCGCGACCAGGTGCTGAGCGATCCACGCCTGGCTGGGGTCGCATTCTCTGGCACCGAGAGCGAGGCTTTGACCCTGGATTCCGCCTTGGCCGCCCGGCCCGGGGCGATCCTGCCGCTGATCGCCCGGCTCGAAGGCAACGGGCGCTGCGAGACCTGGGACCTCTACCGCTACGGTACGGAGCGCTCGCTCTCCGTCGACACAACGGCCTCGGGCGGCAACGCCTCGCTGTTCTCGATGGGCGAAGGCGAACGATGAACGACACCTCTAGACCGCTGCGAGTCCTGACCCTGGATGGCGGCGGCATCCGAGGTGTCATCCCGGCGGCGGTACTGGCCTATCTGGAGAAGGAGAGCGGACGGCCGATCTCCTCGCTTTTCGATCTGATCGTGGGCACCTCGACCGGCGGCATCCTGGCGCTCGCGCTTAGCACGCCAGCGCCGGACGGCTCACCCAAGTTTTCCGCTGCCGAGCTAGAAACCCTCTACAGCACCAAGGGCGGCGAGATTTTCAAGCCCTGGGCCTCCGATGACCTGATGGCGGAGGCAGAAGACCGGGTCGCCGATCGCCTGGTCGCGCTTGGCCTGGTCGGCGAGAAGGAGCTGAGCGAGCTGGAGCAGGGCAGCGGCAAGCCAGCGCCCTGGTGGAAGGCGCTGCTCCACCCGAAGTATGGCGCCGACGGTCTGGTCGATTTCCTGAAGGCGCAGTTGGCCGAGACCCGCCTGAGCCAACCCTTGACCGGCACCTATGTGGCCGCCAACAGCTTCGATCTGGATCACTACAGCCTTAAGACCTTCCGCAGCTGGGAGGCCACCGCCGATCAGGCCAATGATTTTCCAATGTGGGCGGTCGGTCGGGCGACCTCGGCGGCGCCGACCTACTTCCCGCCGGCCGAAATCACCAATCTGGCAGGCAGCCAGACCCTTCATCTGGTCGACGGCGGCGTCACGGTCAACGACCCGGTCCTGGTCGGCACCGCCGAGGCGCGCCATCTGCAGCGCAAGCTGACCGGCCCGGCCGCGAAGGCGCCCTTGCTGGTGGTCTCGGTCGGCACCGGCCAGGCGGCGGATCAGTCGATCCCCTTCAATGCGGTCAAGGAGGCTGGTATCCTCGCCTGGTTCATTTCCGGACTGATGGACGTTTTGCTCGAGGCGCCCAACCAGGCCGCCAATCAAATCGCCGAAACCCTGCTGCCCGACAGCAGCTTTGCGCGCCTGCAGGCCGCGCTGTCTGGCCCGGGCTTCGCGGCCAGCGGCGCGATGGACGATTGGACACCCGCCAATATTGCTGAGCTCAAAAAAGCAGCGGCCTACTTGGTCGAACAGAACGCTCAGACGATCACCGCTTTGATCGAGCGACTGACATCAGGCAGCCCTCTCACCGTATGACCCAACCCGTTCGCCAAATAAAAAGCCGCCGGTTGAAACAACCGGCGGCGAGTTAACAGGGAGGCGTTACAAGGAACGGATAACATATCCGATCGATGACCAAGACCCCTAATCCTCCGAGGCCTTATCATCAATAGCGAAACTATCAGACTGATACTAAAAAAAGGTTAAGGAAATTTGTTTCAAGTTCGAGGAGATTTTGTGGAATTCCAAAGGCTAAAGTACCAACCCAATGGAAACGGCCCGCGATCGCTCATTGCAACCGCGGGCCGGTACAAATCTGATAAGGCCGTGTCCCTTGGGGTTGAGGGTCCCCTAGGCGGCGTCGCTTGGGCGTGTCGAGATCGATCCGGCCGAGCCGTTCTTCGCAGGCTTGGGCTTGGACTCGACCTTTGGCGGCTGCTCGGGCTTGACCAGCGCGGGTGCGCTTTCGAGCTTTCGCACGCTGCCTTCAAATTGGGCGCCGGCTTCGATTTCCAGAGACTTGTGAGCGATATCGCCGCTGACGTGGGCTGACTTGGCAAGCACCACGGCATCGGCCTTGACCTCGCCCTGAACCTTGCCGCAGACGCGAACCCGCTGGGACTGGACCGTCCCTGTCACGTCGGCGGTCTCGCCAATGGTCAGCGACTGGCAGTTCACGTCGCCTTCGACACAGCCGTCGATCTGGACGTCGCCGCGGCTCTCCAGATTGCCGGTGACCTTGAGGTCGGGGCTGATGATCGAGGGCGCCGCCTTGCTGCTGTCGGCCGGACGGCCCCAGGACTGCTCGGCGGGCGGTTCGGTCGGCTCGTATCGGGACTTCTGCTCCTTGGAAAACATTCTCTGTCCTCTTTCGCTAGAGATCTCGCTGGTTCAAGGCCCGGCCCGAGGGCTCGTGAGCAAACCAGAGCGCTGCGCTGGGGCCACGGCGTGTTGCGGGCCGAGTTTGGCCGATCACGGTTAACAGCACCTTAAAACAAGCCCCAAATAAGATCGGCAACCTAGCAGGAAAATTGATGGACCGTCCATGCCTTGTCAAAGCTGTGCCAGGGTACCCGGAATAGGGTCCAAACGTACGGAATCTGAAGGCTATTTTGCATCGCAAAGGGCCGACAATCAAACAAATCGCCACCGAGCGATACACCAGCACGGCTGGGCACCCATTCAATTTAGATCAACGAGCAAAATCGGTTACACGCGATCTTAACGCTTCTAGGGCATTATCTCAAAATCGAACTAACCAGTGAGGTTTGGTGTTGTTTGCACCGTTTGCCGAACCAGGTAAACACCTCGAAATCCAGACGAGCCTTGTGGGGTCGAAATGAACTTTAAGATTGCCGGAGTTGTTGCGTCTCTGATCTGTGCCATCGGTTTCGCGGATGAGGCTGACGCCACCCTGATCAATTTTGACACGGACGCCGGCGGTGCCCCACTCGTCGCGCCCGCTCTGTTCATCGACGCACAACCGCTCACGACCTTGTATTCTTCCCTGGGCGCAACTTGGGCCGGCGGCGGTGGCATTCTTGACAGCACGACCTTTAGCGTCGCCGGGTTTAGCAGTCCGAACTTCTTGGCCTACAACAGCTTTGCGACGTTCGAGAATGGCGACCCTGTGCTGAGTTCCGACACCCTCACATTTTCGACGCCCCAGGGCACAGTATCCTTCCTGGTCGGCGCCCCGGCCCCCTTCGGAGACACCTTCACGGCGACCGCGTTCGATGCGGCCATGAACATCGTTGACATTCAGCAGATCACGCTTACGCCAACACTCCAGCTCTTGACCCTTTCAAACCCGTCAATCGCGTCCGTTTCCTATAGCTCGGAAGGTGCAATCTTCGTGGTCGACAACTTCGACTTCCAGGTGGCATCGCAGGTCTCGGAACCGACGAGCTTCGCCATGCTCGCATTTGCTCTGGTTGGACTAGGTTTCGTAGCACGCCGACGAGAGGATTGAACATCCCAAGCGGCGATTGTTGCCGAAGGGCGGCTGAGCCCTAGTCCCTCGGATTCGTCCAACTCCTCCCAGCGATAGCCAATTTCCGGTGACCCGTCACCAATGTGGCGGGTCTTGTTTCGCACTGCCCTCCCCGCCTGCTTTTGCGACACACCAGTCAGTCGCGCGTGCTTTATGCGGGCGCTGTGGACAGTGAAATGGCCGTCAGAGCGCACGAAAAGGCCGTGTACTCGAACACCGTGACAGCCTCGATATCTGCCGGCAGAGGCTAAGCGTGGAAAGCGCTCATACAACACATTGATTATACAGTACTTGACTTCGCTCCATTCTTCTAAAGAAATATCCAAGTAAAAACTTTGGTAACCATAACAACGGCGTTAACTACGAAGATATTCATGTTCATTTCTTGGATATTTCCATAAATTTTTACGAGATATTATCTTTTCGACGGTAGATTTGCATCGAATTGTTCAGTCCTAGGAAGGGACTTCAGCTGTTCAGGAGAAGAGCATGCAAAAGCTCGGAACACTTAAGACTAGCGCCCAAGACCACACGATTGCGCCAAAACTCCACGGCTTTCTGCGACGCCGAGAGGGTGCCGTCTTGCCTATGATGGCTCTGGTCATCGTGCCATTGGTCGCCTTTATCGGCCTGGCGGTCGACGCCAGCCGCGGCTACATGGTCAAGGCCCGACTGGGCAATGCCCTGGACGCGGCAGCTCTGGCTGGAGCCCAGTCGGTGCAGTCCGACGAAAACTTCCAGGCTGACATTCAGCGCTACTTTGACGCCAACTTCCCGTCCGGTTACATGGGTGCGGACGTTACGCTCCTGCCCCCGGAGGTGAATTCCAACAAAGAGGTGATCAGCCTATCGGCCAGCGCCTCGATGAACACCACCTTCATGCAGGTGCTCGGCTTCGAGGACATGGACATTTCCTCGAGCACTGAGGTCACCCGTCGCACGACCGGCATGGACATCGCGCTGTCGATCGATATGTCGGGCTCCATGTCCGAAGACGACGGCGATGGCGGCATCCGGATCGACGAGGCCCGGAAAGCGGCGAAGAAGCTCGTCAACATTCTGTTTGGCGACGACAAGACCAAGGAGCACCTCCACATCGGCGTCGTGCCTTGGAACGGCAAGGTGAACGTCAAGTGGAACGGCACCGGCGAAGGCGCCGGAAACGTAACCGAGGCCGGTAACAAGTACCTTTCCGACAAGAGCCCTGTGCCGCTTAACTCTGAGCCGGATGAGGATTGGGCCGGTTGCGTCTTCGCCCGCTACACCAACAACGGCTTCGACGACGACGCCGACGACAAGGTCGGTCCGATCTACGTCAACGGGTTGGAAGATCTCGGTTGGGCCCCAATCAATCCGGATGAGGAAGGTGCCCGGCCCTGCCTGTCCCACGGCATCACGGCCCTGGTCAACAAGAAGAGCAAGATCAGGAAGGCGATCAACGAGCTGACCGAGCCGGAAGGCACCACCAACATCGCACAAGGCCTTGCCTGGGCCTGGCGTGTGGTCTCTCCCGGCGCGCCGTTCGATGACGCCGATCCCTTCCCGAAGGGCAACCACCAGCGCGCGATCGTGCTGCTGACGGACGGCGAGCACTATGGGCGCGTTGGCGACGGGTACGACGGTACCTTCGGTACGGGATCGTCGGCCGGCCCCAATGGCATGAATGATCGCCTGCGCGCCGTCGCCGATGCCGTCAAGGCGGAAGGCATCCACATCTACACGATTCAGTTCTACCACGACTCTGAAGAGCTCGCGGGGCTCATGAAGGAGGTCGCTACGGAACCGAGTTCGCCCTATTACTACTTTGCCCCCAACGGCAAGGCCCTCAGGGAAGCCTTCGAAGAGATCGCCAGCCATCTCTCCGAGCTGAGGCTCTCCAAGTAAGGGAAACCCTGAAACAAGGACGTATGACTGACCGCGCCCGCTCGGCGCGGTCAGTTGTTTTCGGGGTTACGGTCAACGACATCGGTTTCGCCAATTCGGTAATCATTTATTACGAATTTTATGTGACAATGTTTTCACACCAAAATTCGCTTTGTTCCGGATCCGCAGGTAGTGTGGAAGGACTGTCAGGATGACCAATCGGCGATTCTCAAAAACAATTGGCCTCTTAGCTGGGCTCGCCATGATGGCCCTGGCGGCGCCGGCGAGCGCCGCTCCTATTTCGAACAGTCCTACCGGTCTGGCTGCTCCCACCACGACCCTGACCTTCAACGAGGTCGTGGTGCCGAACAACACGATCATCACGAACCAATATCAGGCCTTTGGCGTTACCTTTGGGCCGAACCTGGTTTTCAATCCGCAGATGACCGGATTTCCGAACATGGTCGGAAATCGACTAGGAAACTTCTTTCCGATCATTTCGACCTTCACCATAGATTTCAACAGCGCCATGTCCGAGATCGCCTTCGCCATGGTCACCAATCCGGGCGTCTCGACCTTCACCGCTCTCTTGGACGGCGTGACGGTCGAGACTTTCGTGGCCGGAACCAATTTCAGCTCAGCGAACAACTACTACGGCTTCACTGGGATCACCTTCGATCAGATCCGGGTTGACGTGGGCGGGAGAAATGGCGCGATGTTGCTGGACAGTCTCCAGTTCACTGTGGTTCCCGAACCGTCGACCTTCGCTCTCTTCGGCCTGGCGCTTGGCGGCCTTGGGTTCATGGTGCGGCGGCGCAAGGCCCTTGGCTAGACGCACTTCGAGCCCCTTCAAAGGTGCTCCCTATAGTAGAATAGAACGCCGCCGAGAACGAGTAACATTAGAATCAGAACAAACGACAGATCACTCGGTCGAGTGTCCGCCTTCCGGCCGGGCCTGAAGATCGTGGCAATGACGACCACGCCGGCAAAAATCGCCAAGGGCTTCCAATAGGCTAGAAGGGTTTTCATTCCTGAATTTTAGCACGAATCGGCCCTTTCCGCGAGCCGGCACGCCTATGACTTGAAAAGCCCTTCCGCGCCTTTGAGGTATGCCCGCTTGGCGGCAATCTTGTCGCGAACCCGGGCTGCCTCGGCCTCCAATTCGCCCAGATACTCCTCCAGCTCCTCGATTCCCAGGGACTCAAGGTCCTTGGGTTTCGGTTTCTGCTTTCTCGGCTCGAGATCCTCCAGGTCCATGCGCCCGCTCCCTTGTCAGCTCTTGGCAATGATATTATTCATCCGCCCAGCACGCCAAGCCCCTCAACACCCAATCTGGAGCGCCCGAGATGGCCAGTCCCCTGCCCGGAACCATGACCGTCGTCGAGATCATCGAAGCCGGCGCCTCCGAGGTGCTGGTGCCAGCCAAGCGGGCTTGTCCGACGCCGGACGCCGAGGATGTGCTGATCCAGGTCGAGGCGGCCGGCATCAACCGGCCCGACGTGCTTCAGCGCAAGGGATTCTACCCGCCCCCGCCAGGCGCCTCGGACATCCCGGGATTGGAGATCGCCGGCCGCATCGTCGCGCTCGGCGCGAAGGTCACCGATTGGCAGATCGGCGACCAAGTCTGTGCCCTGGTCACGGGCGGCGGCTATGCCGAGTACTGCCTGGCGCCGGCCGCTCAGTGTTTGCCTCTGCCGGCCGGCTTGAACGCGACCCAAGCCGCGGCCCTGCCCGAGACCTTCTTCACGGTTTGGACAAATGTGTTCGACCGGGGCGCTTTAAGCGCCGGCGAGATTTTCCTGGTGCACGGCGGTTCCTCGGGTATCGGCACCACGGCGATCCAGCTCGCCAAAGCCTTCGGCGCCCGGGTCTTCGCGACCGCCGGCAACGCCGAGAAATGCCAAGCCTGCGAAGCGCTTGGCGCCGAGCGGGCGATCAACTACCGGGAGGAGGACTTCGTCGCCGTGGTCAAGGAGGCAACCGACGGCCACGGGGCAGATCTGGTTCTCGACATGGTGGGCGGCGAGTACTTGCAGCGCAACATTGACCTGCTGGCGCCAGACGGCCGGCTGGTCTACATCGCCTTTCTGGCCGGCGCGAAGACCCAGATCAACTTGCAGCCCTTGATGCTGAAGCGCTTGACCGTGACCGGCTCGACTCTGCGCGCCCGGCCGGTCGCCTTCAAAGCCGCGATCGCGGCGCGCCTTAAGGAAAAGGTCTGGCCGCTGATCGAAGCCGGCCAGGTCAAACCGGTGATCGCCGCCACCTTCCCGCTCGCGGAGGCCGCCCAAGCCCACGCCCTGATGGAATCGAGCAGCCATATCGGCAAGATAGTATTGGAGCTGTAAGCACGCGGGCGCGAAAGAAAGCTTTTCTTTGCCAGCGCCGTAGCTCATATAGAGGACAAGAGTCGCCCTTTTCTGCGGCCCGCGATGACAGGCCCGCGGCGACGAAATGGAGGATCGATGGCACAGCCGCTCATGCCCAAGGCCACCGCCGTGTGGCTGGTCGACAACAGCTCGCTCACCTTCGAGCAGATCGCGCAGTTCTGCGCCCTGCACCCGCTCGAAGTCCAGGGCATCGCCGACGAGGAGGTCGCAATCGGCATCAAGGGTCTCGACCCGACCAGCAATGGCCAGCTGACCCGAGAGGAGATCGAGCGCTGCGAAAAGGACCCGAGCGCGCGCCTGCGTATGGCCAAGCAGGACCTGCCCCAGCCCGCCAAGCGCACCAAGGGCCCGCGCTACACGCCGGTCGCCAAGCGCCAAGACAAGCCTGACGCGATCGCCTGGCTGCTGCGCCAGCACCCGGAGTTGAAGGAATCCCAGATCGCCAAGCTGATCGGGACCACCAAGAACACGATCCAGGCGGTCAACGACCGGACTCACTGGAACTCGCCCAACATCCGTCCGCGCGATCCGGTGCTTCTGGGCCTGTGCAGCCAAAGCGAGCTCAACGCCGCGGTCGAACGCGCCGAGAAGGCCGCCGCCAAGGCCGGCAAGCCGATCGTGCGCCCGGACCCGGGAAGCATGGAGCAGCCCTATATCGACGACGTGCCGCCCCCGATGGGAGAGATCAGCGAGAGCTGACATCCGGCGCGCGGCGGCGAGGGAAAGCCACAGTCCGAAGCGCAGAATGCACCTGAGCTTCGCCGGCGAGGCACAGCACACACGTCCAAGCACCTATACGACGATCTGGCGCCGCAATCCGTGGGCCATTCGGACGCCTCGTTCGAACCGCCTGAAGACCCATTCACGGCCAAGGGGCCGCCTAGAGAGGATTCGCGTCGAGGCGACGGGGCCGACCCAAGAAAACGCCGTCAGACCGCCCTGTAGGACATCGAACGGATGCGGTGCAGCAGTTAGCGCCGCGCCTCAGCCTCAGTCCTTCACGGGCACCGTGTAGTTGAGCGCCAAGCGGCCGCCGTCCGGATAGATGGTCTGGCCGGTGATGTAGCTGGAATCGTCCGAGGCCAGGAAAAGCGCCACGCTGGCGACCTCGGCGGCTTCGCCGATGCGCCCCAAGGGCGTGCGCGACATGAGGCTTTGCATGGCCGCCGGGTTGTCGTTCACCGATTTCACCATGTCGGTCATGATCGAACCGGGGCCGATGCCGTTGACCCGGATGTTCTTGTCGGCAAGCGACAGGGCCATGACCTTGGTGAGCTGATTGACGCCGCCCTTCGCGACCACATAAGGCGTGATCGCCGGGATCGCCATGACCGCGTTGACCGACGACATGTTGATGATCGCCCCACCATCCCCTTGGGTCGCCATTTGGCGCGCGGCCGCCTGACCGGTCAGGAAGACGCCCTTAAGGTTGACCCGCAGCACCCGGTCGAAGTCTTCTTCCTCGAGCTCCAGAAAGTCGCAGGCATGGACGATGCCGGCGTTTGCGACCACGCAGTCTAGCCGGCCGTAGGCCGCCACCGCGGACTCGATCAGGGCCTGGACCTGGTCCTTGTCGCCGACATCGCAAGCGACAAAGATCGCCTCGCCGGCGGCACCCTGGATGCGCTCGGCCGCCTCCTCGCCCTTGGTCGGGTCGATGTCCGAGAGCACCACCTTGGCGCCTTCCTGGGCAAAGCGCTCGGCGCAGGCAAATCCAATTCCGCCGGCCGCGCCGGTCACCACGGCCACTTTGTCCTTAAGACGCATCTTCCCGCTCCTGCTGTCTTTGGCTTGAGGCCGGGAAAGCTGCCACGAGCCACGGGCCGCTTCAAGTCAATCCGGAGCGTTGCACAACTCAGCTGGACGATCGAGCGCGCCGCGCCAGACAAAAAGCGCGAGCAGCGGTGTGGCGTCGGTTTCCATGGCGTGGGGCATCCAAGGGGGATGATGGATCCACGTGCCGGGCGAATGGGCGACCCAAGGTTCCTGGTCGCAACGCCAGCGGGCGCCACCGGTCAAGGTCAGGTAGAACTCCTCGGCCGCGTGACGGTGGTCGGGGTAGTGGAGGCCCGGGCCCAGCAGTAGGAGTCCCACCGAGATCGGCGCCGGTGTCAGCCCGAATGGGCCGATCAAGTCGCTGCTGGCGTGATTGGCGATATGGTGGCCGCCCAAGTTCTCAGCGTTGTAGTTCGGGTTTTGCAGCCAAACCAGGTCCTTCTCCAAATCGGCAAGGGCCTCGGCGAGCATCACGCAACGTTTGGGTCCAGCGCGAGCCAGCTCCAAGGCCCGCGGCAGATGGCGGGCCGCGGCCGTGTCCTTGGTGGTCTGCTCGGTGAAAGGCCGCGGCGGCCTTTCGATCTCCCGACGGATCTCGCCAAACGCCGTCGCCAGATCGTGGCGCACCGACGCGGCGGCGATCAGCTCCTCCTCCAAGACCGCCAGAAAACGGTCGAGCCGAGTTTCGAGCGACCGTCCCGTCACGAGGCCTTCGGGTAACCGATCGTTTCGAGCGCCTCGGTGATCTCCTGCAGGATCGCGGGATCGTCGATCGTTGCTGGCGCCTTGTAGGCCTCGCCATCGGCGATCGAGCGCATGGTGCCGCGCAAAATCTTGCCGGAGCGGGTCTTGGGCAGACGATTGACCACCATGGCGGTCTTGAAGGCGGCGACCGGGCCGATCTGTTGGCGCACCAGCTTGACCACCTCGTCGACGATCTCCTGATCGCCGCGCGCGGTGCCGGCATTGAGTACCAGAAAGCCCATGGGTAGCTGGCCCTTAAGCTTGTCGGCTGCCCCGATCACGGCGCATTCGGCGACATCCGGATGGGAGGCGAGCACCTCCTCCATAGCCCCGGTCGAAAGGCGGTGGCCGGCGACGTTGATGATGTCATCGGTCCGCGCCATGACATATACGTAACCCTTGTCGTCGATGTATCCGGCGTCGCCCGACTGATAGTACCCTGGAAAAGTGGCCATATAGGCTTGGTGATATCTCTCGGCCGCGTTCCACAAGGTCGGAAAGCAGCCGGGCGGCATGGGCAACTTGGCGACGATCGAGCCGATCGTGCCAGCTGACACCTCTTCGCCCTCGTCGTTGAGCACCCGCAGATCCCAACCGGGCACCGGCCGGGTCGGCGAGCCGGGCACGACCGGCAACTGCTCGATGCCGAGGCAGTTGGCGGCAATCGACCAGCCGGTCTCGGTCTGCCACCAATGATCGATGACCGGCACCTTCAGCTTTTCCTGCGCCCAAGACAAAGTATCCGGATCGCAACGCTCGCCGGCCAGAAACAAGGCGCGGAAATGGGACAGGTCGAAGTTTTCGAGATAGTCGCCATCCGGGTCCTGCTGGCGGATCGCCCGGAACGCAGTCGGCGCGGTAAAGAGGGTCTCGATGTTGTGCTCGGCGATCATGCGCCAGAAGGCCCCGGGGTCCGGCGTGCCGACCGGCTTGCCTTCGTAGACCACCGTCGTGCAGCCGTGCAATAGCGGCGCGTAGACGATGTAGGAATGGCCGACCACCCAGCCGACATCCGAGGCGGCCCAATAGACCTCGCCCGGGTCCACGTTGTAGATGTTCTTCATGCTCCACTTAAGCACGACCGCGTGGCCCCCGTTGTCGCGCACGATGCCCTTGGGCTGGCCGGTGGTGCCGGAGGTGTAGAGAATGTAAAGCGGGTCAGTTGCCTCAACTGGCACGCAGTCAACCGGCGTCGTGCCGGCTAAGGAAGCGCTCCATTCCATGTCCCGCGCCGGGTCGAGTTCGGCCAGCAGCTCGGGCCGCTGCACGATGATGCAGGTGCGCGGCTTTTCCGTCGCTTGCTCGATCGCCGCGTCCAAAAGAGGCTTGTAGGCCACGACCCGGCCCGGCTCAATGCCACAGGACGCAGAGACGATCAGCTTCGGCTTGGCATCGTCGATACGAGTCGCCAACTCGCTGGCAGCAAATCCGCCGAACACGACCGAATGGATCGCACCCAGACGGGCGCAGGCCAGCATGGCAATCACCGCCTCGGGGATCATTGGCATGTAGACGATCACTCTGTCGCCCTTGCCGACCCCACGGGCCGCTAAAGCGCCGGCGAAGGCAGCAACCTGATCGCGCAGCTCTCGATATGTGAAGGTCTTCTTCTGATCGGTGACTGGCGAATCGTAGATCAACGCCGCCTGGTCGGCCCGGCCGTTTTCCACGTGCCGATCGAGCGCATTGTAGCAGGTGTTGAGCTGTCCACCTTGGAACCAGCGGCCCGAAGGGGACTCGCTAACGTCCAGCACCTTGTCCCAGGTTTTGATCCAATCGATCTCGGTCGCAGCCTCGCCCCAGAATCCGTCGGGATCCTCAAGCGACCGCGCATAGACCTCGTCGAAGCGACCCATGCCCACCCCCCAGCAGCTATCTTTTTCAACGGCTATCTCGCTGGCGGAAAGCATGCGGCAAATCCCCCGTCGGTTCAATGGCTTCCGGGCGGCGCCCGGGACAATCGCAAGAATTTGTCCCTAAAACCGCCGCCCGTCATTGATTCAAATCAAGGGTCCGCTGGAATTGCCGGCGCCTAGGCCCGCAAGCGCTCGTTGGCCGGATCGTAGACCGGATCGGCCAACACTGTGGCCTTGCGCCGCTCGCCCAAAACGACCACATCGAAGCGGCTGCCAGGCGCCGTGAACGCCGGCTCCACGTAGGCGAAGCCGAGGCTCTTGCCGCTAATGTGGCCGTAGCCGCCAGAGGTGGTTACGCCGATCGCGTCCTCGCCACTGAGGACCGTCTCGCCGCCGACCACGTCGCAATCGCCGTCCTCCACCTCATAATAGACACATTGGGTAACGACACCGGCCTGCTTGACCCGAAGCGTTGCGGCCTTGCCGACGAAATCTTCTTTGTCATAGGCGACGAAGCGCTCGATATCGGCCTCGACCGGGGTGATCTCGTTGGTCAGCTCAGCAGCCCAGCCTTTGTAGGCTTTCTCCATGCGAAGCGAGTTGACCGCATAGACCCCGAAATTGGCGATGCCGTGGTCCTTGCCGGCGGCCATAACCGCATCGTAGAGCTCGAGCAGGCGGTCCATCGGGCAGTGCAGCTCCCAGCCCAGCTCTCCAACGTAGTTGACCCGAAGCGCCTTGAGTGGCACGCCGGCGACCTCGATCTCTTTGCCGTTCAACCACTTGAAGGACGCGTTGGAGAGGTCCTGCTCAGTCAGCTGGCTCAGCACATCGCGCGACCGCGGTCCGGCCAGCACCAGGACGCCGATGTCGTCCGTGACATTGGTAACCGAGACGTCCTCGCCATCCAGCTTACCTTGGGTCAGATGGTCGAAATCGCGCTCCTCGGCGCCGGCGCCGGACAGCAAGTAGTAGCGCCCCTCGCCCACCTTGGTGATCGTCACTTCGCCGCGGATGCGGCCTTCATCGGACAGGATGTGGGCCAGCACGATGCCGCCTTCGCGCTTCGGCATCTTGTTGGCGCAAATCCGGTTGAGGAAGGTTTCCGCGTCGGCACCGGTTACTTCGTACTTGGCAAAGCTGGAAAGGTCGAGCACGCCGACCCGCTCGCGCACCGCCCGGCACTCCTCGGCAACCACCTCGAAGATGTTGTTGTGGCGGAAGCCCGGCTCTTCTTCACGGCCATCGAGGGAGAACCATTTGGGCCGCTCCCAACCGTGCGCCTCGGTATAGTTGGCGCCCTGCGCGGCCAAGCGGTCGTAGAGCGGCGTGACGCGCGCCTTGCGCGCCGCCGGGCGCTCCTCGCCGGGCAGATGAAGCGCATACATGTGCTCGTAGTCCTGATGCGACTTGGCCTTGGTGTAGTCGCCGACGGCATAGGCCCCGAAGCGCCGGGGGTCGACACTGGCCATGTTGATCTCGGCCTCGCCATGGACCATCCACTGTGCCAGATACTTGCCGCAGCCCGCCCCTTGCGCCACGCCGATCGCGGCGCCGTTGGCGTGCCAAAAGTTTTCGACACCGGCGCCCGGGCCAATGAGGGGATTGTTGTCCGGAGTGTGGGGAATGGCGCCGCAAACGACCCGCTTGATGCCGGCCTCCTGCCAAATCGGCATGCGCTCGAGAACCCGCTCCACGTAGGGGCCGATGCGCTCGAAGTCGGCCTCGAAAAGCTCGTTCTCGGAGTCCCACTCGGGCCAGCCGCCCCGGTGCTCCCAGCACTCCTTGGAGGCCTCGGTCTCGTAGATGCCGATCAGACCGGCCTTCTGCTCCTGGCGGTAATAGGCCGAGGGATAGGGGTCGCGCATGACCGGCATCTCTTCGTCGCGCTCGACGAACTCCTTGATCGGCTCGGTCACCAGGTAGGTGTGCTCCATGTTGGTCATGGGAAGGTCGGTGCCGACCATTTGGGCCACCTGGCGGGCGTAGCAACCGGCGGCGTTGACCACGTGCTCGCAGGTGATCGTGCCTTTTTCAGTCTCGACCTTCCACTCGCCGTTGGCCCGATTGATGTCGGTCACCCGGTTGTGCCGGATGATGGAAGCCCCCATGTCGCGCGCGCCCTTGGCCAGCGCATTGCAGCAGCCGGCCGGGTCGACGTGGCCGTCGTCCAGGGTCCAGGCGCCGGCGATCACCCCTTCCACATCGACGAAGGGGTTGATGCGCTTGATCTCGTTGGGACCGATGATCTCCATGCGGTAGCCGATCAGCTTGGCCATGCCCTCGACGTGCTTGAACCAGTCGAGCTCCTCCTTGGTGGTCGCGAAGCGGATGCCGCCGCAGCCATGCCAGGAGGTGTACTGGCCGGTCATGCTCTCGAGCTTGGGATAGAGCGTGTTGCCGTAGTGATGGATCTTAGCCATGTTGTAGTCGGCGATGAAGCTGGGGCACTGCCCGGCCGCGTGCCAGGTCGAGCCCGAAGTCAGCTCCGCCTTCTCGACCAGGACGGAATCGGTCCAGCCTTCCTCGGCCAGGTGATAGAGCAGCCCTGCGCCCATCATCCCGCCGCCAACGATCACCACCCGCGCATGAGACTGCATCGCCCGTCTCCCTTGAGATCCCTTTGAGCCATCGCTCAGTTGCCGGAGAATAGGCCGGGAACGCACAGCTTGACCAGAGCGTACCCGCACCTGTCTTGAGCGGTACCAGGGTTAAAGGTTTTTGAGTTTGACTTTATGCGACGGGAATTTGACCACAGTTTGAAACGCGCAAGCTTCCGCCTATCCCGTCCACCCCAGCCCATTCGCCGTGCAGTTGATCGAGACCAGGAGCGGCACGAAATCCTCCGAGCGCCGGGGTCCTTCGCCGGCGGCGGCGCGGAAGCGGCGGATCAGCTCAATCTGCTGGCGGCTCACCTGATTGAGAAACGGCAGGCGCTGGGACACCCGGTGGCGGTGGTTGGGGAAGCGCTCGAGTAGTGCGCCCTGCCCCGTCACACGGAGCACCATGGCGACGGTAAGCGCGTACTCCTTCTCCACCAGCGCAAAGATCTCGTCGCGCACTGTCTCCTCCGGGACCAGCTCGGCGAAGCCCCGGGCGATCTCCAGATTGACCAGGCTGAGGGTCTTCTCGACCTCGTCGAGCACCAAGCGGAAAAGCGCCGAGCGCTCGAACATGCGGGCCAGCAAGGCCTCGCCGGCCGCACCGCGCACGGCCATAAAGCGTTCCAGGGCGGTGCCGACGCCGAACCAGCCGGGCACCAGGTGGCGGTTTTGGCTCCAGCCAAAATTCCAGGAAATAGCGCGCAGGTCGTCCAGGCTCTTGGCGCCGAACCGCCTAGCTGGCCTTGATCCAATCTTGAGCCAGACCAGCTCCTCCACGGGGCTGGCCGCCTGATAGTAGGTGACTAGGCCCGGATGCTCGGCCAAGCGCCGGTAGGCGGCGAAAGATATGCCCGAGAGGGCTTCTAGCGCCTGGTCGATTTCCGGGTCGGCCACCTGATAGGTGCCTTGACTGCCCTTCATCAGGCTGTGGCTGAACACGCTGGCCGCTAACAGCTCCATGTGCTGAAGCGCGGTCACGTGGTTGGCGTAGCGTGCGGAAACCACCTCGCCCTGCTCTGTAATGCGCAGTTGGCCATGCACTGAGCCGGCCGGCTGAGCCGCGATCGCCCGGCCGGTCGGCGCGCCGCCCCGGCTGACCGGCCCGCCCCGGCCGTGGAAGAAAGTGATCGGCACGCCGAACTCCTGGCCCGCCCGGGTCAGCTGGGTCTGGGCCTTGGCGACCTCCCAATAGGAGCACAGGAAGCCGCCGTCCTTGTTGGAGTCCGAGTAGCCCAGCATGATCTCCTGGCGCCCGTCGAGGGCACGCAGGGTACGGCGCACCAGGGGCACGGCGAGCAACTCGCGCAGGATAACCGGGCCACGCTGCAGGTCATCGATGGTCTCGAGCAGGGGCACGACCTTGACCGTGCAGCTCTCGACCCCGGCGTCATCCAGAAACAGACCCGCGTACTTCGCCAGCAAGTAGACCCCAAGCACGTCGCTGGCCCGCTCGGTCATGGAGAGGATTAGGCTGCCGACCGCCTGACGGTCGAGCGTGCCCAGCGCTTCGCGCACCAGGGCGAATGTCTCTAGAGTGTCGCGCGCCTCCTCGGGTAAGCCCTCAAGATCCATAGACCCCTCGAGCGGTTCGGCGAGCTCCTTTCGCACCCAGGCATTCCAGGCCGGCGAGCGGCTGTCGGGCGCCTCGCCCTCGCCGCCTCGGGCCTGCCAGATCGCCCGCAGGGTGCGGTTGGTGACCGTTGTGTTTTGGCGGATATCCAGGCTGGCGCCCCGAAAGCCGAGCGCTTGGGCCTCCCAGCGCAGGGGCCGGACCAGATCCCGGGCCAGGCCCGAGCAGCGCGCCTCGGCCAGGCCGCGCTCCAGGATCTCCAGGTCGCCGATCAGCTCCCCAGCCCGCCGGTAGGCACCGACTGGCGGCGGGCTGCCTTCGTCCAGCGCCGCGACGGTCGCCTCCAGTTTGCCGAGCATGCAAGCGAGATACTGGCGAAAAACCTCGCCAGGATTGCGCTGTGCTATCGCGGCGCCGTCCGGGCGCTCTGCCAGCTTGGCCTCGAGCGCCTTGGCGAAGCGCGCCGGCAGCTCCAGGCTGTGGGCCGCCAGGCTGAGCCGGCCCAGCAGCGTCACCAGCTGGCGCTGATAGTGCTGCAGGCAGGCCCGGCGGTTGCTTTCCAGGGCGGCCCGGGTGACCTCGGTGGTGACGAAGGGATTGCCGTCCCGGTCGCCGCCGATCCAGGAGCCGAAGCGAAAGAAGCCGCGCAAGGAGAAACCCTGATCCGGGTAGTGCCGGCGCAGTGCATCCTGCAGGCGCTCGATCAGCTCGGGCACCCGGTCGAACAGGGTCTCCTCGAAGAAGTAGAGGCCCCAGGCGACCTCCTGCTTGACCGACGGCTTCTCCAGGCGGATCTCGCCGGTCAGCCACAGCAGGTCGATCTCATTGCGCAGGCGGGCGGTCAGCGCGTCGCGCTCTCGCGGCGTCCAGCGCGGCGATTCCAGATCGATCAAGAGCTTGTAGAGGCGCCGGTGGATCTCCAGCACGGTGACCCGTTTGGCCTCGGTCGGGTGAGCGGTGATGACCGGCTGCACGGTTGCCTGGTCGATCAGGGCTTGAACCTTGTCCGGGCCGATCCCGGCCGCCGCCGCCTTAGCGATCACCGAGGCGAAGCTGCCGGGCACGCTGTCCGGCCCGGCCTCGCGCTCGAGCTGGCGGCGGCTGCGAACCAGCGCGTTCTCCTCGGCGATGGTCAACAGCTGGAACCAGATGCCCTCGGCTTGGAGCGCCGGCAGCAACAGCTCGCGCGGCAGCTCGGCGAGCGTCCGTTCGCCCTGAAGCAAGGGCGCGATCTCCGGCTGACGAACGCGGGCGACCTCGACCAGCAGCCCGAAGAGGAAATCGACCAGGTGCTCCAAATAGGGATCCGTGCCACTGTCGTGCTGCGACCGATCGTCCCTTTGCACCTGAGCCGTCATATCGTCACATCAGACCACCCGGTTGGGCGGCTCCTCTCCGTTAAAGAACGCCTTGGCGTTGTCGATCACCTTCATGCCCATGGCAACGCGGGTCTCGTGGGTCGCACTACCCAAGTGAGGCAGCAGCACGACGTTTTCCATCGCCGCCAGTTCGGGCGTGACTTTCGGCTCTTTCTCGTAGACATCGAGCCCGGCACCGGCCAGCCGGCCGTCCTTCAAAGCCGCCACCAAGGCAGCCTCGTGGATCACGTCGCCACGCGCCGTGTTGATCAAATAGGCGCCCGGCTTGACCCGCGTGAGACGCTCTTCGTTGATCAGATGATAGGTCGCCTCGCCGCCCGGGCAATGGAGCGATATGAAGTCCGAGCGCTCCATCAAGTCCTCGATTGTGGCGCAACGCTGGGCACCGACCGCCTGGGCCGTGCCCTCCGGCGGGTCGTACTCGTCGTGGAACAGCACCGACATGTCAAAGCCGTGATGAGCCCGCTTGGCGACCGCCCGGCCGATGCGCCCGAAGCCGATAACCCCCAGTGTCTTGCCGGTCACCTGACTCCCCATCATGTGGGTCGGCCGCCAGCCGGTCCACGCATTGCCGCGAACGTGACGCTCGCCCTCGCCGGCCCGACGGGCGATCGCCAACAGCAGGGTCATGGCGAGATCAGCCGTCGCGTCGGTCAGCACGTCCGGCGTGTTGGTAACCGTGAGCCCACGCGCCTTGGCCGCCTCCAGGTCGATGTGGTTGAAGCCGACTCCGAAGTTGCCGATCAGTCGCGCCTTCATGGGCTCGGCCGAGAGCACCTCGGCGTTGACCTTGTCAGAGACCGTGGCGAGCACGGCGTCGTAGTCCTGGAACGCCGCTTTGAGCTGATCTTGGCTGAGCGGCTTGTCGTCCTCACCATTTAGATCGACGTCGAAGATCTCGCCGAGCTGCTGCTCGACGGACTCCGGCCAGCGACGGGTAACAATGGCGCGCGGCTTTGACATGAATGACTCCCCTTAGGCTGCCTTGGCGAACACCATGGCCATGGTCGAGCCCAGCTCGGAGGGGTTGGGCGCCACGATGACGCCGGCCTCCTGCAGAATCTCGACCTTCTCATCCGCGCTTTCGCCAAACGCCGAGATGATGGCCCCGGCATGGCCCATACGACGTCCCTTGGGCGCCGTCAATCCGGCAACGTAGGCGACCACCGGCTTGGACATGTTATCGCGGATGAAAGCCGCCGCCTCGGCCTCCTGAGGACCGCCGATCTCGCCGATCATCATAACCGCTGCCGTCTCAGGATCGGCTTCGAAAAGCTCAAGGATATCCTTGAAGGAACTTCCGTTGATCGGATCACCGCCGATGCCGACCGAAGTCGACACGCCAATGCCGAGCGCTTTCATTTGGGAGGCAGCCTCATATCCCAAGGTGCCCGAACGGCCGACGATGCCGACCTTGCCTTGCTTGTAGATGTGGCCCGGCATGATGCCCATCATGGCCTGACCCGGACTGATCACGCCGGCGCAGTTCGGCCCGATCAGCTGCATGCGGTTCTCCTTCTTGTAGCGCCGCATGTAGCGCTTCACGTTCATCATGTCCTGGGCCGGAATGCCATCGGTGATGCAGACGCAAAGGCGAACCCCCGCATCTGCCGCTTCCAAGATGGAATCGGCGGCGTAGGGCGGCGGCACGAAGACCGCGCTGGCGGTCGCCCCCGTCGCGCCGACCGCCTCGCGCACCGAGTTGAAGACCGGCAGGTCCAAATGGGTCGTGCCGCCCTTGCCCGGCGTAACGCCGCCAACGACGTTGGTCCCATATTCGCGCATCTCCTGCGCGTGGAAGGTGCCGATCTTGCCGGTGAAGCCCTGAACCAGAACCGGGGTATCGCGGTCCAACAGAATTGCCATGGGACTGCTCCTTTACTTCGACTTGGCGTCTTGCCAGGCGCCGACCACTTTCTCGGCGGCCTCGGCCAGAGTGTCTGCTGCGATGATCGGGAAGCCGCTTTCTTCCAGGATGCGCCGACCTTCTTCCACATTGGTACCGGCTAGACGCACGACCAAAGGCACGGTCATTTCGACCTTCTCCAGCGCTTGGACGACGCCCTGGGCCACCCAGTCGCAGCGGTTGATGCCAGCGAAGATGTTGACCAGGATCGCCTCGACCTCCTCGTCGGAGAGCACCAGGTTGAAGGCCTTGGCGACCCGTTCTGGCGTCGCGCCACCGCCGATGTCCAGGAAATTTGCAGGCTCGCCGCCGGCATGTTTGATCATGTCCATGGTCGCCATGGCGAGACCGGCGCCGTTGATGATACAGCCGATATTGCCTTCCAAGCCAACGTAGGAGAGACCCCGGTCGGCCGCCCGGGTTTCGCGCGGATCCTCCTGGGACTTGTCGCGCAGCTCCGAGATCTGCGGCCGGCGGAAGAGGGCGTTGTCGTCGAAATTCATCTTGGCGTCGAGGGCAACCAACTGGCCGTCTCCGGTCAGCACAAGAGGGTTGATCTCGACCATGGTGGCGTCGAGCTCCCTGAAGGCCGCATAGCAGCCCAAAAGGGTCTCGACCGCCGAGGCGACCTGTCCTGCCTCTAGGCCGAGTGCGAAGGCGATCTCGCGCGCCTGGAAGGCCTGCATGCCGACCGCCGGCTCGACAGAGGTGCGGATGATCGTGTCCGGCTCGTCCTTGGAAATCTCTTCGATCTCCATGCCGCCAGCCGCAGAAGCGACCACCATGATCCGCTCGGTCGTGCGATCGAGCACGAATCCTAAGTAGAATTCCCGCTCGATGTCAGTCGCATGCTCGACGTAGAGCCGGTAAACCCCCTTGCCGCGCGGTCCCGTCTGGTGGGTTATCAAACGCTGTCCGAGCAACTCGTCGGCGGCGTCCCAGACCTCGTGCTCGTCGGCGCATAGCTTAATGCCGCCGGCCTTGCCACGGGCGCCGGAGTGGATCTGGGCCTTGACGACCCAGCGCTCGCCCCCAACCTCGCGCGCCCGATAGGCTGCCTGCTCGGGGCTATAGGCCAGTCCGCCCCGGGGGATCGGAACGCCGAAGCCAGCAAGTATTTCCTTGGCTTGATACTCGTGAATGTCCATCGCCTGATCCTCCGTGAGGAAAAGTAAGGGCTCTCTGGCGGGTGGAGCACCAGGCTCGACCCGTCCGCCGCACGCGCGGCGGTAAGGAAAAACGTCAAGCTACATGCGTACTGCTTTGTTGGCCGACAGGTCGACCGGACGGGCCGTCTGGCGATAATGCTCCTGGGCCGCGCCGACGCCGCTGCCGGGCTCGACCTCAATGCCCAAATCGCGCATCGCCATCTCTGCACCGGCTAGGGCCGACATTACCATAAGCTCGTTGACCGCGCCCAGGTGCCCGATGCGGAACAGCTTGCCGGCAACTTTGGTGAGACCCAAGCCAAGCGACAGATTGTAGCGCAGATAGGCCATGCGGGCGACCTCGTTGCCGTCGAAGCCCTCGGGCACCATGACCGCGCTGACCGTATCGGACTGCCATTTGGGCTCGGCCGCACAGAGCTTGAGCCCCCAGGCGTCGACCGCATGGCGCACACCCTCGGCGATGCGGTGATGGCGCGCGAAGACGTTGTCCAAGCCCTCGCTCAGCAGCATGTCGACCGAGGTCCTGAGGCCGCGCAACAGGGTGGTCGCCGGAGTGTATGGGAAGTAACCGTCCTTGTTGGTGCGGATCATGTCACCGAAATCGAAAAAGCAGCGTCGGCACTTGGCTTCGTCGTAGGCCGCCAGCGCTTTCTGGCTGGCGCCGACAATCGCCAGACCGGTTGGCAGCATAAAACCCTTCTGGGAGCCGCTAACCGCCAAATCGACGCCCCACTCATCCATGCGGAAATCAATCGAGGCGATCGAGCTGACGCCGTCGACCATCAGCAGCGCCGGGTGATCGCAGGCATCGAGCGCCTTGCGCACGCCGGCCACGTCGCTGGTGACGCCGGTCGCGGTTTCGTTCTGACAGACCAGTACCGCCTTGATATCGTGGCTCTTGTCGGCTGCCAAGCGCTCAGCGTAAGTGTCGAGCGGCACGCCCTCGCCCCAAGGCACATCGACGATGTCGACCTCCATGCCAAGGCGCTGACAGAGATCGATCCAGAGATGGGAGAACTGGCCAAAGCGCGCAGCCAACACCCTGTCGCCAGGCGACAAGGTGTTGGAGATCGCCGCCTCCCAGCCACCGGTGCCCGAACCAGGGAAAATGAAGATCTGGCCGGTGTCGGTCTTGAACACCTGCTTCAGGTCACGCAGCAGAGGCAGAGTGAGCGATGGAAAGTCGGGCGCGCGGATGTCTTCCAAAGGAATATCCATGGCGAGCCGAATCTCGTCCGGCATGTTGGTCGGGCCGGGAATAAACAGGCTGTTGCGTCCTACCATGGTGTCTTCTCCTACGCTTACAGGGCCCGCTAGCAGGGCCCATAGACCTCTTGCTCGACCAAGCGCATGGTCGATGCGAAATCACCTCGCCAGCGATCAGCCCATGTACCCGATGTGGAGCGCCCGCCAAAGTCGTTGATCGCCGCCAGCAAGCTCAGGCCCATTCTCTCGGCTCGCTCCACGACAACGGCTCCGGCCGCTTCCAAGGACCGCGCTTGGCGCGCCCGCGACCAGCTGGTCAGACACACGACAGCGTCGGACTCCGCGGCGTGGCTCCCGTCGCCCGCCACGAACGCGACCACCGGCTTGTGGCGCGTTGTCGCCGCGAGTTGCTGCAGCAGCGCCTCGGATAGCCGTCCGTGTTGGTCAACGATCAGCACCACCCCTTTGGTCCGAGAGTCTGCGGCCTGTCGGCTCAACGCGCCCGAGAGCTCGGCCTCGTCCAGGCCAATGCTTGGGTCGCCCAGGCTGAGCGCAGTGGTCTGTTGGGCGGCCTGAAACGCTAGATCGTGAGACTGAGAGACGATGGCGACGCGTCCGTCGGCAATGATGGCTTGGCTGGCCAACCCATGGGCGAGCGGCGCCGGGATCGAAAGCGCGTCGTCATGCAAGACCGCCATTGCCAAGCTCTCCTCCACAGGGTCCCCAAATGGGACGTTCGCCCACCTACCTTCCCGACAATCCCAGGCGCCACGCCAGGTTCCATCGATTGGATGTCACCGGGGCGCCGACCGGGCCGCGCCTGGCTCGGATAAGATCCTTTAAGCATTAACCCTGGTATTGAACATCAGGCATTTTTACCGGTAAACTCCACAAAATATCATTCCATCAATCAGATTTTGTAATGACGAGCGGAGAATGCTGGGACTTAGATCCAAATTGCCGCCGCCCAACAGCCTGGTGATGTTCGAGGCCGCGGCGCGCCACCTCAACTTCACGAAAGCGGCCAAGGAGCTGCGCGTGACCCAGGCGGCGGTAAGCCGGCAAATTCAACTGCTCGAGGATCATCTGGGGATCGACCTGTTTCGGCGAATGCCGCGCGACCTGCAGCTGACCCCGGCTGGCCACCGCTTCCAAGCCGCGGTGACCATGGGTTTGGAGCATATCGCGAACACCGCGAGCGAGCTACGCCGATTCCGCCGAGGCGACGAGGTGACGATTTCGACCAGTGTGACCTTCGCCTCGTACTGGCTGATGTCCCGCGTCGCTAAGTTCCGTGCGGCCAATCCAGAGGTCGAATTACGCCTGGTCGCCTCGGCGCCGGTGTCCGACCTGGCGGCTGCCGGCATCGACCTTGCGGTGCGTTACGGCAAGGGCGACTGGCCGGGCGCGGAGGCGATTCACCTGATGGACAACGAGGTCTTTCCGGTTTGCGCGCCCGGTTACCTAAACCAGCGCACGCTTACGGGCCCGGGCGATCTGCGCGGCGAGACCCTCCTGCACCTGGTCGAGTACGACCGCAACTGGGTGACCTGGGAAGCCTGGCTGCGCGCGGTCGGTATCGAGGAACCGGCGCTCAAGCGGGGCCTGCAGTTCGATAACTATCTGGTGCTGATTCAAGCCGCCCTGGACGGCCAAGGGGTGGCGCTGGGCGGGGGGCGCCTGGCCGACGATCTGCTTGCGCGCGGCGCCCTGGTGCGGCCGATCGACACCACCTTGCGCTCCGACCGGGGCTTCTACCTGCTGCTGCCCAGCGGTGTGCCGCCGAGCGAGCCGGTAGCCCGCTTTCGCGACTGGATCCTGGCGGAATCAAAGGTGGCGGGCTGAGAAGCTCTAGACCTTCGCGGCGACGCCCTTGAAATGATAGGTCAAGAGACGCGGTCCCTTGACAAGGTAGCCGGTCTCCAAGGCGCCGATGCGAAATCCGGCGGTTTCGATCAGCCGGTCGATCGGGCGGTTGATGTTGCAGCCACCGGCGACACAACGCCAACAGGGATTGACCCGGTCCTGCCAGCGCTGCACCGAGACCTCCTCGGCGCGGCCGTGCTCGATGAAGACCAAACGGCCATCCGGGCGCAGGACCCGCCGTATCTCTTCGAGGGCCCGTTTCGGCCGCTCGATCGAGCAGAGTGTCCAAGTGGTCAGCACCGTGTCGAAGCTGGCGTCGTCGAACGGCAGGGTCTCGGCCGACTCCTGGGCCAATATGACCGGACAGGGCGCAAGAGAGATCCGGCGCCGGGCCATTGCCAGAAGCGCGGTCGAGGGCTCGACGCCGACCACCTGCTCGGCCCGTTGGGAGTAATGTTCCAGGTTGAGACCCGAGCCGATGCCGATCTCCAGGACCCGGCCACAAGCTTGGGGAACCAGCTCCCGGCGGTAGCGGGTCGCTTCCTCGGTCTTCATGGCGACGGCGATCAGCCGGGGGACGATGGTGTCGCGGTAGAAACCCATGGCTCAAAGACTGCACACGATCGCCGGCCCTTGCCAAGCCGCTCGAGCGGGCCTCAGGATAAGGTCTGGCCTTTCCGGCGCAAAGGAGCGGGCGATGAACTACTTCAAGAGCTTCCTGGTGAAACCGGGCACGAAGGTCAAGCTCTCGCGCATCGATGCGGCGTTCAAGGACAAGCACGAGTCCCACCAGGCGGCCCAGCCGGAGATTGAAAAGCACCGCCGCAAGCTGAGCGAGCTGCAGTACCGGCTCTATGCCGAAGGCAAGCAGTCGCTGCTGGTCTGCCTCCAGGCCATGGATTCCGCCGGCAAGGACGGCACGGTGAATCACGTGTTGAGCGCCATGAACCCGCAAGGTTGCGCGGTGCACGGCTTCAAGCGGCCCTCCGCCGAGGACGCCGCTCATGACTTTCTTTGGCGCATCCACAAAGCTTGCCCGCGCAAGGGTCAAGTCACGATCTTCAACCGCTCCCACTACGAGGATGTGCTGATCGCCCGGGTCCACGACCTGGTGCCGAAACGGGTCTGGTCCAAGCGCTACGAGCAGATCAACCACTTCGAGCAGCTGCTCGCCGCCAACCACACGACGATCATCAAGCTCTATCTCCACATCACCAAAGAAGAGCAGCTGGCGCGCTTCAAACAACGCATCGACGACCCGGCCCGCCATTGGAAGATCAGCGAAGGGGATTATGCGGAACGGGCCTTCTGGGAAGATTACGAAAAGGCCTACGAGACCGCCTTGAGCCGCTGCAGCACGCCCTATGCCCCCTGGTTCGTGATCCCGTCAAATCACAAATGGTTCCGCAACCTGGCGGTCTCCCAGATCATGGCGAAGACCCTGGAGGCCATGGCGCCGAAGTTCCCGGCACCCAGCGTCGACATGGAAGAGATCCGTAAGAAGTATCACGCAGCCGAGCTGGCGTCAGAGTAAGACTGCCATCAAACAACGCTGCCCCGGTAGGCGCTCCTCACCGCGTGCCGGGCCCGCCCTCTATCCGGCGCGCCCGAAAGGTGAAGGCGTCGGCCCGGTTGTTGTTCTTGATCAGCGCCAAAATGGCCGGGTCGATTTCGCCGGCCGCCGGATCGATGAGACCGCAGTTGCGCATTGCGCCGCGCAGGTCGACCTGCTGACCCAGGTACTCCAACACGACCCGCGTGCAAGTCGGCTCGTTGCCTGTGCCCGTCGTGATCGAAGAATGAACCCCCGAGAGCAGCCGAGCCCCAGGGCGGCTGACCGGTGCCATGATCATCTCGCAGATGGTGCTCTCGAGCAGCGTGTCGTACTCCAGGACGAACAAGCGTCCGGAGAGGTAGAGCACGATCCCGTCGTACTTAAAGGTTGCCGGAAAGCCGCCCGGCGCCTGAGATCTAGGAATCCGCTCAATGTGCTTGGTGACGTAGAAATCGCCCTGGCGTTTGAGGCTAAACAGGGTGCGGATGACCATGCCGCGGAAGCCGAAGGAGTAGTAGTAGCGGTAGTAGAGCCCTTCGAAATCGCCAATCTGGGGCATGGGCTTCGTCAGCAGGCCGCTTACGCGCCTCATCAAATCCTTCGGCAGAGCCCGCTGGCCTTGCACCTTTTGGCCGGGAACGACCCGGGCTCTGAAATCCTCGTGGCGAAGCTGAATTTCCTCTAAGCCAACTTCAAAAAAAGCGGCAATTCGAGACAGAGTGTAGAGGCTGGGCGTTTGCTCACCAGCCAGGTAACGGTTGAACTGCTGACGATTAATCTCCAGACGCCGGCAAACCTCGGAAATGGATTTGTAGCGGCTGCAAAGGTAACGAATATTCTTACCAAGATCTTTTTTGTCCAACGCGCGGCCTCCTCGAGTAAAATACGATTAATCGATTGAAACGAAAATGTAATTTTTAACTTTTTGATTTCGCCGGTCCATCGCCGAGAGCCTGTACTTTGAGCGAGTTGACGCTGATTTTAGCGAATTAGATGCAAGAAGGGCAAGGCTACGAAATTGACCTGGTCCAAGTTTGGTGGCGTCTTAAAGGTCAGACGTCCGGTCCTGAGGAGAGCCCAGGACACCGACCGGAGGCACAAGTGGTCGATCAGCCGAACAGCAAAGACCAGGAGCTCGATGCGTGCACCGCTTCGCTTCCGAAGTCCTTGTGGGCGTCGACCGCGGTCCCGCCCCCGGACGCCCCCTCCCTAAACCGCGCGGTTTCCTGCGACGCCGTGATCGTCGGCGCCGGATTCACTGGCCTGCGGGCGGCCTTGGCGCTGGCCGAGGATCACGCCCAGGTGGCCGTCCTGGAAGCGGCCGAGATCGGCTGGGGTGCATCTGGCCGCACTGGCGGTCAAGTCAACCCGCTGCTTCCGACTCACCAGCCAGAAGAGGTCGAGGCGCAATTGGGGCCCGATGCTGCGGCGCGGCTGATAGGGGCAACCGTCGGCTCGGCCGACGAGCTGTTTGCCTTCATAGAGCGCTACCAGATCCCTTGCGACGCGGTCCAGAAGGGCTGGGTCCGGGTCGCGCACTGCCAGAGCGCGGCGCGTAAGTTCGAACAGCAATGCAGGAGCTGGATCCGCGCGGGCGCTGGGATCGCGTTCTTGGAAAGCAATGAGATAGCAGAGACCGTCGGGAGCGATGCCTACGCATTTGGGGCATTGGTGGAAAGCGGCGGCTCGATCCAACCACTCTCCTATGTCCGTGGCCTGGCCCGCGCGGCGGCCCAAGCAGGCGCGCAGGTGTTTTCCCGCAGTCCTGTGACCGCGCTGGCCCGCAAGAACGGCGCCTGGCATCTCAGAACGCCAGGCGGCGAGGTCACAGCAGACAAGGTTTTGCTCTGCACCAATGGCTACACCGATCGGCTTTGGCCCAAGCTCGGGCGTTCGATCGTTCCCGTGACCAGTGTCCAGATCGCCAGCGAGCCGCTGCCCGAAAGTATCGGCAAGAGCATCCTAGCCGAGGGCCGCACCTTCGCCGATACCAGGCGCCTGATCTACTACGGCCGGCGCGACCGGGAGGAACGCTTCCTCCTTGGCAGCTTGGGTCACGGACCGGACAGTGCAGAGCTTGACTACCAAAGAGTAAAAGCCGAAGCCCTGCGCCTCTTTCCCCAGCTCGCAGGCATAAAATGGACTCACCAATGGAACGGTCGGATCGCGATCACCCGCGATCACCTGCCCCACCTGCACGAGCCCGCGCCCGGCCTGTTGATCGGCTTGGGCTACAACGGCCGCGGCGTGGCCATGTCGAACGTCATGGGCCGGGCGCTCGCCGAGCGCGCGCTCGGTGCTGAAGCCAGCAGTCTGCCATTTCCTATCACGCCGATCACTGGCTACCCCTTCCACGGCTTCAAGGACTTGGGCGTCGGCGTTGCGCTGCGCTGGATGAAGCTTCGCGATGGCCTGGAGATGTCCAGGCAATAGAACCAATAAACAACAGCCATCGAACCGAGGAGGCTTGCGATGACCCAGTTGGACTATTTCAATGGACAGCTTGTTGAGGGGCGGATCTCCCGCCGGGAGTTTCTGAGCCGGGCCTCGGCGCTCGGCCTCGGCGCGCTCGCCGCCTCCAGCTTGGCGGCAAGGTCGGTGCAGGCGGCCGGGCCTCAGAAGGGCGGCACGCTCAGGCTTGCGCTCGGCACCGGCTCGACCACCGATTCGACAGATCCGGCGACCTACAACGACACCTACATGCAGGTCTTCGGTCTCGCCTTCCGCAACAACCTGACCGAGGTCGACAACCACGACAAGCTGGCCGGCGAGCTGGCCGAGTCCTGGGAGGCCTCCGACGACGCCTCC
>JBCCGG010000009.1:0-140699 GCA_039029395.1 Pseudomonadota bacterium | reverse complement strand
TTGTTGATCTAGTGCTCTGTCGCCCCCCCTACCCCACCACCACCCCATCCTCGAACGTCACCAGACTTCCCCGCTCCATCACCGTCCAGGGCTCGTGGTCGGTGAGCGGCTTGGTGGCGATCACGGTGACGATGTCCTTGGGCGTGGTCTCCTTGGCGAAGTCGACGGTCAGCTCCAGGTCGATCAGGCTGGCCTCGCCGAAGGGCGCCCGGCGGGTCAGCCAGGTGAGGTCGGTCGAGCAATAGCAGTAGAGCCGGCGGGCGTCGCACAGCAGCATGTTGAAGGTGCCGAGCGCCGAGAGCTCGGCGCTGAGCTGGCCGATGTAGCGGCGCAGCTGATTTTGGGCGCGCGGCGGGGTTGGAAAGCGCTCGCGGATGCGGTCCAGCATCCAGCAGAAGGCATGCTCCGAGTCGGTCGTGCCGATCGGCTTGTAGAAGCTGAGCGGCCAGCGCTTGACGCCGCGCAGCTTGCCGTTGTGGGCGAAGACCCAGGCCCGGCCCCAGAGCTCCCGGGTGAAGGGGTGGGTGTTGGCCAGACAGACCCGGCCGTTGGTCGCCTTGCGGATGTGGCAGATCACATTCAGGCTTTTGACGCACTGGTGCTGCACCAGATCCGCCAGCTCGGACTCGCAGCTCGCCTTGGGGTCGTGGAAGGTGCGGCTGCCCCGGCCCTCGTAGAACGCGATGCCCCAGCCGTCCCGGTGCTCGCCGGTGCGCCCGCCGCGCTGGATCAGGCCCGAGAAGCTGAAGCGGATGTCCGTCGGGACGTTGCAGTTCATGCCGAGCAGTTCGCACATGCCCGGCAGTTTAGCCCAGCCGCGCGGGCTCTGGGTAGGGGCTAGAGGGCGCCCCGGGAATGCGCCCGGCGCCTAGGACACCTCTCGAAGTTCCCCGAGCCTTGCATTACGCCTTAACTGCGATGCTGGCCCCTTCGCGCAGAGGGAGTCTCCTGTCAAGGCCGTCGCCGAGCGGTGCTCGGTGGCCCTTTGGGCCCCGCTTGTCCCGTATACGCCCTCTGCGCCACCCCGCATCCATCGCAGTTAAGGCCCCCTCTGGCGCTTGCCCAGAGTGGGTGGGGCCTCGCCCCCTACTCTTCCTCGTCGGTGATCTTGAGCTCCCAGTCCTGGCCGTCGGCCCGGTGGGTGGTGTCGGCCTTGTAGCGGAAGGCGTCGACCTTGGCGTCCCTGCCCAGGTTCTTCTCCAGGATCAATGCCATGCGCTCGGCCGGCAGGCCGCCGTAGAGGGTGCCAAGCTTGCCGACCACGCCCTGCAGCTCGGGCGGGCCTTCGGCGAAGAACACCGGGGCGCCGGGCACGCCCTGCCAGGTCAGCGCCACGTGGTCGATCTTGATGTTGCCCGGCTGGCCCTTGACCTGGAGCCGGCCTACGCCGCCCGGGCCGCCGGGGCCGAGCCGGCAGGTCAGCGCGGGGCCGTGGGTCCGGTCGCCCAGGGTGAACTCGGGCAAATCGCAGCCGGTCTCCTTGACCAGGCGGTCGGCCTCGTACCAGAAGTTGCCGAAGCCCTCGCCCGCGATCGAGCGGTTGGGCGAGAAATTTTGGCCCAGGTCGGCCTCCTGCTCGGCCAAGAGCGAGGCGTGGACCCAGCCGACCAGCTTGTCCTGGTCGGGGATCTTGACCTTGATCCAGCTGTCCGTGCTGTCCAGGTGGCCGACCAGGTTGCCCCGGTCGAGCTGGCGCAGCACCTGGCCCTTGAGGTTGGGCTGGGCGCGCACGTTGACCCGGTCGCCGAGCGAGGCGAGCCACAGAACCGACGTGCCATTGCCGTTGCTGGCCGCCGCGTAGGCCGCCGTCTTGTCCTTTGGCTGAGTCTCCGGCTGGATCGCGGGTAGGGTTGTGGATTGGACAACGGGCTGGACCGCGGCAATAGACGCCAATATCGGATCCTGAATCTGAGCCGTGGCATTTGCCGCAGGGGCGGACGCCAGCGTCGGGGTCGGTGCTTGGGGCGTGGCTTGACCGGAGGCGGCGGAGGACGGCGCCGGATCCCGGGATTTAACTGCCGTTTGAGCCGGGGTCTCGGCCTGGCGCCGGGGGTGGCGCTCGGGCGGCGGCGGCAGGCTCGGATCGAGCGACAGGGCGAGCGCCACGGGATCTTCCTCAGGAACCGCATCGTCATAGGGCGCGTCGAAGGCCGCGACCCGGCTTGCCACCGAGGGCGGACGGAAGGGGATGCGGGCATAGAGCGGCGCGGCCCGGTGCGGCGGACGGTCCGGCGCCTGCGCGGCGAACGCCAGGCGCGCCAGATTGGCCTCGTGGCGCTGGCGGTCGCTGCGGTCGAACAGGCTCAATGTGGCGGCAAACGCCCACAGGCCAACCACCGCGATCGCGACAAAGCGCTCACCGCTGGTGAAGCCTAGAAAATCCCGTTCGGCCGGCGCTTGCTCGCCGGTCTCTTTTTTACCCATCACCCAATTACCCAGCGGTCCTGCCAGTTGGACCCATTCTATCACAAAACAGGACGAGGATCACGACCCTCTGGTGACGGACGCCACGAAGAGCTGCCGGGCGGTCGTCTGGAGGCACGCCAGATAGCGCGCCTGGGGCCAGCCCCGCGCGATCGTCAAGAGCTCCCAGTTGCGCACCGAAAGCAGCATCCACAAGAGGTCGGTCGCCTGGTCCTGGGTTTGATCCGGCGCCAATTGGCCGTCGCGGGCGAGTGCTTGGACCGCCGCGGCGCAGCCCTCGCGCATATCCGCCATGCGCCGATCCCAGGCGCTGGCCGCCGCCTCATCCGTGTCGCGCAGGGCCAGCAAGGCCCGGGCAACCGGGTAAATCTCCGGAATGTAGCCGGCCCAGGCCGCGATGAAGGCCTCCAGGCGCTCAACCCCGCTGGTCGCCGCGCGGCTCGCGACCAAGCGCTCCTCGCTGCCTTTCAGCGCGTCCAGATGATGGGTCGCCGCCACCAGAAGCGCAGCGCGGGTCTTGAAATGTAGATAGACCGCCTGGCGCGAGATGCCGGCCACCTTGGCGATATCGCCCATGCGCACGGCCACGCCCCGGTGCGCTTCCAAGAGCGACAACGCGGCCTCGAGGATTTTGGTGCGAGTCTCAGACGTTTCACTTGACATGGCGTCAAGTATCACCAGATTGACACCGTGTCAATTGACACAGTGTCAAGCACACCAGAGATGAAGGAGACTTCGCCATGAAATTGGTCATCTTCGGCGCCACCGGTCAGGTCGGGCGCCACTTGGTCGCCCAGGCGCTCGCCCTGGGCCACGAGGTTACGGCCTTCGTTCGCGATCCGGACAAGCTCGGCCGATCGGACCCGCGGCTCCGGGCCGCCCAGGGCGACGTGCTCGACCCCGAGGCGGTGGCGCGCGCGGTTCAGGGCCAAGACGCGGTGCTCAACGCGCTCGGCATGCCGCTGATGAACCAGCAAGAGGTCCGCGCCAGGGGCACGCGGAACATCGTCGGCGCCATGGTGCGCAAGGGCGTCGGCCGGATCGTCTGCCTCTCTGCTCTCGGCACCGGCGAAAGCCGGGCGCTGCTGCCGGTGCGCTATCGCTGGTTCCTGGCACCGATCTTCATGCGCTGGCTCTACGCCGACCACGAGCAGCAAGAGCGCACCGTCAAATCTAGTCCCCTCGATTGGGTGATCGTGCGCCCCGGCAATTTCGTGAAGGGCCCGCCGCGGGGTCGCTATTGCCACGGGGACGGCGCCATCGGTGCGAAGCTCTCGCTCAAGATCGCGCCGGCCGATGTCGCCCAGTTCATGCTGGCCCAGCTCAACGACGACGGCTACCTGCGCCAGGCGCCCGCCCTGTCCTACTGAGCCAATACCAGCAAAGAAATGGAGATCGACAATGACCGTTGATTGGCTTCCGCTGATCCTCGCCGCCGCCACAGTCGCCAGTGCCGTGGTGGCTGGCGTGTTCCTGACTTTCTCGGACTTCGTCATGGGTTCGCTGGCCGCGGCCAAGCCGGAGGGCGGCATCGAATCCATGCAAATCATCAACCGCAAGGTCACCCGGACTCTCTTCATGGTCCTTCTCTTGGGACTTTCGGCGCTCTCGCCCCCATTGATCGGCGCCGCCGCTCTGTTCGCGAGCGGGCCCGCGGCGGTCTGGATCGCCACCGGCGGCACGCTCTATCTCGTAGGCGTCTTTCTCGTCTCGATTGTCTTCAATGTGCCGATGAACCGGCGCCTCGACGCCATGGATCCGGACGGGCCCGAGGCCGCCGCCTATTGGCCCCGCTATGTACCCCGATGGCGCTTCTGGAACTCCGTCCGCGCGCTGTCCGCCGGCGGCGCGGGGGTCTGCTTCTTGATGGCAATCGCGGGCTAGAGAAAGGCGCGGACAAAATCCGCGTCGCGCTATTGCTGGCCCAGTTGGACGAATAGAGAACGTGGCGCAGCTTTCGAACGCGACCAAAGGCGGATCCGGATCCGTCGCTCGCCCAGCGCTCTTGTGCGCGAAGGGCGAGACGGGCAAAAGGACTCCGGGCCCGCGCGGCGGGCCGAGAGAGGAGTCACGCGGCGGCATGTGCGGCGAACCGGAACGCAAAGCCTTTGCCTATGCCTTCTATGCGACGGACGACACCTACGCGATCGCGGTGATCGTGCTGGCCCGTCTGCTGCGCCAGCTCGGCGTCGGGCCGGGCATCGGCTTCGTGGTCGTCCATCTGCCCCTCGCCCCGCCGATCCTGGCCGCCATGGCGCAGATGGGCATGACCACCATAGCCGTGCCGCGCCCGCCCCAGACCCGGCATTGGTACTTCCGCGACTGCCTGGTCAAGCTGCGAATCCTCCTGCTCACCCAGTACGAGCGGGTCATTTACCTGGACGCCGACAGCCTGCCGCTTAAGAGCTTCGACGACCTTTTCTCCCTGCCGTTCGACGGCGCCATCGCCGCGCCGCCCGCGCTCTGGGTGCGGCGGCCTTGGTTCACCACCCTGATGATGATGATCAAGCCGTCCGAGAGCTTGTGGCAAAGGGCCGAGCGCCACTTCCCCGCCCTGCAGGAGACCGGATTCTACGACGGCAACATCATCAACGAGGAATTTGGCCCGGAGATTTTCCCTCTGCCCGACACCACGATCGCGCCCAACAGCTATTGGGCCGACGCCCAGAAGGAGACCCCCTTGGGCATGCCGGACAGGCTTCCCAAGGAGATCCGGCTGGTGCACTTCTACGACTTGGGCAAGCCCTGGCGCCACCATCCGGACCGGGTGCCCGGCCTGCGGCCCAAAGCGCACCCGGCCTTCGCCGAGCAGCGGCGCGCGTGGTGGCAGGAGCGCGAGCGCCTGATCGCCGAAAGCCCGCCTGCCCTTAGGCGCGTGCTGATCCGCCGCAAAGCGCTCGACCGGACGGCCCTGCCCAAGCTCTATAAGCGCAGCCGCTACCGGCTCGAGCGGGTCCTCGGGGCGCTTTAGGCGGCCAACCAAAGATGCTCGAGCTGCATGTCCTTGTCGTAATCAATGTTTTCGACGTCAGAGCGCAGCAAGTCCCGTGGGCAGGATAGAGCAAGACCGGCGCAGCGAGGCTATCAACCTATACCTGTGAAAAGAGATCTAAACAGGATTTGCAAATTCAGCTATGCTTCCTCCAAACACACCTACTTTCCTTGAATGGATACATGAGGTCGCCCAGTATCGCGAGTTCGTGATGGCATTTGATTTCGCCTAGGAGGCACCGAAGCTCTACCATCATGCATTGATCTCACTAAGGAGGGCTGTGATGACACAGCGACTTCGACAGATCAGCTTCGGGGCAATCCTGACCGTCTTGTTCGCCTCCACGCTCGGCGTGTTGAGCGCCCAAGCGACCGTTGTTCAAACCAACTTCGATCCCCCCTCGGTGCCCTTCGGAACCACCGATTTCACCGTCGGCGCCGGCGCCGCGACCGCAAACATAAGCGGCGGCACGACGGTCACCTTGGGTGTGCCGCAGTTCTACAACACACCGCCGGCGGCCTACCAAATCTCCGGCGCCGGTGCGGGCGGCGCGGGTGCGGTCGGCGAGATCGCATTCAGCCTGCCGGCAGCCTCGGTCTCGTTCTTCGCGATCAACATCGGCAATGGCCAGGCGGTTGCCCAGTTCTTCGACGCCTCGAGCATCTTGATCGGCGCGCAGAGCGTCACCGCATCGGTCATGACCGACCCGGCGGCCCTAATCTCCTTTGCGGCCATACCGGGGATCTCTCTCGTTCGAATCATCAACCCCGGTCCGGCTGACCCGCCAAATCCGCCTTACATCACCCTGATCGACAGCTTCACCGCCCGAATCATCCCGGAGCCCGGTAGCCTCGCGCTCTTCGCAATCGCCCTAGGCGGCCTGGGTTTCCTGACTCGACGACGGATGGCTTAGCCGCGCCTAGGGGTCACGCGACCCTAAAGTCTTCGAGCTGCACTTCCTTGCCGTAGTCGGCGTAATCCCCGTCGGTGCGCAGCTGGCGGAAGCGGCCCCAGTTGACCGGCCGGTAGTGGGGTCGGTCACCGGCGGCCAGCGGCTCGAGCGGGGCGCAGTCGGTGGCGTAGGCCGGGTTGAAGAAGAAGGGGACGCTGAGGCGCGGCCGGTTGGTGATCGGGCGCACCCGATGCAGCGCCGCCGGATAGCGGTCGTTGGACCAGACCTGCATCATGTCGCCCACGTTGATCACCAGGGCGCCCTCGACCGGCGCCACATCGCGCCAGCGGCCCTGGCTGAAGGCTTGAAGCCCGCCGACATCGTCCTGCAGCAGGATCGTCAGCACCCCGGCGTCGCTATGGTGGTGCAGGGCCATGTCGCCCAGGGCCGTGGTGCCGGCCGCCTCGCCGGGTGCCAGCAGGTCGTCCAGGGGATAGTGGTTGAGCCGCACGAAGCTGGTGTGGTCGGCCCCGAAGTAGGGCCTGAGACGTTCGGCCGGCACGCCGATGCCGATGCAAAAGGCTTCCAGGAGCCGGTGGCCCAGGTCCTCGCAGGCCCGGTAGTAGGCCCCCATGGTGGATTTGAACGCCGGCAGGGCGTCCGGCCATTGGTTGTAACCGTCGACCGGCAGGCGGTTCTTCGGATGATCGCTGGGCAGCTCCGGATGGGGCTCCAGGCCGAAGTCGAAGACCTCCTTCAAGTCCCGGGCGTTCTTGGTGAGCTCCCGGTCGTAGTAGCCGCGCGGGTTGTCCTTGGAGCGCAACAGCCGGCGCTTTTGCGCCATGGGCAGGGCGAAGAAGCGGCGGGCCTGGGCGAAGACCTCACCGGTCAGCGCGGCCGGGATACCGTGGCCGACGATCTGGAAAAAGCCCCACTCCTGGCAGGCGCGGCCGACCGCCTTGGGATCGTCGCGCGCCAGATCGATCACCGGGTGGCTAGCGCTCATCGCCGAGGGCTCCCGTCATCGCTGGTTCCGGCCGCCAGTCTAGCAGCGGGCCGCATCGCATATACGTTAGAATTTCTCAAGCGTCACCTGAGGGATCGTCGTTTGTTTCTCGTCGAAAACGGCAAATATCCTACTGCAGAGAGGCGCAACGCGCCTTACAATCTCTCAAGCATCGGAGGATGCCATGTCGCTCAACGTCGAGACCGCTCCGCCGCTCCACGCCGATCTGACCTATCTGGTGGCCAGCGACGAGAAACCCAAGACCTACATGCCGGCGCCCGAGGGCGGCGAGATCGAGCGCACCGGCACCTACGCGCCGGTGCCCGTGGTGATCCTCGACGGCCGGCCCCACGCCCGGGACTTCTCCCTGGACGACGCGGGCTTCGCCCTGACCCGCCATGACACCGAGGTCACCGACTTCTTCGACGAGGCCGAGATCAAGGCGGTCTATTACCCGGAGATGGAACGCCTGGTGAAGCAGGCGACCGGGGCCAGCCGGGTCCTGGTGTTCGACCACAACGTGCGCATCGACGGCGGCCCGGATCGGGACGACAAGGGCATACGCACGGCGGTGCGCCTGGTGCATAACGACTACACCGCCAAGTCTGGCGCCCAGCGCACCAAGGATCTGCTTGGCGAGCAGGCGGCCGCCGCCGCGCTCGGCAAGCGGGTCGCCGTGGTCAACGTCTGGCGCCCGATCGAGGGACCAGTGGAGAGCGCGCCCTTGGCACTGGCCGACGCCCGCTCGATCGCGCCCGAGGAGCTGGCCGCGAACGACCTGATCTATCACGACCGCGTGGGCGAGATTTACCACGCCACCTACAGCCCGTCTCACCGCTGGTACCACTTCCCCAAGATGGCGACCGATGAGGCGCTTCTGATCAAGGGCTACGACACCGAGGAAGACGGCCGGGCGCGCTTTACCCTACACACCGCCTTCGACGACCCGACCACGCCCAAGGGCGCGCGGCCCCGGAAGTCCATCGAGGTGCGCACGCTGGCGATCTTCGACGATTGAAGAAACGCTGCGGAAGAAGGCGGCCGGCGGCGCGTTGATCCCCCGCCGCCGGCCGCCGGATTTCGATTAAACGCGTCAACCGGCGCGTGTGCGGGCTGCGAGGCCCCGGCGAGTTTTGCCCACTCACGCCGCGAGCCTTGCAGTCCGCTTTCTATGCGATGCTGGCCGATACCCTCACGCTGAGATCCATGACAAGAGTCTCAGCCTGGGCGACCCCGCACCCATCGCACATAAGGCTCACTCTGCAGAGCTACTGTCCGCTGTCTTCCCATGCTTCGCCGTGGGCGGCAATCCAGGCCAGGGCCATCTGCTGGGCCTCGGCGATATCTTGCTGTGAGACCCCGCCAGTGAAAATGGTCGGCATCTCGCCATCCGCGGCGATCGTCCCCCACTTGAGAGCCTGCACCATGTCGCGCGCAACGCCGTCTCCAGTGCCGTAGCCAATTGCCGTCGCATTCTGTGCTGGCCGGAAGCCCCGCTCGGCCGATTCGAGGAACCAAACAAAGGCCGCTTGCCGCCCTTCGGCGCCGCCGCCCTCGACACGGTAGGCTATGCCCAGTCCATATTGCGCCCGCGCGTCGCCCCGTTTCGCCGGGTCTCTTAGCCAAGCGATGGCCCGGGCCGGGTCGCGCTTGCCGCTATCGTTGGAGAGATACATGAGCCCAACGGGTGTCTCGAATCCTTCGAACCCCGCGAGGGCGAAGAACTCGTAGATCGGCAGGGCAGTACGGAAATCTCCTCTGTCGCACGCCCAAGCGCCCACGATCAGCGTGCCGAGCGCACCGATCGCCGCCACCGATAAGACGCCCCCTAAACCGACGAAGAGTTTCTTCATAAAACAACTATAGGTGAAAAACCCTCTGGTGACAATGCCACGGCAACGAGTTGCCTCCGCCCTTTAGCGGACTTTTCAGCCTTCCCTGACACACTGCACCCCGCGCAGTCGCGCGCAGGAATCGGCTGGAGAGGCGCCATGGTGGTGATGCTGGAGGATGCCCGCACGGGGGACAGGAAGCCGCTTTCGATCGGCTGGAACTGGACCTTCTTCTTTTTCGGGCCGGTGCTCGGCATCCCGCTGTTCTGGCGCGGCCTGACCGCCTGGGGGGCCGCCATCGTGTTCCTCTGGGCGCTCGACGTCGCCCTGCCCCTGTTCCTGCCCCGCGTGCCGCACCTGGAGTTCACGGTGGTCGTGCCGGCCGTGCTGATCGCCGCGCTAACCATCTACGTCGCCTATTTCGGCAACGGCATCATCGGACGGCGCTACCTGGCCCAGGGCTACGACTTCGCCCGCCCCTACAGCGCCGAGGCCCGTGCCGCCGCCCAACGCTGGGGGCTATTGGCCTAGGTTTCCTTCGGCGCGTCCGGCGGCCCCATGGGCTGGCCGGTGAGCCGACCGGCGAGCCACGCCAGGATCCGCCGGCCCCAAGGAGTGTAACCGTTTGTGAAGAGCGGGTCTTCCCCTGGATAGAGGTTCATGTGGATCGCGGCGCGCAGGTCTTGGGCGCTGACCCGGCGGCGCAGGTAGACGAGCGCCCCCACCAGGCCGACCAGCCAGCCCGAGACTCCGCCCAGGAGCGGCACCAGCATCCCGACCACCGCGAAGATGGTGAGCACCATGACCAGCTGGGAGTCCGAGGTCATGCCGATCGTACAGAGGCCGACGAAGACCAGAGCGAAGCCGGTAAATCCGCCGATCAGCCCGGCGCTGGCCAGCAAGCCGTGGGCGCGCATGGCCGGGCTCGGCGGATCTTCGGGCAAGGGCAGCCCGGCCGCCGCCGCGATCTCGAGGCCAAAGCGCCTGGCGTCCGGCAGATCGGAGAGGTCCTCCAACCAGTTGTCGTACTTCTTGAGCGCGACGCCCCGGGTGCTGCAGGGTTCGAGGCCGACCACCTCGCGCACCTGGGTGAGCGGGATCTCGGTCACCTTCGGCCTGATGAGGCCGCGCCGGCGTAGGTAGCGCCGCTCGGTCAGCAGCGCCTCGCCCCGGGCCACAATCAAGTAAGCCATCGGCAGGCCGCTGCCAATCGTCGCGGCGACACCGAGCCCGCGCCAGTCCGGCTCGATCAGCCAGGCAAAGAGCTCGAGCCCGCCACACAGGGCGGCGAGAAGCGGCACCAATTGCAGGACATCCCGCAGGGTCCGCCCGCCCGAGGGCCGCACCTCACAGATAACCCGTTCGCCAGGCTCGAGCAGGGATGTCAGTTTGACCAGCATCGTAAAGTCGACCTAACCCCACCTTTGGAACCATGGATAGTATATCCACCAACTCTTAAACAATGTTCAACAGTCGCTCCACACCGCATCATTCAGATAGACAGAGCCTGCCTTTTTGGTCTCCTATAGACGACAGTTCGCTGCCGTTGCGCCCTTGGTCGAGGAGGTGCGGTGATGACCCAGGAGGCCCTTGCGGAGATCGTCGATCTGGAGCGCTATCCGATCGATCGGCTTGATGAGCCGGCGGCCAGGGACTTGGTCGCGCGCTGCCAGGAGGCGCTGGCGCAAGAGGCGCTTTGCGCCCTGCCCGACTTCGTGCGCGCCGAGGCCCTGGCCGCCATGGTGGCCGAAGCCGAGCGCCTGGCGCCGCGCGCCTATCGCTACGACCGGCCGCGCATCGCCTACAACGCCGATCCGAGCGGCTGGCCGGCGGACCATCCGCGCTCGGTTCTGCATCCCTGCCGCTACAACCAGGTGCTGAACCACGACATCCCCAACGACAGCCCCTTGCGCCGGCTCTATCTCTCGCCCCTGCTGGGCGCTTTCCTGCGCCGGGTGCTGGGCTTCGAAACCCTTTACATCAGCGCCTGCCCGCACCTGTCGCTGACTCTCCAGTTCGGCGGCCCGGGCGATTGCAACGGCTGGCACTTCGACGGCAACGACGTGGTCTTCTCCTTGCTGCTGCAGGCGCCCGAACGCGGCGGCGCTTTCGAGGTCGCGCCCTATATTCGCAGTGCCCGGGAAGAAAACTACCTGGCGGTCGAGGCGGTCTTCGCCGACCCCGTGACGAACGCCCAGCAGCCGCCGCTGGCGCCCGGCACCTTCACGGTTTTCAAGGGCGATCTTTCCCTCCATCGGGTGAGCGAGATCGAAGGCACGCGCCGACGCATCATCGCGCTCTTCAGCTACGACCGGCGCCCCGACCAGGTGTTCGACCAGAGCTACATCGAAGTGCTGCGATCCCAGCGGGCGGGCTAGTTCCTCTCGTTCTTGCCTTATTCCTCGCCCTGACCGCCCTCGTCGCCCGTCGACCCAACGCCCTCCGCGGTCTGGTTGTCGCCGCCCTGGCCGGCGGACTCTTCGCCAGCGTCGCCCACGGGAAAGACCAGCATTTGGCCGCGTTGTGTGCCGCCTTCCACGGTCTTGCAGGGGCCCCGGTAGCCGGCGGTGCCCGACTGCTTCTTGAGCTGGCAGCGAATTGCCGTGGCCCGATGCAGGAAGGTCAGTTGCAGCTCCGATGGGCTGTGACTGAACGCGGTCACCTGATAGCCCTTGCCCTCGATCGACAGGGCCGCCTGGCTGTCGGCCGCGCTCAAGGCGACATCCAGGCTGCCGTCCGAGGTCGTCAGGGAGCCGTCCCAGCTTTGAGCCATGGCCGAGTCCCCTGGCGCCGCCAAAAGCAGCCCCGCCACGGCGACGAACCAGGTCAACGCTCGGCCGCGCTTAAATTGCAGTCCATCTCTATGGCGCGGATGGGTCACTAGTCCAAAAGCCCTTCTATGACTTCATTGAGAAACGGCCGGTCGCGCACGCTCGAATAGGTGCCCGGGAAGCAAAGCGCGGTCGCCGTGATGTAGCGCTCGTCGAAATCGGTCAGGATCAGCGCGAACCTTTGGTCGTCCGACAGCCGGGTGTTATCGACCATGGGAAAGTTGAAGAAATCCAGTTCGAAGTCCTGGGTCACGGTCGAGGGATTGAAGGGGTCGCCGCTCTGGCCATTTGTGCCGCTGGCGGCGATCTTCTCGATGTTGAGCTCGACCCTGACCGTCCGCTTGACCTTGTCGGGCATGGTGAAGCGGAACTCGAAGCGCCGGATGACGTCCTGACAATCGCGCACCGAGTTGGCCTCGATCAAAGTGTCACTGCTTTCGAACGCCTCGTCACCCGCGCCGTTCTCGCCTTCGTCGGCGAAGAGGTCGTCGGGCCACAAGAAACCGTCGTCGCCACCGGCCACCTCCAAGGGGATGTTGAGATCGAAGGTCAAGGTTTTGCCCGACTTGATTGCCGCGATCTGCTGTTTCGAGAGCCGGCTGGCCAGCTTCTCGAGGCGCTTTTCCAAGGCAACCACTTGCCACTCCATACTGCCCAGCAGTTCGCCATCTTCCTGATCGTCCGGGAAATCCCCCAAGCGCGCGGCGAGCTGATCCAGCTCCCGGTCAAGCTTCAGGAAAAGCGGGCTCAAGGATAGGGAATCGCTGAAGTTCATGGCCAGAAGCTCGAGCTTTAGCAACTGGCTCGAGATCGATCTGACCGCCGCAAGGGTTTCCGCCACGCCACCCGCCGCGCCGATCGAAGCATCGGCCGTGCGGGAGGGCGCCAGGAATTCGGCCAACAGCACCTTGAACATATCCTTGCGCAAGGCGGTGTCCGATTGCTCGCGCTGGGTCAGCAGCTCGGTGTAGAGCCGGTTGTCCTCTAGCGACTGGGCGAACTGCTGGCCGAACAGACCGAGCGCCGCGACGAAGATCGCGGGCAAGAGGCCGGTCATGATCTTGCCGATGATCTCGGCCTTCTCCCAGCTGCCCAGGCGGCGCGTCGGCGGCGGCGCCGGTTGCGGAACGGGCGCGGCGGTGGCCTGGGGCTTATCTTGCTCGGCGGTCATGGTCTAGCGCCTCACCAGGACTAGCTTGCTGCCGGAACGGCGCAGCTCCAGATTGGCGCGGGTTCTGGTCTTCGCCACGTAGACCTTGGTCCGGCTCGAGATCTTCAGGCCGACCATGACCCAGAGATTGCAGTCGATCTTCGACTTGCGAACCTTGATGCGATAGAGGCCGTTGCCGTCCGTCTTGACCGGAACGCCCGGGTTATTGGCGCAGTCCGCAAAGACATTGGCGCCCGACAAATCCCTGTTCTTGGCGCCGTCCCAAATTCTGCCGTGCACCTCCGCGCTCCAGGCAAAAGACGGGCTCAACACCACGGCCAGGGCGGCGGCGGAAATCAGGAGTCGCGGTCTCCAGCATCGGGGCATAGTGATCGCTCCGGTATCAAAACCAATTGGCGCAAATCTAGGTGGCGAGTCGTGAGCGCCCTCATCACGGGCACCCGGAAATTCATTCAAATAGTCATTTTTCCCTATGGGCAAACGTCCTCTATCTCAATCCTTTGGCCTTGTTGCCGCAACCAAGACGGTGCCTCGGTGAAATTGCCCAAGGCTTACGTCTTGCGGCTTCCAAGCCGCACTTAAGCTGCGCACAATGGGTCCTTAGAGGGGCGCCGGCAATGAACCACTTCACAGTGGGGGCGTCGGCTACGGCACAGGGAGTCCCATGGCGATCGGCGGCAAGAATGCGACGGATGGCCCGACGAACAGGAAGCGGTCCAACGCCAAGCTGAGGCTGGTCGGTCTTATCGCCGGGCCGCTCGCGGCGGCGCTCCTCTTTGCCTTGCCGGCGCCGGAGGGTCTTGCGCCGGTTGCATGGCGGGTCGCGGCGCTGACCGCGCTCATGGCCATATGGTGGCTGAGCGAAGCAATCCCTTTGGCTGCCACGGCCCTGCTGCCGGCGATCGCCCTGCCGTTGCTCGGCGTGACCGGCCCGCGCCAGGCGGTCGTGCCCTACGCAAATCCGATCATCCTGCTGTTCCTGGGCGGCTTCGTGCTGGCGCTGACCATCGAGCGCTGGGGGCTGCACCGGCGCATCGCGATCCGGGTCATCTCCGCCATGAGCGCGCGGGCCGACCGGCTGATCGGCGGCTTCATGATCGCGACCGCCGGCATCAGCATGTGGGTCAGCAACACGGCGACCACCATGATGATGCTGCCCGTGGCGCTCAGCGTGATCGCCTTTCTGGAGCAGGCCGAGGGCAAGGAGCGCGCCGCCATGGCGGGCTTCCCGCGCGCGATTTTGTTGGCAATCGCCTACAGCGCGTCGATCGGCGGCGTGGCGACTCTGTTCGGTACGCCCAATGCCTTTCTTGCCGGCTTCCTGCGCCAAAATTACGGGATCGACATCGGATTCTTGCAGTGGATGCTCTATGGCGTCCCGGTTTCCGCGACCATGCTGCTGCTCGCCTGGCTGCTGTTGGCGCGCATCCTCTTTCCCGGGCACCGGCGCCCGCTCGGCTTTCTCGCCCCGCACCTGACGCAAGAGCGCGCCGGCCTCGGCCCGCCGAGCCGGGGCGAATGGCTGAGCGGCGCCCTGCTTTCGGCGGTCGCGCTGGCCTGGATCTTCCGGCCCATCCTGGACGACTTCATCGCGCTCTCCGACTGGTCGATCGCGCTGATCGGGGCGTTCTTGGCCTTCGTCATCCCGATTGAGCTCAAGGGCCCGACCTTCCTGATGGACTGGGCCCACGCCAAGCGTCTGCCTTGGGGGATCCTGGTGCTGTTCGGCGGCGGCCTGAGCCTAGCCCACGGCATCGAGGTGAGCGGTCTCGCCGAATGGCTCGGCCGGCTGCTGGCCCGTGGCGGCGCCTGGCCGCCGATCGTCTTCCTGCTGCTCCTGACCGCGATCGTGGTCTTTCTGACCGAGCTTACGAGCAACAGCGCGACCGCGGCCGTGCTGCTGCCGGTCGCCGCTGCGCTTGCCATCAAGCTGGGCGGCGATCCCCTGTCGCTCGCGGTCCCGGCGGCGCTCGCCGCGGCCTGCGCCTTCATGATGCCGGTCGCGACCCCGCCGAACGTCGTGGTCTTTGGCAGTGGCCGGATCACGGTGATGGAGATGTGCGGCGCGGGCTTTGCCCTGAACCTGGCTGCGATCTTAGTGATCGTGCTGTTTTCTGTCACGCTGCAGCCGTTGGTGTTCTGAGGGGATCTAACTCCTGGCTCATCTAACCCCTCACCCTAACCCTCTCCCCAGAGGGGAGAGGGAATAGCGCCGTATCCTCGCAACCGCGTTCCCTCTCCCCTCTGGGGAGAGAGACAGGGTGAGGAGGGCTGAATCGCGCTGACCTCGCCTCAAAAGACCTTACACAGCCGCATCGCGTCGTAGATCGCCGCGTGGATGTTGCGCGAAGAGACCGCGTCGCCAATGCGGAAGAGTCGGAACGCGCCCTCGGGGTTGGTCGCGACCTCCTGGGGCCGGCCTTCGATCAGCGCCGGGTAGTCCACCTCGCCCCGGTTGACCGAGTCCTCCTTGAGCTCGAAGTAGAGCTCGTCGAGGGGCAATGTCCCGTGCTCGACAACCACCTGGTCGACCAGGCGCTCTTCCTTCAGCTCCGTGTAGTCGCTGGCCAGTTTCGCCGCCAGCTTGTTGCCCTCGCGGCGCACCGAGGCGACCCGGGTGTTGATCGTGATGCGCGCGCCGTGGTCCTGGAAGGCGCGGGCATAGTGCACGTGGTTAAGGCCGCCGATCTCGGGCGCGAAAAAGCGCTCTGGCGAGATGATCTCCAGCTCCGAGCCGGCTTCCGCGATCAGCTCGGCCGCCTGCATGCCCGGCGGCGCGCCGTTGTCGTCGTAGACCAACACGCTCTCGGCCGGCTTGACGTCGCCGGCCAGGATGTCCCAGCTGGAGACCACCAGGGCCTCGCCTTCGTCAAGGATGCCGGTGTTGGGCAGGCCGCCGGTCGCGACGATCACGATGTCGGGATTCTCCGCCAACACGTCGGCGCGCTCCGCCCAGGCGTTGAAGCGCAGCTCCACGCCGAGCGCCTCCAGGCGGGCCAGACGCCAGTCGACGATGCCGATCAGCTCGGCCCGGCGCTTGGTGCGCGCGGCCAGGCGGACCTGGCCGCCGGCCTGGTCGGCCGCCTCGAAGACCACCACCTTGTGGCCGCGCTCGGCCGAGACCCGGGCCGCCTCCAAACCCGCCGGCCCGGCGCCGACCACGACCACCGTCTTGGCCGGCCCGTCGCTGCGGGCGATCTCCTGAGGCATGGTGGCCTCCCGGCCGGTCGCCGGGTTGTGGATGCAAAGGGCGCCGTGGCCTTCGTAGATCCGGTCGAGGCAATAGGTCGCGCCGACGCAGGGGCGAATCTCCTCCTCGCGCCCCTCGGCCACCTTGCGGGCAATGTGGGGGTCGGCGATGTGGGCCCGGGTCATACCGACCATATCGAGCTTGCCCTCGGCGATGGCGTGGCGGGCGGTCGCCACGTCGCTGATCTTCGCAGCGTGGAACACGGGGAACTTGGTCTCGGCCCGAACCTCACCGGCGAAATCCAAATGGGGTGAGGCGCGCATGCCTTGCACCGGGATCACGCCAGTCAAGGCCGCGTCGCTTTCGATGTGGCCGCGAATCACGTTGAGGAAATCGATCTGGCCGGTCGCCACCAGGCGCCGGGCGATCTCCAGGCCCTCCTCCTTGGAGAGCCCGCGCTCCCAATCCTCGTCGACCACCAGGCGCAGGCCGAAGATGAAATCCGGCCCGACCGCCTTGCGCACGGAATCGAGCACCCGGTAAGTGAAACGCAGACGGTTGTCCAGGCTGCCGCCGTAGTCGTCGTCGCGCTTGTTGGTGGCCGGCGACCAAAAGGCGTCCATGAAGTGGCCATAGGCCTCGATCTCGATGCCGTCCATGCCGCCGGCTTGCATGCGCTGGGCGGCCGCGCCATAGCGCTCGACGATACGGTCCAGGTCCCAGTCCTCGGCGACCTTGGGGAAGGCCCGGTGGGCCGGCTCGCGCACCATGGAGGGCGACAGCACCGGCAGCCAGTCGGCCTTGTTCCAGCCGGTACGCCGGCCCAGGTGGGTCAGCTGAATCATGACCGCGGCGCCGTGCTCGTGGCAGCCGTCGGTCAGCTCCTTGAGCCAGGGCACGATCTCGTCCTTGTAGGCGAGCAGATTGCCGAAGGCTTCGGGCGAGTCCTCGGCAACCACCGCCGAGCCGGCGGTCATGGTCATGGCGATGCCGCCCTTGGCCTTTTCCACGTGGTAGAGCCGGTACTTCTCCTTCGGCATGCCGTCCTCGGAGTAGGCCGGCTCGTGGGCGGTCGACATGATCCGGTTGCGCAGGGTCAGGTGCTTAAGCTGATAGGGCTGGAGAAGCGGATCTTTCGAAGCCATGGCGCGCTCTCAATTCATTCGGACGAAGGTCCGATCTATCACGCTTTAAGCGCGCTGAATATAGCGTGTCCGCCTTTCATCCAATGGACGTCGACCCCGGTGAATCCGGCCGCCTCCAGCCACTTCATCTGATCGAGCAGGGAAGATGGCTTGTCGACCGGGTCCGGGTCGGGATCGGAGTAGAGGTTCCATTGGGTCTCCTGGAACCGCCGAAAGGCCGCCAGGTTGCCGTCCAATGCGCGCGCCCGCTCCTCGACTGCCCGGTCCCAGGTGCGCGCGGCGATGTCCTGGCCTCGCGCCGACGCCGGGGCGATCAAGTCAGCCAGGACGAAGACACCGCCCGGCGCCAGCATCGCGTGCAGGCCGCGGAACAGGGCCTGCTTCTCGCCACCGTCCAGGTGATGTACGGCGAGCGAGGAGACCACGGCGTGGGGCGCATCGGCCCGGGCCTGCCAGTCAGCCGCTTTCAGATCGAAGAGCCTGGTCTCCAGGCGGTCGGCCAGCTCGCCCGCGGTCTTTCGGGTGCTCTCGAGCATGGTCGGGGAACCGTCGAAGGCGTGCACCCGGCCAGTCGGGAAATGTTCCAACAAGGCGCGGGTCAAGAGGCCCTCGCCGCAACACAGCTCGACCAGCAACGGCCGGCCGTCGTGGGGCGGGATCAGGCCGCAGATGATCTCGATCTGCAGCTCCCGCTCGGGCACGAAGTACTTCCCTTCGTCGAGGAAGTATTCGGAATCGGCCTCGCTCCAGCTCACGGGCCGCCCCCCGCCTTGGCCGCCAGACGCTGCGCCTGTTCGGCATCGCTGTAGAAGGGGTCGGCGTGGATGTCGTCCGGCGACAGGCCCATATGGATCAGCCGCGCGACCGCCGCTTCGATCATCGCCGGCGGGCCGGCCAGATAGGCCTTGAAGCCGGAGAGGTCGGCGTGGTCGTCGGCCACGCAGCTTGCCGGGTCGCCGCAACGGCAGCGCTCCGCGGCCGGCTCGTGGGACAGAACCGGCACGAAGGAAAGCCCGGTGTCGGCGTCGGCCAGGGAATGGAAGTGCTTGTCCAGATAGAGGTCGTGACGCTGGCGGACCCCGAAGTAGAGATGGATCGCGCGCTTGGGGTTGCGCACCAGGGCGGTCTCGACGATCGACTTGATCGGTGCCAGGCCCGAGCCGCCGGCGATCGCCAGGATCGGCCCCTCGTGCTCGTCTCTCAGGCAGGCCTCGCCGAAGGGACCCTGGAGCTTGACCTTCTCGTCGACCTTGAGGTCCTTGGCGACGTAGGTGCTGACCCCCTCGCCGCTCATCTGGCGGATGTGGAACTCCAGAATGTCCCGATCGGGCCGGTTGGCCATGGAGTAGTCCCGCGCCGGCTGGTTCTTGAAGGCGAGCTTGGCGTACTGCCCGGCCTTGAAGCTGAAGGCGCCGCGCTTGGCCACCTCCATGCGCACGACCCGCACGTCGTGGGTCGCCCACTCCAGGCCGACCACCCGGCAGTTTATGATCTTGGGCTCCACCTATTTCGCGCTCCCGCCGCCGTAGGGAACGCTAGGCTGGCAGACTTGCGCGCCGGGCGCAATCGGCGGCGGGGAGGCGCGAAGCAGGGCTTACTTATTGGCCTTGGGGGCAACGCAGCAGGCGACGGGTCACAGAGTGCTGTGTGCGTCCTTCCAGGGCGTGTGGTGTCGCCACTTTTCAGTATGACGTCCAAACGTACGCGTTTTGGTTTCAGTTGTAAGAGAGCCAGCAATCTGCTGCCTGGGCAGTCGCCTGGCGAGCTTGCAGCCGGCGCTCGCCTGTCGGCGGCTACAATTGAAACCCGAAAGGGCGATTTTGGACATCGAGCTGAAACCTTGGAGCGCCATCTGCCTGCCAACCGCACAACACCAGGAGGTCACCATGTTCAGCTTGCCAAAAACCCTCGCCGCCGGCGCGGCCGCCCTCTTCGCCGCCACGGCATCGCCCGCCGTCGCCCTGGAGCCCGCCAACGCGTCCGACATCGTCGCGCTTTGGGCCAACCAAAGCCCGCTGACCGACGATTGCCCCTATCTGACCTATTCCAGCGGTGTCTTCGTTGAGATCGGACCCGACAGCGACTTCTCCCAACCTTTTGTCGTGCCACCCGGCTACGTCTTCGTGGCGACCAGCTTTCATTGGCGCGCCAACGGCGGCCCCGACGACCTCGCCGTGCCCGGCGCCCTCACCCTGGCGAGCGTCCGCGTCGGGCTTGGCGGACCGGCCCCACTCGCGAAGAAAGTTCTGGACGAGGTCGACCCCTTTCCCACCTTCCCACTTCCTGACAACGGACGGGAGGACGACGAGGTGCAGCACTACGGCGCCATCATGTCCTCAGCTATCGCCGGCGTCGATGGCATTGCCGGGACCACGATCAATTTCCCGACCGGTGTCGTCCTGCGTCCCTTCGAGGGCGGACCGATCTGCTTGGGTCTGCAGCAAGGTAACGAGCACCTGATCGGAAACGCCTACTTGAACGGCTATCTCGCGCCGGACACTTGAGCGCTGGCGATTCTTCGTTCCGAATTGGAGATTGATACGCGGCGGCAGGCTGCTGAACGAAGCCTGCCGCCCGCGACCCTTCGGTCTCAAGCCAGCGCCCCGCCGGGCAGCTCCTCGGCCCAGTCGGGTGCGCCTAGACGCTTGGCAAGCATGCGGAAGTTGCTGTGGAATTCGTCCCGGTCGACGGCGCATTGTTGCAGGTGCCGGACGCCTGAGCCGACAGTGAAGGCGGTGCGGCCGTGCAGCACCCGGTGGTTGTCGAAGACGTGCAGATCGCCCGGCGCCATTCGGTAGCTGAAGAGGAAGCGCGGATCGTAGAGCCGCTCGGCCCAGGCGGCGAGCGCTTGGTAGACCGGCTCGATGCGCTCGGGCGGCAGGTCGAGAGGCAGCAGCGCCCGGTCGCTGTAGCGAATGCCGACCACGTTGCCGGCTAGGTCCAGGGAGATCACCCGGGCCCGGGCGAGGTAGTGGGCGCCGCCGCCGGTGTCGGTGAAGGAAAGCGGCTCGCGGCACAGAGTTTCGAAAGCCTCTGGCGCGCCATCGCGCAACGCCTCGGCAACCCCATAGCCGTCGACCAGCAGGGACTCGCCACCGCCACCCGGCGCCTGGGCCAGGCAATGGAACAGAGAGATGCCCGGCGGGCTGTAGCGGTAGCTCTCGTCCGTATGGGGCTCCAGGCGCTTGGGCGTATTGGCCTCGATCGCCAGCGCCGAGGTGGTCTTGACGTCGACCACCCGTCCATAGCTGGTTTCGTGGATGGGCCCGATCAGCTGGGCGACCTTCGCGACGTGGCCTTCTTCCGGCGGCACGGTGCGCAGGATGACCAGGCCGTAATCGAGCAGCGCCCGGTAGAAGGCCAGCAAGGCGCGATCCCCGGAGACGACTTCGCCATAGGAAAACTCCGGCGCCATGCCCCTGGGCCAAGTCTTGGTCGGTCGGCGTCGGCGCGACCGCTCGATCCTCGAGGGACAGTTGGAGCGCAGCCAAGCCGCTTCGTGACGGGTGGTCGCGCCATCCGGGCGCCAGGTGATCTCCAGCTCGCCATCGGGACCGAGCGCCAGGCGCTCCAGATGGATCGTCTCAGCCGGCAGCGGGCGCCGCTGAGCGCCGTCCGCTGTGCCGCTGTTCACATGAGCGGGAAAGTAGCAGCCGTGGCGCAGCCACGAGATCGGAAAGAGACTCAGGTGACCGTCCGCCCAGGTCACCCGCACACCATCCGCCGCCTGGTCCAGGCGCTCAATCCGGCAGCGCGGGTCGTCGCGAGGATCGCTCTCAAGCGCGGTCATCGAGGCAGGCTGGCAGACTTTGCGAAAACGCGCAATCGCCTCGCCTAGGACGCGGGTATTGAACCGGACGCTGGCTCATGACCGCAAACCGCACGGCAGCAACGCACTGTCACCCAAGCGGCAATCTGCTAGGGTGACGGCCGGGTCACGGGTCTTGCCAGGAGATGCTCCATGATGTTGTTGCGGCTTTCGCTCATGCTCGTCGTCTTCGTCGACGTCATGGGTCAGGGGCTGATCCTGCCGATCGTCAACACTCTGCTGATCGATCCTTCGAGCGACTTCTTGCCCCGCGACGCCTCCCACGAACGGCGCCAGCTGCTCTTCGGAGTCTTGCTCGCCAGCTTCTACGTCGCCTGGTTTTTCGGCGCGGCTTATATCTCGAAACTGTCCGACTACATCGGCCGCAAGAAGGGCATCGTGATCTGCCTGATCGGCGCCTTGGCCGGCTACATCCTGACCGCGATCGCGATCGAGAGCTCGAGCTACATCCTGCTGGTACTCGGCCGGGCGATCTCGGGTTTCACCGCCGGCAACCAGCCGATCGCCCAGGCCGCCCTGGTCGACATCAGCCGCAACGACGAGGAGCGCACCCGCAACATGGCCCAGGTGGTCGCCGCCTTGGCGCTCGGCCTGGTCGCCGGCCCGCTGATCGCCGGCTTGCTCAGCGACAAGGCGGTCCTGGGCGCCTACGCGACTCTCGAGCTACCCTTCATCTGCGCCGCCGCCCTGGTTTTCGTCACACTGGTCCTGGTGATGATCTACTATCACGACCACCGCGAAGAGCGGCGCAAGATCGACTTCGGCGTGAGCGAAGTGTTCCTCAACCTCTGGCGCATCCGCGGCCGGCCATCCATCATCAAGCTCGCCCTGGTGTGGTTTTTCTTCGAGGTCGGGCTCAATTCCTTCTTCATCTACATGGACAATTTCATGATTGTCCGCTTTCAGTTCGGCACCTTGCAGAACTCCGTTCTCATGACCATTTTCGGGCTCACCATGGCGATCTCCAGCGCTTTTCTGGTGAGTCCATTGACCAAGCGCTTTCGCAAGATCCCGACGGTGGTCGGATCGCTCGTCCTCATGACGGTCTCCTTGTGTCTCTTCACCTTCAACGGCGTCGCGGATCTCTCCTATCTTCTGGTCGTGCCGATCGTGGTCGGCTTCGCGATCGGCTATCCGACCCTGCTGGCCCTCTTTTCCGCCAGCGCCGGCGCGGATGAGCAGGGCTGGGTCATGGGCATCACGATCGCCCTTTTCACCCTGGGCTCGGGCCTGATCTCGCTGGCCGGTGGCGCCATGATGGCGCTCAACCCCCATCTGCCCTTCCTGACCGGCATCGCCAGCTACCTGATCGCCCTGGTCCTGATCGCCGTCACCTGGCGCCAGGCCGACATCCGGGCACTCGACCAAGGGGGGTCGTAGCGCCGGGACGTAAAGCGCGTCTACAAGCCTTGGTGGAAATTCGGCTTGGCGTGATCAGCCAAAGCTGCTATACTACTTAAAGAAGAGGGGAACTTCCGATGATGATCGGGGCCGTGCACAGTCTGGCGCCGAGGCGAAGGTATGTTCGCTCCGCCGCGGCGGGCCAGCGCCGAAGAACCGGGCGCCGGGGCGCGGCCCTGCTGGCCGTGGCACTCTGGCTCGGCGCGGGGCTTTCTCTGCCGGCGCTCGCCGCCGAATCTCCACCGCTCGACGGTTTTCTCCGGGGCAACTTCAAGCTCTCCAACCCGCCCGCGCCGGTGCCAAAGACGCGGTTCAAGGACCCCGCCGGGCGCAACGTGAGTCTTGCGAAGTTCAGGGGTCGGGTCGTTCTGCTCAATTTCTGGGCCACCTGGTGCGCGCCCTGTGTCGAGGAAATGCCGCAGCTCAACAACCTGCAGGCGCGCCTGCGCGACGAGGGCCTGGCCGTTGTCACTGTATCGATCGATCAAGGCGGCGCCGCCACGGTCAAGCCGTTCCTCGCGCAACACCGCTTGCGCTATCTGAAGGCCTATCTGGACCCAGGGTCCACCTTGATGCACAAGCTTGGCGGCCGCGGCCTGCCGACCACTGTCTTGATCGACAAGCAAGGCCGGGTGGTCGGCAAGATGCAAGGCGGGGCCGCGTGGAACTCCCCAGCGGCGATCGCCCTGATCCGCCACTATCTGGGAACCGGGCGCAGCACGCCGGGCGATGGCGGCACACTCGACTGGGCGGAGCAAGGCGATGAGGACGCCGCCTACGAGGCTTACCAGCGCGGCGACTACAAGACCGCCTATCGCAATTGGCGCCCCTTGGCCGAGGACGGCGATGCGGCGGCTCAGTTCAACATCGCGGTGCTCTACGACTATGGCGAGGGCATGGCCGAAGACAACCCCACGGCCGCCGCCTGGTACCGCCGCTCGGCCGCCCAAGGTTTCGCCGCGGCGCAGTACGAGCTCGCCGTGATGCTGGCCAACGGCGAAGGCGTGGCGCAGGATCTTGCCTTGGCCTACGCGCTTTTCGACCTAGCGGCCGCCCAGGATCCCGACGCCGGCACCCAGCGCGACGCCCTGGTCCAGCACCTGAGCGACGCCGATGCCGAGCGGGCCCGGCAATTGGTCGCCCGGGCCCGGAACGAAGGCGCGGCCAGCCTGCTCGGCGGCGGCTTAACGGCCGGGCCAAGCCGCGCCTTGGTACGCGACGTCCAAGAAGCGCTAAACGCGCTCGGCTACGATGCCGGCGGCGCCGACGGCCTGACCGGACCGAAGACCCGCGCCGCGGTGCGCGCCTTCCAGGCCGACCGGGCGCTCCCGGTCGACGGCCAGATCTCCGAGCAGCTGCTGAGCGAGCTGCAGGCGGCGGAGAACTAGAGCGCCTATTCGGGCTCCCGCTCCACAATCTCGATCGCCTCGGGGAGCTCCAGCCAGTGGTGGCGACGGACGGCCCAGACGAGCTTTTCCGGCGGGGCGAAGGTCGGGTCGGCGAAACAGCCCACGGGGATGCCGACCGTGCCCGGCCCATGCTCGGCCCGGGACAGCACCGCGCCGCCGCAGGTCGGGCAGAACACGCTTTCTAGCCAGCGCCCGGAGTCCCCATGGCGCCGCCAGACCTTGCGCGCGCCGGCCAGCGCGACGTCGGCTTCGGAAAAGACCGCGGTGTAACTGAAGGCGCTGCCGCTCTCCCGCTGGCAGTTGAAGCAGCTGCAGGCGTGGATCTCGGCGGGCTTGCCTTGCACCGTCACCGCCAGATCGCCGCAGCCGCAACGGGCGATGCGCTCGCTCATCGCCGCACCCGCCCGCCGTCCATGATTACCGTCTGGCCCGTGATGAAGCCCGAGGCCTCCGAGCCGAAGTACTTCACGGCATCCGAGACCTCGGCGAAGCGGCCCATGCGGCCGAGCGGGATCGCGGCGATCGCCTCAGCCTGTTGCTCGGGCGTGTAGAGCTGGTCGACCAAGGGGCTGGCGAAGAAACCGAGCGCCAGGCCATTGACCCGGACCGTGGGCGCCAGCTCCAAGGCGGCGCATTGGGTCAGCATGTTGAGCCCGGCCTTGGAGGCGCAGTAGTTGGCGGCGTTGACCCGGCCGTCGATCGCGGTGTTGGCCGAGATGTTGACGACCGCCCCGCCGCCGGCCTCGACCATGGCCCGGCCGAAGACCTGAAGGCAATGAAAGGCACCGGTCAGGTTCACATCGATAACCCGGCGCCAGTCGTCCTCGGGCATCTCCAGGAATGGCCCGTCGAGGCTGAGCGCCGCGCTGTGCACCAGCAGCTCGATCCGCCCGAAAGCTTCGAGACCGGCCTTCAGCAAACCTTCGACCTCGGCGCGCTGGGCGATGTCCGCCTGGCAGGCGACGGCCCGGCCGCCCGCCGCCTGGATCTCCTCCACGACCGCTTGGGCGGCCGCTTCCGAGCCGCCGTAGTGCACCACCACCCCGGCCCCGGCCGCCGCCAGGTCGAGCGCGACTTGGCGCCCGATACCGCCGCTGGCGCCAGTTACCACCACGCCCTTGCCTTCAAATCCGGTCATCTTTTCCTCCCCCATTTCGGGCGATTATGCGTGAAGGCCGCCGCACCGTCCAAGAGGTGACATTTCCAATGGACAAGCGCACCGGGGGCACTACACTCGCACGCCAGATGAGGTCCACTCCCGAAAGGGCAAAGAGAGCGTCATGCGCCTCAGGAACGCGCCCATCGTCAAGCGCTACGAATGCCGCAGAGAAGGCGGCTTTAGCCTCTATCCCGACAGTTAGTCGCGGCCCCCAGCGGCAGGCGGGCCCAGGCCCGTGGGCGGCCGCCTTGTCATCCCTGCCCTGGCGTCGCACCGCGCGACCTCGCTTAAAGCTTCAGCAATCAGCCGCCCCAGCGCGGCCAGACTTCGGAGGCACCCCTCATGACCTCAACGAACCCAATTCGGCGTCCGCGCCGATCGTCCAAGACCGGCCGGCGCCGCTTTCTGCAGGCGGCCGGCGCGACCGGCGCCCTGGCCATGGCAGGGCCGCTCGCCGGCAGCAGAGCGGCACAGGCCGCGGAGCCCAAGAAGGGCGGCCACCTGCGGGTCGGCCTGGCCCACGGCTCGACAACCGACTCCCTGGATCCTCGGACCTACGAGAACAACTTCGCCTCGGGCACCGGCTTCACCATCAACGGCTACATCGGCGAGGTGCTGCCCAGCGGCGCCATGGTGCCGGAAGGCGCCGAGTCCTGGCAAGCCAGCGACGACGCCAAGACGTGGTACTTCAAGGTGCGGCCGGGCGTGGAGTTCCACAACGGCAAGACTTTGGATGCCGAGGACGTGGTCGCCTCGGTCAACCTGCATCGGGGCGAAACCAAATCGGCCGCCAAGTCCCTGGTCGAGCAGATCGAGGACATCAAGGCCGACGGCAAAGACACTGTCGTCGTGACCCTAAAGGGCGGCAACGCCGACTTCCCTTATGTCGTCAGCGACTATCACATCGCGATCCTGCCGGCGAAGGCGGGCGAGATCGCGGACCCGACCGCCGGCATCGGCATCGGGCCCTACAAGATCACCTCCTTCGAGCCGGGCATCCGCGCCACCTTCGAGAAGAACCCGAACTACTTCAAGGCAGACCGGGGCCATTTCGATTCCCTGGAGTTCCTTTCGATCATCGACACCACGGCACGGACCAACGCGCTCTCGACCGGCGAGATCGATCTGATGGACCGCTGCGACCTCAAGACGGTCCATTTGCTGGGGCGCAATCCCAATCTGCGGGTCCAGGACGTCACCGGCACCTTGCACTACACCTTCCCCATGCGCACCGACACGCCGCCCTTCGACGACAACAACGTGCGCATGGCGCTCAAGCTGGCGCTCGACCGGGAAGAGCTGGTGCAAAAGATCCTCAAGGGCTACGGCGTGGTCGGCAACGACCATCCGATCGGGCCGTCCAACCAGTTCTATGCCTCGGCCCTGCCGCAAAGGACCTACGATCCGGAAAAGGCCAAGTGGCACCTCAAGCAATCCGGCTTGGATTCCCTCAATGTCCAGCTCAGCGCCTCGGAGGCGGCCTTCGCCGGCGCGGTCGACGCGGCGACGCTCTACCGGGAGCACGCGCTCAAGGCGGGCATCGACATCGAGATCGTGCGCGAGCCGAACGACGGCTACTGGTCGAACGTCTGGATGCAGAAGCCCTGGTGCGCCTGCTATTGGTCGGGCCGGCCGACCGAGGATTGGATGTTCACCTCCACCTACCTGGGTGGCGCCGACTGGAACGACACCTTCTGGACCAACGAGCGGTTCGACAAGTTGCTGGTCGAGGCGCGCGCGGAGCTCAACAGCGACAAGCGGCGCGAGATGTACGTCGAGATGCAGCAGATCGTGCGCGACGACGGCGGCGCGGTGATTCCCATGTTCGCGAACTACGTCTTCGCCATGTCCGACAAGCTCAAGACCGGCGACGAGCTTGCCGGCAACTGGGACCTGGACGGGTTCAAGTTCGCCGAGCGCTGGTGGTTCGCCTAGGCGCCATCCGCCTTTTGCAAGGCGCGGCATCGGGTCTATAACCTTTTGAAGCGACGCGGCACCGTGACATCAGTTCGCGGTGCCGCCGTGGCGTTTGGAAGGGAGCGATGCGAGCATAGTCATGGCGGTTCACGACTATTTGGGAACCGAAATTCAGATCCGGCGGCAGCAAGCTATCCACAGTCGCAAAGATTGGATCGCGAAAACACCCGGCGCCTACAACGGCGCTCGCATGGTCGGCTTTGACGATCCCGAGCGCGTGGGTTGGGACAGCGTACGACGGGTCGCCGAGGAAGACGGCCTGGTGGGCTTTCCCGGCGCTCGCGAAACCGAGATCCTGGCCGCCATCGCGCGCCATCTGGGCCCGGGGTGGCACACGAACACATGGCTGACTTACACGGGAACGCCCGAAACCGTCCTGCCGACCTGCGAGGCGATCGAGAGGGCCGTGACCTTGCCGACGGCTTGGCGCAAGGAAATCTATCTATCGCCGGACGACCAAGCCATCGGCGAGGTTCAGACCTTGAACATGGCGTGCGACATTTTACCCTATCCCGCTTACTATTCCCGTGGTGAGGACGTGCCGATCATCACGACCTTGCTGCGCGACAAAGAGGGCATGCCGGTCGCGACCGGCTCGGCTTGCATGCGCTATCACGAGAACAGCCGCCTCGGCGGCTGCCTTTTCATCGGCCTGATCTCGGTCGACCCGCGCTGCCGGGGAAAGAGGCTGGGCTCGCTCGTCAACGCGCTCACCCTGATCGAAAGCCACCGGGCCTTCGGCTGGACCAAGGTCCACGAGCAAGTTCACGAGTCCAACACCGCCTCGCGCAAGATGATCGAAGCTTGCGGGCTTGATCGCAAGGAAGACCTCTGTGCGGTCACCGCCTCGCGCGACCAGGCGCGCTTTTCCGCTTAGTCGTCCAGCCGCTCAATCAGGTGACGGTAGAATCCGTGGATGCAGGTTTCCCAAACCGGCGAGAGGACACCGCCGTCATCGACCACCGCGGTTTCGGCGCCGGCTTGGACCTCGGCCATGACCGTGACATCCTCGATCATCACGGCTTCCTCGAGCGATTCCCATTCGGCGATCTCGGCCGCCGTCACCTCCCGTCCCGAGGTCGTGTACCAAGCCTGCTCGAGCCAGCACTTGCGCGGGTCCCGTTGGTCGGGCACGTACATGGTGTCGACGATGACGTCGGGCGCGTAGCTGGTCAGGAAGAAATTGGGCGCGCGCAGCAGGTAGTGAGCGCTCATGTCCAGATTGTCCAAGCCGCCCGCGCCATGCTCATTGGTGTAGACGCTGCCCGGCACCTCGATGCCTGAACCGAAGATCGGATCCTCCGAGATCGAATAGTGCTGATCGAGGGGTTGGCCGGCAGCGGTCTTGGCGTGCACGAAGGGCAAGTGATAAGGCTCCATGGTGTTTTCCACGCAGACCTTCCAGTTGGCTTCGATCGGTCGCCGGCTCATGGTCAAGAAGTGCTTGAGTCGGCCGAAGTCGACGAAGGAAAGGCGCTCGGCAATCGGCGCCACGAAATCCTTCAGGGGCTCGGCCTCGCCCGACAGGTTGATGAAGATCCAGTCGTGCCACTGTTCGCAGCGCACCGGCTTGAGGCCGTAGTCGGTTTTGTCCAAGCCCTCGAGCTCGTGCCGATCGGCGCCGGCCATATGGGGCGTGCGCACAAGGCGGCCCTCCAGGTCATAGCTCCAGGAATGGTACGGGCAGACGAAGAGTCGCTTGGCTTGGCACGGCTCTTTCAGAATCCTGTGCCCCCGGTGTCGGCAGGCGTTCAGAAAGGCGCGGATCTTGCCATCGCGCCCACGGACCAAGAAGACCGGAAGGCCGGGCACGGTGGTGCCGTCGCCGGGGTTTGGAATGTCCGCGCCGCGCCCGACGAACAGCCAGGTTCGCGACAGCCAGCGGCGAAACTCGAGGGCGAGAAACTCCTCGCTGCGGAAAGCCACGCCAGGCAAGCGGTGCAAGGTGCCGTTCGGCGATGTCACGCGGTCGATGTCCTCGCGCGTGACCAGATCACTCAGTCTATGGGTCATGACGTCCTCCCCGGATGAGCCTGTTACACCCCATCAGTCGAGAACTTTCGACGATCTCGTGAAATTCGGCATGGCCGAAAAGGCCAACCTATAGAAGGGGAAATCCTCGATCAAGAAATTTCGATCAAGTCTTCGAATTCTTGCCTCGGGGGCGGGTCTGTGGTAGATGGCGCGCAAAGATCACCTCCTTATCAAGGGACGAAGGGAACGACATGCTGAAGTATCTGCACACCATGGTCCGCGTGGCCGACCTGGACGAGTCGATGGATTTCTACTGCAACAAGCTGGGTCTCAAGGAGATCCGGCGCTACGACTACCCCGAGGGGCGATTCACCTTGGTCATGCTGGCCGCGCCCGGCGACGAGGATTGCCAGGTGGAGCTGACCTACAACTACGATCCTGAAGAGCTCGAAGGCGGGCGCAACTTCGGCCACCTGGCCTATCGGGTCGACGACATCTACAAGCTCTGCCAGGACCTCATGGATAAGGGTGTGACGATCAATCGCCCGCCGCGCGACGGTCGCATGGCTTTCGTACGCTCGCCCGACAACGTCTCGATCGAGCTACTCCAAGACGGCGAGGCCCTGCCGATTCAGGAGCCTTGGGCCTCGATGGAAAATTCCGGTGAGTGGTGAGGGGATCCCCTCACCCCGCCCCGCTTAAGCGAACCACCAGCGCTCGATAATTTTGTAGCCGTCGAACTCCCAATTCCCGCCGACCTGCTCGGGATGGCGCACGTTGTCTCGGAACGCCAAGATGTGGTTGGCAAAGAGGTGAATGACCGAGCCGCAGTCGTCCCGGCAGATCGCCTGCATCTCGTGATACATACCCCGGCGCTTGTCTTCGTCGAGCTCGCCGCGCGCGGCCTTCAAGAGCTCGTTGAAGCGCTCGTTTTGCCAATAGGATTCGTTCCAGTTCGACTCCGCGCCGTAGCCCTGGGTGAACATCCAGTCCTCGGTTGGCCGGCCGCTCCAGTAGCTCGCGCACCAGGGCGCCTTGAGCCACACGTCTGACCAATAGCCGTCGTCGGGCGCGCGCCGCGGCGTGATCTTGATGCCCGCCTTGGCCGCCTGCTCGGCGAAGAGAACCGTCGTATCGACCGCACCGGAATAGAGCCCGTCCGAGGCGGTCAGCTCCACTTCCAGGCCTTCCATGCCGGCCTGCTTCAAGTGCCAGCGGGCTTTGTCCGGATCGTAGGTCCGTTGCGGCAGGTCGGCGTTGTAGAAGCGGTTGGCCGGGCTGATCGGGTGGTCGTTGCCGAGCGAACCGCGGCCGCGCACGATCTTGTTGAGCACCTCCTCCCGGTCGATCGCCAGCTTGAGCGCCATGCGCACGTCCTTGTTCTTGAAGGGCTCCAAGTCGGTGCGCATGGGGAAGGTGTAGTGCTGGGTGCTGACCGTGTCCTCGACCACGATGTTCGGCCGGCCGGCAAGCAGGTGCGCGGTCTTGGCCTCGATGTCGCCGCTGATGTCCAGGTCGCCGGTCACCAGGGCGTTCGTGCGCGCGGTGGAATCCGCGATGACCAGGATTTGCGCCGAATCCACATGGCCTTTTCCGGACAGGTAGAAGTTCGGGTTCTTCTCGATCGTGGCCCGCACGCCGGGCTCGAAGTCGCGCACGATGTAGGCACCGGCGCCGTTGCCCGAGAGGTCGACTTCACCGTCCTTGGACGGCAGGATCGACAGCGAGCTGGCGCTCATCACGAAGGGGAAGTCGGCGTTCGGCTCCTTGAGCGTGAAGATCACCCGATTGGGGCCATCGGTCTTCATGTCGGTCACCGACTCGATGACCGACTTCATGGCCGACTTGGAGTCCTCGCCCTTGTGGCGCGAGATCGAGGCGACGACGTCGTCGGCATCGACCGTCTTGCCGTCGTGGAACTGAACGTCCTTGCGCAGGTTGAAGACCCATTCCTGGGGCCCGCCGTTGGGCTCGAAAGACTCGGCCAAGAGCGGCTCGAGCTGACCGTCGGCCCCGACCTCGGTAAGCTGGGTATGAATTGTGTACCAGAGCAGATTGACGAAGCCGCTGCTCAGGGTTGCCGGGTCGAGCGAGTCCGTGGTCGAGCCCTGGACCGAACCAAGGCGCAGGTTGCCGCCCGATTTGGGCGCCGCCGCGCGGGCCTCCTCGGCCAAGAGCCCGGCCGGCACCGCCGCGGCCAGACCCAGCGCGCTCGCGCTTTGCAGAAAGGTGCGCCGCGATATGCGGCCTTCCGACAACTGCCGGAGCAAGTGTTCGAAGCTGTTCATGAATCAAGGCCTCCCGTGGTTTTGCAACGAGGCACCCTCGCAAGACCGGCGTCCCGTGGACCGGCCTTCCTTTTGGCGCCAGCATGTCACGGAAGGCACACTGGACAGTGGTAAAAATTCGACCGGTGCTATAATAGACTCGGCACCGCGAGAGGGAGTGACGCCAGATGAACCAGGCACGCGGGCCCGGCGAACCGCGGCGGGTCGGCTTTCTCTTGATCGAGGATTTCCCACTGATCGCGCTGGCCGGCGCCCTGGATGCTTTGCGCGGCGCCAACCAGATGGCCCAAGATCGAGTCTACGACTGGCACGTCATGTCGCCCGACGGCGCGCCGGTCTTGTCATCGGCCGAGACCGCCTTTCCGGTTGACGGACGACCGGCCGAGGCGCCGCCGCTCAACGACCTCCTGGTGATCGCCGGGCTGGGCGCCCACCGCTTCACGGACCGGGCGGTGCTCGACTGGCTGCGTCGGCTGTCGCGCCAAGGCTGCCGGATCGGCGGCGTTTCCAGCGGCACCTTTCTGCTGGCCCGAGCCGGGCTGCTGGAGGGCAAGGCGTTCGTGCTCCATTGGGATCTGCTGCCGCTCTTTCAGGAGGAGTTTCCCGCGCTTAACCCCAAGCTCGAGGTTTTCTCGATCGACGGCACCTGCCTGACATGCGCCGGCGGGACCGCCGCGCTGGACCTCATGCTTTGGTTGATCGCCGCGGATTACGGCTGGGAGCTCTCGCTGGAGGTTGCCGAGCAGTTCATCTATCCGCGCATCCGCGAGGGTCACCGGCGCCAGCGCCAAACTCCGCCCGAGCGCTACGGGGTCAACAACCAGACGCTGGTCAAGGCGATCGGTTTTATGGAGCGCAACCTGGCCGACGGCCTCTCGGTGATCCAAGTCGCCCAGCGCTGCGGCGTCTCCCAACGCCAGCTCGAGCGGCTGTTCAAGAAGTACATGAGCTGCACGCCCTCGCAGTTCTATGGCGATTTGCGTTTGCGCCGGGCCCGTTACCTGCTGTTCTACACCACCGTGCCGATCCTCGAGGTCGCGGCGACCTGCGGCTTCGGCTCCCACTCCTACTTCTCCAAGGCCTATCGGGCACACTACGGCCACACCCCGAGCGAGGAGCGCGAAGCCCGGCGCCTCACGCCAGAGAGCCTGAAGCAGCACGACGGCTAGGACGTGGCAGAAGCGTCCCCGATCATGGCCGACAGCATGTTGCGATAGAAGCCGCTGATGCAGCCCTCCCAGGCCGGCGAGAGGATGCCGCCGTCCTCGGTCACCACCGAGCGCAGGCCCCGGGTGACACCGGCCATGACCGCCTCGTCCTCGACCAGGACTTGCTCTTCGAGCTGGTGCCAGAGCGCCAGTTGGTCGGGCGCCATGGCCTCGCCCGAGGTGCTGTAGCAGGCGTGGCTGACCCAGCAGCGCCCCGGGTCCTCGCTGTCCGGCAGAATGAGCGAATCGACAATCTTGTCCGGCGCATGGCTGGTGAAATAGAGGTTCGGCGTGCGCAGGATGAAACGGGCGCTGGTATCCAGGCTGTCGTTGGTCTTGACCTCGGGCCGGTTGGTGAAGGGCCGGCCCGGGATGTCGATCGCGCAGCCCACCAGCGGACCATCGTCGACGATGATGTGGTCGGCCAGGGCTTGGCCGGCCGCGGTCTCGGCATGAACCACGGGCACGTGATAGGGCTCCACGTTGTTCTCCATGGCGATCTTCCAATTGACCGGCAACGGGTGGCGCTTGACCGTCGAGAAATGGTCCAGGCGGCTGAAGTCGACGTCATGGAAGCGCGCGGCCATGGGCCGCACGAAATCCTCCAGGGGCTCGGCCCGGCCGTCGATGTTGATCAGAATCCAGTTGTGCCAGCGCCCCGTGCGCAGGGGCTTGAGGCCGAAGGCCGCCTTGTCGAGCCCGGGGTGGCCGTTGGTGCCGGACCCACCGAAATGGGGCGCCGCCAGAAGCCGGCCGTCCAGATCGTAGCTCCAGCTGTGATAGGGGCAGGTGATGCGCCTGAGCCCGTCGCAGGGCTTGGCGACCAGTTCGTGGCCCCGATGGCGGCAGGCGTTGTGAAAGGCACGGATCTCGCCGTCCCGCCCATGGGCCAGGAAGAAGGGATGGCCGGGCACCGGCAAGAGGTCGCCGGGATTGCGGATCTCGTGGACGCGGGCCACCACCAGCCAGCTGCGCGCCAGCCAGGCCCGGTACTCCAGGGCCAGGAAATCCCGCTCCAGGTAAGCGGCGCGCGGCAGGCGACAGGGCAGACCGTCCCGCCCGAGCACCCGATCGAGCTGCGCGCGGGATAGGAAATCGTGGATCGTCGCGGTCATCTGAGCCTCCATTGCGAGAGACTCCAGACTGCGGCAAAGCCGCCGGCAAGGCCTATGAAAAAGCCGACCTGACCTACAAGCTGGCCGACTCTTCAGCCGTCGGCCAGATGGAACAGGCAGTCGCCCCGGCGGCTCTTGGCCGGCACCCGCTTGCAGACCACGATGCCCGAACCTTCGAAGTGCTCGGTGACCGGCGCCTTGCCCGGGGTCTCCGGGAAGTGGATGCGTGCGCCCGGCTGGCCGGCCGCGACCCGCTCGCCCAGCTCGACCAGAGGCTCAAAGAGGCCGGGCTCCGAGGCGTAGAGGTAATGGGTCGCGTTGTCGACCTCCAGCAGGCGGACCTCGCCCGGCGGCGCTTCCGGCACCAGGGGTCCGCGCAAGACCCCCATGTTGCCCAGCAGGTGACGTACCCCGTGCTCGGCGAGCGCCAGAATCTCAGGTGTGATCATGCCGGCGCCGCCGAGCTCGGTGGTGATGCCAATGCCGCCTTGGCGCCGCACCGCCGAGGTCGAGAAGTAGCCGGGCTCGTTCCATTCGTGGATCAGCGCGTTGGGCAGACCGAAGGCGTCGAGCAGCTCGCGCACTCGCTCCTTTTCGGCCGGGGTCTCGCCATCGGAGGCAAGGGCCGAAGGCAGGTAAAGCAGCGAGCTGCCGCCGGAATGGAGATCCAGCAAGTAGTCCGCGCCGGCCAAGAGCACGGTCTCGATGTAGTGGGCGATGATCTGGGTCGGCGTGCCCTGGGGTTGGCCGGGAAAGCTGCGGTTCAGATTGCCTTGATCGAGCGGCGATGTGCGCAGGCCCGCCTCGGCGGCCGGGAAGTTGGCCATGGGCAGGAGGATCAGCTGGCCCGACACCATGTCCGGCTCGACCTCCTGAATCAGGCGCGAGATCAGCACTTGGCCCTCGTACTCGTCGCCGTGGTTACCGGCCATGACCAGGACCTTCGGACCCGTGCCGCGGCGTACCTGGGCTATCGGCATCGGCAGCCAGCCATAGGCCGAGCGATGCACCGAATAGGGCAGCCTGAGGTAGCCGAGCTGCTTGCCCTCGGCGTTGAAGTCGATCTCGGCGGAGATCGGGTTCTGGTCGCTCATGTTCGCCTCTTTACGCAATTCAAGAGATCCTCGACCCGGCGCGCCACCTGCAGCAAGGCCTCGTCGGCCCCGAATGCGCCGGCCAGCTGCAGGCCGTAGGGCAGGCTCTTGCGGTCGGTTCCGCTCGGCAAGGTCAGGTTCGGCAGGCCGGCATAGGTCCAGATGCCATTCATGGCGTAGTCGCCGGTCCAGGCCAAGCCCTCGGGCGCCACATCTGGCGCCGCCGGCGCGGCCCAGGCATCGATGCCCGCCATCCGATCCTCCAGCGCGGCGCGCAATCCCGTGCCGACGGCGCGCAGTTCGTCGAGCTCGTCATCGGAGACCCGGGCCCCCAGATCGAGCCCCTCCAGGGTGCTCGCCCGATAGAGCGCCCGGTGATCTTCCAGCCATGCCCGATGGACCCGGTAGGCCTCGCCGTAGGTCAGGCGCAGGATCTGCTCGTTGAGCCGGTCGACCTGGTCCAGCATGGGCACCCGCTCGATCCGAACCCCGGCCTCCGCTAGCCGCGCGAGAGTTGTCTCGAAATGATCCCGGGCAGCAGGCGCGGCGAGGTCCAAATAGGCGCCCTCGGGAATGCCCAAGGTTATCTCTCCCAGCGGCGCGGCGGCTTGCCAATCGGCCGTCAGCACCGCCATCGCCGGCGCCAGGCGGTCCAGCCGGTCGGCGATCAGGCCGATGTGGTCGAGACTCCAGGAGTAGGGCACGACACCGTCCAGGGGCACCCGGCCGAGGCTCGGTTTGAAACCGACCACCCCGCAGTAGGCGGCCGGCCGGATCGTCGAGCCGACGGTCTGAGAGCCCAGCGCGAGGGGACAGAAGCCGGCCGCCACCGCCGCCGCCGAGCCGCTCGATGAGCCGCCCGGCGTATGGTCCAGGTTGCGCGGGTTGCGAGTCGGCCCGGGATGGGAGACCGCGAACTCCGTGGTCACGGTCTTACCGGTGATCAGCGCGCCGGCCCGGCGCAAGGCACTGACGCAGCTCGCCTCCGGGCCTGCGAAGAGCGCCGCCGGCAGCTCGGCGCCGCAGCGGGTCGGCAAGCCCTCGACCCGGATGATGTCCTTGACCCCGACCAAGAGGCCGGCCAGCGGCAGATCGCTGTCACCGAGCGTTTCCAGCTCGCCGCGAACGCGGCCGGCATCGAAGGTGCCCGGCACGAAGGCGGCGATCTGGTCCTCTTGGGCCTCGATCCGCGCCAGCGCGGCCTCGGTCTCACAGGCTAGCGGCACCGGGTCGGACGGCCGTTGTTCTTCGCCACGTGGCCGCCCCAGCGCAGCAGGTTGCGGCTGCAGTCGTCTCGGTCGATCGCCACCTCGATCATAACCAGGCCGTCGTGATCCTTGGCCTGGGCGATCGCCGCCGCCAGCTCGCCCTCGGTCCCGGCCTTGAGACCCAGGCCCTTGCCCTCGCCATTGCCGAAAACCTCGATCAGGCCGGCATAGTTCCAGTTCTTGATGGTGTTGTAGGGACCGTCGTGGATCTCGACCTCGATGGTGTAGCCGCCGTTGTTGATCAGGAAGATGATCGGGTTCTGATCGTAGCGGATCATGGTCGAGATCTCCTGGGCGGTCAGCTGGAAGGAGCCGTCGCCGATCAGCCCGATGACCCGGTGATCCGCCCCGGCGCCGATCGCGAAGCCAAGCACCGCGCCGACCGACCAGCCGATCGAGCCGTACTGCATCTGGATCTCGAAGCGCGCGCCCTCGGGCAGCTTGAGGTTCATGCCGTTGAACCAGGAATCGCCGGTCTCGGCGACCACAGCCGCGTTGCCGTCGAGCAGTCGCTGGACCTGGGAGAACAGGGCCATGGTGGTGAGCGGCGCGTCGTCCGCGACGGGTCGCTGCTCGTGCGCCGGCTCGCGGATCCGCTCAAAGGCGACCATCGAGCTATCGTTCGGCTTCAGCTGGCCGGTCAGCTCGGTCAGGAAGTCGCGCATGGCAACCGCGTTGTGGGTCTGGCCGGGCAAGCGCACCGAATGGTGCTCCAGGGAGATCATCTTTTTGCGGTTGATCAGGGTCGAATGGCCGGTCGTCGTGTAGTCCGTAAGAGTCGGCCCGGCGGCCAGCACCATGTCGGAGGATTCGACGATCTCGCTGCAGCTCGGCGAGCTGACCGGCCCCCAATAGGTGCCTATGTAGTTGGCGCGGCTTTCCGGAAAGAAGCCCTTGGCATTGGGCATCGTGGCGACCGCGTAGCCGCAGGAGTCGGCGAGCTCGGCGAAGGCTTCGATGGCGCCGAAGGGGCGCAGCTTGACGCCGGCCAGCAGCACAGGCTTGTCCGCCTTGTTGAGCAGCTCGGCGGCCTCGGCGACCGCCTCCCGGAGCGAGGTCGGGTCGGACTCCCGGCCACGGGGAAACTCCCTGGGGGTCGGCGGCGAGGTCGGCTCGTTGGCGATATTGCAGGCGATCTCGATGTAGACCGGCTTGCGCCAATAGAGCGCCTCCTTGATCGCGTTGTCGATCTGGGTCGGCGCCTCATCGGGATGCTGGACGATCACCGCGTCCACGCAGATACGGTCGAAGATCTCCCGCTGGTACTCGTAGTCGACCCGGCCGAGCGTGTGGTGCAGAAGCTCGTACTCGGCGGTCGAGTTGGTGTTCGGCCCGCCCGAGATGGCGATCACCGGCAGATCCTCGGCATGGGAGCCGGCCACCCCGTTGAGCAGGGAGAGACCGCCGACGCTGAAGGTCACTACCGCCGCCGCCGGCCCGCCGGTCGCCCGGGCATAGCCGTCCGCCGCGTAGCCGGCGTTCAGCTCGTTGCAGCAGCTGATCATCCGCAGGCCCGGGTTCTTGAGCAGCTCGTCGAGCAGCACCAGGTTGTAGTCGCCCGGCACCACGAAGTAGTCGCGGATGCCGATGTCGTGCAGCCGGGCCGCCAGATAGCCGCCAACCGTCGTCTGGCCGTTCTCCGCCATCACCTGTCCCCCTTTTTGACCCTCTAGATGTCGGCGAGCCTATCACTCGTCGGCGCATCGGAATAGCCGAAGCTGTTCACATAGGGCGCGAGCTCAGCCATGACCGGCGCGAGTTCCCGGGCGTAGGCCCGCCAGCGGTAGCGCGCGCTGTCGTAAAGCGGCTTGGTGACCTGGCTGTAGCTTGGCGTCGCGCTGCCGCCGCCCCGGGCTCTGGCGTGCTCGGCAAAACCGGCAACCGCCGGGTCCCAGGCCAAACCCAGGTGATCCAGCAGGCCGCGCACCTGGCCCTCGAAGTCCTCGACCAGGTCCTCGTAACGCACCACCCGAAGCGCCAGGGGCAAACGCTGGGCGGCCCGCTGCCACAGGGTCATGACCGCGCCGTAGAGCGCGGCGGTGCGCTCCAAGGTGACGAATCCGCCCGGGGCATAGTGGGCCTTAAGCGCCTGCATGAAGCAGCTGAGCACCACGTCCAGGGGGTGACGCTGGGCAAATACGATCGGTGCCTCGGGGAAGACCTGGTGAATCAGGCCGACGTGCACGGTGGCCAGAGGTTGCTTGTCGACCAGGAGCGCCCCATCGCGTGGGCCGGCGACCGCGTCGGCAGCATGGAAATAGGCTGCCCGCAGGGACTCCCGCTGATCCTGGGTGAGCCCCACCAGGCCATCGGGATAGCCGCCCGGCAAGCGCTCGGCCGCCGCCACCAAGGCGCGCACCGTGGGCGTCTCGTCCAGGGTGCGGGCGCCGGGGTGAGCATCGAGGATCTGACCCAGCAAGGTGTTGCCGGAGCGGGGAAATCCGATCAGGAAGGCCGGTGTCGGCCCGTCCATTGCGGTCGGTTCCGGCGCCGCCGGCAAATCGGTCAAGCGCCCGATCAGGTCCAAGTAAGCGGCTGTCAGCTCGGCCCCGAACCGGGGCCCCTCGGCCAGCAGACGGTTCGCCTCGGCGAAGGCGGTAAAGGCACGGTTCGGCATCCCGGCCCGGTCAAGCAGAGCGCCCCGTTCGAAGGCCGCTTCGGCGGCCAGGTCAGGCGGCAGTTGGTTGCCCTCCAGAGCCGTCAGTCGCTCAAGCGCCTGCTCGTGGGCGCCCAGCCGACGGGCGACTCGCGCCGCGGCCAAGCTTACGAGAGGCTCCGCCGGAGCGGCCGCCAGGGCGCGTTCCAGGGCCGCTTCGGCCTCCTCAAGGCGGTGGCTGCGCTCAAGCAGCAGCACCAGCCGGGCGAGCGCCGCCGGATGATCGGGTGCGAGCGCGAGCGCCTGGCCGTAGGCGGCCTCGGACTCCTCGTGCCTGCCCAGCTCGAACAGCAGATTGCCGCGCGCCAGATGGGCCTTGAGGAAGCCTGGCCGGGCCTCGGCCGCCTGAAGATAGGCGGCCAGGGCGGCCTCGCTGCGGCCGAGCGCGCGCAAGGCGTTGCCCAGGTTGAAGCTGTAGGCCGGCTGGCCGGGCTTGAGCGCCAACGCACGCTCGATCAGCGTGACCCCGGCCCGGGGATCGCCCAGGCGCGCCAGCACCACGCCCAGCAGGTGCAGGGCATCGGGCTCATCGGGATCGTCGCGCAGCACCGCCTCGTAGAGCGCGCGCGCCTCCGGGAAACGTCCGGCTTGCTGTAGCGCGCTGGCCTGGCTGAGCCTCGGATCGGCCACGGGCGTCCTGTCCTCAAGGGTTCGAAAGTGCGCTGGCGAGCGCCGATCCTGGGGCAAGCCCTGGCGCCGTGCAAGGCGCGCAAAAGAAATGAGGGCCGCGGCTTGGGGGGTCCGCGGCCCTCGGGTATTGAGGGTACTGGAAATGGGGAAGGGCTAGGTGTGGATATTAAGGGCTCAAAAGATTAAGAAAGGGTTAACCAACGTTAGCCATTTCGCGGAAAGTACGTTTTTTCCCAGAAAATCGGCAAACCAGGAGCCGCGCCTTGCTGACCCGCCACAATCCCGATGCCATCGCACCCACCTTCTCGGCCTATAGCCACGGCGTCGAGGTGGCGCCCGGCGCCCGCTGGCTGCACATCTCCGGGCAAGTCGGCGTTCTGCCCGACGGCGGCATGGCCGACGGCCCGGTGGGCCAAATGGAGCAGACCTGGTCCAACGTGCTGGCGGTGCTGGCCGGCGCCGGCATGGGCCCCCACGATCTGGTCAAGGTGACCGCCTTCGTGACCCGCCCCGAGGACGTCCCCCTGTTCCGCCAGGTACGCGACTCCCTGCTCGAGGGCGCCCAGCCGGCCTCGACCCTGGTCATCGTCTCCGGCCTTGCCCATCCTGACTGGCTGGTCGAGATCGAGGCGATCGCGGCTTCTGTAAAGTGAATTAGGTTAAAACCTGCGCCTTTGGCGCAGGGTTGAACGCGGCGCCGGGCCGGTGCCGCAACTCTCTAGAAAACTAAGCCGCCGTGCCGCCGACGGTTAGCCCGTCGATGCGCATGGTCGGCTGGCCGACGCCGACGGGCACGCCCTGGCCCTCCTTGCCGCAGGTGCCGATGCCGCTGTCGAGCTTCATGTCGTTGCCGATCATGGAGACCCGGGTCATGGCCTCGGGGCCGTTACCGATCAGGGTCGCGCCCTTGACCGGTGCGCCCTTGCGGCCGTTCTCGATCAAATAGGCCTCGGTGCAGGAGAACACGAACTTGCCCGAGGTGATGTCGACCTGGCCGCCGCCGAACTGCACGGCGTAGAGGCCGTTGGCCACCGAGCCGAGGATCTCCTCCGGGTCGTGCTGGCCGTTCAGCATGTAGGTGTTGGTCATGCGCGGCATGGGGATGTGTGCGTAGCTCTGTCGCCGGCCGTTGCCGGTCGGGGTCATGCCCATAAGCCGGGCGTTCTGGCGGTCCTGCATGTAGCCGACCAGGCGGCCGTCCTCGATCAGGGTGGTGGACTGGGCCGGCGTACCCTCGTCGTCGACGGTGAGCGAGCCGCGCCGGTCGGAGATCGTGCCGTCGTCGACCACGGTGACCCCCTTGGCTGCCACCTGCTCGCCCAACAGACCGGAGAAGGCGGATGTCTTCTTGCGGTTGAAGTCGCCCTCCAGGCCGTGGCCGACCGCCTCGTGGAGCAGAATGCCGGGCCAGCCGGCACCCAGCACCACGTTCATCTCGCCGGCCGGCGTCGCGACCGATTCCAGATTGACCAGGGCCATGCGCAGGGCCTCGTCGACCCCGGCGCGCCAGTAGTCCGGCTCCATCAGGCTGTCATAGGCGAAGCGCCCGCCGCCGCCGTAGCTGCCGCTCTCCATGCGCTCGCCCTCGGCGACCACGACCGCGACGTTGAGCCGCACCAGGGGCCGGATGTCGGCGACCCGCTCGCCGCCGGCGCGCAGGATCTGCACAGCCTGCCACTCCCCGCTCATGGAGGCCATGACCTGGACCACCCGCGGGTCCTTGCCCCGAGCATAGGCGTCGATCTCCTCGAGCAGTTTGACCTTGGCCTCGAAGGGCGCGCCGCCCAAGGGATTGTCGTCGGAATAGAGCAACCGGTTGGTGCCGGCCGGCGCCTCGGACATGGTGCCGCCGTGGCCCCGGTGGACCGCGCTCACGGTCTCCGCCGCGCGCTTGATCGCGGCTTCCGAGAGCTCGCTGGCGTGGGCGTAGCCGGCCGCGTCGCCGGCCACCGAGCGCAGGCCGAAGCCTTGGGCGGTGTCGAAGCTGGCGGTCTTGAGGTGGCCGTCGTCGTAGGCCAGGGCCTCGGACTGGCGGTACTCCAGGAAGAGCTCGCCGTCGTCCGCGCCGGCCAGGGCGCCGTCGACCAGGCGCTCCAGGCGGCCTTGGTCGAGCTCGGCGCGGGTGTAGAACAGCTCGTCGGTGACGCTCATATGGCTCATGGCCGGGGCTCCTAAGGCGCTACAGGGAACCTTCTATATATGGAGCGGCGCCGGCCTTGACCAGCACGGAGCCGCCACCGCCTTCCTGCGGTCACGGCCTCGTGTCACTTTTGAGAGAGGCTTTAGGGTAAAGACTTAATGAAGCGAGCCCGACGGCCAGGTCGGCGCGTCCATCAAGAAGCTGTGGTCCAGCGCGTTGACCGACTTGTTGCGGGCCGCATTGGGCCCGTGGTAGCGCAGTGCCAGATCCCGCAGCACCAAGGTCAACGCCACCAGGGCATCGACCGTTTGGACTTCGGAGGTCACGCAGGCCTCCAGAAGCTCGCCATAGAGCTCCTGAACGTCGCGCATGTCCGGTTCGTCCTGTTCGGGCACCGGGGGCGCCTTGGCTTTGTCGGCTCGTTCCATCGCGCACAGTCTGCCCAGGAGGTTTCTCCAAATCCTTAACGGCACGCCCGGGCAGGCGTGATTTCCCAGATTCCCCGGAATCGAGCGCCCATCCAGGGTCCTCGAAGATCGCCAGACCAAGCGGCGCACGGGCTTGTGAGGCCTCGCGTCTTGGGTTACTTTCGGCCTGTTAGAAGGTGCCGGCACGGCCTGTCAGGGGCTCGATCAGGCCGGTTTGTTTGGGGGCCTGTCGCGCACGGGCTTGTGGTGCTGCGGAAGGGGAAGCGGAAAAGCATGACCATCACTCGATGTCTGTCCTTCGTGGCGGGGCTGTTTGGCGCCGTCTTGAGCCTTGGCCTGCTGCCCGTCGTGGCGATCGCCGGCGAGGGCTTGCCCTATGATTGGCAAACCGGCTTTCAGAAGGCCTATTCGCCGACCATGGAGCGGATCACGACCTTCAACGACTGGCTGTTCATCCTGATCAGCGTCATCGTGATCTTCGTCCTGGCGCTTCTGGTCTACGTCATGTGGCGCTTCTCGGAGACCAAGAATCCCAACCCCTCGCGCACCACCCACAACACCCTGATCGAGGTGATCTGGACCGTGGTGCCGGCGGTGATCCTGGTACTGGTCGCGATTCCCTCCTTCAAGCTGCTCTATTTCGCCGATAGCAACCCGGACGCGGAGCTGACCGTCAAGGCGATCGGGCGCCAGTGGTACTGGTCCTACGAGTACCCGGACAACGGCAACTTCATCTTCGATTCCTACATGGTGGCCGACGGCGACCTGAAGCCCGGCGAGCCACGCCTGCTACAAACCGATACCGCCATGGTGATCCCGGTCGACACCCCGGTGCGCCTCCTGATCACGGCGAGCGATGTGCTGCACGCCTTCGCCATGCCGTCCATGGGCCTCAAGCTCGACGCGGTGCCGGGCCGGATCAACGAGACCTGGGTCCAGGCGACCGAGACCGGCATCTACTACGGCCAATGCTCCGAGCTTTGCGGCACCGACCACTCCTACATGCCGATCATGCTCAAGGTGGTCTCCAAGGCGGATTACGACGAGTGGGTCAAGCAGGCCCAGGAGGAGTACGCCCGGGTCGAGGAGCCGGCCGCGCCAGCCGAAAGCCCCGAGCAGCCGGTCCAGCTGGCCGAGCGTAGCGAATAGTACCTGAGAGGACGAGACAACCCATGGCCTACAACGCGACGGACGACCACGCGCACCACGACCACAAGCCGGGCTTCTTCGTCCGCTGGTTCATGTCGACCAACCACAAGGACATCGGCACGCTCTATCTGGGCTTCGCGATCATCGCCGGCCTGATCGGCGGCTTCTTCTCGATCGCCATGCGCGTAGAGTTGATGGAGCCGGGCGTCCAATGGTTCCTCAACGACGGATCGCCCGACGGCCAGGCTTGGAACGTCTTCATCACGGCACACGGCCTGATCATGGTGTTCTTCGTGGTCATGCCGGCCTTGATCGGCGGCTTCGGCAACTGGATCGTGCCGCTCATGATCGGCGCGCCGGACATGGCCTTCCCGCGCATGAACAACATCTCCTTCTGGCTTCTGGTGCCCTCCTTCCTGCTCCTCCTGGGCTCGGCCTTCGTGGGCAGCGGGGCTGGCACCGGCTGGACGGTTTATCCGCCCTTGTCCTCGGCGATCGGACAACCGGGCGCCTCGGTCGACATGGCGATCTTCTCGCTCCATCTGGCCGGCGCCTCGTCGATTTTGGGCGCGATCAACTTCATCACGACGATCTTCAACATGCGCGCGCCGGGCATGACCCTGCACAAGATGCCGCTCTTCGTCTGGTCGATCCTGCTGACCGCGTTCCTGCTACTCCTGTCCCTGCCGGTCCTGGGCGGCGCGATCACCATGCTGCTGACCGACCGCAACTTCGGCACCACCTTCTTCGACGCGGCCGGCGGCGGCGATCCGATCCTGTTCCAGCATCTCTTCTGGTTCTTCGGCCACCCCGAGGTCTACATCATGATCCTGCCGGCCTTCGGGATCATCAGCCAGATCGTCTCGACCTTCAGCCGCAAGCCGGTGTTCGGCTACCTGGGCATGGCCTACGCCATGGTCTCGATCGGCTTCATCGGCTTCATCGTCTGGGCACACCACATGTACACGGTCGGCCTGGATGTGGACACGCGGGCCTACTTCACGGCGGCCACCATGATCATCGCGGTGCCGACCGGCGTGAAGATCTTCAGCTGGATCGCCACCATGTGGGGCGGCTCGATCCGCTTCGACACGCCGATGCTCTGGGCGATCGGCTTCATCTTCCTCTTCACGCTCGGCGGGGTGACCGGCGTGGTGCTGGCCAATGCCGGCATGGATCTGGCGTTCCACGACACCTACTACGTGGTCGCCCACTTCCATTACGTGCTCAGCCTGGGCGCGGTCTTCGGGATTTTCGCCGCCTTCTACTATTGGATCGGCAAGATGAGCGGCCGCCAGTACCCGGAATTCTGGGGCAAGGTGCACTTCTGGCTGACCTTCATCGGCGTCAACATCGCGTTCTTCCCCCAGCACTTCCTGGGCGCTGCCGGCATGCCCCGGCGCTATGTGGACTATCCGGACGCCTATGCCGGTTGGAACATGGTCTCCTCGCTCGGCTCCTACCTCTCGGGCGCGGCGACGATCCTCTTCGTTTGGATCGTCTGGCACACCCTGACCAAGGGCAAGCGGGTCGAGGCCAACTACTGGGGCGATGGGGCGACCTCGCTGGAGTGGACGGTGTCCTCGCCGCCGCCGTTCCACACCTTCAACGAGCTGCCGCAGATCAAGTAGCGGCGGGCAGGCAACTTAAGGACCCCGTGACGTGAGCGACACCTCGATCGATCTGCTGGAAGCTGGAGGCGCGACCGGTTCGGCGCCGACCGCGGTTGCCAGCCCGGCCGATTTCGTCGCCCTGCTCAAACCCAGGGTCATGTCGCTCGTGGTCTTCACCGGCTTCGCCGGGCTGATCGTCGCGCCGGGGGCCTTGCACCCCCTGCTGGCCACGGTCGCAGTGCTCTGTATCGCGATCGGCGCGGGCGCGGCCGGCGCGATCAACATGTGGTACGATCGGGACATTGACGCGCTGATGAGCCGCACCGCCCGGCGGCCAATCCCCACGGGGCGGGTCGAGCCGTCCGAGGCGCTGGCCTTCGGCGTGGTTCTGAGCCTGCTCTCGGTTATGCTCATGGGGCTGGCGGTCAACTGGGTGGCGGCCGGCTTGCTGGCGCTCGCCAACGGCTTCTACGTCTTCGTCTACACCATGTGGCTCAAGCGCCGCACGCCCCAGAACATCGTGATCGGCGGGGCCGCCGGCGCGTTTCCGCCCATGATCGGCTGGGCGGCGGTGACCGGCACGGTCAGCCTGGAGGCGATCGTCCTCTTCCTGATCATCTTCATGTGGACGCCGCCCCACTTCTGGGCGCTGGCGCTCTACCGGGACGGCGACTACGCCAAGGCCGGCGTGCCCATGCTGCCCGTGGTCGCCGGGCGCAAGACCACCCGGCGCCAGATTCTGCTCTATAGCCTGGCGCTCGCGCCGATCTCCCTGTTGCCCACCTTGCTGGGCGCCGCCGGTCTCGTCTATGGGGCCGCGGCCACGGTGCTGAGCGGCCTATTCCTGCTGCTCGCGCTTAGGGTCCAGCGCGACCAGGGCGACCGGCCGGCCAAGCAGCTCTTCGCCTATTCGATCCTCTATCTCTTCGCCCTCTTCGCCTTCCTGATCGTCGATCGGGGCAGCGGGGCAATCTGGTGAGCGTGGTCATGACAGAGCCCGACAAGTCCCGCGAGGCCGGCCGCCGGCTCAGGGTCAAGAACTGGCTTCTGGCCGGCGCGCTGGTCGCCTTCGTGGTCATCATCTACCTGGTCTCCGTCGTGCGCATGGGAGAACTTTGAGCGGACATGAGCGAACCTCGGCGCGATAAACGACGCAACGCCACACTGGCGGTCTCCCTGGCCGGCCTGGTCTGCGCCATGATCGGCCTCTCCTTCGCCGCGGTGCCGCTCTATCAGCTGTTCTGCCAGGTGACCGGCTACGGCGGCACCACCCAGGTGGCCGAGGCGGCGCCCGAGACCGTCGGCGAGCGGGTCATGAAGGTGCGCTTCAACGCCGACGTTTCGCCCGACGTGCCCTGGGCCTTCCAGCCCGAGCAGCGCCAGGTCAGCCTCAAGGTCGGCGAGCAGGGCCTCGCCTTCTACCGGGCGGAGAATCTCTCGGACCGGACCGTTGTCGGCACCGCGAGCTTCAACGTGACGCCGCTAAAGGCCGGGCCCTACTTCAGCAAGATCGAATGCTTCTGCTTCACCGAGCAGCGCCTAGCGCCGGGCGAGAGCGTCCAGATGCCGGTCTCCTACTTCATCGATCCGTCGATCGTGGAGGATCCCAACCTGGCCGACGTGATGACCATCACGCTGTCCTACACCTTTTTCGAAGTCCCGGACGAGGAAGTGTCCGAGGCGCGCCTGAACCAATGACGGCACCGGCTGCCGAACGAAAGCCGAGGTTATGTGAGGGGGTTACAAGATGAGCGAAGCTGACGCACAGCATCACGAAGGCCAACAGCATCCCTACCACCTGGTCGACCCCAGCATCTGGCCTCTGGTCGGCGCGGTGGCGGCCGGCGTGCTGGCGCTCGGCGCGGTGCTCTACATGCACGACGTGACCGCGATCTTCGTGCCGATCGGCTTGTTGTTGGTGCTGCTCACCATGTTCCTCTGGTGGCGCGACGTTGTGCGCGAGGCGGTCTACCAGGGCCACCACACGCCGGTCGTGCAGCTCGGCCTGCGCTACGGCATGGTGCTCTTCATCGCCTCGGAGGTGATGTTCTTCGCCGCTTTCTTCTGGGCCTACTTCGACGCCTGGCTCTATCCCAAGGAGGCGACCGGCTTCATGTGGCCGCCCAAGGGCATCGAGGTCTTCGATCCCTGGGACGTGCCCTTCCTCAACACCCTGGTGCTGCTGCTCTCCGGCGTCACCGTGACCTGGGCCCACCATGCCCTGCGCGAGGGCGACCAGAAGACCACCGTGCGCGCGCTGATCCTGACCGTGATCCTGGGCATCCTCTTCACCTGCCTGCAGGTCTTCGAGTACGCCCACGCCGCCTTCGGCTTCACCGAGGGCATCTACCCCTCGACCTTCTACATGGCGACCGGGTTCCACGGCTTCCACGTGCTGGTCGGCACGATCTTCCTGATCGTCTGCCTCTACCGGGCCTGGATCGGGCATTTCAAGCCGGACCACCACTTCGGCTTCGAGGCGGCCGCTTGGTACTGGCACTTCGTCGACGTGGTGTGGCTGTTCCTCTTCACCTTCGTCTACTTCGTCAGCGCCTGACCGCACCCGCGAGATAAGGAGGCTGGGTGGCCCAAGCGCCCGATTACGGGAAGGTCTCGCCAGTCTCCGCCGGGCTTCAGTGCCGCTGCCCGCGCTGCGGCAAGGGCCGGCTGTTTGCGGGCTATCTGACGGTCCGCGAGCGCTGCGACCAGTGCGGGCTGGACCTGCGCAAGGCGGACAGCGGCGACGGGCCGGCGGTCTTCATCATCTTCATCCTTGGCTTCCTGGTGGTGCCGCTCGCGCTCTTGTTCGAGGCTGCCTTCGCCCCGCCCTACTGGCTCCATGTGGCGATTTGGCCGGCGGTCATCCTGATCGGCGCGCTCGGCCTGCTACGTCCACTGAAGGGCCTGATGATCGCCTTGCAGTTCCACCATAAAGCCAGCGATTCCGGCACCCAAAGCTATGATTAGGCGCCGCCGTGGACTTTGGGCCGCGCTTGTCGTGGCCTTTGCCTTTGCCGTTTTGGTCGGCCTCGGGTTCTGGCAGCTTCAACGCCTGGAATGGAAGCAGGCGCTGATTGACGAGCGGATTGCCCAGGCCCAGCTGCCGCCGGCCGCCCTGCCCGACAGCTTCCGTCCCGACGACCAGCTCGACTACCGGCGCATTGCCCTAGAGGGCACCTTCCTGCACGACCGGGAGCTCTATCTGGACGGCCGCCCGCGCAAGGGCGAGGTCGGCCTGCACGTGGTGACGCCTCTAGTGCTGCCCGACGGCCGCACGCTGCTGGTCGACCGGGGCTGGGCGCCCAAAGGGGCGCGCGACCCGGCGACCCGGGCCGAGGGCCAGATCGAAGGCGAGGTCAGGCTCGAGGGGGCGCTTCGGCGCGGCGGCTGGGGCGGCCTGGACATGTTTCGCCCGGCCAACCAGCCGGACGAGAACATCTGGCTCTGGACCGACCTGGCCGCCATGGCGGCGGCGGCCGATCTGGAGAACCCGATCACCGAGGTCTATTTGATCGCCGGGCCCCAGCCCAACCCCGGCGGCCTGCCGATCGGCCGGGCGATCCAGGTCGATCTACCGAACGACCACCTGGGATACGCGCTGACCTGGTTCGGCCTGGCCGGCGCGCTGCTCATCATCGCAGCCCTGGTGCTGCTCAAGAAGAGCCCTTAGCCGGGCACGGATTCGGCCAGGTCGCTCGGCTGATCGTCGGGCGAAAGGGTCTGATAGGCGAGCGCCGCCACCGCCCAGAACACGGCCGCTGGAAGCCAGTTGATCGGCCCAAGGAGATAACCGATCACCCAATGGCTCTGCGCGGCTGCGCTCTGGGCCGGGTCAAAAAAGTCAATGCCAAGCAATCCGAAGACGACGAGCTGAATTCCGGAGGACAGCGCGCCGGCGGCGAGAAAGAAGATCGTCGTGACGGCGACCACGGAGAATGTCGAGCCCTTCATCGCAGCCCAAGAGTCGATCAGGCTCATCCGTTGGCCGACCGCGATGGCCGGAAAGATCAAGAACGTCCTGGCGAGAAAGGCCATCGGCACGAGATAGCCGACAAGCACCCCAATGCCAAAGCCCAACGTCGAGAGCAGCGCATCCGGCAGGCCGATGACGCTGCACAGGGGAAGCAAAACTAGGAGAATTAGGCACAAGGCCAGCACAAGCAGCAGCATCGCGCCGATCCCAACGGCGAGCCCGCCGACGGCGAAGCGGCCGAGCATGACAAGGCCCTCGCCCAGACCAATGCGAAGCGCATCGCGCGGCCCGAGCAGAAGCGTGCGCGTCCAGACGACCGCGAAAACCCATCCCGTGAACAGGGAGCCCATGAAGGTTATGATCAGCAGCCCAAGGGGAAACTCGGCCCAAAACACCGCGGGATCGGTCTCGGGGTCCATGGACTGAAGCGCAAACAATGGCTCGAACAGACCAAACCCGGTGGCCAGACCCCAAGGCAGGGTGATCAGCAGCACCAAGGCCACGTAGAGCCACTTCATCGACCAGATGGCCCCGGTCACCGCGCTCAGCGTGGACCCGAACGGCAGGTGGCGGATTGAGTCATCGGCCATGACCTTCATACTCCACGCAAGACATTCATGGTAGAAACATGACATCATTATCTACCGGTGGTCTTAAGGGGCCGTTAAATGAACCGTTGCATCGAGATCGCACTCGATCCCCCATAGGTTCTGCTTCCCAAAGCTTAATCTCCGGCACCCTGGAATTCGCCCGCGCGAGACTTTAAGTAGAGGCTGACCCTAAGCTTCGGAGTTCCCCATGACCGCCTATCAATCGCTCGAGAGCCGCTTTCAGAGGATCAACGCCCTGCGCGAGGCGGCCGGTGTGCTGCAGTGGGACATGTCGACCATGATGCCGACAGGCGGCGCCCAGGCGCGCACCGAGCAGTTGGCGGCGCTCGAGGTAACCAGCCACGAGCTGTTGACCGATCCGGCCCTGAGTGACCTGCTGGCCGACGCCGACGGCAACGGCGCCCAGCTCGATGCCTGGCAGCAGGCCAACCTGCGCGAGATGCGCCGGGACTGGCGCCATGCCACGGCACTGGAAAGCGACCTGGTCGACGCCCTGGCGCGCGCGAACCGGCGCTGCGAGATGGTCTGGCGCGAAGCCCGTCCGGCGACCGACTTCGCTGCCGTCCTGCCGGCCCTCAAAGAATCTCTCGCCCTGGTCCGGCAAAGCGCACAGGCCAAGGCCGAGGCGCTCGGCTGCGCGCCCTACGACGCCTTGCTCGACGAGTACGAGCCGGGCGCCAGCGCAGCGCGCATCAACGCGCTGTTCGACGCGCTGGCCGCCTTCCTGCCGGGCTTCCTGGGCGAGGTTCTGGAGCGTCAGGCCGCCCGGCCGGCCCCGCTCGCGCCCGCCGGGCCCTTCCCGCTCGACAAGCAGGAGGCGCTCGGCCGCAAGCTGATGGCGGCGGTCGGCTTCGATTTCGAGCACGGCCGGCTCGACGTCTCGCTCCATCCTTTCTGCGGCGGCGTGCCCGACGACGTGCGCATCACCACTCGTTATGACGAAGGCGACTTCGCCAAGGCCATGATGGGCGTGCTGCACGAGACCGGCCACGCGCTCTACGAGCGCGGCCTGCCGGCCAAATGGCGCCTGCAGCCGGTCGGCGCGGCGCGCGGCATGGCGTTCCACGAGAGCCAATCCCTCTTGGTCGAGATGCAGGCCTGCCGCAGCGCCCAGTTCATCAATTTCATGGCGCCCTTGGCGCGCGACGCCTTCGGCGGCCAAGGCCCTGCCTGGCAAGCCGACAACCTGCTCGCCCTGGCGACCCAGGTGAAGCCCGATTTCATCCGGGTCGACGCCGACGAGGTCACCTACCCGGCACACATTATCCTGCGCAGCCGCCTGGAGCAGGCGATGATCGCCGGCGATCTTTTGCCCGAGGATCTGCCCGGCGCCTTCAACGAGGCGATCGAGGGTCTGCTCGGCATCACCCCGCCGGACGACGGCATCGGCTGCCTGCAGGACATCCACTGGTACGACGGTCTGTTCGGATACTTCCCGACCTACACCCTTGGCGCCATGACGGCCGCGCAGTTCTTCGCCGCCGCCAAGGCTGCCCGCCCGGAGATCCCCGAGGCGATCGCAAAGGGCGACTTCCGCCCGCTGATGGCCTGGCTTGCCGAGAACGTCCACGCCAAGGGCTCGCTCCTCGACGGCCCGGCGCTGATGGTGGAAGCGACCGGCAAGGAGCTGGACCCGGAGGTGTTCAAGACCCATTTAAAGACTCGCTATTTGGGGGCATAAAGCGGAGGCAAGCCATGACCGGACTGGGCAGGATCACAGGAAAAGTCGCGGGCGCGGCGGCTGATGCGGTCGGCGGCATCATGTCAACGGGCACCTACCCGGAGACCAAGTACGGCCTGGCCGCTGTTCTGTTCGAGCGCATCCTGCAGAGCGAGAAAGAGAGCTCGGAGCAGTTCCGCGACCGCGCCTATTACCTCACCCTCATGCGCCAATGCCTCGAGGTGACGAGCGAGGCCTACAAGACTGATAGCTAGGTCCAACAACCAGTGCCGACACAGAGGTCACAGAGGGGCCAGAGAGGCCACCGAGGATCTCTTCATGACCTTCAGCGAACTTCCAACAGACGCTTTGCGAGAATCCTCCTTCTAATCTCCATTCCCCTCGGTGAGCTCTGGGGCTCCTCTGGGGTCTCTGTGATTCCGCTTGTTGGTTCTCGCCGCTTCGTCCATTAGGCCCCCCGCAGAACGAAGGGCCCGCCATCCCTGGCGGGCCCGAGGTTATGATGGGAGGATCTTGGACCCCTTTCGCGGCCGGCTTGGGGCCTTCTGGTTATGCCGGCTTGTCGCTTTCCTCTTGCGCCTCCGGCTCGATCGGCTGGCCGGTGCCGTTGGCCCCTAGGCCGCCGATGTCGGCCGAGAGCCGGCTGGCCAGCTGGCCGATGCCCTTCTTGGGCTCGAAGCCGAGCTCCTCGAGCAGCTCGTCGACCAAGGGCGCCTGCATGCGGTAGGCCATCAGCGCCTGGACGATGTTGTCGGGCAGGCTGCCGCCAGCGCCGCCGCCCGCGCCGAGCGGCAGGGGTCCCGCGCCGTTGGCGCCCGGCTGTCCGCCGGTGATCGCGCCCTGGCCCATGTCGATGATGCGGATGTCCTTGATCTTCTCGACCGGCTTCATGGCCGCTTCCAGAACCTCCGGCAGCACCTTGATGAGCGCGCTCTTGAGCTCGAGCGCGATGATGCGGTCGTCGAGCACGTTGCGCGCTGCGTTGATCGCTTCCTGACCCTCGGCCTCGACCTGGTAGCGGGCGGCATCGGCCTGGGCCTTGATCTTGACCGCTTCGGAATCGGCCTTGGCGGCAACCAGGGTCGCCTCGGCCCGGTCCTCCGAGGCATGGCGCTCGGCCTCGGCCGAAACCGTGACCTCGACCGCGTCGCGCTCGGCCTGCTCCTTGGCGGAGACGATGGCGACCAGCTTTTGCCGCTCGGCCTCGGCAACCCGCGCCACGGTCTTGACCTTCTCCTCGGCGGCGACCGCTTCCGAGCGCGCTTCGTTGGCCTCGGCCTGGGCCTTGGACTCGTCGCGCGACTTGTTGGCGACGGTGATCGACTTCTCCTGACGGGCCAGCTCCACGTCTCGGTCGGACTCGATTTGCTTCTGCTTGATCGAGAGACCGGCCTGGATTTCGGCCTGCTCCTCCATGCGCTTGGCCTCGGCCTCGCGCTCGGCGGTCTGGGCCTTGGTCTCGGCCGTGTGGTTGGCGACGTTGCGCTCGGTCTCCAGGCGCGCGAACTCCTTCTCCTGGGAGATCTCGAAGGCGCGCCGGTCGGCATCCAGGTTGCGCTGCTCGATATCGATGCGGGTCTCCTGCTCGATCTCGTTGCGCTCCTTCTTCTTGGTCTCGGTGATCTCGCGCAGGCGGGTCAGGCCCTCTGCGTCGAAGGCGTTGTCCGGGTTGAAGAACTCGGCCGGGGTCTGGTCGAGCGAGGTGAGCGAGACCGACTCCAGCTCAAGGCCGTTCTGCTCCAGATCGCCGGCGACCGCGTTCTGCACCTTCTGGACAAAGTCCTGGCGTTTTTCGTGCAGGTCGTTGAGCGCCATCTGCGCCGCTACGCCGCGCAGGGCATCGACGAACTTGGCCTCGACCAGGTCGCGCAGCTGCTCGCTTTCCAGGGTGCGCTCGCCCAGGGTTTGGGCGGCCAGGGCGATCGATTCGGAATCCGGCTTGACGCGCACGTAGAACTCCACGCCGATGTCGACGCGCATGCGGTCCAGGGTGATCATGGCGCCCTCGCGCTGGCGGCGGACCTCCAGGCGCAGGGTGCGCAGGTTGACCCAGGTGATGTCGTGCAGGATCGGGATCTTGAGCGCACCGCCGTCCTTGATCACCCGGGGGCCGCCCGAGCCGGTGCGCACGAAAGCCACGTCCTTCGGGGCTCTTACATAGAGTTTGGCAAGCATTATGCCGACTGCCAGTAGTACGACGACGACCACGCCGCCTATGATGAGATAGAATTCCATTTCAACTTCTCCCTTGCTGTGCGGGAACTATGGGCTGGGCTCAGGCCTTGGCGGCCGGCCCCTGTGAAAGACTGTCGGGCGGCGCGATGACATCGAAGAGATGGCCATCCTGCGCGACCAGAAGCACCTTGTCGCCGAGCCCGAAGCGGGCGCCCGGCTCGGCGGCGCGGACCCTGGCGAAGTGAACGTCGCCATGACGGTCGGTCAGCTTGGCCTTGCCCGGATTGTCCCGTTCGACCGGGCCCAGGGTGACGCTGCCGACCAGGCCGACGAACTCCCGGTCGCTGACCGCGAAGCTCTCCTCCCGGGGGATCGCCCGGGAGATTGCCCGGCTGGCCTGACGGGTCAGTGGTAGGGTGGGCACCAGCGCCGCCGGGCCAACAACGATGGCCGGCAACAGCCCGATGATTGGCTGCACGATCAACTGAGCCACATAGCCGATCACCGTGTAGATCCCCAGAAAGCAGACCAGAAGGATCAGCATCGGCACCCGGCCCGCGTTGAGCCAGCCGAAGGCCCACATGAAGACGTTGGTGTCGCTGGCGCTCGGCACCTCGGGAGAGAAATCTCCATCGGCATCGACGTCCGCGTCGACGTCAAGGTCGAGGTCCACATCGGCGTCGAAGTCCGGCAGCATGCCATCGATCAGATCCGACAGGCCGAGGCCCAGGATCAGGCTGACGATCTCCAGGGTGGCGATCACCAGGGTGATCACCAGCGCCACCGTGAAGGCGACGTTCTGATCGGCCAGCAGGAACTCCATGGCGGTCATGGCGCAGCTCCTTTCCTAGGCTCCAATGACGATCTGGGACCGGCCTCAATGATCCGCCTTGAGGCCGGCGCGGTGCTTGGCCAGGCGCTCGCGGATCGCGTGCTGGCGGTGCAGCTCGTCCAGGTCCTCGAGCTCCTTGTTGCTGATCGGCCGTTCGCTGCCGGGCACGCCGGTCAGGTCCTCGCCCAAGCGCTGGGCGCTCTCGATGGCCTCGTCCGCCTTGGCTGTCGCCGAGCGGCCCGGCGCGCCGCCGCCGCTGTCGCCGGCCGCCGCGGGCGGCGCCGATTTCAAGTCCTTGAGGCGTTGCTGGGCCTCGCGCCGACTGGCGCGCAGGGCGTTGAGCGAGTCGGTCAGCTTGGCGATCTCGCCCTCGGCGTCCTCAAGAGTTCGGTTCAGCAGCGCCAGCTGGTTCTCGATGTCGAGCTGACGGGCGACCCCAGCCTCGGCCAGAGACTCCTGGCTCTCGCCCAGGGCGGTCGCGATCTTGGCGTCGAGGTTGCCGTGCTCGCCCCGCAGCTCGGTGATACGGCGGGTCACGTTGTATTTGGTCGCCTCGTTCTGGCCGATCTCGGCGCGCACGTCCTTGATCGCGTCGTCGATGTCGCGCACCGCCTGCTCCATGACCGGCACGGCCGCGGCCTGCTCGGCATGGGACAGCGTGTTGTGGGCGATACCGGAAATCAGCCGCGTGACGCGGGTCAAGAGTTTATCCGACATGACAGGCTCCTTTCCTCTGTGAGCATGGTCGAGCGCGGCGCGCGACAGGGTCGTGCGCAGCGAAAAAATCCAGTTGTCCTCCTCGTACAGCAGCTCGCCGCTGCCGACCGCCAGCTCGCCCGCCTGATAGCTGGAGAGCGCAGTGGGCACGACGACCCGGCCGGCCAGGGTGGCCAGCGACAGCTGATCGACCGCCTTGACGCCATAGAGGTGGCGGTCGTAGGGCACCGGCCCGAGCGGCGAGAGCACCGGCACCGCCGGCGCCCTTCGGCACAGGCGCGCCACGTGCTTGAGGCACAAGACAGCGCTCTGCGCCGGCAACTCGAAACGGCCTCTCAGCTCGTTGTAGTAGCGCCGGTGGAGGCGCACCTGATCTGTGATATGACCCTCGAAAACCGGGCCGGCGAGCCAGCTGCCGGCTTCCGCATAGCGCGCCATATAGGCCGCCAGGGCATCCTGCTGAACAGGATCCGGCTCCAGGATCATAATGGCATTAATAGTTTCCATCGCAGACACTACCCCTCTTGGTATTTATAAGGGGACGATTTGTCCCTTGCGCAAGGGTCACATTTTGTCCCTGGAGCAAAATCGTGCCGCGCTTTTGAGGCAATGTCACGGGTGAATGAGGCTGGATGGGCCTGGCCGTTTCGTCAAATCGGGACGTTAAGTATTTGTTATTAATCACGTAATGTGACTTCTCTTTCGACAGAACCTGTGTTGCCACGGAGTTTGGGATTCCGGTGGCATTAGGAACGAATACTTACTTCAAGATGAGCACTCTATTCGATCATCTATTAAAAATATGTCCACGGCCTTCATTTTGTCGCCGATGGAACAACAGATAACCCGGTTGTCCCCTCGGACGGCCAATTGACGGGAGCAGAACAAGGGTTTTAATGGTCTGCTGCCTTGCCATCCTTGTGTCCATAATGACCGGAGGTTTCCCATCATGAACGCTTCGAGCGACGGGCGCCCGATCACCGGAGGTTGCTATTGTGGCGCGATCCGTTTCGATTTCGTCTGGCCGGGCGGCTCGGGCCTGATCCCGGTACGCGCCTGCGGCTGCGGCTTCTGCCGCAAGCACGGCGGGGTCTATACCTCCCATCCCGAGGGCCGGCTTTCGGTCGAGATCGCCGACCCTGACAAGGTCAAGCGCTACCGTTTCGGCACCAAGACCGCGGACTTCCACATCTGCCGAGAGTGCGGCGTGGTACCGGTCATCACCGGCGAGATCGACGGCCGCACCCATGCCGTGGTCAACGTCAACACCTTCGAGGACGTCGATCCCGCGGAGTTGGACCGGTCGCCCGCCGATTTCGAGGGCGAGACCACCGAGAGCCGCCTGGCGCGCCGCCAACGCACCTGGATCGGCCAGGTGACCTTCTCCTAGCCGCCGGCTTGCCGGGCCCGCCCCGGGCCGTTTAGAGTAGCAGGCCGCGCGAGCGAGGGGTGGGAATGAAATACATTTCGACCCGGGGCACGGCCCCGGTCTTGGATTTCGAAGGCGCGCTCTTGTCGGGTCTGGCGCGCGACGGCGGGCTTTACCTGCCGGAACGCTGGCCGCGACTATCGGCCGACGAGATCGGCGCGCTCGATGGTTTGTCCTATCCGGAGCTGGGCCAACGGGTCATCAAGCCTTTCGTCGGCGAGGCGCTGAGCGACGACGAGCTCGCGCGCATCCTGAACGCCGCCTACGAGAGCTTCGACCACGCCGCCGTGGCGCCCTTGAAGCAACTGGATCGAAAACTCTGGCTGCTCGAGCTGTTTCACGGGCCGACCCTGGCCTTCAAGGACTTCGCGCTTCAAGTGGTCGGCCGACTGTTCGACAAGGTGCTGACGCGCCGGAACGAGCGCTTGACCATCGTCGGCGCGACCTCGGGCGACACCGGATCGGCGGCGATCGAGGCCTGCCGGGATCGCGCGCGCATCCAGATCTTCATGCTCCACCCCGAGGGCCGGGTCACCGAGGTTCAGCGCCGCCAGATGACCACGGTGCCCTCGGAGAACGTGCACAACTTCGCGATCCAGGGCAGCTTCGACGACTGCCAGGACTTGGTGAAGGCCCTGTTCAACGACGAGGCCTTCCGAGACGAGGTCTCGCTATCGGCGGTCAACTCGATCAATTGGGCCAGGGTCATGGTCCAGATCGTCTATTACTTCGCCGCCGCGGTCGCCCTGGGTGCGCCCCAGCGGCGGGTCGCCTTCGCGGTGCCGACCGGCAATTTCGGCAACGTCTACGCCGGCTACGGCGCAGGTCAGATGGGCCTGCCCTTGGACCGCCTGGTGATCGGTTCAAACCGCAACGATATCCTGACCCGCTTCCTCGAGACCGGTGTCATGTCCCTGGCGCCGGTCGAGCCCAGCCTTTCGCCCTCCATGGACATCCAGGTCTCGAGCAACTTCGAGCGTCTGCTGTTCGACATGGCCGAGCGCGACGGCGCCGCGGTCGCGGCCCTGCTCGAGGGCTTCCGCCGGAACGGCCGCTTCGAGCGCGCGGCGCTGCCCAATCTGGCGCCGCTCGAGGGCTTTTCCGGTCTCAAGCTCGACGACCAGGAGACGCTGGCCGAGATCCGCCGGCTCTACCGAGAGACCGGCGAGCTGATCGACCCCCACTCGGCGATCGGCATCGCCGCCGCGCGCAAGGCCGAGCGGGCCACCGGCACGCCGATCGTTGCGCTCGCCACGGCCCATCCGGCCAAGTTCCCCGACGCGGTTGAGGAGGCCACCGGCCAGCGCCCGAAACTGCCGCCGCGACTGGCCGATTTGTTCAGCCGCAAGGAGCGCTTTAAGGTGATGGCCAACGATCTGGCGGCGCTTCAGGCCGAGATCAGAAGAGTCCGCGCGCTCGAGAAGGTATGATGAGAGAAGCGACATGACGGTGCAGCTGACCACCCTGGCCAACGGCCTGACCGTTGCGAGCGACCGGGTGGCGAGCGTGGAGACCGTCTCGGTCGGTGCCTGGGTCGACGTCGGCACCCGGCACGAGCCACCCGAGGTCAACGGCATCGCCCACCTCTTGGAGCATATGGCGTTCAAGGGCACCAAGCGGCGCACGGCCCTCGAGATCGCCGAGCAGATCGAGGCGGTCGGCGGCCACCTCAACGCCTACACCGGGCGCGAGAACACCGCCTACTACGCGAAGGTGCTGGCCGACGACGCGCCCCTCGCGCTCGACGTGATCGCCGACATCCTGCAGGACTCCGTGTTCGACGCCGATGAGCTGGCGCGCGAGCGCGAGGTCGTGCTGCAGGAGATCGGCCAGGCCCACGACACGCCTGACGACATCATCTTCGACCACTTCCAGGAAACCGCCTATCCCGACCAGGCGCTTGGCCGCCCGGTGCTCGGCCGCGCCGAGATCGTCGCCGGCCTGGCGCGCGAGAACCTGCAGGGCTACATGGCTGGCCACTACGGCGCCTCGCGCATGGTCGTCGCCGCGGCCGGCAAGATCGAGCACGAGGACTTCGTGGCCCAGGTGCAAGAGTCCTTCGACCACCTGCCCGAGGACAGCAAGGCCGCGCTCGAGCCGGCCGCCTACACCGGCGGCGAGTATCGGGAAAACCGCGATCTGGAGCAGGTCCACCTGCTGCTCGGCTTCGAGGGCGTCGGCTACCGGGATCAAGACCACTACGGCGCCATGGTGCTCTCGAGCCTGTTCGGCGGCGGCATGTCGTCGCGCCTGTTCCAGGAGGTGCGCGAGAAGCGCGGGCTGGCCTATGCGGTCTACTCCTTCGTCTCGGCCTTCAGCGATGGCGGCCTGTTCGGCGTCTACGCCGGAACCGGCACGCGCCAGGCCGCCGATCTGATCCCGCTGGTCTGCGACGAGCTCAACAAGGTCGCCGGCAATGTCGGCGCCGATGAGCTGGCACGGGCCAAGACCCAGCTCAAGGCGAGCGTGCTGATGAGCCGCGAGAGCACCGGCTGCCGCTGCGAGCAGTTGGCCCAGCAGATCCTGACCTTCGGCCGGGCCCTGCCGGTCGAGGAAATCGTCGACAAGATCGAGGCGGTCGACGAGGCGATGCTCGCGCGCTTAACCGGGCGCCTGACGGCGAGCCGGCCCTGTTTGGCGGCGCTCGGCCCGCTCGACCACGTGGCCAGCTTCGATCGCCTCGAAGCGCACCTCAGCTGAGGTATCGGGGCACATCATGCGGATGCCGGTCCTCGGCCCTGGCGTACAGCGCGGCCTCAAGTTGGAATCCGGGCGCATCTACCTGCGCCCGCCCAGACTCGGCGACTGGCGGGCCTGGGCCGATCTGCGCGAACAAAGCCGCGCCTTCCTGAGCCCCTGGGAGCCGACCTGGCCCCACGACGCCCTGAGCGGCAGCGCCTTCCGCCGGCGGGTGCGCGCCCATTCACAGGAATGGCGCGACGGTGTCGGCTACTCCTTCCTGATCTTCTTGCGCGCCGATGACCAGCTGGTCGGCGGGGTCACCCTCTCCAATGTGCGGCGCGGCGTCTGCCAGTGCGCCAGCCTGGGCTATTGGACCGGGCAGGCCTATGCCCGGCGCGGTCATATGACCGAGGCCTTGGTGGCGGCGCTCAACTTCTCCTTCGACGACCTCGCCCTACACCGCCTGGAGGCGGCCTGCCTGCCCAACAACACGGCCAGCCGGGGCCTGTTGGTCAAGATGGGCTTCCGCGAAGAAGGCTATGCCCAGCGCTACCTGCGCATCAACGGCCAATGGCGCGATCACGTGCTTTTCGCCATGCTGTGCGACGAATGGCGCAAGCGGGGCAAGGGCTAACCTAGAGAAGCCGATCAACAAGACGTTTCGGTTCGAGACGCCAGCCGACCGAAGGACGGATCGCCTGCGCGCCGCCAAGTTCGCCTAGGCGTGGCCGGCGTCGCCGGACAGCATGGAGAGCTCGATGCCGAGCTTGTTAAGGGCGCGCTCCCACTTGCCGTCCAGATCGGCGTCGAACACCAGATCGTCGTCGGCATCCACGTGGAGCCAGGCGTTGGCCTGGATCTCGGCGTCGAGCTGGCCCTCGCCCCAGCCGGCATAGCCGAGCGCGAGCAGGCTGCGCTGTGGCCCGCGGCCGTCGGCCATGTCGCGCAGGATGTCGACCGTGGCGGTCAGGGAGACCTTGGGATCGACCTGCAGGGTGCCCTCTTGCTGGTAGTCGCCGGAATGCAGCACGAAGCCGCGGCCCGATTCGACCGGTCCGCCGAAGTGCACCCGAATGTCCTTGTCGGCCTGATGGCCCTCGATTCCGAGCTGCTCGAGCAGGTCGGGGAAGGTCAGCGAGCCAATCAGCCGGTTGACCACCAGGCCCATGGCGGCGTCCTTGTTGTGGGCGCAGAGATAGATCACCGTGCGCGCGAAGCGTGGGTCCATCATGGTCGGCATGGCGACGATCAACTGTCCGGTCAAATAGCCCTCCTCGTGCTGCGACGGGTCGGCCCGCGACGAGAGCTTTGGATCCTCGGGGTTGTCACCGGACATGCTTTACCTGCCTTTTACCACGGATCTTAGGATACCACGACTTGCGTATCATGTGGGCTCTGGTCACAAATTCCGCACGCTATTGTGACAGATTCGCCACAGCAGTTTAAGTATACTTCTTAGAGCAATGTAGGCGTGCCAGCCCTATATTCTCCTGCGCACCGACAAACAAGGCCGCAACGCCCGATGATCGCACGATCCGCACTCCCCGTCTTGGCCGGCGCCCTTTTGGGCGCGGCGCTTGCCTGGCTGGGCGGCGCCGGCGAGGCACGCGCGGCGGCTTCCCCCTGGCTCGACCACGATCACGCAAAGGTCCAATTCATTACCGGCCAGGATAGTATCTCGCATAGCAACACTCTGGACGCCGGGCTGCGCTTTCAGTTGGCGCCCGGCTGGAAGATCTATTGGCGCAGCCCGGGCGCGGCCGGCTTCCCGCCGGCGCTCGACTGGAGCGCCTCGGACAACGTCGCGGGCGCCCGGATCGATTGGCCGGTGCCCGAGCGCTTCACCCTCTTCGGGCTCGAGACCTTCGGCTACAAGGACGAGGTGGTGCTGCCGATCGCGCTCGAGCTCGAGCGCCCTGGCGAGCCGGCGCGCCTCGAGGCCAAGCTAACCTATCTGGTGTGCGAGGAGATCTGCGTGCCCCACGACGGGGTGCTGCGCCTCGACCTGCCGGCCGGGCCGGGCGACCGTTCGATCGACGCTTTCCTGATCGACGAGGCCCGGGACCTGGTGCCCGGCGACGGCCAGGCGGTCGGACTCTCGCTTGAGCAAGCGGTCTTGCGCGAGGCCGGAGAGGATCCCCGCTTGGAGGTCACGGCCCGTTCCACCATTCCCTTCGCCGGCCCCGATCTGCTGGTCGAGGGGCCGCAGGGCTTCGAGTTCGCCAAGCCCGAGGTAACCCTGGCCGAGGACGGCAAGCTGGCGACCCTCAGCCTGGCGACCAGCCGCAATGCCCTGGCCGAAGGGGTTGTCGAGGGCAAGCGCCTGACTCTGACCCTGACCGACGGCCGGCGCGGCATGGAGCAGGAGATCGTCACCCGCTACGACGCCGCCGCCGGTGCCACCGTCGCGGGGCCGGCCGGGAGCGATTGGAACAGCCTGCTGGCGATCTTGGGCCTGGCGGTCTTGGGCGGCTTGATCCTCAACCTCATGCCCTGTGTTCTGCCGGTGCTCTCGATCAAGCTGCTCTCGGTGGTCAGCAAGGCGGGCCAGGAGAAATCGGCGGTGCGCGCCGGCTTCCTGGCCTCGGCGGCCGGCATCCTGGCCTCGTTCCTGGTGCTCGCCGGGGTCTTGATCGCGCTCAAGGCGAGCGGCATGGCGGTCGGCTGGGGCATCCAGTTCCAGCAGCCCCTGTTCTTGGCCGGCATGGCCCTGGTGGTCAGCCTCTTCGCCTTCAACCTGCTGGGCCTCTTCGAGATCCACCTGCCCGGCTTCCTGGGCGAAGCGGCCGGCAAGGAGCGTGGCGGCTTGGGCGGGCACTTCGCGACCGGCGCTTTTGCGACGCTCTTGGCGACGCCCTGCTCGGCGCCCTTCCTCGGCACCGCGGTGGGTTTCGCGCTGGCCCGTGGACCCTTCGAGATCGTGCTGATCTTCCTGGCGCTCGGCGTCGGCCTCGCCCTGCCCTACCTCCTGGTCGCCGCAGCGCCCGGCCTGGCGACCCGCCTGCCCAAGCCGGGCGCCTGGATGGTCTGGCTGCGCCGGGTGCTGGGTTTGGCGCTCGTTGCGACCGCCCTTTGGCTGCTCTGGGTGCTGGCGAACCAAGTGGGCACGACGGCCGCGCTGGGCGCCGGTGCGCTCTTGCTGGCGATCGGCGCGGTGCTCGCGTTCGGCAAGCGCCTGGCGAGTCCGGCGGTGGCCGCCATGGTCGCCGTTCTGGCGGTCGCCAGTCTGGCGGTGCCAGCAGGGTTCGCCAGGGCGCCCATTGCCAGCGAAGAGGCGGCCTGGCTGCCCCTGGACCAAGCCGAGATCGGCCGCCTGGTGGCCGAGGGCAAGACCGTCTTTGTCGACGTCACCGCCGACTGGTGCCTGACCTGCAAGGCCAACAAGGCCCTGGTGCTCGATACCCGTGACGTGTCGGAGCGCCTGGACGGGCCGGACGTGGTGCGCATGCGTGGCGACTGGACCTCGCCCGATCCGGCGATCACGGCCTATCTCACCTCATTCGGGCGCTATGGCATCCCGTTCAACGCGGTCTACGGCCCCGGCGCGCCCGACGGCGCCACCCTGCCGGAGCTTCTGACCAGGGAGCGGGTGCTCAAGGCCTTGGACCAGGCCGGCCAGGATCGGATCGCGGCCAGCGACTGAAGAATCTCAAGACCGTGTGACTCTCCTCACAGGCGGCTGCCTCGGGCGGGTGCTAGAACCCCTTCATTCCTTTGGAGGGTCTGTAGATGGATTCCTATACGGCACTTTGGGCGGCGACCATGACCGTGGTGGCGATCGCGGCCTTCATGGCGGCGATCTATTGGTTCCGCCAAAGCCACAAGAGCCGCCTGCGCCGTGAGTTTGAAGAGTTCAACCGCTTCGAGGGCTCTTGGGCCAAGAAGTAGGGCGACTGTCCCCATTGCGCGCCTCCCCGCGCCTGCCTATTCTGCCGCCCATTCCAAGCCAGGCGGCCTGGGCCACTCAGAACAGATGGGGACGATCAAGATGACGATTTCGGTTGGCGAGCGGATTCCGAACAACACCCTCTACCACATGACCGGCGATGGCCCGGCGGCGATCACCACGGACGAGCTCCTAGGCGGCAAGAAGGTCGTGCTGTTCGGCTTGCCTGGCGCCTTCACCCCGACCTGCTCGGCCCAGCACGTGCCCAGCTTCCTGAACAATGCGGACGCGCTTAGGGCCAAGGGTATCGATTCGATCGGCTGCGTCTCGGTCAACGACGCCTTCGTCATGGGCGCCTGGGCCAAGGACCAGGGCACCGGCGACCAGATCCTCATGCTGGGCGACGGCAGCGGCGAGCTGACCAAGTCCATCGGCATGGACCTCGACCTCTCGGCCCGGGGCCTGGGCGTGCGCTCCCAGCGCTACGCCATGGTGGTCGACGACGGCGTGGTCAAATCTCTCGTCATCGAGGACGATCCCGGCGGCATGGACGTCTCGAGCGCCGAGAACGTGCTGGCCTCGCTCTAACCGCTCAAAGGGCTAACCAGGTCGTTCAGGAGGGTCCCGACCGGCCCGGCCAGGAGCGGCGCCATCATGGCGGCGATCTGCGGGAGCTGCTGGGCCGGCGCGATCGAAAGGCCCATGGAGGCCATCCAGCTCTGGACGTCCGGGGCGCCTGCCTCGCCCGGCATGCGCGCCAGCACCGCCTGGGCGCGCCGGCTGATGACGAAGGAGGCGGGCACGTAGAAGGCGACGATCAGCAGCGTGAAGGCCGCCCCCCAATAGAGGCCGAGCGCTGTCGAGAGTCCGAGGATCTGGCGCGCCACGGCGGGATCTGGGATCAGGGCGGCCGGCCAGCGGATCCACACGACCAGGTGCAGGATGCCCAGCACCAGGACGGCCGAGCCCAGATTGAGCAGGGTCTTCAGGTAGCGCATACGGCGCTGCAGATTGGCCAGGTCCGCGGCTGCCGGGTCGCCCCCGTGACCGCTCGGGCCGGGCGAAAGGGTGGCGCAGGCAGCCATCAAGCCGAAGGCCGGCGCGCTGACGCCGAGCCCATTGAGGCCGTGCACCAGGGCCTCGACGATGACCAGCTCCGCGCTCTCCAGGTGCTGGCTGTGGGCGAAGCTGCCATAGGTAAAGGTGAAGACCGCGGCGATACCGCTGTCGCTCCGGCCGCTGAGGATCAGATGCAGGCCACCTGCCAGGGAGAACAGCAGGCCGATGCCGAAATAGAGTCCGAAGCCGGCGAGCGAGAGGCTGCGCCACAATACGACGAGCGCGGCGACCACCAGGGCGATACCGGCCAGGCTCGCCATCAGGACCGCGGTGCCCCAGACCAGGCGGGCCCGAGTCTCGGCGAGGCCGAGTATCATGTCCTGTTCGGCGGCCCCGCTCACGACCCGGGCCAAGTGGGCCTGGAGACCTGCCAGGTCGGAGGCGCCGACCTCGAAGATCAGGCCGGCCAGAACCATCACCAGCAAAGGCGGGCCGAGGAGCCAGAGGCTGCGAACCTCGCCAGGCCGCAAGGGCACGTCGTGCCAAAGGTGCGCGCGGAGCCGATCCATCCGCCGGCGGTCCAGTCCGTTCCTCTCGTGGAGGCTCTACTCTAGGACGCCCGCCGGGAGCGGGTCTCTAGGTTCATGACCACAAGCTAGGTGCGCCGACCTGACGGCTGGCCAAATCAGCCGTCTTTTCGGATCGTCGTCCTGGCGAGCGCCTCGCGAAGCATCTGGGCGGCGTCGGTGTGGCCAAGGATTTCGGCCTCCTCCAAGGGCGTTGCGCACTCGTCGATGCGGGTGCGCGCCTCAGGGTCGGCGCCGTGGTCCAGCAGGATCTCGATCGCCCTGCGGTCCCGGGCGCCGACCGCGTAGTGCAGCGGCGTATAGTCGTTGACGCCGCGCTGTTGGACGTCGGCGCCGGCCGCCAGCAGCAGCTCTAGGATGTCGTGGCGGTCGGCCCGGTCGCCGCAGCTCAAGTTCGCGATCAACGAGGGGAAGCCGGCGCTATCGTCGTAGTTGGGATCGGCGCCGAGCGCCAGCAGCTCGCGGATCATGGCGATCGGGCTGTGGTAGATCGCGTACTCCAGCACGATCTCGCCGGCCGCAACTGGGCCCCGGTTGTTGGGAAAGTCCGGCGGATCGCCCATCAAGCGCCGAACCGCTGCCACGTCGCCCTTCTTGAAAGCCTCATGCAGGGCGACAAGGTCCGACATGATTGTTCAATCAAGCTTGGCACCGGCCCGCGCCCCCACCCGGCCACCCATCAAGCATACTTCCGTGGGTGGCCGGGTGGGGGAGCGGGCCGGTGCCGAAACTAAACAAATCAAATCACCTATAAGGCGCCATGGCGCCGCGGGCCAGCTCGTCGGCGCGCTCGTTTTCCGGGTGGCCGGCGTGACCCTTGACCCAGTGCCAGCGCACCTCGTGGGGCGCGCGCGCCGCCTCCAGGCGCAGCCAGAGGTCCTGGTTCTTGACCGGTTTCTTGTCGGCGGTCTTCCAGCCGCGCTTCTTCCAGTTATGGATCCACTTGGTGATGCCGTCGCGCAGGTAAACGCTGTCGGTGGTCAGATCCACCTCGGCCGGGCGCTTGAGCGCCTCGAGCGCGGCAATCGCCGCCATCATCTCCATGCGGTTGTTGGTGGTCTGCGCCTCGCCGCCGCTGAGCTCCCGCTCGTTGGCGCCCGAGCGCAGCACCGCGCCCCAGCCGCCCGGGCCCGGATTGCCCGAGCAAGCGCCGTCGGTGAAGATTTCGATCAGGGGCTTTTTCATAGGTCCAGTCCATAGGCGGCCGGGCCGCGCACCGCCTGGTGGAAGCGCAGCTTGTTCCAATATTCCAGCGGGTCCTTGGGGCGCACGAAGGCGCCGGGCGGGTGGTTGAGCCAGTCGTAGAGCCGGGTCAGCAGGAACCTGAGCGCGCTGCCACGGGCCAGCAGTGGCAGGGCGTCCAGCTCTTCGGCCGAGAACGGCCGGCGGTTGCGGTAGGCCTGAAGCAGGGCGCGCGCCTTGGTGACGTTGAAGGCGTTGTCCGGCTCGAAGCACCAGGCATTCAGGCAGACCGCGATGTCATAGGCAAAGAAGTCGTTGCAAGCGAAGTAGAAGTCGATCACGCCGGAGAGCTGGTCGCCGAGAAAAAAGACGTTGTCCGGGAAGAGGTCGGCATGGATCACGCCGGTCGGCAGGCTGCCCGGCCAATTGGCCTCCAAATGGCCGAGCTCCTCCAAAAGCTGCTCGGCCAAGCCCGGTTGGACCTCGTGGGCGCGACCGGTGCACTGCTCCAGAAGGGGCCGCCAGCCGGTCACCGAAAGGTCGTTGGGCCGGGCGATCGCGAAGCCTTCGCCGGCCATGTGCATCTCGGCCAGGGTGGTGCCCAGGTGCTGGCAATGGTTGGGGTAGATGCGCCTCGCGGCCAGGCCATCCAGAAAGGTGATCACCGCCGCCGGCCGGCCGCACAGCTCGTGCAGGGCCTCGCCGTTGCGCCCATGGACCGGCGTCGGGCAATGAAAGCCCTTCTTCGCCAAGTGCTCCATCAGCCCCAGGAAGAACGGCAAGTCCCGTGGCGCCACGCGCTTTTCGTAGAGCGTCAGGATGTAGCTGCCGCCGGTCGTGCGCAGCAGATAGTTGGAGTTCTCGACGCCCTCGGCGATGCCCTTGAAGGACAGCACCTCGCCGATATCGAAACTGGCGAGAAAGGCCCTCAGGTCCTCGTCGGAAACTTCGGTATAGACGGCCATGTAGAAACCGCGTTCCGATCAGACCCTGGCGGGCTCCTGGCGGGACAGGATGCGCGGCAGCTTGAACTGCACGCCCTCGGAGGTCACGGTGACCTCCTCGGTGGTCACCTCGAAGCGCTCCTGACAGGCCCGGATAACCTCCTCGACCAGAACCTCCGGCGCCGAGGCCCCGGCGGTGATGCCCAGGCGGTTGATCCCTTCCAGCTCGTCCCACTGGATCGCCGAGGCGCGCGGCACCAGCTTGGCGCGCGGACAGCCGGCCTTGCTGGCGACCTCGACCAGGCGCTGGGAGTTGGAGGAATTGGGCGAGCCGACCACCAGGAGCAGGTCGCAATCCGCGGCGATCGCCTTGACCGCGCTCTGGCGGTTGGTCGTGGCGTAGCAGATGTCCTCCTGCTTGGGGCCGTGGATCTGAGGAAAGCGACGGCTCAGCACTTGGATGATCTCGTGGGTATCGTCGACCGAGAGCGTGGTTTGGGTGATGTAGGCCAGCTCTTCGTCGCCGTCGATCTCCAAGGTCTCGGCCTGGCTGGCATCCTCGATCAGCACGATCGAGCCGGCCGGCAGCTGGCCCATGGTGCCGATCACCTCTGGGTGGCCCGGATGGCCGATCAGGATGATCTTGCGGCCGTCGCGGAAGTGCCGCTCGGCCTCCCGGTGGACCTTGCTGACCAGGGGGCAGGTGGCGTCTACATAAAGCAGGTCCCGGCGCTCGGCCTCGGCCGGAACGTGCTTGGGCACGCCGTGGGCCGAGAAAATCACCGGCACGTCGTCGGGCACCTCGTCGAGCTCCTCGACGAAAATCGCGCCCTTGGCCTCGAGCTCCTCGACCACGAAGCGGTTGTGCACGATCTCGTGGCGGACATAGACCGGCCGGCCGAACTTCTCCAAGGCCCGCTCGACGATCTCGATGGCCCGCTCGACCCCGGCACAAAAGCCCCGTGGGGCGGTCAGAAGGATCGTCAGGGGAGGCTTGCTCATGGCATCTTCTCTGATCAGTGCTTGCCGGGCGTCAGGTCCCGGGCCTTGTTCTCGTACCTGGCCTTGCCTAGAGTTCGGGGCGGCCGAGCGATTCGGAAAGTAAACCACGCGCGCTATAGAAGGAAGGGGCATCATGACCGACGCGATCGTCGCCCAAAAAGGGCCCTATCAGGTCTCTGTAGAGGAAGGCAAGACCTACTTCTGGTGTGCCTGCGGGCGCTCCAAGAAGCAGCCCTTTTGCGATGGCTCCCACGAGGTCACCGACCTTCGGCCGACGCCCTACAAGGCGACCGCCACGCGCGACGTCTGGTTTTGCGGCTGCAAGCACAGTGGCAAGCAACCGATGTGCGACGGCACCCATTCCACGCTCTAGCGCCACCGGACCCATTCCCATGATCTTGCGGGCGGCGCGCATAGGATGCCTCGGCGGCCTGGCTTTGGCCGTGTTGGCGGCCTGCAGCAGCGACGACATTCCCGAGCCCTGCCCGGCCTTCGTGCGCCTGCCCGAGGCCGCGCGCCTGGTCGAATACGTCGGCGCCGGGCGCGACCTGACCGATGTCTCCTTCGAGGCGACGATCGGCCAGATAGGGCTGATCTGCGAATATGACGACAACGTGGTCGAGGGCGAGCTGGACATCACCTTCGTCGCCAGCGAGGGCCCGGCCAATCCTGAGCGGGTCGCCGTTTTGCGCTACTTCGTCGCCATAGCGACCCGGGACCAGCAGATCCTGACCCGAGAGGAGTTCGCCCTTCAGGTGCCGTTCCAAGGCAACCTGACCCGCTTGGCGGTGACCGAGCAGCTTTCCCCGCGGATCCCCCTGCAGCCCGGCCAATCGGGCGCCAGCTACGTGATTTACGTCGGATTCGTCCTGAACGAGGAGCAGCTGGAGACCAATCGCAAGAATCTTTGAGAAATTTGTTCACGATCGTAAACAAAGTTTCCTTTTTGAAGAATATGCACTATAGTTCGGGCGACTGACCCAGCCAGGACGCCTTTCGCCATGCCCAAGGAGCCAACTCCGCCCCGCCTCGAGCTGATCGGCGATCAGCGTGGCGCGCGGGTTGAACCTTTGCACCTGGGCCGGCGCGTTCGGGAGATCCGCCAGAGTCGCAACTGGACCCTGGAAGAGGCCAGCCGGCGCACTGGCCTCGCCCGCTCGACCCTCTCCAAGATCGAGAACGAGCAGATGTCGCCGACCTTCGACGCGGTGCAAAAGCTGGCCCAGGGGCTCGACATCGACGTGCCCCAGCTGTTCGCGCCGCCGCGGCGCCAAGCCAGCGCCGGGCGCCGGACCATCACCCGGACCGACGAGGGTCAATCCCATCCGACCGCGACCTACGAGCACGAGCTGCTCTGCACCGACCTCACCAACAAGCGCATGGTGCCCTTCAAGAGCCGGATCCGCGCCCGCTCCTTCGCCGATTTCGCCGACTGGGTGCGCCACGACGGCGAGGAATTCGTTCTGGTTCTCAGCGGCGCGGTTGAGCTCTATAGTGAATATTATGCGCCGGTCGGCCTGAACATGGGCGATTCCGCCTATTTCGACAGCGCCATGGGCCACGCCCTGGTCTCGGTCAGCGAGGAAGACGCCCAGGTTCTCTGGGTCACCAGCGCCTGAGCCGCGCCGCCAAAAAAGTTCAAGACCCGGCCGGCCGGACACGAGCCCGTGAGACTGCGTGGCTGGTGAAAAAAGATGTTGAATGAGTTTCCTCGATTTGCTATCAATTTCCTATCGGAAATTTTTGCCCTGATTTCGGGTTCATGGGGCCAATAGCTCACAGCTTTTCGGCCGCGCGGATCCGGATCTCGGCTTGCTTCGTTCGCCCGACCAAAAAACCATGAGGCAGTGGGAGGCACACGCCATGGAGTTCATCACTACCCTTATCGGCGACATCAATGGGATCGTTTGGGGCGCCCCGATGCTCGTCTTGATTCTCGGAGTCGGCTTCTTCTTGCAAGCCGGCCTGAAGTTCATGCCGATCCGCAAGGTCGGCTACGGCTTCGCGCTCCTCTGGAAAGGCCGCCAAGCGAGCGGCGAAGGCGAGATTAGCCCCTTCAACGCGCTTATGACCTCGCTCTCGGCGACCATCGGCACCGGTAACATCGCCGGCGTTGCGACGGCGATCGCGATCGGCGGTCCGGGCGCGCTGTTCTGGATGTGGTGCACCGCCCTGGTCGGCATGGCCACCAAGTACGCCGAGGCGGTCTGCGCGGTGCGCTACCGCGAGGTCGACGAGCTCGGCAACCACGTCGGCGGGCCGATGTACTACATCAAGAACGGCCTCTCAAAGGGCTGGTACTGGCTGGCCCCGGCCTTCGCCATTTTCGGCGCGATCGCCGGCTTCGGCATCGGCAACACGGTGCAGTCCAATTCAGTTGCCGATGTGATCCAATCCAATTTTGCGGTACCGACATGGGTTACCGGCTTGATCTTGATGGTCCTGACCGGCGCGGTCATCCTTGGCGGCATCAAGCGGATCGGCGCGGTCGCCGGCAAGCTGGTCCCGTTGATGGCGATCACCTACATCGTCTGCGGCCTGATCATCCTGGTCGTCAACATCGCGAACATCCCCGAGGCGATCGGCCTGATCTTCACCCATGCCTTCACGCCCGTCTCGGCGACCGGCGGATTCGCTGGCGCGGCGGTCTGGATGGCGATTCGCTTCGGCGTCGCGCGCGGCGTGTTCTCCAACGAGGCGGGCTTGGGCAGCGCCCCGATCGCCCATGCCGCCGCGGCCACCAAGGGCCCGGTGAACCAGGGCCTGGTCGCCATGCTCGGCACCTTCATCGACACCATCATCGTGTGCTCGATCACCGGACTTGCGATCATCTCGAGCGGTGCCTGGAGCACCGGCGAGAACGGCGCGGCCCTGACCTCCCTGGCGTTCGAGACGTCTCTGCCGGGCGTCGGCGGCTACATGGTCGCGATTGTGCTGGCGATCTTCGCCTTCACAACGATCCTGGGCTGGAGCTTCTACAGCGAGAAGTGCGTGGAGTTCCTGTTGGGCGTCAAGGCGATCTTCCCGTTCCGCGTCCTCTGGTGCATCGCGGTGCCGCTCGGCGCAATTGTCCATCTGGATTTCGTGTGGCTGCTGGCCGACACGCTCAACGCCATGATGGCGATCCCCAACCTGATCGCGCTCCTCTTGCTGAGCCCGCTGGTGATCCGACTGACCAAGGAGTTCTTCGCAAGCGGCGGCCAGGAAAGCCCGATCGAGGACGACGGCAAGGCCTAAGGCGTAATCGACCGCAGGGGGCGCGGGCCGCGGGCCGCGCGCCCCCAAGGGTCAAGGACAAGAGGATTAAGAGCCATGTACAAGAAAATTCTCGTTCCCATCGACTACAGCAATAAGGACCTGTGGAAGCGCGCGCTCCCCGTGGCGATCGAGGAGGCCAAGCTGCACGGTGCCCAGATCACCGCGGTGACCGTGGTGCCCGAGCTGATCGCACTGCCCAATCTGCCGGCCGGCTACGGCAGCGGCACCAAGAAGCACGTGCGCGAGGTGGTCGAGGAGCTGGTCAAGAGCACCGGTGCCGACATCCCGGTCTCGGTACGAGAGGGCAGCATCTACCGCGAGATCCTGAAGGAGGCGAAGGACGCCGGTGCCGATTGCATCATCATCGCCACCGACCGCCATCACCTGTCCGACTTCTTGCTCGGCACCAACGCCATGCAGGTGGTCCGCCACGCCGACTGCTCGGTGCAGGTGGTGCGCGTGCCGGACTAGCTGCCCTTGATTTGAGGCTGCGCGATCCGCGGAGGAAGGGGTAGGCTAAGGCTCTTGTCGGGGGCTTCGTCAGACGCAACAGCGAGCTCGGCGCGCCCCTTCCATCGCGCATGAAGGACCGTGATCCATGTATCAGCAGATTCTCGTACCCATCGACCCGACCAAAAAGGACTTCGGCAGCCGCGCCCTGCCGCTCGCGATCGAGCTGGCGCGGCTGATCGGCGCCAAGCTCAACGCGGTGACCGTGGTGCCCGACGTGACCGCCCTGCCGAACTTGCCGGCCAACTACGCGGAAGAGACCAAGAAGGGGGTGCGCGAGACGGTGCAGGGGCTGATCGGGGAGCTCAACGCCGACATCCCTCTGGCGGTGCGCGAGGGCAGCATCTATCGCCAGATTCTGGAGGAGGCCGAGAACATCGGCGCCGATTTGATCATCATCGCCGCCGAGAAGCACAAGATCACCGATTTCCTCCTCGGCACCAACGCCAACCAGGTGGTGCGCCACGCCAACTGCTCGGTCCATGTGATGCGGGTGCCCGACTAGCGGCACGGAAAATTGACGGGCCGTGACGTTCCGGTCCAACGGTAAGTGAGATAACCTGCCAGCCGGATAAGAGTTGCCGGCGCGGCGACCAAAGGGAGCCTCGACCATGAGCCACGACGATCTGGCGCGCACGCCGCTCTACGAGCTGCACAAGGAGCTCGGCGGCAAGCTCGTTCCCTTCGCCGGCTACGAGATGCCGGTGCAGTACCCGACCGGCATAATGAAGGAGCACCTGCACACGCGCGAGCAGGCCGGCCTGTTCGACGTCTCCCACATGGGCCAGGTGCGCCTGTCCGGCGACGGCGCGGCCGAGGCGCTCGAGAGCATCGTGCCGGTCGACGTCGTCGGCCTGCAGCCTGGCCACCAGCGCTACGCCTTCTTCACCAACGACGAGGGCGGCCTGATCGACGACCTGATGATCACCAACGCCGGCGATCACCTCTTCCTGGTGGTCAACGGCGCCTGCAAGGTCGGCGACATTGCCCATATGCACGCCCATCTAGACGGCCGCTGCACGGTCGAGCATTTGCCCGACCGGGGCCTCGTGGCGCTTCAAGGCCCGACGGCGGCGGCCGCTTTGGAGCGCCTCGCGCCGGACGTCGCGCCGATGCTCTTCATGACCGCCAAGAACGTCGAGATCGCCGGCGTGCCCTGCTATGTGACCCGCTCGGGCTACACCGGTGAGGACGGTTTCGAGATCTCCATGGCGGCCGAGTCCGCCGAGACCGTGGCGCGCGCGCTCCTGGCCGAGCCCGAGGTCGCGCCGATCGGCCTGGGCGCGCGGGATTCCTTGCGTCTGGAAGCGGGCTTGTGCCTCTACGGCAACGACATCGACACCACCACTTCGCCGGTCGAGGCGGCGCTCTTGTGGGCGCTTTCAAAGGTCAGGCGCGCCGACGGCGCTCGGCCGGGCGGCTATCCCGGCGCCGAGGTGGTGTTGGGCCAACTGCGCGATGGGGCCAAGCGCAAGCGGGTCGGGCTCAAGCCCGAGGGCCGCGCGCCGGTGCGCGAGGGGGTCGAGCTGGTCGACGGCGAGGGCCGCACGGTCGGCCATATCACCAGCGGCAGCTTCGGGCCCAGCGTCGGCGGCCCGGTGGCCATGGGCTACGTGGAAACCGCGTTGGCCAAGCCGGACACCGAGCTGTCGGCCATGGTGCGTGGCAAGGCACAGCCGATTAGGGTTGCGAAGACACCCTTTGTTCAGCAACGCTACTATCGAGGCTAACGTAAAACACTGCCAACCCAAGCGAAGGGGGGACGAGAACAATGAGCGGCACGAAGTACACGGACGATCACGAATGGGTCGCAGTCGACGGCGACGTCGCGACGATCGGTATCACGAACTACGCCCAAGAGCAGCTCGGCGACGTGGTCTTCGTCGACCTGCCAGACGTCGACGCGGAGTTCTCCAAGGGCGACGAGGCGGGCGTGATCGAATCGGTCAAAGCGGCGAGCGAGCTCTACGCGCCGGTTTCCGGCTCGGTGGCAGAGGTCAACGAGGCGCTGAACGACGAGCCGGCGCTCTTGAACAGCGCGCCCGAGACCGATGGCTGGATCCTCAAGATGAAGCTGTCGGATGCCAAGGAGCTCGATGAGCTGATGGACGATGCGGCCTACAAGGAGCTGGTCGCCAGCCTGGAGTAGGCGGCGGCGTCAGTACGACGCTCGAGACAAAAGTTGTGGAGTGGGAAGGAGACCATAGATGTCGGACGCACGACGGAGCTTAGAAGACCTTGAGATGCGCGGCGACTTCGTGCGCCGACATATCGGACCGGGCGAGCCTCAGATTCAGGAGATGCTCGACGAACTGGGGCTCTCGAGCCTGGATGAGATGGTCAACAAGACCGTGCCGGACAACATTCGCTCCAAGCGGCCGCTCGACCTAGCGGCGGCCAAGAGCGAGCGCAACATGCTCTCCTATCTGCGCCAGATGGCCGAGCGCAACCGGGTCTTCATCTCGATGATCGGCATGGGCTACTACGGCACCACCCTGCCCGGCGTGATCCTGCGCAACGTGCTGGAGAACCCGGGCTGGTACACCGCCTACACGCCCTACCAAGCCGAGATCGCCCAGGGCCGCCTGGAAGTGCTGCTGAACTTCCAGCAGCTGGTGATGGATCTGACCGGCATGGAGCTGGCCAACGCCTCCCTGCTCGACGAGGCGACCGCGGCGGCCGAGGCCATGGCCATGTCGCACCGGGTCTCCAAGTCCAAGTCCAACGTCTTCCTGGTCGACCGGGACGTTCATCCCCAAACTCTGGCAGTGATCGAGACCCGGGCCCGGGCCTTCGGCTTCGACGTCGTGGTGTGCGATCCCTACAGCGAGCTCGACGACCACGAGCCCTTCGGCGTGCTGGTCCAGTATCCGGCCTCGAGCGGCCGGGTGCGGGACCTCAGCGCGCTGACCGAGGCGGTCCACGCCAAGAAGGCCCTGGTCACCGTGGCAAGCGACCTCTTGGCGCTGATCATGTTGACCCCGCCGGGCGAGCAGGGCGCCGACATCGTGGTCGGCAGCAGCCAGCGCTTCGGCGTGCCCATGGGCTACGGCGGGCCGCACGCGGCGTTTTTCGCGACCCGCGAGGCCTACAAGCGCTCGACCCCGGGCCGGATCATCGGCGTCTCGGTCGATTCCAAGGGCAAGTCGGCCCTGCGCATGGCCCTACAAACCCGCGAGCAGCACATTCGGCGCGAGAAGGCGACCAGCAACATCTGCACGGCGCAGGTCCTGCTCGCGGTGATCGCCTCGCTCTACGCCACCTACCACGGGCCAGAGGGCCTCACGCTGATCGCCGGCAAGGTCCACCGCATGACTCAGATCCTGGCCGAGGGCTTGAAGCGCCTGGGCTACGAGGTGGTGACCGAAGCCTTCTTCGACACCATCACGGTCCGGGTTCCCGGCCAGGCCGCGCGGATTGCCGCGAAGGCGCGGGAATCGCGCATCAACCTGCGGGTTGTCGACGCCGACCACCTGGGCATCTCGTTCGACGAGACCACCAAGCGCAGCAACTTGCGCACCCTCTGGAACGTGTTCGCCACCAACGCCAAGGATCTGCTATCGATCGAGGAGCTCGACCGGGAGATCGTGGAGTGCATCCCCGAGGGACTCCGGCGCACGTCGGACTTCATGACCCATCCGGTGTTCCACATCTATCACGGCGAGACCGAGATGCTGCGCTACCTGCGCTGGCTGGCGGCCAAGGATCTGGCGCTCGACCGCACCATGATCCCCTTGGGCTCCTGCACCATGAAGCTGAACGCGACCTCGGAGATGATCCCGATCACCTGGCGCAATTTCAGCGCCATGCACCCCTTCGCGCCGCTCGACCAGACTCAGGGCTATCAGCAGCTGTTCGAGGAGCTGGAAGGCATGCTGTGCGAGGTGACCGGCTTCGACGCGGTCACCCTGCAGCCCAACGCCGGCTCCCAGGGTGAGTACTCGGGCCTTCTGTGCATCCGCAAGTATCACGTGTCGCGCGGCGAGGAGGGCCGAGACATCTGCCTGATCCCGGCCTCGGCCCATGGCACCAATCCGGCCAGCGCCCACATGGCCGGCCTGCAGGTTGTCGTGGTCGCCAGCGACGAGCACGGCAACGTGGACGTCGAGGACCTGAAGGCTAAGGCGAAGCAGTACGAGGAGCGCCTGGCCGCTTTGATGATCACCTACCCCTCGACCCACGGGGTTTACGAGGAGTCGATCACCGAGATCTGCCAAATCGTGCACGACCATGGCGGCCAGGTCTATTTCGACGGCGCCAACCTGAACGCGCTTCTGGGCCTGGCAAGGCCGGCCGAGGTCGGCGCCGACGTGGCCCATATGAACCTTCACAAGACCTTCTGCATCCCCCACGGCGGCGGCGGCCCGGGCGTCGGGCCAATCGGTGTGCGCGGCCATCTGGCGCCCTTCCTGCCGGACAACCCGGTGGTCGAGGGCGTCAACCCGGCGGCCGGCGGGCGCGAGACGATCGGCGCGATCGCCGCGGCGCCCTGGGGCTCGGCCCTGATCCTGCCGATCACCTGGGCCTACATCTCCATGATGGGCGGCCCGGGCCTGAGGAAGGCGACCGAGATGGCGGTCTTGAGCGCCAACTACATCCGCCATCGCCTGCAGCCCCACTACCCGATCCTTTATACCGGCAAGAACGGCATGGTCGCCCACGAGTGCATTGTCGACCTGCGCGGCATCAAGGAGTCTTGCGGGGTGACCGTGGACGACCTCGCCAAGCGCCTGGTCGACTACGGCTTCCACGCGCCGACCATGTCCTTCCCGGTCGCCGATACCCTGATGATCGAGCCGACCGAGAGCGAGGCCAAGCGGGAGCTCGACCGCTTCTGTGACGCCATGATCCAAATCCGCAAGGAGATCGCGGCGATCGAGAGCGGCGAGGCGGACCCCAAGGACAACCTCTTGGTCAACTCGCCGCACACCCACGACCTGCTGCTGGAAGGCGACTGGTCCAAGCCCTACAGCAAGCAGGAGGCCTACTTCCCCCTCCATGCCATGCGCGAGGACAAGTATTGGCCGCCGGTGGGGCGCATCGACAACGTCTACGGCGACCGCCATTTGATCTGCTCCTGCCCGCCCATGGAGGCCTACCAAGAGGCGGCGGAGTAAAGGGTGGCGGAACTCCGGGTCGGCCACTTCGAGGCCTTCCACTACGGCGATCCGGCACTGCTGTTATGGGGAGACGAGGCCGGGCTCAATGCCCTGGCCTCGTTTCTTTTGGCGCTCGAGGAGGGCGAGGCCAAAGTCCTGACGACACTGCCTTGGGTGCGAACAAAGGACCCCTTAAGGGTGGACGTAACCTCGTCGCACCAGCCGCGTGGTCTTTGCCAGATGTCCGAAACGCCCCCGCACTTTCATTGGAGCCTGTCGCCGGATCTGCAGCGCGACTTTGCTGAAAAGGTTCGGGTCGTCGCAACGGCGCCAAAGCCTGGTCACCACTATTTGGATACGGATGACTCCGAAGCGGCCGTCGTGATCGTGTCCAAAGGAGAATATGCAGAGCTTTGACAGCGCTAGGCCCCGGGTCAAGCCAGGCCCTAAGCTCAGCTCCTGAACTGGCCATTTGTCATGCAGATTTCACGGCAAGGCGATTTTTCGGCAGATTTTTTCACGCGCCTTGCGACGTCTTGGAGACGGTCGAGCGCCATATCACGGATCTCAAGAGGAACAACCTTGGAGATCATCGTGATGACAAAGACCTTAACTCTCGCCGCCGGGGCTATGCTGCTAATGGCCGCCGGCGCAGGGCCCGCACAGGCGGAAACCAGTTCCAATGGAATCTACCTCAATGGGATTACCCTCAATGGGATCACTTTGAACGCCCTGTCGTTCAATGCCCTACCGGCGACCGGCGACCGTCGGCTGGGCCTGCCGGCGCTGGCGCGCCAAGCGATCGGGGTCCGGGCGAAGCACCAGGACGCAACCCGCTTCCAACCGCAAAGCGAAGCGACGAACCAGGCATCGACAGTGAAAGAATGATGCATTCCGGTGTACATGGCCTGGGCCGCCCGCAGCCTCACCTCCCGTGACCGAGGCTGTGGGCGGCTCCTTTTTTTGATCGGTTTGCAAGAACCTTTCCGAAACGAGGGGCAAAATCGTGACCGCGTTCTTGAGAGCGCTCCTCGGCTCAGTCTTGCTGACCTGCGCGGCCGCCGCGACGAGCGACCAAAGCTTTGCCGGTGCGCCCAATGAGACCGCGACCGAACCGGCCGACCCCTTGGTGCTGAAGCGGGAAGCGTCCGCCGCCACCCCGGACCAGCGTGTGCTTTTGAAGTATCTGGTGAGCTGCGCGCTGCCGAAAGGCGTTCGCCTTCGCCTCGAGGTCGAGGGACAGAGCTTTCATTATGCCGGTGCGCTGGGATTGGCGCCGCAATGGGCCGAGCGCGGGCTGACCACAAGCGAACAGCGTTGGGTCTCCGCCTGCATCCTGGCGCGCACCAACTTTTTCGGCAAAGAGGTGGCGATCTCCATGCGGGCGCGCGGACCGGCGCCCGGCAGTTTGCAGGTGACCCCGATGGAACGGGCGCGCTTCACCCTTGCCGAGGGCGCGTTCTTCGGAAACATCTTCGCGGAGCCGCCGGTCGCCTACACCTGCTCCGGGGCGCGGACCCCGAATGACGCCTGGAAGGATCGCGTCTGCGCAGAGCCAACGGCCTCGACAGGACCGGGCGGCCAGACGCTGACGCGCTGCGGCTTCATTCACGTCGGCACCTGTCCTAAAGGCAGCCCCATCATCGCTGGAAGCGACAGCTACAGCGAGCTCATTTTCGTCTACTTGAAGCCGAGCGCCCCCTAACGAGCCGGAGGCATAGGGCAGACTCGCACGCCTTCTGGGAAAGGCCCCCCCGGGCAAACCCTCTCGCCGCGACATTTGTGATGACTTTTTCACGGCAGAGCCCCTTTCCGAAGGGGAATTTCACACTCTCCGAGACGCCCCGGTCACGGCCGCGCCCGACATGGCAGGCATCGATGAGACACCCCCTGGAGATCCTCGCGATCGCCACGAAAAGGAGACAAAACCATGCCTTCCCGCCCCACTGCCCTTCACCCCTGCGCGCTTGCCACCGCGCTCCTCCTGGCACTCCCCGCCACCGCCCTGGCCGATGTCTCGGACAACGAGGTTGCCACCCGGCACATCCAGGACGGCGCCGTGACCTTCGCCAAGCTGGCGCCCGACGCGGTCTTTACCAACACCGTCGTGGTGAGTCCCGTCGGGCCAACGCCACAAGACAACTGCCTGGAGCTCCTGGCCGTGCACAACAGCATCGACGACGCGGGCCCCGACAACCCCTACCTCGTTTACGTCGAGCCAGGCGTCTATCACTGCGGGGCCGAGCGCATCATCATGAAGCCTTTCGTCAACATCCAAGGCTCCGGCCCGAACATGACGTTCATCAAAGGGCATGTCGGAAATCGTCGCGGTTTCATCACGCTGTCATCCGACTCCGAGCTCCACGGGGTCAACGTCGACAACCGGTCGCCGATTGGCGAGCAGCTCGATAGGGTGGTCGCCATTGGGTCAACGGGCGTCGACCCCTTGGTCAACTGGCGCATATCGAACGTGACGGCGAACGCCGCGCGGGGAGAAATTTGGTCCTTCGGGATTGAAATCAACACCAGCGACTGCGACGGTGAAATAGACAATGTTCGGGTCGGCGCGAGCAAAAGAATAAACCAATCCCTCGCGATATCCCTCGACATCTCATGTACCAGGGGCAGCCTCCGAATAAATGCACTGACCGCAGAATCCGAAAATGGAATCGAAATCCGCTACAGCGGTCCATTCAGCACCGTCGAGATTGTAAACTCCAAAATTGCCGGGCGCACCACTGACGCTAGCCCAAAGGCCGTGATCAACTTCGGACACCTATTTTTCGTCAACACGCAGATTATCGGCGACGTTGATGAGCCGACTCGTTTGGACATCATGAAGTGCCTCGGCGGCTATGACGAGAACTTCAACCCGCTGAGCAGAAACTGTCAGCAAACCGACTTCTTCACGCCGGTGATCCAGACCAAATAGTCGACCCGTCCGGCGCCTTCAATCCGTCCGGCGCCTCGCCGGCACCCCGGGCGGATTGAGCGCTCGGCGGCTGCGCCGGACCTCAAGCAACGAACCCTTGCCAATCCACCAACTCCGGCCCCTGCGGTCCCTCGGCAGCAGCGGAGCAATCACGCCGAGCCGGGAGTTCGGGTCTAGGCGGCGCTGGCGATCCACGCAACACGACCACTTACAAGGAGACGTCGACATGTCTACGCTTCGAATCAAACTTACCCTCCACGCTCTAGCTACCGCTTTCGCCTTGGGCGGCGTCGGGACAGTCCCCGCTGCCGCCCAGGCCGATGTTCAGGACAACGAGGTTGCCACCCGGCACATCCAGGAGGGCGCCGTGACCTTCGCCAAGTTGGCGCCCGACGCGGTCTTTACCAACACCATCGTGGTGAGTCCCGTCGGGCCGACGGAGCAAGACAACTGCCTGGAGCTGCAAGCCGCGCTCGACAGTATCGAGGATGCCAGCTTCAACACCCCCTATCTCATTCACCTCGAGCCCGGGGTTTACGATTGCGGCGACCAAGCGATCACCATGAAACCCTTCGTCAACATTCAAGGCTCCGGCCCGACCATGACCTTCATCAAGGGGAGCCGGAATGGGGAGACCGGGATTGTTACCCTGGTCTCCAACGCCGAGCTGAGCAGGCTGTCGGTTTCCAATCGTTTCAACGACGATGGCGATACCAGCGTTGCGGTCGGCACGGACCGCGCCTTCCCTCTGGTGGATTGGCGTGTGTCCAATGTCTCGGCTTTTGCCGGTTCCCAGGGCACGCTCAACTACGCGATCTTTCTTGATTCGACCGATACCTGCGACGGCAACATGGAGAACGTTCACGCACAGGCTGCGACCGTCGGAGGTTTGGCCATCCCGCTCCAGGTCGAATGCCCGGCGGGCACCATTAGAATCGACAAGCTGACGACCGCAGCCGGGAAGTCCTTCGGGATTCGCAAGACCGGGGCGGCCACCGTGACCCTCTTCAACTCCTTGCTCCTTATCGACGAATTCAACTCCCCCAGAACCGTCGTGCTGACTCTCGGTGGGCAGATTAACTTCGTGAACACGCAGATCTATGGCACCGTGGACGCCTTCGGTTTGGGTGTCGTTCAGTGCCTTTATAGCTACGACGAGCTATTCAACCCCTTCACCAGAGATTGTCAAAACACCAGCTTCGCCGCCACGGGGGTTTTCCAGACGCAGTAGACAGAGATTCCCTCACTCGTGAGCGATCCGCCCGGTCTCCTACCGGGCGGATCGCTGCGCCTCTAGCGTCCCCATCGGCCCCCGCCTATGCTGCTCCTGCAACCTCGCGGAGACAGCCGATGACAAAAGACCGCCCCTGCAACCACCGGCGCCGCGTCCTGCTGCTCGGCGGCTTGGCGCTCGCCGCAACGCCAGCCCGCGCCGAAGAGACGCCCGAGGCCTTCATGGCCCGCGCCTTCGCCCTGCGCGACCAGGCGCTTTCCGCCGGCGATCAAGGCTATGGCGCGGTCGTGGTCCAGGATGGCGCGCTTGTCGGCCTGGGGCCGAGCCGGGTGGTGACCGCCAGCGACCCCACGGCCCACGCCGAGATGGAGGCGATTCGCGACGGGGCCAAACGCCTGGGCACCCGGGGCCTCTCCGGCGCGGTGATGTACTCCTCCTCGCGGCCCTGTCCCATGTGCGAGGCGGCGGCCTATTGGGCCGGCATCGGCCGCCTGGTCTACGGCCGGGCGCTCACCGAAGGCGGCCAGCCGCGGCTGTCGCGCTGCTGAGGCGGTTCTGCCGAATGCCCAGCGGTGCTATTGTGCCGTGATCACCGGAGCAGGAGGCAGACACGATGGCGGAGGATTTCTCTCAGGTCGGCGCGCTTGCGTTCGACCACTACGGAACCCTGTTCAACAAGCAGGCGGTGGCGGATCTGCTGGAGGCCGAGTTTCCCGGCAAGGGGGCCGAGGCCGCGGCCCTGTGGTTCCGCACGATCAAAAAGTACTGCTGGCTCAGCGGCATGATGGAGCGCTACCTGACCTGGGACGACATCACCCAGCGCGCGCTCACCTTCACGGGCAAGTCGCTCGGCCTGGAGATCGCGGATGACCTCTACGAGCGCTTGATCGAGGCCGATGTCCTGCTGCCGCCCTATCCCGAGGTGCCGGCCGCGCTGAAGCGGCTGGCCGCCAAGTTCGACCTCTATGTGCTCTCCATGGGGTCGGCCTGGATGATCGAGGCCTCGCAAAAGAACGCCGGCGTCGATCAGTACTTCAAGGGCGTGATCAGCACCGAGCCGCTGCAGCTCTACAAGCCGGGCCGCCCGTCCTACGACGTGGGGGTCGAGGCGATCGCCCGGCCGAAGGAGGAGATCGGTTTTGTCTCGAGCAACTCCTTCGATGTGATCGGCGGCAAGAACTACGGATTCCCGACCTTCTGGGTCAACCGCACGGGCGCGCCCCTGGACGAGCTCGGCCCCCGGCCCGACATCGTCGCCGACAACCTGGACGCCTTGGCCGACGCGCTGGGCGCGTGACGGCTTGGATGGAAGGCCGTTCTCCTTAGGGCTGGACGGCCGCGATCCGAAGCCGCACAATTCCCACTTGAAGAAACCACCGCAAAAATCCGTCGACCTTCGCCTTGGAGGAGATCCCTTATGACCAAGCGCCTAAGCGCCCTTGCCGCCAGCCTTTTTGTCCTTGCCTTCACCGCGCCCGCCGGCGCCCAGACGGCCACCGAGGGCTCCCAGCCCTGCAAGGCCACGGTCGACAAGCAGCTGGCCACCTGGCAGATCCCGGCCGACGAGGTCTCCGGCATCAGCTACATCAAGAAGTGGAGCGGCGCCCACCGCGCCGGCGGCAGCCACGTGATGGGCGTCAACGCCTGGATCAGCCTGAAATCCTGCCGGGGCGAGCTGGTCGTCGACATGGACAAGGGCTGCCTCAAGATCCAGAGCTACGCCACGGGCGACTGTGGCAGCGCGATCAAGGGCGGCGACTAGGCCGTTCACCGGACCCTGTCCCCAGTGAATGAGCTTTCATGAGCGCTGAGCCGCGTGCCGGCGGCCCGGACCGGATCCTGGTCCGCGATGCCGCCGTGCTCACCATGGACCCGGCCTTGGGCGATTTCGCCCGGGCCTCGATCCTGGTCGAGGGCGAAAGGATCGCCGCGGTCGCGCCGGACCTGGAGGCCGACGACGCCCAGGTGATCGAGGCCGCCGGCATGATCGCCCTGCCCGGCCTGATCGACGCCCATCGCCATCTCTGGCAGAGCCCGCTCACCCTGACGGCGGCCGATGTGGATCTGGCCGGCTACTTCGCGGCGATCCCCGGCAAGCTGGCGCCGGTCTACCAGCCGGAGGATCTTTACGTCGCCAACCTGGCCGGCGCGCTGCAGGCGCTGGATGCCGGCATCACGACCCTGTTCGACTGGTCCCACGTGCAGCACACGCCGGCCCACAGCGACGCCGCGATCGATGGCCTGCAAGCCAGCGGCCTGCGCGCGGTCTTCGCTTACGGCTTTCCCAACACCGGGCCGGAATGGTCCATGGACAGCACCCTGCCCCTGCCCGACGACGTGCGCCGGGTGCGCCGGGAGCGCCTGCCCGGCACAGACGGCCTGGTGACCATGGCCTTGGCGATCCGCGGGCCCGAGCAGTCGAGCCTGGAGATCACCGCGCAAGACATCGCGACCGGACGAGAGCTCGATCTCTTGATCAGCAGCCACGCCGGCAACGGCGCCTTCGGCCTGCCCTACCGCTCGATCGAGCGCCTGGACGAGGCCGGCCTGCTCGGCCCCGATCTGCAATTCGTGCACGGCACCTCGCTCACCGACCAGGCCCTGGTGCGTATCGCCGAGACCGGCGGCCGTCTGGTCTCGACCCCGGCGGTCGAGCTGCAGATGCAGTTCGGCTTCCCGGCCGCGCCCCGCGCGGTCGCGCTGGACCTGCGCCCGGGCCTGGGCGCCGACGTGGTGACCTCGACCGACACCGGCCTGTTCGGCCAGATGGCGAGCGCCTACCAGGCCGCCCGCCAGCAGGCCTTGGAGCAGGACACGCCGCGTTTGGAACCGCGCGACCTGCTCGGCTTCGCGACCCTCGACGGCGCCCGGGCGATTGGCATGGAGGATCGGATCGGCAGCCTGTCGCCGGGCAAGCAGGCCGATATCCTGTTGCTGGGCCCGCCGCCTCTGGTGCCGCTCAACGACCCCGTGGCCTTCTGCGTGCTGGGCGCCGACACCCGCGCGGTCCATACGGTGTTGGTCGCCGGCCAACTCCGCAAGAAAGCCGGGGCGCTTGTCGACAAGGACCTGGCGCGCCTGGGCGCCTACCTCAGCCAAACCCGCGACGCCCTCTTCAAGCGCGCCGGATTGGCGCACATGGGGTTAGACACCAAGCACCCCCTGTGAGCGCGGAGGCCGCGAGCGAGAGTGTTGCAGCTCTCCAATGGCAAGGTGGGGACAAAGTCGATCGGAGGGGCCACCGGATATGCACATTTCGCCATTGCCGTTTAGCCGATAAAACAGTTTAGTATTATACTGTAGTCCATTGTTTTTAAAAAATAATACTAGATCGAATGACTTCGTTTCACAACTGCGGCCCGCGCTCTTGCATGGGGTCGTTCCACGCGGAATGAAGATGGGACCTACCCCCTCTCGCGGTTTGCCTCGAGTCTTGAAAAGTTTACCGCTCGATTTCAGCGTCCTATCCACCAAATGGATCATTTGACCTGAGCTTTCCGTGCCATCCCATTCTCCTGTCTCAGTTAAACGGCCATCGTGAACCGCCCGCCAGCGCCCCCTTGTCCGGCGCGGAGCAGGGCGGCTATAGCGGTGGGGCAACCGAAGGAGCCCCGTTCATGACCGACGCCCCAGCCACCCGTGGCCGCCCGCGCACCATCCTGGCCGGCTTGGTCGGCAACGTGATGGAGTGGTACGACTTCGCGGTCTACGGCTACTTCGCCGCGGTGATCGGCCAGCAGTTCTTCCCCACCGACGATCCCGCCGTTTCGCTAATCGCCGCCTTCGGCGCCTTTGCCGCCGGCTTCCTGGTGCGGCCGTTGGGCGGGCTGGTGTTCGGGCGCATCGGCGATCTGATCGGGCGCAAGCGGGCGCTCATGCTCTCCATGCTGGCCATGGCCCTGCCGACCGTGCTGATCGCTTGCTTGCCGACCTACGAGACGATCGGCATCGCCGCCCCGGTCTTGATCGTGACGTTGCGCATCGTCCAGGGCCTTTCGGTCGGCGGTGAGTACACCGGCTCGATCATCTTCCTGACCGAGCACGCGCCGCCCGACCGGCGCGCCATGACCGCGATCTGGGGGCCATGGGGCGCGGTCCTCGGCATCCTGCTGGGCTCGGCGGTGGGCGACGTGGTGGCGACCGTGCTCACCGACGATGAGATCGCCGCCTGGGGCTGGCGCCTGCCGTTCCTGATGGGCGCCCTGGTCGCGGTGACCGGCTACGTGGTGCGCAACTCGCTGCACGTCACCGAGATCCGCGGCCGCTCCAAGAGCCCGGTGCGCGACACCTTCGCCAAGCACCACTTCGCGGTGCTCCGGGTCGCCCTGCTCAACATGGGGCTCGGCGTCGGCTTCTACGCCGCTTTCGTCTACGCCGTGACCTACATCAAGGAGATCGACAAGCTGCCGGAGGAGATCGCCTTCAACCTCAACACCGGGGCCATGGCGCTGCTGCTTCTGATCATGCCGATTTCGGCCTGGCTTTCGGACCGCTACGGGCGCAAGCCGATGCTCGCGGTCGGCTGCGCCTTGCTGACCTTCGGGGCGCTGCCCTTCTTCCACCTGATCCACACCACCACGCCGGCGACCATCTTTCTGGGCGAGGTTGGCTTCGTGCTGGCGCTCGGGCTGGCAACCGGCGGCATCGTCGCGGCCAACGTGGAGCTGATCCCAACCGACGTGCGCTGCACCGGTCTCGCCTTCGCCTACAACGCCTCGATCGGCTGGTTCGGCGGCACCACGCCCTTGATCGCCGCCTGGCTGATCACCGCGACCGGCGACCCGGTGGCGCCCGCCTACTGGATCGCCGCGGCCGGCGCGGTCAGTCTGGTGACCAGCCTGTTCCTGATCCGCGAGACCAGGTTTCAGGCCTTGACCTAGCGCCCTCCGCGCTAATCCTCCTCGTCTAGCTCGCGCGCCGGCGCGGCTCGCTCCAGTGGCGGAGTTTGGGCCTCGGCGCGGCCCAGGTGGTGGAGGATGCGCCACAGGTGATAGGCCACCCGGTGCAGCCAGCGCAGGCTGTCGAGCCGCCGCAGGGTCTCCGAGGCGCCGACCTGCCCGGCGGTGGCGGTGGTGACGAGCCGCTCGCGGTAGCTCCGGCGCTGGCGCCGCAGGAGCTCCTGCAGGAGGTCAAAGCGCCGTTCGGCGCCTTCGAGGTCTTGGCCAGCCATAAGGGTAGCAGCGCGCAGCAAGGCGCTCAGGCGTCGCAGGCGCGGCTCGCTCTCGAGGGACTCGAGCCTGGCCTCCTGGGCACAGCGGCTGGACAGCCGCAGCAGGTGATCGAGCGCGTGCACGGTTGCGCCGAGACGCAGCTTGGCGTGCGCCTCTGCCGGCTCGCTGGGGATTTGCTCGACGAAGCCCCGGGTCGCCTCCAGAGCCTCGTCGATCTCCGCCAAGCGCGGCCGGGCATCGGATGGCTGGCCGGCGGGATTGAGCAGATCGGCCAGTAGGGCGATGAGCGTCACCGCGATGTCGCGAACGGTCGCCGCCGCCCCGTCGATCGCGGCCGACGGATCGCGCAGCAGGCGCCTGTCGAGCCGGCGCAAGAGGGGCGGCCCGCGCTCGGGCACGAGACGGATGATCAGGCGCGCGAAGGCGCTTGTTAAGGGCAGCACCAGCAGCACGCCCAGGACGTTGAAGGTGGTGTGAAAGGCGACCAGGGCAATTTGCGCGTCGCCGGCCGCGCCGGCCGCCAGCCACGGCGCGACCGCCCCTGCGAAGGGACCGAGCAAGAAGAAGGCCATGATCCCGGTCAAGAGGTTGTAGACCACGTGGGCGGCGCCGGTGCGGCGCGCCGCGGTCGAGCCGCCGACCGTCGCCAACGCGGCGGTGAAGGTGGTGCCCACGTCCATGCCGATCACCATGGCCGCTGCCTGGGCGAAGGAGATTGTGCCGGCGCTGAGCGCGACCAGGGCGGCGGCCACACCGGCGCTCGAGGACTGGGTGACCAGGGTGATCGCGACGCCGATCAGTAGCAGCTGCAGGCGCCCAAGGAGCGTGTCCTCGGGAAAATCGGCCGGCGTCACCGCACCCTCGAACTGAGCCATGCCCTGCTGCATGAGGTCGATGCCGACGAACAGCAGCGCAAAGCCGGTCAGCGCCCAGCCGACCGCGCGCCAGCGGCCCCTGGCGAAGAGCCGCAAGAGCACGCCGATCAAAATGAGCAGCAGGACCACCGTGCCCAGGTGCAGCTTGAAGCCGAGCACCGCGACGATCCAGCCGGTCACCGTGGTGCCGATGTTGGCGCCGAACACGATGCCGAGCCCCTGGGGGAAGCTCAGCAGGCCGGCGCCGACGAAGCCGACCGCGGTCACCGTGGTCGCGCTCGAGGACTGCACGATGGCGGTCGAGAGCGCGCCGGCCGCGACCCCGCGGATCGGTGTCTTGGTGAAGCGCGCGAGCAGCTGGCGCAGGGCGTTGCCGGCGAGCTGACGCAGACCCTCGGTCAACACCACCATGCCCAGGAGAAACAGCCCGAGGCCGCCGAAGACCAGCAGGGTCTGCCCGGTCATGGCGTCGGCCGGCGGCTAGCCAGCGGCCTCACACCGGTGGAATGTCGATGCGCCGGGTCAGGCGGTACTGCACGTCGTAGCCGGGGCGGTCGTCGCGGGAGATCGTGGCGTCGATCACGTCGTCGGACAGCTCGCCGGCCACTTGGATATCGAAGGTTTCGCGCTTGTCACCGAAAATCGCCCGTGGCGGGCCGTAGTACTGCACCGCGACCTCGGCCCGGAAGGCCGAGCCGTCGAGGCGGTAGCGGCCGGTCGAATAGTGCCGGTCGTTGCCGCCCAGCATGCGGCCCTGCTCGAGCACGTAGACGCCGGTGTTCTCCCAGCCGTAGGGGCCGTAAAGCTCGCCGGTCCAGATGCCCTCGATCGTCATCTCCGTTACCTCCGCGTCGGGCCCTCCGAGTCCAGGGGCCAGGTAGCGACAGCAAGCCGCAAGACCTCGCCAACGGCATTGAGCTGGATCAAGTTTCCAGGCGACCCGACGCCATTGCCATTAAGCGAAGTTTCGTGCTCCACTACAAAACCCCAGGTTTGGCTTAAGCAGGAGCAGGTAGGTCATGACACGGTTCAAGCGTCTCTCCGCGGCCCTTGGTTTTCTCACGGCCTTGGTCGTTGCCCCCACGGCGGGGCACGCGGTGCTCTTCGAATACGACTATCGGGGCCCGGATTTTCAGACCGCCGTGCCGCCCTACACCACCTCGGACTTCGTCGGCGTGTGGTTCTCCATCGAGCTGCCGCTCAACACGAACCTGCCCTTTGAGGACTACGCCCGTTTCGTGCAGGCCTTTACCTTCAGCGACGGAGTTCAGACCATCACCCAGGACGACGCGACCGACGATTTGCTGTTCCAGTTCCAGACCGACGGTCAGGGCGACATCACCAGCTGGCTGGTGCGCGCCACGATCGGCGAGCGCACGATCTCGACCTTCTTCGAGTTCAACAACTTGATGGACAACGCCCAGATCGACGCGGCGACCACGGCTTTCGTCAACCTCCCAGGATCAAACCAAGCGGACAACTGGACCCAAGGCGCCAAGGTCCCGGAGCCGGCGGCGCTGGGTCTCTTCCTGGTCGCGCTGCTGACGCTCGGCGCCCTTAGCCGCGGCCCGCGCAAACACAGGAGCCTCGCCTCGTGATCCAGTCCCTCAGGCCGCTCGCCCTCGCCGTCGTGCTCCTGTGGGCTGCCATCCCCTCCGTCCAGGCCCAGGACCTGATCGGCGAGCGCCGGCCTTGCGAGGCGACGGTTCAAAAGCAGCTCGACGCCTGGAACCTGACGGCCGAGGACATCAGCGCGATCGACTACGTCAAGAAGTGGGGCATGGGCGGCCAGAGCGACATTCTCAAGGGCGTCAACGCCTGGGTCGGCTTGCGCTCTTGCCGGGGCGAGCTGGTCATCGACATGCGCCGGGACTGCAGCCTCATGCAGGCCTATGCCACCGGCGACTGCGGGCGCGCGGTGAAGTGAGGGCAAGCTTCCCTCAGCGCGCCAGCACCACCAGGTCGACCGGGTGGCCGACGCCGCCGATGTCGCTGCCGGCGACCTGCTCGCGCGGGCCGTCGGGCTGGTAGCCCTGTGCGAGCGCCAACTCGTAGGTCTTGGCATCGCAGATCGCCGAGACGCCGCGCGCCTTGTTCTCCTTCTCGAGCTTGGCCGAGAGGTTGACCGCGTCGCCGATCACCGTGAACTCCAGGCGGGTCTCGTCGCCGACCGCGCCGAACAGAATCTGACCGGTGGCGACCGCGCCGTTGACTCGCGGGCAGGGCTTGCCAGCCGCCTCGCACTCGGCGCGCCAGGCCTCGGCGACCCGGATCGCCTCCTCGATCGCCCGTAGGGAGTCGGCGGCGTAGGTCTCGGTCGGCACGGCGGCGCCGAAGGTCGCCATGATGCCGTCGCCCAGGAACTTGTCGATCGAGCCGCCGTGCTTCTGGATCACCGGTACGACCTTGGCCTGGTAGTCGGACAGCAGGCCGATCACCACCTCCGGCGGGGCGTCGCCGGCCAGGCGGGTGAAACCACGCATATCCAGATTGAGGATCGCCGCGTCGCGCATTTCGCCGGTGCCGGCATGGATCTCCTGCTGGGCGGTCTTGATCTTGTCGGCGATCTCCGGCGCGAAGAAGCGCGACAGCTCTTGGGCCGCGGTCTGCTCGGTGACCGAGCGCACCAGAAGGCCCCGGGCGCGGCGGAGCGCGACCGCGATGATCGTGGTGACCGCCAGGATCGAGATGATCTTCTCGACCTCGGCGCCGACCAGCACCGAGTTGGAGGTCATGTACTGCACGAAGTCCCGGGTGATCATCATGTCTTCCGGGTCGATGAAGATGACATAGACCACCAGGATCGACCAAAGGGTCGCGGCCACGAAACCGGCCCAGGCGACGTAGCGCCAGTCGAAGCGCAGGGCACGCAGCGCGATGAAGATGAAAACCCAGAGCAAGGTCGGCGCCTTGAGGTAGAACGACGGCGGCTGGGCGTACTGCAGGTGAAAGCTCCAGATCAGGGTCATCAGGAGCCCCATGTCGAAGACCACCGAGATCGCCAGGGACCAGCCCGGCAGCCGGCCCCTATGGGCCCATACCAGGCGGATCACGGTGAGCAGGAAATAGGTCGACAGCGCCCAGGGCACCGGCGCGAAGTCGGCGTCATCGGTAAAGGTCTTGGGTGCCAGGAAGTAGAGCGTGCCGATGAACAGCACGACGCCCAGCTGGAACCAGCCGATGATCCGCTCGCTTCGGTCCTGCTGGTCGCGGATCGCCACGCGCACCCGCTCCGGCAGGCCGGCGAGATCCCTATCGGAAAAGATCGAGCCTAACATCGCCGCGCCCTTCGGGATCGAAGGCAGCTCCTGTGAAATTGTCGCCATGGTTTAATATAGGCGATCGCACCGCCCCCCGCGGTCAGAACCCCGTGAGCAAAAGTTTACCGGCTTATCTTCTCAAGCCAAAGACTGGACTCATAGGCGCCGTCCGCTAGGGCGATGGCTCCGGCGGCCGAGGCGGCGACCTCTTCGGCCATGCGGGTCGCGGCGTAGTGGCTGGCGAAGTCGACCCGCCAGGCACCGCCGAACAGCAGAGGCAGCACGCCGAGCTGCTCGTTGTAGCCGCGCCAATCCCAGGCCGCCGGATAGTCGTCGGGCAGGAAGATGTCGTGAACCTGCACCACCACCCCGGCCGGCAGTTCGGGCAGCAGGTGGCCAAGCAGGAAGTCCACGTCGCTGCCGGGCATAAGAAGATGGCTCGAATCGATCATCAGGATATCGCCGGCCGCGAGATCCCCGAAGGGCGCGCGGCCAGCAGCGGGCAAACTGGCCTCGATCCAAGTGACCGCCAGACCGGCGAGCGCCGCGCGCGGCGCCGGGTCGATCGCGGTGATCTGGGTCGCCAGCGCGCCATCGGCGACCGCACGGGCCAGATAACGGGTAGAGTGCCCCGAGCCGACCTCGACGATCCGCCGGGGCGCCAGGCGCCGTACGGCCGCATAGGCGATCGCGGCGTCCAAGCGCGGGAACCAGTCCTGATCCCAGCGCGGCGCCGGCGCCGGATCCTTGCCGATCGCGGCGAAAGCCTCTGCAAATGCATCGAGCTCCCGGAGCCTCGCCGCGAAGCGGTCCCGCGCGCCGGCGAAGAGCGCCTCGACTGGTGCGTAGGACGGCCGCTGCCCCGGCCCGGGCAGGGTCTCGGCATAGCGGTAAGGCAGGAAAAAGCCGCGGGTCTTGACGCCGAGCACGGTCTGCAGGCCGAACCAGGCGCGGCGCCGCCGGGCCCGGGCGCTCACGGCGTCAGGACCATGCCCTCTTTGGCCACCACGGTGCCCGGGCGCACGGTTTCGACTTGCGCTGCGATATCGTCCATGAAGGCGTCGTCGTGGCTTGGGTCATGGTGAAACACTACCAAGCGCTTCACGTTGGCCCGATTGGCCAGGCGCACCCCTTCCTGCCAGGTCGAATGGCCCCAGTTGCGGTAGCGCGGGTACTCGTCGTCGGTGTAGGTGCTGTCGTAGATCATCAAATCGGCGCCCTGCACCAGATTGATGATGTTCCGGTCAGGCACGCCTTCCACATGCTCGGTATCGGTGATGTAGCAGATAGAGTGGCCATTGTAGTCAACGCGGTAACCGGTCGCGTTGTTGGGGTGATTGAGCGGCGCGGAGCGCAGGGCCACGTCTGGCCAGGGCTTGAGCGTCTCGCCGGCCTTGAAATCGTGGTAGCTGACGTCGGCCGCGAAAATCTGCGGCGGCACCGGAAAGAGCGGCGCCGACATGAACTTGGCCAGTGCCTCGTGCAGGCTCATATCGGGCAGCAGATGGCCGGCCCAAAAGCGGATTCGGTTCGAGGCGTTGTACAGCGGGCCGAAGAACGGCAGGCCGTTGATGTGGTCGATGTGGGTATGAGTTAGGAAGATACTCGCATCGGTCGTGCCGGCCGCGGCCAGCTTGTCGCCCAGGAAGCGCAGGCCCGTCCCGGCATCGAAGATCAGCGTGCCCTCGCCACAACCCACCTCGAGACACGAAGTATTGCCACCGTAGCGCTGGAACAATGGCCCGGGACAGGCAATCGAACCACGCACGCCCCAGAAGCGGACCCAGAAATCTGGCTGATCAGGCAAACCCGCAGGCGCTCCCAACAAGTACAGTCCATTAGATTTAAGCCACTTAGGCCCAGGACCCAAACAAATTCTGCGCAGGGTCAATTATCTGGAGACACGCCGCCAGGCACCATTCTGCCGCCGACACCCTCCGTGTCATGCCCGACAATTTCAAACTCGTTTCAATGGGGTCACGCGACACGTGGTAGAATGACACCGAGGATCATCACTGCGGTTCCATAGTACCGGAATGAAGTCCACCGCCACTTGAGGCGGCCCGTGCCGATCGCGATCGATCTGGTCCATGCGAGGAGGCCAAGATGCGCCGAGTGAAAGCGCTAGCGCTTTGTCTTGCGGGCGCGTGGTTTACCGCGGCCCCGGCGCCGTCCGCGCGCGCCCAGGACTGCGCCGTGCCTGTGGTCGACACCACGAGCGGAGCGGTCTGCGGGATCGCCGCGGCCGCGGCCCCCAGGGTTCGGGCCTATCTCGGCATTCCATACGGCCAGTCGACCGCCGGCGACAATCGCTGGGCGCCGCCCCGGACGGTTAAAGAGAGCAGCGCGACATTGGACGCCAGCACCTTCGGGCCGATCTGTCCTCAAGCCCAGGCCCAAGCCGGCGGCCAGCCCATGAGCGAGGACTGCCTCAGCCTCAACGTCTGGAGCCCGGCCGCGGGGGCCGGCGACAAGCTGCCGGTGATGGTGTTTCTGCATGGCGGCGCTTTCGTAATCGGCTCGAGCCGCAACCCGCTTTACCAGGCGGGCAAGCTCGCAGCCCACGGCCAGGTGGTCGTGGTCAGCCTCAACTACCGCTTGGGCGCGCTCGGCTTCCTGGCCGGGCTCGAGGGCCTTGCCGGGAACTACGGCCTGCTCGACCAGCGCTTGGCGCTCCAGTGGGTGCGCGACAACATAGCCGGCTTCGGCGGCGATCCGGCCAAGGTCACCCTGTTCGGCGAGAGCGCCGGGGCCATGTCGGTCGGCCTACATCTGATCTCGCCTGAGAGCGCCCCGCTGTTCCGCGCGGCGATAATGGAGAGCAACCCCTACGGCATCCCCTACAAGACGCCGAAGCAGGCCGAGCGCCTCGCCGTTCTGCTGCGTGACAGCCTGGCCTGCGAAGCCGGCGGCATCGCCTGCATGCGCACGCGGCCCTTTAAGGCCATCGTCGCCAACCAGAAGTCGGCGCTCTTGAAGCTACAGGGCGTGCTGTCGGGCCTTTCCGGCTTTCTGCACTGGGCGCCGGTGCTCGACGGGACCCTCGTTCCCGCCCAGCCGGCCGCCAGCCCAATCGCCAAACCAGCGATCATCGGCACCAACCGGGACGAGGGCGTGCTCTTCGCAACGGCCACGGGCGCCAAATCGCTCTCCAAGCTGGAGTACGAGCTCGCGCTTACCCTGCTGTTCCCGCTCAAGGCGGTGCGCGAGATCAAACAGCTAGGGCGCTACAAGCCCGCGCGCGGCGACAACACCCAGGCGCTGGCCCGGCTGATCACGGACTTCCTCTTCACCTGCCCCAGCCGGCGGGTCATGGCTCAGGCCGACAGCCCGGTCTTCGGCTACCAGTTCGCCCAAGTGCCATCCTACGACATGTGGCCCCAGATCCCGCTCTGCGCGCCCGACCAGGCGAAGGTCTGCCATGCCTTCGAGCTGCCCTTCGTGTTCGGTAACGCGACCACCATCGTGGAGCAGCCACAGCCAGCCGCCCATGAATTCACCCCGGCCGAACAGGCGCTCTCAGAGCGGATGATGACCGCCTGGACAAGCTTCGCGACCACGCTCAACCCGGGGGCCGACTGGCCGCCATTCAGCCCGAGCCAGCCCACGCGCCTGATCCTGGCCAGCCCGACTTCCAAGAAAACGGATCTCGGCGCCAACTGTGCTTTCTGGGGCTCTTTGGGCGACCCGCAGTCCGGCATCCTGCGGCAGCTGCCCTAAAATGGAGGATCCAAAGGGGCCTACGGAAGAGTTCGATCGCCGGCCGCTGGGCCCCATGCGATGGGTCTTCAACAAAAGCCGTGGTCTAAGCCACCGTGATCTCCAGGAGCGCCTGGCGCCGTTCTTCTTTGACGACCGCCAGGGCGCGGGCGAGCGCGTCGGGCAGCTGGGCGCCGTCGCTCACGCGCTCGGCATAGGCCCGGCTGGCTTCAGCGACCTTGACGAAATCCGGGCTGGGGCTCAGCCCTACCAGGGGCATCTCGTTGGCCTTGGCGGCATGGCCCTCTGGAAAGAGGGACTTCACGGCTTGCTGGACCGTGCCCCAGCCGGCGTTGTTCAAGATCACGGTGAGCACCGGAAGTCCGTAGCGCTCCATGACCTGATGACAGGCGACAGGATTGGCGAAGAGATAGGAGCCGTCGCCCAAGGTCGCGACGACCAGACGCCCGGGCTCGGCGAGCTGGAGGCCCATGGCCGCCGGCAGGCCCCAGCCCAAGCCGCCGGACAGGGGCTCCAGATACCACGCCCCATGGCCCTTCAGGTCGAGCGCGCCGAGGGGGCAGCCCAGCTCGTGCACGACCGTCGCCTCTTCTTCCTTGATCGCCTCCGCGATGCAGTGGCCGACCCAGGCCTTGTTAATCGGCACGCCCTTGCCCTCCAAGGCCGCGTTGAGATCCTGCTCGCGGATCGCATCGGTGCGCGCCTTGATAAGCGGGCGCCGGGTTTCGATCTGCCCTTTTTTCTCGGCCAATTTGGGCGCCATCGCCTTGGCGAGGGAAACGAGACCGGGGCCGACTTCGCTCACCACGGATAGATCCGCCCGGAAGCCGCGGATCGGCGTTCGGCTTTGCAGCGGGTCCGGGCCTAGGTGGGCGACCTTGCAAGCCGGGTCCGGCTGGCCGTCCTTCGGCGACCAGGGCGCCAAGGAATCGATGACCAGAACGAAATCGGCCTCGCTCAGCCAAGGCTCGGGACTCTCGCCGGCTTGCATGGGATGGCTGGACGGGATGGCGACGCGGTCGGCCCAGTAGTGCACGACGGGAATGGCCCAGTCCTCGACCAGCTTGGTGAGGGTGGCAAAGCCCGCCGCCGAGCCGGCACCCCGTTGGGCGAAGATGACCGGCCGCTCCGCGTCCGCGAGCCGCCCGGCGATCTCGGTCAGGGACTGAGGTTCGGCCGATACCGTTACCGGTCTCACGCCCGCCGGCGCCAAAAGGCCTTCCGCCGAAACAGCCTCGCACAGGACCTCGCGCGGCAAGCTCACGTAGACCGGCCCCTTCGGTGTGGAGTTGGCAATGGCAAGCGCCCGGTCGAGCACCTCGGGGATCTGCTCCGGATAGCGCAGCTCGTAGTCCCACTTGACCAGGTCGCGCACTAGGCCGGTCTGGTCGCGCATCTCTTGACCCCAACCGATGGGAATGTCCCGGGAGCCCAGGTGCCCCTGCTCGGTGATGGGCGTGCGGCCGGACATCACGATCATCGGGATGTTGTCGGTCGCGGCATTGATCAAGCCGATCACGCCATTGGCCAAGCCGACATTGGTGTGCAGCAGCACGCCGTAGGTCTTGCCGTCCGCCAGGTGAGCGCCATGGGCCATCGCCACGGCGGCATGTTCATAGGGAACCACCAGGGCCTCCGGCACGGCGATGCCCCTGGCCTTGGCCTCGAGCAAGCCTTCGATGATCGGTGGATAGTCGGTGCCGACACCGGCAAAGATACCGTCGACTCCCAAGACCTTGAGTCGCGCCAAAAGTGCGCCCCCGGCGACAAGGCGCTCTGCTCCAGCCGTCGACTCCCTATCGTCTGCCATGATCACATGCCCTCGGCGATCTCAAGGACCGACATAGTCCGGTGTTTTCGCCCACGGGATCAAGAGCGCGCTGCGCCCCCTGCCCGCTTGCCGCCATCGCCACCCTGGGCAACACTGCCGGCCCCGTCTCCACCCACCGTGAGCCGCCCGCCCCATGTCGCTCGAGCGCACCAACTGGACCGGAGTCGCCTTCGGCCTGACCGTGGCGATCTTCGCGGCTTTCCAAATGTTCAAGCTGCCGCCCTTGATGCCGGTGCTGCTCGAGCGTTACGGCTACGACCGGACTCTGGCCGGCGGTTTCATGTCGGTCTACGCGCTCTCGGGACTCGCCTTCTCGCTCTATATCGGCCGGCTGGTCGAGCGCCTGGGGCCGCTCAAGCCGGTCCTGGGTGGGCTCTTGCTGATGCTGATCGGCAACCTTCTGGCCTTGGCGCATCCGGAGAGCGGCTGGCTGGTGCTCGCCGCGCGCGCCCTGGAGGGACTCGGCTTCGCCGGATTGGCGATTGCCGGGCCGACCCTGGTCAACCACTCGGCCAGCCAACGTCATCTGCCGCTGCTGGTCGGCTTCACGGCGATCTGGATCCCGGTCGGCCAGGTCACCGCCAGCCTGGCGGCGCCCCTTGCGCTCGAGCTCGGCAGCTGGCAGCTGCTGTGGATCTTCGCGATCCTCCTGACCCTGGTTTTCGTGGCCCTCACCCTATGGCTGCAGGCAGGCCAGCGCCTGGGCCAAACCGCGGCGCCCAAAGCGACCCAAAGCGCCGTGCCCAAGCGGCGACCGGGCGAGACCCTGGCCCTGTGGCTCGCGGCAGGCGTGTTCCTGCTTTGGTCGGGCCAGTACTTCGCCTTTATGACCTGGTTGCCTCAATACCTGGTCGAGGCCCATGAGCTGGACCTGAGCCACGCGCTCGCCGGCTACCTGCTGCCGGTCGTCGTGCTGATCGTCTTCGCGCTGATCGCCGGCTGGCTGCTGCGCTTGGGCGTCCCGCTCAGCGGGCTGCTGATGGGCGCGCTGGCGATCCAGGCGGCGGTCTGGTTCTGGCAGCCCGGGCCCGAGCAGCCGGGCCTCGGCCTGGTCGCACTGATCGCCTATGGCGTGGGCTCGGGCATCACGCCGACCTGCCTTTTCGCCATGCCCAGCGCGATTGCCGGGCGCCAGCGCACGGCGCGGGCCTTCGGGGTTATCATGACCGGGCGCAATGTCGGCGTTTTCATCGGGCCAATTCTGCTGGCCCAGGCTTTCGAGTTGACCGGCAGCTGGTCGACCGCGGGACCGCTGTTCGGCGTCTGTACCCTGCTCTGCCTGCTGACCGCGGGCGCGCTGGCCGTGCAGCTGCGCGCGATGGCGTCGAAAGAAGCGGCGGAGGCTTAAGGCACCAGCCGGTAGCCGCCCGGCTCGGTCACCAGGATCTCGGCCTTGGAGGGATCGTCCTCGATCTTTTGGCGCAGGCGGTAAACGTGCGTCTCCAGTGTATGGGTCGTGACGCCCGCGTTGTAGCCCCAGACCTCGCCCAAAAGGGTGTCGCGCCCAACCACCAGATGGCCGCTGCGGTAGAGGTACTTGAGGATCGCCGTTTCCTTCTCGGTCAGGCGGATCTTCTTCTTGCTTTCGCCATGCACCAGCATCTTGGCCGAGGGCCGGAAGGTATAGGGGCCGATCGTGAAGATCGCGTCCTCGCTCTGCTCGTGCTGGCGCAACTGGGCGCGCAGGCGGGCCAGCAGCACGCCCAAGCGGAACGGCTTGGTGATGTAGTCGTTGGCGCCGGCATCCAGGCCGAGGATCGTGTCGGCGTCCGACTGGGCCGCGGTGAGCATGATGATCGGGGACTTCACGCCGCTGCGCCGGAGCAGGCGGCAGGCCTCCCGGCCGTCCATGTCGGGCAAACCGACGTCCAGAAGGATCGCGTCGAAGTATTCGCCCTTGGCCGCCTCCAGGGCCTTGGAACCGCAGTCGGCCTCGATGGTGGAGAACTCCTCATGCAGCTGGAGCTGCTCGGCGAGGGATTGACGCAGCGCCTCGTCGTCGTCGACGACCAGGATCTTCTTACCCGTAACAGCGGTCATTGGGCCTCCTCCGAGCGCCGGCAATACTCCACGGCCGGCGGGGACCGGGCGCCCCCGCGCTGGTTCTCAGATAGCATCGCCCCCGCCCCGGTTCAAGGCGAGCCCGGACACGGCAGCGTGAAGCGGATGCCCGGCCTCGCCCAAGGCATCGACCGCGGTGAAGTGATGGCGGCCCGGCAGGTCGATCACCTGGAGGCGGTGGCCAGCCCCGCGCCAGGCCGCCCCATAGTCCGCCTGCTGGCGCAGAAACTCCTCGGTCTCCTGGTCGCCGACCGCCAGTATCAGCGGACTGGCGCTGGCCGGAAGAGCGTTTATCGGGCTCAAATCGCGCGCCGCCGCGGCCGTCAGCTGGAGCACGGGCTGTTGGTAGCTGAGGCGCATGGGTCCCAGATCGAAGACCCCGGAGACCGCGCAGGCGCCGACGACCTGCGTGCCGCTCTTCTCCCCTGACAGCACCATGGCCGCCAACTGGCCGCCCGCCGAGTGGCCGGCGACGACGATGCGCGCCGGATCGAAGCCGAACGCTTCGGCTTCACCGTGCAGCCAGGCGACGGCGGCTCGGGCCTGGCGCACGATCTCGCCGACCGAGACCGTCGGCGCCAGGTCGTAGTTGATCGAGGCAAAGGCGATCCCGGCCTCGAGAAAGGCCGGCGCCAGGTAGCTGTATTCGCTCTTGTCGAGCCTCTGCCAATAGCCGCCGTGGATGAAGGCGACCAGGGGCGGCCGCGGCGCCGCCGGCAGGAAAAGATCCAGGCGCTGACCGGGAGAATCCCCATAAGCCAGGTCGAGCCGGCCGCCAAAGGCGGTGCGGGCCTGGGCGCTGGTCGCCTGGTTGCGGGCGTGGTACTGGGGAAAGTCCTTGTGCCGTTCGCGCAGGTTGTACTGGGCGTCGAGCCCGGCCTGGTCGTAATCCAGGAACACCGTGTTCGCCATGCTTTACCTCCCCCACTTGACGGCTCGCGCCAAAGCTGACACGACCAAGCGGTTGGGGACAAGCGCCGAGGAGCTTCTTGGGAATGGCGATGCTCAAGGTGCCGGACAGCAAGACCCGCACGGACAAGGCCGTGCTCAAGGCGGTCGATCGGGCCTGCGCCGATCTCAGGCGCGGCGATCCCGTCGTGTTGATCGGCCCGGAGAAGCGCGCCGTGCTGGTCCAGGCCGCCGAAGGCACGACCGACGAGCTGATCGCCGAGTTCTCCGAGCTGAGCGGCCTCAAGCCCCGGCTGCTGCTGACCGCCCAGCGGGTGCGCGCGCTCGGCCTCGACGCCCTGCCCACACAGGGCCCCGACGACGGCGTGCTGGCCTTTGCCATCGAAGGCCTCAATGCGGAACGCATCGCCGAGCTGGCCGATCCGACCAGCGGCCAAGACGGCGCCCAACAGGCCCGCGCGCTCGCGCCGGCCGCGCCCTCGGTGTGGGACGCCGGGGCGGTCGATCTGGTCAAGCTGGCCCGTTTGCTGCCCGCCGCGCTCTCCGCGCCGCTCGATATCCCGCCGGGCTCCCACTTCGATGCGCGGCTTTGGGCGACGGGCCGAGGCTTGCGCGCGGTCTCGACCGGCGAGGTCGCCGCCTACCGCCACGCCGCGGCGCGCACGCTGGTCCGTGTCACGGAATCCCGCCTGCCGCTGGCCGGCGCCGAGGATACCCGGGTGGTCGCCTTCCGGCCCCACGACGGCGGCATCGAGCACTTGGCGCTGATCATCGGCCAGCCGGACCCGGGCCAGGCGGTGCTGACCCGCCTGCACTCCGAATGCTTCACCGGCGATCTTCTGGGCAGCCTGCGCTGCGACTGCGGCGACCAGCTGCGCGGCGCGGTCACCGCGATCGCCGAGGCCGGCAGCGGTCTGGTGCTCTATCTGGCCCAAGAGGGCCGAGGCATCGGCTTGATCAACAAGCTGCGCGCCTACGCCCTCCAGGACCTGGGCGCGGACACCCTGGAGGCCAACCAGCAGCTCGGCTTCGACGCCGACGAGCGGGTCTACCTGCCGGCCGCCGAGATGTTGCGCCTGCTCGGCTTCGAGAAGGTCAAGCTCTTGACCAACAACCCGGAGAAGGTCGCGGCGCTGACCCGCTGCGGCATTCTGGTCGAGGACCGGGTGCCCCACAGCTTCCCTTCGAACCAGCACAACGAGGCCTACCTGGGCACCAAGGCGCGGCGCTTCGGCCACCTGTTCTAAGATGAACCTGGAGGTCTTCCAGGAGGATGGCGTTTGGCGCGCCCGCTGGGGCGAGCAGGTTTGGCCTTGCGCGATCGGCCGCGGCGGCGTGCGGGCGGACAAACGCGAGGGCGACGGCGCGACCCCGGCCGGCAGCTGGCCGCTGCGCAAAGTCTTCTACCGCCCCGACCGGGCCGCGCGCCCGGCAACCGCCCTGCCCTGCCGGGCGCTGACGCCCACGGACGGCTGGTGCGACGATCCGGCCGACCCAGCCTACAACCGCCTGGTCGCCCTGCCCTTCGCGGCCGGCCACGAGGTCATGTGGCGCGAGGATCACCTCTACGACATCGTCGTCACCCTGGGCCACAACGACGACCCGCCGGTTCCGGGCCTGGGCAGCGCGATCTTCCTGCACCTGGCGCGCGACGACTACGGCCCGACCGAGGGCTGCGTGGCGCTAATGGTGAGCGACCTGTTGACCTTCTTAAGGCAAGCCGCGCCGCAGACGTTCGTGCACGTGAAGCCCTAGGCCGGTCCGTCGCAATCCCAACCTTCAGCTGTCGCGTTTGCTGACAGACGTACCTGAGTGACCCGAGCGCCCGAGACGCCGCAGCCTCTGCCGAAATCCGGTGCCGTGACCGTGCCGGGCGGCTTTGGCGCGCCTAAAACCTTCTCCATCTTCATTGCCGTAGATTGCCGGGGGCCCGTGACAACTCCATCTCTTACAAGAGGACGTCGACCTGCCGTGGCCCCTGAAAAGATAGGACTGAACATGCGTCTCGTCGCTTTATCGCTTTGCGCCCTTGTTGGTCTTTCCGCACCGGCCGTCGCCAACACCCTGATCGTGGGCAACAAGTTCGAGGGCACCGTCAGCTTTATCGACCTCGAGAGCGGTACGGAGGTCTTGCGTCCGCAAACCGGCGGTTCGCCCCACGAGGTGGCGCTTTCGCCCGACGGAAAGACGGCTGTGGTCGTCTCTTATCTGGAGGACGGCTACATCGGCGAAGAGCTCAACCTCTTCGATGTCGCAACGGCAACGCGGAGCGACACGGTTACCATTTCTCCCCACTTGGCGCCCCACGGTATCGCTTGGATCGGCACCACCGATAGCGTCATCGTCACGACCGAGGAAACCCGCGACGTGATCCGAGTCGATGTTGGGCAGGCAAAGGTGACCGGCGCCGCCACCACCGACCAAATCGGATCGCACCTCTTGGCCTTATCACCCGACTCGAAGACCGCCTACGTGACCAGCCGAGGCTCCGATACCTTGAGCGTGATCGATGTCGAGACAATGGACCTCAAGACCACTCTTGCCGCCGGCGAGGGTCCGGAGGCGGTCGATGTCAGCCCTGACGGCAAATCTCTTTGGGTCGGCAACAACCGGTCTAAGGACATCTACGTCTTCGACACGGACACGATGAAAAGATCCGCGCGGATCGACGTGGGCTTCCTGCCCATTCGGGTGCGCTTTCATCCCGACGGCGCCCATGTCGCGGTCGCCGATCTACGCCAAGACAGGATCGTCGTCTACGATGCGAAGTCGCACGCGCAGGTCGCGGACATTGACCTCTCGAAGGCAGGCGCTGAAACGCCAGCCTCCTTGCTGTTCGCGCCGGATGGTTCGTCTCTCTTTGTTGGCGCCCAATCCAGCGGGAACGTCGTGGAGATCGACGCCGGGACTTGGGAGATCACGCGAGTCCTTGGCGCCGGCGACGGCGCAGATGGGCTCGCCTTCAGCTACATCAAGATGAAGCCCTGAGATCAACGGGACTCAGCAGAGGGCCGCTTTCCTGATCGGCTGGCCACGGGGCCCGAAAATCGCAGTGCCGACGCGCACGTGGGTGCGCCGTAGCGGATCGCGGTCTGGAAGTCGCCACTCATGCCCATGGAGAGCAAAGGCAATTCGTTCCGCTTGGCAATCTCGCGCAAGAGCGCAAAGTGAAGCGCCGGCGACCTGGTGCTGTGGGAAAAATGCAGGGTCAATCATAGCGCAGTACAGGACTATGACAGCCGGGACCCGCGCGATGACTGTCCGGCCTCCGGCTCCCTCACCCCGCCAACCCGATCTGAACAACCAGAAGATCGATATCCGAATCTGAGTCGTTCACCAGCCCGTGGGTCCCATGAGCCGGGTTGAGGATCATGTCGCCCATCTCGACCGGGACCGTCTCGCCCTCGATGGTCATGGTGCCCCGGCCGGCGAGCACCACGTACATTTCCTCGTTGTTGCCGTGTGTGTGGGTGCCGACGGTCGAGCCGGGCGGCACCACGACCCGATCGATGAAGTCAATCCGGCTGGCGAAATCGGACTTATCCCAGATCTCGTAGAGGTCGACCGGGCCCTCACCGCCGTGGGAGCTCTCTTGCGCCTGTTTTTCCGTGCGCAGGAAACTCTTGATCTTGGCGCTCATCGGATCGGCTGCCCGCGCGGTCCGAAGATCGCGGTGCCAACGCGCACGTGGGTCGCGCCGTAGCGGATCGCGGTCTGGAAGTCGCCGCTCATGCCCATGGAGAGCAAGGAGAGGCCATTGCGCTTGGCGATCTCGCGCAGCAGGGCGAAGTGCAGCGTCGGCTCCTCGTCGAAGGGCGGAATACACATCAGGCCCTCGACGGGCAGGCCGAGCTCGTCCCGGGCCAACGCGATCAGGTCGTCGGCCTCGCGCGGCGGTACGCCGGCCTTTTGCGGTTCCTCGCCGGTGTTGACCTGGATGAGGCAAGCCGGACGCCGGCCGACCCGCTCCATCTCCTTGGCCAAGCTGCGCGCCAGCTTGGGCCGGTCCACGGTCTCGATCACGTCGAACAGCTCGACCGCCAAGCGCGCCTTGTTGGTCTGCAAGGGGCCGATCAGATGGAGCACGATCTCCGGATGGGTCGATTTCAGCGCCGGGTACTTGACCTCGGCCTCCTGCACCCGGTTCTCGCCGAACACCCGCTGGCCACTGGCGAAGGCCTCTTCGACGCGCGCACTCGGGTGGGTCTTGGAAACCGCCACCAATGTGATCTCTTCCGGCGCCCGCTCGGCCGCCTGGGCGGCCTCGGCGATCTCGCGCCGCACCTCGGCCAAGTTGGCCGCAATCGAAACCGGATCGGTGATCTGCTCGCTCATGCCTTCCTGCCTACACCAGCCAAGGCGCTGGCACCAGGGGGCCAGTCGGTTATAAGGGGCGGCGATGGCTAATCCCAAGGCCCACCTGCTGAACGACGAGGCCCGGCGCCAGCGCGCCATCGACCTGCTGCGCGCCGGCCAGGCGGCGCCGGCCGAAAAGGAGCTGAAGCGCCTCCTCAAGCGCCAGCCCAAGGACCCGGCGCTCTTGGAGCTGTTGGGGCTCGCGGTTCTGCGCCTGGGGCGGCCCGGCGACGCGGTCAAGCTGATCGAGCGGGCGATCGCCGGCGGGCTGGCGGACGCCGGCACCCACAGCAACCTGTCGCTCGCGCTCTCGGCCGCCGACCGCCTGGAGGAGGCCGCCGAGGCCGCCCGCAAGGCCAGCGCCCTGGCACCGGACAGCGCGGAGCTGCGGCTCAATCTCGGCAACCGCCTCAAAGCCGTTGAACGCCTGGCCGAGGCCAAGTCTGCCTACGAAGGGGCGCTCGCCCTCAAACCCAACCTGGTGTCGGCCTTGACCGCGCTCGGCCATCTGGAGGCGGCTCTGGGCGCGCGGAAGGCCGCGCGCACCTACTACCAGAGGGCCTTAGCCGCTCAGCCAAGCTGCGTCCCGGCCTTCTATCACCTGGCGCTCAGCGAGAAATCGGGCGAAAGCGCCTTGGACGACGGGACCATCGCACGCTTCCAGGCCCGCGCCGCGGCCGGCGGCCTGACGCCCGGCGACGCCGCCATGATCCACAGCGCGCTGGGTCTTCTGGCGGAGCGACGGGGCGCGTTCGACCGTGCCTTCGGCCACTACGCGGAGGCCAACCGGGCGCGCGGCCAAAGCTTCGACCGGGCCGCCCACGGCCGCTTCGTGGATCAGCTGATCGAGGCCTTTCCGGCCAGCCTGCTCGAGACTTCGGCGCCAGGCGCCTCGGACTCTCGGCGGCCGATCCTGATCGTCGGCATGCCCCGTTCAGGCACCACGTTGATCGACCAGATCCTGGCCAACCATCCGGAGGTGGCGGCCGGCGGCGAGCGCCTCGAGCTGCCGCGCATCGCGGACGCCCTGCCGAACTATCCCGGCGCGTCCGGCAAGTGGGGCGCTGGGACCATCGAGGCCATGGCCGCGCGCTATCTGGCCGACCTGGCGCGGGTCGACCCCCAAGCCCCACGGGTGACCGACAAGTATCCGCTCAACTTTTTGCATCTGGGGCTGCTGGCCCGCCTTCTGCCCGGCGCCCGGATCGTGCACTGCCGGCGCGACCCGCGCGACACCTGCCTTTCCTGCTTCACCCAGAACTTCGCCAGCGACCATGCCTTCAGCCACGACCTGGCCGACCTCGGCGCCTTCTACGGGGGCTATGTCCGGCTTATGGATCACTGGCGCCAGGTTTTGCCGATGAAGCTGGTCGAGGTCGACTACGAGGCGCTGACCGAAGATCCGGAACCGGTGGTGCGCGGCCTCTTGGCGGGCCTGGACTTGTCTTGGGCGCCGGGCTGCCTGGACCTGGCGGCGGCCAAGAACCCTATATTCACAGCCAGCCAATGGCAGGCCCGCACGGCCATCAACCGCCGTGCGGTCGGCCGCTGGCGCGCCTTCGAGCCGCATCTGGGGCCCCTGATCGAGGCGCTTGGCCCGCTGGCGACGCCATGATACCAAGCCGAACCGTCTAAAACAGCCGCGCGACCGCCCCACCCATGTTCCAAGATACCGCCGCCTGGCCGCTCTTCCCGACCCATGTCTGGGTCCACGACCTCAAGCCTGAAGACTCCGGCCCGATGAACCAGCGCCTGCTCCAGGCGATCGAGCGAATCTTGACGCCGCGCCCGCCGATCGGCCCGGGCCAAAGCTGGCAAACCGACCCGGACCTGCACCGCCACGAGGACTTCGCCGAGCTGATGCCCTATGTGAACCAGGCGGCCCAGAGCACGCTCGAGTTCCTGCAGGTCGAATACGAATCGTTCCAGCTGACTGGCTGCTGGGCCAACATCAACCCGAGCGGCACGCCCCATGCCGGCCACAGCCACCCCAACAACTTTCTAAGCGGGGTCTACTACGTGCACTGCCCGGCCGGCGGCGATACTATCTCGTTCCACGACCCCAGGCCCCAGACCAACATCATCGCGCCACGGGTGCTCAAGCACACCAACGAGAACACCTCGCCCATCAACCTGCCGGCAAAGGAAGGGCGGCTTCTGGTCTTCCCAGCCTGGTTCCGCCATTCGGTCCTGCCCAACAAGGGCCAGGGCGACCGCATCTCGATCAGCTTCAACGTCATGTTCTCGTCCTTCGCCGAGACCATCAGCCCGCCCAAATGGCAGGGCATCCCGACTGGCAAGACCCGGACCCGATAGGTCGCCCGCCGTGCGCTCTCTGGTCATGACGGCGGTGGCCGGCGCGGCGCTTCTGATGGCCACCGTGCCGGGGCACGCCGACGACGATCTGCAGCAGTGGAGCGTGCTCAAGGTGACCCATCCGCTCGATGAGCGGATCGACCTCAGCCTCATGCTGCAGGGCCGCTTCGCAGACGATATCTCGGAAGTCGACGTGGTCATCGTCCGCCCGGACATCGGCTATCATCTGTCCGATCATGTCACGCTGTTTCTGGGCTACGACTACTACGACCGACCCCAGCCCGGCGAGGACTCCGAGAACCGGGTGTGGGAGCAGCTCGGCATAAAACATCGGGTCGGCGATCTCGCCATTGCCAACCGTCTTCGCGTCGAGCAGCGCATCATCGAGAACGTCGACGGGGTCACGGTGCGCGCCCGCTACCGCTTGCGCCTGGCCCATCCCCTGGGCGATCCGGACTGGGAGGCAATCGCGTTCAACGAGGTCTTCGCCAACCTCAACCAGGAACCCGGCGGCCCGGCAGAGGGCTTCGAGCAGAACCGCCTGTTCGGCGGCCTCGGCTATCAGATCAGACCGGGCCTCGAGCTCGAAGCCGGCTACATGTGGCGGCGCGAGCCTTCGGCCAGCGACCACATCCTGGTGCTCGGCCTGTACCTCGACACCGGGAGGCTCTAGGCGATGTCCGGGAGCGAGCTGGAGACCCTGCGCGATCGGGCGCTGGCCGCCTACCAGGGCGGGCAGCTCGGCGAGATGGAGGATAGCTGCCGGCAGATTCTGGCGACCGATCCGGCGCATTTCGAGGCGCTTCAGCTGCTCGCACTGGCCATGCGCGCAAAGGCCGATCTGGCGCAGGCAGAGGCCCTCTTGCGCCGGGCGCTTGCGGTGCGGCCCGAGGAGCCCAAGGCGATCAACACGCTGGGGGTCGTGCTCGGCGAGCAGGGCAAGATCGATCAGGCGATTGCCTGCTACCGCCAAGCCCTGGCGCACGACCCGGGCTACGGCAACGCGCTTGGCAACCTGGGCGCGGCCCTAATCAAAAACGGCGACGTCGAGCCGGGCCTCGACGCGCTGAGCCAGGCGGCGACCCTCGTGCCGGATAGCCCGGAGTCTCTGTTCAACCTAGCCAACGGCCTGCGCGCCGCCGGCCGCGCCGAGCAAGCGATTGCCGCCTATCACCGCTGTCTTTCCTTGGCCAAAGGCTTTCTGCCGGCCGCCACCAACCTGGCGGCGCTCTACCTAGAAATTGGTCGCCTGGCCGATGCCGAGGCGCTCAACCGACAGATCCTGGCCAGTCTGCCGGACCAGGCGGATGCGCTTAACAACCAGGGCAGCCTGCTGATGAGCCAAGGCCGGGTCGCCGAGGCGATCGAGGCCTACGGCCGGGCGCTCGCCGGCCAGCCGAACCGGGCCGGCACCCTGGTCAACCTGGCGACCGCCCTGCGCGCCGCCGATCGGCCAGGCGAAGCGCAAGCGGAGCTGGAACGGGCGCTCGCCCTCGAGCCCGGCAATGTCGCGGCGCTCACGCTTTCGGCCCAGGACCTGAGGGACAGAGGGGATTGGGGCGGCGCGCTGGCGCACTTGGAGCGGGCCTGCGCGACGGCGCCCCAAGACGTAAATGCGCTTGGCTCCCTGGTCGGCCTGCTTCAGCAGGTCTGCGACTGGACCGGCTTCGCGGCACGGGCAGCCGAGTTGGACGCTTTGGGAACGGAATCGGGCACGCTCCAGGTGCCAGCCGAGCCGCCCCTGCTCAATCTCTCGCGCCACGACGATCCGGCGGAAAACCACCGAATCCAACAGGCCTGGAGCCGCGCGATCGACCGGCGCATGGCGGCCGCCAAGGCGCGCCTGGCCTTCGACCACCCGCCGAGGCGCGCCAGGCCGCTCACCATCGGCTATCTCTCCCAGGACTTTCGGGACCACCCGGTGGGCCATCTGGTGCGCGGCCTCTTCGCGGCCCACGACCGGGAGCGGGTGAGGGTCCAGGCCTTCTCCTATGGGCCCGACGACGGCAGCTGGTACCGGCGCTCGGCGGAAACCGACTGCGACCGCTTCCACGACATCGCCGGCGCGACCCACGAGGAGGCGGCACGCCTGATCCACGGCGAACAGGTCGACATCCTGGTCGATCTGACCGGCCACACGAAGAACAACCGCCTGGAGATCTGTGCGCTCCGGCCGGCGCCGCTCCAGGCCAGCTACCTGGGCTTTCCCGGCGGCACCGGCGCGGACTTCATCGACTACCTGATCGGCGATCCCGTGGTCAGCCCGCCGGACCACGGCGCCCATTTCAGCGAGGCGCTGGGGCTCTTGCCGGAATGCTACCAGGTCAACGACCGGGCTCAGCAGATCGAAACCACGTCCTTGGACCGGGCCGCCTTCGGCCTCAAGGACGACGCCGTCGTGTTCGCCTGCTTCAACCAGAGCTTCAAGATCGAGCCGCTCATGTTCGAGCGCTGGATGGCGATCTTGAGCGCCGTGCCGGACTCCCAGCTCTGGCTGTTCGAGAAGACCGACGGCCTGGCGGCGGAAAACCTGCGCCGGGAAGCGGCGGCCCGAGGCGTCGAGCCAGGCCGCCTGGTGTTCGCCGGGCGCCTGCCCAAGAGCGCCCACCTGGCCCGTCTTGGTCTCGCCGACCTGGGGCTGGATACCCGGATCTACAATGGCCACACCACGACCAGCGACCTGTTGTGGGCCGGCGTGCCGGTGGTCGCCCCGATGGGACGCCACTTCGCCTCGCGGGTCTCGGCCAGCCTGCTGCGAGCGATCGAGCTGCCCGAGCTGATCGCCGACGACCTCGACGGCTTCGAGACACTGGCCGTGGCGCTTGCCAGAGACAAACCGCGCCTGGCGGCGCTGCGGGCGAAGCTGGCGGAAAGGCGCCTGAGCGCGCCGCTGTTCGATACCGTGCGCCTGGCGAGACATTTGGAGATCGCCTACGAGACCATGTGGCGGCGCTATCAGTCCGGTGGCCCGCCAACGGGCTTCACCGTGCCGGCCTTGCCAAGGGACAGCTCGGCTGGCTAGAAGGGCCGTCTCAGGAACCTTGGATCGAGCCATGTTCAGCAAGTGCGAGGTCAACCACTATTTCCCGACCTGCGTCTGGGTGCACGAGATCGCCAATCACCCGGCGATCAACGACCAGCTGGAGCGCGAGTTGCACGGACTGCGCGCGGCCGGCAAGGGCCACGGCGGCACCGAGCGGGCCTGGCGCAGCGACGGCGACCTGCACCAGCTCGAGGGCTTCCGGCCGCTCACCCAAATCCTGGTCGCCGCCAGCAAGGGGGTGCTCGACTTTCTCAAATGCCGCTACCAGGGCTTCGACATCACCAACTGCTGGGCCAACATCAACCGGCGCGGCGAAGCTCACCACCTGCACAGCCATCCCAACAACTTCCTAAGCGGCGTCTACTACGTGCGTGCGCCGGAGGGCTGCGGCGACATCGTGTTTCACGATCCGCGCCAGCAGGCGATTGTGCTTTTGCCGGCGGTCGCCGAGTACACGCCCTTCAACTCCTCGCGCCAGCGCGTCGCACCCAAGGCTGGGACGCTGCTGGTCTTCCCCTCTTGGTTCCAGCACCTGGTCGAGGAGAATACCAGCGACGCTGAGAGGATCTCGATCTCCTTCAACGTCATGCTGCGAGGCAGCGTCGGCCAGCAGTCCGGCGGCGCGAATTTCTAAGGGACACGCAGCCGCCATGAGCGAGCAGACCTTTCACGGCATCATCTGGCTCGCCTCCTACCCAAAATCGGGCAACACCTGGCTGCGCGCCTTTTTGGCCAACTACCTGCAGAACCGGACCGAGCCGGTGCCGATCAACGAGCTGGTCAACTTCACCCTCGGCGACGGCTACGTCATCCACTACGAGCGTCTCAGCGGCCGGCCGGTAGAGGAAATGAGCCAGCAGGAGCTGGCCCGGCTACGCCCCCAGGTGCACCAGTGGATGGCCACCGCCAAGGGCCAGACGGTCTTCGTCAAGACCCACAACCTGATCGGCCAGGCCGAGGGCACGGCGCTGATCACACCCCAGGCCACGGTCGGCGCGATCTACCTGCTGCGCAACCCGCTAGACGTGGCGGTTTCCTACGCCCACCACTTTCGGGTCTCTCAGGACGAGGCGATCGACGTCTTGTGTGCGCCCGACAAGGTGCTGCCCGGCACGGCCCGCGCCCTGCCCCACTACCTGGGCAGCTGGCGCCAGCACGTGCTGAGCTGGTGCCGGGCGCCGGGTCTGGAGCCCTTGGTCCTACGCTACGAGGACCTGCTGTCCCGGCCGAGCGAGACCTTCGGCGCGATCTCCCGCTTCCTGCAAATGCCCGAGGAGCCCGAGCGCTTGGCCAGGGCGATCCGCTTCAGTGCTTTCGAGGAGCTGGCCGGCCAGGAGCAGGCCGAGAGCTTCCGGGAGCTGCCCAAGGGCGCGCCCAGCGCCTTTTTCCGCGCCGGCCAAGCCGAGGCTTGGCGCGAGATCCTGAGCGATGCCCAGATCGCCCGACTGGTCGAGGCCAACCGGGACGTAATGACTCAGTTCGGCTACCTGGACGACCAGGGGCGGCCCTAGACAGAAACAATAAACATCCCTCACCCTGTCCCTCTCCCAGGGGGAGAGGGAACGCGGCCGAGAGGCTGGGGCAAAGATTCCCTCTCCCCTATCGGGGGAGAGGGCCAGGGTGAGGGGGGCTAGCGTTAGAACCCTTTAGCTGTCGTCGCCGTCGTCGTCGCGGTCGTGGTCGCGGTCCTTGTGGTAGCGCTTCTTGTCCTCGCGGCTCAGCGCGCCGTCGCCGTTGCGGTCTTTGCGGGCGACCAGATCGGACATCGGCTCGGTGTACTCCACCAGGGTGACCACGCCGTCGCCGTCTTCGTCCAGATGCTGGAAGCGGTCGACCATGCGGCTGCGCATGGCGTCCAGCCACAGGGCCTCGTACTCCTCAAGGGTGAGCTGCTGATCGCCGTCCGTATCGAAGGTGACGAGCTGCTCGCTGCGGCCGTTGTCCAGCTCCACTTGGGTCAGCTTGCCGTCGCCATCGGCGTCGTAGAACTCCAGCATCATGCCCATGTGGCGCCCGCCGTGGTGGCCGCCCTTGCCGCTGTAGGCAACGCCCGCGCCGGCGATTGCGACCCCGCCGATGGCAAGGGTGGCGGCGGCGGCGGTCAGAAACTTGGTTCTGGTTCTCATGGATTGTCCTCGTTGGGTTGTTTGAATTCTGGTCCGGCGATAGGTGGACCCATCCTGTCGCAAAACTATGCCGGCCGGCGGGTGAAAGAGTCGCAAGCTCTGACCGATTGGGGCTTTGACACAGTTTGATACACTTTTTCTGGCCCCGATCGGCGCGAAGGGGCACATAGTCTCCTTCGCAAGCCAGTCCGGAGCGCGCGAGCCTTGAACGAATCCCAACCCCACATCCTGGTGGTCGACGATCATCGCGAGATCCGCGAGCTGGTCGCCAAGTACTTGGACAAGCACGGCCTGCGGGTCTCGGTGGCGGATGGCGGCGCGGCCATGAAGCGGATCTTGAAGACCAGCGCGGTCGACCTGGTGGTGCTCGACATCATGATGCCCGGCGAGGACGGCCTGAGCCTTTGCCGCCACCTGCGCGAGACCAGCGGCCTGCCGGTCATACTGCTGACCGCCATGGCCGAGGAGACCGACCGGGTGGTCGGCTTGGAGATCGGCGCCGACGACTATCTGACCAAGCCCTTCAACCCGCGCGAGCTTCTGGCGCGCATCAAGGCGGTGCTGCGCCGAGCCCAGAGCCTGCCAGCCCAGCGCGCGCCGCTCGAAGGCGGGCGCCTGCGCTTCGCCGGCTGGACATTCGATCCGGCGCGCCGGGAGGTCAGCGGCCCGGACGGCGCGGCGGTGCCGCTCAGCACGGCCGAGTTCCAGCTGCTCCAGGCCTTTCTCCGCCACCCACGCATGGTTCTGTCGCGGGAACAGCTGCTCGACCTGACCCAGGGCCGCGCCACCAAGGTGTTCGACCGCTCGATCGACAACCAGGTCAGCCGCCTGCGCCGAAAGATCGAGGCCGACCCCAAGAACCCCACGCTGATCCAGACCGTGTGGGGCGGCGGCTACCTCTTTGCCGCCGAGGTCGAGCGGCCGTGACCCGCAAGCGTCTCCGCCTCTGGCCGCGCAGTCTGGCCGGGCAGATGATCGCCCTGCTGCTGCTTGCCCTGGTCGCGGCACAGGCGCTCAGCCTGGCGGTCTTCCTGGACGAGCGGCGCCACGCGGTGCGCGCGGCCGACCGGGCCCAGGTGCTGTCACGCACGGTCTCGGTGGTGCGTCTCTTGGCCGATACGCCGCCGGCATTGAGCGAGCGCATCCTGGCTGCCGCCAGCGGGCCGCGGTTGGGCTACTGGCTGGCCGGTGAGAGCGCCGTGCCGCTCGACGATCCCATGGCGCGCGACAACCCCCTGCAACGGCGTCTCAGCCGCGAGCTGGAGGGCGCCGGCGACGTGCTGGTCCGGGTCGAGGAAGCGCCCAGCTGGTTCAAGCGCTGGCGCAAGGAGCGCAAGGCCTGGCGCGACCAGCATGACGACCATGACGACGACGATCATGATGACGACGATCATTACGACGACGACGAGCGGCCGAGCTGGCGCGACTACAAGCGTTGGCGCAAGTACCGCCGAGGGCATCCGCTCAGCCTGACCCTGTCGATCCATCTGCCTGACGGGCGCTGGCTCAACGGCGAGACCCTGCTGCCCAGCGCCGCCTTCGCCTGGGCCTGGGTGACGCCGGTAACCCTGCTTGGCCTGGCGCTCGCCATTGTCGCGATCGTGATCTTCTCGGTCCGGCGCATCACCCGGCCCATGGGCGCCTTGGCCGGTGCTGCCGAGCGCTTCGGCCGGGGGGCCGCGGTCGAGCCCTTGGCCGAAGAAGGCCCCGAGGACGTGCGTCACACGATCCGCGCCTTCAACCTCATGCGCGAGCGCTTAGAGCGCTTCGTCGCCGACCGCACCCGCATGCTGGCGGCGATCAGCCACGACCTGCGCACGCCGATCACTGCCTTGCGCCTGCGCGCCGAGTTCATCGAGGATCGGGAAACCCGCGACAAGATCCTCGAGACCCTGGCCGAGATGGAGCAGATGACGGAAGCCGCGCTGGCCTTCGCCCGGGAGGACGCTGCGCGGGAAGAGACCCGCCTGGTGGATCTCGCCGCGCTGATCCAAAGCCTGTGCGACGATCTGGGCGACGCCGGCCACGACGTGACCTACGCCGGCCCGGACAAGGCGCCGGTGCCCTGCCGACCGATTTCGCTCAAGCGGGCGCTCGCTAACCTGATCCAGAACGCCGTCGCCTACGGCGAGCGCGCCCGGGTCCGCCTGGAGGGCGACCAGGACGCCTTGCGCATCATCGTCGAGGACGACGGCCCGGGCATCCCGGAGGCAGACCTTGAGAGGGTCTTCGAGCCTTTCCTGCGCCTCGAGACCTCGCGCAGCCGGGAGACCGGCGGGGTCGGCCTAGGTCTCGCCATCGCCCGCTCGATCCTGCGCAGCCACGGCGGCGACGTGACCCTGGAGAACCGCCCCGAGGGCGGCCTGCGGGCAACCGCGCGGCTGCCGATGGGTCAGCCCGATTAGTTTGCGCCGGCAAGTTCTTGGGCCTGCTGTCCCCTCAAGGCCCCCAGCCACTGACAATCGCCCAGGCGTGTTGGCTCCGGAATCGGGCATTTACATTCCGGCCCGGAGACTCTAGCGATGCAGCTCAGTCTTTGGGATGGAGGACCGAGCGTGGCTCAAGACGCCGTCGTGCTCTACGGCGCGCCCTTCAGCGTCTATGTGCGCATCGCGCGTCTGGCGCTCGAGGAAAAGGGCGTTCCCTACGATCTGGAGCCGGTGGACATCTTCGCAGAGGAGGGGCCGCCGCCGGGCTACCTGGCGCGCCATCCCTTCGGGCGCATTCCGGCTTTTCAGCACGGCACCTTCCAGCTCTACGAGGCCGCGGCGATCGCCCGCTACGTGGACGAGGCCTTCGACGGACCAGCCCTTCAGCCGGAAGCGCCCCCTGCCCGGGCGCGCATGAACCAGATCATCGGCATCCTGGACAGCTACGCCTACCGCACCCTGGTGTGGGACATCTATGTCGCCAAGCGCGAGTCGGGCGAAGAGCCGAGCACCGAGACCCTGGCGCGCGGCAAGACCTGCCTGACCGCCTTGCAGGATCTTAAAGGCGAGCAGCCTTGGCTGGCCGGCGAGCAACTCAGCCTCGCCGACCTGCACGCCGCGCCGATCATGGTCTACGCCCTGATGACGCCGGAAGGCCAGACGCTGCTCGAAGATCACTCGAGCTTAGCCGCCTGGTGGCACGTGCTGGCCCGGCGCGACTCTCTGGCGCGCACCCGCTTCCCGGCCGAGGACGGCCATGACCACTGACGTTGCCTTCGATCCCCTGGCCGATCTTCTGGCCGAGCAGGAGGCCCGGCCGGCCGGCCTGGCACCGGTCGACCCGGCGAGCTTGAGTCCCTACGAGCGCGCGCTTTTGGTGACCGACGGCACGGTCACCAAATTCATCGAGGCCTACCGCCTGGAGCCGGTCCAGGTCGAGCTGCTGGGTCAGGAGACCCACGACCTGGCCAAGGACTCCCGCTGGCTCGAGGCGCCCGCCGGCACGCCGGTGATCGCCCGCCAGGTGATCCTGCGCGGCCAGGACAGCGGCACGGCCTACGCCTACGCCTCCTCGCGCCTGGTGCACGACCGTCTGCCGCCCTTCGTGCGCGCGCAGCTGGAACGGGACCCCCACGGCATCGGCCACATTCTGCTGGAAAGCCGCCTAGAGACCTTTCGCGAGGTCCTGTGGTACGGCCAGGAGCGCCTCGAGCGCCCGCCCCAAGCCCTGGCCCATCTGGCCGGCCAGGTCTTCACCAGCCGAACCTACCGCATCTTCGCCGGCGGCCATCCGCTCATGCTGATCAACGAGACCTTTCCGCCAAACGTCGACTAGCCCAGCGCCCCTTTAGGCCTATCAGCTATCGCCTGCAGGCACGCCGCCAAGGCCGTCGGCTTGACCCCAAGGCGCGCGGAAGCGATGGATCAGGCACTGGTTCTTCTTCCAGAGGACTATTGTTCGCGCGAGTCTTGGTCTTTGCGAGACTGAAGAGGCCGCTTGCTTGTTCTCTCGGTCTCGCTCGGCTGATCCATCCCGCCTGGTATAATCCAGTGGCTGTGCCGGTAGTCCATGTCACGCGTCGCCCGGCCAGCTCCCGTGTTCGCGGCACGGTGGCCGCTCCTCAAGGCGACGGCGTACGCGGCGATCAGCAGGCAGACGCCAGCCAGGAAATAGAAGAACGCCGAAGCCCGCCAGGCCTCCATCAGTTCTGTGACCAGCACTGGGCCGATAGTCGCGCCAACGCTGTAGCAGATGTACAGCGTCATTCCGCCGCCAACCATCTCGTCTCGCTCCAGGTGGTCGTTGGTGATCGCCGAGCAGAGGGCGTAGAGCGACAGACAAAGGCCAGAGAAAAGACCGATCAACAAATAGACAAGTACCCCGAGATCGAGCGGCGTGACGGACAAGAGTAGAGCAAGAAGCGCGGCTGACATAACCACCGCGACCAGAACCTTGATGCGGTCAAAGCGATCGGCCAGGTAGCCAATGGGCCACTGAAAGATCAGGCTGCCGAGGAAGATCGTCGCCACGAAGATCGAAACCTCGGCCGTGGTCAGGCCCGACTTGTCGGCAAAGATGGGGCTCGCCGCAACCAAGGCGCCAACGGCGAAGCCTGCCAAGAAGATTGCGCCGACGCCGATCGGCGATCTGCGGAACATCGCGACAAAGCCAAGCCGCTTTGGGCGCTCGAAGGTCGGGGCCGGCCGCGCGCTGAGCAGAACCGGCACGATGCCGAAGGAAATCAGCAAAGAACACAGGATGAAAAGCGCCACGCCACGCGGGTCGCCGAGATTGAGCAGCAAGGCACCAGCGCCCAAGCCAATGTTGCAGATCATGGCGTAGAGGTTCATGATCTTGCCGCGAACCTCGTTGGAGCTGCTTTGGTTCAGCCAGGCCTCGGTGACGACGCAAATGGTCGCGATGGAACAGCCGTTCACGACCCGGAGGGCGAGCCAAACCAGAGGGTCCGCGAAAACCATAAACAGCAAAACCGAACCGGATCCCAGCGACGCCGCCGCCGCGAACACCTTGACATGACCCACATGGCGGATCAGCGGCGGTGCGATCAGTGCACCCAACAGATAGCCGGCGAACATGCCGGCCATGACGAGGCCGGTGTCCGAGGTGTCGAAGCCCTCGTCGAACGCCCGCAATGCCACAAGCGGCCCCTGCAGCCCGACGCTCGTCAGCACGAACGAGAAGCCAACCAGGAGCGCCCAGGTGGAGATGAGTACGGACTTCATGCTTTTGGCTCGCCGACCTCGACGCGGTGTTCCCCTTGGCAGGCGTCATCGGGGTAGGCTTAGGTTAGCGCCGCCGCGCGTGGAGAGCCATGAAATCAACTCTCGGTTATTGTCGCAAGCAGGCAATAGGATTGGCCGGCTCGTCTCCGACGCGGTGGCGAGCGCCGAGGATAGGGTCGCCCGACCCGCCAGGAGCTGACGGATTACCGCCGGCGGCCGGCCGCTCATGCTGATCAACGAGACCTTTCCGCCCGGAGAGGGCGCGCCGGCTAAAGGGTAATCGCGAGGCCTCGCTTGACCGTGTCCATGGTCACGCTGGTGTCGAAGTGGCGGATGCCGGGATCGTCGATGAAGAGTCGGCGGGTCAAGGCCTCGTACTCCGCCATGGTGGCGACCGAGACGATCAGGATGAAGTCGAAGGCGCCGGTCACCCAATAGCATTGCTGGACTTCTGGCGCTTGCCGCGCCTTGCGCCGGAAGCCGTCCATGATGTCCGGGCGGCCGTGTTCGACCACCACGCCGACCACGAGGGTGAGCCGGCCGCCCACCGCCTCCGGGTCGACCACGGCGATCTCCGAGGCGATCACCTTTCTGTCGCGCAGCTTCTTGATGCGCCGCTGGACCGCGGTCGCGGAGAGGCCGACCTCCTCGGCGATGGCCTCCGACTTCAGGCGCGCGTCGATCTGCAGAAGGCGCAGGATCTTCAGGTCGAAATCGTCCAGCTCGTCCGCCATGAGTCGCTTTTCCGCATCAAAGGCCCGTCCCGCGCAGAATTTCGCCTTTGCGCAACGGCTCTTCGCCGCCGAGCGACGGGCAGGACTCTTCATGCTCGTCGCCAGCCAAAACTCCGCGCCGACAGTGTCAAGGGTGCCGCCATGGAAGACAAGAACGCACAGGTTTCCGGAGCCGTTTACGGCCTGCTCGCAGCGACCATTTGGGGCGCCTGGCCGGTGCTCTCCCGGGCCGCGGTCGGGGGTGCCTTGGGTCCGCAGGAGGTCGCCGTGCTGCGCTTCGGCGTCGCCGGTTTGGTGCTGCTGCCCTACCTGCTGCGCCGGGGATTGGGCCATGTGGGTCTCGCCAAGGCCTGCGTTATCGCGGCGGGCGCCGGCGTGCCCTATGTCCTGATCATGATGCGCGGCCTAGAGCTGGCCCCGGCCGGCCATGCCGGCGTCATCACGCCAAGCGTCATGCTTCTGGTCTCGAGCCTTGGCGGCGCGCTGCTGCTGAAAGATAGAATCTCCGTCAGCCGCCTGATCGGCCTCGGCGTCATCGTCGCCGGCCTGGTCACGCTTGGATCGGCCAGCTTCGGCGCGCTCGAAGGCAACCAGTGGCAAGGCGACCTGCTTTTCGCGCTGGGCGGCCTTCTCTGGGCCAGCTACACGGTGGCCTGCCGGGCATGGTCGATCGAGCCCTTTCACGCAACCGCGCTGGTCTCGGTGCTCTCCCTGGTCGCCCTCGTGCCGCTTACCTTGGCAAGCGGGACGCCCGGCCTGCTCCAGGCGCCGTTCACGGAAGTGGTCTTTCAAGGGGTCTTCCAAGGCCTCTTCGCGGCGATCCTGGCGCTGCTGTTCTATTCCCGCTCGGTCGCCCTTCTGGGCGCCGGCCGGGGCGCGGTCTTCGCCGCCCTGGTGCCGGGGCTCAGCGTGTTGCTTGCCTATCCAGTACTGGGCGAGGTGCCGTCGTTGCACGAGCTGGCCGGCCTTGCCGTGGTCAGCCTTGGGGTGAGCGGCGCGCTGGGTCTATGGCCCAGCCGCTGCAGCCGGCTTAGCTCGGCTCGGCAGCGGATTTGACCGCCGCATAGCCGGCCAGCGCCGCCCGGCGGGCTTCGGCATGGTCCACCACGGGCCGGGGATAGGTCTCGCCGAGCCGGATCCCGGCGGCGGAGAGCGCGCGCTCTGGGGCCTCGAAGGGAGCATGGATATAGGCCGTGTCGAGCTTCGCCAGCTCGGAACACCAGCGCCGGACGTAGCTGCCCTCCGGGTCGAACTTGCGGCCCTGGGTGATCGGATTGAAGATCCGGAAGTAGGGGGCGGCATCGGCGCCGCTGCCGGCGACCCACTGCCAGCCCGCCACGTTGTTCGCCAGATCCGCGTCCAGCAGCGTGTCCCAGAACCAGGCCTCGCCGTGGCGCCAGTGGAGCCGCAGGTGCTTGACCAGGAAGCTCGCCGCGACCATGCGCACCCGGTTGTGCATGTAGCCCGTGTTCCACAACTCGCGCAAACCGGCATCGACGATGGGATACCCGGTCCGGCCCCGGCGCCAGGCCTTAAGGTCCGCCGCGCTGTCGCGCCAGGGGTAGGCGTCGAAGGCCGCCTTCCAGTTACGCTCGGGCAGATTGGGATAGTGGTAGATCAAATGGGTGGAGAACTCGCGCCAGCCGAGCTCGCTCAGGAACTTCGCGATGTCGCGGTCCAGCGCCGGCTCGGCCTCGCCCAGAAAGCCGCAGCGGGCCCAGATCTGACGTGGCGAGATCTCGCCGAAGTGGAGATGGGGCGAGAGCCGCGAGACGTTCGCCAGATCCGGGCGGTCGCGCAAGATCCCGTAACCCGCCAGGCCCGTCTCCAGAAAAGCTTCGAGCCGGGCCACGGCCCCGGCCTCGCCCGGCTGCCAAATCTGGCTCCAGCCCGCCGCCCAATCGGGCGCGGTCGGCAGGAGTCCCCAGTCGTCGAGATCGTCCCCCAAGCTCTCCGGCACCGAGACTTCGGGCTTGGGCGCCGGCAAGGACGGAGCGACCTGGCGCCCGAGCGCTGCCCGCCAAAAGGGCGAGTAAACCTTGAAGGGCCCGCCGGCCGCCGTGGTCAGCTCCCAGGGCTCGTGCAGGAGGCCGCCGTTGAAGCTCCGCGCCTCTATGCCTTGGGCGCGCAAGGCTGCTTTTATCGCCTTGTCACGCTCAACCGCGTGTGGCTCGTAGCAGCGGTTCCAAAAGACCGCGTCCGCGCCCGTGCGGCCGATTAGATCCAGGAGCAAGGCTTGGGGATCGCCGCGCAGCAGGAGGAGCGGCTTCAGACTTTGGCCGAGCGCGCTCAAGCTATGGTGCAGCCACCATTTGCTGGCCCCGCCCAAGGGGCGCGGCGCGGTCTCGTCGAGAATGTAGACCGGCACCACGGGCCCGCGCAGCGCGGCTTCAAAGAGCGCCGGATTGTCCGCGATCCGCAGGTCCTGCCGCAGCCAAACGATCGTCGTCATATCGCCTCGTCCGCCCTTGCTCAAAGCGCCTTTAGGATGTCCTGCGCGCTCTTTCGATAGGCCGCGCGCTTGGCCTCGTCCATGCGGTCCCACACACTATAGGCTTGGGCGAGGCGCCTGTTGCCCCTCAGCCGATCGCCGTTGCGCGCCATGAAGTCCCAATAAAGCGGGTTGAAGGGGCAGGCGCCGGCGCCGGTCTTCTTCTTCACGTCGTAGGCGCAATCGCGGCAGTGGTCGGACATCTTGTGGATGTAGTTGCCGCTCGCCGCGTAGGGTTTCGAGCCGAGCAGACCGCCGTCGGCGAACTGGCTCATGCCCAGCGTGTTGGGCAACTCGACCCACTCATAGGCGTCGGCATAGACCGCTAGATACCATTCGTGCACCTGCTTGGGATCGACGCCCGCCAGCATGGCGAAGTTGCCGGTTACCATGAGGCGCTGAATATGATGGGCATAGGCCTCTTCCTTGGTTTGGGTAATGGCGGCGCGCAGGCAGGCCATGTCGGTCTCGCCGGTCCAATAGAACCCCGGAAGCGGCCGGGCGGCGCCAAAGGTGTTGCGCTCCAGATAATCCGGCATGGCGAGCCAATAGATGCCGCGCACATATTCGCGCCAGCCGATGATCTGACGGATGAAGCCTTCCGCGGCGTTGAGCGGCACGCGGCCGCTTTTGTATGCGCTTTCCACGCGGCGGCACACCGCCAGGGGATCAAGCAGGCCCAGGTTGATGTAGGCCGACAAGACGGAGTGAAAGAGGAATCTCTCTCCGGCCAGCATGGCGTCCTGATAGTCGCCGAAGCCTGGCAGCGCATCGTCCATGAAGCGATCGAGCGCCGCCTCGGCCTGGGCGCGGGTAACCGCGAACCAGAAGGGCGCCAGATCGCCGAAATGTCCGTCAAAGCGTTCGCCGACCAGATCCAGCACCTTGCGGGTCACGGCATCGGGCTCGAAGCGCTTCGGCTGCGGTAGGGTCACGCCCGGCGTGGCCGCCTTGCGGTTGTCCCGGTCGAAGTTCCACCGGCCGCCTTCGGGCCGCGCGCCGTCCATCAGCAAGCCGGTCTTGCGGCGCATGTCCCGATAAAAGAACTCCATGGTGAGCTGCCGGCGCCCGGCGGCCCAAGACGAGAAGGCCTGCCGTGTACAGAGAAAACGCTCGTCGTCCAGGATATCCACCGGCAGGCCGAAGCGCGCGGACCAAGTTTCCATCATCTGCCGCAAGCGCCATTCGCCCGGCTCCGTCACGACAATCCGCTCCGGCTGAAGCCAGTCTATCGCCCGCCCAATCTCGCCCGTGAAGGAACCGCTGTTGTCCGGGTCTTCGAGCTGGACGTAGTCGACACGCCAGCCGGCGGATCGCAACTCCGCGGTGAAGTGCCGCATGGCCGAGAGCACCAGGGCTATCTTCTTCTTGTGATGCCGGACGTAGGTCGCCTCTTCCATGACCTCGACCATGAGCACCCGATCCCGCGCTTGCTCGGCGGATCTTAGGGCGGCTATTTCGGGCGTCAGCTGGTCACCCAGAATGAGCACCAGGCGGCGGCATCTCATCGCTACGCTCACTTGTTCCGGCTCGTCGCGCTGAGGCGCACCACGGGACCTTCGACCGTGGCCAGCGGCGACCTCGAACCTCTACGCCCGACGGTGGGATCTGGATCAGCCGGCGGCCTAACTCCGTTCCACGGTCAGGCCACGGGCTTCAGGTCGAAGGCCAGGCTGATGCGCTGCTGGTCGCCTTGGAAGGGCCGGGTCTGATGCATCAGGTAGGAGGGGAAGAACAGGAGTCGGCCCGGCGTCGGTTGAAAGCGCCTGACCTCGTCCCTGTACTGGCCCAGGCCGGGCAGATGGGTGAAGCCGTCGAACTCGATCCAGCCGGGCGCCTCATCGTCGCTCTCGGCCGTCGAAGGCACGGCGGCGTAATAGACCCCGCTCAACCAGTTGGTCTCGTGGTTGTGGGCCGGGTGCCAGCCTCCAGCATTGAGAATCGTGGCCCAGAGGTTGAGGCCGAGCTCGCGCGGCGCCCGGCCAGTAAAGGGATGGCCGGGCTCGGCCACAAGGTCTTTCAGAAAGGCATCGATGCGCCCGCGCAGAGTGCCGATGAAGCTGGCGACGACCGGGCCCGGGCGCTCCTGCAAGCCGTAGACGAAGCCCCGGCGGGTGGTGTCGTGGCTATCGTGGATCCACTTGAGCGAGGGGTGCGCCAGCACCTCCCGGCAGAGCGCTTGGTTGAAGGCCTCGGGATCGTCGAAGCCCTCGGGCGCCGCGAGCGTCTGGCCATGCACCAGCCGGTCGGCGCCATAGATCCGGCGAAAGCCGTCCAGGTCGTCATGGGCGAGCGCGGCGAAGGCGGCCGCGCAGACCGCCGTCTGGTTGCCCGGCGCGGCCTCTTTCAGGCGCCGGTTCAGCGCCAGGGCCTTGTCGAACTCGCCCTGCTCGAAATAGATCTTTTGCAGCTTGTTGCAGGCCTGGACCGAGCGCGGGTGATCGGCCAGCACTTGGGTAAAGCAGGCGATCGCCTGATCCAAGAGGCCCTCGGTGTGGTAGACCACGCCCAGATTGAGCCGGGCCTGAAGGTGGTCGGGTTTAACCGCCAGCGCGCGCTTGAGGGCCGCCTCGGCCTCCTTGAACTTGCCCTGCTTTTCCAGCGTGCCGCCCAGGTTGGACCAGGCGTCCACGTAGCCCGGCTCGAGCGCGACCGCCTGCTTGAGACTGGCGACCGCCTCCTCCAGATCGCCGCGCTCCTGCAGGGTGTTGCCCAGGTTGTTGTGGGCCAAGGCCAGATCGGGCATGGCCGCGAGCACCTTGCGGTAGCAGGCGACCGCTCCATCGAACCGGCCCATGTCGCTCAGCACGTTGCCCAGATCGCCCAGGTAGCCGATGCGCTCGGGCGCCAGATTGGCCGCGCGCTGGAGCAGCTCGGCGGCGAGCTCCAAGCGCCCAGCCTCCCGGGCAATCATGCCAAGGCCATAGACCACCTCGGGATGGGCAGGCTGCTTTCCGAAGGCCTGGCGGGCGCGCGCGAAGGCCTCGGCCAGGCGTGGCTTGCCGCTCTTGGCAACGGCCTCGGCCAGGTAAGCCATCCAGTCGGGCTTCTGGCCTTGGTCACGGCTGGGCGATGAGGCGGCCATGGCGGACGCGATCCCTGTTGCTCGATCGGCGGATTTAGCCCCGCTTGATAAGCCTTGGCAAGCGGCGCGCGGAGTCTGCTATGGTCGTCCTGTTTGAGGAAAAAATTCTGATGCCGCTTTCATACCGAGGAGGAGACCCGAAGATGCCCCGCTACATGCACCAGTTCACCTACTCGCTCGATTCCATGCAGGCCATGGCGGCCAAACCCCAAGACCGCAAGAAGGCCGCCAAGAAGCTGTTCGCCGCGGCCGGCGGCCGGCTGGTCGACCTCTACTTCTGCTTCGGCGACTACGACGGCGTCGCGATCTCTGAGTTTCCCTCCAACGTGGACGCCGCCTCGGCGATCCTGGCGGCCGGCGCGAGCGGCGCCTTCGCGACCATGAAGACCACCGTGCTGATTACCATGGACGAAGCGAAGGACGCCATGGCCAAAGCCGGCAAGGTCACCGGCAGCTACAGTCCACCCGCCGGCTAAGGCGCCGCTTGGCGCGTCAGCCCGGCGGCGCTAGTTTGCCGCCATGACTTTCGAGAGCTGGATCGCCCTGGTGCTGGCGCTGACCCTGCTGGGCCTCTCGCCCGGGCCGGCCTGGGCCGCCGTGGTCACCACCGGGATGGCTCGGGGCCCGGCAGCGGCCGCGGCCATGGCGTTGGGCGTCGCGCTCGGCGACGTGGTCTTCGTACTGGCCGCGGTGTTCGGCTTGGCCCTGCTCGCCCAAGCCTTGGGCACGCTCTTCCTGGCGGTCAAGTTCGCTGGCGCCGCTTACCTGATCTGGCTCGGCGTCAAGCTGTGGCGCCGGCCGCCAAGCCTTGCTGCGCCGCCCAAGCCGAGCGCCTTGGGCCCCTTCCTGGGCGGCTTCGCGCTGACCATCGGCAATCCCAAGGTAATCGCGTTTTATCTCGGCTTTCTGCCCGCCTTCATGGACCTGACCGCCTTGAGCGGGCAAGACGTCGGAGTTCTGGCGGCGACCGCCTTCGTGGTGATCTTCGCCCTGCTGGCCGGATATGGCCTGGCCGCCGCCGGCGCCCGGCGCCTGCTCGCCCGCGAGCGCTTGCGCCGGGCCTTCGGCCGACTGCTCGGCACGACCTTGATCGCGACGGGTGTGGCGGTCGCGACCCGTTGATTGACCTGGACCCATGACATCGCCGGGAAAGCTTGCTAGACCGGCCCTTCCGCTCCGCCCTTATGGTTTCCGGCGACAGGCATGGACGAACAGATCCTGACATTCCGCGAGCTGGTCGCGCCGATCGACCCAGAGGTCTTCCTGCGTGACTACTATGGCAAGAAGCCGCTCCATATTCCGGGCGCGGCCGAGAAGTTCGCCAAGATCTTCTCCTGGGATCAGCTCAACGAGTTGCTCGCCCGCTCGACCCTGTGGAGCGACAGGTCGTTCGAGTTGGCCAGCGGCGGGCGCCTGCTGCGCGCCGAGGATTACTGCTATGCCGGGGTCGACCGGGAGGGCAAGGCGGTCAAGAAGCCCGACCCCGCGCGGGTCCAGGAGCATCTGCGGGCCGGCGCCACGCTGGCGCTCGACTTCATCGAGCTGCAGACCTCGGGCCTCCGCTCGCTCGCCCAGACCCTCGAGGTGGTGACCGGCGCCCAGATCACCGCAAGCATGTTTTGCTCCTGGCAAAAGACCCAGGGCTATGCCTCCCACTTCGATGTCCAGAACGTCTTCGCCTGCCACATCTCGGGCACCAAGACCTGGCGGATCTTCGAGGGGCGCTTTCCCCACGCCGCCGACCTGCCCGGCGCCCACCGGGACTCCTTCCCCCAAAGCCACCACGAGAAGACCAAGGGCGCCCTGCTTCAGGAGGTCCACATGACCCCGGGCGACCTGCTCTACATTCCCCACGGCCAGTACCACGACGCGCTGTCCTCGTCGGAGGCGGCCATGCACGTCTCCTTCGGCACGCTCCACCTGGTGGTTCACGACTTCCTCGAGGCTCTGCTCAAGGACCTACCCAAAGACCCCCTGTTCCGCGCCCATCTACCGGCGCTGGACGACCTCCGCGGGCAACAGCGCTGCCTGGAGCAGGTCGCCGGACGCCTGGCCGAGATCATCCGCCAGCCGCAGATTGCCAAGGAATTGCGGGATTTCATGGCCAAGGGCGCCTTCGAGCGGATCGCCGACTACCGCTTGCCGGAGCGGGCCAGCGCAACGCGCTATCGGGTGCGCTGGCCGGGCATGCGCCTCAACGCCGAGGGCAACGGCTGGCGCCTAAGCAATGGCGCCCAGGAGGTCAGGCTCGAGGCCCAGGTCGGCGCGATCGCCGAGTGGGCAATGGCCCGGGACTTCTTTTCCGCGCCGCAGCTGGCCGCGGCCCTGCCCGAGGCCGATCCCGGCGAGTTGGAGGCCGGCCTCGCGCGGCTCGGCGAGCTCAGCCTGATTGAGCCGATCTGAGCCATGACGGTCGCGGCGCTGCTGGCCCAAGGCCTCGGCCACCACCGGGCCGGCCGCCTGGCCGAAGCTGAGGGCCTCTACCGCCAAGTCCTTGAAACCGCGCCGGAGCACGGCGAGGCCCTCAACTTGCTCGGCGTGGCACGGGCCCAGCAGGGCGCCCTGGCCGAGGGCCGGGCGCTGCTTCAACGGGCCGTGGCGGCAGAGCCCGAGCGAGCGGAGGTCCACGCCAATCTGGGGCAGATCGAGCTTATGGCCGGCGAACGGGCGGCTGCCGAGCGCTGCTACCGCCAGGCGCTCACGCTGGCGCCCGACCACCAGGCGGCGCGTCTCAATCTGGGCAACCTGCTGCTCGCCGGCGACCGCATGGAAGAGGCGGCGGCCTGCTTCGAACAGCTCGCCGCACAGACACCCGCCCTGGCCGAGGCTCACGAGGGCCTGGGCTTCGCCCGCCAGCGCCAGCAGCGGCCGGCCGAGGCCCGGGCCGCCTTCGAGGCGGCCTTAGCGCGGCGCCCGGCCGGCCAAGCAGCGCGCGCGCCGCTGCTTGCCAATCTGGGCGGTCTGCTGCTCGACGGCGGCGATGCGGCCGGCGCGGTGGACCGCCTGAAGGAAGCGGTCGCCCTGGCGCCGGACCAGGCCGAGCTGCGCGCCAATCTGGGCATTGCCTTGTACGCGTACGGCGATCTCGAAGGCGCGCTAACCGCGCTCGACGGCGCCTTGGCTCAGGCACCGGCCCACACCCGGGCGCTGGGCGCCAAGGGCGTGTTGCTGGCTGAACTTGGCCGGAGCGAAGAGGCCGCGCAGATCGTCGACTACGACGCTCTCTTGTACGTGCAGCCCGTGACACCGCCCCCCAATGGCGGATCGCTCGAAGCCTTCAACCGGGCCCTGGCAACGCAAGTGTTGGCGGCGCCCAGCCTGATGGCCGAGCGGGCCGGCAAGACGACTCGGGGCGGGAGCCAGAGCGGCGAGCTGTTCCGGCGGCCCGATGGCGCCCTGGCCCACCTGGTGGCCGAGATCGAGCGCGCCATGGGCGCCTACTTCGCGACCGGCGACGGACATCCCCACCGGCCGCGCCGGCCCCATCGGGCGCGCCTGACTGGCTGGGCCACGGTGCTCGAATCGGGCGGCCACCAGGACCCGCACAATCATCCCGGCGGGGTCTTGAGCGGGGTCTACTACGTGCGTCTGCCGGCCACGGCCGATGAGGTGGAAGGCAATCTGGAGTTCGGCCGGCCGAGCGCCGGGCTCGGCACCGCCTTCACCCCCAAGCTTCACCGGGTCGTGCCAAAGGAAGGGCAGCTGGTGCTCTTCCCCTCTCATTTCTGGCACCACACTATACCCTTCGAGAGCGCCGAAACCCGTATCTCGATTGCTTTCGACTTGGTGCCGATTTCGGACTAGCGAACTAACTAACTACTTTGACGCCCTGTTGCCGGCGCGCTTGGGCGTCGCGCAGGGAGCGTTGGCGCTGCTGCTCCTCGGCCGCGCCCCACATGAAGGCCGAGAGGATGAAGCGGGTGCCCCGGGTCACCACACGGGCCTCGTGCAAGACCGAGCAAGAAAACACCAGGCCGTCGCCGGCCGGCGGGTCGTAGACCTGGTCGGCGTACTCCGGAAACCAGATGCCGCCGCCCTCGTAGGCGCCGGTGTTGAGATTGACCGTGAGCGCGAAGCGCCGATGCATGTGGGCCGGATTGGTGTTGTCCCGGTGGGCGCCAAAGAAGCCGCCTTCGCTGGCCGGATAGCCGACCACCATGAGCCCGCCATAGCACTGTATGTCGAACTGAAATGCACGATTGGCGGCAGCCCGAATGCGTGGCGCGATCGTTGAAAGCAGAGCGGCCTTGAGCGCGCCCTCGCGCAGGGCGTGGTCGTAACAGATGCGGTTCTCGGCCTTCTGATCGACGACCTCGCCGTAGGACCCGGTGAGACCCACGGTGCCCGGCGTGTGAGAGCCCTCCCAAGCTGCGATTAGCGCCTGGCATTGAACCGCGTCGAGCAGCCGTGGAATGCGCAGGACCGGCGCGAAGCCGTGTGCCTCGGCGCGCTGGCCGGGTCCTTCGCACTGGGTCAAGGCGGCCAGCAGCCCGGCGCGAAACCCATCGGGAGACTCGTACTCGACGACCGCGCGGATGATCTGGTCCGGGTCGGTCACCACCGCGATGATGCCGGCGCGGCCCGATTCGCGCGCAGGCTGACCGTCGCGCAAGGCCCGGAATGGCTCGGCCAGCTGGCCCCGGGTGTCGGCCAAGACGGCGGTTCGCAGGGCGAGCGCTCGCGCTTGGCCGTGGACCACTTCGGCCGCCCCGGCCATGGCCACAACGGCATTGGGTTTGGCGGCGCCCAAGCCTTGCACGGCTTCGTCGAAGGCCCGCAAGGCTGGCGCGGCGCGCTCGGTCTCGGCCGGCGGAATCGAGAGGATGGCAAAGGGGCCGGGTTTCGAAGAGACGATGGAAAACCGCCCGCCATGCTGGTCCGGCCCGAAGATGTTCGGCATGTGATCGCCGAGGTCGAGCTGGAAGCGCGGGCTGGGCCAAGGGGCAGTGGTCATAGCCGCCTATCTAGCAAAAGCCGTGGCGAGACCACAAGGCAGCGGACAAACGAAGAGGGGGCGGCCAGGCCGCCCCCTCAACGATACGATCAGCTCGTGCAGCTTGATTAGAAGCTGTACGACAGGCCGACGTAACCGACGATACCGTCGGACTCGCCGCCCGAGTTGCTGCTCTCAGTGTCGTTCCACAGAGCGCCGGCAGCCGCGGTGATGCCCGGGCCAACAGCGTAGGAAACGCCAATGTTCGCGTTCTGCTTCTCGTCGTCACCGGTGCCGGAGCCCGTGACCTCACTCTGGAAGTAAGTGATGCCAACAGCCCAGGGGCCGGTGCCGTAGCTCAGGCCGACATCCCATGCGTCACCGTCGGTCGCACGGCCGGATTTCTCCTTCGCGTAGGAGCCGCCGAGCGTGAAGCCGCCCCAACCGAGGTTCACACCGGTCGAGAACTGCTCCAGATCGTCGCCCTTACCCGGCAAGTTCGACGCGGCACCCGGAGTGTTCGGGGCCTCGGCGAAGCGATAGCCACCGGCCACCGCGACGTCGACGCCGCTGAAGCTCTCCACGAAGTTCACGCCGACCGCGAAGCCGTTGTGGAACTCGGTGTCCTTGTCGGCCTCGACCGGGAAGTTCGCGCCGTCACCCGATTCCGACACCGTCGGCGCGTAGGTGGCGCCGAGCTGGAAGCCGGAGAAACGAGGCGTGAAGTAGGTGATCACGTTCTCGTCGTTGTTGAAGTCGAGGAAGGTCGACAAACGCGGGGAACGGAAGCCGCCACCGCCGGTCTGCGCGCCGCCGTCATCAGGGATGAAGGTGGTTACCCAGCCGGAGTTGATCGGCGCGCCAACATACGGCGCGGCATAGTGCATCAGGTAGGCCGCACTGTTCTCAGAACCGGCGCGGATGTTACCGAAGCTGCCACGGATGTAGGCGTAGTCTTCGTCGATGACGTCGCCGGTACCGCCACGGGCACTGGAGCCGAAGGCTTCCAACTGGACCTGGAAGCCGAAGGTGATGCCATTGTCGAGGGTGGTCTCACCCTTGAAATGGATCTCGCCGTCACTGAAGAAACCAGTCGCGTTACGATCGGTGCTCGGGCTGCCATCACCGGGGCTATTGTCCACGTCACCGAAAGTGAAGAACTGGTTCATGTAGCCGCCGACAGTGACCTTGATAGCCTCTTCAGCGGCCATCGCAGTGCCGCTAGCAAAGGCGCCAGCCGTCACCAGGGCGGTTGAGCCGTACAAAAGTTTTTTCATCGCTCCTAAGCCTCTCATTGGTAGAAACCAAACTTAGGTTTCCGTGTACCTGCCCCCCATCCAAGAGAGTGCTACATGCAGGGTCTGGTGGGTGAAAGTGCGGAGGTGACTCCGCCGCGACACGGATAACGGCGCCATAAAGCCCGACGATCCGGTGCCGGGTCAAGAACTGGAGTGGCCAATTGTGGCAAAAAGATCGAGACTGTGGCGCAATTGTCACAGGACACGTCTGTCTTTGATTTCAATCACCTGCCGCGTCCTGTGGCACGAAAGTCACAGGACGAGTCGGCCCTCGCCGTCCAGGTAGCCCATGGCGGTCATGGCCGCCCGGTGGTCGCTCACCAGGCGCGCGATTTGGCCCTCGTCGAGCGCCTCGCGCCAGGCGCCGACCTCGCCCTGGCGAAAGAACGCCGTTTTGCCGTCGGGCCGGGACTCGACGAATGCCGAGCTTCGCTCCTGCTTGGATAACTCTTTGAAGGAGCTGAATTTTACCGCCATGCGCAGGCGCTGCTTGTTGACCGGCAGGCCAAGAAACTTGATCACTTTGGTGAAACTCTTGACCGGATCCCGGATCAGATCCTCGTAGCGCACCACCTGCAGGGTCAGGCCCTGCGACTGTGTCCAGCTCGCCACATGCCGGGACCAGGAGCCAAGGTATTGGGGCAAAAGGCCGTTTGCGGCCGGCAGGCGGTAGTCCTCGCGGCCGAGCGACTCGACCGCTCGCTCATAGTCGATCTGGTAGTGATGGGCGAAGGAGACCGCGACATCCAGGGGATTGCGCACCGCGTAGACCGCCCCGGCCGTCGCCTGGGGCGTGATCAGCGGCACCCCGTCGGCCAAGGCGACGGCATTGTGGGTCTTGACGAAGACGTCCTCCTGGCGCGAGCGGGCGAACCATTCGTGGATCTGGGGCCGCAAGCGGGCAATCTCCTCGGCCGACATGTCGTCGACCTCGCGCCCGGTGAACTGGGCGTAGTGGAGCGCCAGGTTGTCGCCCAGGATGAACTTCGGCAGATCGTTGATCGGCACCGCTTTGGTGCTTTGGCTCAAGTAGTTGGCCAGAAAGGCGCGCAGCCAGGTATTGCCCGACTTGGGATAGGACGCCAGCCAGATGATGCCAGTCATTGCGCCTCCGCCCGCAGGCCAAGCGTCTTGCGCCCCGGGAGGACTAGAGATAAGGCTGGGGAGGCCGCCTTGGCAAGGGCGCCCACACCCCACCGGCAGGACCGAACAGGCACAGACTTTAGTCATGTCCAACGTCGACGTAGAGCAGGAGTTTCGCGCCGCCCGCAAGTCGCAGGCCGAGGGCTACCTGGACCAGGCGAAGCGCCAGTACGGCGAGGTTTTGGCGCGCGTGCCCCATCACGCCGAATCCATGACCATGCTGGCCTCGATCGCCTACCAGCAGAGCCAGGAAGCCCAGGCCGAGGCCTACCTGGACCGCGCGATCGGGGTCTACCTCGCGGTGCTCGAGCGCATGCCCAAGATGGTGCGCGCCCGCGCCCCGGTGATCAACCTGCTGCTGGCCCGGGGCCGCCAGGCCGAGGCCGAGGCCCTGATGCCCGAGCTCGAGCTGCGCCTCAACCCGATTCGCGCGACCCCCAAGGAGTTCACACAGCGCCGGCGCTACGGCCAAGAGCGCGGCTTGCCGGCGATGCTGGTCAACGCCTTGCCCAAGACCGCCAGCGAGAGCATCTGGAACAAGCTGGCCCAAGGCCTGGGCATCGGCCAGGGTCACATTACGATCGGCCTCTTCCCGCGCTGCATCCTGGTGCCGCTCAGGGTCCAGGCGGCGCTCGAGGGCGGTTTCATCGCGAAGGAGCACCTGCCGGCAACGCCCTTCAATATCAAGACCTTGGCCGACCATGGCCTGACCAAGACGGTGTGCCACCTGCGCGACCCGCGCCAGGCCACCCTGTCCTGGGCCCACTTCGTGCGCGACGACGTCAGCATCCGCATGCTGGCGCCGATCTGGCGCCAGATCGTGCCTCCGGCCGAGGTCCTGAAGGCCCACTTTCCGGTCATCGTCGACTGGTGCATCGACAACTATCTGCCGCTTCTCACGCAGTTCCTGGCCGACTGGATCGCCCTCGAGCAGCGTCCCGACAGCCCGGTCGAGGTGCGCTTCCTGACCTTCGAATCGTTCCTCAAGGCGCCCGACGACTACATCCAAAACGTGCTCTCGCTCTACGATATCGACCCCAAGCACTTCCGCGCCGAGGCCGAATCGAAGATCGTTCATCTGCGCAAGGGCCAGACCGACGAGTGGCGCAGCGTCTTCACGGTCAGCCAGCAGGAGCGTGCCTGGTCGCTGATCCCAGACGATATGGCCGCGCGATTTGGCTGGCAGGCCTGACCGTCCGTGGCGGTGCGCCGGGCGCGCTCAACCAAGAGGCTGGAAGTCTCCGGCCGAAAGCGCTATTTTCCAGGTGATTCGGCCCATCAGGGTGGAGTTGCCGACAAGGGAGAACAGGTTCCCATGATGAGCTCTTCAATCTTTATGCGCCCGGTACGCGCCTTCTGCATGGTGCTGGCGGTGTTTGCGCTTGGCGCCTGCGAGAGCGACTTCTCGGACAAGTCGGAGACGGCCTATCCCGACAGCTCGAGCCGCAACCGGCTCGGCGGCAAGACCGCCTACAGCGAAGACAACGACACGATCTTCGGTCCCGGTGGCATCATCAACTTCGGCGGCGAGGATCCGGCCCCGCCCCAGGGTTCGGGCGGCGGCGGCATCGGGGTCAACTCCTACCTTTGGCGCGCCTCGCTGGACACCATCTCCTTTATGCCCCTGGCGACCGCCGATCCCTTCGGCGGGGTGATCATCACCGACTGGTACGCGCCGCCCGAGGCCAACAGCGAGCGCTTCAAGGTCAACGTCTTCATCCTCGGCCGGGACTTGCGGGCCGACGGTGTGCGCGCCGCGGTGTTCCGCCAGCAGCAGTCCTCCGCCGGTAGCTGGATCGACGTCGAGGTCGACGCCAAGACGGCGAGCGATCTGGAGAACGCCATCCTGACCCGCGCCCGCCAGCTTAGGATCGCGGCGCTGCAGTAGACCGACGGCGCCGCGCCACAATACGTCTCTCCCGGTCCAGGCCGCGGACCGGGAACCCTTGCGAGATCCCCGAAAATCAGACAAGACCGATCGATGAGTCGCTACAACGTCAAGGAATGCGAACCGAAGTGGCAGCGGGCCTGGGACGAGGCCGGCTGCTTCAGCGCGGCCGAGGACCCGTCAAAGCCCAAGTACTATGTGCTCGAGATGTTCCCCTACCCCTCGGGGCGCATCCATATGGGCCATGTGCGCAACTACACGATCGGCGACGTGATCGCCCGCTACAAGCGCGCCCAGGGCTTCAACGTGCTGCATCCCATGGGCTGGGATGCCTTCGGCTTGCCGGCCGAGAACGCCGCCATGGAAAAGAAGGTGCACCCGGCCAAGTGGACCTACGAAAACATCGCGGTGATGCGCGAGCAGCTCAAGACCATGGGCCTATCGATCGACTGGGCCCGGGAGTTCGCGACCTGCTCGCCGGACTACTATCGCCACCAGCAGCGCATGTTCCTGGACTTCCTCGAGGCCGGCCTGGTCTACCGCAAGGAGTCCTGGGTCAACTGGGACCCGGTCGACCAGACCGTGCTGGCCAACGAGCAGGTCATCGACGGGCGTGGCTGGCGCTCCAACGCCCTGGTCGAGAAACGGCGCCTGGCCCAATGGTTCTTCAAGATCACGGCGGTCTCCGACGACCTTCTGGCGGCGCTCGAAGGCCTCGAGCGATGGCCCGAAAAGGTCCGCGTGATGCAGGAGAAGTGGATCGGCCGGTCGCGCGGCGCGCGTATCGATTTCAAGCTGAGCGGCGGGCACGACCCGCTTGAGGTTTTCACGACCCGGCCGGACACCCTCTTCGGCGCCTCTTTCTGCGCGCTCTCGCCCCATCATCCGCTGGCCGCCAAGCTGGCCGCCGACAACCCGGAGCTGGCCGACTTCATCGCCGAGTGCGACCGTCTGGGCACCAGCGAGGAGGCGATCGAGACCGCCGAGAAGAAGGGCTTCGACACCGGCCTGAAGGCCTACAATCCCTTCCAGCCCGACATCGAGTTGCCGGTCTATGTCGCCAACTTCGTGCTCATGGACTACGGCACCGGGGCGATCTTCGGCTCCGCCGGGCACGATCAGCGGGACCTGGACTTCGCCCGGAAGTACGACCTGGCGGTGATTCCCGTGGTGCTGCCGCCCGACGCCGATGCCGACAGCTTCACCATAGAGGACGAGGCCTATCTGGGCCCGGGCACGATCTTCAACTCAGATTTCCTCGACGGCCTCGAGGTGCCGGCGGCGATCGACGGCGCGATCGCCCGCCTTGAACAGGACGGCAGCGGCCGGGAAGAGATCAACTTCCGCCTGCGCGACTGGGGCGTCTCGCGCCAGCGCTATTGGGGCTGCCCGATCCCGGTGATCCACTGCGATACCTGCGGCACCGTGCCGGTGCCGGCCGAACAGCTGCCGGTCGAGCTGCCCGACGACATCACGCTTGATCAACCCGGCAACCCGCTTGCCCACCATCCGAGCTGGAAGTACGTCGCCTGCCCGAAGTGCGGCAAGCCGGCCGAGCGCGACACGGACACCATGGACACCTTCGTGGACTCCTCCTGGTACTTCGCGCGCTTTTGCAGCCCGCAGGCCGAGACCCCGCTCGAGCGCGGCGCGGTCGACTATTGGCTGCCGGTCGACCAGTACATCGGCGGCATCGAGCACGCGGTTCTGCACCTGCTCTATTCGCGCTTCTTCACCCGGGCCATGAGCCGCTGCGGCTACATGGCCCTGGACGAGCCCTTCGACGGCCTCTTCACCCAGGGCATGATCGGTCACCAGACCTACCAAGGCCCGGACGGCGCCTGGCTCTCGCCGGCCGAGGTCCAGCGGGTCGACGGCGAGCGCTTTGAGACCCTGGACGGCCAGCCCGTGTCCACCGGCCGGGTCGAGAAGATGAGCAAGTCGAAGAAGAACACGATCGACCCGGCGGCCATCATCGAGACCTACGGCGCCGACACCGCGCGCTGGTTCATGCTGTCCGACAGCCCGCCGGACCGGGACATGGCCTGGACCGACAGCGGAGTCGAGGGGGCCTACCACTTCGTTCAGCGACTCTGGCGCCAGGTGCTCGACGCGGCGGACCATCTGCCGGCGCCGGGCAGCACTCGGCCCGAGGCCTTCGGCCCGGCCGACGCCTTGCGCCGCCTCACCCACAAGACCATCGCTGCTTACACCAACGACCTGGAGCAGTTTCGCTTCAATCGGGGCGTCGCGCGGATCCACGAGCTGTCCAATGCCTTGAGCGGCTTCAAGGCGGCCGACGAGGCCGGCCGCTGGGCCCAACGCGAGGCGGTCGAGAGCCTGGTGCGCCTGATGGCGCCCATGATGCCCCACCTGGCCGAGGAGCTTTGGTCCCGGCTCGGCCACGAAGCGCTGCTGGTCGACCAGCCCTGGCCCAAGGCCGATCCGGTTCTGCTGATCGACGACAGCGTGACCGTCGCGGTCCAGGTCGGCGGCAAGCTGCGCAGCACCATCGAGGTACCACGCGACTCCGAGGACGAGACCCTGCGCGAGGCAGCGCTGGCGGAGCCGGCGGTCCAGCGGGCGATTGCCGACAAAGCCCTGCGCAAGGTGATCGTGGTCAAGAACCGCATCGTCAACATCGTGGTGTCGTGATGGCGCGCGCCTGGCTCGCCTGTCTGATTGCCCTGCCCCTGCTGGCCGCCTGCGGCTTCGAGCCCCTGCACAAGCCGGCCGCCAAGGGCGACCCGGCGCCGGCCCAGTCCCTGGCGCAAATCCAGATCCGGCCGGTCGAGGGCCGAATCGGCCAGCAGCTCCATAATATGCTGCGCGACCGGCTCAATCCCTCGGGCCAGCCGGTCTCGCCGGAATACTACCTGGTGATCGGTCTGCGCCGCACCACGACCGACCTGGGCATCCGCGAGGACGAGACTGCGACCCGCGCCAACCTCAGGCTGACCGCGACCTACAACCTGGTCTCCGCCGAGGACAACGAGGTGCTGCTCAACGGCAGCTCCTTCTCGGTCAACAGCTACAACATCCTGGATCTTGAGGTCTCCTACGCCACCACCGTGGCCGAGGAGGACGCGATCCGGCGGGGCCTGCGCGAGATCTCCGACAACATACAGCTGCGCCTCTCCACCTACTTCGCCGAGGCCGAGCGCGCCGAGACGTCATGAAGGTGCCGGCCGCCCGGGTCGAGGCCTTCGCCAAGGCGCCGGACCCGGCGGTCCAGGCGGTGCTGGTCTACGGCGCCGACGAGGGCATGGTGCGCGAGCGCGGTCTAGCCCTGGTCAAGTCGGCGGTCGAGGATCCGGGAGATCCCTTCCGAGTCGCGCTTTTGGCGGGACCCGAGCTCAAAAAGGACCCGGCGCGCCTGGCCGACGAGGCGGCCGCCCTGTCGCTCACCGGCGGGCGCCGGGTGGTGCGGGTCCAGGAAGCCGGCGACGATTTGGCCGAGCTGGTCGGGGCTTTCCTGAAGGCGCCCCAGGGCGACGCGCTGCTGGTCTTCGAGGCCGGCGATCTGCCCGCCCGCTCCAAGATGCGCAAGCTGTTCGAGGGAACCGACAAGGCCGCCGCCCTGGCCTGCTACCGGGACGAGGGCGCGGCCCTGGCCGGGGTGATCCGCGCGGCGCTCGCCGAGGCCGGGCTGGAGGCCAGCCCCGATGCGTTGGCCTACCTGGCCGCCAACCTGGGCGGCGACCGCCAGCTGACCCGGCGCGAGCTGGAGAAGTTGGCACTCTACATGGGCCCGGACGCCAAGCGAATCGAACTGGAGGACGCCGAGACCTGTGTCGGCGATTCCAGCCTCCTGGCCTTCGACGATTTGGCCAACGCGGTCGCGGAGGGCGACCTAGATGGGCTCGAGCGGCGCCTGGCGCGCAGCTTTCAGGAAGGCGGCAACCCGGTCGCGCTTTTGCGGGCAATCGCCCGGCACTTTCAGCGCCTGCACCTGGTCGCCGGTCATCGAGACCAGGGCTTGGCCCTGGGCGAGGCGACCAAGCGCCTGCGCCCGCCGCTTTTCTGGAAACAGCGCGAGCCTTTCGAGCGGCAGTGCCGGACCTGGAGCGCAAGCCGCCTGGCAGCCGCCCTAGAGAGCCTGCTCGCCGCCGAAGCAGCCTGCAAGCAGACCGGCCAGCCGGCCGAGCTGATCGCCGCGCGCTGTCTCTGGAGCTTGGCCGCCAACGCGAGGCGGGGCCAAAGCTAACCGCCCTTGTGGGCCTCGATCGCGGCAACGAAGCGCTCGAAGAGGTAGTGGCTGTCCTGGGGTCCGGGTGAGGCCTCGGGGTGGTATTGCACCGAAAAGATCGGCTTGCCCTCGACCCGGAGTCCTTCGTTTGAGCCGTCGAACAGGGAGACGTGGCTGGGCGCGGTGCCCTCGGGCAAGGACTCCTCGACCACCACGAAGCCGTGGTTCTGGCTGGTGATCTCGACCCGCCCGGTGGCCAAGTCCTTGACCGGGTGGTTGGCGCCCCGGTGGCCCAGGTGCATCTTCTCCGTGCGCGCGCCCAAGGCCAGGGCCAGCAGCTGGTGGCCGAGGCAGATGCCGAAAATCGGCAGGCCTTTGGCGATCAACTCCTGGATCACCGGCACCGCGTAGCGTCCGGTGGCCGCCGGATCGCCGGGGCCGTTGGAGAGGAAGACGCCGTCGGGCTGGTGGCGCAAGATCTCATCGGCGCTGGCCGAGGCGGGCACGACGGTGACCGCGCAACCCAGTGTCGCCAGGCAGCGCAGAATGTTGTGCTTAGCGCCGTAGTCGACCGCCACGACCCGGTGGCGGGGCTGCTCTTGCCGCCCGTAGCCGCCGCCCAAATGCCAGCGGGTCTGATCCCAGCTGTAGGTCTGACGACAGGTTACCTCGGCCGCCAGGTCCATGCCCTCCAAGCCCGGCCAAGCGGCCGCCGCGGCCTTCAGCGTGGCCCGGTTCGGCGCCTCGCCGGCGCCCCAATGGGCGACACAGCCGTTGGGCGCGCCCAAATCCCGGATGCGCCGGGTCAGGCTGCGGGTGTCGATGCCGCAGATGCCGACCAGATTGTGGCTCTTGAGCCAGGGGTCCAAGTGCTGGAGCGCCCGCCAGTTCGACGGCTCGGTGATCGGCTGGCGCAGCACCAGGCCCCGGGCGACCGGCGTGACGGTCTCCACGTCTTCCTGGTTGGCGCCCACGTTGCCGACATGGGGAAAGGTGAAGGTGATGATCTGCCCGGCATAGGAGGGGTCGGTCAGGATCTCCTGATAGCCGGTCATCGAGGTATTGAAGCAAACCTCGCCGACCGCCTGGCCGAGCGCCCCGATGCCCTGGCCCGAAAAGACCGTGCCGTCGGCCAGTACCAGCGCGGCGTTGGCGGCCTGCAGCGGGGCCTCCGCCGGTGGTGGCGGCGCCAAGTCGGAAGGGCTCTCGTTCATCGCGTGTAGGCTCCCCAGGGCGGCCATTGTTTACGGCATAGAGGCCCAAGGGTCAAGCCGTGTCTTGGGAAGAAAATTATTTAATATCAATAACTTACAATACTCATGCAGGGTTTGCCATTTAATCCTCGATCCGCTAGTCTCGCCCCCGTCTCAACGCGGGAGAAGTGGTGCATGTTGCGTGCCCGTTTGAACGACGACCTCAAGGACGCCGTAAAATCAAAAGACAAGCTAGCGGTCTCGACGCTCCGATTGGTGTTGGCCGCGCTCAAAGATCGGGACATCGCCGCGCGCGCCAAGGGCAACTGCGACGGGGTCGACGACCAGGAGATCCTTCAGCTGCTGCAGAAGATGATCAAGCAGCGCCGAGAGTCGATCGCCGCCTACGACCAAGGCGGACGCAGCGACCTGGTGGAGCGCGAATCGGGCGAGATAGAGGTGATCGAGCGCTTTCTGCCCAAGCAGATGGACGAGGCCGAGGTCGGCCAGGCGATCGAGCAGACGATCACCGAGCTGGAGGCGGCCAGCATCAAGGACATGGGCAAGGTGATCGCTGCGCTCAAATCTCAGTACCCGGGGCGCATGGACTTCAGCAAGGCGAGCCAGCTGGTCAAGCAACGCCTGGCCTGATCGCACAAATCCGGGTTATCCCCGCAAGATTCACAGGCTTGTCCAGGGATTTCTGATCTCAGGCTCCTGCGACTCGGGCTCCGGTCTGCTAGTTTGGCGTCCGCCCCCTGACGAGTGCGCCCGAGCTTATGAGCTTTCCGACTTCCTTTCTGGACGAGATCCGCGCCCGGATCGGCCTGGCCGAGCTGATCGGCCGGCGGGTTCAGCTGCGCAAGCAGGGCCGGGAGCACCAGGGGCTCTGCCCTTTTCACAACGAGAAAACGCCCTCTTTCACGGTCAGCGAGGACAAGGGCTTCTACCACTGCTTTGGCTGCGGCGCCCACGGCGACGCAATCGGCTTCGTGATGAACAGCGAAGGCCTGGCCTTCCCCGAGGCGGTGGAAAAGCTGGCCGCCGAGGCCGGCCTCGAGGTGCCGCGCGACCAGCCCCGTGACCCGGAAGCGGAAAAGCGCCGGGCCGACCTCTTCGAAGTCTTGGAGCAGGCGACCCAGTGGTTCGAGGCCCAGCTCGCCGGGCAAGGCGGCGCCGAGGCCAGGGACTATCTGGCCGGCCGCGGCGTGACCGACGGCACCCGCGCCGCTTTCCGCCTGGGCTTCGCGCCCAAGCAGCGGGGATCCCTGCGCCAGGCGATGAACGCCAAGGGCATCGCCGACGGCCAGCTGATCGAGGCCGGCCTGATCAAGGCGCCCGAGGACGACCGCCCGGCCCGGGAATATTTCTTCGACCGCATCGTGTTCCCGATCACCGACCGCCGTGGCCGGGTCATCGCCTTCGGCGGCCGGGCGATCGGTCCGGCCAAGGCCAAGTATTTGAACTCGCCCGAAGGACCGCTCTTCCATAAGGGCCGAGTGCTCTACAATCTGGCCGGCGCCCGCCAGGCCGCCCACGACACCGGCGAGCTGATCGTGGCCGAGGGCTACATGGATGTGATCGCGCTAGCTGGCGCCGGCTTCCCGGCCGCGGTCGCGCCGCTCGGCACGGCGGTCACGGCCGAGCAGGTGACCCTGCTGTGGCGCCTCGCGCGCGAGCCGGTGCTGTGCCTTGACGGCGACGCCGCGGGTCGCAAGGCGGCCGCCCGGGCGGCCGAAACCGCCCTGCCCCTGTTGAGCCCGGGACGCTCGCTGCGCTTCGCCCTGCTGCCCGAGGGCGAGGACCCGGATTCCCTGGTTGCCGGTGCCGGCCCGACGGCGCTTCGCCGGCTCCTGGACCGGGCGATCGGCCTGGCCGACCTGCTGTGGCTCGCCGCCAGCGAGGGCAAGGATCTGCGCACGCCCGAGCGCCAGGCTGGCCTGTGGCGCGAGCTGGAAACCAAGATCAAAGCGATCGAGGACCCGACGTTGCAGGCCGCCTACCGGGAGAGCCTCACCCAGCGCTTCGAAAAGTCCTTTGGATACAATCCCTTCGGCCGCGGGCGCCCGCGCGGGCAGCGGCGCTCCTCGGCTCGCCAAGCGCCCAAGGGCCAGCCCCTGTCCGGGCGCGGCCTGCGCCAGTCGCCGGCCACGCTCAGCCGGCGCCGGGAACAGGTGCTGTTGGCGGCCGCCGTTAACCATCCGTTACTGGTCTTGGAGCATGCTGAAGAGCTGGCCTGCATGGAGATCGGCAACCGGGACCTGGCGCGCTTTACCGAGGCCCTGGTAAATCTCGCGGCAAGCCAGCCAGACCTTGACACGGAGGCCTTGAAATGCCACCTCTGCGAACAGGGTTTTACCAAGGTTTTGGAAGGTCTTCTGACTCCTCGGGTCTATGTGCTTGGCAGATTTGCTCGTCCCGAGACGCCGATCGAGCAAGTGCGGCACGAATGGAGCCATGTGTTGGCCGTACACCGAGAGTCTCAGAGCGCATCCAAATCCCTGGCGACGGCGCACTATTAGACAGCACGGTTGGTGAGGTACGAGTGGCTTGACTCCGGGCCTTTTGCGAAGAAGGAAACCGGGAGGGCAAGGTCGAGCGCACGTCCTTCGTTCCGCCATAGCGCGGGCGGGCGGGGGCAAACCAACGTTCCAAGCCCGGCGGGCGCCATGGGGGCCGACCGCCGCGAATAGACTTGTCTGAGGTTGGAGACCACATGGCGACCAAGACGAACGAGGCGACGGAGAACCGGGACTCCCGCGAGGAGAATTCCGATGGCCCCTTGATGGACGGCGTCGTCGCCGCCGTAAAGAAGCTGATTCAGAAAGGCAAGGAGCGCGGATTCATCTCCTACGAGGAGCTCAACGCCGCCCTGCCGCACGACCAGCTCTCTTCCGAGCAGATCGAGGACACCATGACTCAGTTCTCGGAGATGGGCATCACCATCATCGAGAACGAGGAACAGGAAGAGCAGCAGACAAGCGAAGAGGACTCGTCCGCCAGCAACACCAGTAGCAGCCGGCCGGCCGGCAACCTGGACGACGAGGACATCGGCCGCACCGACGACCCGGTGCGCATGTACCTGCGCGAGATGGGCTCGGTCGAGCTGCTGTCGCGCGAGGGCGAGATTGCCATCGCCAAGCGGATCGAGGCCGGCCGCGAGAAGATGATCGGCGGCATCTGCGAGAGCCCGCTGACCATTCAAGCGCTTTTGGCCTGGCGCGAGGCGCTGGTCGACGGCCGCATCCTCCTGCGCGACATCATCGATCTGGACGCCACGTTGGGCGGCGGCCCGAACGATGAAGACATCGCCAACGAGGAAGAGCAGATCGCCGCCGAGGAAGAAGCGGGCGAAGAGGGCGAGGCCGGAGAGGCCGAACAGCCGGAAGAGGCCAAAAAGGCCGAGGGCGAATCGAAGCCGAACGGCGAGGCCAAGGCCGAGGGCGATGGTGCCGAAGGCGGCGAAGAGGCCGACGACGAGGAAGAGGCCTCCATGTCGCTCGCCGTGATGGAGGCGACCCTGCTGCCTCTGGTGTGCGAGACCTTCGACCAGATCGCCGACACTTATAAGAAGCTCTCCAAGACCCAGGAAAAGCGCCTGGCCCTGCTGCAGAAGGGCGAGAAGGTTCCGCCTCAGACCGAGCGCCGCTTCCAGAAGCTGCACGAGCAGCTGGTCGAGCAGATGAAGACCGTGCGCTTCAACAACGCGCGCATCGAACAGCTGGTCGATCAGCTCTACGGCCTCAACCGGCGGCTCATCAATCTCGAAGGCAGACTCCTGCGCATGGCCGAGAAGAGCGGCGTGAAGCGCGAGGAATTCCTCAAGTATTACTTCGGCCGGGAGCTCGATCCGCGCTGGGTCAGTCGGGTCAAGCGGCTTTCCGGCAAGGGCTGGGCCAAGTTCGCCGACCGCTACGGCGACGAGGTGCGCAACACCCGCAAGGACATCTACAACATGGCCGACGAGGCCGGCCTGCCGATCAGCGAGTTCCGGCGCATCGTCAACACGGTCAAGACCGGCGAGCGCGAGGCCGGCAAGGCCAAGACCGAGATGGTCGAGGCCAACCTGCGCCTGGTGATCTCGATCGCCAAGAAGTACACCAACCGCGGCCTGCAGTTCCTCGATCTGATCCAGGAAGGCAACATCGGTCTGATGAAGGCGGTCGACAAGTTCGAGTACCGCCGGGGCTACAAGGTCGCGACCTACGCCACCTGGTGGATCCGCCAGGCGATCACCCGCTCGATCGCCGACCAGGCGCGCACCATCCGTATTCCGGTGCACATGATCG
>JBCCGG010000008.1:0-153591 GCA_039029395.1 Pseudomonadota bacterium | reverse complement strand
CTGGATAAACCGCAACCGTCGACTGGCCAAGGACTTCGAGGAAACAATCGACTCTGCTCGGGCCTTCCTCTACGCAGCCTCTGTGATGCTACTCATTCGGCGAATCGCTAGGGCATCATAACTTTCGAAACCGACTCTAAGAACAGAAACAAAACAAAAACCAGTACAAATGTTGAAATGGATAGAAACAGTAATCTTACCCAATAGAGAACTTCCTCTTCGTGTATAATCTCCGCAAGATATTCATTGAGTTCATAGACCCCGATTATGCAAGGGACGACAAATAGAGCCCATAAGGTCATGCCAGTGAAAAGTCTGCGATACCACCTTTCCATCTTCCAATCCCACACTTCATGTCGACAAAACTTTGAGCGTGCCTGACCTGTTCCCCCGAATCTAGATCAAGAGGCATGCGAGTTCTCCACGAAATAGCATGCGATCATGATTTGTCGTTTTATAGAGGCACGAATGTGATCACGGCGACAGTCTACTCTATTGACTGAACGATCACTGCAAGGCGATCGGAGAAAAGTGCCCTGTCACCGAAACTTTTCGCGCGGCCGTTTCGAGCACCGCTGAATACCGGGAAAGATGCCAGAACCGAAGGACCTCCGACTTGGAAAGGCCCGGATTGATCCAAGTCGTCCCGCGGGGCGTAGATCGGTCATGAAGAAAAGCGCTGCGACCGTGATCCTGTCCCTTGCCCTCGGCGGCTGCTCCGTCGTGGGCATCCGCGATGCCTATGAGCAACCTTCCTACACCGTGGTCGAGACGATTGACGAGAACGTCGAGATCCGCCGCTATACCTCCCGCCTCGCCGCCGAGGTGACGGTGGCGACAGCCGACCCGGACCAGGGCAGTCGTGAGGCCTTTGGCCTGTTGTTCGACTACCTCTCCGGCGCCAACGCGCCCGAGGCCAAGATAGAGATGACGAGCCCTGTCGCCATGGCCAGAGCGGGCGCCAAGATCACGATGACCACCCCGGTCGAAACCGCGGTCGAAGGCCAGGGCCTGACCATGCGGTTCTTCCTGCCGTCGTCCTTTACGGAAGAGAAGGCGCCTCAGCCGACCGACAGCCGTGTCAGCATTGTGTCTCTGCCCGCGCAGACGCTCGCGGCGCTGCGCTATTCCGGGTCGCGCGACAGCGAGCACGCAGCGGAGAAAAAGGCGCAGCTGCGAAACACTCTCGCCGCCAGTGCATGGCAGCCCGCCGGCGAAGCGGTTTCCTACTACTATGACCCGCCCTGGACCTTGCCGTGGTTCCGCCGCAACGAGGCGATCGCGCCAGTCACGCGCGATTAGAGCGAAGTTTGGTGGTTTTATACTATCTCAAATCGTAGTACTAGTAAAGCTGCGCAGCCCGGGGTGGCGGGCTGCGCAGTTGAGGGCTTGATACTACCTGGACCCCGGCTATCTCGGAGGCGAGAAAGCCGCTTTACGGGTCTTTGACCAATCCCTCGGCTAGGCCCTTTACGTCGAGCCCGACTTCGGAGAGTAGGTCGCCGTCGCCCCTATCGGACAGGCCGGCGATGTCGGCGGGGTCGATGCCTGTTTGTTCCAGCAGCTCGGTGGCGCCGACATTTTGCGTCAGTTCGGAGACGTCCGTGCTGGCCAGCAGCTCCGAGGCCCTATCGAGCAATGTCGACAAGTCGATCATAGATTCGCGTTCCATTCCAGATGGTTGTGGGGTGTTGGGTGTTGGGTGCAGGGAGTTGAAAGCCCCTAGGCGACCTCTGGCCTGTGCCGGCCAGGGCCCAAGGCCAGTTGCCTGGCGACCAACGCGATCTGGTCCTTGGTACGCAGCCGCATTCGCTTCAGAGTTTGAGCGCGCAGCGCGTCGGGCATCGGCCGGGCCATCTCGTCCCGCAGCCGATAGTCCAGTTCTCTGTGCTTGGATTTCAGAGCATTCATTCGGGCCCGCAACGTCACCGGCTTAGGGCGCATCGTCATCTCCTTTTTCCAACATTGTACATAGGAAGAGATGTGGGAGGTCTCGCTCGACAACCAAGGCAATGAAAACTAATATTTTGATAGTATTTTCCTATCACAGAGGCCACATGTTGCCTGGAGACCTCGGAGAATACCCTTGGCCGAACCCACGCTCACGCTCAAGCAGCTCCGTTACCTCGTGGCGATCGCGGATTGCCGTCATTTCAGGCAAGCGGCGGAGCGCTGCGAGATCAGCCAACCGTCGCTCAGCGTTCAGCTGCGGAACCTTGAACGCCTTCTGGGCGTCCAACTGGTGGAACGGGGGCGATCCGGAGTCACCCTAACCCCGATCGGGCGCGAGGTCGTCGCGCGCAGCCGCCGAATTCTGCTCGATGCGCAAGGCATACTCGACTATTCGGCGACCGCGCAGCACGGGCTTGCCGGAACCATTCGCCTGGGGGTCAAGCCCACCCTGGGGCCCTATCTCTTGCCGAATGTCGTCAGGGCGCTTCACCGTCGCCACCGCGACCTCAAGCTCTACATTCGCGAGGGCGCGCCGCACGAGCTTGGCAGCGAGCTGAGCCGAGGCGTCCACGACCTGATTCTGGCACAGCTTCCCGTTCGGGAGAGCGCTTTGGAAACCGCGCGCCTGTTCCGCGAGCCGATCTATCTGGCCCTGGCGGCCGATCATCCCTTGGCGGCGCAAGACGACGTATCGATCCAGGACCTTGAAGGGCTGCCGATCCTGTCCCTCGCGCCCGACCACCATCTGCACGACCAGGTGCTTTTGCTCTGCGAGGAGTTCGGCGCGGCCCTGGTGCGCGACTATGAGGGCACCAGCCTCGATGCCCTTCGGCAAATGGTGGCCATGAACATGGGCGCGACCTTCTTTCCTGCCCTCTATGTGGATTCGGAAGTGCAGCGCGGCGGGGACGTGGTGACAAAGCAGCTGCGGGGGCGCTCGATCTCCCGTTCGATCGGACTGGCCTGGCGACAGGGCGCAGGCCGGGCCGCTGCCTACTTGAAAGTCGCGGCGATCATCCGCGAGGTCGTTCGGGACGATTTCAAGACCGTGTTGCAAGAGGTCTCTTGAAGAATCTGCGCAGACAAATCCGATGACACCCCGATCCGTCAGGCGCCAAGGATCGCGAAGATGGCCCTGACGCGCCAATGACCCGCGGCCCCAGATTGGGCCGCGGGAGTCACGCTTGGCTTAATAGGTCAGGGGCTTTTCGCAGTTGGCGTCGCCACGGAACGTGCACAGGCGGTAGCGGATGCCGACGGAGTAGAACTCCATTGCGGCGTTGACGCTGGACCAAGAGCTGAGCTGGTCCTCGGAGATCTGCGACCCGCCGGCGCGCTCGTCGATGCCGGCGGCCAGCACTTGCTCGGTCATGGAATCGCTCAGCTCGAGCTCGATCCGCAGCCGGCCGGTGAAGGTCGGCTCGCCGGTGACGTAGGAGGTGAGCGTGCGGGTCGCCAGGCCAATCGGCATGATCGTCGAGACCGTGTCCATGGTCACGTTCTTCTTGGTCGCCTTGGTCATCGCCAGCTGCAACCGCAGGGCACCCGGCTCCGGCCCGGTGATCAAGGTGTAGTCCTTCTCGAGCTCCTGAACGAGCAGAGTGTAGAAGTTGTTAAGCAAGGCCTGCTTGTCCTGGGGGTCGATGTCGCCCTCATCGCCCGGCGGCGCGAAAGCGACGATGGGGTCCAGCAGGATCTTGTCGTAGCCGGAGATGTCGATCCCTGGGGCGGTGTAAACCAGTACCGGTTCAAGCTCGCCCTCGCCCGGCTGGAGCTTGTCGTAAACCGCGGCGTCGAGAAACCCGGAGGGCTGGACATCGCTGATCTGTTCGGTCCTCGCGCAGGCCGCCAGCACAAGTAGGCCGGCGCAAATGCCTAAGGTCTTCAAGCTAGTTTGAAACATCGTCTGTTCCTTTCATTTCCTGCAATGGCGGCTCGCACCGCCGGTTAAAAGACCACCGAAAGGCCGAGGAGCGGCCCGTGAAAGGTCGCGTCCACTGCAAAGCGGTTCGCACCGCCGCCGGTCTGATAGTCGACATAGAGCGCCCGGTAGCCGAACAGGGCCGTGGCGTCTTTCTCTCCGAACAGGCCGAAGCTGTAGCCGACCGCCAGCATGGCTTGCCAGGTGAGGTCCGATGAGACGCCGAAGCCGCCGACATCGCCGCGCAGTCGAACGTTCCAGTCGGGCGTGATGTCGCTGGTCAGGCGCAGGCCGACCACCGGGTCGACCCAGGTCTCGGATTCCGAGACCTTGTCGAGCCGCGCGGGTTGGAGCTCGCCCTCGACGCTGTAAAGACGCCCGCCAAGGACCGGCTCCACCGAGACCCAGATCGGCTCCTCCGCGCCGCGCTTGCTTAGGCGCACGCGTGCCGCTTCGTAGGCTAGACCGAAGTCGAACACCAGGAGGTCGATGTCGGCGTCGACCGAGACCGACCCCATGGCGTTATCCGCCTCCAGGTCGGCGAAGATCAGATCGCCGAACAGCGAGACTGGGCCCTTTTGCGCTTCGAAGCGGCCGAAGAAACCGATGTTGAGGTTGCTCCAGATATCGCTGAAGGAGGCATCGACCGAGGACTCCAAGCCCTTGACGGTCATGTCACCCTCGACACTGAGGAACCACACGTAGGGCGTAAGGTTGTAGTGCCAGCCCCCTTCGTCGAGTTCGTGGGAGCCTTGGTCGGCGGCCGCGGCCTGCGCGACCGCCAGGGTTGCGGCGAGGAGGGCCCCCGCCGATAGACCACGAATAGGCATCGGCTGTCCTTTCAGGTACTCGGTTGGCGAGGCCTACTTGATTGAAGTGGCCTCGACGGCTGCCTTAGACCTTTGGCTACCAGTCGACTTGTTTCTTGGGCTTGTAGACGACCGACGGCTCGGGATCGAAAGAGCGATCGAAATCGCGATAGTGGCTCTTTACCTCCCGGTGCGGGTACTTCTGGATCAGGCGCATGTGCTCCTGAACCATCTTGGTGATCCCAGGGCCCGCCCAGATCCCGTTCTGGGCTTCGTTCGGGAAGCGCTCGGCCGGGTCGTGATAGATGTTATAGACCTCGAAGAAGTGGAAATCGGGGTTCCTGGGCTTGAGGTTCAACTTGACTTGATCCTTCCGCACGGCTTCCAGATTCGTTCTGTTGTAGTGGAAGATGTAGTCCCGTCGGCTCTTGCCCTCGCCGAGCAGCAGCAGCCCGGATTGATCCACACCGTCGATCACGCGGTCGCCGGGAATGCGGTTCTGCGCGCCGGCAAGGCTGGCCATGGTCGTGAACCAGTCGGTGATCTGAACCAGATCGATGGGATCCTGGCCGGCTTCGATCATCCCCGGCCACCATGCGATCGCCGGCACGCGAACGCCGCCCTCCCGGGTCTCACCCTTGCCGCCGGGCAGGAGGGAATAGCCGCCGTGGGGATGGATCGTGTACATGGGCCCGTTATCGGAGTTCCAGATCACCAAGGTGTTTTCCGCAATCCCCTGGTCGATCAACGTCTTGATCACCCGCCCCGTGTTGTAGTCGTGCTCCACCATCTGCGAGGCGGTGTTGGTCTCCGCGGGCGTGTCCCGGAAATCCGGATGGGCGCCCCAAAAGTGGTTCGCCTTGCCCCAGAAGGTGACGTAGAAGGGCTGATCCGTCTTGGCGCGCCGCTCGATGAAATCGATCACATTGTCGGCCACCTCGGAGTCGTAGGTGTTGTATTTCTCCATCGAATATTCGTAGACGAGCTCCGGCTCCCCGCCTCTCTTCGCACGCATGACGCCGCCCGTATCGTATGGAAAGCCCTCGGGGCCGGGCGAGTACATGAGGGCACGCTGGCTGAATCCCCCAACGTCGTCGGTCGACTTGGCACTCTTGTTGTTGACCCACCAAGGCGGGTTTCCCTCGGACCACTCGGCCTCGTCGAAGCCCTGGTTGGTCGGGTAGTGTTCTTCCTCGCCGCCCATATGCCACTTGCCGAAGAAGCCCGTATAGTAGCCCGCGTCCGAGAGAATCTCGGCGATCGTGACCTCCTCCCCGTGCAGGCCCGAGCCGACCTCGCCGGGGAGCGTGATGTTGTAAAGGCCATTGCGGATCGGGTGCCGGCCCGTCATCACGGCGCCGCGCGAGGGCGAGCACTCCACCTCGGAGTAAAACGACAGGAAACGCATACCCTCCCGCGCCAACTTATCGAGATTCGGCGTTGGCGCGCCGCGGACCTTGCCCCCGCCGTAGCTCCCCAGCTCGGTGTAGCCCACGTCGTCCGCCAAGATGTAGACGATGTTCGGCTTCTTACCGAACCTCTGCTCCAGCGCCGCCAATCTCTCGCGAACCAGCGCGTCATCGGCCCTCCACTGATCGCCGAATTCCTTTTCCATGCGAACGAACTCGGCGTCGTGGACAATCTGTGAGTCCGCGTGAACGGCCGTCGCCGACAAGGAGACGACCAAAGCGGTGGAAGCGAACCAAGAGTACGACTTGATCATCGGTGTATCCTCCAAGTTGCGAGAGTGATTCTATGGGGGCGTCCCTAAGGGGCATCGCCGGTCAAAGTGGCCATCTGCCGCGCCCGATACAGTCATCAACCGCGGCAGGTGGGGCGTCTCTAATGGCTACCAATCCACCTGTTTGCTGGTCTGGTAGTGAAGTTCGGGATAGGGGTTGAAGACTTCGTCCGGGTCCCGTTGGTAGGGCGTCTGCACGCGATGGGGAAACTTCTCGATCATCTTTTGATGTTCTTGCAGAACCCGAACCATCCCGTAGGAATAGCCGGCCGCGTAATTGACTTCGTTGGGGTGCCGCTCGGCCGGATCGTGCATGAGATTGTAGTGTGGGACAAAGATCAGCCCACCGAAGCGAATCTTGATCCAGTCCTTGCGAATCGCCTCAACCTTGCCCTTGTTGTACAGGAAGACGTAGTCGCGACGGCCGTGGTCCTCGCCCATCACCAAAAGCGCGGTTTGGTTGACGCCGTCCACGACGCGGTCCGAGGGAAGCTTGTCGTCGACGCCGGCGATCGTCGCGAAGGTGGTGTACCAGTCCGTGACCTGGACGATGTCGAGAGGGTCCTGACCGGGCTCGATGACACCGGGCCACCAGGCGATGGCCGGCACCCGAACACCGCCCTCGAAGGTCGAGCCCTTTTCCCCGTGGTCGAACATGGAATAGCCGCCGTGCGGATGAAAGCCGTACATGGGGCCATTGTCGGACGTCCAGACGACGAGGGTGTTTTCCTCTATGCCTTCTTCTTTCAGCGCCTGCATCAGGCGGCCCAGGTTGTAGTCGGTCTCCACCATCTGCGCGGCCGTGTTGGTCTGCGCGGGCGTATCCATGAAGTCCGGGTGCGCCCCGAAGAAGTGATTGGCCTTACCGCCGATGTAGAGGAAGAAGGGCTTTTCATCCTGCGCCTTGCGCTTGATGTAGTCGATCGAATGGTCGAACACCTCCTCCTCGTAGGTATTGTACTTTTCCAGGCTGTATTCGTACGCCATTTCGGGCTTTTGGCCCTTCACGGCGCGCAGCACGCCGCCTTCATCGTAGTAAGCGGGCAAATCCTGCGAAGACCAGGCCAAGGAACCGAAGTTGGCGTGCCCTGTCATTTCGTTTAGATCGGAGCCCTGGAGCCAGGGCGCGGGGTTGCCCTCCGACCACTGGGCTTCGTCGAAACCGTGCTCGGTGGGGGCATATTCATCACCGAATCCCACGTGCCACTTACCGTACATGGCGGTGTTGTATCCGGCATCGGACATCAGTTCAGCGAGCGTGACCTCTTCATCGGGCAGCCCGATACCCCTGGTGCCCGGGAAGATGACCTGATTGACTCCGACACGGACCGGATGGCGGCCGGTGTTCAGCGCGATGCGCGTCGGCGTGCAGGACGGCTCGGAATAGTACTGAAGGAACTTCATGCCCTGATCCGCCATCTTGTCTAGGTTGGGGGTCGGCGCGCCCCTCAGCTTGCCGCCGCCATAGGCGCCTAGCTCCGAATAGCCGACATCGTCGACCAGGATCTTGATGATGTTCGGCTTCTTGCCAAATCTGGCCTCGAGCTCGGCGAGCTTTGCGCGCACCCTCTCGTCATCCGCTTTCCACTGTTCGCCGAACTCCTGCTCCAGGACGTAGTACTCGGCGTCGAACTGGGCGGCTCGGCTCTCCATTGAAGCGCCGATTATCGCGATGGTGGCAAGAATGGGGGCAACTGGGAGTCCAAATCTGTTGGTACTGCTCATCACGTCGTCCTCCGGTTTCCACAGCCGTCCTGGCTCATTTGGTGATATCTGCGATCCTTGGCTTGAATTGTGACCGATCAAGCTATCTAAAGAACGTACTGATCTTATCGATTATAAAAAGCTTTGTCAAATAGCTATTTAAACGGCTCCTAACCTCGCAACGATAGCGCCCCAGGCGCGCCGCTTCTGGAAAATTTCATTTTATTTCAATCGGTTAGCTGGCATCTCGCGCGAACAGCGCCGCGTCGGCGGCAAGAGCCGAGGGGTCTCAGGTCACAAAATTTTTTGGACTTTGAGCCGCTATCGAAGTTGCGAAGGCCAATTCGCCCCGGCGGATATGGTGGCGTGTAACCTTCAAGCGCCCCGCGCGGCCAGGGCCTCGGCGACCAGATGGTTCTGCAGCATCACGGCGCGCTCGGCGGACGGCAAGAGCCGGGCGACGATGCGCGACAGCACATCGAGCTCCTTGCCCGTCAAGGACTCGAACATGATGTTGTTCACCTGGTTCTGAACGTTGGCCAGCCGCGAAATGAGCTTCCGCGCAGCCGGCGTCTCCTTCAGGCGAACCCGGCGCCGGTCGGTCTTGTCGACCACCTTGTCCACCAGCCCCTTGCGCACCAGTGCACCGACCGAGGTGGTCACGAAAGAGCCGGAGATGTGCAGGTGGCCGGCTATGGTCTTGACGTTGACGTCTTGGGTGGCGGAAAGGTGCATGATCGAGGTGAGAACCAAGTACTGTGGCGGCGACAGCTCGACGATCTTCGCGTGGTTTTCGATGACGTTGTTCATGCGCGCGCTAAAGGCGATGGTGTCAAAAATGAACTGCCGGAACTTTTCATCCGTCCCGTCTAGGAGCAATTCGTCCCGATCCACCATCAGATGAATGTCTCGTTTCACGTTCCGGCGGGCACTCGGCATCGTGGGGTCTCCTCGAACGGTCAGTGCAACCCAGCTACCGTCATTTATATTTCCTTAAAAGCTATTTTAGCAAGCAAAAAGATCAAGCAATGCGACTGAGCCAGGATTTGCGGGTGTCGACCCACCCCAACACGTCATTTCTCGGTGCGACCCTTTAGTAGGTTGCGTGCGTGTCGAACCAGCCCTTGGAACGCGGGAACATCCGGCCAAGCAGACGTCTCATCTTCCACCTGTTCACCTTGCGGAAGATGCCGGCGTTTTGCCCGGCCATCCGGCAATCGAAGTGGATGCGCCGGTACTCGGAGCGGACCTGGTCCAGGCTTTTCCAAGGGCCCGGCGTCTCCTCGCCAAACAGCCCGCTTGCGCCCCAGGTGAAGCTATGGTCGACGAACAGACCTTCGCGCGGCGGGTTTGGGCAGGTTTGGCGCGCGACATCGTGCTGAGAGACGATCTTGAAGCGGGTGTAACCGAGCTCCGCAAGAACGTCGAGTTGCTCCATCGTGTCCTTTTCCGACGTTGCCGACGATTCGACGGAGATGAATTTGGGCTTCTCCCCAAGGGACCTCAGCCCGGTAAGACAGAAGATGTCGTTCCCCTCGATATCGACCTTCATGAAATAGGGTTCGCCGTGGGCTTCGATCACGCTGGCGATGGTGACGGCATCGACCTTGATGACCGTGTTGGTGGTCCCGCGCTTCTCGTTGCGCTTCGCCCAGTGGAGATTGGCGGTGCTCCAGACGCTCTCGTTTTCGTTGATGTAGAAGTCGATGGCGCCTGGCGCGTCGTTGATCGCCTTGTTCACGATGGTCAGCCGCCCTTTCTCTACCGGCTCCTTGAACCTGGTCGCGCAGGCGGCGGCGAGCTCAGGGTTGGCCTCGATGGCAACGACCCGAAAGCCCTTCCGGAGGTAGAACTCGGTGTCTTCCCCCTTGTGCATCCCGACATCGTAGATCAGGTCCGCATTCATCGCTCGGGTGTCCTCTGGTCTCCCGCGCGCCCGCGTCGCCGCGCCCCTCGCTTTCCTCGCGCCCGGTGGCCCGAACTGTGGGGGGCCGCGCGCCGGGACGCAAGGCCGCGTCGCCGAAACCAGCCACTTGGGTGAGAAGCTGGACCGACCGGAAGGCACCCGACGGGCATATTCTGTTACGTGAGAGATAGGGCTATTATTCGTCTCCGATTGATCCAGCAGGCCGGCGAGGGAAAGATCGATATGTCAAACCAGCGCAAGAAGGACGAGGCGGCCGAGCGGGCCGCGAAAAAGCTGATCGAGGCGGCCGTGCCAGACGACGAGCTTCGCCGTGCCCTCGATGCTGAGGATACGCGCGCGGCGGTGGCCAAGGCCCTCCGCGAGATCGAAGCGCTCGAAAATGCACAGCCTGAAGGCGGCACAAGCATCAAGATAGGGGACGCCTCGCTCTCACTAACGGAGACGACGTGGGTCTTTCTCGAGGCAGCCATCGGGCTCGCCCTGCTCGCGGCCGGGCCCGATCCCATAACCAAGACAGCCGGAGGCGGTTTCCTGGCCGACGCCCTGTTTAAAGCGCGCAACCTCATTCAAACCCTCGATCAAACCGATCAAGCGGTTTGCACCGCCGTGATCGAGCAGCGGCGTCAAAAGAAAAGGCGAAGTGAGGCGGAGCTACGCGTCACGGCACCCGAGATCGTCGCCTATTTCCATGGGCGGGATGAAGACGCGCCGCGCGATCTGGAGAAGATTCTAGACGAGCTGGTCAGCGAAAAGGTGCTCAAACGCGAGCGGGAGAACGACGTCGCGTACTACAGCATGGAGTTCTGATATGGACGGCGCGACCGAGATGATATTGACCGTGCCCCGGGATGATGCCGGGCTGATAGCGATCGAATATCTGCGAACCGAGGGCGCGCCGGAGTATTCTTGTGAGTTCGTCGAGGCGCTACAAACCAAATTGGAGGGAACCGAGGCCGCACAGTTCTTAAGCGCCGCGCCGGTGGCCTACTATCTGTTTCGCGTGCCGATGGGTATCGAGAACGACGTCGCCGAGCGTCTTCAAGGGGACTTCAACGGCGAGGGGCCACGTCCGGGCCGGATCCTGGCCGCAGAGGTCAACTATCTCATGGAGCTGTCGCAGCCGACTCCGCCAGATTTCACTCTCGGCGGCAAACACAGCGACTATCTCAAGATGATGAATGTGCCCGACGCGCACGCGGATGGCGTGACGGGCGCCGGGCGAACCATTGCGATCGTCGACACCGGCATCGAGCCCGCCCATGGCGCCACGGTGCAGGAGATGGTCGACGTCCTGCAGAACCCGGTGCTGCGCAACGCTGCGCACCAAGACGACAAAGGGCACGGCACGGCGATGGCGTTGCTGGCCCGGGAGGTCGCGCCGGATGCGACCATTTACGCGGTGCGGATCAGCGACCGTAACAGCCCAGTCAATGTTTACGGCGTGATTGCCGGGGTCTTCGTCGCAGCCATTGACTGCATGGCCGATGTTGTCAACCTCAGCCTCGGCTTCGAAAAGATCCGAAAGTGCGGTGTCTGTGGCGCGTCGGGCGCGGTGCGGTCCCGCGCGCTGGAAACCGCGTTGCGGATTGCCCAGCTCAGGGGGCCACAAAGCAGCGCGCAACCAGCCCTGCTCTACGCCGCGGCGATGGGCAACGGCGGCACGGCAAGCGGGCTCGACCATCCCGCCCGTTACCCCTGCACGGTCCCGGTCGGCAGCGTTGACAGTTCCGGCAAGCGGTCGGCTTTCTCGAACTACGATCGGGCGAATCCGCACAAAGACCACATGATGGCACCGGGCGGCCAAACCTCGGGCCAGAGCGTGACGGAGGCAACCGGCAGCTGGGCGTCGACCGGCACGCAATGTCACGGCACGTCCGCCGCCACGGCCTACGCATCGGGAATGCTGGCGCTTCTTTGGTCGGACAGTCGATACGCCGCGCTTGACGCCGATGCCTTTTTGACCGCGGTCAAGGCCTCACATTGCAGCAGGCAGTCCGGCCAGCGCGTCGACGAGCACGGGAGCGGCCTAATCCGCTATGAGCCCCCGAGCACCACGGGCACGGCCGGGTCATCGGGCGGCACCCAGGCGGCAACCCTGGAGTTCGTGGAGGATGGCGTCTACGTGGGCGACGTGTTTCTCGAGATTAAGACATAGCCGCGCCGCCGCGCCGTGCCGTCACCCGAGAGAAAGATGCCCTCGCGTGTGGCGGCACCTTCAGAAATGGACGGCGGCCCCTCGACACGGGGTGCGGGCCGTTGCTTCGGCCTACTTTGAAAGAGGACCGACGCCGGACCTGGTCGACGCTCGAATCCTATTGAGTTAGTCTGCCCTGCAAGGTGGCAAGGGTTTTCGGGGGCGTTTGTGCATGTCGATGCTGTGGCGGAATTGGCTCGCTTTCGTTGCTGTTTTGGCAACGATCTTGAGCATTCTGGCCACCCTTTCCGTCCTGCAATACGATTCCATACTGACCCGGCTGATACAGGAGAGATTGGCGGTGGTCGCCGAGACCGCGGCCTCCTCCTTTCGCCCCGTCATCAACTTGGGGCTCCCGATTTCGACGGTGCGAAACGCCGAGAACCTTTTGGCCTCGGCCCAGGCGATCGATTCCGCCGTCAGTGGCATCAAGGTGTTTCATCCGACGGGCATCGTCGTGCACACCACGCCGCAAGAGGATCGCGACCCGATCCCCGAGGACGTGCTGCTGCTGCAATCCCTCAGTTCCGGCGATCGCTGGACCGCGGAAAACGCAACGGAGTTGCTAACCGGGGTGACACTCAGAAATCGCGCCAACAAGCCGATAGGCGGCATTCTGGTTTCTGCCTCCAATGATCGCTTCGAGATAAAATCCCATGCCATGGCTATCCGCATCGCTATCGCCGCGGGGATCACATTTGCCGTCTTTTCGATCTTGGCTCTTCTGATCCTGAGACTGCGGCTGAACGGCGCCATTCGGGGCCTGGGAAAGTTGGAGCGTATCTCCGCTAAATTCAGCAGCGACTCACCCCGCCAGAACGGCACCCCGGACACCGGCGGGCCCGGCAAGCTTGACGCCGGCGCCGTGCAGTTCGGCTTTTTGAGTGGGGAGATCGTCCGCCTCGAAAACCTATTGGCGCAAGCCTACGAGAATTTTGGCATTGCCCGACAGCAACTTGAGAGGTTGGTCCCCAGCCCACCGAAGAGTGCCAGCACAGAGAGCGTGCCGGTCTCGGGATCGGTCTTGGCGTCGGTGCCCGAAACCGCGCTGGCCCGGATCTTTGCCCGGCACATGACTCCCTGGGCCTTGGTGATCATCTTAGGCTCAGCGCTGACCCTGGGGATGTTCGTCCACCAGGAGGTGACCAAATCGTTCGAACCGGAACTGGCTGCCCGGACGAAGGTGATCGGCACGGTCGCCAACAACAATATACAGCGGGCGATCAATGCGGGTGTCCCCCTCACCAACCTGGTGGGCGCTGAGACCTATTTCGGCGAGCTGTTGGAGCATTTTCCAGAGGTGTCCTATTTTGGCATCGCGACGGGCCGAATCGTCTATGAGGCCGGCACCCGGCAAAAGTTCGCCTTCGCGCCGGAGCGCTCGCGCAAGGACCTGACCACCTTCCCCATCACCGATAACGGGGAGCAGATCGGCTACATCATCATCGATGCCAATCCTGAGTATTTTGCCCTCCAGTTCCGTGACACGCTGTTGGATTTTGGCGTGGTGATCCTGGTGGTCCTGCTTTTGGCCTTTCAGATCATGACCGTTGTGATGAGCCGCTCGCTAACCGCGCCCTTCATGCGTCTACAGCACCTGGCGGGCCTGCAAGCAGCCAATGATTTTTCCAAGGTGATCGCCGCCAGCGGAGCCACGGCCATCGACCGGCTGAGCCAAAAACTGTCCCAACACGCTTTGGAGCTCCATCGCCTGTTTGCGGCCGCCCTATCGCACCTGTCGATCGATCAAGCACGGACCGCGCTGAAAGACGTTCAGGATCAATTCAGGCTACGCCGATCGGGCCCGGATAGACTGTTGTTCTCCTATTTGAATGACGTGCGGTTGCCCCTGTTTCTCTTTGCCGCAGCCGACGAGCTGCCCCTGGCCTTCTTCCCCATCTTTACCCGCGCGGCGGATAACCCCCTGAGCTGGCTCGACCCGGGGGTGGTGATCAGTCTGCCCTTGGCCGGGTATCTGGTAGCGATCGTGTTTGGCTCGCCGCTCGCCCGGCCGCTGGCGGAACGCTTCGGCCATCGCAAACTATTGCTCATGGCGATCTTGCCAACGATGCTCGCCCATCTGGGGCTTTACTTTGCCACCGATGTCATCCAGATCGTGGTCTTTCGCACCATCACCGGCCTGGGCTACGCCATCGTCGCCTTGTGTTGCCAGGATTACGTGCTGGATGTGGTGCCCGGCAAGGACCGCAACCGCTCCCTCGGGCTTTTCACCGCTGCCATGTTCAGCGGCATCTTTGCCGGTGCCGCGTTGGGCGGTGTGCTGGCGGACCGCCTGGGCCAACACGAGGTGTTTGCCGTCTCTGCCGGGTTGGTCCTTGTCTCGGGCTATCTCACCTACCGCCTGTTGCCGGCGCGCGCTGCAGGAGAGTTGGTCTGGAAAAAGGGGCTTAGCGGCTATCTACCTCCTATCTGGCAGCCCCTGCACAGCCGGCAATTCGCTGCCCTGGTCTTCGGCATTGCCGTTCCCGCCAACATACTGCTGCAGGCCTTTATCTCCTTTCTGGTGGTCTTGCAGCTCAATGCGCTTGGCGCCTCCGCGGCGGATACCGGACGCATACTGATGACCTACTTCCTGGCCATCGTATTCGTCGGCCCGGCCGTGCCCCATCTGTTCGGTGGGCGCCTGGGACCAGCGCCCGTAGGCCTTCTGGGCGCCGTGCTATCCGCCATCAGCCTAGGTGTATACGTCCTATGGCCGGCCCAGTGGTCCATGCTGATAGCGGTGGCCGGCGCCGGCATCGCGCACGGCATGGTCCGGGACTCTCAGGTGGCGGTCGCCATGGAGATTGCGGAAAATGACCTGGCTCATCTCGGCACCAACACGGTACTGGGCTCCTTGAGAACCCTGGAGCGCTTGAGCAGCATGATCGGCTTGATCCTCGTAGCCTTCCTTTCCAGCCATATCGGAAACGTCAATGCCACCGCTTTGATCGCCGGGTTGATCCTCATCGGCGCCGGCGCCTTTGCCTGGGCGTTCTTCGGCGCGGGAGTCAGTTCACCGTCTCAGCGACCTGAAGGAAACTGATGGGCGGAAAGCGATCCAGCTTCTTGGCCACCTCCATGTTGATCACATAGGCGAAGTCAGTTGCCCGGGCGATCGGCAGGTCACCGGGGTTCACCCCATCGCGCAGTATCTTCAAGGCTTGCTCGGCGGCCAATTCGCCGACATCGAAGCGCCGGGCGGCAATCGATAGAAGCGCTTGCTGCTCGCGCACCAGGCTCTCATAAGGGCTGACGATGGCGATGCCGTTGTCGACGGCCGAAGAGGTGAAGATGTCCCCGTTGAGACGCAGGTAGGAGCTCGAGCCCAGGTAAACCCATTTGACTCCCTGTTCGCGCAGCTCCGCCATGCGGGATGGAATCTTTGCGGGGTCGGGCGGGCCGCTTGTGTCCGGGTCGATCTCGAGAGCGACCAGCTCGATGCCCAGGGTGGGCGCAAGCTCCCGCAGCTCCTCTAGCTTGAGCACCGAGTTGGGTTCATTCGAGTTGTAGAGCAAACCCAGCCGATCGAAAGTGGGATCGTATTGCCGAACCACCTCTATGTTCACCGCCTCGGGCACACGATTGAAGGTTCCGGCCACGTTGTCGCGGCCGCTCTGCTCGAAGCTTTCCGCAACCCGGGTGCCGAATGGATCCGCGACCAAGGTAAAAACGACCGGAATATCATGAAGAAAACGGTCGTCGCCCAAATCGCCCAAGGTTCCGATCGTCGCCAGTGTCACGCTCGTACCGAAGGTCAAGACCAGATCGGCCCCCATGGCGCGCGCCTCTTCCACAAGACCAGGCAGTCGCGACTTATCTTGCTCGATATCGCGAATCTCGATCTCGGCGTCGAATCCGCTCTCGGCGATGCCGGCCTTGAAGCCCTCGCAAGTGTGCTCGCAGCCTTCGTAGAAGATGCCCAAGATCAGCGGCTTGTCGCCGGCGATCGTCGAACCGGCCAGCGCGACCATTCCCAATAGAAGACACAATACTCGCGACCAGTGCTTCAGCAAGGGGCCCCTCCACAAGCGCTGCTCCAAGGTTTCGCCGATTCTGACCAGACCAGCTCTTTTGTTCAAGGCCAATCACCTTTGACAGAGACAACATCAAATCTTGAAAAAGGCGGCAATCTACGCCCAAAGCGATCCTGACCGCCGACACCGAGATCGCGAGGCCCTGTTCGATGGGGCCTCAGGGCAGTTCCTCTTGCAGAAAGGCGCCCAGATTGGCGATGGCCTCACGGGCTTGGGGCAGTTCGGCGGCGAAGAGTTGGAAGACGTGAATCATACCCGGCCAGCGCTCCAAGGTGACCGCGACGCCGGCGGCCTGGGCCTTTTTCGCAAAGGCTAGGGAATCGTCCAGCAGCATGTCCCGTTCACCGCACTGGATCATCAGCGGCGGCAAGCCTGCCAAGTCGCCATGAAGCGGCGCGGCCATCGGATCGCGGGGGCTGCGGTCGCTTCCCAGATAGCTGCGCGCCATGGCGAGCACGACCTTGCGCGTGCCCAAGGGATCCACGGCCTCGTTCCTGAAATAGCTGTCGCCGGACGCCTCCAGCTCGCACCAGGGCGAGAGAACGGCTGCCGCGACGGGCAGCGACCGGCCCCGGTCGCGCAGTGCCAACAGGGTGGAAAGCACCAAACCGCCGCCGGCGGAGTCTCCCGAAAAGGCAATATGGCTGGGCGCGTAGCCTTGCGCCAAAAGCCAATCGTAGGCCGCCAGCGCATCCTCTAGCGGCGCCGGAAAGCAGTGTTCCGAGGCCAAGCGATAATCCAAGGCGAGAATACGACAGCAGGCCGCCGCCGAAAGGCGTGCGATGAGACCGTGGTGAGACCGTGTCGAGCCGATGTGAAACCCGCCACCATGGCAATAGAGGACGACGCGTCCGTCCCCCGCCGCATCCCTGCCGGCGTCCCGCGCGTCGAACCAACTGGCAGGCACGCCACCGGCCAATACTGGAGTGACCTCGACTGCTACCTCGCCGCGGGTAAAGAAGGCGTCGTAGTCGTGCCGCATTTGCGCCATCGGGGTGCCGCGCGGCCAGCCCGCCAGAAGTTCGGTGATTCTTTCTACCACTTCCTCAAGGGCCCTATCGGTCATGTCGATTGCTCTTGGCCATGGGGATAGATCGCTAATCGGTAACAATGCAGACCGGAGCAGCCTTTGAAAACAGGTGTGTGCCCCTTGGCGACCCCACGAGCCCTTCGGATCACGTGGGAACCGCTATCGGGTCGACCTGGACGGAATCGGCTCTATCCTTTGGGGCCTCAATCCAAGCGCTTCTTGAACCGTATGGCCGCCACGGCGAGCCCGACGACGAAAAAGCCGGCCAACCACAATACGTCATATGGCATTTCCGCCAGGGTGGCATCGCGCAGCGTGACGCCGCGAACAATGCGCATGAAATGCGTGGCCGGCAGCCCTTCGGCAATGTACTGCGCCTCGACCGGCATGCCCTCGTAGGGGAACATAAAGCCGGACAGGAGAATCGAGGGAATCAAGATGAAGACCATCATCTGCATGGCCTGCAGCTGTGTGGTCGCCAGGGTAGACAGCACCAGCCCCACCGACAGGCAGGCCCCGATGAAAAGCAATGTGCCGAGAAAGAGATTGAGCAAGTTACCCCAGAAGTGCACATGGAACAGAAGGTAACCCAGGCCCAGGATGATGCTCGCCTGGATCAAGCCGATAAAAATGTAGGGGGTTATCTTGCCGATCATCAGCTCCAGCGAGCGGACCGGCGTCGTGATCAGCATCTCCATATTGCCCCGTTCGTGCTCTCGAACGATGGCCGCCGAGGTAAAGAGAATCATCGTCATGGTGAGAATGATGCCGACCAGGCCGGGAACCGTGTTCACCGCTGATCGCTGCTCGGGATTGTAGAACAGCGCAACCTCGAAGGTTGCCGTGTTGCGATTAGGCGGCTGATGAAACAGCTCGGTGAGCGGCATGCTCCTGAGGCCCTGAACAGCCCCCGCGACCATGGTATCGGTGCCGTCGACGATCCATTGTGCCACCGGCCGGCTGGTCTCCTGCATGGTCGAGGGCGGCAACCCTTTACCGATGCTCGGGCTTCGCACCAATCGCTGGGAGAGATCGGCCGGCAGTATCAACACGGCACGCACACTGCCATCCCGCAGGGCTTTCTCCGCCGATGGCAGAGAGGTGAAACTCTCGCTGAAAGTCACCACGCCCGTGGCCTCGACGACGCTCACCAAGACGCGGCCGAGCGCGGATCCGCTGTAGTCGACGACGCCGACAGGGATATCGCGGATCTTAGTGTTGATGGAGTAGCCGAACAGGACGAGTTGTATGAGCGGAATCATGATGATCATGCCAAAGGTCACCCGGTCGCGCCGCAGCTGCATCAGCTCCTTTTTCATGATGGCGAAGATACGGCGGAGGGAGGTGAGCATCTCTAATTCGTCGTCTTGGTCACGAAGACATCTTCAAGGTTCGCGCGAACGATCTCGACATGGGAGGCAAACTGCGCTTGCGGCTGGTCGCTGAACCAGGCCATTGGGTCGGCAATCTCTTGCGACACCAAGACCCTTAGCCTGGACCCGATTTGCGCGGCGGAGACCACGCCCGGCAACTGGATGAGGTCCTCGCGCATTTGTCGAATTCTGGTCCCGGCAACTTCCAGTACCGTGGCGCCTAGGCTCTCCATCAAGGCTTTGGGCGTGTCATCCGCACGCTTGACACCAGACTCCAGAATGGCAATGCGGTGGCAGCGTTCGGCCTCGTCCATGAAATGGGTGGAGACCACGATGCTGGTTCCGGCAGCGCTCAAATCGAACAGTTGCTCCCAGAACTCTCGGCGGGTTTCCGGATCGACGGCCGAGGTCGGCTCGTCCAAGAACAGGAGCTTCGGGTCCTGCACGACAGCCGCGGCCAAAGCCAGACGCTGCCGCTGACCGCCGCTGAGCTTTCCCGCAAAGCGGCCTTTGATGTCGCCGAGGCTATAGCGCTCGACCAGATCCGAGAAGCGCTGGCGCTTTTTGGACCTGGACAGACCATAGATGTCACAGACGAACTTCAGGTTCTCCTCGACCGTGAGGTCCTTGTAGAGGGAGAACGCCTGGGTCATGTAGCCGATCAGAAACCGAAGCGCCTCGGAATCCTTGGGGATCGAGAGACCCAAAACCTCGACCGTGCCGTCCGACGGGGTCAGCAGCCCGGTCAAAAGCCGCATTGTCGTGGTCTTGCCGCAGCCATTGGGTCCCAAGAACCCGTAGATCGTCCCGGCGGAGATCGACAGATCCAACCTATCGACCGCCGTGAAATCACCGAACCTCTTGGTCACCCCTCGGGCTGCGACGACGGTCGAGTCGGATTGGGCGCTTGTCATGGAAGCACGATGTGAACCGGTACACCGTTTGGAAGCTTGGCTGCAGTTTTGGGAAGCTGCACTTCCGCCAGATACATCAGCCGCGCGCGGTCGTCTTGGTTGAGCCCGTAGTAGGGGGTAAAGGACGGGTCCGAACTGATCCAGCGGACTTTCCCTTCCACGGGGTCGGCGATGCTGTCGATCGAAACCATCAGCATGTCGCCCTGATTTACCTTCGCGCGATGGGGTTCCGGCACATAGACCCTTGCATAGGGCGCCTCGCCCGCCAGCATGACCGCCACCGGACTTCCGCTCGTGACCCGTTCGCCCAGGTTCCAGGGCAGGCTGTCCAGCCATCCATCGCGAGAGGCCTTGACGGAAAGATCGTCCAAGATCTTTTGGGCGAACTTCAAATTTGCCTTGGCGATCCCGAGCTCGGCTTCCGCCTTTTGGATGTCCTCTGGCCTGGACCCAGCCAAGAGCTCGTTCAGGTTTTCCTGATTCTTCGCCAGATTCGCCCGTGAGACATCACGGGCAGCTAAGACCAGATCGTACTTGGCTTCGCTGACGGTGCCCCTGCTCACGAGGTCCTCGTGCCGCTTGAAGGCGGTCTCAGCCTCGAGAACCTTCGCCTGCGAGGCGGCGACCTCTGCCCGTGCCTGAGCGATGTCTTCAGCCCGCGGTCCGATTCTGATCTCGTCCAGATTGGCCTGTGCCAGGGCCACTTCAGCGGTCCGCCGCTCGACCTCGGCCTTTTGGGCCCTATTGTCCAATTGCACCAAAACGGTACCCGCTTCGACGTAGGTGCCTTTGGGCACCGGCAGGGCGACGATCACCTCATCTGCGGTTGCGGTGAGCGCCACGCGATCTCGCTCTAGTGTTCCAAGCGCCACGCCGCCGTCCGGGGCCTCTTCACAGGCCGCAAGAAAGAGCGTAGCCGCCACGAACAGGAGGAGCGAACCCATGGCAGAGCTTGTTTTCATGCAATCGCAATAGCATAGCGCAAGGCTGCTGGTCCAAGAGTATTTCCCGCGCTCACGGCGCCCGACCCATAGATCGAGCCGACAAAGAACGTCTATTGAGCGGCCGCTTCGGGCACCGCCATGGGCGGGAGGCCCGCGCTCTCAACCAGTAAAGCGCCTAACGCACAAGGTGCCCTTCCTTCCATGATGACGGGTGCGGGTGTCAGCCCTGGAGCTCGCCGCTTGCCGCCTCTCTTTTGTCGATTGCCGGTGCGCGTCCTGGTCCTAGCTGCGAACTTAACCAGGCGCAGCAACGCTGGGGAAGGAATGACCCATCTCGAAAGCGGCGCCTACCGTCACGGGTGTCTGCGATGCGTTCTTTGCTGGCAGTGTGCCACTCTGGTCAGACGACCGATTTTCGATCAATCTTGACATGCAGTAAAATTACTGCATATGAGTGGCCGTGACAGACGATCGGCTCGACCTCATCTTCAAAGCTCTCTCTGACAGCACTCGGCGTCGCATCATCGACCGCCTGAGCAAGCAGTCCGGCCAGTCTTTGTTCGAGGTATGCGCCGCATCGGTCGCTGAGGATGGCGTTGCCTTGTCCCGTCAGACGATTTCTCAGCATCTCGACGTTTTGGAGAAAGCGGGTTTGATCGAGACATCGTGGAAAGGACGAACGAAAGCACACTCATTAAGCATCAACGATAGTCATATCGCGGCTGCTTCATGGATCAAGAAGTACAAACAAAATGGAGGAGAAACATGAAAATCTACGTAACTAACATTTTTGTCGATAACCAAGACAAAGCAGAGAAATTCTACACTGATATCCTCGGCTTCAAGGTGAAGAACAATATTCCGTTAGGTGAACATCGTTGGCTAACGGTCGTATCCAACGAAGACCCTGAAGGAACGGAATTGCTACTTGAGCCAAGCGAACATCCGGCTGTGAAGCCCTACAAGGCTGCACTGGTTTCCGATGGCATTCCCGCGCACTCTTTTCAGGTAACGAACCTTGATGCGGAGCGGAAAAGATTGGGCGAGCATGGCGTAGAGTTTGTTCAGGAGCCGATGGATGCAGGACCGGTTCGCATGGCGGTTTTCGATGACACCTGCGGGAATCTTATTCAGTTGATTGAGATGCAAGACGCCGCTCGGGCTTGATCGTCGCTCCATCCAGCACATTTAGCCGCGGCAGCCTTGGCGCGCCGTCTGTTCTCCCAACCATCAAAAGGCCTATGGCACAGGGTACCCGTCCTTCCATGATGACGGGTGGAGAAGGCAGCCTCGGAGCGCACCCCTTGCTACCCTTTTTTGTCATTTCCCGGCGTGCGTCCTGGCCCAGCATCGACGAGGCAAGCCTCTGAAGTAAAACGTCTTTTCCCGAAGATCGCCGCGATTCCAGCGGTCTTGACAGCCCCGGTGCATGGGGTCGTTCCAACGGAAACCGGAGGGGGACCCACCATATCGCGCCGATTAGCCCAAACTTCGAAGAAATAATCGTTTTGTATCAACGCCCTATGGCCCATGACCGCGTTCCATTCTGAGCGTTTTGTGCCATCCCCTTACCACGGCTTGGCCGAGCCGCCCCGCGACCCATGCGGCTTGGACATGGCTGAGGTGAGGAGACTCCGTTTGCCGCCCGCCCTTGGCTGCCCACATGCTGTGCAGATCAAGACACACCCCGAGCCCGAGGAGGGATGCCATGGAGATCACTGCATTCGGCTGGCTCACCGGCCGGCGCACCCGACCCTTCGCCAAGACCGCCATCAAGCCGATCGGCGAGACGCGCAACCCGGCGCAGTCCGCGGTCAACCCGCTGATCGTCAAAGGCTTGATGATCGGCTAGCGCACGGTTCACACACCCAGATCCCAAGGGCCCGCGCTCCCCATGGAACGCGGGCCCTTATCTGTCCGGTGACCGTCTGGCGCCAGAATCGATTGCGCCGGAGGCCTCACTGGCACCCCGGCGCAATCTTGACGGTCCCCTACCTTTGGACCGGAAGGTCGGCCTGCTTGGGCTTCAGGCCGCCTTGACCCCCATGGCCGATTGGCGGGGCGTGAGGCAGGCCACCTCGCCGCCGATCTGCCCGCCGGCCTCGATCACAACCTCACCGTATTGGATGTTGCCGAACACCACGGCGTCGCCGTGGATCGTCAGGCGTCCGCTGACCGTCAGCGAGCCGTCGAAGGCGCCGCTGATCTCGGCCTCGGCGACCTCCGCCTCGCCCTTGAAGGCGCCGCGCGGCGGGATCTGGATCTTGCGCGCCTTGGCCTTGGCCTCGAACTGGCCCTCGACGATCAAGGTGTCGCACTCGCAGACCTCTGCGGCCAGGCGAATGCCTCGGCCGACGGTCAGGATCTGGTCTTCCGGCGCCACGTCGTCATCGACCGGGCCGGCTTGCTGAATGGGCTCCGAGGGCGCCGCCTGGTCCTGGGCGGCCTCTTCCTCGGGGGTGTCGTCGATCATTTCATCTGTGAGTGCCATGGCGTCCTGCTCGTTGTCCTCATCTGAACTCTCGACCTCGTGCTGCACCGGATCTTGTTCTTGCTCCTGGTCCGACGCGGCCTCGGCATCCTCTTCCTGACTGTCCTGGTCGTCTTGGCTGTGGGTGGCGTAACGGGTCACGCGGTTGAGCCGACCGCGAATGGAGCTGTCAGCCGGGCCGGACTCATCCGGTGCGGCGATCACCGGAAGGCCGGCGTCCTTTGAGTCGTCGCTCGCGTCGTCGGGCGCGCTCTGCGAGGACGATGAGTTGGGCTCCGCACTGCGGTTCCGCAGGTTTCTGAGCATCTTGACTATCTCCGCAATTCAAACCGAGGGGCCTGGTCGCTGGTGCGACCAAGGATCCGCGGGGGCGCTCGGCCTGGCAAACTGGGTCATGAAACGCGAAAAAAGGCCGTCGTCTCGTGCAAATCCAAGGGAAAGGTAGCCCAGTTTGGCTTAACGGGCGGTTAAACGAAGCGTTCGGAATAGACGAAGAGTGACAACAACTTAGCTCAAATTTTCCAGTTTTTCCCATCAGGGTTTTCCAAGTTTCGTTGCTCGGGTGTTCCGCTCCAGGGTCAAGATGGCCGCCTCGGCCTGGACCTTCTGGTCGGCAAAGCTGGTGTACTTGGCCAGCATTGCGAGCGAGCGGTGACCGGTGATGGCGGCGATCTGTTTGGGGTTGCAGCCGGCCTCGGCCAAGAGGCTGGCCGCCGTGTAGCGCAGCCCGTGGAAGGTGAGCCCATGCTTGTCGAGCCCCGCTCGGGTCATGGCCTTGGCCCAATGGTGCTCGAAGTTGCCGACCTCGAAGGGCCGGCCCTTGGCCGTGGTCAGGATCATCGGGCCAACCTTCTTGGTCTCGCCCAGGGCCTCCTTGAGGGCCGTGTGGCAGGGGATCTCCAGGGGCACGCCGGTCTTGATCTGGCGCACCGATATCCAGCCCCCCTTGTAGTCGGCCCAGCGCATGGCCAGCACGTCGCTGCGGCGTTGGCCTGTATAGAGCCCGAGCAGAAACGCCAGGCGCATCATGCCGGCGTTCTTGGCCAGGAAGCGCTTGACGGCCCAATCGGGCCAGGCCTTGTGGCCAGGGCCCGTCTTGAGCTTCTTGATGCCCTTGGCGGGGTTGTCACTGCGCTCCTCCCGATCGATCGCGAAGTCGATCAGGATGCCCAGCACCTTGATCAGCATGTTCGCTGCGGCCGGTCGCTCGCCATACTTGTCGCGCAGGCCGAGCACGTGCTTGCGCCGAATGTCGGCGATCGCGAGCTTGCCCCAACGGTCCTCGATCACCAGGAGATAGGTGCGATAAGTCGCTTGGGTGCTCGCTGCCAAGGCCTTGAAGGCCGGCGACTGGCGAAACTGGTTGGCCAGGGCCGAGACGCTGCCCGGGCGCACATGGCGCTTGGGCGCGGTCAGGTCCTTATTGATGATCAGCACCCGCCGCGCGCGGGCTTCGCTATCGTCCGGCAGGCGCTCCTTGGTCACTTGGTGATACCAGTAGATCCGCCCCTTGGCGCGGACCCGCTTAATGTGCCGTGGTCTGATCGTCGCCATCGTCCAGTGCCTCCAGGAAGGGGTCGAGGCCCATGGAGCCCAGGTTGTCCACCGCTTTGTCGAGAGCCAGGCGGTCCCAGCGCTTGGGCCGCCGCTCGGTCTCCACGGGCTGCGGCCAGAGCTTGCCCACGTCGCGCAAGAACGTCGCCTTGCAGATGCCCAGATAGCCGGCCGCGAGGTCGGCGGTCAGCAATCGGGGCCAGTGGGGTAGCTCGGGCTTCATGTCCTCTGTCCAAAGTTAAAGTGCGGCCTCGGGCGCCTTTCCCGAGCAATGACTGCTCACACGGAAGACCGCCGCTCGCTGATCGAGGCGCCCTTGGTATGCTCCGGCGGGCCGCGTGCCGGCTTGGAGTGGAGTGGCGGGAACCAATGGACTAGCCCACGCCGGGCGTCAGGCGGATCTTGACCACGGTCGCGCCGCTGCCGGCGGCCTCGGCCGCGTAGCCGGCCTTGGTGTTGCCCGAGGCGGTCGTGGTCATCTCGCCGTTGGCGGTATCCCAGTAGAGCAGCGCACCGACGGCCGGGGCATCGGTCGACTTCTTAGGCACCTCGAAGACGCCGGCCACGGCGACCTCGACCTCGGCGGCCTCGGCCGCATCGAAGGCGGCGATGCCCAACATTTTGTTGATCAAAACCACGCCACCGGAGACCACGCCCCCGGTCGGGGCGGCGACGGTCAGTACGTCGCCAGGCTGGATAAAGTTTTTCATGGGTTACAGTCCTTTCGAAGATTTGATGCGGATTTCGCGGAGCGGGCCGCCCTGGAGGGCGGCGATGCGCTGCTCGATCTCGGCCAGGGCGACCTTGAGCTGTTCGGGGTCGGCGTACTCCATGCCCCGATTGGCGAAGTGGTAGGACTTGTGGCCCTTGCCGAGCACCTCGAGCAGGCGATCGCGCTTGGCCTCCAGCTCCGCGAGGGTGAGCGCCATGACCTTAGGCCCCGGCGTTCTCGTACCAGCTGCGGTGCTCCACAAAGCCGCAGCCGTAGTCGAGGCGCACCCGGATCTCCACGCCGTCGACCCGGAAGCCGTTCTGGCTCTCGATCTGCGGCCCCTGGGCGCCTTCCAGGTAGCAGTACTCCAGGCCGTCGATCTGGCTGGGGTCGGCGACCAGATACCAGCGGGTCGCGCTCACCGCGTCCAGGCGGCTATCCACCACAACGTTGAGCCGGCCGGCGAAGGGATTGACGTCCGCCGTAGTCGCCGCCTGGATCGTCGCGACGATCTTCTCGGCCGTGGTCTCCAGGGCGGCCGGCACCAAGATCGTGCGCGGCGTGACGTTGATCGGCTTGCCGCTGAGGCCGCTCTGGGAGCGCATGGCCAGGCGCCCGGCCGAGAGCGTGGTCTCGGAGAGAGCGCCGCCAGCGGCCGCCTGATTGCCGTGGGTGCTGTCAAACAGCGGCTGGCCGTCCTTCATGGTCGGGCCGTTGCCGGCGTTCTTGGTCAGCAGGTCGACCAAGTGCTGGGCCTCGAACTCGGCGGCCGAGACGCCCAGGCGAGCCGAGAGGTCCGAGAAGGCGCCGAGATCATCGTTGACGATGGCCTGGCGCGAAATGCCGATGATCCGCCCGAAGGTCTCGGCCTTATAGGTCTCCTCGGCCTCGGCCATGGTGCCCGACTTGAACTCACCGTGCTCATTGACCTTCTCCAGGGTCGGCGCCTCGCCCAGCATCAAACGGTGCTTGGTGCGGAAGTCCCGGGCCGTGGTCTGCTTGGCCAGGGAGCGCACGCCGGCCGGCGCGGCCCCATAGGCCATGCGCAGGGTCCGGCCCACGGTGTCGGCCAGGATTAGCGAGAAGTCGCTGGTCGTGTGCAAGGCCCGGGTGACGATCGTCGCCGGGGACAGGGCCGTCACGCTCATGCCGTGCGCCCGCAGGATCTCCCGGCCGATCTCGGGCATGGACAGGCCGATGTACTGCCGGGCCGGGGCGCTCGGCTCGTAGGCCGGATTGACCCGGCAGTACAGGGCCTCGCCGATATGGGCGGCCCGGGTCGAGATGTCGGAGTAATCCTCGCCCATGACCACGCTGGGCACGGTCTGGGTCTGGATCTCCGGGCCGGCCCGGCGGGTCAGCTCGTCGAGGATCTCGTGCCGGGCGCCGTCGGCGTCCAGGCCGCGCGTGACCAGCCCTTCGGCATAGGCGGGCTCGATCCCGACGGCGGCGGCCATGGCCCGGATCGCCTCGTTGGAGGCCTGGCGAACCTGCTGGTCGGCGCCGCGCACCTGGGCATCGGCGTCGGCGCCGACCGCCACGAAGCTCAGCTCGCGCGGGGTCCACTGCTCGGCGATCCGCACCCGGCGGCCATCGGCTTGCCGGTCATCACGCCACCGCTGGACGGTGTAGCCGCAGCTCACGCTCTTGATGATGCCGGCCTTGATGTCCTGCCAGATCGGCTCCACGTCCGAGCGAGCCGAGATCTTGATCCGCGCCCAGCCCTTCGCGCCATCGGTCCAGGCTTCCTCGACCGTGCCGAGCACGTCGTGGAGATCCTGCTGGCGGTGGCTGTTGAGGACCGAAGCGCCGCGCAAGGGCGCCAGGTTCACATGGCCCTCGGCCAGTGACAGGCGCTCGATGAAGGGGCCTTCCAGGTCGCGGCGCTGAACCTCGGAGCCGGTCGAGAAGACAACCCGCACTGTGCGGTTGGCCTCGTCGATGCTGCCGGGCTCAATCGTGGCGCGGCGCACAAGCAAGTCGGGCTCGGGCGCGTCACGGGTGTAAACGCGGTCTTTCACGCGCGCCATGGTGTCCCGGTATTCCTTGGAATGCCGACGACGGCGCGTGACAGGCCCGTTGGGGCCAGACCGAACCTCGTAAAAGTGCTGATCAACGTTCATTAGATCTTCTCCTTTCAGGGACTAGACGGCGCCACGTTCCATGGCGTCCTCGGTGGACTCGGACCTACCGGCCCGCTTGGCGTCGGCGGCGATGTCGGCGTCGACTTGCTCGGGGTCGAGGCCCCGGCTGGCGATCACGTCGCTGCGGGGCCGGAAGCGGGCCTCGACGGCCTCGCGCTCGGCCTTGACGTCGTCGACCGGGTTGATGTGCGGCCAGCCCGGGCGGCGCCAGGTGACCGAGAGATAGGGCCGGGGGTCCCGGTCGAAGTCCCGGGCCGGCAGGGCGCCGGAGACCACGGCCAAGCGCACGAAGCGGTTCCATACCCGCTGGCAGAACTGCGGGATCAGGACTGACTTCTGGACTTGCTCCACGAAGCGGCGATGCTCGATCGCGCCCGCGCGCATGGAAGAGAAGTTGACGTTGCTGAGATCGTTGGAGACCTGCTCGTAGGTCAGGCCGACCGAGGCGGCGAAGGCGCACAGCTGGGTCTTGACGTACTCGCCGTAGCTGTCGCCGGCCTTGGTGGGGTCGCTGAACTTAATGTCCTGGCCGGGCTGAAGCATGCGCAAGGTGCCCGGCTCCAGGCCGTGCTCCGCGACGCTGCCCGGCTGGCCGTCGGCGAAGCCGGCGCCATCGCCGTTCACGTCGGTGATAAAGCCGGCGTAAAGGGCTTTGACCTTTTGGCCGACCAGAGTGGCGTCTTCGAAGGCATCCAGCTCGTGGAGCCGCAAGAGGCCGGGCGCCAGCCAGGAGATGCCGCGCACCTGGCCCGGGGCGGTCGCCAGGAAGACGTGATCCACAAAGGCCTCGGGCAGCGGCCGCGCGGTCAAGGCGGTCATGCCCAGGGGGTCGCCCGGGTGCGTGGGGAAGACATGATAAGCGACGCGCCGACCGAGCCGGTCGAACTCCACGCCGGCCCGGATGCGCGCGCCCTCGGGCTGGTCCCGGTGCAAGGCCATGTCAACCTGCTCGGGCGCCAGGAGTTGCAGCTGGAAGGGCACCTCCAGGCCGTCCTCGGGGCGGCGCAGGCGGGCGCGGGCGAAGCCTTCGCCGCCGACCACCATGGAGCCGACCACGGCGGCCTGGAGGCCGGTGAAGTCGGTGCGCCCCTCGGCGTCGATGACTAGCTCGTGGCGGCTCCACAGCTCGGCCAGCGCCTTGCGCGCGGCCTCGTTGGGATGGTTGGACTGCGGCTTGAGGCCCGAGCCGACTATCGAGGCGACCAGGGCACGCCGGGCTTGGGCCGCCCAGGGGTTGGAGTGCACGAAGTGGGCCGCGCGCTTGCGAAGCGTCGCCGAGCCTTGGAAGACCGAGCCATTGAGGTTGTCGATCGTGCCGGCACCATCCCAACGGCGACCGCCGCCCGCGCCATCCAGGGCGCGGCGACGGAGGGGGGCGAAGAGGTGGCTCAAGAGGCTAGACATCATCCTTGCCCTCCCCCTCGGCCTCCATCGTTTCCAATTGGATCAAGGTGCCGTTAACGATCTCGCCGATGGGCAGGATCAGGGCAGGCTCGGCGTGGTAGCCCTTTGCCGCCCACTCGCGACGCCTTTCCGGGATGACGGGTCCCTGACCCTGATCACGTCGCATATGCGGAAGGCCCTGCACCTCAACAAAATCGGAGACACGCAGATCCACCGGGTCGCCCAGTTTGAAGTCCCGCCAAAGCTGAGGGTGCTGGAGTTCCAGAGGGCCGAGGTGTTTGAATTTCTCGGGAACCTTGACGCTGATTTCGTACTGGTAATTGATTGCAAAATACCAATCCCAATCAAAGGTAACTTCGACAGCAAAGATCTTTTCGACCATCGTTATCAAAGACTTAGAATACTGAACGCTGATCCCAAAGGACGCCAAACGAGCCATGAGGGCCAATTTCACAATATCGATCGGGCTATAGAGCCGGCGGCGGCCGCTGCCCGGGTTCTGGTCAGAAAGCACGATGTGGCCCCGATTAACCCAGGTCTGGAGCAAGCCAGCACTGAGACCTCGGATCACATTCAGGACCTCGGGCTGCGCGAAGCGTGGTGTCGTGAGATCGAAGGACATGCAACCGGCTCCAAAAATGGCAGCGCTATTTCTCCAATAAAATAGCGCTGCTATTTTTCGCCGTCAATTGCAAAATCTGTTGTGGCGCTTATACAGCGTCCAGGTCAGTCTCCTCGCAACTATCATCCTCTTGGCCGTTGTGGTCAGCGTCGACTTTGTCGCTCGGATCAAGGTCCTCGCGCTCGGCCTCGAAGAGGTGCAACACCAGCTCGATCTCGCGGCCGATCGGCGCGACCAGGAAGCGGCGACGGCCAACCTGCTGGATGTCGGAGGTCTCGCAGATCGTCCTGAGCGCCCGGCGCTCGGACGAGCCGAGGTCGCGCGCGAGCAGCTGCTCCACAAAGTCCTGGGGTAACTACGGGTCTTGGGCCAGGCAACCGTCCCAGACGACCTTGGGGCGCAGCATGTTGCAGACCAAGACGCGCCGGCGTTTGGCGGGTTGGAAGCCCTGGCGGGCAAGGCGCGGCTTGCCGTTGGCTCGGCGTTGGCGGCGGCCGGCGTGAATGAAGGCGACGGTGGTCTAGGGCGTGCTCCTACATTTGGCTTTTCAGGCCATCGCCAGGGGGCGGCCCTGGCGCCGGGAGCTGAGAACACGACGTAGGACGTGCTCGCTTGTTCGTGCCCAAGTGCCTTAGTTCGCGGACTCCCGGCATATACAATCAGGAACGCCGCCTGTCGCGGCGGCTGTCCGCCTACGTCAAGGTGTTTTCAGCACCGGCGGTAATGGTGGAGGAGCGTGTCACGGGGCGTGGAAAAAGTGTCAAGCTTGGGCCGAACTGCGTAATTTGGCCACATGTAAAGCTACAGCATTGCCAAAGTTCGCATGTTATTTCAGAACCGGACGAAAGGTATTCTTGACGGGCGCACTTCTATCTCTAGACCCGCCGTTTTGACCATCTGGCTAACTGACTTGTACCGTGCGTCCTCTCGAGTGCTCGGTCCTATGATGATCCACTCAATACAATCAAGTATCGGTAGGTCTTCGTGAGGAGTTCTTTTGTATGGGACAACAAGACCTTCACGATTAAAGTAGTTCACCGGAAGAAGTTCTGCCTCGGAAGCAACTGCTTCTAAAAGCGTAAGTCTGCATTCATTCTCTTCACTAAAGTGTCGATTCTTTGTTTGAATAAGAAAATTTACTAAACTTAGAAAAGCGCCATCAAATAAGCCTGAAAGTGGACTAGTGAAAGATTTCCTTTGCCAAACATTTTGGTCTGCCAATTCTTGGAGGTGCCTAATATACGCCCCAACAAATGCGTTCTCATGACTCTCCACTTCAGCTTTCAGTGGATTGTCTTCGGTATAATAAACATCCTGCAAATCGTAATTCAATTTCTTTTCTTTATATGCTTTCTCGATAGCCGCTTCTAACTTTCTTCTGCTAAACTGCAGTGCATAACCGCCGTCGACTCCGTAAGCCCTCCATTGGCTCAAAAGCCCATGCTTGAAGTCTTCTTCGCTTGTAGGTTTGCAGAAACATGTGATGTATGCACAAGACAGATGAAATATGTGCCCTATGATATGTTGCTCGAAATCGCGTGCATAATCGAAAATGTCCACGCCGCGGTTGTTGAAAGTTTGCACCATAGGATCATTTCCGTCGACCAAGTCATGAGTTGCTCTCCAAAACATTGGCTTGAGAATTCCGGTACCAGCGGTTAGCTCTGACTCATCATTTGTACAGAAATAGGCAGTGCTCCAAAGTTCTTTGCTTTCAAGTATGCCGATGAGACCTGCCGCTGTAGTGTAGTGAAACAGAGCATCATCCCGAGCCTCGTCGGAGTACAGAGGGGACATGTAGCCGCGGAGCTTGCCCATAAGTCTCTTGCCAATTTTTCCACACAACTAGACTTTGGATCTATACCGTCTACGATTGAGTTAGTCACTAGAAAATGCTTTTTGAGTAGTGATCTCAAACTCTAAGACTCCATCCATTTGCTTCGAATGACGACACTCGGCGGCTCCGATTTGGCAACCGACTCTGCACGGCCCTCAGGCGCCCGGCAAGGAGCCGTCTTTGTCTAGGGTGCCTCGGGCTGAACACCGAGAGGTGAGGCAGCGGATCTACCGAAGATGCGAGGGAGGATTTCATACCTCTCCCACACAGACACCACGACCCGCCTGATCATATCAACACCTCGGACACGGTCCAAAGCTCGACCTAAGCTCCACTAAAACCTAGGCGCTGGAATCTCTCCAGCTTCAATCATTGCCTCATTCTGCCCCGCTAGGTGTCTCTTGAGAATTAGTGGTTCGCAAGCTCCAAGACCGGGGCATTCAATAGGGCTTTCATAATGAAAACCTCCTCTTCGTGAAAGAGTTGAGTGCCCCAAACGGGGTGTTGGATAGTTGGGCAGTCGTCTGAATTGGGTCAAGCCCCCATTCCATGACCCGCCCCTCAGGCCCGCCGCCCAAGCCGCAATCAGGGCGGTGCCGGTAGGAGCGGGATCACCGCCGTGGGAACGAAGTGGGCGACCGCGCGAGTGGTTTAGCTCAAGGGTCAGATGATGATTTTCACGACCGGCCCTCCATGAACTTGGAGCGAATGACGGTCGGCCCGGGCTTGGATTTGGCGGTCGGCTCCGTAGGGGCCTCATGCGCCCGCTGAGGGGCCGTCTCTTCCTCGGGTGTCTCGGCCCGGACACCGAGCGCCTTGGCGATCCTGGCCCATCTCTCGGGCTGCCATCTCTCGATGCCTGCGGCGATCGCTGCGGCCATGGCGTACACCCGGCAGTCCAAGGCTTCGTTCTGGGGCCGGGTCTTGACCCATTCGCGCACCGGGTAGCCGCGCTTGTTCTTGGTGGTGACCAGCTGCTCGGCGGTCAGCTGCTTGAAATACTCCTCGCCGTGCTGGGGGAAGTGGCAGAAGCCGGGCGGGAAGGCGCCGCCGTCGTCGGGCCGCTCCAGGCGCAAGCGGCCGTACAGCTCGCCCTTGAGGATGTTGACGCCGATCGGCCAGACCTTGCCGCTGGCGACCTTGCGGCCGGCGGCATTGACGGTGACCGGCGAGGGCGAGCCGAGCACCACGCTGGACTTGGGGTTGCCCTTGACGGCCATGACCTGGCGGGCGCTTTGCCGGCGCGCCCAGCTGTAGACCTGGCTTGTGCAGAAGCCGCTGTCGATCGCCAGGCGGCCGATCTTGAGAATGCCGCCGGCTTCGTGCTGGAAGGGCGCGTCGAGCAGCTGGCTCAGCTCTGCCCAGACCTCGGCCTCGTAGGGGTTACCGGCGATGATCCGGTAATCGACCGACCAGCTTTCCATGTTCGGCCCCCAGGCGACGACCTCGGCTTCCAGGCGGTCCTTCTGCACGTCGACGCCGGCCGTCAGGTAAAGCCCGCCCAAGGGCACCCGACCGAGCTGCCAATCCTCGGCCCGGTCGAACAGGCGCTGCCAGTCGGGCGCGTCGCCGCGCTCGCTCCAGGTCTCGGCCAGGCACAGGTTTACCCACGATTTCAAGCGCTCTGGGTAGTCCTTCGCGGCGAGAAAATCCTTAGCGGCCTGGGCCCAGGAGTACCAGCCGGGCGGCGAGTAGAGGGAGCTCAGGTGAAAGCCGGCGGTCAGGCCGTCGCCCTCGGCCTCGGCCCGCCACTGGCCGCGCTCCAGCATCCATTGCTTCTTGGCGTGGGGGATCAGCACGCCGCAGCCGTCGCAGGCATAGGCGGCCTCTTCGGGCTGGTCCTTGGGCCATTGCACGTTGGCCCATTGCAGGACCTGCATGTGGCCGCAGTCGGGACAGGGCAGGTGGAGGCGCCGCTGGTCGCTTTCCTCGAAGGCCGCCTCGATGCGGGACAGGCCGGTGATCGTCGGGGTGCTCACAAGGAAGATCTTGCGGCGGGCGAAAGTCCGGGTGCGCTGCACGGCCAGCTCGATCGGGTCGCCCTCACCGTCGGCGTCGGCCGGATAGCCGTCGACCTCGTCGAGGAATAGGTAGCGCGCCGGCATGGAGCGCAGGCCGACCGCGCTGTTGGCGCCGGTCATGATCAGCACGCCGCCGGGGAACTCCTTGCTCAAGACGGTGTTGCCGCTGTCCCTGCGGCGCGGGTTTTCGACCAGGGCGTCGAGCACCGGGGTTTCCTCGATCATGGGCGCGATGCGCTGCTTGCTGGTACGCTTGGCCATCTCGACCGTGGGCATGACCGAAAGGATTGGCCCGGGGGCCTTGTGGATAACGAAGCCGAGCCAGTTGTTGCCGGCCTCGGTGGCGCCGATCTGCACGCCCTTCTGAAACACCACGCGCTCCACAGGTGACGACGGGCTGAGGCAATCCATGATCTCTTTCAGGTAGGGCGTGCGCCGGGTGCGCCACTGGCCCGGCTCGGCCGAGGCGCGGGACGATAGCTTGCGGTACTGGTCGGCCCACTCGCTGATGGTCATCAAAGGGTCGGGCCGGAAGGCCTTGCGCCAGGCCCGGCGATAGACCCGCTCGGCCTCTGAGACCTCAGGTGTCGTCAGGCTCACGGGATCTTTCCTCCATGTGCGCGCGGATCTCCCGCTCCAGGGCGCGGCTCAGCTCGGCCTGGTCGGCCGCAAATTCGTCGGCTAGGATCGGCGCCGCGCGAGCCGGCCAGGTGAGCCAGGCCTCCCGTTCCTCCCGGGCCACGTTGGCGGCAGTGCGCTCTACCTCCTTGCGGGGCATGAACTCGCCGCGCTTGCGGGCAAGATCGATCTCCGAAGCGTCCAGCTTGTTGCGCAAGATCCGATGGTTCAGGTCCTCGGCCTGGCTCAAGGTCGGTTGGCCAAAGAGGGCGCGGGCCGCGTCGGCCAGGCTGTAGAGCGGCCCCTTCGGCCCATCGGATAGGGGCTCCACAACGGCTAAGCGCTTGCGCACCGTGCGCCGGTCAAGCTTCAGCTCGATCGAGAGCGCATTGATCGACCAGCCCTTGGCCAGCCTGGGCAGCTCGCCATGGAACAGGTCCTGCCCATTGCCGTTGTGGCTGATCCCCGTTTCGCTGTCCAAATCCTCAACCATTACAAAACCTGACTCTCCATTCTCAGGGCTGCAAAAAGCCCAGGCTTCCTCGCGTGGATGATCGATAAATCATTGAAAACACTAGATATTTTTCGCACTTTGCCGCCCCGTACACGTTTTGGCCAGGAAGGACCCAGGAAATGTAATGGCACGTCATGCCACAAGCCTCGCAACCTTGGCGATTTTGAGCAGATACTTGAGCCCATTGCCTTGGTGCCGCGCTTCGCAGTCGATGGCCTTCTGGTACTCAGCGGTCGCGCCGAGATCTTGATCCCTTTCGGCCGCAGCCCAATCCTCCAAGGGCTCGATGAGCTGAGCCTTCACCAGGTCATTCCCCAGCCGCTCCTCAGCGGCCAAGCGCTTTTGGTTTCTGGTTTTCTGGTTCACGTCCTGGAGGACAGGCAGCTCTCGCTGCTTGGGCACAGCAGATCGATCACGCTCCCCTTGCTGAGCGAATGGGGGTCCCACAGTCCCCCTATTTTCGTGATTAGCCGCAGAGAGAGCTTCGCTCGATCTATTTTGTTTGTTTATACAAGATCTATTAGGAAGAGCTTTGTCTTTTTTTTCAATGGCTTGCAAATTCGCGATGGCGACTATCTCCTCGGGATACTCGCCATCGGTGGCGACTACTTTTTCGCCGGGTGACACAGTGGCACCCGGGTTTGCATCCTGATAGTCGCCATCGGTGGCGACTGCTTCATTGGCCGTCGAATAGACAACCGAATAGGACCGGCGGCGCTTATCCGTCGCGCTCTTGGTGACGGTGATGTAGCCCAGCTCCTCAAGGCGCCTGGTGTGGCGCGAAAGGTGCGAAGGATCGACGCCGGCCTCTTCTGCCAGCTTTCTGAAGCCCAGCGTGCAGCCCATACCGTTCTTGCCGAAGCGATCCCGATAGGCGATAGCCATGAGGACAGCGAAATCATTTCGACTTAGCCTCATGTCCCGACCGGCCTCGACCGGCATCGGAGCGTACTGCACCTTGTAGGGGGCGCTCATCGCACTGACCCCGGCTCAAGGAGTTTTCCAAATGCCCTGTAAGGTCCTGATTTTTGGACCGAGACCAAATAGGCCTTTCTGGCAAACGCCGTTGCCTTTGCGCCAATCTGAAGCTCCGGGCGGTAAAGCCCGGCCACTTTCCTGGGCGCCCCGGTTGGCCCGGCAGGTGTCGCTGGCTCCCTAGTGGATGTCGCAGCTTTGGCTCCACTTCGCGATAAGAATGGGTTAGCCTAGGTCTTCTGGAGAAATCCAAATAGGATTAATAGCCGGCGACTTGGGGGAGTTAGCGGAATGGCTGTCAAAACACTAGACCTTAAGAGCGATCTCATCGAGCAGGTACTCAATCGGGTGCGCCAGCGCCTGACCCCTGAGCGGGCCGCGATTGCCGGGCGCTTCGTCGAGCAGTTCTACGCCAATGTCCCGGCCGATGACATCCTGAGCGAGACCCCGGACAACCTCTACGGCGCCGCCCTCTCCTTGCTGGGCCTAGCCCAAAAGCGCCAGGCCGCAACCCCGAGCGTGCGGGTCTACAATCCGAAGATGGAGGAGCACGGCTGGCGCTCCAGCCACACGATCGTCGAGATCATCAACGACGATATGCCATTCATCGTTGACTCCGTGACGGCCGAGCTTAACCGCCAAGAGGCGGAAGTCCACCTGGTGATCCACCCGATCCTGCATGCGACCCGCGGCGACAAGGGCCAGCTTATCGAGCTTTACCCCCACGGCGAGGGCCCCAAGGACGCCGCCTCGGAATCCTTCATCCACGCCCAGATCAGCGAGCAGCCCCACGAGCGCCACGAGGCGATCCGGGAGGGTCTGGAAGCGGTGCTCAGCGACGTGCGCGCCGCGGTCGAGGATTGGCAAACCATGCGCGGCAAGCTCCAGGAGGTGATCGAGAGCTTCCAGAAGACGCCGCCGCCGGTGCCCGAGAACGAGGTCGCGAGCGGCCGGGCCTTCCTCGAGTGGCTGGCCGACGACCACTTCACCTTCTTGGGCTACCGTCACTACACCTTCGAGGGCAAGGGCAAGGACGCGATCACTCGGGTGCCCGACGAAGGCGGCCTCGGCGTACTGCGCGACCCCTCGGTCTCCATGTTCGCGGGCCTGCGCAACCTGGGCACCCTGCCGGCCGAGGTCAGCGCCTTCCTCAAGCAACCCAATCTGCTGCGCGTCGCCAAGGCCAACCGCAAGGCAACCGTCCACCGGCGGGTCCACTTGGACACCATCGCGGTCAAGAATTTCGACGCCAAGGGCCATGTGGTGGGCGAGCAGCTCTTTGCCGGCCTCTTCACCTCGGTGTCCTATTCCCGCAGCTCGCGCGAGATCCCCATGCTGCGCGACAAGGTCGAGCGGGTCGTCGAGCGCGCCGGCTTCGAGCCCAGGAGCCACGACGGCAAGTCGCTGATGCACATTCTCGACAGCTATCCGCGCGACGAGCTGTTCCAGATCTCAGACCAGGAGCTGTGCGACACCGCGCTCGGCATCCTGCACCTGCAGGAGCGCCAGCGGGTCGCACTGTTCGTGCGCCGGGACGCCTTCGAGCGCTTCATCTCGGCGCTGGTCTTCGTACCGCGCGACCGCTTCGATTCCGCGCTGCGCCGCAAGGTCACGAAAATCCTGGCCGAAGCCTACGAAGGCACGGTCGACACCTTCTATACCCATTTGACGGACGAGGCCTTAGCCCGGTTGCACATTATCGTGCGCACCACCCAGGGCGCGGTGCCCGACGTGGACATCGCCGTGCTGGAAGAGAAGCTGGTCGAGGCGGCGCGCTCTTGGGTCGACCGCCTGGAGGGCGCGATGATCGAGGCGCGCGGCGAGGAACAGGGCATCCGCTATCTGCGGCGCTATGCCATGGCCTTCCCGGCGAGCTATCAGGATAACTACAACGAGCACATCGCGGTTTTCGACATAGAACGCATCGAGGACGCGGTCGCGTCGAAATCGATCGCCATGAATCTCTACCGGCCGATCGAGTCCGAGGCCCACCAGCTGCGCTTCAAGATCTACCTGGCGGGCAACCCGGTGCCGCTCAGCGACGTGCTGCCGATGCTAGAGCACATGGGACTTAAGGTGATCGGCGAGGTGCCCTACGAGATCCATCTGACCGACGACCGCCAGCCGGTCTGGATCAACGACTTCGACACTGTCACCGAGGACGGCGCGCCGGTCGACCTCTCGGCGGTCAAGGACGCCTTCCACGAGGCCTATCGACGGGTCTGGTTCGGCGAGATGGAAAACGACGGCTTCAACAAGCTGGTGCTCGCCGCCGGGCTGACGTCGCGCGAAGTGATCGTGATCCGGGCCTTCTGCAAGTACCTGCGCCAGGCCCAGATACCCTTCTCCCAGGAGTACATGGAGGAGACTCTCAGGCGCAACCCGAAGATCACGCGCCGCCTGGTCGACCTCTTCGAAGCCCGCTTCAACCCGGACAGCGCCGACGCCAAGGAGGCCGACGCGATCGCCAAGGACATTCGCGCGCTGCTCGACGACGTCTCCAACCTGGACGAAGACCGCATCATCCGGCGCTTCCTCAATGTCATCGAGTCGACGCTGAGGACCAACTTCTACATGAAGAGCGCCGGCGGCGGCGAGAAGAGGTACGCCTCCTTCAAGCTCGATTCCTCGAACATCGACGAGCTGCCCCTGCCGCGCCCGTTCCGCGAGATCTTCGTCTACAGCCCGAAGGTCGAGGGCGTGCACTTGCGTTTCGGCAAGGTCGCGCGCGGCGGCCTGCGCTGGTCCGACCGGCGCGAGGATTTCCGCACCGAGATCCTCGGTCTGGTCAAGGCCCAGCAGGTCAAGAACGCGGTCATCGTGCCGGTCGGCTCCAAGGGCGGCTTCGTGGTCAAGCAGCCCCCGCCGCCCGATGCCGGGCGCGCGGCCTTCCAGGACGAAGGCATCGCCTGCTACAAGCTCTTCATCCGGGGCCTGCTGGATATCACCGATAACCTGCAGGGCGACGATGTCATCCCACCGACCCGGGTCGTGCGCTACGACCAGGACGACCCCTATCTGGTGGTCGCCGCCGACAAGGGCACCGCGACCTTCTCGGACATCGCCAACGGCGTCTCGGTGGACTACGGCTTTTGGCTCGACGACGCCTTCGCCTCGGGCGGCTCGGCCGGCTACGACCATAAGAAGATGGGCATCACCGCGCGCGGCGCCTGGGAGTCGGTCAAGCGTCACTTCCGGGAGATCGGCAAGGACACCCAGAACGAGGACTTCACCTGCGTCGGTTGCGGCGACATGTCGGGCGACGTGTTCGGCAACGGCATGCTGCTGTCACAGCACATCAAGCTGGTCGGTGCCTTCAACCACATGCACATCTTCGTCGATCCCAACCCGGACGCGGCCAAGACCTGGAAGGAGCGCGATCGCCTCTTCAAGCTGCCGCGCTCGGCCTGGACCGACTACGACGCCAAGCTGATCTCCAAGGGCGGCGGCATCTTCGACCGCAAGGCGAAGTCGATCAAAGTGACGCCGGAGATGAAGAAGGTGTTCGGGCTGAAGACCGATCAGATCACGCCCAACGAGCTGATCACCGCGATGCTCAAGGCCGACATCGAGCTGCTCTGGTTCGGCGGCATCGGCACCTATGTCAAGGCGACCCACGAGTCCAACGCGGATGCCGGCGACCGAACCAACGATGCCCTGCGCATCAATGCCCGGGAGCTCGGCGCCAAGGTGGTCGGCGAGGGCGCCAATCTGGGCATGACCCAGAACGCGCGCATCGAGTACGGCATGAACGGCGGGCGCTGCAACACCGATTCTATCGACAACTCGGCCGGCGTCGACTGCTCGGACCACGAGGTCAACATCAAGATCCTGCTGGGTGGAGTCGAGGGCGCCGGCGACATGACCCGCAAGCAACGCGACAAGCTGCTCGAGCGCATGACCGACGAGGTCGGCGAGCTGGTCTTACGCGACAATTACCTGCAAACCCAGGCAATCACGGTGACCCATCAGCTGGGCGCCCACTTGATCGATCGCACCGCGCGCTTCATGCGGGCGCTCGAACGGGCCGGGTTGCTCGACCGGGCGGTCGAGAACCTGCCCGACGACGAGACCGTGGGCGATCGCCAGAAGCAAGGCATCGCCTTCTCCCGGCCCGAGCTCGCGGTCCTGCTGTCCTACTCGAAGATCGTGCTCTACGACGAGCTGCTGGCCTCGGACCTGCCGGACGACCCCTACGTCGGCGAGGACCTGATCGACTACTTCCCGACCGATCTGCGCAAGAAGTACAAGAAAGAGATCCTCGGCCACCGTCTGCGCCGGGAGATCATCGCCACGGTCGTCACCAACGAGGTGGTCAACCGCGAGGGCATCACCTTCGTTCACGAGGTGCGCGAGCGCACCGGCATGCCGGCCGACCAGATTGTCCGCGCCTACATCATCGCGCGGGATATCTTCGGCATCGATAAGCTGTGGCAGGAGATCGAGGCGCTCGACAACAAGGTGCCGGCGTCTGTGCAGTCCGCCATGCTGATCGAGTGCGGCCGCCTGGTTGAACGGGTGACCACCTGGTTCTTGAGCCAGACCGAGCCGCCGATCGACGTCAAGAGCGAGATCGAGGCCTTCGGCGGTGGGGTCCACGACCTTTGTGACAACCTAGAAAGTCTGATCTCCAAGCGCGACCGGGAGATCCTCGACAAGCGCGCCAAGGACTTCATCAGCCAGAACGTGCCGGAGACCCTGGCCCGGCGGATCGCCGGCCTGGCGCCCTTGGCGCCGGTTTGCGACATTGTGCGGATCGCCCGCCAGCTCGGCATGCCGGTGCTCCAGGCGGCCCAGATCTACTTCAACATCGGCGAGCGCTTCGGCTTCAACTGGCTGCGCCGGGCGGCCGGTCAGCTATCGACCGATACCGCTTGGGACAAGCTGGCGGTGACCGCGGTGATCGACGACCTGTTCGGTCACCAGGCCGGGCTCTCTCTGCGCATCTTGGAGCGCGCGACCGACGGCGCCAAGCCGGATGCCGTGATCGAAGCCTGGGCCGATGCCCGGCGGCCGATGGTGACCCGTTCCCAGCAGCTGCTCGGCGAGCTGCAGGCCTCCGGATCGCCGGACTTCGCGATGCTCGCGGTCGCCAACCGCCAGCTCAAGACCATGGTCGGTGGCTGAACGGGCGGCGCCGATCCGACCGGCCCGGGCCGCCGACCTGCCCGCCATACTAGCTTGCGCGGAGGCGGCCTACGGCAAGTACGTCGCGCGCATGGGCAAAAAGCCCGGGCCCATGCTGGCCGACTACCAGGACCAGATTGCGGCCGGCTTGGTCCATGTCTTGGAGCACGACGCTGACGTCGCCGGCTTCATCGTGTTGATGGCGCGCGCCGACCACCTCTTCGTCGAGAACGTGGCGCTCGACCCGGCCCACCACGGCCAGGGCTTGGGCCGCCGCCTTATGACCTTCGCCGAAGAGCGCGCCCAGGAGCTCGGGCTCGGTGGGATCCGGCTCTATACCAACGTCAAGATGACCGAGAACTTCCCATTCTATGAGCGCCTCGGATACCAGATCACCGAGCGCCGCACCGAGGACGGTTACGACCGGGTTTACTTCCTGAAGCGGCTGGTGTGACGGCACCCTCTTGTCCGCGCCATGAAATTGAAGAAGATGCCGCACGGGAACCCGCGCGAAAGGAAGCTGCCCCCATGACTCAGTGGTTCGACGAGGACGACGCGGCGGATCTGATTATCCGTTTCCAGGTGGAGCGCGAGATCCACCGGGAGAAATCGCCGTTCCAAGATCTGGTGATTTTCGACCATAAACGCTTCGGGCGCACGCTGGCGCTCGACGGCATCGTCCAAACCACCGAGGCCGACGAATGCGCCTATCACGAGATGATCGCCCAGGTGCCGCTCTTGGCCCATGGCGCGGCCGAGCGGGTGCTGGTGATCGGCGGCGGCGACGGCGGCACCCTGCGCGAGGTCTTCAAGCACCCGGTGGAGAAGGTGACTCTGGTGGAACTCGACGAGCGGGTCGTCGTCTGCTGCCGCGAGCATCTGCCGGCGCTTGCCGACGGCGCCTTCGAGGAGCCGCGCCTGGAGATGCGCTTCGAGGACGGTGTCAAGTTCATGGCCGAAAGTCAGGAGAGCTTCGATCTGATCCTGGTCGATTCCACCGATCCCCTGCCCGGCCCCGGCGAGGTGCTCTTCACAGAGTCTTTCTATGCCGACTGCAAGCGGCGGCTCAATCCCGGCGGCATCGTGATCAGCCAATTGGGCATGCCGTTCCTCTATCCCGAGGCGGTCGCCAAGGCCGGCCGCAATCTCAAGAGCGTCTTCGCCGACGTTACCTTTTACATCGTCGCGGTGCCGGTCTTCGCCGGCGGCTACATGGCCTTCAGCTGGGCCAGCGACGATCCGGCCTTGCGCCAGGTGCCCGAGGCCAAGCTCGCCGAACGCCACCAGGCGCTCGGCTTGAAGACGCGCTTCTACACCCCGGCCTTTCACCGGGCGGCCTTCGCTTTACCGGCAGATATCGCGGCACTGGTGCCTACCTGACCAGGATCACCGGCTGTCCGTCGTGCCGCTTGATGCCGATCTCCTGCTCGGGGAAGACCGTCCTGAGCTCCCGCTCGAGGATCTCCTGGTCGTCTCGCGGGCTGGGCCGCCGGTCGAAGGGCGCGGTCTCGGCGCCGTCGGTGACGATCTCGAGCGGCACCTCGTCCGGCAGGCCCGCGATGGTCGAGGGCGCGGAGGAGGAGATCAGCACACCCCGTAGAGCGCCGGAAACCTGGGTCTGCACGTCATAGGTGACCGGTCCATCCGACAACAGCATGAGCACGAAGGGCTCCTTGCGGGTGATGTGCAGGGCGACCAGCTCACGCTGGCCCAGGGCGGCCTGCTTGTAGGACTCGTAATCTTGGGTCTCGTCGGGTTCGGGTGGTATCGTCTCGGCGCCGGCCAGGGCGATCACCTCGACCGTCTCGGCGGCGTCCGCGAGCTCGTCGAAGCGAAGCGGCGGGTGCTTGGCCAGAAGCTGGGCAGTCTCTCCCAAGAGCTCGGCCCGCAGGCGCGCCTGATGGGCGGTCTCCTCGGGTGCCGGCGGCTTGGCCCCCGCGACCGGGGCGGGTTCCGGCGCGCTCGGCGGCGCCGGGCTCGCGATCGGTTCGACCGGCGTCCGGGCAATCCCTTGTGCGCCCGACAGCCCGAAACCGACCGCCGCCACGGAGACGACGACCAGCAGCGCGCTCGAAACCCAGAATGGTCCCGCGCTGGGCGCTCTGCGCTTTTTGCTCATGGTTCCTCCGTCCGGCTACAGACCTGCGACGAAAATTTTACAAAGCCCCGATCAACAATTCATGAATGGGCCGCGGACGGGCTATTGGGCATTTGAGGGACATACGTCCGAAATGCGCACTTTCCGCCGGCCAAGGGTGTAGGCTTCCGGCCGTCATGGCGCCATCAGGCTCAACCACCGACGTCGCCGCGCGCTTGCGCCGCGCCAGCGGTCTCGCCCGCTCCCTGGTGATCTATCACGGCAATCCCCTGCGCCGGATCCAAGCGCGGCGCCACTACGGGGCCTTCGTCAAGCCGGGCGATCTCTGCTTCGACATCGGCGCCCATCTGGGCGACCGGGTGCGCGCCTTCACCCATCTGGGTGCCCGGGTCGTCGCGCTCGAGCCCCAGCCACGGATCATGACCGTCTTGCGGCGATTCTACGGCCGCCACCCCGCGGTCACCCTGGTAGAAGCGGCAGCGGGCGCCAAACCCGGCCGGGCCAGCCTGCAGGTCAGCCAAGGGACACCGACCCTCTCGACCCTGTCCGAGGACTGGCGCCGACAGGTCTCAGCCAACCGACGGTTTGCCGGCGCCCGCTGGCAGGAGCGGGTCGAGGTCCAGGTCACCACCCTGGACGCCCTGATCGCCGCCCATGGCCGGCCGGATTTCTGCAAGATCGACGTGGAGGGCTTCGAGGCCGAGGTCTTGGCTGGGCTGTCCCGGCCTCTGCCCGCCCTTTCCTTCGAGGTCATCCCGGCCGCGCCGGAGCAGGCCGCCGCCTGCCTAGAGCGCCTGGCCCAGCTCGGCCCCTACCGCTTCAATATCTCGCTGGGCGAGCGCAAACGCTTGATCTTCGACGATTGGCGGGACCGCAGGGACCTCGAGGCCTGGCTCGCGGCACGGGGTCCCAACGAGCCCTCCGGCGACGTCTATGCCCGGCTTGGCGACGGCCATACGATCCCGTAGCTTTGGTCCCGGCTCACCTCCAAGCGCCTTTGGTGTATCTGATCATGTCATCAGCCTTAGCGGATCTCGGGCTCAGCCCGGTCATCAATGCCACGGGTCCCTGGACCAAGATGGGCAACTCGGCCTTGAGCCCCGGCGTCATCGCCGCGATGAACGAAGCGGCAGGGGTCTTTCTGCCGATCAGCGAGCTACAAGAGCGGGCCGGCCGCGCAATTGCCACGGCGACTGGGGCCGAGTCCGGCTATGCCACGCCGGGCGCCTCGGCCGGGATCACGCTTGCGGTGGCGGCCTGCGTCGCCGGCGAAAATCCGGCGCGCATCAAGGCCCTGCCCCGTCGCCTCAAGCCACCCAACCAGGTCGTCATGTTCCAGCAGCATCGCGGCTACTATGACTTCTCGGTGCGGGCGACCGGCGCGAAGCTGCGCTTGATCGACGCCGGCACACCGGATTCCTTGGGACGCCTCGGCGCCGCGCTCGACGGTGATGTCGCCTGCGTGTTCTACGATTGCACGGGCCAGCCCTACAAGGACCAGGCCGGCGTTCCGCCGCTCGAACAGGTGGTGGCGCTCGCACACCAAAAGAGCATCCGGGTCATCGTCGACGGCTCCATGGCCTTGCCACCGGCCGACAACCTGCGGGCCCTGGTCGCGACCGGCGCCGATGCGGTGGTCTTTACCGCGAGCAAGGCCATGCAGGGCCCGGCAGCCAGCGGCTTCGTCGCCTGTCGCGAGACTCTGGTGCGCGCCATGGCCTTGCAGCACCAGGATGTCGACGTGCTGGCGGAGACCACCGGAGTCAGCGATCCTCTGAACCGCTACATGGGCCTGGGCCGGAGCCTCAAGGTCGGCAAGGAGCAGATCGTTGGCATGCTGGTCGCCCTGGAGGAGTATCAGCAGCGGAACCACGCGCGCGATCAAGAGGCTTGGCGCGACCGGCTTGAAGCCATCGCGGAGGCGCTTGCCGACATCGACGGCGTGACCCAGCGATGGCTGATCTCCAATGAAGGACGGGCACCCTATCTCTTGCTCGGCTTCGAGGGGCCGCTCGCCGGACTCCAGGCCGAGGACATCTCCAAAGCCCTGCTGGCCGGCGAGCCGCGCATCTTCGTCGCCGCCCACCACGGCAACACCCTGTGGCTCGGCGCGGAGAACCTGCACGACAGCGAGAGCCCGGTGGTCGCCCGGCAGCTCAAGGCGGCCATTCAAGCCGAGGCGAGTGGCACGCCATGACCAGCGGCGCTGCCCGCTTCGAGACCCTGAACGACGCCGCAACCGATGCCCCCTGGATTGTCCTGGCACACGGCGTGTCTCAAGACAGACGGCTGTTCTCGGCCCAGGTTGCAGCCTTCCGAGCGCGCTATCGGCTGATCCTGATCGATCTGCCAGGCCACGGTTTATCCACCGACATGGCTGGGCCCTATGGGGTGAGCGAATACGCCGACAGCCTGGAAGGCGCCCTCGCCGAGGTGGGTATCGCGCAGGCCCATTTCTGGGGCACCCACCTGGGCGCGGCCGCCGGCCTTTTGCTTGCCTGTCGTAAGCCGCAGCTGTTCAGCGCCCTGGTGCTCGAGGCCCCGGTCTTCCCGGGCCGCCCCCTGCCAGCGGTCGGGCAGATGCTGGCGCGCGTTGCCGAGACCGCCCAGACCGAGGGGATCGCCACCGCCCGCCGCCTCTGGTGGGACGAGGGTGGCTGGTTCGCCGTCATGAGGGCCCGCCCCGAGACCTGCCGCGCCGAAGAGCAGCAGGCGATCATCGCCGATTTCCAGGGCGCCCCGTGGCTCGATAGCGGGTTGGCCAGCCGCCCGCTTGCGCCGATCGACGGTGCGCTGGCTCAGCTCAACACGCAGGTCCTGATGATGAACGGCGAACACGACATGGCCGATTTCGTCCAAGCCGCCGACGCGCTGGAGGCTCTGCTGCCCAACTGCCGCCGGTGGCGCGTGCCAGAGGCCGGTGGCTTCCCACTTTGGGAGTTTCCCGCGCGAGTGAACGAAAAAGTCGCGCGGTTTCTAGAAGAAAATTGACCTCGGCCTACCCCGGCGTCACCACGACCACCAGGTCGTGGGGCTCGACCCTTGTGCCGACCGAGAGCACGATCTCGGCGACCGTGCCGGCGACCTCGGAGTAGACCGCGGTCTCCATCTTCATGGCCTCGATGGTGAAGAGCCGCTCGCCTCGCTCGACTTTCTGGCCCTCGGCGACCGAGACGCTGACGATCAAGCCGGGCATGGGTGCGCCCACCTGGCCCGGCTCGCCCTCGTCGGCCTTGCGGTGGGCCTGGGCGGTCGCCGCCAAGGCCTTGTCGAGCACCTTGACGTTGCGCGGCTGCCCGTTGAGCTCAAAGAAGATCGTTCGGTGGCCGGTGTCGTCCGCTTCGCTGGTCGCCAGATAGGTGACGATGAGGGTCTTGCCTGGCTCGATGTGGATCGCCGCCTCTTGGCCCCGGACCAAGCCGTAGAAGAAGGCCGGGGTCGGCAATACGTGGACCGGGCCGTTCTGACGCCGGTGCTTGGCGTAGTCCAGGAACACGCCCGGATACATGAGGTAGGCGGCAAGATCCCGATCGCTCGCCTTGCGGCGCAGCTTGCGCTCCAGCTCCGTGCGCTCGGCCTCCAGGTCGACCGGCGGCAGGATCGCGCCCGGACGCTCGGTGATCGGCGTCTCGCCCTTGAGGATCTTCTGCTGCAGCGCCGACGGAAAGCCGCCCGGCGGCTGGCCCATCTCGCCGCGGAACAGCTCGACGACCGATTGGGGGAAGGCGACGTCCCGTTCGGGGTCCGCGACCGCCTCGGGGCTCAGGTCGTTGGTGACCATGAAGAGCGCCATGTCGCCGACCACCTTGGAGGTCGGGGTCACCTTGATGATGTCGCCGAACAGCTGGTTGACCTGGGCATAGGCCTTGCAGACGTCGGGCCAATGGTGCTCCAGGCCGAGCCCGCGGGCCTGCTCGCGCAGGTTCGTATACTGTCCGCCGGGCATGCCGTGGGCGTAGACTCCAGCGGTGCCGGCGCGCATGTCGCTCTCGAAGGCGAGGTATTGGCGGCGCACCGCCTCCCAATAGGTGTCCAGGGTGCGAAGCGCGTCGCCGTCCAGGCCGGTGTCCCGGGGCTGGCCGCGCAGGGCTTCGACCATGGAGCCCAAATTGGGCTGGGAGGTCAGGCCGCTCATGGAATCAAGCGCGCCGTCGACCGCGTCGACTCCCGCATCGGCGGCGGCCAGAAGGGTGGCGGCGGCGATGCCGCTGGTGTCGTGAATGTGGAAGTGGATCGGCAGGCCGATCTCCTGCTTCAAGGTACTCACCAGGGTGCGCGCGGCGGCCGGTTTGCAGAGCCCCGCCATGTCCTTGATGCTGAGGATGTGGGCGCCCGCGGCCTCAAGCTGCTTGGCCAGCTCGACGTAATACTCAAGGTCATACTTGCCCGGGTCCGGCGCGCTGAGATCGCCGGTGTAGCAGATCGCCGCCTCCAGCAGCTTGCCGCTCTCGAGCACCGCGTCCATGGAGACCCGCATGTTCTCGACCCAATTGAGCGAGTCGAAGACCCGGAAGAGGTCGACCCCGGCGTCGGCCGCCTGCTCGACGAAGAAGCGCACGGCGTTGTCCGGATAGTTCTTGTAGCCGACCCCGTTGGCGCCCCGGAACAGCATCTGCAGCAGGATGTTGGGCACCGCCTCGCTAAGCGCGGCCAAACGCTCCCAAGGATCCTCCTTGAGGAAGCGCAAGGCGACGTCGAAGGTCGCCCCGCCCCAGCACTCGAGAGACAGAAGCTCGGGCAGGAGCTGGGCGTAGTGAGGCGCCACCTGGACCATGTCGTAGCTGCGGAAGCGGGTCGCGAGCAGGGACTGGTGGGCATCGCGCAGGGTGGTGTCGGTGATCAGAAGCTGCTTCTGGTCGCGCATCCAGGCGGCGAAGCCCTCTGGCCCGAGCTCGGCCAGGCGCTGGCGGCTGCCCGGCGCCGGCGCGTCGGCGCTCAGCTTGGGCAGCTCGGGCTCGGGCACCTGGCCCGGATTGACCCGGCCCTCGACCTCCGGATTGCCGTTGACCATGACCTCGCCGACGAAGCTGAGCAGCCGGGTCGCCCGGTCCTTGCGCAGGGCGAAGTTGAAGAGCTCGGGCGTCTCGTCGATGAACCGCGTCGTGTAGTCGCCGTGGCGGAACTTGGGGTGGCTGATCAGCGCCTCCAGAAAGCGCAGGTTGGTCGCCACGCCGCGGATACGGAACTCGCGCAGGGCCCGGTGGGTGCGGTCGATCGCCTCTTCTGCGGTCGGCGCCCAGGACGTCAGCTTCTCCAGGAGGGAGTCGTAGAACGGCGTGATAAGCGCCCCGGAATAGGCCGTGCCGCCGTCCAGGCGGATACCGAACCCGGTCGCGCCCCGGTAGGCGGTGATCCGGCCATAGTCGGGAATGAACTTGTTCTGGGGGTCCTCGGTGGTGATGCGGCATTGCAGGGCGTTGCCGTTGAGCTGGATCGCCTCCTGGGCCGGCACCCCGCTCTCCGGCGTGCCGATCTTGGCGCCGCCGGCGATACGGATCTGAGCCTTGACCAGGTCGACCCCGGTGACCTCCTCGGTGACCGTGTGCTCCACCTGGATGCGCGGATTGACCTCGATGAAGTAGAACGATCCGCTGTCCAGGTCGTAAAGGTACTCGACCGTACCGGCGCCGGTGTAGCCGACCGCCCGGCCCAGCGCCGCGCCGGACTCGCAAAGCGCCCGGCGCTTGGCTTCGTCCAGATAGGGCGCCGGCGCGCGCTCCACCACTTTCTGATTGCGCCGCTGCATGGAGCAGTCACGCTCGAAGAGGTGGACCACGGTGCCCGCCTGATCGCCTAGGATCTGCACCTCCACGTGGCGCGCGCGCACCACGCGCTTTTCCAGGAACACCTCGTCGCTGCCGAACGCCGACTTGGCCTCGCGCCGGCCGACCGCGACCTGCTCGGCCAGCTCATCGGGGCCGGCGATGGTCCGCATGCCCCGGCCGCCGCCGCCCCAGCTCGCCTTGAGCATCAGGGGGTAGCCGATGGCCTCGGCGATGCGCGCCACCTCAGGCTCGTCGTGGGGCAGCACGCCGCTCGCCGGCATGACCGAAAGGCCGGCGCTTTCGGCGATGTTGCGGGCTTCGACCTTGCTGCCGAGCTGGCGCATGACCTTGGGCCGAGGGCCGATGAAGGTGATCTTGGCGGCGGCGCAGGCCTCGGCCAGCTCGGGGTTCTCCGACAAAAAGCCGTAGCCCGGGTGGATCGCGTCGACCTTCGCCTGCTTGGCAACCCGGATCACCTCGTCGATCGCCAAATAGGCCTGTACCGGCTCCATGCCCTGGCCGATCAGGTAGCTCTCGTCGGCCTTGAAGCGGTGCAGGGCGAAACGGTCCTCGTGGGAGTAGACCGCCACCGTGCGAATGCCCAGCTCGCTCGCTGCCCGCATCACGCGAATCGCGATCTCGCTGCGGTTGGCCACCAAAATTTTGTGGAATCCCGCCATGGCCCCCACGCCTCCCCCTGAATGTACCGTTGTCATATCGGCTCGCGTCGGGGCCTACAAGTACCGACCATAGATTGGCTTTACGATTGCCGGCATGAGGTACATGGGAATCTGGGCCATGGCGACATAGAGCGCGAATTCGGCGCCCAGTAGCCCGCCGGTCAGCACCAAGACCAGCCCCATGTTGCGGTTGCCGAGGCACAGCGCCAGGCCCAGGGCGCGGTGCCGTCCCAAGGGCGAGAAGAGCAGGGCGCCCAACACTTGGAACAGGCCGTTGAAGACCGTGGCGGCCCCCAGATAGAGGGCGACCGTGGCCGGCGTGGCGAGCAGCCGGGCGGTGACACCATCCATCAGGGCAATGCCGGCCAGAACGACGAAAATCACGCCGAGCCCGTCCAGGGTGGACCGTCGCTCTATGAAGGCGTCCGCGCCAAAGTGCCGGCGCAGCAACCAGGCGGCAACAAAGGGCACGACAATGTATAGAAAAAAGCGACCCGCGAAGGCCCCATGGTCCAGATCGATGCCCAAATCGAGCACCCCGATCATCACCAGAGGTAGGGTCAGCGGCAGCAGCAGTGTGCTACCGACAATCATTCCAATCGACAGCGCCGCGTTCAAGCCGATCATCTGGGCGAGCGCCGCCGAGCTCATGAGCACCGGCGCGGCGCCGTTGAGCACCATCGCCTGGGCGAGCGGCGCCGGCAGGTCCAAGAGTCCGACCACAAGCCAGACAATCATCGGCGCGCCGAGCAGCAAAATCACCAAGGCAAGGCCCGGCACCAGAGGCCGGCGCGCCAGGGCGACCAGTTCGCCAGGGTCCAGGCGCAGCAAGGCCACGAGCATCAAAAGCGCGATGAACGGCCCGAGCGCCGGGCCTAGAAAGGTGGCCAGGGCGGGTACCAGGACGCTCAAGGCGATCCCGAGCGCCAATACCAGGGGCCCGTGGCGCACCAGCAGGGCCAACAGGCGTCCGATCATCGAAAATGCCATGGGCGTGGGTCAGTCCGCGTCCCGGACTGGAGCGGGTGAGGGGAATCGAACCCCCGTCGTAAGCTTGGGAAGCTTCTGCTCTGCCATTGAGCTACACCCGCGGGTCCCGCCTCGCTTGACGGCCCAACCTAGGAACTTTCGGCCAAGCAGGCAAGCCAAAGCGGCTTTGATGACCGCTTTACAATCACAAGCTGGCGCTTGGCGATGCTTCTGGTCCCAACTTATTGCAATTTCCGCAAGTTTTTGTGCTGGTTGGGTTTTGACAAGCCGTCACAGCGCCAATAGACTGCCGAAGAGCTAAAAGGGGGGCTGGATCTTCCAGGGGATTGATTTAATCAAAACCGATTGAAGCCGCTCACCCCGTTGGGGCACATCACGAGTTTTGCTTACCCAAAGGAGGAGGCAATGGGTCGTTTGAAATTTGTATGGGTTGTCGCCGCGATCGGCCTGCTAAGCGGTTGCGTCGGCAAGGATATCGAGCACATGCGATCGGCGGAAGGCACCGGCACCGCCTTTACCAAGGCTTTGACCGAGGAATACCGCGAGATCACTACCTTCGAAGCCGACGAAATGTATGACTGGGAGCATGCCGGCTACTTCGCCAAGAAGGGCCTGCGGGCTGCTGGTGGCGAGGTGGTCGAGCCTGAGGTCGTCTCCGATTGGCCGCTGCCGGAAGCCCGGGTCGGCGAGATGACCGACGCGCGCGCCCGCCTAGTCACTCTGCTGGACGCTTCAGCCCGCACCAAGGTGCCCGCCACCGCGGCGCGCGCCCAGGGCCGCTTCGACTGCTGGATCGAGCAGCAGGAGGAGAACTGGCAGCTCGACCATATCGCAGCCTGCCGCGATCAGTTCTATGCGGCGCTGTCCATGCTCGAGGCCGAGATGGCGCCGAAGGTCGAGGCTCCGGCTCCGCCGGAACCCGTACCAGCGGCCACGCCTGAGAGCTTCCTGATCTTCTTCGCCTTCGATAAGGCGGATCTGACGCCAGCGGCGCTCCAGGTGATCGCCGACTCCGTGGCCGTAGCGCTCGAGACTGGCTTCCAGGAGTTCGCCGTTACCGGCTACACCGACACGGTCGGTACGCCGGAGTATAACTTGAAGCTGTCCCTGCGCCGCGCTCAGTCGGTCAAGGACGCTCTGGTTGCGGCCGGCGTGCCCGAGGGCAATGTCACGGTGGCCGGACGGGGCGAGAACGATCTGGCCGTGCCGACGGCCGACCAGGTCCGCGAACAGGCCAACCGCCGAGCGGTTATCCTGCTCCAGTAACTTCGTCCTATCGTTGTTTGGGAACGGCGCCGCTTGCTAGCGGCGCCGTTCTCGTCTATGGGGGCCGCCTTTGGACAAGACCGGGTCGAAGGCGTAGAATGGACGCCACAGAGCCAAAACATAAGAAGCGGCAGGAGGTGGCCGAGCATGTATAGCGCAACAACCCGGGAGATCCGCGTGACGGTCAAGCCAGCCTATCTGGAAGACCAGTCCTCGCCGAGCGATGATCACTATGTCTGGGCCTATCACGTGGTGATCGAGAACCTTGGCAGCGAGAGCGTCCAACTGCTGACCCGCCATTGGAAGATCACCGATAGCATGGGCCGGCTTCAAGAGGTGCGCAGCGCCGGCGTGGTCGGCGAGCAGCCACACCTACCGCCAGGCGAGAGCTTCGAGTACACGAGCGGCACGCCCCTGCCGACCCCCTCGGGGATCATGGTCGGCAGCTACGGCATGGCCAGCAACTCCGGTGAGCGATTCGATGTGGAGATCCCCGCGTTCTCCCTCGATAGCCCCTACCAAGAGATACACTTGCATTGACGCCGGCAGGCACCACAGGTTTCTTTGAAGGGCCAAGACCATGACCGCTAGCCGTCCCATCGCAAAGATTGGCGACCTCAAGGCCGCGAAGCCAGCAGCCACGATCCGACGGCCCAGCCGCGAAGAGGCGGAGCAAGCGGTCGAGCTTCTGATTCGCTGGGCCGGCGACAACCCGAGCCGAGAGGGCTTGGCTGGCACGCCGGAGCGTGTGGTCAAGGCCTACGAGACCTACTTTTCCGGCTACACCCAGGACCCGCTCGACCTGCTGCAGCGCACCTTCGAGGAGATCGACGGCTACGACGAGATGGTGGTGCTGCGCGACATCCGCTTCGAATCCCACTGCGAGCATCACATCTCCCCGATCATCGGCAAGGCCCACGTCGCTTACCTGCCGAACAAGCGAGTGGTCGGGATCAGCAAGCTGGCGCGGGTCATCGACGCCTACGCCCGGCGGCTGCAAATCCAGGAAAAGCTGACTGCCCAGATCGCCAACGCGATCAACCAGGTGCTCGAGCCCAAGGGCGTGGCCGTGGTAATCGAGGCGACCCACCAGTGCATGACCACGCGCGGCGTCCACAAGCCGGGCGTCACCATGGTCACCAGCCGCATGCTGGGGCGCTTCCGCACGGGCGCCCCGACGCGCCGGGAGTTCCTCGCCCTGATCGGATCGCCGTCGGGCGTCGGAGGCGGCGCCGGCGTCTGATCCACCGGCTCCTGCGCCATGTTCGACCCGCGCCCTATTGCCTTCATAATCGGGGTCCTGCTGGGCATCCTGGCCGTGGCCATGCTGATCCCGGCCGCCGTCGACCTGGTTGCCGGGCACGGCGAATGGCAGATCTTCCTCGCCTCGGCCGCGCTCACCGCCTTTATCGGCGGCGCCCTTGTGATCAGCTGCCGGACCGGCTGGGGCGGCTTCTCCCTGCGCCAGGCCTTCATCATGACCAACCTGGCGTGGCTGGTGATCGTCGTCTTCGGCGCCCTGCCCTTCGTCTTCTCCGAGCTCAAGATGAGCCTGACCGACTCCTTCTTCGAAGCCATGTCGGGCATCACCACGACCGGCTCGACGGTGATCGTCGGGCTAGACCAGGCGCCGCCGGGCATTCTGCTGTGGCGCGCGATCCTGCAGTGGCTGGGCGGCATCGGCATCATCGTCATGGCGATCGCGATCCTGCCGGTGCTGCAGGTCGGCGGCATGCAGCTGTTCCGGGTCGAGGCCTTCGAGGCCGACAAGGTGCTGCCCCGGGCAGCGCAGATCGCCGCCGGCATCTCGATCATCTATGTCTTTTTGACAGCGCTGGCGACGATCGTGCTCTGGGCGCTCGGCATGAGCAAGCTGGACGCCGTCGCCCACGCTATGACCTCGATCGCGACCGGCGGCTTCTCGACGCGCGACGGCTCGGTCGGCCATTTCAACAGCCCGGCGATCGACTGGTGCATGTCGCTCTTCATGGTGCTCGGCTCCCTGCCCTTCGTGCTCTACCTGCGCGCGGTGCGCGGCAACATCGGCGACCTATTCCGGGACAGTCAGGTCCGGGTCTTTTTCGGCGTGCTGGCCGCCGCGATCTTGCTGACCGCGATCTGGCTGTGGCGCCAGGGCTTCATGGAGCCAATACCGGCCCTGCGCTACAGCACCTTCAACGTGATCTCGATCATGACCGGAACCGGCTACGCGACCACCGATTTCGGCCAGTGGGGCGGCTTCGCGCTGACCGTGCTGTTCCTCTTGATGTTCGTCGGCGGCTGCGCCGGCTCGACCACCTGCGGCATCAAGATCTTCCGCTTTCAGGTGCTCTACGCCACCGCCAAGGTGCAGCTCAAACGCCTGAGCCAGCCGAACGGCGTTTTCGTGGCCCAATTTAACCGGCGGCCGATCCCCGACGCCGCGGCCGCCTCTGTGATGGGCTTCTTCTTCCTCTTCATCACCTCCTTCGCACTGCTGGCCGGCGCACTCGGATTCATCGGCCTGGATTTCCGCACCTCGGTCTCGGGCGCGGCCTCGGCGATCGCCAACGTGGGGCCGGGCCTCAGCGACATCATCGGCCCGGCTGGCACCTTCGCCGAGCTGCCCGACGAGGCCAAGTGGCTGCTCTCCGCCGGCATGCTGCTCGGCCGCCTGGAGCTCTTCACGGTGCTGGTGCTGTTCACCCGGTCGTTCTGGCGGGGGTAGGGTTGCCCCTCGGCTTGCTAAACTGCACCCACCATGCTTGTTGAACGCGTCCCTCCAATCTGACGGATCAAGCCCGCACCATGCCCGACACCTATAGCCCGCGCGAAATGATCGAGCGCCTGATCGCTTTCGACACCACCTCGGCCGGCTCGAACCTGGAGCTGATCGCCTTCGTCGAGGACTATCTGGCGGGCCACGGCGTCGCAAGCCGGCGAAGCAGCGGGGAGGCTAAGAAGGCCAATCTCTTCGCCACCGTCGGGCCGGAGGTCGAGGGCGGCGTGGTGCTCTCTGGCCATACCGACGTGGTGCCGGTCGCCAACCAGGCGTGGGTGACCGACCCCTTCCAGGTGGTCGAGCAAGACGGCAAGCTCTATGGCCGTGGCACATCGGACATGAAGTCTTTTCTGGCCATCGCGCTCGCCTTGGTGCCCCGGATGCTCGAGGCCGGAATTCGCGTGCCGCTGCACCTGGCGCTTTCTTACGACGAGGAGGTCGGCTGCCTGGGCGTGCGTTCCATGATCGCCGACATCGAAACCGCCTTGCCGGCGCCCCGGGCCGTTTTGGTCGGCGAACCGACGTCCATGAAGCTGGTCAACGCCCACAAGGGCATCAACGCCTTCGTCACCCGGGTCACCGGCAAGGAGGCCCACTCGAGCCAGACCCATCGGTCCGCCAGCGCGATCATGGCCGCCGCCCGCCTGATCGGCCACTTGGAACAAGTGGCAGCGGAGAAGCGCGAGAACGGCCCCTTCGACGAGCGTTTCGAGCCGCCCCACACAACGGTCTCTGTCGGCACCTTCGAAGGCGGCACGGCGCTCAACATCGTGCCGCGCCACGCCCACTTCGTTTGGGAGTACCGGCTGCTGCCCGGCGACGACGGCGCGGCGATCGAGGCTGGCTTCCGGGCCTTGGCGGAAGACCACGTGCTGCCGAGCCTGCGCGCCACCGCGCCAGAGGCCGATATCGTCACCGAGACGATTTCCGCCGTGCCGCCGCTGCGCCCCGAAAGCGACTCGCCGGCCGAGGACCTGGTGCGCCACCTCTCCGGCACCAACCTCACGGACGCGGTCTCTTTCGGCACCGAGGGCGGGCTGTTCCAGGACGCCGGCTTCTCCACCGTGGTCTGCGGGCCCGGCTCGATCGACCAGGCCCACCAGCCGAACGAGTTCATCGAACTCTCCCAAGTGGCCGCCTGCGAGGACTTCTTGAGAAAGCTGATCGACTGGGCCGCCAATCCTGCGTGATGGAGGCCTGCAAAGCCCTGGGGATGTATTCCTGGCACACCTTCCAGTCTTTTGAGGGAATTTACCAAGTTACATATCTATAACAAAAGACTGCTTTCCTCGATTTGTGAGATTATTGTTTTATTGGATTAAGAAGTTTTACTATGGCGATAGACAGATATTAACCAATTTCTCTCCAATTCCGCTTACGAACTCTTCATCGGCAAGGGATCTTTAACAATCCTTAAGACCCTTCGGTCAAGCTGATCTCTCTTCTTGGAGTCTCGGCTCAGGTCAGGAGGACCGAAGATGATCAAGAATCCGATCGTAGAAAAGGGAATGTGGCGTCGAATGCTCGCGACGGTCACGGTCGCGCTGAGCGTGGTGCTGTTCCTGCCCATGGAGGCCCGCGGCGCGCTGATCGTCCATAGCCTGCCGGAATTCAGCGGCAATAACGGCGGTGAAATCGGCAGCTTCACCTTCACGATTCCGGACGACGAGAACATGGTCTTGGCCCGGTTGGAAGGCACCTTCGGCAATTCGATCAGCCAAAGCACCTCGGGGGTCGATCTTTTTCTGGACGGCCAGCCGATCGCCAGCTGCATCGCCTTCGCCAGCTGCTACTTCGGTGGCGCGCCGGAGCCCTGGACGTTCGACTTCCAGCCCGGCGACCTCGCCTGGCTGTCCGACGGTGCAGCGGTGCTCAGCTTCACTGAAACCTCGGGCGGCGTGGTGCGCCTGGGTCCGACGACGCTCACCATCGAAACCGTCCAGGAGGTCGTCCCCGAACCTTCGGCGCTGGCGCTCTTCGCGGTCGCTCTGGCCGGGTTGGGTTTCGCCAAGCGGCGGCCTTGACCCAACCCCTGGTCCGAGATAGGCGGAGGCGTTTCATCGTCATCCCGCGGGGCAAAGGGTAGTTCAAAGGCAGGTTCGGGTGTTGGTGCTCTTCGATTTCGACGGCACCTTGGTCGACAGCCGTCGCCGGGTGATCGACGCCATGACCCGGGCCTATGGGGATCACGGCGTGCCCTGCCCTGGCCAGACGGCGGTTCTTTCGACCGTTGGCCTGCAACCCGAGGACATGGTGGCGGTGCTCTCACCAACCTTGGAGCGGGCGCGACGGGAAGCCATCGCAAAGGACTACCGCGCCCATTCGCTCGCCTTGCATCATTCGGACCCGGAGCCGGAACGGCCCTTTCCCCAAGCCGGGGAGACGCTCGCCGCTCTGAAAGCCGAGGGCCACCGCCTCGGCGTCGTCACGGGCAAAAGCGCGGCCGGGCTTGACCGAAGTCTCGATCTTCTCCAATGGCGCGCACTGTTCGATGACCTGCAGCCGGCGGACAACGCGCCCGGCAAGCCCGATCCCACCTTGATTCTACGGGCCGTAGCGGCCCTGAACGCCCACCCGGCGGAGACCGTCATGGTGGGCGACACCACCTACGACATGATCATGGCGGGCCGGGCCGGGGTATCGGCGATCGGCGTTGGCTGGGGCTATCATAGGCCGGCCCTACTGATGCAGGAGGGCGCGGATTTAGTCGTCGAAAGCTTCGCCGCCTTGGCCGCGCATCTGTGCCCAGAGCCCTAAAGCCGATCAGGCTTCAGGCTCCCAGGGCTTTGACGATGCCCGCCAGGGGCGAGCCCTCTTCGAGCGGTCTGGCCAGACCGATCACCAGCTTGCGCTCGAGGGTCACGCGCGTTCGAAAAGGCGCCACAAGAGCGCCGCTCTCCAGATGCGCGCGCACCAAGGACTCGTGCCCGATCAGCACGCCCGCGCCATTTCGCGCTTCCTCCACCGCCAGGCTGTAAAGGGAAAACACCGGGCCGCGGGTGTCGACCTGGGCGCCGGGCTGGGCCGCCGCCATCCAGCGTGGCCAATCCCGGGACCAGGCAGCGTCGTGCAGGCAGGTCACGGCGGCCAGGTCCAAAGGCGTTTCCAACCGCCCGGCGATCTCGGGTGCGCAAACGGGAAAGATCACGTCTCGGCAGATCTCGATGACCTCAGCATGGGCCGGCTGGTCTTCCAGAAATATGCTGAGATCGAACTGCTCGCGCTTCAGGTTGGGCGGCGCTTCCAAGGCGGTGATCGAAATCGAGACGGACTTTGCGGCACGGCGTATGGCCGGCAGCTGGGGCGACAGCCAAAGTTGCCCGATGCTCGGCAAGGCCGCGATCCGCACCTGATACGGCGTCGCGTGAGACCGCAGCTGCTGCACCGCCTCGCCAAGGCCGTCAAAGGCGGCAACGAACCCCGGCAGAACCGTGCGCGCCAGGTCGGTTGGCTCGACCCCTTGGGCGTGGCGCTGGAAGAGGGGCGCGCCGGCCCAGGCTTCGAGCGACTTGACGTGCTGGGCGACGGCACCTGGCGTGACGCAAAGCTCGTCGGCGGCCGCCGAGAAGCTCCCGCGCCGGGCCGCCGCCTCGAAAGCGCGCAAGGCGTTGAGCGGCGGGCCTTTCGGCCGAGGCGGGGAAATGGCCATTGGCTTACCCGTAGATTTTCTAGGCCTAAATAATAGGAAAACTGATTTGCGCGCAAGGTCCCAGTTGGGGTCTTCTCCTCGGGTGACATTCGGTCACCAGGAGAGCGTGCCATGAACGCAGGCTTTGAGTCGGGCTTGGCGGAGAGCGATCCCCTGATCGCCGAAGCCTTGGCCAATGAGAAAAGGCGCCAGGATAGCCAGATCGAGCTGATCGCCTCGGAGAACATCGTCAGCCCGGCGGTGCGCCAGGCGCTCGGCCACGAGATCGTCAACAAGACGCTAGAGGGCTATCCGGGCCAGCGCTTCCACGGCGGCGGCCAGTTCGTCGACGTGGTCGAGCAAGCGGCGATCGATCGGGCAAAAACATTGTTCGGCGCCGCCTATGCCAATGTGCAGCCCCATTCGGGAGTCCAGGCCAATCAGGCGGTCTTCTTCACCCTGGTCAAGCCGGGTGAGCGGATTCTAAGCCTGGACCTGGCCGCCGGCGGCCACCTGAGCCACGGCGCCAAGCCGAACCTCTCGGGCCGCTGGTTCGAGGCGCACCACTACACGGTGGATCCGGCGAGCGGCCTGATGGACTACGATCGGATCGAGGCCCAGGCCAAGGAGATTCAGCCACGGCTGTTGATCGCCGGCGGCTCGGCCTATCCCCGAGAGATCGACTTTGCGCGCATGGCCAAGATCGCCGAAACGGTGGGCGCGCGCTTCCTGGTGGACATGGCGCACGTGGCCGGGTTGGTGGCGGCTGGAGTCTACCCTTCGCCGGTGCCCCATGCCGACATTGTCACCTGCACCACCACCAAGACCCTGCGCGGGCCGCGCGGCGGGCTGATCTTGTCCCGCTCCGACGACTTCGCCAAGCAGCTCCAGGCGGCGATCTTCCCGGGCGTCCAGGGCAGCCTCCATTCCAACGTGTTGGCGGCCAAAGCGGTCTGCCTGGGCGAGGCCCTGCGCCCAGAATTCAAGGCATACGGCCGCCAGGTCGTCGCGAACGCCCGGGTGCTGGCCCAGGTTCTCAGCGATCGAGGGATCAAGGTCGTCGGCGGCGGCACAGACACCCACATGGTGTTGCTGGACCTCTCGCCCAGCGGTCTCAAGGGTCGCCAAGCCGAAGCAGCCCTGGCCGCGGCCAACATCACCTCCAACAAGAACCCCATTCCCTTCGATGCGCCCAAGCCCTCCGATTGGGCTGGCCTGCGGCTCGGCGTCTCGGCCGCGACCACCCGCGGCCTTGGCGAAGCGGAGATGGGCACGCTCGGCGAAACCATCGCCGACCTGATCGACGGCGCCGCCAAGGACGGCTCGGAAGAGGTGGTCGAAACGGCGAAGCGGACCGTCGCTCGGCTTTGTGAGGACTTCCCCGCCTGACCAGAGACCTTGACCTGTGGCCTGACAGCGCGGGTTTCGCTAAGCTTGATCTGTGATCTTTGTTCTGGGGAAGGTTCGGGCAGATGCGCGTTGTCGTCCTCGGCGCCGGTATCATCGGTGTCACCACGGCCTACTATTTGGCCAAGCAAGGCATCGAGGTCACGGTGCTCGACCGCCAGGCGGGGCCGGGCTTGGAGACCAGCTTCGCCAACGCCGGGGAGCTGTCCTACGGCATGACCTCGCCCTGGGCGGCGCCGGGCGTGCCGCTCAAGGCGCTCAAGTGGCTTTTCATGAAGCACCGGCCGCTCTTCATCTGGCCGCTGATCAGCCCGACCATGTGGGCCTGGGGCCTGCGCATGCTGGCCAACTGCAATGCCCGCAGCTATGCCGTCAACAAGAGCCGCATGGTGCGGATCTCGAACTACAGCCGGGATTGTCTCAGCGACCTGCTGCAAGCGGTCGAGATCGACTTCGACTTGGGCGAGCGCGGCACCCTGCAGCTGTTCCGGACGGCAAAGCAGCTCGAGGGCTCGAAAGCCGATCAGGCCGTGCTGGCGGAATTCGACAGCCCCTTCGAGGTGCTCGACCGAGACGGCTGCATGGGCGCCGAGCCGGGCCTAGCCCACGTGGCGGAAAAGTTCGTTGGCGGCCTGCGGCTGACCGCCGACCGCACCGGCGATTGCCGCCTCTTCACCATGGCATTGGCCGAGAAGACCGCCGATCTGGGCGCGCAGTTTCACTACGGTGTTACGGTCAAGAGCCTAGCGCTCGAAGGCGGCAAAATCGCCGGGGTCGAGACCGGCGACGGCCGGGTCTCGGGCGACGCCTATGTCTGCGCCATGGGGCCTTTCGCGCCGGGACTGCTGCGCGGCGTCGGCATCAAGCTGCCAATCTATCCGATCAAGGGCTATTCAATCACCCTGCCGGTCATCGACGGCGCGGCGGCGCCCCAGTCGACCATCATGGACGAGACCCACAAGGTCGCCCTGACTCGGCTCGGCGACCGAATTCGCGTCGCCGGCCAGGCGGAGATCATCGGCTACAACAGGAAACTCGGCAAGCACGCCACCGACAGCGTGCGCTATGTGGTGAACGATCTCTTCCCCAAGGGCGGCGACCTGGCCCAAGCCGAGGCCTGGACCGGGCTGCGCCCCATGACCCCGGACGGCACGCCGGTGTTGGGGCCGACGCGCTTCCACAACCTCTTTCTCAATACCGGCCACGGCACGCTCGGCTGGACCATGGCCTGCGGTTCGGGCCGCGCCGTGGCGGACCTGGTGATGGGTGCCGAGCCGGAGATCTCTTTCGAGGGCCTAACCGCGGCCCGCTACGGCCAATAAGGGTCAGACCCAGCGGAAAACCGCGATGGCGTAAATCACACAGACCACGAGCGCGCCCCACAGCGGCGGGCCGAAGAGCGCCAGCCAGGCGAGATTGATGAACGCACTGCCGAGCAAAGAGATGAAGAGGCGGTCGCCCCGGGTGGTGTCGAGGCCGAGGATACCGTGGCGCGGCGAGCCGCCTGGGACATAGCGCTCCCACACCGACATGGCGATCAGGGCAAGCAGGATTGCGAAGAAGAATCCTGCGGTCGGCCAGGTCCAGGCCATCCAGGTCAGATCCATGGTGTCGCCTCCCTTACCTAGACCCGCCCGAGGGCGAAGCCCTTGGCGATGTAGTTGCGCACGAAGTAGATCACGAAGGCGCCGGGCACGATGGTCAACGCCCCGGCCGCCGCCAGCAGGCCTAGCTCGTAACCAGAAGTGCTGGCGGTACGGGTCATGGTCGCCGCGATCGGCTTGGCGGCGACCGAGGTCAAGGTCTTGGCCAGAAGCAGCTCGACCCAAGAAAACATGAAGCAGAAGAAGGCCGCGACCCCGATGCCGGCGGTAATCGTCGGCACGAAGATCTTGAAGAAGAAGCGCCAGAAGGAATAGCCGTCCACATAGGCCGTCTCGTCCAGCTCCCTTGGCACCGCGGACATGAAGCCCTCCAGGATCCAGACCGCCAAGGGAATGTTGAAAAGGCAGTGAGCGAGCGCCACGGCAAGCGGCGTATCGAACAACCCAACCGCGGAATAGAGCTGGAAGAACGGCAGCGCGAAGACCGCCGGCGGCGCCATGCGGTTGGTCAAGAGCCAGAAAAAGAGGTGCTTATCCCCCAGAAAGCGATAGCGCGAGAAGGCATAGGCCGCCGGCAGAGCGACCGAAACCGAGAGCAGGGTGTTGATCACCACATAGGTCAGCGAGTTGAAGTAGCCGTTGTACCAAGTGGGGTCGGTGAAAATCTTAACGTAGTTGTCGAAGGTGAAGTCCCGGGGCCAGAGTGTGAAGGCGCCGAGAATCTCGTTCGTGGTCTTGAACGACATGTTCAGGAGCCAATAGATCGGCAGCAACAGGAAGATGATGTAGAGCGTTGGCACGAGCCAGGTAAAGCGCCGCATCACTGCTCCTCGTTTCGCATCATCAGTGTGTAGAACACCCAGCACAGCAACAGCACAATCAGGAAGTAGATCAGGGACATGGCCGCCGCCGGGCCGAGATCGAATTGGCCCAGCGCGATCTTGACCAAATCGATCGACAGGAAAGTGGTCGAATTGCCGGGGCCGCCGCCGGTCAGGACGAAAGGCTCGGTGTAGATCATGAAGCTATCCATGAAGCGCAGCAGGATCGCGATGGTCAGCACCCGCTTCATTTTCGGCAGTTGGATGTAGCGAAAGATCGCCCAAGGCTTGGCGCTGTCGATCTTGGCCGCCTGATAGTAGGCGTCGGGAATCGAGCAGAGACCGGCATAGGCGAGCAGCACCACCAGGGACGTCCAGTGCCAAACGTCCATCAAAACCGTCGTGAACCAGGCGGCAACCGGCTGCCGGGTAAAGTTGTAGTCGATGCCCATGCCGTTGATCGCCTTGCCCAACAAGCCGATCTCGGGCAGGGCAAAGATGTTCCACATGGCGCCGACCACGTTCCAGGGGATCAGGAGCGGCAGGGCCATCAGGACCAGGCACACCGAAACCCAGGGCCCGCGGCGCGGCATGGCTAGCGCGATCGCCACCCCAAGGGGGACCTCGATCAGCAAAATGATCCCCGTAAAGGCCAGCTGCCGCAGCAAGGAGGCGTGGAAGCGCTCGGAATTCAGCACCTCCTCGTACCATTTCACGCCTTCCCAAAAGAAGACATTGTCGCCGAAGGTCTCCTGGACCGAGTAGTTGACCACGGTCATCAGGGGAATCACCGCGTTGAAGGCAACCAGCAGAACCACCGGCAGAACGAAGAGCCAGGCCTTCTGATAGGTTCTCTTCTTCATGGCTCGGCGCCCGTCATGCGATCATCCAGCCGTCGGCATAGATCTGGGTATGGGCCGGATCGAGGCTGATGTGGGCCGCGCCGGACGGCAGGTCGCTGCCCTCGGCAACCAGCAGCTTGATGAAGTGGGCATCGTGGCGGGCATCGACGATGCGGTAGCGCCCGACATCGCTGACCTTGACCACCTCGACCGGGATACCCTCATCGGCAAAGCTGACGAACTCGGGCCGCACGCCGACCTCCAGACGCTCCGCTGCGGGCGGCGTTTTGACCGGCGCCTCCAAAGGAATTTTCCATCCGCTGAAGGTCGGCCAGCCTTCGACCAGATCGCACGGCAGGATGTTCATGCCCGGCGAGCCGATGAAATGACCGACGAAGGTATGCTTGGGCTTTTCGAAGAGCTCCACCGGGGTGCCGATCTGCACCACCGTGCCCTCGTACATCACCACCACTTGGTCGGCGAAGGTCAGCGCCTCGGTCTGGTCGTGGGTGACGTAGATCATGGTCGAGCCGACCCGACGATGCAGCTCCTTCAACTTGGAGCGCAGCAGCCATTTCAAGTGCGGGTCGATCACCGTCAAGGGCTCGTCGAACATGATCACGTTGACATCCGAGCGCACCAGCCCACGGCCCAGGGAAATCTTCTGCTTGCCGTCGGCGGTGAGGCCCGCGGCGCGCTTGGGCAGCATGGCCTCCAGGTCGAGCATGGCGGCGATCTCGCGCACGCGCGGGTCGATCTCCGCTTGGGGAACGCCGCGGTTGCGCAAAGGGAAAGCCAAGTTGTCGTAGACCGTCATGGTGTCGTAGACCACCGGGAACTGGAACACCTGGGCGATGTTGCGGTGGTCCGGCGGGACCTGGGTGACGTCCTCGCCGCCGAACAGAACTCGCCCCTCGCTCGGCGTGATCAGGCCCGAGATGATGTTGAGCAGTGTGGTCTTGCCGCAGCCCGAGGGCCCAAGCAATGCGTAGGCGCCGCCGTCCGACCAGTCGATGCTGATCTGCTTGAGGGCCCAGTCCTGCTCGCCCGCCGGATTGGCGACATAGCTGTGGCGCACGTCTTTGAGGGTGATCTCGGCCATCAGGCGATCAAGGCCTCGTCCTGTCCGAAGTAGAGCGACTTTCCGATGTCCAGATAGAAGCGCGCGTCGCTGCCGACCTCCAAGGGATGAATGCCGTGGGACTGGGAGACCCAGGTGCGCCCGTCGAGCGCGAAGTGAACCACGCTCTCCGAGCCGCTCAGCTCGGTCAGCAAGACCTTGCCGGCGACTTCGACAGCATTTTGGGCAAGCGGCACCGGCGAAATGTGGTGGGGCCGGATGCCCACCGTATAGGGGCCGTCCGGCAAGGACTGCCGGTCGCCTTCCACCGGCCATCCAACGCCGCCATCCAGGGTAAAGCGGTCGCCTCGCTTGGCGACCTGCGCCGTGTTCATGGGCGGATCGGAAAAAACTTGCGCGCTGCGCAGGTCGGCCGGGCGGCGATAGGTCTTGGCGGTCTCGCCGAACTGAATCACCCGGCCTTCGTGGAGGGTCGCCGTATGGCCGCCCAGGAGCAGAGCCTCGGAGGGTTCGCTGGTGGCATAGACGACCGTGCAGTCGCGGTCCTGGAACAGGCGAGGCAGCTCGTCGCGCAGCTCCTCGCGCAGCTTGAAATCCAGGTTGGCGAGCGGCTCGTCGAGCAGCACCAAATCGGCATCCTTGACCAAGGCCCTAGCCAGGGCCGTGCGCTGCTGCTGCCCCCCGGACAGCTCGCCCGGCCGGCGTTTCAGGAGCGGCGCGAGCTTCAAGAGCGTCGCAACCCGCTCGACCCGCGCGGCGATCTCGTCCCTCTTCAGGCGGGCGACCCGCAGGGGCGAGGCGATGTTCTCGAAGACCGAGAGGTGGGGGTAGTTGATGAACTGCTGATGGACCATGGAGACATTGCGCTTTTGCACTGCCATGGTGGTCACGTTTTTGCCGTTGAACCAGACCTCGCCGGCGCTCGGCCGCTCCAAGCCGGCCATCAGTTGCATGAGCGTGGTCTTGCCAGCCAGGGTGGTGCCCAGAAGGATGTTGAAGCCGCGGTCCTGGAGCACCAGGTCGGTCGGATAGATGTGCGTCTCCGCGCCGACCTGCTTGGCGACCTGTCTAAGCTCCAGGGTCATGGCCTAGGCCTCCCGGGCGCAAGCCGCCCCCGAGGCGAAAGCCGCCTCGGGGGTATGCGCTTACGAGGAACCGCGAAGGGGCTGGGCTCAGCCCGCGCTCCACCGCTTGACGAGCTCATCGTAGTCGATGGTTTCGCCCTGGGGCTTCTCGTTCTCCAGCTTGGCTTTCGGCGAGCCGGGCTTGCTGAGCCAGACCGAGGGGTCTTGCTCTTCGTTGAGCCGCGGGCCGCAGCCGCCATAGGTCCCGGCCTTCTCGTCGGCCGACTGCATGCGGGCCATGGTCTGGTCCATCTCGGCAGCCAAACGGTCCATCGCCTGCTGAGGTGTGAAGGCGCCGGAGTTCACGTCACCGATCTGCTGCCACCAGATCTGCGCCAGCTTGGGATAGTCGGGCACGTTGATGCCGGTCGGAGTCCAGCGGACCCGGTCCGGCGAGCGGTAGAACTCCACCAGGCCGCCCAACTTTGGCGCGCGCTCGGTGAAGGACTCGTGTCGGATGTCGCTGTCCCGAATCGGCGTCAGGCCAACATGGGTCTTCTTGAGCGACACGGTCTTGGAGACCACGAACTGGGCGTAGAGCCAGGCCGCCTTGCGCCGGTCGACCGGGGTCGAGTTGAACAGGGTCCAGGAGCCGGCGTCCTGATAGCCGAGCTTCTGGCCGTCCTCCCAATAGGGGCCGTGGGGCGACGGCGCCATGCGCCACAAGATGTTGCCCGCGGCGTCGACCGTGTTGTTGCCCTCTTCCAGCGGCGCGACCATGGAGGAGGTAAAGGCCGTGTACCAGAAGATCTGCTGGGCGACGTTGCCCTGGGAAAGCGCCGGCAGAGACTGATAGAAATCGTAGCTGGCGGCACCCGGCGGGGCGTACTTGCGCAGCCACTCGTCCCACTTGCGGATGGCGTAGACCGCCGCCGGGCCGTTCGCCGCGCCGCCGCGCGAGACCGAGGCGCCCGCCGGGTTGCAAGAGCCCTCCTCCATGCGGATGCCCCACTCGTCGACCGGGCGGCCGTTCGGCAGGCCCTTGTCGCCGGCGCCGGCCATGGAGAGCCAGGCGTCGGTCATGCGCCAGCCCAGATCGGGCGCGCGCTTGCCGTAGTCCATGTGGCCGTAGACCCGCACGCCGTCGATCTCCTTGACGTGCTCGGAGAAGAACTCGGCAATGTCCTCATAGGCCGACCAGTTGACCGGCACGCCGAGCTCGTAGCCATAGAGATCCTGAAACTTGGTCTTCAACTCAGGGCGCTGGAACCAGTCGTAGCGGAACCAGTAAAGATTGGCGAACTGCTGGTCGGGCAGCTGATAGAGCTTGCCGTCCGGCCCGGTGGTGAAGGATTTCCCCATGAAGTCGTCGATATCCAGCATGGGATTTGTGACATCCTTGCCCTCGCCGGCCATCCAATCGGTTAAGTTGGTGGCAAGCTGCAACCGGGAGTGGGTGCCGATCAGATCGGAATCGTTGACGTAGGCGTCATAAAGATTGCGCTTGGTCTGCATCTGGGTCTGCACCGCCTGCACGACCTCGCCTTCGCCCAACAGCTGGTGGTTGACCTTGATGCCGGTGATGTCTTCGAAGGCCTTGGTGAGCACCTTGGACTCGTACTCATGGGTCGGAATGGTCTCCGAAAGGACATTGATCTCCATGCCCTGGAAGGGCTCGGCCGCCTTGATGAACCACTCCATCTCCTTGAGCTGCTCATCCTTGGACAGAGTGGAGGGCTGAAACTCCACATCGATCCATTCCTTGGCCTGCTCGGCGCCGGCAAATCCGCTGCTGGCATATGACATGACTGCCACCGCGGCGACGGTGGCCAGCAATCTCGATCCCATTTTGGTTTCCTCCCGGTACGAATTCGTTCTATCCGACAACTATTGCCGCTTTGCCCGACGATTTCAAACCCCTAACCCGGCACCCGCCAGGGGGCTCGCGCTGAAACAATTGAAACAACAAAACCCTTGAACGACACAGGCTGGACATTTGCTCCACCTACCTAAACGACATCGAGACCGGCGGCCCGGCCGCCACGTTGCAGAAGGATGTCGTGCCATGTCTAACGTGAAGCAGCTGTCCGACAAATTGGCGAGCGCCATCGATCAGCGCGAGGAGCGGCTTTTCCGCTCGCTCGATTACGACAACGACCGCGCGATCCTGCCCCGGGACTTCGAGCAGGTGCTGGCCGAGGTCGGCCTGGCGCGGGACGATCAGCGGATCCGCGAGAGCATCTCGGCGCTGGAAGGCTACGCCGAAGCCGCCCTGCCGACCGAGGAGTTGGAAACCAGGGTGAGAATTCCCCGGGATCAATTCTGCCAGGCGATTCGCCACAACATCCTCTTGGTCGAGCGCGCCCTGCAAGGCCGCATGGTGATCCCCGACTTTCGTGGCTTCTGCGACAGCGTCACGGACATCTACGAGGAGACCCGTCAGGTGCGCGACGGCGCGCCGGCCGACTACATCCCTCAGCTTAAAGTCGAAGGGCCCGAGGCCGAACGCTATGGCGTCGCGCTCTGCACCATCGACGGTCAGCGCTTTGCCCAGGGCGACGCCGAGCACTTTTTCACCGTGCAGTCGACCTCGAAGGCGATCAGCTATTGTCTCGCCCTGGAGGAGCACGGCCCCGAGGCGGTGCACCATGCGATTGGCCACGAGCCAAGCGGCAAGTCCTTCAACGAGCTTGGCCTGGACAAGGCCAATCGGCCCCATAACCCCATGATCAACGCCGGCGGCATCATGAGTTGCGCCTTGATCGGCCTGACCGAAAAGCGGCGCCTGATGTCCCAGGGCGCGGCCGAGGGCCTGGACCTGCGCGGCTGGTCCGGCCGGCGCTTCGATAGCGTGATGGCGCACTGGCAGGCGCTGTGCGGCGGCGAGTTGCCGCGCTTCTCCACCTCGGTCTTTCTGTCCGAGCGGGAGACCGCGGACCGCAACTTCGCCCAGGCCTACTACATGCGCGAGAAAAACGCTTTCCCCGAGGGCGCGGATCTGCACGACGTGCTGGAATTTTACACCCAGTGCTGCGCGATCGAGCTCAATGCCCGGATGATGTCGGTGATCGCGGCGACCTTGGCTAACGGCGGCATCTGCGCGGTCACCGGCAAAAGGGTGCTGAGCACGGAGACCGTGCGCAACTGCCTTTCCATGATGTCGTCCAGCGGCATGTACGACTATTCCGGCGAGTTTGCCTTCACCATCGGCCTGCCGGCCAAGAGCGGCGTCTCGGGCGTGATCATGATCGTGGTGCCCAACGTGATGGGCATCTGCACCTGGTCGCCGCGTCTGGACACCCACGGCAACTCCGTGCGCGGCCTGGCCTTCTGTCGCCGCTTGGTGGAGAGCTTCAACTTCCACAACTACGACAACCTGACCGGCAATTCCACTAAGCGCGATCCCCGTCTCAACCCCATGCAGCTCAAGGCGCGCCGGGTAAACGAGATGATTTGGGCCGCCAGCAAAGGCGATCTGGGCGCCATGCAAGACCAGGCGCGGCGCGGCGCGGACTTGGCCTGCAAGGACTACGACTTGCGCACGCCGCTCCACCTGGCGGCGGCCGAGAACCAGCTTGACGTCGTGGAGTTCTACATCGCTCAGGCGCCGCGTTCGCTCAGCCCAAAAGACCGCTGGGGCGGCACGCCCTTGGACGACGCCGCTTTGCAGGGCCACGCGGAGACGATTGCCTTGCTCGAGCGCGCCGGCGCCCGGCGCGGCCAGACGACAAGCGCACCAAGCGACGTCGGCCAACGCCCGGCGACCACGGCCGTGATCGATTCGCCCAAGACGGACGAGCTGATCTGGGCCGCCAGCCAGGGCGACCTCGCCGCGATCCGGCGCCTGGTGGCCCAGGGAGTCTCGCTCGAATCGGCGGACTACGACCAGCGCACCGCAATGCATCTGGCTGCCGCCGAGGGGCGCAGCGAGGTGGTGCGCGTCTTCATCGCCCACGGGGTCGCGGTTAACCCCCGGGACCGCTGGAACAACACACCGCTCGACGATGCCATCAGACACGGCCGCGCGGAGGTCGTGGCCTTGCTCCAGGCCAATGGCGGCACTTGTCGAAGCAAGACCGAACGTGCGCCCAGCAAGGCGGCGTGAGTGAAGAGGATAGAATCATGACCTATGGATCATCGCTGAATTTCGGCAAAGGCTTCAGCAAAGCTCTGCGCCAGGTCTTCGCCGCGTGGCCCAAGGTGCCCGCTGGCCCCGCCACGCCGGCCACCTGCCGGGCGCCGGCCCCAAGCGAGCAACTGCGCCGCGAGCTTTCTGCGATTCGCGCCTACGCAACCTTCGTCTCCGAGCAAGGCGACATGCCAAGCGACCACCGGGAGCGATTCCTCACGCAGATCGTCGGTGCCTGCGACCGCGCCCTGGTGAAACTGAACTAAGGAGGCCGGGAATCATGTTTGGACAGAGCAAGACAATCGGTGCCCGGGCACGGCGCTCTTGGTTGCTTGCCGCTGTCAGCAGGCTCATCGCGGCGCGCCGGCGGCAACGCAGCGAGGCGCGGACCATTGCCATGCTCAGCGCCCTCGATGACCGCACCCTGGCGGACATCGGCGTGGTGCGCGACCAGATTCCAGTGATCGCCCAGCGCCTGGCCCGGCGCTACGGCGGACATAATTGAAACCAAAAGGCCGGCACCGCGACATTCCGCGGACATATAGCGGCCCCACCTTGAGGGCAATGGCACCTGCGACGGAAAGGTTCGGTCGCAGGGTTAGACACAAGACTCGAAGGAGACCATCAATGTCTACGACCTATTCTGGTGGTCACAAGGGCACCAGCAACGTGCCCTTCGGCCACTTCGTCTCACCCATGAGCTACGTGGGCGAGGCGGTCTACACGGCTTTCTCGGAAGCGTCTGCGGTAGCTGGCAAGGTCGCCAAGGCGATCCACACCAAGATGCGCGCACGCGCCTCGATCAATGCTCTGTCCGAACTGGACGACCATCAGCTGGCCGACATCGGCATCCACCGCTCGGACATCGCCTTTCTTGCCCGTCGGGTCGCGGAGAACCCCAGCTTTGACCATCGCTCGGCGTTCTGATGGGCGCCCGAGCAGAACCAAGTGACTTTCAATGTACTCCTCCCTCCAGGCCGCCGCGCAGCAGTCTTGCCCGGCGGCCTGGAGTCCATTTGCCTCTAGCTCCCATGCCGGCTGTGTTATCCTGCCAGGACTATCGACCCAATTGGTCGAGCCACTCAGTCCTGGAGCGGAGGCGGGCATGCAGATACAGCCCCCCGATTTGTCCGAACACACCTTTCTGGAGCTTGCGGTCCAGCACGCCCCGGTGATCTTCTACGTAGCCGCAAACACGCCCGCACAACCATTAAAGTACGTCAGCGCCAATCTAGAGATTCTGTGCGGCCATCGACCGGCCGATCTGATTTCTGGCGGCAAGAGCCTGGCGGCCTTGTTCCACCCAGACGACCAGATCCATCGCAAACGGAAAAGCGAAGCCTTGGACCGGGATCGTGTGGCGGTCGGCAACTATCGCCTACGCGCCAAGGACGGCGCCTACCAACGGTTCAAAGAGGAACGCCGCCTGGTCGCCCGCGGCGAAGGCGAGGTTGAGATCGTCGGCTGTCTAATCGCTGCTGTCGAGACCGAGACTTTGGACGACCAGATCGAAGCTCTGGTCCGACCGGTCGTCGAGGCCTGCCCGGTGCCGCTCGCCATGACCCGGGCCGCCGACGACACGGTGATCTACGAAAGCCCCGCCACAAGGGCACTATTGGGCGAGCGCCAGGACCAGGCGCCGAGCACCTGGGCCGCGCTCTGTTATAGCGCGCCCGAGGATGCCGCGGCACTGAAAGCCCGCCTGGAGCGAGACCGCCGGCTCGACGGCTATGAAATCACCTTTCACCGGGCCAACGGCTCGACTTTTCCAGGCGCGGTCGCGGCCCGCACCATCGAGCACCTGGGCGAAGAGGTCGTGGTCTCGGTGATCCACGACCTGTCGGACCAAATGCTGAGGCGCGAAGAGTTGCGCCAAGCCCGCGAGACCCTGGAGGACGCGATCGAGGCGCTCTCCGAGGGCTTGGTGCTCTACGACGCCAACAACCGCCTGGTGCTGTGCAACTCCCAATACAAGAGCTTCAACAGCGACTGCGCCGACCTTCTGATCCCCGGCGCCTATTGGCCCGACGTGACCCGTCGGCGCGGCGAGCGCGGCTTCTTCACCGCCGCCGCCGGCGGAATCGAAGAATGGCTGTCCAGCCAAATGGCCCAGCGCGGCATCGCCCGCCACGAGGAGTTCCGCGCCGCGGACGACCGCTGGTTCGATTACAGCCACAGGCCGACCCGCCAAGGGGGCTTCGTTTCGACCTGGCGCGACATCACCGAGCGTAAGGCGATGGAGCAGGCCCTGCGCGACAGCGAGGGGCTGGTACGGCGCATCCTGGAAGCCTGTCCCCTGCCGGTGCGCATGTGGCAGCCCGACAGTGGCCAGGTGATCTACGAAAGTCCGGCCTGCCAGGAACTGCTCGGCCGGGACGCCACCAAGCTGAGCCCGGAGGAGCGGCTATCGGTCTACGTCCATCCGGAGGACCGGGACAGCTATCTGGCGCGACTCAAGGCCGGCGGCGGCGCGGTCGACAACGTGGAGATGGAGCTCAGACGCGCCGACGGCTCGACCTTCTGGGCCGCCGTCTCGGCACGGGTTGCCGAGCACCAGGAGCAACAGGTCGTGGTCTCGAGCATCGTCGACCTCTCCGAGCGGCGCGAGATGGAGCTGGCCCTGCGCGAGCGCGAGGAGCTGGTGCGCCGGGTGCTCAATGCCTGCCCGTTGCCGGTGACCATGAACCGAATCGACGACGGCGTCATCATTTACGAGAGTCCCGCGGCGGGCGCGCTGCTCGGCTACGACAGGTCTCAAGAGGGCGCCAGCGTTATCGGCCGCTGGGCCGATCCTGAAGACCGCAAAGCCTACCTCAAGCTGCTGGAGGTCAACGGCGGCGCGGTCGACGGGTTGGAGATCCGCTACCGCAAGGCTGACGGTCAGGAGTTTCCCTGTGCCATGTCGGCGCGGATGATCGAGTACCGTGGCGAGCCGGTCATCGTCTCCAACCTGGTCGACCTGACCGAGCGCAAGGCGGCCGAAGCCGAGCTCGCCCGGCAGCGCGAGATGCTCTACCAGAGCGAAAAGCTAAGCGCGCTCGGGGAGCTCTTGGCCGGCGTGTCCCACGAGCTGAACAATCCGCTCTCGGTGCTGGTCGGCCAGGCCCTGCTGCTCAAGGAGACCTCGGCCGACGCCGACCTGGTCGAACGCGCGAGCCGAATTGGCGATGCCGCCAACCGCTGCGCGCGCATCGTCAAGAGCTTCCTGGCCATGGCCCGCCAGGACCCGCTCGAAAGCCGCAGTGTCGACCTCGCCGAGGTGATTGAGGAGGCGCTCGACGTTACCGCCTATTTCCTGCGTTCCTCGGACATCGAGGCCTCCCTGCGCCTGGCCGAGGATCTGCCGACGGTAACCGCCGATCCCGGACAGCTGCGCCAGGTGATGACCAACCTGATCGTCAATGCCCAGCACGCCCTTCAGGAGACCGAGGGCGCGCGCAAGCTGCGCGTTACCGCGGCCTATGACCACGCCACCGCCCGGGTCGTGGTCAAGGTCAAGGACAACGGGCCCGGCGTACCGAAGGAGCTGAGAAACCGCATCTTCGATCCGCTCTTCACCACCAAGGAAGTCGGCACCGGGACCGGCATGGGCCTGGCGATCTGCCACCGGGTCGTCGAGTCCCACGGCGGCACCTTGACGCTCGAGACCGAGCCCGGCCCCGGCGCCGTTTTTGCGATGCGCCTGCCGGTCAGCGGTCCGCCCCAACCGGCCCGACCGGCCGACAGCGAGGGCGCGGTCGCGCCAGGCTGCCTCAGGGTCCTGGTGGTCGACGACGATCAGTTCGTCGGCGAGATCATCGGCGAGATCCTGGAGTACGAGGGCCACGTCACCGAGGTCGCCCGCTCCGGCAAGCAGGCCCTTGCCATGCTGGCGAAGACCCACTTCGACGTTATCTTGAGCGATTACCGCATGCCCGAGATGGACGGCCCGAGCTTTTACCGGGCGCTCAGCCGGCAGAACCCGGACCACGTCGACCGCCTGGCCTTCATCACCGGGGATACCTTGGGCCCCGGGGTCAAGGCCTTCCTCGATTCGACCGAACGGCCGTTCTTGGAGAAGCCGATCACGCCGGAGGACGTGGTCGAGCTGATCGATCTCCTGGTGCGCCGCCACCAGGCTTGATAGAAGACGCTTGAGGAGTCCTGTCATGAGCGAGCCAGAACACATCGTCATCGTCGATGACGAGACCGACGTTCGCGAGACCCTGCGCGAATACCTGAGCCTCAAGGGCTACAAGACCACCGCGCTGGCCGACGGCGCGGCCTTGCGCGCCCTGGTCGAGGCGGACGAACCCTTCGACCTGGCGCTGCTCGACATCACCATGCCGGGCGAGGACGGTCTATCTCTGGCACGCCACTTGCGCGAGGCCACGGCGGCCGGCGTTATCATGGTGACCGCCTCGGGCGAGACGGTAGACCGTATCATCGGCCTGGAGATGGGTGCCGACGACTATCTGCCGAAACCGGTCGATCTGCGTGAGCTGTTGGCTCGCGTCAAGGCGGTGCTGCGGCGGCGCAGCGAGGCGGGCAAAGCGAAGCCGAGCGACAAGGAGGCGCGCAAGCTGCTCTACTTCGGCCAGTGCAAGCTCGACCCCGAGGCCCAGAAGCTTTACGACGAGGATGGCAAGGAGGTCTTTCTCTCCTCACTGGAGTTCTCCCTGCTCAAGGCTTTCGCCGACAACCCGAACCGGGTCTTGAGCCGCGACCAGCTGCTCGAGCTCGCCCACGACCGCACGACAGAGCCCTTCGACCGCTCGATCGATGTGCGCATCGCCCGCATCCGCCGCAAGATCGAGCACGACCCGGGCAAGCCCCAGGTGATCAAGACCGTGCGCGGCGCAGGCTACATCTACGAACCGGGCGGCAATTAGCCGCGCGAGGCGTGCTATACTTGGAAAGTGTTGTACGTCTTTCGGAAGGGTGTGCGGGACCAGTGGCAAAAGGCAATCTCGCGATTCGGCTTGGCTTGCTTTTTGTCGTCCTTTGCCTGCCCTTCCTTAAGTGCGCCGGTGCCGCCGAAGAACCGACCCCTCTGAGCGCCGCCGAAATCCGCGACCGTCTCATCGGAAACACCCTAGTGTTTCACCACCGTGGCGAGCCTCTCGCCGGGCGCTATCTCGCAGAGGACGGCACGGCCGAGTTCGATCCCTTGCGTGGATTTCGGGTTCCCAGTCATTGGAGTCTCGACGAAGAGGGTGACCGCCTTTGCTTTTGGGACATCGATCCCGACAACATTTACTGTGGTCGCTTTCTGTTTGACGCGGGGCGCTACTTCATCGATTGGGGTGGGGGCATCAATCGCGACTTCTATGAAATCGTCGAAGCTGGCGATACCACGGATCCAAGCGACAACCCCGGCCCAGACTTTAGGCCCAATCCGGATATCCCTTTGCCGGCGGATCTGCACATTCAACCGCCGGACCCGACGGAGGCAGAACCCTATGCCGCTTTCGTGGGCGCCTGGTTTGGCAGCTTCATTTGGCGGGATTACTTGATAATCGTCGAAACGGTCGAAGGATCACGCGCGGAGGTGATTTACGCCTTCGGTCCAAATCTATTCTTTCCCGACAATCCAAGATGGTCGCGCATCAGCGTGGACATCGAAGAGGGAGAACTGAACCTGGAATTGGTTTGGGGCACCATCAATGCGAGCCTCAAAGACGACGGCACGATGACTGCCATCTTCGATTGGGGTAACGGCGCGGAGTGGTCGCGCGCGATCAGATGGGATGACCCGTCGCTGGCACCGCAAGCGCCCGTCGAGATACTGGCGCCGGATCCGGCGGCAGCTCGGGATAAGCTGGCCTTCTGGGATGTCCAAATGAGCCGCAACCTCGGCGAAGACCCTCTGCACAATGCCTACTTCATGCCACTGGGCGAGGCCGCCCCGGCTCTCCACGCCTTTGAAGGTACTTTGAGCGTCGGAAGCTCGAAGGTTTTGGGGCGCCCGGCGGGCAGTCGCGGAGCATCCGATTACGGCGCGTTTCCGCGGTTTTCGGTCGACTTCGTCAGCCACGGCAATCGCCTGATGCCGCGCGATCGGGGCATTCTCGAGACCTGGAGAGACGGTGCGCATTGGAACATCATCCTCGAGCCTGGTCGCGTTTGGTCCGAGCCCGGCGACAACGGCTGGTCCCGTGCCTCCTTTCCCTTTCTGCTGACCGATCCCCAGAGCGGCGGCGGCCGCAATGGGCTGGCAACCTTTCTGTTCAATGACGAAGAGGTCTCGCCGCTCCGCTTCCAGGTCGTGAAGGAGGCCACCTCCCGCAGTCACTCCGATCTTTGGGGGCAAGCCGCGCTTACCTACGAGCCGAAGCGGATCGACCGTCGGGCCGAGGTCATCAGCGACTTTGAGCAAGAGTTGGCGGATCAGGTCGAGATCCGTCCGTGGAGCGACTTGGAAGCGCGATACGGTGCCGCGCTCGTCGCACCCTTCGACGGTACCGCCATTCGGCCGAAGATCTCCCACAGCGCGCTGATTCTCGACGGCGAGGTCTATGGCACGGCCTGCCGGACACGCACTGGCCCCTATCCCTATTGCCGGGAAATGCGCCACGGGGTTTTCTCCGTCACCAAATCCCTCGCCGGTTTTCTCAGCCTGCTGCGGCTGGCGGAGAAGTATGGCGCCGAGGTGCTCGATCTGCAAATTACCGACTATGTGGAGATCGACGCCGAACACGACGGCTGGAAGGACGTAACCTTCGAGCACGCGCTTTCTATGGTAACCGGAGTTGGCGACGTGGAGCCAACCCGTGTGACACACTACGTGGATGCCGGGTTCTCGGACAATGAAATGGCCTATTGGCGTGCGCCTTCGGCGCAAGAGAAACTGAACGCCATATCGGCCATCGGCAACTATCCCTGGGGACCGGGCGAAGTCTTTCGCTATGTCAACTCAACGCCCTTCGTGCTGGGCGCGGCCATGGACTCCTTCTTGAAATCCAAGGAAGGCCCCGATGTGCACCTGTGGCAGATGATGAACGACGAAGTGTTCCAGCCAATCGGCATTCATCATCTGCCGGCTCAGCACTCGCTGGAAGAGGCCGGCGACGCGGGTTTGCCGCTGATGGCTGTCGGCGCCTTTGTCACCCTCGATGACATCGCCAAGATCGAGCGTCTGATCCGCAACCAGGGCCGCCACGAAGGGGAACAGATCCTCCATGCCGGGCTGCTGCGCGAAAGCCTGGCGCCGGGTCCTGGAATGGCCTATCCAACGGGCTGGGAGAACGATCAAGGAGAAGTCAGCTACTTCCGCTCCTTCTGGATCACGCCGCAAAAATCCCAGGCCGGCTGTATCGCCCCCATCCCAGGCATGAGCGGCTCCGGCGGCAACTCCGTCCTGCTCATGCCCAACGGCGTGACTGCGGTTCGCTTTGCCGGCGGCGACGACGACGATCCCGACAGCGGGACCTTCGACGCCTCCCATATGCGCCAAGTCGCCGACGACATTCGCCCCTTATGTGTGCCGTGAGGCAGGCTAGCGGGGCCGCTCGGCGAGCGCGGCGTTGATCCCCAGGCCGATGTAGAGCGCGCCGGTGACTCTGCGCGGCAAGGCGCTTGCGGCCACTCGCCCGGCAAGCCAACCGCGCAGGCCGCCGGCCAGGAGCGCGTAGGCGCCGTCAGTGATCAGGGCCAAGGCGGAATAGAGGGTTCCAAGCAGCAGGATCTGCTGGGGTACCGGCCCCCGGCTTGGGTCGACGAACTGGGGCAGGTAAGCCAGAAAGAACACCGCGATCTTCGGATTGAACACGCTGACGACCACCCCGTCCGCGAAAAGCCGCCGGGGCGGCTGGGCGATGACGGCCTGAGGGCCGGTCGCCGGGGTGCGCGCCAGGAGGGTCTTTACCCCCAGATAGATTAGATAGCCGGCGCCGACCGCCTTGACGACTCCGAAAGCGGTCGCCGAGGCCAGCACGATGGCCGAGAGACCGATGGTCGCCGCGGCGACCTGGACCAGCGCGCCGGCCGAAAGCCCCATTGCGGAGACCAGACCCGCGCGTCGCCCCTGTGTCACGCTGCGGGCCACCACGTAGACGACGCCGGGCCCGGGCATCATCAAGACCACGAGCGAGGCGGCGACGAAGGCCAGCAACAAGGCGTCGTCCGGCATGGGCGTCTCCTAAAGGCAACGGACCAATCGGGCGCCATTGTGCCGGAAGCACCGCCGCCCCGAAACAATTGTTACAAACAAGCGCTTGCGGCGACATCACGAGGACATCTGCCGCCTCTAGCTTAGGTCAGCGACGGTCCGGCCCTAAGGAGAACGCGGGCGCGGCCAAGCCACCCCAGCTCGAGGAGCCAGATCATGTTGACCCTCTCCACCCCCTTCCCCAACCCGCCTTGGAAGGGTCTGGCGCTGCTTATCGGCGCGACCCTCGTGGCGCTCGGCGTGGCGAGTCCGGCCAACGCGGCGGTGACCCAAGAGACCGCCTTCATCTTCAACACCTTCTCGTTTCTGGTCCACGGCTTCCTCGTGCTCTGGATGGCCGCCGGCTTCGCTTGCCTGGAGGCCGGGTTGGTGCGCACCAAGAGCGTCACCACGATCCTGCTGAAGAACATCACGCTGTTCTCGATCGCCGGCATCGCCTACTTCCTGCTCGGCTACAATCTTATGTACGACGGGGTCGACGGCGGCTGGATCGGCACCCTGGCCCCCTGGTCGGCCGACGACAGCGCGGCCCTTTCCGGCGACTACGGGGCCGGCTATGCCGCCTCGTCGGACTGGTTCTTCCAGATGGTCTTCGTCGCGACCACGGCCTCGATCGTTTCGGGCACGCTGGCCGAGCGGATCCGGCTGTGGCCCTTCTTCATCTTCGTCTTCGTCTTGAGCGCGGTGATCTATCCCTGCCAGGGCGCCTGGGTCTGGGGCGGCGGTTGGCTTGCCGATCTCGGCTTCAAGGACTTTGCCGGCTCGACGCTGGTTCACTCGGTCGGCGGTTGGGCGGCCCTAACCGGCGCCATCATCCTGGGCGCGCGGCGCGGCAAGTACGGTCCTGACGGGCGGCCGCTGAGAATCCCGGCCTCCTCCCTGCCCCTGGCAACGCTCGGCACCTTCATCCTGTGGCTCGGCTGGCTCGGTTTCAACGGCGGCTCTCAGCTCGCCCTGGGCTCGGCCGCCGACGCGATCGCGGTCTCCAACATTTATGTCAACACGACCATGGCCTCGGCCGGTGGCGTGGTGACGGCGGTCGCGTTGACCCAGCTGTTCCACAAGAAGATCGATCTCGCCATGGTGCTGAACGGCGGCCTGGGCGGCCTGGTCTCGATCACCGCAGGCCCCGACACGCCGAGCCTGGCTCAGGCGATCCTGATCGGCGCGGCGGGCGCGACCATCGTCTTGCTGGCGAGCGCCCAGCTTGAGCGCTGGAAGATCGACGACGTGGTTGGCGCCATCCCGGTTCACCTCTGCGCCGGCATCTGGGGCACCCTGGCGGTGGCGATCACCAACCCCGAGGCGACGCTGCTCAACCAGCTCGCCGGGATCGCTGCGGTCGGCGCCTTCGTCACGGTGACCAGCGCGTTGGTCTGGCTGGCGCTCAAAGCAACCATCGGGCTCCGGCTCTCCCAGGCCGAAGAGGCGCTCGGCATCGACAAGAGCGAGCTCGGCACCCTCGCCTACCCGGAGTTCCGCCTGGCCCACAGCCTTTGACCGCTCCCATCCGAGAAAGGAACCCCTGGGCGCCCCGGTTTCCCGGCCGGGGCGTCCGCCGTGCGCGCAGCTAGACCTCACCTGGCCGGTCAGGATCATGACGTCGTGACCGGGCGCGACGACCGCGCCCCGACCTGCGTGCTGATCCAAGTTTATCGCTCGCCCGGCCGCTTGCCTTCGCCGAGCATGGACTGGGCGACATCCCGGTAGATCAGGACCGAGCGCAAGAGCTCTTCAATCGGCACGAACTCGTTCGGCTGATGGGCGACGGCGAGCGAGCCCGGGCCGAGCACCACGCCGTTTGCACCGACGCTGCGGAAGTGCACCAGGTCGCAGCCCCCCTGGAAGCCGGTCAAGGGACTGGCCGCCCCGTTGTGATGGCCGCAGGCCGCCTGGCTTGCCGTCACCACCGGGTGGTCGGGCGCGGTCTCGGTCGCACCGCCCGTGGTCGGCCGAAACTCGACGATCTCGGCGGCGACCCCGCTTTCCCGCGCCGCCCGCTCGACCAGATCGGCCAGGTCCTTCTTGACCTGGTCCTCGTCCTCGCCCGGCACCATGCGACGGTCGAGCAGGAACTCGCATTGCTCGGGCACTACATTGTCCGCGTGGCCGCCGAGCGCCCGGGTCACCGTCAGGCTGGCCTGGCCCACCAGGTTGTGGGTCTTGGCCTTAACCCGCGCGTGCTCCTCGACGATCAGATTGAGCAGGGTTGCGGACTTGAGGATCGCGTTGACGCCAAGATCGGGCATGCCCGAATGGGCGGTCTTGCCGTGCACCCGCACGAGCGGCCGCAGGCTGCCCTTGTGGGCGGTCACCGTGGTGTTGGAGGTCGGCTCGCCGATCATGCAAGTGTCGATCGCCGGCGCGTCTTTGACGTAGGCCTTGGCGCCCAGGCTGGCGGGCTCCTCGTCGGCCACGAACACGCCGAGCAGGGTGCCGGACCACTGCGCTCGCGTTTCGACGAGCAAGCGCATGGCCTCGAGCATGGCGACCAAGGGTCCCTTGGCGTCGCAGGCGCCGCGGCCGTAAAGCAGACCGTCAGCCTCGCGCAGGCGGAAGGGGTCGCTGTCCCAACCCGCGCCGGCCGGCACCACGTCGATATGCGTGTTGAAGGCGAAGACCGGCCCGGGCCCGTTGTCGAAGATGCCGATCACGTTGGTGCGCCCGGGCAGGATGTCGACCGCTTCGGCCCGGCATCCCAAGGCGAGCAGTTCGTCGAGGATGAAGCGAGCGGCCTCGACCTCCCGGCCGGGCGGGTTCTGCGTGTCGAAAGCGACCAGCCGCTCGAGGGTCGAGATGAGTCGCCCTTGGTCCAGATCCGCGTTCATTCTAGCCCCTTTCCAAGTCGTCGAGCACCTGGCGGTTGAAGCTATAGAGCATGCCCTCCCAGAAGGGCGAGTAGAAGCGTTTTGCGGCGACCGGCGAACGCCGGGCCTTCTGGACCGCTTCGCAAATTCGGTCGTCCTCCACGCGGGCCATGGCGGAGCCGGAGAGGCTACGCTCCCGCTCGGCCTTGAGATTCGGATCTTCGGCCGCCCCGTCGGCGTAGAAGCTAGCCAGAAGCCACTCGCAGTCGGCGGGCCCATTCGGGATCAAAATGCTGACCCGCACCCGGTCCGGGAAGACCAGGAAGCCCAGGTTCGGGTACATGTTCATGATCGAGGAACGGGTGAGTGGCTGGCCGTCGCTCAAGCGCCGAATCTTCGGCAGCTCGACCGCGGGATAGGTGTGACTGACCGCCGCGGTCTCGAAGGCCAGGCCCATGAAGCCCCGGTCGTTGACCTCCTCGAAGGTCTTGCCGCCACGGCCGTCGACCCGGGGCACGTGGTCCGAGGCGCGGTACATGGCGTGCACGAAGTTCTCGTGATAGACGTCGGGCGCGTAGTTCTCCCACAACAGTTTCCAGTTGGCCTTGGCGGGAAAGCGGTGCAGGCCGTCGCCGTCCTCGGAGTCGAAGGCCATGGTAAGGCCCGAGAAATCGCAATCGGAAAAGTGCTCGATCATGGGTGCGAGAAAGTCCTCCAGGCCCGGCGCCGCGCCCGAAAGGTTGATGAAGACGATGCCTTGCCAGACCGCCGAGCGAATCTCCTTCAGGTCCACGTCCTTCGCCCGCAAGCCCGCAAGGTCCGCGTCGGCAAAGCCGTCCCAGAAGGGCGCAGCGATCAGTCGCCCTTGAAGGTCGTAGAGCCAGCCGTGGTAGGGCGCCTCGAGCCGCTCCAGCCCCGTGCGCCGCGTGGTCACCACGGGACAGCCGTCGTGGGCGCAAAGGTTGTGAAAGACTCGTAAGGTCCCGGCCTCGTCGCGAACCATCAAGAGCGGGAAACCGAAGACCCAAAGGGGATGGGCGTCGCCCGGATTGGCCAGGGAGGGCGCCATGCCAATCGCCACCCAGTTGGACGCGAAAACCCGCTCGACCTCCAGATCGAAGTAATCTTGAGAGGTATAGGCGATCGCGGGAAAGGGACTTGCCTCCTCGATCGGCGCGCACAGCGCCGCGCGCGCGGCGGGTGAGAGGAACGCATCAAGCGCGTCAGGCATTGTCACGGCTCATCGTTTGATCTCATTCTCGGCTTCGGTGACGAAGGCGGTCAGCTTTTCGGCCAGGATCGGCATCAGGCTCGGCGGATGATTGTGGCCGGCGCCCGCGATCACCTCGAAGCGGGCGTGGGCAATGCGCCGGGCCAGATCCTCGCCGTGCTCGACTGGAAAGATACTGTCGTCGGCACCCTGCAGGACGTAGGTCGGCACCGTGATGCCGCCCAAGTCCTCGCAATGGCTCGGGGTTGCGAAACTGGCCGCATAGAGCCGCCCGATGCCGCCCGGACAGTAGGCCCGCGCGATCGACTGGCGGGCCATGGCTTCGGCCTCGGCGGGCGTAAGGCGGTGGCGCCGGCCATTGGTCTCCAAGCGGACCCGTGAGAGGTCGGCGATCGCTTGGTCGCGGTCTTCTCGGCGCCGGCTCGCCGCGACCATGGCCGCGACGATCGCCGGGCCGCGCGGCGGCATGCCCGGCGCCCGGCTGGTGCTCTGCAAGGCCGTCATGCTGCGCACCCGATCCGGCGCCTTTAGGGCGCACAGCTGGGCCAGGATGCCGCCCAGGGAGTAGCCGATCAAATGGGCACTCGCGGCCTCCAGGCTATCCATCAGTCCAAGCACATCGTCGGCCAAGTCGTGCAGATCGTAGGGTGCCCGGTAGCCGCTGTCCGCCAGACCGCGGGCGAAGATCGCCTCCAGGTCGGGGTCGCCCGCCTGATCGAAGCTGGTGGAAAGCCCGCAGTCCCGCGGATCGAAGCGCACGACGCTGAAACCAGCCGCGGTGAAGCAGTCGCAAAGGTCAGCCGGCCAATCGGTCAATTGGTCGCTGATGCCGAGGATCGGCAACACCAAGGGATTGCCCGGATCGCCGAAGCGCTCAAACTCCAGTGTGATGCCGTTGGCCCCCAAGCGCGCCATGGATCCCCTTTAGCGCAGAAACACTCGTCAGCTTATAGGGCCGATTCTCCATCGCCATATCAAGGGCAAACTTGTCTTACCCAACACCCTGGCACGACCGTCAAGTCAGGATGCTGCCATCCTTGGCATCGATCGTGTCGACCAGGGATTGGAAGTTTTGCTCCACCGTCATGCCGGAGGGTATGGAGCCGTCGCTGGGCAGCTCGAGCCGCAGCCGGCCCTTGCGATACCGCAAGGAGGTCTTCTTGAGCAACGAGGGCACACCGGCCGACAAGGTGTAGGCAAGCCGCAATGCGATCCCGATGACCCGGGCGCGGCGCCGCTCGTCCGGCAGGATAAGCGCCAGACTCGGCTCGAGATCCGGCGTCGGCTCGCCGCCACCGTAGCGCTCCAAGGCGACCCGCGCCATGAAGGCGCGGCCCGGATGGTCGAGCGCCATGAAGGGATAGTGCAGCGCCCGCCGCAGGGCCTGATCGGCGCGGTAGTCAGGATGGTCGCGCCACGCGACGTCCGACAGGTGGCAGGCGGCCTCGCGCAGGCGCCGCAGCTTTGGCGGTTCCTTGGGAAAGAGCGGGTCGGTCCATTCGACTAGGGCGCCGCCCAAATTGGCGAAACGGGCGTGCTCCACGGCCAGCTCCTTGGCGCCCTGGATCAAGGGATCCTTGGCGCGCTCGGGCTTCGAGAGGTGATCGAACACCAACCCTTCGCGCAATCCATAGGCCGAAAGCACCAGGCGCGCCGGCCGGCAGCGCCGCAGCAGACGACCGAGCACAAGCGCCGCATAGGGCAAAGTCTCGGCCCGGCGCCGAGAGACCCCTTCGATCCAGCCGAGCGAGCGCTTGCCCAGGCCGGCGACCAAACGGCAAAGCTGTTCGGCGTCGTCACGGGGCAAGGCGTAGCCGTGCAGCATGTGCAGGGGATAGCCATTCTGTTCCATGTGCAGGCGCGCCAAGTTGCGCCAAGCGCCGCCCACGGCATAGAGATCGCGGCCCTTGATCTCCGGCAGCCAGTCGATCTTGTCGAACTGAGCCTCGATCACGTTGAGCGCCTTCTTGGGGCGGCCTTTGGCGATGTCCATCAAACGCAAGGGCCCAAGCGGCATGGTTTGCGACGCACCGAGTCGGCCGTCATCGAGCGCGACCAGCTCGAGGCTGCCGCCACCGAGATCGCCCATCACGCCATCGGCGTCAGGCAGACCGGACAGCACGCCGAGCGCGGCCAAGCGGGCCTCCTCGGCCCCGCTTATGATCGTCACGGGGTGTTCGCAACGACGCTCGACCTCGCTGATGAACTCGGGACCGTTGTCAGCATCGCGCGAGGCCGCGGTCGCGACCATGTGGAGCTCGGCCACATCCATCGCCCGAGCCATGGCGGCAAAACGCTGCAGATTTGGGAGGGCTTGCTTAACCCCCTCTTTCGAGAGGTGGCCGCTGGACTGCAGGCCGCGACCCAGACCGCAGATGACCTTCTCGTTGAAGAGAGGCAAGAAGGCGCGCTTTTGGGCGTTGAACACCACCAGGCGGATCGAGTTGGAGCCGATGTCGATAACCGCGACTCGGCCTTCGCCGGCGCTCGCCCGTACGGCCAAATCTTCGCGCAGCTTTGCGACCGTCAAGTCTTGTCCTTCACCAAGCGAGGCGTCTTGATCATCTTTTTCTTCTTCTTTATCGCTGAGCCGCGCCCCGACAAGCTGGGATTGGTCATGAAGTAATGGTGAGCACTAAAGGAGTTCGACTTTGCCGAAACGCGAGCATAGCCCCCATCCGATTCTTGGTACCAGCTTTGCGCCTTGTCCTTCAAGCTGGCAATCATGATCTGGCTTAGAATTTGCTGATGAACCGTCGGGTTTTCGATCGGCACCAAAGTTTCCACTCGGTGATCGAGATTACGAGGCATCCAATCCGCCGAGGAAATGAAGACCTTGGCCTTGGACGACGGCAGACCATTGCCGGCACCGAAACAGATGATCCGGCTGTGCTCGAGAAAGCGGCCGATCACGCTCTTGACGCGAATGTTATCGGACAGGCCGGGCACTTGGGCACGCAGACAGCAGATGCCGCGGATCACAAGCTCGATTTTCACGCCGGCGCTGGAAGCGCGGTATAGCGAATCTATGATCTCCGGATCGACCAGGGAATTGAGCTTGGTCCAAATCGCCGCCGGGCGACCTGCCTTTGCGTGCGCGATCTCCTCGTCGATCAGCTCAAGCAAGGTGCCGCGCATGTTAAGCGGCGAGACCGCGACCTTTTCCATCAGCTCCGGGCTGGCGTATCCGGTCATGTAGTTGAACAGGCGCGCGGCGTCGCGGCACAGCGCCGGGTCGCAGGTGAAGAACGACAGGTCGGTGTAGATCTTCGCCGTCACCGGGTGATAGTTGCCCGTGCCGAAATGGCAATAGGAGTGGAGCGCGCCGCTCTCGCGCCGCACCACCAGGGAGACCTTGGCGTGAGTCTTCAGGCGGATGAAGCCATAAACCACCTGCACGCCGGCACGCTCCAGGTCGCGCGCCCATCTGATGTTGCGCTCCTCGTCGAAGCGCGCCTTGAGCTCGACCAGGGCGGTCACGCTCTTGCCGGCCTCGGCCGCCTCGGTCAGGGCCGCGACGATCGGCGAATTCTCACTGGTCCGGTAGAGCGTCTGCTTGATTGCCACGACCGCCGGGTCGCGCGCCGCCTGGCGCAGGAACTGCACCACCACGTCGAAGCTCTCGTAAGGGTGATGCACGACGATGTCTTTCGCCTTAATTGCGGCATAGCAATCACCGCCGTAGTCGCGGATGCGTTCGGGAAAGCGCGCGGTGAACGGCGGAAAGACCAAGTCCGGCCGGTCGTCGACGATTAGCTGGGAGGTCGACGAAAGACCCAACAGACCGTCAAGCGCGAAAACATCCTCGTTCGAGGCTTGCAGCTCGCGCACGACGAACGCGCGCAGATCCTGGTCGATGTCGGCATTGACCGTGAGTCGGATGACCGAGCCCCGGCGCCGGCGCTTGAGCGCCGATTCGAACTCCCGCACCAGGTCTTCGGCTTCTTCCTCGATCTCGATGTCGCTGTCGCGGATGACCCGGAAGTAGCCGTAGTGCCGGACCGTGAAACCGGGAAAGATTCGGTCCAGGTGCATACGCACGACCTGCTCCAAGCGGATGAAGCGAATGGCAGGCCCCGGCAGGCGGATGAAGCGCTCGATCTGATGGGGCAAGGGCAAGAGGCCATAGAGGCTCTCACCCTCCTCCTGCAGATAGAGCTCCAGCACCATGGCGAAGCCATAGTTGGGGATGAAGGGGAAGGGATGGGCCGGATCGATGGCGATCGGCGTCAGGACCGGAAAGATCTCCTCGATGAAGAAGCGGTCGAGCCATTCCTTTTCAGCCTTGGTGAGCTGTTCGCTTTTGAGAACCTGGACACCATCCTTGTTCAAGGCGTTGCGCAGGTCTCTCCAACAGGTCTGTTGCCGCGCCATCAGGGTCGCGACCCGGTCGTGAATTGCGGCCAGCTGCTGGCTGGCGGTCAGTCCTTCGCTGCTTTGGGTGGTCACGTGGGCCTGGACCTGGCCCTTCAGCCCAGCGACGCGCACCATGTAGAACTCATCGAGATTGCTCGATGAAATAGAAAGAAACCGTAGCCGCTCAAGCAGGGGATGACGTGCGTTGTTCGCTTCTTCCAGAACCCGCTCGTTGAAGGCGAGCCAGGAAATCTCACGGTTGATGTAGCGTTCGGATACCGGGCGCGCCGCTGCGTCCGCCTTGGACGTAGCGTGATCCTTCTTGGCGGCCTCACCCACCGGTGACTCCACCGCAGTGACTCTCAAATCCTCCATGGGCCCTGTCCCACTGACCTCTGGCCCGGATAGTCATTTCCAAGCTAAGGCTCCTTTCCAATTATACCACAAGAACGGCTCAACCGGCGTTACAATTTGATGACACCATTCCCGTGGTTATGGACAGTTTGCTGTTCTCCGTTATAAAGCCATTGCACTTGAGGTCATAGTCCTATGTCAAGAACGCTACTTTTGCTGCGCCACGCGAAGTCGAGCTGGAGCGATCTTTCCCTGAACGATTTCGACCGTCCATTGAATGCTCGCGGACAGAAGGCCGCGCCGCGCATGGGCGCATACATGCGCGCGGAAAAGTTAACTCCCGACCTCGTGCTTTGCTCCGCGGCACGGCGCGCTGTCGAGACCTGGGCCCTAACTGAAGCTAGCCTGACCAAGAAAGGCGGTGAGGGTGTAGAAACAAAGTATCTGCGCAGTCTCTATCTGGCGCCGCCCAGCCGTATACTCACCGTGCTGAAGCGCTTGCCCGAGGAGGTCGGTTGCGTGCTGATGATTGGCCACAACCCGGGCACCGAACATCTTGCCGCCGCCTTGGCAGGCGAGGGCTCCGCACCGAAGGCGCTGGCTCACCTAAGATCCAAATTCCCGACCGCAGGTCTTGCCGAATTGGCGTTCGAGACCGATAGCTGGGGCGAGGTCGCGCCAGGCGCCGGCAAGTTGATACGATTCGTGACGCCAAAGAGCCTCTAGTTCGCGGCCGAGCGTCACGTCCAATAGGCCTTGCACTTCTCGTAGGCCTTCAGGTCCTCGCGAAAGTCGGCCAAATCCCGTTCGATACAGGCGGCTTGCCAGCCCTTGACGCTGGCCAGCGCTTGCTGGCTCGCGGTGTCCTCGAGATCTTCTAGAAGAGCGGTGTTGGTCACCGCGTCGTTGAGCGAGCCGAGGCAGTCCTGGATCCGCTTGATCACCTCAAGATGGGTCCGTACATCATCGCTCTCGTAGATCCCCTGGAAGAACTCGATGGTGTAGCGCAGCTTCTTGCCCAGGATGCGCACCGCGTGTAGCTCCGCCTCGGGCAGAGTCTTCCACTTGCGCGTCAACTTGTGCAGCTTGGCCGCGCGCCTTTGCAAGGCGCTTGCGGTAAACTTGCCGATCCGGTCGTCCGGTGAGGCTTCGCCGCCGTGGCCGGCCGCCCAAGCACCGCTGTTCAAGAAGCGCTCGAGCGTGAGAATCAGCGCTGTATAGCGCGTTGAGGCGAGCGCTTGCTGGGCCGCGCGGTTGGCTTCGATCCGGCGCTGGCCGGCGGCCTCGGTCATGGCAGCCAAGTCGGGATCGCCGGGCAGCCTCTGGCACAGGGGCTCAAGCGTTTCCTCGACGAAGACGTCCCATTCGCGCGCCGGGCCCAAAGCGGTCTGCAGCCATGACAGCTCGGAGCGCAAGATTTCGAAGGGGTGTTCGGCCATGACCCCCTTGAAGACCGTGACCAGTGCGCGCAGGCGGCGCACGCCGACGCGCAGCTGATGGATGCCCTCCGGGTCGAGCGCCTCGTTCTCCCCGGCCAGGACGACCGCCTCGTTGGCCCGCATCTGCTGCAGGCAGTTACGCGCCGCCGCGGCGAAGCCTTCGGCCACGGTCATCTCCTGGGCAATCGCAGTTGGCCGGGCCTTGACCGGCTTCGGCGGCAGGTTCTGGTGCAAGGCATAGCCGCGCGCGGCTTTGCTGCGGGTTTCGAGCCGGAAGGCAAAGCGCTTGTGCAAGGCCGAGGCCAGCTCGTAAAGGCGCAGGCTCGAGCCGGACACAAGCTCGAGTTCGGCCTCGCAGATCGGCCGACAGCGCGCGCCGGCGAAGATCTCGCCCTGATCCAGGGCCAACTCGACCTCGCTCTCCTCGAACTTCAGCGGGACGGTGGTGCGGTTGAAGGCGGTGATGAACAGCGGCTTCAGCGCGTCGACCCAACCCTGCTCCTCGAAGAGGCTGCGCAGCTGCCCGTCGTCGATCTTGCTGACATCGGGCAGCTCGGTGGCGAGATCGGCCTCGTACTCGCGATTGTCCTGCAAGCCGCTCGCGCCGCTGCCGGGCACCTTTAGGGTCTGGATATGCTTGCTTCCGATCGTACGCACCCTGAGTGCCATGCCGTGGCGGCGAAGGTCGAGCGCGGGTGTATCGAAGTACACCGAATGGAGGCGCTTGGAGCTGGCGCGCTTGTAGGCCAGCGATCTGATCAGGGGATCGCGGCGCAGACGTTTCAGCTCGCGCGCTGAAAGCGCAAGTTTCAGCTCCAGTTCAACCTTCATGGCCGACGTTCAGATCTGCTCCATTTTTGCGGAGCCGCCAGGATGCTGATCCCACGTGTGACGGTCAAGTTACGTAATTATGACACTTACATGACAATCATCAGCGCCGCCATCTCGCTGTAATAGAAGCTGCGGAAACGCTCTCAAAGGAGTTGCAAGATCGTGCCGGTGAACGGAATCTTGGACCGTTCCGATTGTCCCCACTGACCCGGCGGCCTTGCGGTCACGCGGATAGTGGGTCTACTGTCGTACTTTGCTAGCAGAGGTATACAGGACTAAAATCATAGATCTCGCCAGTCACGGCACCACGCGCAACCGAGGGAGGGTTGGCTATGTATGAAGATGAGGACCAAGATCTTATTATGAATCCGGTTGACACGCCGGAGTGGCAAAACTGGGCCGTCCAAATAGCCCAAATCATCGCCAGCGCGTGGATTGACGACGAGTTTAAAAAGGCCCTTTTGGAGCATCCCGCCGAGATGCTTCGCGAGCATGGTCTTTGCGTGCCCGACGACATGGAAGTCGTGGTGGTCGAAGGGGCGACCGAGTGGCGGATGAGCGGCCCGGGCCTTGCCGCGGCAACCCGCTTCGAGATTCCCTTGCCACCTAAGCCCGCCGCAGACGATCTTTTGGCGGCCTGGGCGACCGGTGACCCCGGCCATCCGCCGGTGCTTGGCGAGGACGGTCAAGTCGCCTTCGCTGGAATGTCGGACGTGGCCTACGAGGACGGCGGCGCGATGGCGGTCGCACGGCGCATCGCCGCGCGCCGGATCGTGGCGCGCAGGGTGATTGGAGAAGACGACGAAGAAGAGGCCGTGGCGGGCGTGCCCAGAGCAGCCCGTCGCGTGGCCGCCCGCAGAGTGGTCGCCCGCAGGATCGTCGCCCGCCGGATATCGGCGCGCCGGGTGGCGGCCCGAAGGACCGAAGAAGAGGGTACGGGGGACGGCACCGGCGAGGCCAAGAAGTCTCCGGCCAAAGGCAAGAAGACCAAAAAGTAGGAAGACCGCCTTCAGTCCGCGATAGGACTGGGTGTTGCGTTTCTTCGCGTGGAAAGTTTTCGGGCCACCATGCCGCCGATTGCCGCGCACCGGCATCAAGTCTGGATGATCGGATCGGAGAATTGGTGTAAGAAGATCATGGACTAAACCATGACGCAGCGCCAATCGGAGTCAAAGAATCAAAGGGCCCTAAGGTTCGCCCGTCGGCTTTGTCCGGGCGTAATCCTCGAGGGCCACCTGAAGGGTAGCACCCGAAGCCAGTTCGTCGGTGCCACCCTGGCGGTGGACATTTCCGGATTCACTCGATTAACCGAGACCTTTACCCAAGACGGCGACCGCGGCGCGGAGCTTCTGGCGCGCATCGTCAGATCGCTCTTCGCGCCGCTGGTCAAATGCGTTTACCAGCACGGCGGCTTCGTTTCGCATTTTGCCGGCGACGGTTTCGTCGCAATTTTCCCCGCCAAGGAGGAAACAAGGGACAGCTATCTGGAGCACGCCGTCACGGCGGCTTGGGAGATGCGCCGCGCATTGGAAACCAGATCGACCTTCGACACGCCGATCGGCCAGTTTCAGATTGACATCAAGTTCGGCCTTTCGAGCGGCGCGATGGAGTGGCGCATCGTCTCCGCCAGCGGCGCGTCCCGAAGAAGCTACCATTTCAACGGCGCTCCTCTGCAGTTGTGTGCACGAGCCCAAGCCCGCGCGGAAAGCGGCGAGTTGGTCTTCGCGCCGGACCCGCAATCCGGCTTGGCGCCGCCAAGCACGATCCCAATGAGTTTGGTAGACGACGGCTTCGCGGTACTACAGGGTGAGCCCGACCTGCAGGCGGCGACCCTGCCGTACCAAAAGAAGCCGGAGCTCGACGAGGTCGCACCGCTCTTCGTGCCTCACCCGGCCATTCACAGCCGCTTGAAGGGCGAGTTTCGAAACATCGTGAGCGTTTTCCTGGGCGTGACCCCCGACTACGGCTGGGACAAGCTCGACAGTGTTTTTGCAGGAATTCTAGGTCTGTTAGATCGATATGACGGGTTCTTGAAGGACATCTGCTCCGACGAAAAAGGAAGTTACGGCGTATTCTTCTGGGGCGCGCCGGTCACCTTGGAGAGAGACAGCGAGCGCGCCCTCGCCTTCGTCAACGACGTCCTGGAGCAGGAGGGCGACGGCGTTAGGGCCGGTGTGACCTACGGCACCGCACACAGTGGACTGATCGGTGCGCCCTGGCGCCAGGAATACTCCTGCCACGGCAGTAAGGTGAACCTTGCCGCCCGCTTGATGGCCGCCGCACCTTGGGGCGAGGTTTGGTGCGATCAGCAGATTGGCGAGAGTGCAAAGCGGCAGTTTGCCTTCACGGCGCTCGGCACGAAACCGTTTAAGGGCTTTGCCGACCATCTGCCGGTCAACAAACTGGCCGGGCGCGCGTTGGGCGAGCCCGCCTCTCAAGATTTGCCTGGCTTGCTGGACCGAGGAAACGAGATCGATCAGCTGCGGCGTGCGATCGAGCCAATCACCGAAGGGGACTTCGCGGGTGCCACGGTGATCTACGGCGAGCCTGGCATCGGCAAGACCGCACTCGTGCAAGGTGCCAGAGAAGCCTGGGCCGAGGCACTCGCGGCGAACCGGATGAACTGGCTAACCTGCTCGGCGGACGAGACCTGGGCACAGCCCTTCGCGCCCTTCAGGCGCTGCCTGGAGGCCTATTTCGAGATACCACCCGGTGCGAAGGGTGACGAACGCCGGGCCAGCTTCGAGTGGGGATTCACCTCTTTCCTGTCGCAGATCCTCAACGACGATCTGCGACAAGAGCTGATGCGGACCGAATCTTTCCTGGCCGCGGTCCTAGAGATCTTCACCCCGAACTCGCTTTACGAGCAAGTGGGCCAAGCCCTGCGCCAAGAGAACACGCTGCTCGCCCTGAAATGCTTCTTTCAGGCCGAGAGCCTGCACCAGCCCCTGGTGCTGGAGTTGGAGGACCTGCACTGGTTCGACCGGGAATCGATGGATTTCCTCGCCCACCTGACCAGGGGATGCGAGGGCGTACCGCTCTGCCTCGTCGGGACCTGCCGCTACGACGATCAGGGCCGCACCATTGACCTAGGCTTGGATCCGGGCGTGCCCATTCATCGGATCGAACTGGGCTACCTTTCTGAGGACAGCGCCCGGGAGTCGGCCCAACGCTTGCTGGGCGGAGAGATTTCCGAATCCCTTCTCGAATTCCTGATGGAGAAGTCCAACGGCAACCCGCTCTACCTCGAGCAGCTGGTTCTAGCCCTGCGTGAAGGCGAGTTGATCGAGCGGGTCATCCACGGCACGTTGGAGCGATTCGAGCTGTCCGGCGCGGCTGGCGACCAGGTGCCCGCCGGTATCGCCCTGATCGTCATCTCACGGCTCGACCGCCTGCCCGTGCCCGTCAAGGAAACGGTGCAGATGGGTGCCGTGCTCGGGCAGGAGGTTTATCTGCGCCTGCTCGGGCGCATGCTCCGCAACGAGCAGCGGGCCGAGCGAGATGCCGCCTATGCCTTGGCACAGCAGATCTGGGTTGAGGAAACCACCCATTGTTTTCGATTCCGCCATGCCCTGCTGCGGGATTCCGCCTATGCTATGCAGCTCCATTCCAGGCGCATAAAGCTCCATCGCCTGGCGGCCTTGGCGGTTGAATCCCTCTACCCGCCCGACACACCGGGCTACTACGCGACTCTGGCCTATCACCACGAATGCAGCGGCAATAGCGCCAAAGCCATCGATTATCTGGAGAAAGCGGCGGAAGACGCCGCTCAGAAGTATCAGGTCCAGGCAGTCATCGGGTTCCTCGAGCGCCTGCTGAACCAGTCCCTACCGCCGGCCAAACGGATCGAGGCCCTGGCGAAGCTTGCCCGGCACCTCAATATCAGCGGGCTATGGGAGCGCTCGGGCGAGATCACCCGCGAGGTATTGGCCCTGCTCGATCCCGAAACCTTCTCGAGCCTGCGTGCCCAAATGTTGATCAACCTGGGCGACACCTACCGCTGCCGCAACCTGCACGACGAGGCGCGCCGCTACCTGGACGAGGCGATCGCCGGCTGCCGAGACTCTGGGGACCGCGAGCTCCTGGCCCGGGCGTATTTGATCAAGGCTGGCAGTCACAAGTATGGCGGCGAGCTGCGGGAGTCCTTGCAACTCTACGAGTTGTCCTCGGATATCGGAGAAGAGATCGCCGACCGTCCGATTTTGGCGACCGCTTGGGCCGGTCAAGGGTCGGCATACGGTCTTCTGGGAGAGTTCGCCAAGGCCAAGGCCCTGGACCTTAAGGCCATCGAACTCCTCGATGAGCTAGGTCTGAAGAGCGAGCTGAGCCTGCCCTTGGTCAACGTGTCGCTCGAGTGCTACTACATGGGCGATCACGAAGAAGCGCTGGATCTCTTTGTGCGCTCCGCCAAGCTCTGCCAGGAAATCGGCGAGCGGGTCAGCTTGTGGCTTAGCTATCACTTTATGGGCTGCGTGGAATCCGCTGCGGGCAGACACGAACGAGCGATCGATCACTTCACCCAAGCGCTTCGGATTCGAGCGGAGTTCGCGAGCGACGGAATCCCCTATCACACCAGGCCCTACCTGGCCGAAGCCCATTTCGCGCTCGGCGACTACCGTCAATCGGCCCAAGACATTCTTGATCACCTGGACGACGCGGAGCGCGCGAAGGGCGACCGGTCCTACGGTTATGCCTATTTGATGGTCGCCCGCTTGCTGATCGCACAACGAGACATGCTCAGCTCCAAGCAAGTGGAAAGAAACGAGCTGAAGGCGCTCAACGACGCGCTCCGGACAATCGGCCTGCGCACAGGCTTTCCGCCGGACCCGGAGCGTTTCTTCTCCTTCGCCCTGCAGCAGGCGATTGAGGGCAACACCTTGGCGCTGATCGAGCTCGTGCGCACCTTGGGCTACTACGGCAGCTTCCTTATCACCAACGGCACCGATCCAGAGCGGGGCCGCGCGTATCTTCGTGTCGGCCGCGACATCGCCCTGCACAGAGCGATGAAGAGCGAGGAAGCAACGATTGAGTCCCTGGCCGAGCGACTGGAGGTCAACCTCGCCTTCAGCGGGCCGGCGCCAAATCTCGGGGACATCAAGAGGGCTTTGGCTTCGTCAGCGTAATCTGCTGTAGGGCGATAGCGGCGGAAACAGGCGCATCGCCATCATCGGGCAGCAAGTGAGCAACCTCGCGCGTGATCCTCGCCCGCCCCGCCTCCGACAGCAAAGACCAGCCGTAATCGCCGGTAATGAAGGTCAAATACTCCGCACCCGTCATTTTCAGCGGGAGCTGGAAACGTTGCCGCTCGAGGGGCGCAGCAAAACTCGTGTGCGCCGCGACCAGGTCCTTGAAGGCCTCGATATCGAAGACACGCGGATCGACCAATGCTTGACCCAGATCCGTGACGCCCTCCTCCTCCATCACGCGGTTAGCGATCTCCTGGTACTCGAGCTCGATGCCGATATCCCGTTCGCCATCGCCCACGACGAAGGAGAATTCTCCACCGTCTGCGGTGACCCGGTCGATCTCGCGCAGCACCGCTTCGAGCGGCGGCATGAAACAAAACGACATATGGCTCAGGACCAAGTCCACGCTGTTTTCGGGCAGGCCCAAGCGATCACCGGGGGCACAGCGGAACGAAATGTTCTCGGCTCCATTAAGCTGCTGGGCGCGTTCGGTCTGCACCGGATTGATGTCGACGCCGGTGACCTGGCAGCGCCCACCAAGCGCTTGGGACACCATGGCGCAGAGCGCGCCGTTGCCGCAGCCCAGATCCAACACCCTTGGCCGGCCGGCATCGGCCAAGCGTTCCGCAACGGCGACCAAGAGGCCATAGCTCGAAGGGCCGAGCGAGGTCGCCGTATCGGGAAAGTCGCCCGGATTGCCTTCGTGAAACTTCAGCATAAATTCTTTCGCCGCTTTCTTCATCTGCGGCTCGTCGTCAAACTGGGGCATCGTTCTCGCTCAATTGCAGCTTTGATGATACGCCTTTGATCTCCGAATCGGTCTTTGTCAGGCAATAGAGATGAAACTTGGTCAGCCAGAAGGCAAAGGAGGGAGCGTCGGAAAATCCCAAAGCCTTGCCGCAAGCGGAAAAACTCAATTCCCGGTCCAGCGCGAAGTCGTCCCGGTATAGGCGATAGAGCGCCTCGTCGCCCAATCGCTGGGCCTCGCCGGGCTTGGCTTGGGCATAACACTGCTCGATCGCAACGGCCCGCGCCAGATGGGCTTGGTAGCTGTTCTCCAAACGCAGCTGCAGGATCAGGTCGTCGTTGCAGAGCGCCAAAGTTTCCTCGTCGTCTGGCGCCGGGTCGACCGGGGGCGTGGCGCGCAGCGCCTGCCATAGGCCGACGTGCTCCCGGTAGGCGGCTTCGCTCAACCCGTTCGCAGTCCGCCAGCGGGCGAGTTCGGCCCCCGACATGACGCCCAGGTGCGCGCGAAAGGCTTGGCTTGCAGCCTGATCGGCCACGGGCTCTCGGTCAAGGCGCGCCAGCCGCTTCTGGATCGCTTGGGCGCGTTTGCGCAGCTCCAGATAGGAGCGCCCAGTCAAGCGCAGGCTGTTGATCAGCGTGTCCACGGTGATCCGAACGCCCTCGCCGCGCCAAAGGCAACGGTCGCGGTCGATCAGACTCTCCAATTTCATTGTCCGGTGCGGGGTTATCTTCGGGGCTTCGCCCGGTGGCTCCTTCATGCGCCGAAGCATGGCCCGGGCATCCAGTGCCTTCTGGTCGATCTTCGGCATCTCTGCGAAGGCGTCGAGCTCCCCCGCCGGGACGCCCAGCGCGTGGCCATCGGCCAGCAGAGTCTCATAGCTTCTTTCCCAGTAGGGCCGTTTCTTCGCGGCCGCCGCCAGGGCCTCATAGCCGCGCTTGGACAGCAACGCGGTCTCTCGCGCGCTCTCCAGAGAGGCCTGCAGGTTGACCAGAGCTTCGCTCAGCGCCTGATAGCCGGCTTCGGCGGGCCCGTGCTGTATCGCCACCGCATCGTCATCGACCAGCAGACCGTCCCGGTAACGCGCGAAGATCTCGCCCACCCCGACCATGCCGAAGGGATGCAGCTCGGCAGCGCGCAGGGCCCCCATGCTGGAGGCGCCCAGGACCCGTACGCCCAAGGACAGCGCAAGCAGAATCTCCTTATGCCAAACGGCGGGGATTCTTTCGAAATAGCCGTCGATGATGCCGATCACCTCCGGCGGCTCCTCGAGCAGGGTGACGATATCGCCCTGGGAGACCGGCGGCAGGAACTCGGCCTTGACGAGACCGCGCGCCTCGTCGAGGGACAGTGTCGGGCCGAGAAAGACGATTGCCTTGCTCAAAGTCCCTGCCCCCGACTATCGCCGTCCGCTCGGCGCCGAGGCTGGGGGCAGGTCACCGCTCAACAATGCCGAGACCATCTGAGCGCGAAGTCGAAAACTCCTGACGCGCTCGGCGATGTTCGGTACGCTGCTGTCGAGGGATTCGATCATTCCGGGAATGGTCGCCCGCACCACCGGAATCCCAAGCGAAGGCTTTGTCAGATCGGTTATCACCACCTGGCCGAAGCCGGCCTTGGACAGCGCATTCAGCTGAACCGCGATGTCGTCTTCCAAGCTTGCGCTCTTGAAGGACGGCAGACCACGGTAGTCGATATGTGCCTCGGCGTCGCCCAGAACGGCCGTCCAACGGGCGTTGTGTCGGTCCGACTGCATGAGCGCAAAGTCTTCCCGGAACAGATCGTCGCGCGCACCCGATATGTAGGTCAGGCGGGATTGGATCGCCTCGGTCAAGGCGCGCGAGACCGCGATGTCCTTGCTGACATGGCAACCAAATCCGTGAAAAGTGCCCAGATCAGCCCAGAGCGGCTGATCCGAGGCTTCGCTGATCGCGCAGCCGAACGAAGGCACCGCCACGTCGACCGTCTGGTCCCACAGATAGGTTTTCAGCCCGGCGGCCTCGAGCCGCGACAGCAGCTCCCGGCAGTGGGGGCAGGCGATCGTCTGCAGGTCCACCAGGTTCGGTTCCTGGCCAAGGCGATCGACTTCGCCGTCGTGTAGGGCGGTCGCGTCGCGTTCGATGACCTCGCAGATCGCATGGCTTATGGCTTCCAGTCGGTGATTGCCCGAGGCCAGCCCGTTCGAGCTGACCATGAACAGCGAGTCCTGCAAGGTTTCCGGCACCAGATCGCAGCAGACCACGTGGAACGGCACCCACGTCGCGCGCTCCTGGATCAGATCATAGCCCTCGATCCAGGCTATCTCCCGGCAGGCCCCGTCGCTTTCGGAGGCCAAGAGATGAAGCTCGATAGGATCCACCGCCGGCTCGCCAGCCTCTAGCAGCTCACGATAGCTCGTCCTGCGGATCTCGGCCTCGATTGTTTCGGCGTGATAGAGCTCGATCGATTCCATGGCCGCCGAGACGCGGGCTTGGGGCCGGGCGATGCCTTTGCCTTGGGAAACCGAGAGAGAACGTGAATCGGGCCGAATCGCGTTGAACACCGGCACGCCGATCTTGTCCAGCCCCGTGATATCGGCCAGGCGCGTGATACCGACTTTTTCGAACAGCGGCGCGATGCGCCGGTAGGTCGCCTCTGGCGGAACGCTGCGGTGGGTGCCCTCAGTGAAGCTCTTGGACAGGCGGAGGGTCATTGGCTACCATGACCGCGGGGGAAATCATTCAAAAGCATGGCGTCTTCGGTCCGATCGCTCCCGGCGGCCGGGAAAAGCGTACCCGGTCGAAATGAGCCCATTGCCACTTGGACGGTAGCAGGAGTTAAGAATGTATCGGAGAATCAGCCCTCAGGCCAGAGACAAGACGGCGCGAATAGATCGCTGGTGGGACCAGCACCCGGACGGAAAGATCCCCGGAGCGCACTTTGGGCTGGGCGCCGTCGATGCTCTGGAGCGTGCATTGGTCGGCTATCTCGTGCTGCCGAGCGATGCCGGCTACAACAAGGCGCGCCACGTCTACCACACCCAGTTCATCTCCGATCCGCAGATCGTCGTCTACTGCGAGGTCGAGGCCGACGTGTACCACGCCCTGGCCTTTGCCCATGAATTTTCCCTGCGGGTGACTTGCCGCTCGGGCGGCCACTGCTCGGCCGGCTGGTCGGCCAACGGCGCCATGATTCTCGATACCAGTGGGCTCGACAACTATTCGGTCGACTGCGCCAACCAGAGGCTCACTGTCGGCGCCGGCATCAGCTTCGATCGGCTCACCAAGGTGCTCGATCACTACAAAACCCACATCGTGACGGGTGGCTGCGGCGGGGTTTGCCTGGCCGGCTACATGCAAGGCGGCGGCTACGGCTTCACCTCGCGGGAGTTCGGTATCAATTGCGACGGCGTGCTTTCGGTCAAGGTGATGCTGGCCGACGGCACCGCCGTGACCGCCGACAAGTCCCAGAACAGCGATCTGCTCTGGGCGGTCTGCGGCGGAACCGGAAACACCTTCGGGGTGCTGCTGGAGATCACCTACCAGCTGCAGGACCTGTACGAGGTCTGGGGCTTCGCCCTGCGCTGGGACGACCGGGATACCGCCGCGGCCGCTCTGGTCGAACTGCAGCAGAACTACATGATCTCTGGCGCCTCTCCCAAGCTGGGCTATCAAGCCGGTCTGGTGATCGCCGACGGCAAGCCGCGCTTCGTGGTACGCGGCATGTACCATGGCAAGGACGAGGAGGGCGAGTCGGCGATCGCCTCCCTCACCGCGATCGGCAAGGAGCCCTTGGTCTTGTCGAAACGGGGCACCTACCTGCAGCTCAACGAGTGGCTTTTGGATCACCCCACGCCCCTGCCCAACGTCCCCGACGATGTCCTCGAGGACAAGCACAGCGACTACATCGTCAAACAGCTCAGCCACGAGGATTGGCGCGCCTTCATCGATCGCTTCGGCGCCAATCCGCCCAATCCTTGGGTCAACATCGGGATCGAGCCCTATGGCGGCGCGATCAAGGCCTTCCCGGCAGATGGCAATGCCTTCATTCACCGCGACGTATACATGAACTTCTTCGTCGAAGTCTTTTGGAAGGAGGCCAGCGGCAAGCCTGTTGCCGAAAGCTGGATGCGGGATCTCATGGCATCTATCGCGCCGTTCGGCAACGGCCATGCCTATCAGAACTATCCCAGCCCAAGCCAACCCGGGGAGCCGCAGCGGTTCTGGGGCGACGCTCTGGAGCGCCTGGCCCAGATCAAGAACAAGTACGACCCGGACAACTTCTTCAATCACGCAGAAGGCGTTCAGCCGACATCCCAGTGATCTGCTGCAGATCTTCTGGCCGGTCGACGTCCCGTAGTACCGCTGCGTCATCCATCTCGACTTCCAGAATGCAGTCGCCGTGACGCTCCATCAGACGGCGGCCGCCCCGGTCCCCGCTCAGGGCCATCAGCTCTTCGAAAAAGGGGCGGGCCCAGAGCACGGGATTGCCGCGCCGCCCCTTGTGGCAAGCGACGCAGATCGCGCGCTCGGCCTCTGGCTCGAAGGCCTCGATCAGCCGGTCCAGATGCTCCGCACGGACCAAGGGCATGTCGGCCAGGCAGATCACGGCGCCCACGCATTTGGGCACGACCGCGGCCAGGCCCTGGCGGAGCGAGGCGCTCAGGCCCGAGGCGTGGTTTTCGTTGCGGACAATCGTGACGTCCAGGTCCGCCACCGCCATCTCGACCTTCTCGGCTTGATGCCCGCTCACCACGACCACCTGCTCGGCCCGGGACGCCAAGGCGGTGCGCACGGCCCGGCGCACCAACGGCTCGCCCTCGAAGTGCGCGAGCAGTTTGTTCGGCTCGCCCATTCGGCTGGACCGACCGGCCGCCAGCACGACCGCGGCCACCGGCCGCTGGTTGCCGGTCGCGGTTCGGTCCTCGACCGCCGCGCGCTCGACCGCCGTCTCGCGCGGCAGGGTTCGGGCCATGGTCTCCTCGAGTAGCCCGCCCACGCCCATCTCGGCGATGTCCGAGGAGGTCACGGGAAGGTCGGCCAAAAGACGGGCCAAGACCCAGTCGAATCCGTTCTCCTTGATCGATCGCGCGCAGCCGGGCATGGCGACCACCGGCAGAGCACCGAGGCGGCCGAGCAGCAGCAGGTTGCCCGGATCGACCGGCATGCCGAAGCGCTCGATCTCACCGCCGATCTGCGTCAAGGCCGCAGGAATCACGTCGCGCCGGTCCATGATCGCCGTCGCGCCGCCGATCACCACCATATCGCAGCCCTGATCGACCAAGGCGCGGAGAGCCGTACCGACCGACGCCTTGTCATGCCTCGCGTGTGCGACGTGCGCGAGCGCCGCGCCCAGATTGTCCAGGCGCTCCGCGAGCACGCGTTCCGCCTTCTCCAGCAGGCTTTTCTTGTAGCCCGGCAGATGGGTGAAAAGCGCGGCAACCCGTTTGGGCCGGAATGGCGCGACACGCAGCGCCGCCATGCTTTGAAGGCCTTTCACGGCCACACCCACGCTGCTTTCGGCAACGGCGAAGGGGATGATCTTGACCGTCGCCACGACCTGCCGGGGCCGAACCACTGCGTAGGGCGGCAATGTCGCCACGGTCATCGCCTCGTCGATCTGATTGATCCGCCGGATCGCCGCTTCCTCCAGCAGCAGCACGCCAGCCTGCTTGGCGGCCAGGTTGCAGCGGCCAGTGAAGGCTTCGGTGACCTGAAGGTGGGCGCCGCAAAGGGCGCGGGCGATCTGGGCCGCGGCCGCATCCTCGTGAAGCTCGCCCGGCTCTAGACGCGCTGCCGCGACCGCGGTCACGCCGCTCGCCGCCAAGACACCCAGATCTTCCGCGCCCAAGCGGTGGCCTTTCTTGAGCACCCGCCCGGCGCCGCGCCAGGTGTGGGCCAATATCGCGCCAGCTGCCGCTTCGACCGGAAGGTCGTCGAAGATCATGACGTTGCCGCCAAGCGGTTCTTTTCCTGGACGATCTGGGCAAGAATCGCCAGGGCGATCTCCACGGGACCGCGCGCGCCGATGTCGAGGCCGATCGGCCCGTGAATGCGCGCCAGTTGCGCCGCGCGCCAACCCTGCTCCGCCAGGCGCGCCAGGCGCCGCTCGTGGGTGCGCCGGCTGCCCAAGGCGCCGATGTAGAAGGCCTCGGAGTCCAAGGCGGCGACCAGGCCTGGGTCGTCGATCTTGGGGTCGTGGCAGAGCACCGCAACCGCCGTCAGACGGTCGGGCTTGAGGCGGCCAAGGGCCTCGTCCGGCCAGTCGTGGCAGAGCGTCGCAGCACCGAAGCGTTCGGCGCTCGCCCAAGCCCGGCGGGGATCGACCACCACGACGTCGAGCCCACCGCGCTCGGCGAGCGCGACCAGCTCCTGGGCCACGTGCACCGCGCCGATGATGACCAGGCGAACAGCGGGCTCGTAAGTGCGGCAGAACTGAGAACTGCCGGCCTCGCGAGGGGCCTCGCCAGTCACCAGCCGCCGGGCGCCGCTCTCTAAGTCGCGCAACCAGGCCACCTGGCGCCGCTCTTGGCGCGCTCTGCCGATCTCGCGCAACTGCGCCAGCAAATCCTCGTCCGCGGGATCGAGCCGCTCGACGAAGACCTTGATCCGGCCGCCGCAGGAGAGACCGACCTGCCAAGCGCGGTCATCGCTGACGCCGAACTCCAGAACCTTCGGCGCCCCGCTTTGGAGCACGGCCTGAGCCTCCGCGACGACCGAGGATTCGATGCAGCCGCCCGAGACCGAGCCTTGCATCTCGCCGGCCTCGGTCACGAACATCTCGCTACCGACCGGGCGCGGTGAGGAGCCCCAGGTTTCGATCACGGTCGCAAGCGCCAAGGGCGCGCCCGCTTCCAAGCGCGCCAAGGCGTCATCCAAGAGGTGCGAACGCGGCGCCACCGGAGTCACCTTCCGGGAGTCAGGTGGTCAAGAGATAGGCCACGGCGATCACGATCACGCCGACCCCGATCAGCCAGACGATCGGGCTGATGCCCTTGTTTGCCTCCGGTGGGGCGGCCTCTGCCGCCGAAGCCGGCTCGGGCGCCGCCGCTTCTTCGGCCGGTTGCTCGCTGGAAAGCTGCTCCGCGAAGCTCTTGAAGAAGTCGTCGGCCATCTTTTTCGACGTGCTGTCGATCAGGCGTCCGCCGAGCTGGGCCAGCTTGCCGCCGACGTCCGCCTGGACCTCGTAGCTCATCACCGTGCCGCTGCCATTGGGCGCGAGCCGCACCGTCGCACCACCCTTGGCGTGGCCAGCCGTGCCGCCCTTGCCGGAGCCGGTGATCCTGTAGCTCTCCGGATAAACCAAGTCGGATAGGGTAACCTGGCCCTTAAACTTGGCCCGCACCGGCCCGACTTTCGCGACCACGGTTGCTTCCATCTCGTTGTCGGACAGCTTTTCCAAGGATTCGCAACCGGGAATGCAAGCGCGCAGCACCTCCGGGTCATTCAGCGCCTCGAACACTCTCTCTCGCGGCGCCGAAATCGTGTACTCGCCGGTCATTTCCATGGCCTATGTCCTTTCGTTCGCGGCCAAGCCTATTGTAGACGGCTCGGTGGCGCTTGTCTGGGCGCAGCGCCGCTGCGCGACGATTTCGGTCAGGACCGAAAGCGCGACCTCTTGCGGACCGATCCCGCCGATGTCGAGCCCCGCGGGGGTCTTCAGCGCCCGCAGCCGCTCCCCGTCCACGCCCTCGCCAAGCAGCGTGGCCTTGAGCGCCTTGCCCTTTTCCCGGGAGCCAACAAAGGCCCGGTAGGGCGCCTCGACCGCGAGCACCGCGCGCAGGGCCTCCTTGTCCCGCTTGCCCTGAGTCGCCACCACCAGGTAGCGCTCACTAGCCGCCGGCAACTCTGAAAGGTCGAAACCTTCGATCCGCTGATCAGCAGCCTCGAAGCTCGCCAAGTCATCGGCCAGCGCCGCGACAACCACGGCAAAGCCCAGCCAATGGCCGAGATCCGCAAGCGCCCGGGCAATGGGCGAGCCGCCGCAGATCACCAGCTGGGCGCGCGGCAGGACCGGCTCGAGAAAGATCTCGACCGTGCCGCCGCTGGGGCAGCTGCTGCGATAGAGCGGCATGGCACCTTCTGTCTCACCGTCAGCCGCCTCCACTTTTGGAACGATCTTGATCAGCCGAGGCTTGCCGGTTTGGCGGACAGCCCGGGCCGCGTCGCGCACGCTGCTCTGCACGCAGCCGCCGCCGAGCCAGCCGACGATCGTGCCGTCCTGTTCGACGATGGCCTTGCCACCCGCCTTGGCCGAGGTGGCGTTCTTGGTGCGCACGACGGTCGCCAGAACGAAGGGTGTCTCGGCCTCGATCAGTTGGCCAAGCCGAGCATGAACTTCGGGAAACTGGAATGTCATGGTCGCCTCACAGGGCTGCTAGCTCGGACTCGAGCGCGCCGAGGCTGGCGAGCGAGTGCGCCGGCGCGAAGAGATCCACATGGGGCAACGCCGCGGCCATGCCCCGTGCGACCGGCTCGTAGCCCGGCCAGCCGGCCAGGGGATTGAGCCAGACGACCCGCCGGGCGCGCCGTTTCAAGCGCGCCAGCTCGGTGCCGAGCGCCTCTGGCGGATCGGAGTCGTAGCCGTCGCTCACGATGACCACGACCGTTCGGGCGTTGAGTGCGCTCTTGGCGTAGCTCTCGTTGAAGTGCCTCAAGGCTTCGGCGATGCGCGTGCCGCCGCCCATGCCCTTTGCCATCAACGACAGACGGGTCAGGGCGCGCAAGGGATCGCCATCGCGCATGGCCTGGGTGACCCGCACCAGGCGGGTGTGAAAGATGTAGGCATCGCTCTCCCGCCAGGCGCCGACCAGGCCCTTGAGGAAAGTCAAGAAAGTGCGGCTATAGGGTTCCATGGAGCCCGAGACGTCGAGCAGCACGACCAAGCGCACCGGCCGGTCGGGGCGCCGCCGCCACAGCAGATCGAAGGGCTCGCCGCCCTTAGAGAGATTGCGCCTCAAAGTGCGGCGCAGATCCAGGACGCTGCCACGCCGGGCCATGCGCTGGCGGCGGCTCAAGCGGTAGCGCATGGCGCGTGCCAGGCGAAGCGCGGCCGCTTCCGCCTCGGCCAACTCTTCCGGCGAGCGCAGGCGCCGCAGGTCGGTGCCAAGCAACCGCTCTCGGCGGCTCGCCAAGGTCCGCCCGGCCGGCGCCGGCCCGGAGTCCTCCCAGTTCTCCGGGCCGTCGCCTGTGCCGGGCAGATCTTGGGAGCCGTCGCCCGCGAAGTGGCGTTCCCAGATGAGCGGGCGCCGGTCGTCGACGGTGACCTGGCCCTGGGCCGGCTGACGCTCCGCAAGCTTGATGCCGCGGCCGAGCCAGTAGGCATCGAAGAGCTCGTCGAAGCGGATCCAATCTTCGTGATTGCCGGCCAGCAGTGGTTTCAGCAGCAGGCGGGCTTCATGGATCGAGAGGGGCCGCTCGCCTTGCAGCAAGATCTCGCCGATCGCGATCGCCTCGCCCGGCCCGGCCGTAAATCCGTTGAGCCGCAGGTGACCGACAAAGCCGGCGATTTGGCGTACCGCGTTCATGGCTCAGGCCACCCTGCCGAGCAACCGGGCGGTCACCTCGGGCGTGGTCGCCTTGATGTCCGGTTCGGTCTTCAGAAGGCACAGCAGACTCGCCTGAAGCGCTTCGGGATCCTGCGCCAGGTCGCCGATGCCCAGGGCGAATAGCGCGCGCACCCAATCCAGCGTCTCGGCGATGCCGGGGGTCTTCTCCAGGTCTTCCGCGCGCAAAGCCTGCACGAATTGCACCGCTTGGCGGCACAGGGTGCGATCGATGTCGGGCAGGCGGGCGGCGATGATCGCGACCTCCCGCGTTTCGTCCGGGTAGTCAAGGTAGGCGTAGAGACAGCGTCGGCGCAGGGCGTCGGAGAGCGCCCGACTGCCGTTCGAGGTCAAGATCACCAGGGGCCGGCTGGTCGCCGAGATCGTTCCAATTTCGGGGATCGTGACCTGGAAGTCCGATAGCACCTCCAGCAGATAGGCCTCGAACTCCTCGTCGGCCCGGTCGATCTCGTCGATCAAGAGGACCGGTGGAACCTCCTGTGAGATCGCCTCTAGCAAGGGCCGGCGCAGCAGGAAGGTCTCGGAGAAGAGCTGCTGCTCCAGTTCCGCGCGAGGCCGGCCCTCGGCCTCCTGCAACCGGATCGCCAGGAGCTGACGGCGGTAATCCCACTCGTAGATCGCCGCGTTGGCGTCTAGGCCCTCGTAGCACTGCAGGCGGATGAGGCGCGCCGCCAGTACCTCGGCGACGGCCTTGGCGACTTCGGTCTTGCCGACCCCGGGCGCACCCTCCAACAGCAGAGGCCGCTCCAAACGCCGGGCCAGGGCGACCGCCATGGCAAGCGACTCCTCGGCCAAATAACCGACCTCGGCCAGGCGCCGGCCCAGGTCCCTGTGGTCCGCCTCTACCACTCGCGCGCCCTAGTCGCCGAGGCCGAGCGACTGGGCGGCCTGCCAGACCCGCCAGGCGTCGTGCGGCATCTGGCTATGGCTAAGGCCCAGATGGGCAAAGGCGTCGATCACCGCGTTGGAGATTGCCGGCACGCCGCCCACGTTGGGCGACTCGCCGACCCCCTTGGCGCCGATTGGATGGTGCGGCGAAGGCGTTTCGGTGAAGTCGGTTTCCCAATTGGGTGTCTCGACCGCCGTCGGCAGGAAGAAATCCAGCAGGCTCGCGCCCTGAACGTTGCCCTGGTCGTCGTAGTGGATCAGCTGACCCATGGCGATCGCCAAGGCCTCTGTCAGGCCGCCGTGCACCTGGCCCTCGATGATCATGGGGTTGATCCGGGTGCCGCAGTCGTCGAGCGCGTAGAAGCGCCGGATCTCGGTCACTCCGGTGTCCACATCCACATCGGCGACGCAGACATAGGCGCCGAAAGGATAGGTCATATTGGGCGGGTCGTAGTAGCTGACCGCTTCCAGGCCCGGCTCCATGTTGGGCGGCACGTTGTTGTAGGCGGCAAAGGCGATCTCCTGCATGGTCTTGACCCGTTCGGGCGCGCCCTTGACCCGGAAACTGTCGACGTCGAACTCCACGTCGTCGTCGTGCACCTCCAGCAGATGCGCCGCGATCATCTGGGCCTTGGCGCGGATCTTGCGTCCGGCCATGGCCGCCGCCGCACCCGCCACCGGGGTCGAGCGCGAGCCGTAGGTGCCCAGCCCATAGGGCGCCGTGTCGGTGTCGCCCTCCTCGACCGTGATCGCCGAGGCCGGCAATCCAATCTCCGACGCCAGTATCTGGGCGTAAGTCGTGGCGTGGCCCTGACCCTGGCTGATGGTCCCCAGGCGGGCCACCGCGCTGCCCGTCGGATGCACCCGGATCTCGCAGGAATCGAACATGCCGAGTCCCAAGATGTCACAATTCTTGACCGGCCCGGCGCCGACGATCTCGGTGAAGAAGGTGAGGCCGATGCCCATCAGCGTGCGGGTCTCGCCCCGGGCAAAGGCCTCGCGGTTGCGCTGCTGCTCCGCACGCAGGCCGGCATAGTCGACCGCGTCCAGCGCCTTGTCGAAGGCCCGGTGGTAGTCGCCGCTGTCGTACTCCCAGCCGAGCGCCGACTGGTAGGGGAACTGCTCCTTCTTGATTAAGTTGAGGCGCCTTACATCGGCTGGGTCCCTGCCCAGCTTCTGGGCCAGGATATCGATCATGCGCTCGATCATGTAGGCCGCTTCGGTCACCCTGAAGGAGCAGCGATAGGCGACACCGCCGGGCGCCTTGTTGGTGTAGACCCCATCGACCGTCAGGTGAGCGAACGGAATGTCGTAGGAGCCGGTGCAGATCGACATGAAACCGGCCGGATACTTGCTGGGGTCGGCGCAGGCATCGAAGGCGCCGTGATCGGCCAGTACGTGGCAGCGCAGGGCGGTGATGCGGCCCTCCTTGGTGGCCGCCAGCTCGCCGGTCATGTGGTAATCCCGGGCGAAGGCGGTGGCCTGGAGGTTCTCGATCCGATCCTCGATCCACTTGACCGGCACGCCGGTCACGATCGAGGCGACGATGGCGCAGATGTAGCCGGCGTAAACACCGACCTTGTTGCCGAACCCGCCGCCGATGTCGGGCGAGACGATGCGGATATTGTGCTCGGGAATCTTCGAGATCAGCGAGGCCACGGTGCGCACCGCGTGGGGTGCCTGAAAAGTGCCCCAGACCGTCAGCTTGCCGTTGATCTTGTCCATCGAGGCGACGCAGCCGCAGGTCTCCAGCGGACAGGGGTGGACCCGCTGATAGGTGATCAGTTCCTTGGCCACCACCTCGGCCCCGGCGAGCGCTTGTTCCGTCTCTTCGGCCTGGCCGACCTCCCATGTGAAAATGTGGTTGTGGTGGCGGCGCGGCCCATGGGCACCTTCCGTCTTGCCCGCCAGGTCCTCGCGCAGTACCGGCGCATCTTCGTCCATGGCCTTGGAGGCATCGGTCAGCGCCGGCAGCTCTTCGTAATCGACCTCGACCAGCTCGACGGCGTCGGCCGCCACATAGCGGTTCTCGGCGATCACAAAGGCGACCTCCTGGCCTTGGAACAGCACCTTCTCGTCGGCCAGCACGGCCTGCACGTCGCCGGCCAGGGTCGGCATGTAGTGCAGCGCCAGGGGCTTCAGGTCCTCGGCGGTCAGCACGGCGACCACGCCGGGCAGGGCGAGCGCCGCCGCCTTATCGATCGAGGTGATCCGGGCGTGGCCATAGGGCGATCGGACGAAATCGCCGAACAGCATGCCCGGCAGCTTCATGTCGTCCACGTAGTTGCCCTTGCCCTGGGTGAAGCGGGCGTCCTCGACGCGCTTGCGCTTGCAGCCGAGGCCTTCCAGCTTGGCGGTGCGTTCGGCGGTGCTGGTGGTTTCCGTGGTCATTCCGCAGCCTCCTTGGGCGCGCGCAGCTCTTCGGCCGCGACGCGGATCGCCTTGACGATATTCTGATAGCCGGTGCAGCGGCAGAGATTGCCGGAGATGCCCATGCGGATCTCGGCCTCGCTGGGATCGGGATTTTCCTGCAAGAGCCGAAAGGCCCGGGTGATCATGCCCGGCGTACAGAAGCCGCACTGCAGACCATGGTGCTCCCGGAAGGCTGCCTGCAGGGCGTGGAGCGTGCCGTCCGGCGCGGCCAGGCCCTCGATCGTGGTGAGCGCCTTGCCTTGGGCCTGGACCGCGAAGAGGGTGCAGGCCTTCACCGACTTGCCGGCCAGATCGACCGTGCAGGCGCCGCAGTGGGTCGTGTCGCAGCCGATGTGGGGGCCGGTCAGGCCGAGCTCCTCGCGCAAAAAATGGATCAGCAGGGTACGAGGCTCGACCAGCGCCTCGACCGCCTTGCCGTTGACCGTCATCGTCACGTGCGTCTTTTCCATCGAATCCTCCCGCCGCTCAGCCGGCGCGCGCCAGGGCGCGCTGAATCGCTCGGCGCACCATGACGCCGGCCACCTTGGTGCGATAGTCCGCCGAGCCGCGCCCGTCGCTGGCCGGCGCGGTGATCGCCTCGGCGGCGCTGACAGCGCTGTCGATTGCCGCCTGATCGACCGCCGTGCCGACCAGGGCAGCCGAGGCGGCCTCGGCGTGGAGCGGCGTGTCGGCCACATTGGTGAGCGCGATCGAGGCGCTCTCGCAGCGGCCGGCCACCATGGTGAGCACGACCGCGGCGGCGGCCGTCGCATAGTCGCCGACCTTCCGCTTTTGCTTTTCGTAGGCATGTCCATGACCGGCCGGTGGGATCGGCACGCGGATCTTGGTGAGGATCTCGCCCTCAGCCAAGGCCGTGAAGTAGGCCGCCTCGTAGAAGTCGCGGGCCGGCAGGCTGCGCTCGCCCTCGGCGGAGCGCAGGACATAGTCCGCGCCCAGGCACTGCATGACCGCCGGCATGTCATTGCCGGGATCGCCATTGGCCACGTTGCCGCCGATCGTGCCGCAATAGCGCACCTGAGGGTCGGCGATCACCAGGGCGGTCTCCCGCAACAGGGGGCACAGCCGGGCCGCGGTCTCCGAACCGACCAGCTCGGCCTGGCTGGTCATGGCGCCGATCTCCAGGGCGCCGTCCGCCTCGGTGATGCCAGATAGGCCCTCGACCCCCTGCAGATCAACAAGCTGCTCGGGCGCGGCCAAGCGCAGCTTCATCATGGGGATCAAACTATGGCCGCCGGCCAGCACTCGGGCCTCGTCGCCGAAGCGCGATAGCAGACTCAGCGCCTCCTCCAGACTGTCCGGTTGATGGTACGCGAAGGATCCAGGAATCATCGCGCCGCCCCTTTCATGCGATTGCCGATCCGGTCAGTAAACGACAGGATTCGGCAACTGACATAGGAAAATGACCCGAGTTCCCGCCAATCCGGCACCAACCGCCATTCGTGCGCACGAATGACGAAGCGTTTTTACAGTACGTGGCCGTACGTTACGTATCTGGCCAAGTCCGCACGTGCTGACATTTTCGGGTCGCCGGTGTAGGATTATTGGTCAAGCTCCTCCGCACTGGATCGCAATGACTGCCGGGATACCGCTGAACGTCGAGTACGACCCAATGCTGATCGCCCTGTCGGTGGTCGTGGCGATCATCGGCTCCTACGGCGGTCTGCGCGCGGTGCGCCAGATCGAGAAGGTGCCGGGGGTGCTGCACAAGGTGGTCTTCGCCGCGGCAGCGCTGGCGATCGGCATCAGCATTTGGTCCATGCACTTCATCGGTATGCTGGCGGTGCGTCTGCCGGTGCAGATCGACTACAACGTGCTGATCACCCTGATATCGGCCCTGGTTTCGATCCTCATGACCGGGATTGGCCTGACCTTCGCGGTCTATGGCAAGAACAGGCGCCGGGACATCCTATCCGGCGGCGTGCTGATGGGTCTGGGCATCAGCTGCATGCACTACATCGGCATGGCGGCGATCCGCGCCAACTGCGTGATCCACTATTCGCCCGGTCTCTTGATCGGCTCGGTCGCGGTCGGCATCGCCGCCTCGGTCCTGGCGGTCTGGCTCTTGAGCCAGCGGGGGCGCAGCTGGAGCCTGGCTCTGGCGGCGCTCACCATGGGCTTGGCGATCTCCGGCATGCACTACACCGCCATGGCGGCCGCCACCTTCCTGCCGATCGATATGCTGTCCGAACAGGCCCAGGTGGTCATGCAATCCTCGACCTTGGCCCTGGGCGTCGCGGTCTCGGCGTTCCTGGTGGTCGGCTTCGCCGTGCTCTGTGCCCTGCCCGCCCGCGGCCAAACGGCCCAGGACGAACCGATTCAGGATGCGCCCGCGGATAGCCCGAGCAACCTGCCCGTGGAGCGCAACAAGAAGCAGGTCTCTCTAAACACTGCGGAGATCGTCGCGGTCAAGGCCGAGGGCCATTACACCGTGGTCTACGTCGAGGACGGCCAGTATTTTTGCGCCTTCTCCATCTCAAAGATCCAGGATCTCTTAAGCGCTGGGCAATTCCTGCGGGTCCACCGCAGCTATTTCGTCAACCTCGCCGCCATCGAGTCCTTCGAGAAGAACGGCGAGCAGGGCATCCTCAACCTGAGGACCCGGGAGCCCATGGCGGTTCCGGTCAGCCGCAGCCACATAGGCGAAATAAGGGGCGCGCTCGAGCTCTAGTCGCTCAAGACTCGGCCAGCACCCACTTGCGGAACCGCCTCACCTTCGGCTTCAAGGCCCGCCCGGAAGGATAGACCAGATAGTAGGAGAAGGCGTGTCGGACCATCAGTTCGAACGGATAGATCAATCTGCCGGTCGCGATGTCGTGCTCGGCCAGCTCTCGATATCCTATCGCGATGCCGAGCCCGTCGACCGCGGCTTGCAGGGCCAGGTTGGGGTCGTGAAAGGACAGGCCGTCAAGCTTCCCGACTTCCGGATGGCCGGCTGCGGCGAGCCAAGTCTTCCACTCTTCGCCCAGTTCGTGGCCGGCGATATCGGCATGGATCATCGTGAAAGCGAGACTGTCTAGCGGCTCCCGAAGCGCCCGCCGCTCGCCCAGCAGGGATGGGCTGCACACCGGGCTCATGTGGATCTGGCAGACCAGCTCCGCCTTCAGCCCGGGCCAGGGCGGACGGCCACAGCGAATGCCGACATCGGCCTCGCCGTTCGCCACATCGAGAAAGCGTAGGCTCGGCTGCAAATGGATCGGCAGATCCTCGTGCGCCCGACGCCACCGACCGAGGCGGGGCATCAGCCACTTGGTGGCGAAGGATGGGGTCGTGGTGACCGCGATCGCGTCTCTCTCCGGTGCCCTGAGCAGACCGTCCAAGGTCTCGCCCATGCGATCGAAGGAATCGGCCAAGATCGGCAAGAGGGTGTGGCCGGCCTCGGTCAAATCAACGCCCCGTCCGGTGCGGTGAAACAGCTTGACGCCGAGCAGCGCCTCGAGCTGACGGATCTGCTGGCTGATCGCGCTGTGGGTCACGCCCAGTTCCTCCGCCGCCCGGCTCAGGTTGCGGCGGCGCGCCGAGACCTCGAAAGCGCGCAATGCGTTTAAGGGCAGGAGCCTGCGGTTCATGACACGCGATCATTGCCTGTAAGTTCATCTTATATCAAGTGTTAGAAAAACCCGCTTGTGGTGGAAATCCAGCTGGCCTTATGTCGTCGCGACGAAGGATTATTCGGAGTGGCAGAGATGAACGCGATCCCCAAGGCCGAGCAGACCACACAAGGCCCCTACGGCGGCTATCACCAGACCTGGACCGGCCAGAGCGACGCCGAGCTGACACGGGTCGGCCCGGGCACGCCCTGCGGCGAGTACTTGCGCCGCTTCTGGCATCCGGTCGCGATGGCCAGCGAATTGGGCGAGCGGCCCAAGCTGATCCGCATAATGGGCGAAGATCTGGTGCTGTTCCGGGAGAAGAGCGGTCGCCTCGGCCTGGTGCACCGGCGCTGCCCCCACCGCCGGGCCTCTCTGGAGTTTGGCGTTGCCGAGGAACGGGGCATCCGCTGCTGCTATCACGGCTGGCTGTTCGATGTCGACGGCACCACGCTCGAGGTGCCGGGCCAGCCAGCCGAGGTGCAGGCGCGGGTCTGCAAGACCGTTACCCTGGGCGCCTACCCGGTCGAAGAGCTGAAGGGCCTGATCTTCGCCTATCTGGGGCCGCCCGAGCTAAAGCCGCCTTTCCCCCGCTACGACACCTTCGATCTGCCCGACCAGGAGCTGGTGCCCTACAAGGCGCCCTTCCATTGCAACTGGCTGCAGGTGCTCGACGCGATCGTCGACCCGATCCACACCGCCTTCCTCCATTCGCGGATCAGCCGGGAGCAGTTCTCCCAAGGCTTCGGCGAGATCGGCGAGATGAAGTTCCTCGAGCGCCGCAACGGCTTCATCGGCACCGCGACCCGGCGGGTCGGCGACCTCGTCTGGGTGCGCACCAACGAGCTGGTGCTGCCCAACTTCACCCAAGCCGGCGCCGCCTTCGCGGCTGACGGCACCAAACCTCTCTACTACGGCCGCACCGCTTTCGTGCGCTGGGTTGTGCCGGTCGATGACGTGGAGACGCTCTGCTACGCATGGGCCGTCTTCGGCGAGCGCGCCGATCCGCCGGAGTACAACACGCCCGAAGGCCCCGAGCTGATCGAGCAGGGCGAGCCTTTCGACCGCTCATACGAGGAGAAGCAAGCCTTCCCGGCCGACGCCGAGGCGACCGAGGGCATGGGTCCGATCACCGAGCACGAGAAGGAGAATCTGGTGCCCAGCGACCGGGGCATCGTCGGTGTCCGCAAGCGCCTGCGGTCGCTGATCCGCGACCTGGAGAAAGGCAATGAGCCGGTGCACGCGACCGAGACCTGGCCCGGGGGCCCGATCCCGACCTATGGAGGCGACACGGAGCTGCGCCTGCCCAAGAACGGTGCCGACGATAACGCAATCTTGCGCCGCGTGGGTGCGGCGGTCCTTCAGGCGCAGTTCGAGGCCGATGAGCTGCCCGAGCCAGCGCGCGTGGAAAAGGTCGTCGCCGCCTTGAAGGCAATCGAAGCGGAGGGCGTGTCGGCGTGAGAAAGATCAAGATCCACGTCAAGAACAACCACGCCTCGCCTGAGAGCTTCCCCTCGACGCCTGAGAGCGAGCCGGTTTTCACGACGACCCAAGCGCGCTGGGACGAGGCGCTCGCCCGGCATCCGGACATCGCGCCCCACCTGGAGGTCTTCATCGATTGGGACGAGGAAAACTTCGCGCGCTCCATGGGTGATGCCGAGGTGCTTTACTGCTGGGACCTGCCGACGGTGAACCTGGCGGCCGTCGCGCCCAAGCTCAAATGGATCCACGTGATCGGCGCCGGGGTCGAGCACCTCTGCCCGATGGACTGGGTGCCGAACGGCCTGCAGATCGTCAACAACAAGGGGGCCCACGCCGCCAAGGCCGGCGAGTTCGGCCTCATGTCCGTCTTGATGCTGCACAGCCACATGCCGGAGATCGTCAGCAACCAGCGCAGCGGCCGCTGGGAATCCCTTTTCTCGACGCCGATCGCCGGCAAGACCGTGCTGGTCGTCGGGGTCGGCAGCCTGGGCGGCGGCGCGGCCAAGCAGCTGAGCGCGCTGGGTATCGAGGTGCTGGGCGTCAACCGCAGCGGCAAGCCCCACCCTCACGTCGCCGAAATTGTGCCGACCGCGCGGATCGACGAGCTTTTGCCTCGGGCCGACTACGTCTTCGTCTCCCTGCCGGCGACGCCGGATACCGTCGGCCTGTTCGACCGGGCGCGTCTAGAGCGCTTGAAGCCCGGCGCTGGCATCATCAACGTGGGCCGGGCGTCTGCCATGGACTACGACGCGCTATCCGACCTGCTACGCTCGGGCCATCTGTCGGGCGCGATCATCGACGTATTCGATCCCGAGCCCCTGCCGGCGGACTCGTTCTTGTGGTCGGTGCCGAATCTGATCGTCACCCCCCACGTCTCGGCCGACGACGGCGACAACTACGTGCCGATCACGCTCGACATCTTCTTCAACAACCTGCGCCGCTATTTGCAGGGCGAGCCCCTGCAGAACGTGGTCCGCCCTGAGCTGGGCTACTAGGCGACCAGCGCGCGCTGCTCTTCCAGGCCCATGGCCGCCAAGAGCGGCGCTTCGGCCTGCAGTTTCTGGAAATCGGCCTTGGAGCCCATGTCGCGCCAGTCCGCCAGGATCAGGGATTGGGCGACCGCGCCGCCCAGAGTCGTGCCGGGGCCGGTCACGATAAAGAGGTCCGGCGCAAACTCCCGGGCCGCGACCTTGAGCGCGCTCGTGAAGCCATAGGTCTCGGTCACCTGGTGGCCCAAGGTGTAATCCCAAAGCGCCTGGCGATCGCTCGCGCCTGGCCACCAAACGGCGCCGCGCCCGTCGACCAATGGCAAGTCCGGCTGGCCGAAGAGCTCCGGCAACAAGCGCTGGCGGCCCGCCTCGGCAACCGGCGCCTGGAGTGCCGAGTGAAAGCCGGCGTGATTGGCGAGGCGCAGGGGAAAGCGCTCCTGGAGCGGCGGCACAGCGGCCTCGAAGGCCTTGATCCCGGCGTCGTTGCCGGCCAGGACCAGCATGCCGCCAAGGTCGATCGAGAGTGTCAGCGCCTGTCCGTCGCGCCCGTCGATCTTGGCGACCAGGGCCAACAGCTCAGCCTTGCGTGCCGAGTCCGGCCGCCAGTCTTCGCCCAGGAAGGGATAGACCAGCTGGCCACCGATCAGGCGCTCCTGCATGAGGCTGCCCATGGTGTTGACCACCTCGAAGCCGCCTTCGGCCGTGAGGGCGCCGGCACAGGCCAGCGCCGAGTACCAGCCCATGGAGTTGCCGGTGACCGCAACGATCTCGATCTTGTTACGGTCGATCGCCCGGAAATCGCCCAAGGTCGCCGCGTAGATCAGCGCCGAAGCATTGTCGCCCCGGGTGTGCTTGCCGGTCGAATAGGTTGCCGCGCCGTCCAGTGCCGAGAGGGTTTCCTGGCCCAGTGCCGCGCGCCGTTCGTCGAAGGCGCCAAGCAGCGCAGCGTCGCCGAAATGGCGGCCCAAATAGCCAAGCTCACTCTTGGTGTAGGTGCCGCGGCCGGGACAGATCACGACCGCCGTGGTCATGACCGGCCTCCGACTGCCGCCAGGGCAGCCTCGAAGATGCTGTCGGCCGAGGGCATGGTGGCGCCGTAGGCCGGGCCGGTCGCGATGAAGCTATCCTCGGCCACCAGACGGGTCGTCGGCAGGCCGCTCTTCTCGGCGAAGAGTGTCATCAAACCTTCGGCCTGGCCGCCGGTGCGCCGGCACTCGTCGACGATCAGAACACGCTCGGCGCCGTCCACCGCCTCGAACAGGGCGGCCTCGGGCAGGGGCGCCAGCCAGCGCAGGTCGATCACCCGAGCATCGATGCCGGCCGCGGCCAGGCGCGGCGCCGCCTTTTGGGTCAGGTAGTGGCCGTTGCCGTAGGTCACGATAGCGAGATCCCGCCCCGCGCCGGTCACGCCCACTTCGCCCAGCTTGATGGTCTCGTCCGGCGCGGGATAGCGGGTCATCCAGGCGCCGTCCTTCTCGGCGTGAAGATCGCGCATGGCATAGAGCGCGATCGGCTCCAAGAACACCACGACCCGCTGCTCCTCGCGCGCCAGGCGCACGCATTCGCGCAGCATCTTGGCGGCATCGGCGCCGTTCGATGGGCAGGCCAGGATCACGCCGGGGATGTCGCGCAGCACGGCGACCGAATTGTCGTTGTGGAAGTGCCCGCCGAAGCCCCGCTGATAGCCGAGCCCTGCGATGCGCAGCACCATGGGGTTGGTGTACTGGCCCTTGGAAAAGAACGGCAGGGTCGCCGCCTCGCCCCGAATCTGGTCCTCGGCGTTGTGCAGGTAAGCGAGGAACTGGATCTCCGGCATCGGCGTAAATCCGTTCTGGGACATGCCGATGGCAAGGCCCAGAATCGATTGCTCGTCCAAGAGGCTGTCGATTACCCGGTCCGGGCCGAAGCGCTGCTGCAGTTTCTGGGTTACGCCGTAGACGCCGCCCTTGCGGCCCACGTCCTCGCCCATCATGACGATCTCGCCGTGATGGAGCATGAGGTCGGTCAGCGCCCAGTTGATGATCCGACTCATGGGCTGAGGCTCGGCAAGAGATTTCATGTCGCTGCCGAAGGCGGCCGAACGGGCTTCCGGGCTCGGCCCGTTGGTGGGGCGGCAGGCCCGCGCCGGCGGGATCAGGCTCGCCATCACATCGCTGGCGGTCTCGAGGCGCGGTCGGGTGACCGCTTGGGCCGCCACCCGGTCGCTGCGCGCGCAGGTCTCCCGGTAGATGGCCAGCGCCTGGTCCGGCCCGAGCGCACCCGCCTGTTCGAGCAGGCGCACCGAATGAAGCAGCGGGTCGTTGGCCTCTTCCGCCTCGACCTCTTCGCGGCTGAGATATGACGTCGGCACGTCGGCCCCGGCATGGCCGTAGAGCCGGATCGTGCGCATGTGCAAGAAAGCCGGCTTCTTGCGGCGCCGCACATAATCGGCCGCCTCGCTAGCAACCCGGTAAGTCTCGTAAAGATCGAGCCCGTCGCAGGCGAAGTATTTCAAGCCCGGGCGATCCCGGAAGTTGGCGGCGATCCAACCGGCCGGCGTCTTGGTGGAGATCCCGATGCCGTTGTCCTCGCACACGAAGAGCAGCGGCAGGGGCACCGACTGGTAGCTGGTCCAGCCGGCCGTGTTGAAGGCTCCTTGAGCGGTCGAGTGATTGACCGAGGCATCGCCGAAGGAGCACATGACGATCGCGTCGTCGGCCAGCGCCTTGTGTTCCGGGGGGCGCCGCCGTGCTAGGCCGATCGAGTAGGCCGCGCCAACCGCCTTGGGCAGGTGGGAGGCGATGGTCGAGGTCTGGGGCGGGATGTTGAGCGCCTTGGAGCCGAGCACCTTGTGGCGGCCACCAGACGTGGGGTCCTCGGAGGAAGCCGTGAAGGACAGCAGCATGTCCCAAGCGATGGTCTGGCCGGGCACTTGGTCGGCCCGGGCGATCTGAAAGGCCGCGTCCCGGTAGTGCAAAAAGGCGATGTCCGTGGGGCGCAGGGCGGCGGCGACCGCGGCCATGCCCTCGTGGCCCGAGGAGCCGATGGTGTAGAAGCCCTGGCCCGCCTTTTGCATGGCCCGGCTGGTACGGTCGAGCGCCCGGCTGAGGCAGCCGGCCCGGTAGATCGCAACCGCCTGGGCGTCACCAAGCGGCCCGGCCGGCGCGCGGCCGGCCGGCAGATCCCGCGCGGCGACGCGGCGCAGGAAGCTGTCGTGAACGATATCGGCGCGGTCCATCGAGGATGCGCTCAGAAGAAGGCCTGCAGCCCGGTGATCGCCCGGCCGAGGATCAGGGCGTGGACATCGTGGGTGCCCTCGTAGGTGTTGACCGTCTCCAGGTTGGCCATGACGCGCATCACGTGGAACTCCTCCTGGATGCCGTTGCCGCCGTGCATGTCACGGGCGTGGCGGGCGATCTCGAGCGCCTTGCCGCAGTTGTTGCGCTTGACGATCGAGATCATCTCGGGCGCCGCGTTGGCCTCGTCCATCAGGCGCCCGACCCGCAAGGAGGCCTGCAGGCCGAGGGAAATCTCGGTCATCATGTTGGCGAGCTTGAGCTGATAGAGCTGAGTTGCGGCCAGTGGCCGGTTGAACTGCTTGCGGTCGAGGCCATACTGGCGCGCCGCGTGCCAGCAGAACTCGGCCGCCCCCAGCACACCCCAGGAGATCCCGTAGCGCGCCCGGTTGAGGCAGCCGAAGGGGCCTTTGAGCCCTTGGACGTTGGGCAGCAGAGCCTCCTCGCCTACCTCAACGTTATCCAAGACGATCTCGCCGGTGATCGAGGCACGGAGCGATAGCTTGCCGCCGATCTTGGGCGCCGAGAGCCCCTTGGCGCCCTTGTCCAGCACGAAGCCGCGGATCTTGCCGCCGTGCGCCTCTGACTTGGCCCAGACCACGAAGACGTCGGCGATCGGCGCATTGGAGATCCACATCTTGGTGCCGTTCAGGACATAGCCGTCAGCGGTTTTGGTCGCCTTGGTCTTCATGCTCGCCGGGTCCGAGCCGGCGTCCGGCTCGGTCAGGCCGAAGCAGCCGATCCACTCGCCGGTGGCCAGCTTGGGCAGGTACTTGCGGCGCTGCTCTTCCGAGCCGTAGGCGTAGATCGGATACATTACGAGCGAGGACTGCACCGACATCATGGAGCGGTAGCCACTGTCGACCCGCTCGATCTCTCGGGCGATCAGGCCGTAGGCGACGTAAGAGCCGCCGAGCCCGCCGTATTCCTCGGGCACGGTGACGCCCAGGAGGCCCATTTCGCCCATCTCGGCGAAGATCGCAGGGTCGGCGGTCTCCTCTCGGTAGGCCGCGGTGACCCGAGGCATCAGCTTGTCGCTGGCATAGGCCCGGACGCCGTCGCGGAGCATACGCTCCTCCTCGGAGAGCTGATCTTCCAGGCGGAAGGGATCCTCCCAATCGAAGCTGGCAAGATCGGGGGCGTCCTTGGCTTTCAGGGACGGGGCGGCGACTTCGGCAAGAGCGGTCATGGAAAGGGTCCTCCTCGAGAGGGAACGGGCAGAGCCCATCTGTTCTTATGCAGTATGGTATGGCAATCCGACGATTTACAGGGCTATTGTAGCGAGTTTATATGCATGGAGCACATATAATGGCGATTCCAAGGCGCCTTCTGCCCTCGATCAGCCTGCTCACCGCCTTCGAGGCTGTGATCCGTACCGGCTCAACCCTGGCCGCGGCCCGGGATCTGGATCTGACTCAGGGCGCGGTCAGCCGGCTGATCCAGAACCTGGAGGCCCAGCTCGGCGTCACCCTGTTCCTGCGCGAGCGCCGGCGCCTGGTGCCGACCGATCAGGCGTTGGCCTATGGGCGCGACGTGGTCAAGGCGCTGGACCTGATCTCGCGCGGCTCCATGCGGGTGCGCTCCACCGGCGGCGGCGGCACCCTGTCGCTGGCCATCCTGCCGACCTTCGGCACCCGCTGGCTGGCGCCGCGTCTGCCGGACTTTCTGGCCGCCCACCCGGGCATCACGATCCATCTGGGCACGCGCCTCAAGCCCTTCGACTTCGAGGAGGAGGGTTTCGACGCGGCGATCCACTTCGGGGCCGACAACTGGGCCGGCACCGAGACCGCCAAGCTGTTCGACGAGAGCCTGCAAGCGGCCTGCTCGCCGGCTTTTTTGGCAGGCCATCCCCTGAGGAGTGCTCGGGACCTGGTCGGCCTGCCGCTGCTCCAGCTGGAGACCCGACCCAACGCCTGGGCGGCTTGGTTCGCCCACCACGGGATCGACAGCCAGGTGCCCCAAGGCATGCTGTTCGATCAGTTCGCGCCGATGATCCAGGCGGTCAGCGATGGGCTTGGCCTGGCCCTCCTGCCCCGGTTCCTGGCCGAGCCAGAGCTGGCCGAGGGCCGCCTGGTCGCGGCCTGGGGGCCACCGGTGCCGGTAAACGAGAGCTATTACTTGGTCTGGCCCAGCGTCGGCGCCGCCTATCCGCCGCTCCAGGCCTTTCGCGACTGGCTGGTCTCCGAGGCAGCCGATCCAGAGGGCTTGGAGCGCCTACCCCGATGAGCTTGGCCGCCTACTCCACGGCGGCCGGGATCTCCCGCTCACGGCGCTCGATGAAGCCCAGCAGAGCCTCGTCCAGGCCCGAATCGATCGGCGGCGCCTCGTAGCGGGACAGCCAGTTCTTGGCTTTCTCGATACCGATCAGCTCGGCGCTGCGGGCGCCTTCCTCCTCCCACTGCTCGAAGGTCACGTTGTTCTGGGAGAGGAATTCGAAGAGGTCGCTCTTGCGGGTATGCGCCGCGCCCAGGAAATGTCCGCCAGGGCCGACCTCCTTGACCGTCTCTAGGATCTCCTCCAGGTCGTCGAAGCGGCAGCCCTGGGCGAAGTGATAGAAGGCGTCGCACTGCTCGAAGTCGAGCACGGTCTTGGCGTAGCTCAGGCCCAAGCTGCCCTCGATCAGGCCGCCGGCCATGGTGATCCAGTTGCCGCCGGCCAGAACCGCGGGGAACAAACCCCACATGGAATCGTAGCCGGCGTAGATGTCGGCGACCTTGGAGGTTGCGGTGTTGGCGATCGCCCGGTGGGGCACGCGGTAGCGCCGGGCCATCATGCCGGCCAGAAGCTGGACGATGCCGGAGTCCGGGCTGCCGTGGACCGGCGCGCCGGTCTTGAGCGCGACCGTCATGGCCGGACAGCCAAACAGCATGGGCGCGCCGGGCCGGATGACCTGGGCGAAGGCGATCGCCATCAGGGCTTCCGCCGTGATCACCGCCATGGAGCCGGTCGTGCTGGCTGGAGTGCTGGCGCCGGCCATTATGAAGGGCGAGCAGAGCACCGCCTGGCAATTGCTGGCATAGACCTTGAGGGCATCCAGCATGGTCTCGTCCCAGACCAGGGGCGAATTGCTGTTGATCAAGGAGGTGAGGCAGGTGTTGTTGGTGGCGAAGTCCGCGCCGAACACCAGCTTGACCATCTCGACCGTGTCCTCGGCCCGTTCGCGCGCGGTGACCGCGCCGATGATCGGCTTATCGGAGTACTTTAACCCACTGTAGGCCATGTGCAGGTGGCGGTGCGGCACCGGCACGTCGACCGGCTCGACGATCGGCCCGCCGGCGATGTGCACCGATTCGCCCATGTGGTTGATCTTTTGGAGGTTGTTGAGGTCCTCCAGAGTCGCGTGGCGGCGCTTGAGCTCTAGGTCCAGCACGAAGGGCGGCCCGTAGGAGGGCGCGAAGACCATATGCTTGCCGCCGATCTGGACCGTGCGCTCCGGATTGCGGGCGTGCTGGGTGTAGGTCTCCGGCGCTTGGTCGACCAGCTCCAAAAGCTGATCGCGCCCTAGGCGCACCGTCTCGCCGTCAACCTCGGCACCGGCGCCGCGCCAGATCTCCAGGGACTCGCCATCGCGAAACTCGACGCCGACCTCCTCCACGATGCGCATGGCGAGGTCGTGGATCAGCTCCTCGCCTTCTTGGTTGATCACCTCATAGGTTGGGATGTTGCGCACCAAGGTCGGCTTGTGAATGACCGGCGCGTTGACCCGCTTAGCGCGGCGCGCCGCCCGTCCGCCCCGTCGCGTGCCTTCGCCGTCTGCCATGGACATGGTGCCCATCTCCTACATGCGCGGCCGCTGGTTGCCGGGATCGTAAGGCGAGTCGGCGATCACCGTCGCCTTGCGACGCTCGCCCAAAATCGGGATCTCCAGCTCGGCGCCCTCGGCCGCGTGCTCCGCCGCCAGATAGGCCATGGAAATGCAGTGGCCGAAGTGGTGGGAGTGAGCACCCGACGTGACTCGCCCGACCAGGCTGCCGTTACTGTAGACGCCCTCATTCATATAGGCATCGCCGTCGACCGTCTCGACCTTCAGCGTCACAATGCGCCGGGTCAGCCCGGCAGCTTGTTGAGCCTCGAGCGCGGCCTTACCGATGAAGTCCGCCTTATCGAAGCGCAGGAAGCGGTCCAGGCCGGACTCCAAAGCCGAGTACTCCACGTTGAGGTCCCGATAGATCGCCCGGTAGGACTTTTCCAGGCGCAGGGACTCGATCGCCCGGTAGCCGGCCAGGGTGATGTCATGGGCTTGGCCGGCCGCCATTATCTGGTCGTAGAGATGCAGGTTGTGGCAGATCGGGTGATAGAGCTCCCAGCCTAGCTCGCCCTCGTAGTTGACTCGGAGCAGGCGCACGTCGGACGCCAGTCCGACGGCGCCGACCCGCGCCTGCATCCAGGGGAATTCTTGGTTCGAAAGGTCCAGATCGGTGATCTGCTGGAGCACGTCGCGCGCCGCCGGTCCGACCACCGTGAAGCAGCCGCGCTCCAGGGTGACGTTGCGCAGGGCGACGCCGCCTTCTTCCGGCAGGTGGCGCGTCAACACGTCGAAGTCGTGGCGCTCGCCGCGCGGCGTGCCGACCAGATAGAACAGCTCCTCGTCCAAACGGGTCACGGTGAACTCGCTGCGCACCGTACCCTTGTGCGTGAGCAGGTGGCAGAGCGACATGCCGCCGACTTTTCGCGGCACCCGGTTGGCCAGGATGCGGTCGAGCCAGGCCTCGGCGCCCGGACCGCTGACCTCGAACTTGGCCATGGGGGTCATCTCGATTAGGCCGACGCCGTCGCGGATCGCTCGGCACTCATTACCCACGTGTTCCTTGGAATTGAACTCCCGGTAGCTCCAGACATCTCGCGCCTCGGTGCCCTCGGGTGCAAACCAGAGGGGCACCTCCCAGCCGTAGACCGCGCCCCAGACCGCACGCTCCTTGTCCAAGCGGTCGTAGCAAGGCGCCATCTTGACCCGCCGAGCGGCCGGCCACTCGTAGCCCGGATAGTGGAGTCCGAAATTGTGGCCGAAGGCCTCGCGGATCTTCTCGCTGCTCCAGCGCTTGTTGGCGTAGGGTCCGAAGCGCCGGGCGTCGACCTCGGACAGATCGATCGAGGGCTCGCCCTCGACGATCCATTCGGCCAGATAGTGACCAAGGCCGCCGGGCATGAGGATGCCGCCGGAAAAGCCTTCGGCAAGCCAGAAGTTGCGCTTGCCGAGCGCCGGGCCCACCAGGGGCAGGTTGTCCGGCGTGGTGCAAATCGGCCCGCGCACATTGTTCTTGATGCCCACTTGGCCGAGCGCCGGCACCAGCTCGACCGCAGCCGTCCAGTTGTCTTCAACGGCGTCGAAGTCTTCGGGCATGAGGTCGGCGCCGAACCACTCGGGCACGCCGTCGTAGGCGAAGTGCTCGAGCTGATCGGGCCGCTCGTAGGGGCCGAACATCAGGCCGTTGCGTTCCTCGCGCACATAGCCGTTGATCGCCTCGTTGCGCAGCACCGGCATCTCGGGCAGGCCCTGGGCCTGGCGCTCCTGCACCTCCGGCACCGGCTCGGTGACCCAGTACTGATGCACGATCGGGATTGCCGGCAGGGCCTGGCCGATCATCTTGGCGGTTTGCTGGACGTAGTTGCCGGTCGCGGTGATGACGTGCTCGCAGATGATGTCGCCCTGGCTCGTCTTGACCTTCCACTCGCCGTTTGCGAGCTGCTCGAAACCGGTCACCTGAGTGTTGCGGTAGATGGTCGCGCCCATGTCCCGAGCGCCTTTGGCGAGCGCTTGGGTGACGTCGGCCGGCGCGATATGGCCGTCGTCCGGGTTATAGACCGCGCCAATCAGGTCCGACCCCGGTTCCATCAGAGGCCAAAGGGCCTTGACCTCGGCAGGCCCGAGAATTTCCGCGCGCACGCCTTGTGTCTCGGCGATGCTGGCGTAGTTAAGGTATTCGTCCATGCGCTCGGGCGTGTTGGCGACCCTGAGCTGGCCGCACTTGTGGAAGCCGACCGCCTGGCCGGTCTCGGCCTCCAGGCCCTCGTAGATCTCAAGCGTCTTGACGATGATCCGCCCAAAGGAGTAGCTAAAGCTGTAAAGCGGCAGCAGCCCGGCGGCGTGCCAGGTCGAGCCTGCGGTGAGTTCCGTGCGTTCCAGCAGGACCACGTCGCGCCAGCCTCGCTTGGCCAGGCTGTAGAGCATATTGGCCCCGACACAGCCGCCTCCGACGATTACGACTCTCGCATGGGTTTTCATGGCGTGTTTCTTGCCTACTCGTTCAGGGTCGATGACAGGCGCGGCAAAACGCGCCGCGGATACGCAGAGCACAACGCCCGAGCCGAAAAGGCCCGGTTACAAGGAATCGAAGATCACTGCCCGAACCGGGCTAGGCGGCCCGCCAGCGCCCCCCGACAGCGCGTGGTGACCAGCAGGTGCACCCAATGCCGTCTAATCGCCAGCAGGCCGCCGTCCCGTAGGTTTAACTTTCAATCCACCAGCGCTTGATGAAGGCGCCGCCGTCCATCTCCCAGCCGCCGCCGATCTCGGGGCCGACGCCAATCTTCTTGCTAGTCGCCGCGACGTCCTTGCCGAAGGCCGGGATCAAGGTCGCGCCCTGGGTCGAGAGCAGCTGCTGCACCTCGCTGTACATGCCCTTGCGCGTCGCCGGGTCCAACTCGCCGCGCGCCGCCTTGACCAGCTCGTCGACCCGCGGGATCGAAATCACGGTGTCGTTCCACGGCGCGCCCGAAATGTAGGCGATCGAGAGGATCATGTCCTCGACCGGGCGGGCGCCCCAATAGCAGGAGCAGAACGGCTTGACGTTCCAGACGTCGGACCAATAACCGTCCTTAGGCTCGCGGGTCACCGTCAGGTCGACGCCGATCTTGGTGAAATGCTCCCGGAACAGCTGGGCCGCGTCGACCGCACCGCCATAGGCCGTGTCTGAGGTATGGATCGTGATCTTGGCGTTCTCCATGCCGGCCTTCTTGAGGTACGACTTGGCCTTGTCCAGGTCGTACTCGACCTTGATATCCGGATCGTAGTTGTTGAACACCGGACCCAACGGCTGGTCGTTGCCGATCGCGCCGTAGCCGAAGAGGATCTTGTCGATGAACTCCTGACGCGGCAGGGCGTGCTTCAGGGCCATGCGGAAATCGTTGTTGCCGAAGGGCGGCACGTCGATCCGCATGGGATGGGTGAAGGCCAGGTTCGATTCCACATCGACGATGTTGACGTGAGGCACCCGTGCCAAGCGATTGATGGTCTTCAGACCCGGCCGATTGATAACGTCGACGTCCTGGGTCAAGAGCGCACTCTCGCGCGCAGTGTCGTCCAGGATGGTGATGAGCTCGACGCTGTCGACGAAGCCGAAGTCGCTCTGCCAAGCGTTGGGATTGCGCTCCAAGTCGGCGCGCACGCCCGGCTCGAAGCGTTTCAGCAGATATGTGCCCGTGCCGACGTCGGAGAGCACCTCCGCCTTGCCGTCCTTCGAGGGCACGATGTTCATGTGGTAGTCGGTCATCAGGAACGGGAAGTCGGCATTGGCTTCCGCCAGGCTAACCTCCACCACGTCCTTGCCGTCCGCCTTGACGTCAGAGATGCCGGCAAAGACGCCCTTCGCACCGGACTTGGAGTCCTCGCCCCGGTGGACATTGATCGAGGCGATCACGTCGTCGGTGGTGAGGCTCTTGCCGTTCGAGAACTCGACCCCATTGCGCAGCTTGAAGCGCCAGACCTTGGCGTCGTCGCTGGCCTCCCAGCTCTCCGCCAAGGTCGGCTTGGCGGTGTTGTCTTGGCCGACCTCGACCAGGCTGTCGCGGAAGGCCCGGCTGATGCAAATCATCGTGGTCGCGTTGAAGGTCGCCGGATCGAGCGAATCGATCGTGTTGGAGTCGTTCAAGCCGGCTCTCATGTGACCGCCGCGCTGGGGCGCCGCCGCCGCCCGGCTCGACCACAGGCTTGTCGCGGCCGCCGCGCTGAAGCCGAGCGCCGTCGCGCCCATCATGAACTCGCGGCGGGTCGCCTTCTTGTCGTTCAAAAGTCTCGAAACTCGTTCGTCTTTGTGCATGCTGTTGATCTCCTGTCCCAGGACTGCCTCCCAAAAGGCATTGTTTCTTCTTTGACGAGCCTACCGGTAAGGGCCCGAGCGTCAAAGTTAACGAATCCCGCAAAGCCTGTGACCTGGACAAAGTTTCATGTATTGCATAACCTCAGATTATGCATAAGCTCCGCCATTTGCTGCCATCGGGCAACAGCCTCTTCACCTTCGAGGCCGCGGCCCGGCACGAGAGCTTCACCGAGGCGGCCAAGGAGCTCAACGTTAGCCAGCCCGCGATCAGCCGTTCGATCCACCAGCTCGAAGATTATCTGGGCACCAAGCTGTTCCATCGGCATCACCGGGCGATCGAGCTGACCGCCGAGGGCCGGCGCTTCTATCAAGAGGTCGCCGAAAGCCTCGACCATCTCTATTCGGCCGCCCAGGGCCTCAGGCGCGCGCCAGTCAAGGAGAGCATCAAGGTCTCCTTCTCATCGGTCTTCATGGGCTTCTGGCTGCTGCCCAAGCTGCGCGACTTCTCGGCGCACTATCCCGATCTCAAGCTCCATCTGGAGGTCAACGATCGGGACGACAAGAACCTGCTGCGCGAGGGCATCGACCTCTCCTCGCGCCTCGGCGACGGAAAGTGGAGCGGGCTGCGCAGCTGGCGCTATGCCGAAGAGGAAGTGCTGGCGGTCTGCAGCCCGGACTATCTGGCGGCCCACGGGCCTATCGGCGAGGTCGACGAGCTGCCGCGCCACCAGCTGCTGCAGCTTGCGGAATCCTACCGGGTCAGGATCGGCTGGACCGAGTGGCTGCACCAGATGGGCGTCGCGGCGCCAAGCGTCGATTGCGATTTGGTCTTCACCGACGCCGACGCGCTCTTCAAGGCGGCCCAACGCGGCCAGGGCATAACGCTCGCCTGGCGCCACCTGGTGCGCGACCAGCTCGCCGAGGGCGCCATGGTACAGCCCGTGTCCGACAGCTATTTCTCTGGCCTCGGCCTCTATTTGGTCGCGCCCGAGGGTGTTCCGATGAAGTGGGGCGCCCGGATCTTCCGCGACTGGGTGCTGGCCCAAGCCAAAGCCGCGTCACAAGGCCTGACAGATCCGCAATGAGTCATAGAGCGCCGCATGGATGTTGCGGCAGGCGACCGCATCGCCGACCCGGAACAGCTCGTAGGCGCCGTCCGGATTGCGAATAGGCGTCCGCAGCGCGCCGCCCGCCAAAGCCTCCAGATCTATCTCGCCTCCGTTGCGCGCACCCGCGGCAAGGTCGTGATAGACCTGATCCAGCGGCACCACGCCCTGTTCGAGCACCACCTGATCGACCGTGCGCGTGGCCTCCTGGCCGCCGTAGTCGTGGCACAGGCAGACCTGGAGCTGGCTTTGATCACTCTCGACCGCGAGCAGCCGGCTGTTGGGCGTCACCGAGATGCCAAGGCGCGCGAACTCCCGGCAGTGGACGTCGTAATTGGAGATTCCGAGCTCCTCGCCCATCGCCCGGTCCGGTGTGACCAGCTCCACCTGGGCGCCCCGCTCGGCCATGAACTCGGCGCAGGACAGCGCCTGATGATCGCCGCGCTGGTCGAAGATCACGACCCGGGGCTTAACCTCGACCTGGCCGGTCAAGACGTCCCACACGCTGGCCGCATGCTCGGCACCGGCCAGCCCGTCCAGGTCGGGCAGCCCGCCGGTCGCCACGATCACAACGTCCGGCCGCTCGGCCAAGACGTCGGACGCCTCCGCATAGTGGTTGAGGCGCAGCTCGACGCCGGCCAGCTCGACCTCTTGCGCCAGCCAGCGCACGATGCCGATCAGGTCCCGCCGCCAGCCGGCGCGCGCCGCAATCGCGACTTGGCCGCCCAGCTCGCCAGCCGCCTCGAACAGGATCACCACGTGGCCGCGCGCGGCCGAGACCCGCGCCGCTTCGAGTCCGCCCGGCCCACCGCCAACCACGACGACCCGACGCCGAGGCCCCGTCGAGGGCGCGATGGTCTGGGCCATGGTCTGCTCCCGCCCGGTCGCCGGGTTGTGCAGGCAGAGCGCCTCGCCGCCCCGGTATATCCGGTCGATGCAGTAGCCGGCACCGACGCAGGGCCGGATCCGCTCTTCCTCGCCGCGCTTCAGCTTGGCGACCAGATAGGGGTCGGCCATGTGGGCCCGGGTCATGCCGACCAGGTCGAGGGCATCGTCCTTGATCGCCTGGGCCGCGGTCGTCACGTCGATGATGCGCGTCGCATGAATGAGCGGCAGGCCGACCGCCGCGCGCAGAGGCTTGACCGTCTCGAGCCAGGGCGCGAGCGGTTGGGCCATGGTTGGGATATGGGCCTCGAAGCCCGGGTTCCACGCCGGGCTGCCGCCGTAGAGACTGAGAAAGTCGACCGCTCCGCTGGCCTCCAGGCGCTGGGCCAGCGCAATGCAATCCTCGGGCCCAAGCCCGCCCTCCAGGCGCTCGTCCAGGGGAAAGCGCAGGCCCACAATGAACTCGCCGCCGACCTGGCGGCGGATTTCCTCCAGCACCTCCATAAGAAAGCGCATGCGGTTTTCCAGGCTGCCGCCATAGGCGTCTTCGCGGCGGTTCATGGCCGGGGTCAGAAACTGGTTCGGCAGATGACCGGTCAGCGCCACCTCGATCCCGTCCAGGCCGCCATCCCGGCAGCGCCGAGCGGCCCGGCCGTAGTCGCCGATCACCCGCTCTATGTCCCACGGCTCCATCGCCTTGGGAAAGGCCCGGTGCGCCTTGTCGCGCACGTTGGAGGCCGAGACCGGCGCCAGCCAATGGCCCTGATCCCACACCGTGCGGTGACCCATATGGGTGATCTGGCACATCAGCGCGCAGCCGTGACCGTGAATGCGGGCGGAAAAGTCCTTCAGATAAGGCACCACCGCGTCGTCGCCCAGATAGAGCTGGCCGAACAGAGAGGGCGAGTCGATGGAGACGTTGGACGAGCCGCCGAACATGGTCATGGCGAGACCGCCCTTGGCCTTTTCCTCGTGATAGCGCTGGTAGCGCGCGCCCGGCATGGCGCCCTCAGCATAGGCCGGGCCGTGGGAGGTGCTGACGATGCGGTTCTTGAGGGTGAGCCCCTTGAGCGTGAAGGGCGCGAGCAGAGCGTCGTAGAACGCCATTTCCTTGACCTTACCGAAATCGTTCCCGCGCCGACCCTGGAACGACCGGTCGACGCTGTAAAGATTCTTGTCGGCGAGGCCGGCTGAGCTCTATCGATTGCCTTGTTGAAGGTCCGGAATGACGCTATCAATCGATTTCTTGTCGAGGCCAAAGGGGGTCGGCCCTCGAACTCACATAAAATACGCGCCCACACCCCGTAGTTTCCGGTTCGCTAGTCATGACACGATTCAACGCCTGGAACGTTTTCGTCAATGGTTTGACCGGCCAAAAAGGCTGGTCACGCCAATGGCGCGATCCGGAGCCCAAGGACCACTACGACGTGGTGATCGTCGGCGCCGGGCTGCACGGTCTTGCGACGGCCTATTACCTGGCCAAGAAGCACGGTGTCACCAAAGTCGCGGTGCTCGAGAAGGGCTGGCTGGGCGGCGGCAACGCCGGGCGCAACACCACCATCGTGCGCTCCAACTACTTCATGCCGGGCAACCGCGCGTTCTACGAGCATTCCCTCGAGCTGTGGGAAAACCTGAGCCACGAGCTCAACTACAATGTCATGTTCTCTCAGCGCGCCCACGTCTCGCTGCTGCACAGCCCGGCGGCGGTCGACGGCGCGGCCCGGCGCTACAACACAATGCAGCTGACCGGCTCGGACGGCGAGCTGTGGTCGCTCGACGAGCTGAAGCGCAACATCCCCCACTTGAACTACGGGCCCAACGCGCGTTTTCCGATCATCGGCGCGGCGGTCCAAAGGCGCGCCGGCACAGCCCGCCACGACGCGGTCGCCTGGGGGTATGCCCGGGGCGCCGACGGCCACGGCGTTGACATCATCCAGAACTGCGAGGTCACCGGGGTAACCCGCGAGGGCGGCCAGGTCACCGGCCTGGAGACCACCCGCGGCACGATCCGGGCCAAGAAAGTCGGCTTCGCGGTCGCCGGCAACACCTCGCGCCTATGGCAGATGGCGGACCTCGGCAACCTGCCGATCGAGACCCACAAGCTGCAAGCTTTCGTCTCAGAACCTTTGAAGCCGTTGCTCGACCAAGTGGTCGTGTTCGGCGTTGGCGGCGCCCACTTCTACATCTCCCAGTCCGATAAGGGCGGCATGGTGTTCGGAGGCGATCTCGATTGGTACAAATCCTACGCCCAGCGTGGCAACCTGCCGATCGTACAGGACGTCGCCGAGGCGGCGACCTCGATCCTGCCCTGCCTCGGCCGGGTGCGCCTGCTGCGCCACTGGTCGGGCGTGATGGACATGTCGATGGACGGCTCGCACTTCATCTGCAAGACGCCGCTCGACAACCTTTATCTGAACGCGGGCTGGAACTACGGCGGCTTCAAGGCGTCGCCGGCCTCGGGCTGGTACTTCGCCGATCTAATCGCCAACGACCGGCCTAATCCGGTGATTGCCAACCACGACCTCAAGCGCTTCGAGCGCGGCATCATCATCGACGAGCGCGGGGCCGGTCCGGACCCCAAGCTGCACGGTTGAGGGAGGCCTAGATGATCCGCATCCGCTGCCCCTTCTGCGGCGAGCGCGACCACAGCGAGTTCACCTACGGCGGCGACGGCTCGATCGTCTATCCGGCGCTCGACGCGCCCATGGAGGACTGGGTCAAGGCGGTGTTCGAGCGCGAGAACCCGCGCGGCCGGCAGCTCGAGACCTGGCATCACACGAGCGGCTGCCGCGCCTGGCTGCTGGTCGAGCGTGACACCATGACCCACGAGATTTTCTCGGTGCGCCTGGCCCACGAGGGTGCCGGCCGCGTGATCGAGGAGGGCACCTGATGGTCCATCGTCTGGCTTCCGGCGGGCGGATCGACCGCGCCCAGAGCCTCCGCTTCACCTGGGACGGGCGGACCATGACCGGCCATCCGGGCGACACGCTGGCCTCGGCCCTGATGGCGGCCGGCGAGGAGGTCATGGGGCGCTCGTTCAAGTACCACCGGCCCCGCGGCATCATGTCGGCCGGGGTCGAGGAGTCCGGCGCCATCGTCACGGTGGGCGCCGGCGACCGGCGCGATCCCAACGTCCGGGCGACCACCCAGGAGCTTTACGAAGGGCTGACCGCCACGGGGCAAAACGCCTGGCCCAACGTACGTTTCGACGCCGGCGCGGTCTTGAGCCTGTTCAGCCGCTTTTTCGCCGCCGGCTTCTACTACAAGACCTTCATGGGCCTGCCGCCCTTCGAGTGGGGCAAGGGCACGGGCCTCTGGATGCAGTACGAGAAGCTGATCCGCCGCTCGGCCGGCATGGGCACCGCCTCGCGCGCGCCCGATCCGGACAGCTACGAGCACGCCCACGGCTTCTGCGACGTGCTGGTGGTCGGCAGCGGCCCGGCTGGATTGAACGCGGCGCTCACCGCCGCCCAAGCGGGCCTCGACGTGGTGCTGGTCGAGCAGGATTTCGAGCTGGGTGGCGACTACCTTAACCAGGCCACCGAGGCGGCCGAGCAGACGCGCGCCGAGCTGGTCGCTCAGCTGAGCGCGGCGGGCGCGCGCGTCATGACCCGTACCACCGCCTTCGGCCTTTACGACTATTCGGTCGCTGGGCTGCTCGAGCGGGTGACCGACCACCTACCCGCGCCCGACGGCGCCCTGCCACGCCAGCGCTTCTGGACCCTGCGCGCCAAGCGCACGATCGTCGCGACCGGCGCCATCGAGCGGACCGTCGCCTTCGGCAACAACGACCGGCCGGGCATCATGACGGCGGCCGCCGGGCAAACCTACCTCAACCGCTACGGCATCATGCCGGGCGACCGTATCATCATGGCGACCAACAACGAGTCTGCCTACGGTCCAGCAGCCGATCTGGCACGCGCCGGCGCCGAGGTCACCCTGCTCGACGCCCGGGCCGAGGTGTCGGACGAGCTCAAGGCCCTGGCCAAGGCGAACAACATCCTGGTTAGGCCGGGCACGGCGCCGCTCAACGCGCTCGGCAAGCCGGCAATCGACGGCCTTGAGACGGTGACGGCGGACGGCACGGGCTGGCGCCCCGGCGAAGTGGAAAACGGCGACCTGATTTTGATCTCCGGCGGTTGGTCGCCGGTTGTCCACTTGCTGTCCCACCGGGGTCTCAAGCCGGTCTGGGACGCGGCCAACGCTTGCTTCGTGCCGCCAGAAAGCGACGATCCGATCCACACGGCCGGTGCCGCGGCGGCGATCTGGCGTGGCGAGGACTGCGAGGCTTCGGGCCGGGCGGCCGGCGCGGCGGCAGCGCGCGCGCTCGGCAAGTCGGCACCCGAGGAAGCCGCGCCCGGGCCCGGCGGCTGGGCCACGCCGATCCGACCGCTCTACGAGGTCAAGCTGCCCGGCAAGAAGCTCAAGAGCTTTGTCGATCCCCAGAACGACGTCGGCACCGAGGACGTGCGTTTGGCTCACCGCGAAGGCTTCGTCTCGGTCGAGCACTTGAAGCGCTACACCACGCTTGGCATGGCGAGCGACCAAGGCAAGATGGGCAACATCGTCGGCCTGGCCCTGATGGCCGAGGCGCTCGGCCGGGAGATCCCCGAGGTCGGCACCACGACCTTCCGCCCGCCCTACACGCCGATCAGCATCGGCGCGCTAAGCGGCCGCAACGTGGGCAGCCATTTCCGGCCGCTCCGGCGCACACCGATGCACGACTGGAACCTGGCCAACGGCGGCGTCATGACGATGGCCGGCCTGTGGCACCGGCCTTGGTTCTTCCCGCGCGCCAAGGAAGGCAAGACCGAAGCCTACATCCGCGAAACCACCACGGTACGAGAGGCGGTCGGCCTTTGTGACGTTACGTCGCTCGGCAAGATCGCGGTGCAGGGCCCGGACGCGACGACCTTCCTCAACCGGGTCTACACCAACCCCTTCGCCAAGCTCGCGGTCGGCAAGGCGCGCTACGGCATCATGCTGCGCGACGATGGTATCGTCATGGACGACGGCACCACCTGGCGGCTTTCCGAGAGCGATTACTTCATGACCACGACCACGGCCCACGCCGCCAAGGTGATGGCCTGGCTCGAGGAGCTGCTGCAAACCCGCTGGAGCGACCTCAAGGTACACGTCGCCTCGGTCTCCGATCAATGGGCCGGCGCGGCGGTGGCCGGGCCCAAGTCGCGCGCCGTGCTCGAGGCCTGCCTCGAGGATTCCTCGGTCGTCTCCAACGAAGCCTGCCCCTTCATGGCCGTGATCGAGACCACGCTCAAAGGCGGCATCCCCTGCCGCATCGCGCGCATCAGCTTTTCCGGCGAGATGGCTTACGAGGCCTACGTGCCCTCGGACTACGGCCCGGCCCTGATGGATCTGCTGTGGGCCGCGGCCAAGCCCCTTGGCGGCTGCCTCTACGGATTGGAGGCCTTGGGCGCGCTTCGCATCGAAAAGGGTCACGTGACCGGCGCCGAACTCGACGGCCGGGTCACCATCGACGACGCCGGACTCGGCAAGATGGCCTCGACCAAGAAGGACTACATTGGCAACGTGTTGCGCAAGCGCCCGGAACTGCTGCGCGGGGACCGTCCGCGCCTTGTCGGCATTTTCCCCAAGGACCGGGCCCAAACCTTCAATGCCGGCACGATCCTCTGCAAGGCCGACGCTGTCAGTGGCATGGGCGAAGGCTGGATCACGGCGGTCACCCATTCGCCGGCGCTCGGCCACTGGATCGGCCTCGGCTACATCGCGGGCGGCCACGAAGCCTGGCAGGGCAAGACCGCGGTCGCCGCCGACCCGGTGCGCAAGGGCAACATCGAGGTCGAAATCGTCTCGCCCCACATGTACGACCCAAGCGGGGAGCGGATGCATGGCTAGCACGCAAGCCGAACGGACCTCCGCACTCGCGGGCTCCTACACGGCCGGTCGCTTCGGCATGGACGGCGAGGCCGGTGTGGTCTTCCAAGAGATGGTGAACCTCTCCCTGGGCCTAGTGGCGGCCTGGCCAGACAGCTTCGCGGCGGTCGCGGCCCTGGCCGCGGAGGCGGTCGGCGCCGAGGCGGCGCCGGGGCCGGGCAAAACCGTCGCGGGTACCAAAGGTGCGCTGCTGCGCACCGAGCCGCTCAAGTTCTGGATCGTCGGCGCGGCGGCGCCGGAGCTTAGCCCGGAACAGGGCGCAAGCCTCGACCTTTCCCACTCCCGCTGCCATCTACGGGTCTCCGGGCCGGCGGCCGCCGAGCTGATCAACCGCCACTTGCCGCTCGATCTGGGCGAAGCCTCTTGCCCCGTGGGCACGGTCATGGCGAGCGCCTTCCACCACGTCGGCGTGACCCTATGGCGCTCGGAGGCCGGCTTCGAGCTATTCTTGCCGCGGGGTTTCGCCCTTTCCCTGTGGGAAATCCTGCAGGACAGCGCCGCCCAGTTCGGCTTCGAGGTGATCTAGGCCAGCCGAATTGACTCACGCCCAGCGGGCAAGGACAATCGAGCTTCAGGCGCATTGGCGCGGGGTCCACGAACCAGCAGGGGAAGCTCTCATGGCTGTGCAACCATTGCAGATGTTGATCGACTATCTGACCGGACAGCACAAGGAGGCGACCGGCCAGGACTACGACGCGGCGAGCTACCACGCGCCGGAGGCAGTGCCCGAGGGCGTCAAGGACACGGTCCACCACTTGAAGGTGGCCCACGCCGAGCAGCGCCAGCTCGAGATCGTGCGCAATTTGCTGAGCTTCGAGCAGGCCGCCAGCCCGCTCGCGATCCCCGAAGACCAGATGCACTTGATCGAGGAGTTCACCGAGCTCGAGCGCGAAGCCAAGAAGTGGCGCGGCGACTGATCTTGATCCAAAGAAAAAGCCGACGCAGCGGGGGGCCAGCGTCGGCTAAAGGGTTTTGGGGGCACATGTGCCCAGGCCATCTTGGCCGTGGCGGTGTGGCCTAGCTGGCCAACGGGACACCCCGATCCTGATTTAGGCCAACCGATCGCGCCTTGATATGGATCAAACGGCGCACAATTGCTAAATCCCCACCATGAGATTGGGTGTCATCAGCAACCGTTTGAGCCGGCGCAACCGCCGAGGCTCGCCCGATACCGGCGCGCTTGATCTGATTCATCGGCCGATCGCGGGGTTGGAGGGCTTGTCCGAAGCGCTCGACGACTTCGCGGCGGCCGAGGTCGGCGTGATCGCGATCAATGGCGGCGACGGCACGGCCTCCGGCGTGATGACTGAGCTGCTCGCCAAACCGCGCTTCGCCGCGCTGCCGGCCCTGGCGGTGATCGCCGGCGGCACCCTCAACATGTCGGCCGCCAACATCGGTCTGCAAGGCAAGCCCGAAAGCGCCCTTGCGCGATTGGCACAGCGCCTGGCCGCCGGCGACATCGCCGCCTCGGTTCATCAGCGCCCTGTGGTCGGCGCAATTCGCGAACCCGGCTCCCGGCCGCTTTGCGGCCTCTTCTTCGCCAATGTGGCGTTCTATCGGGCGATCGACTATTGCGTCACCCACATCACACCGAACAGCCCAAGCCCGCGTCTGGCAACGGCGATCACCTTCGCGATGATGCTGGGCCGCGTGCTGTTCCGCCGGGGCGATCCCATGACCAAGCCCGAGCGCCTCGAGGTTGCGCTCGATGGCGGTTCCGCGGAGGACCTTCAAGTGCTCTTCACCCTGGTCACCACGCTCGACCGCCTGGTTCTGGGCACCCGCCCGTTCTGGGGCCGCGAGGCGGGCGCCCTCAAATCCACGACCTTGACCGCGCCGCCCGAGGGTCTGCTCCGGCGCCTGCCCCGAGCCCTCTATGGCGGTGAAGAGCGCGACCTGCCGAGCGACAGCTACCGCAGCCACAACGTCGATCGCATGACCATCGCACCGGGCGGGCCCTTCGCCCTGGACGGCGAGCTCTACGAGACCGCACCCGGCCAAACGCTCGAGCTACGTGCCATGGGCCCGCTCAGTTTCCTGCGCTGCTGATGGCCGGCCCGGGCCCCCTCATCCGCCAAACCGTCGGCGCCGAGCTGGCCCAGTCGGTCTCGCCCGCGGTCGCCGCCATGAGCGAGGCGATTGTCCAGCGCCACGGTGCCCCGGTCGAGGCCTGCCTGTTCTACGGCTCCTGCCTGCGCGACAAGGAGGACCGGGATCGAGTGCTCGACTTCTATCTGTTGGCCAGCGACTATCGAAGTTTCCACGGCCGCTGGTGGCCGGCGCTCTTGAACCGCCTGCTGCCGCCAAGTGTCTACTACATCGAGACGCCCTTCGAGGGCCGCACATTGCGGGCGAAGTACGCCGTGCTCTCGCTCGCCGACTTTGAACGGCGTTGCACGGCCCGGGCCCTGTTGCCGACCCTTTGGGCCCGCATGGCGCAACCCTGCGCCCTGATCTACGCCAAGAGCGACCGGGCCCGCGCGCGCATGACCGAGGCCCTGGCCCGCGCGGTCGAGACCACGGCCGAAGCGGCGCTGCCTTTGATGGCGTCCGGCTTCGCGGCCCCAAACCTCTGGGTCCGAGCCTTTCGGGAGAGCTACCGCACAGAGCTGCGCGCCGAGCGTCCGGGCCGCGCCGAGCAACTGGTCGCGTCCTACGGCGCGCGTTACGAGTCCTTCGGCACCGACTGGGGCCGGCCGACCAGCCGCCAGAGGGCGGCCGCCACCTGGCTGCTGCGCCGCTTGCTTGGCCGCATTGCCCACGTGCTGCGTCTGATCAAGACCGCCCACACCTTCACCAACGGGCTCGACTACGTGCTGTGGAAGATCGAGCAGCATTCGGGCGTGCACACCGAGCCGACCCCTTGGCAACGCCGCCATCCGATCTTAGCGGCCCCCCTCTTGGCCTGGCGCCTCTACCGCGCCAAGGCCATCCGCTAGCGATTCTTGGCAAATAGGGTACCGTCCCCAACATGACCAAGTCGCCTCGCCCTTCCAACGGCGCGCTCGGCCCACTACGCCACTGGTTTCAGGACGGGCCGCTCGGTAAAATCTTCAAGAATGCCGGCGTCCTGCTGAGTGCGAGAACGCTGGCCGGGATCTGCGCCTTCGGCTATCTGGCCTTGAGCGCCCGGGGGCTGGGGCCGGAGCTGTTCGGTCTATTGGTGCTGGTCCAGACCTTTGTGCAGACCGTCTCGGGCTTGGCCAAGTTTCAGTCCTGGCAGGCCCTGATCCACTACGGCGCGGCACATCTGGAAGCCGAGCGCCGAAGCGATCTCCAGGGCCTGATCAAGTTCACCGTCCTGCTCGATTTGGCCAGCGCCCTTATCGGGTGCCTGGTCGCGCTGGTCATCGTGCCGCTGATCGGCCCGGCACTGGAGTGGAGCGAGCGGACCCAGTCCCTGGCCCAGCTCTACAGTCTTCTGATCCTGGTCACCATCACCGCGACGCCGACCGGCATCCTGCGTCTCTTTGACCGCTTCGACCTGTTGGCCGCCCAGAGTTTGGTGATGCCGGCCCTGCGCTTCGCCGGGGTACTGGTCGCTTTCCTGTTGGAGGCCGGCTTTACGGCCTACCTTCTGGTCTGGTTTGCAAGCGGCGTCGCCCAGCGGCTTACTCTGGTCGCCCTGGGCTGGCGCGAGCTGGGGCGTCAGGATCTGATCGCTGGCATGGGACTGTCCCCGCGCGGCGTTGTGGCGGCCCATCCGGGCATCTGGCGCTTCGTCTGGGCGACCAACCTGAGCTCCTCGCTCGGGCAGGTGATGAAACGCCTGGACGTGCTGGTCGTCGGCTGGATCCTCGGGCCGGCCGCCGCGGGGCTCTACAAGATCGCCCTGGAGTTCGCCAACGTTCTGGCCGCGCCGGTCGTGCTGCTGCGTCAGACGGTTTACCCTGAGCTCGCCAAGCTGCTCGCCCAGGGCGACACGACGGGCGTGCGCAAGGTCATGGGCCGCGGCGGGCTAATCGCCGGCAGCGCCGCGCTGGCGCTGGCCTTGGTGATCGCCGCGATCGGCCATTGGGTGATTGGGCTGACGGTCGGACCCGCCTACGAGGCCGCCTACCTAGTCATGGTGCTCTTGGTGGTCGCCCGCACGATCAGCGTTTTTCCCTTCGCGCTCGGCCCCGCCCTAACCGCCATGGGCGCGCCGGGCATGCTGCTGCGCATCGAGCTCTTCGCAGCGCTCGGTTTCCTGCCCCTGCTGATTCTGCTGCTGCGCTGGATCGGGCTGGAGGGTGCGGGTATCGCCGCAATCGTGATCGCCGTGCCGGCCGCCAGCGCCCTGGTGCTCGCCACCCTAAGTCGGCTCAAGCAGAAGGAGGGGCCGTGAGGTCCTGAAAGACGGCTTGGTATTGCGCGACCGCCTTTTCGACGGTGAAGTCGTCCGCGCGGTCCTTCAAGACCTGAGCGTCGATTGGCTCGTCGAGCACGCCGAGAATCGCCTCGGCCATGGCGGCGTCGTCGCCGACCGGCACCAGCGGACCGTAATGGCCCTTGGCCAGGATCTCGGCCGGGCCGCTGGGACAATCCGTCGAGACCACCGGGCAGCCGCAAGCCATGGCCTCGATCAACACGTTGCCGAGCCCCTCGTAGAGCGACGACAGCACGAAGACCGACGCGCGGCTCATGTAGGCGAAGGGGTTCTCGACCCAGCCTTCGAAGGCCACGTGCTCGGTGAGGTCCAGGCGCTTGACCAGGTCGTCGACCGCCGAGCCGAGCTTGCCGCCGCTGCCCAGGATGATCAGCTTGGCGTCGCGCGCTTTTCTGACTCGGGCGAAGGCGCGTAGCAAGGTCGGAAAATCTTTTTCGAACACCAAGCGTCCGGCCGCCAGGAGCGCCGGCCCGCCCCCGCCGTCGAACCACGGATGATCGAGCGGCGCCTCTGCTAGGGCAGCCATGTCCGAGGAGACCACGGGATTGTAGATCGTGGTAATGCGCGCGCGGGCCAGCCCAGTGATCTTCGCTAGGTCGTCGCCGACGCCCCGGGAGACTGAGATGATGGCATCGGCCCAGGGATAGGTCCGGCGCAAGAGCGGCGGCAGGTACTGGTGGCGCCAGTGGCCGGGCCGGGCCTCGATGTTCGGCGTCAGCACGGTGTGCTCGGTGATCGCCACGCGGGTTGCCACGGCGGCCCGTCGGCGCGCCCAGAGAGCGACCAGGTTGAAGTACTGTCCGCCGCTCAAAAGGATGTCGGGCTGCTCGCGCTTAAGATAGGCCGTGAGCGACGCGCCGTAGCGCAGGGCCCAGACCGACTTGATGGGGAACAGCATGGGCCGCGCAAGTTCGAGAAATCCGGCTGGGTCGGAGGCGAGCGCATTGAGCCGGCCGGCCGCGATGCTGCTGCGCTCGAGCTCGACCAAACGTGCCTCGGGCGGCAAGCGGTCGCGCAGATGGCCCTGGGCCCGGCAGACCACCAGATCGATTCGGTAGCCGAGCCGTGCCAGGCCGGGCACGATGTAGAGCATGACCCGCTCGGCGCCGCCGCCATCGAGCGTCGGCACCAAGATCGCCAAGTGCTTGCCGCCACTCAATGGGTCGCTCCGAGCACCTGACGGTAAGCCGCCTGGGTGGTCTTGGCGATGACATCCCAGTCGTAGGCCCCACGCGGCGCCTGGTCGCCGCGCGCCTCCGCCGACCAGGCGAACGCGGCGCCCAGATCATTGGCGCCCAGCTCGCCGTCGTAGAGGCGCACCCAATCGGCCCCGACGTCTCGCTGCAGCTCGGCCAAGGCCCCTTTGTCAGGCACCAGCACCGGGCAGTCGTAGGATAGCGCCAAGAGCGCGCTGCCCGAGTTGAGAATCTCGGCATAGGGCAGGACGGTCAGGTCGGCGGCATGCAGATAGACCTGGAGCGCCTCGTCGGGCACGAAAGCAAGGCGCAGCTCGATGCGCCGGTCGCCGGACGCCGCCTCTTCGATTGCCGTGCGCAGGGCCGAGGCGCGCGGCTCGCCAGCGATGATCAGGACCGCCTCGGGATCCTCCAGGGCACGAAAGGCTTCGATCAGGCGCGGCAGGTTCTTGTAGCGGCGGATCTGGCCAAGAAACAGGGCGACCCTGGCCTCGGCCGCCAAGCCCAGACGTGCGCGTGCCTCAGCACGGTCGATGGTGTCCGGATAGGCGCCCCGGTAGTGGCCGTGGGGCACCACCGTTCCGGGCAGACTGGCGAGCGCCGGCCAACGGGCCAAGGCCTGCTGCCGGCCGCCTTCGCTGAGGCAGAAGTAGCCGTCGACCAGGGGAATGAAGCGGCGCCAGAACAAGGCCTCGAGCTTCGGGTGATTGCGCTCGTGGGAGCCCAGGTCGTGAACCGTCCAGAACAGCTTGACGCCGCGCCGCTTGGCGAGATGAAGCAGTGCCAGGAACAACGCCATCTTCCAAATCGCCTTCGGCAGGAACGGCGAGTTCAGCACCCCGTCTGGCCAATGGAGATGCAGCACGTCGGGCCGCGGGCCGGTGAACAAAGCGCCCCGGGCGTACTGCACGACCCGGGCACCTTGGGCCTCGACCCGGCGATAGAGCAGGCTGCTGTAGGGGTTGCGGCCCTTGAAGGCCGGCCGGGCCATGACCAGCAGGGGCGCGCCCGGAGACTCCTTGGCGGCCATAGCGCTCAGGCCATTAGGCGGGCGACCGGCTGGGGCGCGCTCAAGGCCAGATCCTGCCACAGGCCGACCCCGGCCCAGCGCCGGAGCGGCGAGCCGGCCAGGCGCCGCCAGGCGTGCCAACCGAGGCCGCGCGAGGCGCGCCAGCAGACCCGCAGCCAGAAACTGCCGAGCACCTTGGAAAAGGCCGGCTCCGGATAGCAGCGCGCGCTGCGGTTGGCGGACTGCAGCTTGAGCAGCCAGGCCTCGCCCCAGTCCAAGTAGTCCCGGTCCGGTACGAAGCCGAGCTTGTTCATGCGGCGCAGCAGGAAGTGGCGCTCTAGATCGCGCTCGGTGAAGGCGACACCCAGCCGCTCAAGCTGGGCGGCATAGATCGCCTGGCGCTGGCGCTGCTTGCGGTCGGCGACCAGGCGGGTGGTCGCCTGTTCGTGGGTGCGCCGAAGCACTAGGACCTGGGGCAGGTTGGCCAGCTTATGATCAACCGCCATGCGCGCCCAAAGGTCGTAATCCTCGCCGATGTCGTAGCGGTCGTCGTGGCCGTAGGCGCGAATCACCGCCGTGCGCGCCATGGCGGTTGAGTTCTCGATGCCGGCACGAAACAGCCGCTGGGCGGCGATGTCCTCGGCCGCGAGTGGCTTGCGCTTGAATCGCTTGAGTGGCCGGCCGGCTTCGTCCATCCACTGGCTCCAGGCGCCGACCGCGGCGTGGTCCGGGTGGGCGTCCAGGAAGGCCACTTGGGCCGCCAGGCGCCCGGGGTGGCTCAAGTCGTCGCTGTCGAGAAAGGCCAGATACTCTCCCCGAGCCAGCTCAAGGCAGAGGTTACGCACCCGGGCGACGCCCAGATTCTCGGGCTGGCGGTGCAGGCGGATGCGCGGATCGTCAAAGGACTCGACCACTGCGCAGCTACCGTCGCTCGAGGCATCGTCGACCACCAGCAGCTCAAAGTCGGTGAAACTCTGGGAAAGCACGCTTTCAATCGTCGCGCCGACGTAGGTCTCCCGGTTGAAAACCGGAATTGCCACGGTGACCTTCGGCGCGGCGCCGCTCATCCGCTCTCGGCGACCTTGTCTAGGCCGGCGCTCTCCTGACCGTAGCCTAGGGTCGGCGACATGCGTGTCCGCACCAACTCGTCCATGCGGGCAAGCTGCTCGGGCTCGAAGTAGTCCCGGTAGCCCTCGACCTTGCCGCGCCTGACCTTATAGGCGTCGGGATCACTCGGGTTCTTCACCTTGAGGCCCTTGTTGCGGAAGAAGTTCGACTTCTCCAGCTTCTTCATGTTGTTGAAGGAGGCGAACTCGACCGCCTCGGCGATCTCCTCGTCGCTGAACGGCCGGCCGGTAAAGTCGCTGACCAGCTTGAGGCTGGCCTCGGGCCGGCTGCGGAAATCCTCGTAGCGCACGACCAGGCCGTGGGGCGCGCTCGAGACTGCCTTCTCCCAAGTGTTGAGATAGTCGATCAGCGCCGGCAGGCCCATCTCCTCGTGCATCACGAAGTCCCACATTGAGATCTCGCTGCGCTCGATCGGTTGGACCAGCTTGTTGTTGATCATCTCCCAGTTATAGGGATTGAGGCGCTTGGTCACCTGAAGGTACCAAGAAACCGCGATGTCGCAGGGGTGGCGCGCCAGGAACACGACCTTCTTGTCGTCCAGGGCGCCGGTGGTTCCAGCCTCGTCGAACAGCCGGCGCACCGCATCCTCGTACATGTAGTGGCCGTTGGTGAACAGGAAACGCGGCAGTTCGCCGTTCAGGTTATGGAACTCATCGGACTTCACCGGGCGCTCTGGCGGCAGGCCGTACTTCTTTTGATAGAGCCGGGAGAGCATGACCCGGAACCAGGTACCGCCGCTCTTGGGGTGGACGATCACCAGGATGTCGGAGCGCCGCGCCTTGGCGAGCTGAAAGTCGGCCAGCAGCTTGGAGCGCGCCTTGACCCGTAAAGGCTTTGGCAAAGGCGCGGTCGTGGCGACCAGGGCGCCGTGGGTCAGTCGATCGGGCAGCAGGGTCATCGGAGTTTGTGTCCAAACAATAGAGGAATCAGTAGCCCTTGGGCAGTTTACCGAGCGCCCGGCGCACCCAGACCGTGGGCGAGCGCCGGTTGACCACGACGATGAAGACCTTGCGCAGGCGGTCGTCCGGGCAGGTGATCTGACGCACGCCGTGCCAGGAGGTGTCACCCTGAGCGAACAGCAAGGAGTAGTTGCCGATCGCTTGTGACGCATAGACCTTGTCGAAATCCTCGAAGGCCGGCGCCGACTTGCGCTCGAGCCGGCCGCCGTCGTCGAGCACCAGGGTCTCGCCGCCCCATCCCGGCTGCCAATCCGCTTCCGTGTTGAAGTAGAAGATGTGCGAGCCGATCTTGCGCTTGGCATCGCAGTGGGGCGAGACCGAGCATCCATTCGGCGTGTAGTGCCAGTGCATGTTGATGTCGAAGCCATCGGTGTCGAACATGCGCGCCAGAAAGCGCCGGTAGGGCTTGGCGCGCAGCTCGTCGGCGAAGGCCTGCCAGGGCGCCGGCAGATCCAGATCCTCGCTGTACTCCAGGGAGTAGCGGTCGTGGGCCTGCTGGCCGTGCTGACGCTTGACGCCGAACAGGGTCTTGAAGCCCGAGACGTCGGGCAGGCTCTCGACCAGGCGCGCGTATCCGTCCTCGGTGATCAGCCCGGCCGGGTTGATCCAGGGATAGGGATCTGCGTCCCGGAACGCCCGGGTTGGGATCTCCTCCAACTTGGCCAAATCCAGATAGCTCATGGACGTCAATACACCTTTCTTTCCAGACCGACCAAATGCGCCTGATTGCCTTGTTTTTCAAGGGTCATGCGCGGCTCAGCCCGAGCAGTCGCCGAAGCTCTTCGGCAACCACATCGGCCTCGTGCAGGGGTTCCGGCGACCAGATCTCCAGCGGCTGGCCGAAGGGCCGCGCCAGGTCCTTGTCGTAGAGAATCTGGTGCAACAGGTTGATATCTCGCCGGGGCTGCACCAGGCCGCGGCCGACCAGCTTGGCGCAGAGCCGCGCCAGACCCCGCTGGGGCCGGCCGGTGCCCCGCCGATTCCGCCGGGGCTGGAAGGCCTGGGCCGTGACCCAGTCCTCCACGTGACCCCACAGGCCGGGCGGCTTGTCGGGCACCGGGTAGATGTAGATCGGCTTGCCGGTCGAGGCTGCCTCGGAAAGCATGGACTCGCTCTCGCCGGTCACCACCAGCAGGTCGGCGAGCGCAAGGCATCCCATGAAGGGGTTGTCGCCGGCGCCATCCTGCCAGCGATAGAGCTTGTCGACCGGCCGCAGGCCCGAGGCGAAGGCCTCGGTCGCCGCTGCGCCGGTGCGCCTCGAAGTCACCGCGAAGAGGCTGCCACCGGCCGCCTCGGCGAAGGCCGCAAGCTCCCGGCCCATGCGCCCGGCGAGCTCGGGCGAGAAGCTGTGGCGCCGGCTCGGTCCGCCGACCAGAACCGCGATGTGGGGTCCGGGCATGCCTTCGAACAGGCCCTGCCATTGGGCCGCTGCCTCGGCCAGCCGTTGCTTCGAAGCCCGGTTGAGCGGCGTCGTAATCTCGACCCGGCGCGGGTGATAGGGCAGACCGAAATAGCTGCAGGCGACCAGTGCGTCGAACAGCTCGACCACCCGGCCGCCCTTGCGGTCCATTTGCACAAGGCGGCTGTGGCCCCGGCTTTGATCGCCGATCCAGCGGGTGGTCGGCGAGGGGCGCCAGCCGGTCGAGATCACCAGGTCGGGCCAAGGCGCCTCCAAGGGGTCCGACTTGGCGACATTGGTGCCGGCCCGGGTCGCGCCCAAGGGCCCGGTGAAGAGGCAGCCGACGCCGGCCAGCTTGGAGAAGGTGACATCCAAGGTCTTGATCTCGTAGGGCCAGCCAAGCGCATCGGCCAGGCCGACCGACTGGGTGGTGTGGCCGGCCTTGCCATCGTCGAGTACCCAAATGTTGGGCGGACCGTCCAGGCGCGGGCCGCCGTCCCGGCCAAGCTCCCGGCCGCCGCATTTGAGCTTGAGGCGCCAATGGACCTCTGAATGGCGCGCGCTGCAGTCCTGGAACAGGGAAAACCACCAGAATTGGCCGCGCGGCGGCTGGGCGCCCTTGTCCTCGTCGATTTCCACGTAAAGCAGGCGCCGGGCCTGGGCGAAAAGCTGGTCGACCAGCCAAGCCGCCTCGGCCTCGGGTAGGGTCTCCAGGCCGTCGCCGCAGAGCACGCCGTCGCTCGGCTCGGCCGGCGGCGCGCTCACCGCCGGATCGTAGAGCGTCGCCCCGTTCGCAGCCCCGCCGCCCAAGGCGTAGCGCAGCAGGCTCTTGGCGCCGGTCTTCGCGATCAGCTCGTCCGGCACGGCGAAACCATTGGCATTCTTGGGCCGATTTCCCGCCCGTCGGGCCTGCTCCACGAGATCGCTGTAGTAGGGGCTCGGCCGGCGCCAGTCGTAGAGCTGGTAGCCGGCCGCGTCGGCCTGGCGTTCCAGATCGAGCCAGACATCGGCGACCGGGTTGCGTTGATAGACGAAGCGCTTGGGAAAGGGCCGCCAGGGCTGCTTCTGCAAGGTGGTGTAGTGCAGGACTCCGCTTTCGCCGGTACGGTATTCCTGGTCCCGGGCGTTCCACAGACCGGCCAGTTCGCCAACCACGCCGGCCACTTTGGCCCGCTTGATCAGGCCGTTCTTGCGCCGGGTCTTGGCCTCTTCTAGTGGCCACAGCCCCGCCATGCGCGCACAGTCGAGCAGCATGACCGAGGTGTCGAGTCGGCCGCCCGGTGAGATCGCCAAGATCCCGTGGTCGTTCATCTCCGCATCGAACAGCTCGGCCGGGTCGCGCAGGTAAACCTGGTCCACATCGTTGTAGATCGCCCGGCCCTCGGCCCCGGCGAAGTGGGGAATCGCAAAACGGTAGTTGGTGAAGCCGGTCAGCCAGCCGAGCCGGCGGAAGCCGGCCAGCTCCTTCATGATGTGAACTTCGTAGACCCGGGCCGGATCGCGCACCTGCTCGATCGACCAGACGAAGATGCGCTCGGCCTTGTACTGGGCCGGCTCGGTGCCCAGGAAGATGCGCACCGGCGGCTTGGGGCTTGGCGTTTCGCCCGAACGCACGCCGAGCACCACCCGCTCGGGCGCCGAGCGGACGCCGAGGTCCCCGTCTTGCGTGGTGCGCAGGAGGTTCACGAGCCTAATCCTATTGGTTCACAGGACCTAGACATAGGCATTGCCGAACATCAAGGCGTATCTCCCGGACGCATGGCTGGGTCGCGCCGGGCGAGGATCGCCTCGGCGAGCGCCAGGTCGGAGGCCTTGTCCACATCCATGGCAGCCTCGGCGAAGGGCAGCTCGACCGCCCGCACCCGGCAGTCGGCCATGACCGAGAGCCGCGCCATGGCGGCCTGTAGTGAGAGCCGTCCGAGGGCGAAGCGCGCCAGGGTACCCGGCCCAACCGCCGAGGCGATGCGCCAGGGCTGCTTGCGGTGCCGGCCCAGCTCGGCCCAGAGCGCGACCAGACGGCAGGCCGCCGGGGTGCGCAGGGCAAAGAGGTTGCAGCCGCTGTAGCCCTCGCCGCCCAGACGGTAGTAGGTGCGCCGGGTCTCCGGGTAGGCGGCACCGATCACCGAGGCCGAGGCGAGCGCAACCACGGCATCGGCGTCCTCGGGCAGGGCCGCACAGAAGTGCTCGATCATCTCGACGCTCAGAAGCGGATGGTCGCCGGTGGTGACGATCAAGGGGTAGGGTGCCTCCAGGTGTTCCAGGGCGGTGAGCAGGCTTGCCTCGGGGCTGTCGGAGAGCGGCAGGCGGGTCGCCTCGGGCCCCGCGAGCGAATGCTCGTCGGCAATCGCGACCGCGAGAGGGCCGATGCTGGGCGCTGCCTCCAGCGTCTCCAGCACCCATTGGACCATCGGCCGGCCGGCCAATGGCACCAGTACCTTGGACTCCGCCCCGGCCGCCGCCGCGAGCGGGTCGCCGGGCCGGCCGCCGGCCAGCACCAGGGCCTGATGGCCGCTCATGTCAGCGCCTTTTCGTAGATCCGATAGGTCTTGGAATGGCGCCCGCCGATGCCCTCGATGACCGCACGCATGCGCCAATTGTCTTCCAGGATCCAGGACATCTCGGCCCGCCGGTAGCCGATCTTGATCAAGCTCTCGCGGAGTTCCTCGATCAGCATAAGCACGATCGCCGAGCCGATCGGCGAGCCGTGATGCGCCTTGCGCAGACCCATCATGACGACCCGACCGGATTTGAGTCCCTTGACCTTGAGACGCCACAGCAGCTTGAGCCAGCCGAACGGTAGCAGCTTGCCGCTAAGCCCTTCAAACGCTTCGGCCAAATTGGGCAGGCAGACGATCATGGCGATTGCCTCGCCCTCAATCTCGGCGATCCAGACCATCTCAGGCCGTAGGATCGGCTTTAGCTCGGCGGCGATGTGACTCATCTCTGCTTCGGTGAAGGGCACGAAACCCCAGTTCTCCGACCAGGCGTCGTTGAAGATATCTAGTATGACGTCGAGTTCCTGGCGGTAGCGCCCCTTGTCCAATCGTCGCAGCACGACGCGCCCGTCGGCGGTTAAGCGCTCGAGCCACTCAGCGCCGGGCGGCGGCGGCTGCTCGGCAGTGTAGTCGTAGGCCAAGAGGTCCATGACTTTGGCGTAGCCCTGCTCGGCCAGGCGCTGGGCGGCGTAGGGCGGCGCAAAGTCCATCATCATCATGGGCGGTTCATCGTAGCCCTCGACCAAAAGCCCACACTGCTGATTGATCGAGAGGCTGAAAGGCCCTTGGCAGCGGGTCATGCCGGCATCTTTGAGCCAGGCCTCGGCGGCACCGGTCAGCGCCTGGAAGATCGCCGGGTCGTCCTCGGCGTCCAGGCAGCCGAACTGGCCCAAGCCCGCGCCGTGGCGCACCTGGGTCAGCTCGTCGATCTGGGCGCTGATCCGGCCGACCGGCCGGCCGTCGCGCCAGGCCAGCCAATACTCGGCCTTGGCGTGCTCGAAGTAGGGGTTCTTGGCCCGGCTGAGCGCGTCGCCGCGCTCCAGGCGCAGCGGCGCGACGAAGCCTGCCTGGCCGTCATAGAGCCGCTCGGGCAGGGCGATGAAGCGCGCCATCTCGGCGCGATCGTGCACCGCCCGGATCTCGAGCCCGGCCATGGCGCGCCGGCTCAGCCTCGCCTCTCGGCGTCCGGCTCCCGGGACAATTCGGCGACCCACGGATAGCGCTGCTTTTCCGCGCCCCGGTAGCCCAGGTTGTTGACCGTCGGGCTCTTGGGCTTGTCCTTGGCGCGCTCGTAGAGGGTGCCGAGCCAGCGGTCCAGAAAGAAGCTGGTGATGCCGAAGTTGCCGGTCTCGTTGTGGAAGTGGTGGGCCAGGTGCAGGCGCTTGATGCGCTTGAGATAGGCCGACTTGGGCATGTGGTTGAGGTGCTGCATGCAGTGGCAGAACTCGTAGATCGAGATCAGCGCCATGCCCGCGGCGAAGCCGAAAAGCGCGGCCGGCAGCCCGCCAATCGCCAAGCCGATCGGCAGGGTGATCAGCACGACCACCGGCAGGGTCGTATGCAGGGCACCGAACAGGACGCTAAGATCGTGCGGGTTCTGGTGATGGTCGTAGTGGATGCGCTTCCACAGCGCCGCCGTGCGCGGGTTTTTGTAGAGAAAGGTACTGTGCAGCACGAAGCGGTGCAGCAGGTACTCGACCAGTGGATAGACTAGGGCCGCGACCAGGGCGGTCAGCGCGAGCGGCCAAAGGCTTTCGGCCAGCCACAGTCCAAGCCCGCCGGCCACTAGCCCGAGCGCGATGTAGGTCAACACGGTCGGATAGGTGAAGTATACCTTCACCAGATCCGGCAGGGTCATGCGACCGAGGTCGTGGGTGCGCCCCTTCCAGAACGCGATGTCTAGGGCCACAGGAGTCCTCCTGGCCGTGAACGTCCGAAATCTCTGCCCTGAATGGCCGAGAAGCTAATCATCCGAAGCTTGTCCTGCAAGGCCACGTGCCACTTTCTCAGCTGTCGATATGGAGCAGCAACGCGCCGCCCAGGCAGCCGAACAGCCCGATCGGAACCCAGGCGGCCAGAATGGGCGGGAAGGCGCCGGTCTCGCCGAGAGTGAAGACGATGCCGTCGGTGATGAGGTAGGCCATGCCGAAGCCGACCGCCAGCGCGAAGGTGCCGACCACGCCGCCGGTACGGCTCAAATTGCGCGCCATGGGCGCCGCCAACAGGATCATAAGGAACGCCGCGAACGGCCCGGCGATACGCTTGTTGAGCCAGGTCTCGTAATAATGGCGGGGATGAACGCCCAACCCCCTGCGGCCGGCGAAGTCGTAGAGCTGGACCAGGCCCAAGCCGCTCGCCTGGGTCGAGAGGTCGTCGAGCTGAGCCGGGGTCAGGGCGATCGGCCAGGTCTGGTCGGGCACGGTCTCGACCTGGGGCGGCCGGCCAATTTGACCGATGGTGCGCGTCACGCCGGCCAATTGCCAGCTGCCTTCCTGATAGTTCGCGGTCAGCGCTTGGAGCCGCTCGGTTAGATTGCCGTCGCCGTCCCGCAGATAGAGGGTCAGGCCGTAGAGCCGGGTGCCGCCGCCGCGCACCGCCTGGATGTGGGCAACGGTGCCGTGTTCGTGCAGCCAGACGCCGTCGCCGTCCAGTGGATCGGCGCCGCGCGCCAGCTCGGCGCTCTCGTCCCAGCGCTCCATGGCCCGCTGGGCCAAGGGGGTCAGACCGTCACTTACGGCGAACTGCACCACGGCGACCAGCAGGGCGGCCGGCCAAAAGGCCTTGAGAACCCGCCAGACCGGCACGCCGGCCGCCTTGAGGGCGACGATCTCGCTGTGCTGGGCCATTCGCCCAAGGGTCAGGAGGGCGGCCACCAAGGTGCAGAGCGGCAGCAGAAAGCCCGCCGTTTCGGGCAGGCGCAGCACCACGTAGTAGAGGAAGTTGCCCAGGGATTCGCCGTGGCGCCGGGCGACCTCCTCGGCGTTTTTCAAGAGATCGACCGCCTGCAGGAGCGCGACGAAGCCGAACAGCACCCCGACCAGGTAGCTCAAGAAGAGTCGGGCGATGTAGCGGGTCAGCGTCTTCACGGCTGAACCCGGCGCGCCGGCAAAACGGCGCCGCGCAGCCACAGCGCGCCCTCCAGCAGGCGCTCGACGGTGACGCTCAGGAAGGTGTGCTCGGGCCGGGTGCTGGCCGACCGGAAGCTCCAGAGGCTGAAGGCTGTGAAGACGAAGAACGGCAACCACAGCCCGATCAGCGGGGAAACCCGGTCGAGCGCCGCCAAGCTTTGACCGAACTGCACCAGGTGATGGTAGGCGACCAGCAGCACCACGGCGATCGTCAGGCCGATCGCTTGGCCGCCACGGCGGGTCGCAATGCCGAAGGGTATGGCCAGAAAAGGCAGTACCAGAATGCTCAAGGTGCGCACGATACGGGCATTGATCTCGGCATCGATACGCGCCTTGGTGAAGCCCTCGGCCGGATCCTTGCGCAGCCGCCAGAGCTCGCCGATGGTGAGCTCCTCCTCGTCCCTGCCGCGCACATGGAATTCCTCGGGCTTGAAGATCTCGTCGAGCGGCACGTCGAACTGCTCGAAGGTGACCAGGCGCGGCGCCCGGTCACCCTCGTAGGAATCCAGGCGCACGCCGTCGTGGAGTCTGAGCGTGATACCCAGCTCGCCGCTCGAGGCCAGCAGCTCGCCGCGCGCCGCGGTTACCGTGGTGCTGCTGGCCGCCGGACTGGTGTCGTGGATGAAGATGCCACTGAAGGTCCGGCCCTCATCGCCGACACTATCGACCAGAACGGTCTTGCCGGAAAAGCCGGTGAAGATCGAGCCGCTCTCCAGCGCCGCGTTCCAGGCGCTATTGGTCAGCGAGAAGTTGATCGCACGATAGACGTAGCGGGCGTGGGGCTGAAGGTAGTTGAAGGTATAGGCGCCGAGCGCCGCCAGCACCAGGGCGAGCCCGAAGATCGGCACGGCCAGGCGGGGCAGGCCGACGCCGGCCGACTGGAGGGCGAAAAGCTCGCTGGTCCGGCTCAGGCGCCTGACCGCAAGCAGCACCGCGATGAAGAAGGCCGCCGGCAAGGCGACGCCGACATAGTGGGGCACCAGGCTGGTCAGCATCTTGACCACAACGGCGAGCGTGCTGCCGGCGTTGACGAAGCGGTCGAGCAGGTTGACCAGTCGCTCGAGCAAAAGCGCCGAGAGCGCGATGGCCAACGCGATGAAAAGCGGCCAGAAGGTCAAGCGCAGGATGTAGCGGTCGAACGTCTTCATGGGCCGTCATGCCCTCAAGCGCGTGACCGCTCCCGCTGGTCTGGCTAGGCCGCCGCCTTAGCCGTGCGCGGTCTTTGCCGGCGGCTCCAAAAGGTCGTAGCGGTCCGCGATATCGACCAGAAGGTCGACCATCTTCCGCAGCTCGTCCTTGGTATGGGCGGCGCAGACGCTGCAGCGCAAGAGCGGCACATCGTTCGGCGTCGCCGGCGGCAGAGCCAGATTGACGTAGACCCCGGCCTCCAGCAGCTCATGCCAGACCTGCACCGCGATCTCGGCGTTCGGCAGATGGACCGCAACGATCGGGCCCTTCTGGGGACCGAGCTCGAAGCCGGCGCCGGCCAGGCCGTCGTAAAGCTGTTTGACGTTCAGCCAGAGCTGGCTCCTGAGGCCTGGGGTGCTGCGGATCACGCTAAGCGCGGCGGTCACCGAGGCGATGATAGAGGGCGGCAGGGAAGCGGTGAACATGTAGGGCCGCGAGGCAACGCGCAGGATTTCGAAGTCGGGATGGTCCGACACGCAGAAGCCGCCGATCGCGCCCAGGCTCTTGGAGAAAGTGCCGACGATGAAGTCGACATCGGCCTCGACCCCATCCTGCTCGGCCAGGCCCCGGCCCCAGTTGCCGAGCACACCCATGGAGTGGGCTTCGTCGACCACCAGGTAAGCACCGTACTTGCGCTTGACCTCGGCGATTTCGGCGAGCGGCGCCTGGTCGCCCAGCATGGAGTAGATGCCCTCGACCACGATGATCTTGTTGCCGGCCTGCTTCTCCAGGCGCTTCAGGCGCTTGTCCAGATCCTTGGGATCGTTGTGCTTGAAGCGGATCACCGTCGCGCTGCTCAGCTTGCAGGCGTCGTAGATGCTGGCGTGGGAATCGGAGTCGATGATCAGGTAGTCGTTGGGGCCGGCAAGCGCCGACAGAATTCCCAGGTTGGCTTGGTAGCCGGTCGTAAAGACGATCGCGTGCTGGCGCCCGAAGAAGGTCGCCAGGGCCTGCTCGAGCCCATTGTGGCCGGCGTAGCTGCCGTTGGCGATGCGCGAGCCGGTCGTGCCCGTGCCCTCGGCCTCCAGCGCCCGAGTTGCCGCCGCGACGCAGTCTTCGTGAAAGGTCAGGCCGAGATAATTGTTGGTGCCGGCCAGGATCACTTCCTTGCCGTCGACCACCGCGCGGGTCGGCGAGAGCACTTCCTCCAAGCGCACGGAAAAGGGGTCCGTGCCGCAGGTTTTGACCATCGCATGAGTTTGAGCCAGGGTCCCGAACCTGTCAAATAAGCCCATTGTTCACGCGTCCTTTTTAAGTTGAGTGATCGTCGCGGCGAGGTCTCCGACGGTGCGAATGTCCGACAGGACATTCAGGGGAATCGAAATGTCGAAATGATCCTCGAGCTTCATGATGAAGTTCATCACGGAGAGGGAATCGACTTCTAGATCCTCCAGGATATCGGTGCCGCTTTCGATTGGCTTGTTGGACTTGTTGTAAGCCTGAAGCATGCCCCGGACCTCCCAAAATACTTCCTCTTCAGGATCGGCCGTCATGTCTACTGCTCTCAATCTTTGACCGTGTTGCTGCGTCATGAGGAGTGGCCTCTGGTCCAGGGGGTATTGCAAAGGCGGGGCGCTGCGCGCTTAAGCGTTGGCCTCGCCCGGGTCGTGGTGGGTGGCTCTCGGCTGGCCTGCCAGGTGATCGCCAAAAGAGGGCCAAGCGGCGGCCCCGTAGGTCTGGTGCTCCGGTCTGTCGTGAAGTGCCCGCAAAGAGTAGCCCGTCATTTAGGGTCTCCCGCTACCTTTTCCAAGGCATTGGAGACATAGCAGTTGCGCCCCCCGCTCATAGCGTGTGGCAGCCAAAGTCCATATACGGTGCTGCGGGTGACTACGTCCGCGCGGTGGAACAGAAGATGTCTTCGGAGACGATCTCGAAGGTCCTTTATCCGCCGGATTCGAACGATGAGGGTAAGGAGCTTCGGCTCATTCAGGAGTACTTCTTCGTCGCCTGTGCTATCCGTGACGTCCTGCGTCGCTTCGAAGCACAGACCGGTGATTTTCAGTTGCTGCCCGAGAAGGTCTGCATCCAACTGAACGACACCCACCCGGCCCTCGGCGTCGCCGAGCTCATGCGCTGTCTGGTCGACGAGCGCGACATTCCATGGGACGCCGCGTGGTCGATTACGGAGAAGACCTTCGGTTACACGAACCACACGCTCCTTCCGGAAGCTCTCGAGCGTTGGCCGGTGCCGCTTTTCGAGCGGGTTCTACCTCGCCACCTCCAGATCATCTACGAAGTGAACCAGCGGTTCTTGCAGCACGTCACCGAGATCTCAACGACCTCGACTCCGAACCTCAGCGATCTCTCGATTATCGAAGAGGGGCCGACGAAGCACGTGAGGATGGCGAATCTCGCGATCGTCGGAAGTCGTGCCGTGAACGGTGTGGCCGCGCTGCACTCGGAGCTCGTGAAGTCGTCGCTCGTACCGCACTTCCACCAGATCATGCCCGAGAAGTTCAGCAACAAGACGAACGGAATCACTCCGCGTCGTTGGCTTCGAGTCTGCAACCGCGGTCTCTCGGACTTGATCACGGACGCGATCGGATCAGGCTGGGTCACGGATCTGGACCAGCTGCGACAACTTGAGAGCCGCGCTGGCGACGGCGGGTTCCGCGAGGCGTTCCACAACGTCAAGCAGGACAACAAGCGCCGGCTCGCGGAGATTGTCGAGAAGACCTGTCGAGTCTCCGTGGATCCGCTCTCGATCTTTGACGTTCAGGCGAAGCGTATTCACGAATACAAGCGGCAGCTGCTGAACGTGCTCAACATCGTTGATCAGTACCTGCGGATTACCCGCGACGGATGGACGCCAGCCGTGCCGAAGACTTACATCTTCGCCGGAAAGGCGGCCCCCGGTTACTGGCGAGCGAAGGAGATCATCAAACTGATCAACAGTGTCGGCGACGTCGTGAACAATGATCCCAAGGCGAAGGACCACCTCCGGGTTGTCTTCATTCCGGACTATCGAGTCTCGGTCGCCGAGAGGATTGTTCCGGCTTGCGATCTCAGCGAGCAGATCTCGACGGCTGGTAAAGAAGCGTCGGGAACCGGAAACATGAAGTTCGCGCTTAACGGCGCGCTTACGATCGGTACTCTCGACGGCGCGAACATCGAGATCGGAGAAGAAGTCGGGTCCGACAACATCTTCATCTTCGGCCGCACTGCAGAGGAAATCGACACGATGCGCTCCCAGGGGTACAACCCGTGGGAGTTCTACGAGTCGAGCCACACCGTTCGTCGAGTTCTCGACGCGATTCGCTCCGACACGTTTTCGCCGGGATCTCCGGGCAGATTCGAGTGGGTGTTCCACGCACTCCTCTACCAGGGCGACGAGTACTTCTTGCTCGCCGATCTAGACTCGTACGTCAACTGCCAGGACCGGTCGTCGGAAGAGTACTCGAACCGGGAGTCTTGGGTCTCAAAGGCGATCATCAACGTCGCCAACATGGGCAAGTTTTCGAGCGACCGAACGATTCGCGAGTACGCGAACGAGATCTGGGGTATTCAGGGGCACCCGGAGTCGATTGACAGTCACTCTCGCGGACACGTGGAGACAGTGACCCACTGATCGACCCTCGGGTTAGGCGCTGCGGGCGCGAGTCTTGTTGCGAGACTCGCGCCCGTTTTTATTGGTTCTTCTAGGATTCGCGGGGGAGTTCATCGCGGAATTCCGGGATTGGCGAATTGATCGTCTCCCGGACGCGGCGAATCGCTAAAGACCAGAGGACGTCATCGAAGAAGGGCGCGAACCCGATAAGAGTTCGCGCCCTCTGTTGTCCGTACGGTGAGAAAGAAGAATCAGTTGCAAGCCGTCGGGCAGCCTTCGATCTCTACGCACTCCAGTCCAAGTGCCGGCGGCGTGCCGCCGAGGAAGAGGTAGTTGAAGATGTAGATCCCGTCGGTCAGATCGAGGCGACCCGAAGCGTTGCTGTCCAGGAGGGCCACGTTTCCGGCGTGAGTCGGCGAGCCGTCGCCGCATGGAAGTTCCACGTTGCCGCCGAGGAAGAGGAAGCCGAGGACCGCGATTCCGTCGGAGAGGTCGACGCGTCCGTCCTGGTTCGCGTCACCGGGACGCTGGAAACCGCGAGGTTCTACGGTCGGCGCAGAACCACAGGTCACCGAGAGCTCGTAGCCAACACCGGTGCGAACGTCAGAGGAGATCCAGACATAGTAGGTGCCAGCGGGAAGCGAGGCGTACTTGGCTGATTCCTTGTTGGCGGCGTGGGTTTGGGCGGGAAGCGGCTGCGGCACGGTGACGCCGTCGTTTCGGTAGACCTGCATGAAAATGGTGTCGAGGGGAGCGTTCGGGATCACGCCGGTGATCTCGACGGGCTGAGCGGTCGGGAGGTCGAACTGCCAGATCTCGTGGACGTCGGGATACTCGGGATCTTCGATGCAGTCGGTTTCCGGATCGAGGGAGTCGGCGACCGTTTGTCCGCAGCTGATCCGACCGGCGAGGCAGCGCGCTTCTTCCGTGCCGCATTCGACCGAGAGTTCGTAGCCAACTCCTGTGCGGACGTCGGAGGAGACCCAGATATAGTACGTGCCGGCTGGGAGCATGGCGTACTTGGCGATCTCGACGTTGGCTTCGAAGGCCTGGACGGCGAGTTTTTGCGGCATGGCGACACCATCGTTTCGGTAGACCTGCATGAAAATGGTGTCGAGAGGAGCGTTCGGGATGAGACCGGTGATCTTGACGGGCTGAGCAGTCGGGAGGTCGAACTGCCAAATCTCGTGGACGTCCGGGAACTGCGGGTCCTCGATGCAGTCGGTGTTGGG
>JBCCGG010000007.1:0-173779 GCA_039029395.1 Pseudomonadota bacterium | reverse complement strand
GGTCTTGACGAGCTGTTCTGACGTCTCTTTCGGTGGCCCGGATTTCTGTCTCATCTGCGCTCCTTGATGGCTACGATGACCCAGAAATCCTCCTTTGTTCAATAACCCCAATCTGTCTCACGGGTGCTGATGCCGCACAATGGCGAAATGCTTAGCTCGACCTCAGATTGCAAGGTCATGGTGATCCCGGATCCGAAAGGCTTCTTCTGTACTGGCATCACGCGGGTTCCCGGAGTTGCACCACGTTATCGCCGGACAGGCCTGCCACATGCTGCGCCCAAGCCTCAAGCCCGCGGCGCTTTGCTTCAATGTGATCGGAGTGCTCGTAACGGGCCGTGATGCCTGCTATGGCTCGCTCCGAATGATTGAGAACGCGCGCGATCGTCTCACCAGGGATGCCGAGCGCGCCCATGCCGGTCGCAGCCGTGCGCCTTAGATCGTGGAGAGTCCAATTGGACACGCCGCTCGCCTTGTCGATCGATCTCTTTGGCTTCACCAGGTTCGCGTATGAGGTCTCGCCCCCGGTAGTCGTGAATGCATAGGGGCCATCGAACCGGGGTAGGGCCTCGAGTATGTCTACAACTTCATCGGACAGCGGCACGATATGGCGCCGGCCGGCCTTGGTGCGTGCTGCGGGCAGCGTCCACAGTTTCTTTTCTAGGTCGATCTCCGACCAAGGGAGGCATCGCACCTCGTCGCGCCGCTGGCCGGTGAGCGCCAGCATCTTAACGAGCGGGCCACTTGGATAGCCGTGGTCGTCGCAGGCCTCCAAGATCGCGTGAAGCTCTGCGTCTGTTAAAACGCGATCTCGCACCTTCTCCTTTGTCGGCCGTTTCACGCCGTTGGCCGGGTTGGCCTCAAGGAGGTCTTCGGAAACAGTCCAGTTCAAAAAGGCCCGCATTGCGGCCAAGACACGATTAGCCTGGACTGGTTTACCGGCCTCTACCACGGCGCGCACCGTTTCGCGCACGTCCCACTTTGTGAGCTCTTCAAGTGCGATGTCCTTGCGATCCGGCAGGACGTGCAACTTGAAAAGTCGGTCAACCTCCAGCCACCGTTTCACGTTTGGCTTACAGTGTTCCGACAGATAGCGCTCGTAGGCCTCCTCGACGGTGCTTGGGGATCCACTGGTGCGTTTCTCGGCCCCCGGATCCTCGCCAATCTGTACCTTACCAAGCGCGTCTCGTGCGCGCTCGCGCGCGTCTAGCAGACCTACGGTCGGGTATTTGCCCAATGTCAGTTTGCGGGTGCGGCCATGGTGGCGATAACGAAGCGCCCAAGAACGATTGCCCTTCGGTTGAATGATCAAGTAGAGCCCAGAGACGATGCCGTCAGGCACTTCGAGCCGGCGTGTCGGGTCAGGACGCAACCGCTCGACACCAGCGACAGTGAGGCTACGTATTCTCACGACATGAGGCCTTCTCGGGTAACACAGGGGTAACAGATAGCCCTGTTTTTCAGTGTGATACTATGTTGCGCTATGTGCAGAAACAAGGTCAAAAAACGGCAAATTTCTGAGGGTTAGTGCGGTAGAACTGTTTTCTGGTGTGATCTGGCGTGCTAGTCTCGAGCACGTCTCCCAGACGTGAAGCCTCCCTGTTCGACTTGCCCCTAGGTCATTGACCTAGGGGCTTTTTTTATGGCTTCGGCCGCCCCACTGCTTGACCTGTGATGCGAAGGCTCCGTCTCGCTTCTCGGCGGCGTTCGACGCCGGTTCATTTCGGATGTTACTCACATCATCAGCACGGCGGCGCCGGTGAGGCGGCCTTCACGCAGCTTGGCGAGCGCCTGGTTGGCCTGTTCCAGGGGATGGCGCTCCACGGTCGTCTCGACCGGAACCTTGGGCGCGAGCGCGAGGAACTCTTCGCCGTCCCGGCGAGTCAGGTTGGCGACCGAGAGTATCTTGCGCTCGCGCCACAGAAGATCGTAAGAAAAGGCTGGGATCTCCGACATATGAATGCCGGCACAAACAACCGTGCCACCGGGCGCAACGGCCTTCAGCGCGGCCGGCACCAGGGCACCGACCGGCGCGAAGATAATGGCGGCATCCAGGGGCTCGGGCGGCAGCTCGTCCGAGCCGCCGGCCCAAACCGCGCCCAAGCGCTTGGCGAAGGCCATGGCGGCTTGATCGCCTGGTGTGACCAGCCCGTAGATCTCCCGGCCCTGATGGCGGGCCACCTGGGCCACGATGTGGGCCGCCGCGCCGAAGCCGTAGAGTCCAAGCCGCCGCGCCTCGCCGGCCAAGCGCAGGGAGCGGTAGCCGATCAGGCCGGCGCACAGTAGGGGCGCGGCCGCCCCGTCGTCCGCCTCGCCGGCGACCGGAAAGCAGTAGCGGTGGTCGGCCACCAGATAGTCGGCGTAGCCGCCGTCGAGCGTGTAGCCGGTGAATCGTGCGCTCGGGCAAAGGTTCTCGCGGTCCGAGCGGCAATAGCCGCAGGTGCCGCAGGTCCAACCAAGCCAGGGCACCCCGACCCGTTCGCCCTCGGCGAAGCCTTTGATGCCCGGGCCGGCGCCGGCGACATGGCCGATAACCTCGTGGCCCGGCACGATCGGCAGCTTCGGCTCGGTCAGGTCCCCGTCGCAAACGTGGAGGTCCGTGCGGCAGACCCCGCAGGCCGAGACCTTGATCAGCACTTGGCCTTCGCCCGGCGCCGGCACGGCCCGAGCCTGTAGCTCGAGCGGCCGGCCCGGCGCGGGCAGGACCATGGCGCGGCTGTTCGTTATCCCACCCATCTCTGGTCCCCTCCCACTGTGATTGCGGACTCCCATGCGCGCGATGAAGCCAGTGCCGGCGATCGAACCGGTTTGCCAGGCCCGGTCCAGCTCAACGACAATCAGGCCCTACTTTTTTTTGCACAAGCCGTCGGGGTGTTTGATCTCACCGGCGCTTTCGTCGGTAAGATTACGCCAAGCGCCCACACGTGCAAAATCATCGGTCCGGACTCCCATGCCAACAGACCACAGTCAGGGGACAGGCCAGAGTGACCCATAGGGATCCACCACAGGTCGCTAGGGGCGGCACGCTCGACCCGAAGGGCAATGCCCTAAATCCGGTCGCAGAAAAGGAAAAGGCTTGGGGGTGGTTCGCCATCTTCAACGTCTGGGCAAACGACGTACAGTCGCTGTTCGGCTACACGCTGGTGGCATCGCTCTTCGTTTCCTTCGGCGTCGGGGGCTGGACGGCCTTCGCGGCGCTGATCGTCGCCGGGCTCTTCGTCATGTGGATGGTCAATCTGTCGGGTGCGGCCGGAGAACGCTACGGCATAGCCTACCCAGTTCTGGCGCGCGCCAGCTTGGGGACCGCCGGGGCAAGACTGCCTTCCGTGCTCCGCGCCACGGTGGCGATCTTCTGGTACGGCGTCCAGGTCTACTTCGCTTCGACCGCGCTGGCGCTTCTGATCCGCTCGATCACCGGCGCAAGCGGGGGCGCCGAGTTCCTCGGTCTCACGGGGATAGATTGGCTCTCCTTCGTGATCGTCTGGGGCGTTCACATCTTTATCTTCTGGCGCGGCATAGGCTGGATCGGGACTTTCCTGAACATCGCCGGGCCCTTCGTCTACCTGGTGATGATCGGCCTCGTCGTCGTTTTGTGGCAACGCTCCGACGGGCAGCTTATGGCCGCGACGGCGACGATCTTCGCCGATCCCGAAAGTGGTGTCGCCGGCGAGATCAAGGGTTTCTTCGCAATCGTCGGCACTATGGTTGCTTACTTCGCCGCGGTGATGATCAACTTCAGCGACTTTTCGCGCTACGCGAAGGACAAGCGGTCCATGGTGTTGGGCAATCTGGCCGGTCTGCCGTTCAACATGGTCCTGTTCTCGGCCCTGGCGCTTCTGACGACCGGCGGCGCGGCGGTGGTCTTTGGCGAAGAAGTCACAAGCCCAACCGATATCGTCGCACGGACCGACAGCGTGCTGCTGGGCGTGATCGCCGCGATCACCTTCCTCGCCGCGACCGTTGGCATCAATCTGGTGGCGAACTTCATACCGGCGGTGAACGGGATTGCCAACCTGGCGCCGGACAAGATCAGTTTTCGGAAGGCCGGGCTGATCACCTCGCTGTTCGCCCTGGTGATCGGCGGTTTCTGGACCAGCTTCATCAGCAAATTCGGGATCAGCGGCTTCGTCAATACATTGGGCGCAACGCTCGCGCCAATCTTCGGGATCATGATCGTCGACTACTTCCTCTTGAAGAAGCAAGAGCTGAGCCTGGACGACCTCTACAACATGGAGGGGGGCGCCTATCACTACGACAACGGCTGGAACAAGGCCGCGGTCAAATCTTTCGGGCTGGCGGCGATCTTCTCAGTCGCGACCGTCTGGGTCCCGTGGTTTGGGTTCCTATCGGGCTATAACTGGGTGATTGGGGCCATCCTGGGCGGCGTGATGTACCACCTCTTCGCCAAAACGACTTTTTAACACTGAACTCACGAGTCCGGCTGCTCGGCGTTCGGCGTGAACATCTGCTCGCCCTCCAGGGTGAAGGCGCCGATCGTCGCTTGACCCCGCTCCGAAATCAGCCAGTCGACCAGAGCCTGGCCATCTTTCGACTTCACATGGGGGTGACGCGCTTCATTGACCAGGATCACGCCGTAGGGATTGAACAGGGCCGGGTCGCCCTCGAGCAGGATTGCGAGATCACCCCGGTTGGCGAAGGCGGCCCAGGTCGCCCGGTCGCTCAAGCTGTAGGCACCCATGGCCTGGGCGATGTTGAGGGTCGCCCCCATGCCGGCGCCGGCTTCTCGGTACCAGGTGCCGCTGGCCCCTGCCGGATCGCTACCGGCCGCTTGCCACAAACCGCGCTCCTTCTTGTGGGTGCCGCTGTCGTCGCCCCGCGAGACGAAGGGGCTCTTCGCGGCGGCGATGTTGGCCAGCGCGCCGGCCGCGTCGCTCTGTCCGGCGATCCCGGCCGGGTCGTCCTTGGGGCCGATCAGCACGAAGTCGTTGTACATGACGTCGTGACGCGCCACGCCGAATCCTTCGGCCACGAAGGCTTCCTCCGAAGGCCGGTGATGAATCAGCAGGACGTCGGCATCGCCGTTGCGCGCCAGACGCAGGGCTTGGCCGGTGCCGACCGCGACGACTCGGACCGCGATGCCCGTGTCGGCCGTGAACTGAGGCAGGATCTGCGCGAACAGCCCGGAGTTCTCGGTCGAGGTGGTCGAGGCCAGGGTGATGTAGGGCTGCTCCGCCTGCGCGCCTGTCGCCAGGCCCAGAGCAGCGAGAACCACGAGCAGCCGGCCGAAAAGTCTCACCATAAAATTCGTCCCTCCACGAAGGCCCGCGCCTCTTCCGAGCGGGGCTGTTGAAAGAATTCGGCCGCCGGGGTCTGTTCGACCAGCCGGCCGCGATGTAGGAACAGGACCTCGTCGGCCAGACGCTTGGCCTGCCCCAGGTCGTGGGTGGTCAGCACCACCTTGGTGCCGGCCGCCTTGAAGGCACCGACGATCTCCTCGACCGCCCGGGTTGCGGCCGGATCCAGGTTGGAGGTCGGCTCGTCGAGCAGAAGCGCCGCCGGCTCGCTGGCCCAGGCCCGGGCTAGCGCCAGACGCTGCTGCTCCCCGCCCGAGAGCACCCGGGCCGGACGCTCGGCAAGCGCGCTCAAGCCGACTCGCGCCAAGGCCTCGGCGGCCCGTTTCCGGCGCGCGGGTCCAGACACGCCGCGCAGCTTCAAGGGATAGGCCACGTTGGCCGCGGCCGAGCGGCGCAGTAGCACGGGCCGCTGGAAGGCGAGCGCCAAGCTCCGCCGAACCGCGGCGACCGGCCGGCCGTTCCAGGAGATCCGCCCGGCGCTCGGCGCGATCAGGCCCTGGGCCAGGCGCAGGAGCAAGCTCTTGCCGGCGCCGTTGGGACCGAGCACCACCGTGAGCGGCCTGGCCTCGAGCTGAAAGCCGAGCTGCTCCACCAGGGCCTGGCCGTTGGCCTGATAGGAGACGCCCTCGAAGGCGAGCGGCAGGACGCGCTCAGCCATAGATCCGCCGGGAGGCGTCGCGCAGCCCAAGCGCCGCCCCGTTGATGGCCAGCGACAGGGCGATCAGAATTAGACCCAGGCCGAGCGCCAGGGCCAGGTTGCCTTTGCTGGTCTCGAGCGCGATCGCGGTGGTCATGACCCGGGTCACGTGATCGATGTTGCCGCCGACGATCATGACCGCGCCGACCTCGGCGCTGGCCCGCCCGAAGCCGGCCAGGACGGCGGTCAGAAGCGCATAGCGACCGTCCCACAACAGGGTTGCGATGCGCGCCATGGGCCCGGCGCCCAGGGTGCTCAGGGTCTCGTCGTACTCCTCGTTGAGGTCGGCGATGGTCTGGCGGGCGAGCGCCGCGATGATCGGTGTTACCAGAAGGCACTGGGCGATGATCATGGCGGTGGGCGTGAACAGCAGGCCGAGCGCGCCGAGCGGCCCGGCGCGCGACAGCATGAGGTAGACGATCAGCCCTACCACCACCGGCGGCAGCCCCATGAAGGCATTCAACAGGGCCGCCACCAACCGGCGTCCGGGAAAGGCGAAAAGCGCGACCGCGGCGCCCAAGGGCAAGCCGACTAGGGTCGCAAGCGCGACCGCGCTGAGGCTGACTCCGAGCGACAGGCCAACAATCTCGATCAGGTCGGGATCGAGCGTTGCGATCAGATGAAGCGCGGTCCCGAAGGCGCTCGAAACGTCATGCATGTGCGTAACTCTGCATATTCCTGCAATTTCTCCCCTTTTTGCGTGAATTTTTCAAGTCTGCTCTCGACTTGCCGCGCATAGGCCGGGGGCGCATAGTCAGGCCGTGCGGCAAGACGGGGCCAAGCGATGAGCGAGAAAGAACGATCGGAGGCGGCGGTCAGGACCCTCAAGCGGGCTCAGGCCAAGGCGGCCGATCCGGCGGTGCTGGAGGATCTCCTGATCCACCCGGACCCGGACGACCCCAAGCTGACCGAGGCGGTCACCGGGCGCGACCAGGACGGCCAAGAGGTTGCGCTCTCGGTCGTCATGGAGCGGCCTTTGACCCTGTTCCTCAACAGCCAGGAGATCGTCACCATGATGACGATCGGCGATTATCCGAACTACCTGGCGGTCGGCTATCTGCTCAATCAGAACATGCTGCTGCCCGACGACGTGGTGACCGAGGTCGAGGTCGACGAGGAGCTCGAGGTGGTGGTCGTGCGCACCGAGCGCGAGACCGACTACGAGGAGAAGCTCAAGAAGAAGACCCGCACCTCGGGCTGCGCCCAAGGCACGGTGTTCGGCGATTTGATGGAAAAATTCGAGGAGGTCGCACTGCCGGCCGAGCGGCCGATCAAGACCTCGTGGCTCTATGCCTTGATGCGCAAGATCAACACCGCGCCCAGCCTCTACCTCTCGGCCGGGGCGATCCACGGCTGCGTCCTGTGCCGGAAGGATAAGCCGCTGATCTATATGGAGGATGTTGGCCGTCACAACGCGGTCGACAAGATCGCCGGCTACATGTTCCTCCACGGCATCGCGCCGGACGACAAGATCTTCTACACCACCGGGCGCCTGACGTCCGAGATGGTCATCAAGACCGTTCAGATGGGCATTCCGATCCTGGCCTCCCGCTCGGGCTTCACCGCTTGGGGCGTCGAGCTGGCGCGTCAGGCCAACCTGACACTCATCGGCCGGGCCAAGGGCAAGCGCTTCGTCGTCTTGGCAGGTGCCGGGCGAATCCAATACGACAGCGACCCCGCGGCGGGCGAGGAGGAGGACCCGCGCCACCAGCGCAAAGGCGGCGTGCCGGGATGAGCGAGGCGGAGGTCATCGCGCCGCCTCTGGTCGCCGGTGTGCTCATGGCCGGAGGCCAGTCCAGGCGCATGGGCGGCGGCGACAAGTGCCTCCGTGACTTGGCCGGCAAGCCGATTCTGGCGCACATCCTGGAGCGCGCCCGGCCTCAAGTCGCCGCCATGGTGCTCAACGCCAACGGCGATCCGGCACGTTTCGCCGCCTTCGGCCAGCCGATCGTCGCCGATTCGGTCGAGGGCTTCGCCGGGCCCCTGGCCGGTGTCTTGAGTGGCATGGAGTGGGCCGCGGCGACCCTGCCCGGCTGCCGTTGGATCGTCAGCTTCGCCTGCGATGCGCCCTTTTTGCCTCTGGATCTGGCCAAGCGCCTGATGGATGCGGTCAAGGAAGAGGGCGCGGATATGGCCTGCGCCCAATCGCTCGGCCGCGACCATCCGGTGTTTGGGCTGTGGCCGCTCGCCCTCAAGGACGAGCTGGCGCACGCCATGACCGAGGAGGGCCTGCGCAAGGTCGACCTTTGGACCGGTCGCTACCGCTTGGCCCGGGTTGCCTTTGCGCCGCTCGAGACCGCGGCCGGGCCCCTCGACCCCTTCTTTAACACCAACCGCCCGGAAGATTTGGAACAGGCCGAGCGCTTCATGACAGCTCAATCTTAAGCGCCGTGATCAGAGACTCGTAGTCGGCCGCCTCGTTGTAGGCCTGAGCCGAGATGCGTAGCCACAGGCCGCCGGCCAGCGCTTTGATCGGCACCTCGATGCGGTGGCGTTGGAATAGCCGTCGGCTCAGCGCTTGGCCGTCCTTGGCCGTGGCGCCCGCGCTGCCGGGCAGGCGGACCGCGCGCATGGCTGCGGTCAGCTCGTGCGGTCCGGCGGTCTCGGTGCCGAGCGCCGCGGCGATTTCGTCGCCTTGTGAAAGCGCGAGCGTGCGGTTCCGGGCGCGCAGAGCTGGCCAGCCGAGCGTATCGCCGAAGTCGAGTCCGGCCGGCGCTGCAAGCCAGGGCGTGAAGTCCCGCGTGCCCGGCCAATGAAAGCCGGCGGCAACGCCCTCGCCGAAGCCCCAGGAGATGACCGGTGGCACCAACACATCCCGGCGCGCCGGCGTTGCCCAGAGCACGCCGCAGCTGCGCGGCGCGAAGGCCCACTTGTGCAGGTTGCCGACGACCCAATCGGCGCCCAAGGCCGGCGCATCGAGCCCGAGCATGCCGGGCGCATGGGCGCCGTCGATCAGGAGCGGCACGCCGGCCGCCCGGCAGCGCGCCGCGAGCGCTTCGAGCGGCAAGACCAGGGCGCTGGCCGAGACCACGGCGTCGATCACCGCCAGGGCGACGGTCTCGTCGATGGCGGCGGCCAGGACCTCGACTATCTGATCGCCCGAGTCGGCCGGGCAGGGCAGGGTGACCTCCCGGACATGGGCGCCTTGCCGGGCGCAGTGATGGGCCACCGCCTTGCGCACCGCGCCATAGGTTTGGTCGGTGACCAGTACGGCGGCGCCGGGCTTCAGCGTCAGGCTGCCCATGACCGCGTTGATCGCCGTGGTCGCGTTGTCCAGGAAGACCCAGTTGCCCGCCTGGCCGCCGAACTCTTTTGCAACGCGCTCGACCGCGCTTTCAAGCCGAGACCCGAAGTGATCGGCAAAGAACCGCGCAGGGTTGGCCTCGATCTCCCGGCGGATTACCTCTTGAGCCTGAAGCACCCCGTTCGGCGTGGCGCCGTAGGCGCCGTGATTGAGGTACTTTACCGCTGAATCTAGCGCCCAAAGCGGACGGATCGCCGCGCCGAAAGGAGGAAGGTCCTGGATCATCCCTTAACATCGCGCGTCAAACAGGCTATGTGAAGCGAAAGGCCGCCGGGAGAAACCGGCGCCACCTGACGGGGAGATGGAAGAGAAAGTGGACAGGCAAGAGCGCCTGCCGCTCGGCGTGGTGGTCGAGCGGCGTAAAATCGACAACCCCTGGATCGACTACGCCTGGAAGGCGGTCGCGGTCATCGCCGGCGCGCGCGACCTGGATCCCAAAGGCCCCTGGACCGAGCTCGCCCGCAGCGCGGCGGAGGATCAGGCCAGGGGAGACGACTGGGTGCACTTCCACGCCGGTACCCTGCCGCTCGAGCTCTTTCGCAAGGAGACCGAGGGCTACAAAGTCAATCTCTCCCAGCAGCCGCCGCGGCTTTTCGTGGTGTTGCGTAGCGGCGAGGACCTGGACTGCGACCACGAGATCGCGCCTTTCCTGGTCACCGCTTGCCCCTACGAGGCGCAGGATTACCTGGACAGTGGCGAGGAACTGGTCGAGCCCGTCGCCATGCCAGAGGGGGTAGCGGCCTTCGTTCAGGCCTTCGTCGACCAGCATCACGTGGACGAGCCTTTCAAGAAGCGCAAACGAAAGCGCTACGATAGTGGCGATGCCGGCTTCGGCCGGCGGCCCATTGCGAGCCGGCGAGGCGGCCGTGGCTGAAGAGGACGAGGGCCGATTCCTGTCCCGCTGGGCGCGTCTCAAGCAGGAGGAGAAAGACGCCGGCCATGAGCCGCCGCCTCCGGAAACGGCCAAGGAGGTCGCCGAGCGCCCGGAGGAGATTGACGAAGAGGCGCGCGCCAAGCTGATCGCCGAGCTGCCCGACATCGAAACCCTGGAGGAGAGCTCGGACTTCACCGCCTTCCTCCAGGCGGGTGTGCCCGAGGAGCTGCGTCGGCGGGCCTTGCGCAAGCTCTGGCGCCTCAATCCCGTCTTTGCGAACCTGGACGGGCTCAACGACTACGACGAGGACTTCACCGATGCCGCCACGGTGGTTCAGGGGCTGAAGACCCTCTACCAGGTCGGCAAGGGTATGGTGACGCCCGAAGAAGAGGCCGCCGAGAGTGAGCTTGCCGAGAGTGAGGTTGCTGAGGGCGAGCCCGAAGAAGTGTCCCCCGCGCCGGAGACCGCGGAGCCTTGCGCCCCGGAATCGGTCGAACAGGAGGTGCAGACTGCCGAGGCGACACCTCTCGAGGCACCCGAGCCGGTCGGACCGATCCCCCCGGCAAATGCCGCCAAGCGCCGATGGGGCCGATTCGAAAGCGAGACCTGAGTCATTGCCAGAGTGCACGGTTATTCGCTCACGGTTTCGTGAGCATGACCTTCGTCACGGCCCGAATCTCCTGTGGCATTAATTATACCAAGACCTGTATGGCGTTTCTCAAAATACGAATCAACGCTGTGAATCTGACGGAAGCACATGTCCCAACTGTCTTCGCACGTGCAGCAAGGCTTTAAGTTGACAGCCCTTGGAGATGGGTCTGTAATGATTCCTGACAAGCAAAAAAGCCCTTGAAAAGTAAGGGTATTCGTTGGGAGGAGACACCGCGCCACCAAGCGCGCGGAGGAACAATAAACCGGGAGGACAGGCGCACTTGGCTGAGGCCACAGCGCAGCTGGACATAACGGAAGAAGACCAGCTGCGCGCTACTTGGTACTCACTCTTCTCTCGTCTGCTGGCGAAACCGGCGGACGCTGACGTTCTTGAAATCCTGCAAGGGTTCGAGGGCGACCAGTCGGCGTTTGGCCAAGCGATCGGCGCCCTCAAGGCTGCCGCCGCCAAGTGCCCGGCCAAAGCGATCGAGCAGGAGTACTTCGACCTCTTCATCGGCGTCGGCCAGGGCGAACTGGTGCCTTATGGCTCCTATTACCTGACCGGATTTCTGCACGAGAAACCCCTGGCGAACCTGCGCAAGGACATGGAGCGACTGAGTATCGCGCGCAGTGAGGGCACGAGCGAATCGGAAGATCACATCGCCGCCCTCTTTGACATGATGGCCGGGCTGATCACGGGGCGCTTCGGCGCGCCGGCGGAGCTCGCTATCCAACGGCAATTCTTCGACGATCACATCGGCTGCTGGGCGCCGCGGTTCTTCGAGAACCTGCAGGCTGCCCCTTCGGCCGCGTTCTACATGCCGGTCGGCACGCTGGGTACCCACTTCCTGGCGGTCGAGCAGGCATCTTTGGAGATGGCGACCTGATTCAAGTCAGGTGGTCCATGACCGCGGCGGGGTCCAAGGGGCAACCCCGCTTCGGAAGGAAATCCGCCCCGACACGTAGAGGCACACCAACCAAGGAAGGTGTCCAAATGAGCAAGAAGACTACGACGTCCGTCGGACGACGTGACTTCTTCCGCAAGGCCGGCCTCGGCGCCGGTGCGGTTGGCGCGGCCGCGGTCGGATTGTCCGCCAAGGACAGTGCGGCCCAGCCGACGAAGACCGGGCCCAAGAGCGCCGGCTATCGGGAAACCGAGCATGTGAAGAAGTACTACGAACTGGCCAGGTTCTAACAACTCTAGCCTAACGAGGAGAAGTCCATGCTAACCAAGAAGACGAATGGGGTTGCGAATGGCCCCCGTTTGTCCAAGGCGTTGGCTGGCGTGGTCGGCAGTGCAGTTGATCGACGCACCTTCTTGAAGCGCTCGGGACTAGCCGTCGGTGGCGTCGCCGCCGCGTCTACCCTGTCTTCGGGCATGGTCAAGAAGGCCGCCGCGCAGAGCGCGGACGGGAGCGGAGTTCAGCAGATCAAATCGATCTGCACACACTGTTCTGTCGGTTGCACCGTTATCGCCGAGGTCGATAAGGGCGTTTGGGTCGGCCAAGAGCCGGGCTGGGACAGCCCCTTCAACCTGGGAGCCCATTGCGCCAAAGGCGCCTCGGTGCGCGAGCACGCGCACGGCGAGCGCCGCTTGAAGCATCCGGTCAAGATGGTCGACGGCAAGTGGCAGCGGATCAGCTGGGACGACGCGATCAACGAGATCGGCGACAAGATGCTCGAGATCTACGACACCTCCGGTCCCGACTCGGTCTACTGGCTGGGCTCGGCCAAGCATAGCAACGAACAGGCTTACCTGTTCCGCAAGTTCTATGCTTTCTGGGGCTCGAACAACGGCGATCATCAGGCGCGGATCTGTCACTCGACCACGGTCGCGGGTGTGGCGAACACCTGGGGCTACGGCGCGATGACCAATTCTTACAACGATATCCACAATTCGCGCGCCATCTTTGAGATCGGCGGGAACCCGGCCGAGGCTCATCCGGTCGCCCTGCAGCACATGCTGAAGGCCAAGGAGCAGAACAACGCCGCCTTCATCGTGTGCGATCCGCGCTTCACCCGGACCGCGGCCCATGCGGACGAGTACGTCCGTTTCCGGCCCGGCACCGACGTGGCGCTGGTCTGGGGCATTCTGTGGCATGTCTTCGAGAACGGCTGGGAGGACAAGGAGTTTATCCGCCAGCGCGTCTGGGGCATGGATCAGATCAAGGCCGAAGTCGCCAAGTGGAACCCGGATGAGACCGAGCGGGTCACCGGCGTTCCGGGCTCGCAGCTCAAGCGGGTCGCGCGCACGCTGGCAAACAACCGTCCCTTCACCATCATCTGGTGCATGGGCGGCACCCAGCACACCAACGGCAACAACAACACGCGCGCCTACTGCGTGTTGGGTCTTGCCCTTGGCACGATCGGCACCCAAGGCGGCGGCGCCAACATCTTCCGCGGCCACGACAACGTGCAGGGCGCGACCGATCTGGGCGTGCTGTGCCACACCCTGCCGGGCTACTACGGCATCAAGACCGGTTCCTGGAAGCATTGGGCGCGGGTCTGGGATGTCGACTATGACTACCTGCTCGGCCGCTTCAAGAGCAAGGAGCTGATGGAGTCGAAGGGCACCCCGGTGTCCCGTTGGTACGACCTTGCGCTCGAAGCCAAGGAGAATATCGACCAGCCCGACAACCTGCGGGCCATGGTGTTCGACGGTCACGCGCCGAACTCCCAGACCCGACTGCCGGACATGAAGAAGGCGATGGAGAAGCTCGACCTGCTGGTCGTGATCGATCCATACCCGACCATGACCGCGGTCATGCAGGACCGGCAGAACGGCACTTATTTGCTGCCGGCGGCGACCCAGTTCGAGACCTATGGCTCGGTCACCGCGTCGAACCGTTCGATCCAGTGGCGCGACAAGGTCTTCGAGCCGCTGTTCGAATCCAAGACGGACCATGAGATACTCTATCTCTTGGCCCAGAAGCTCGGCTTCGCGGACGAGATGTTCAAGAACATCAAAATCAACGGCACCGAGCCCTTTGTCGAGGACATCACGGCCGAAATCAACAAGGGCATGTGGACGATCGGCTACACCGGCCAGTCGCCGGAGCGCCTGCGCGCCCACATGGCCAACCAGCACACCTTCGACCGCACCACGCTGCAAGCGATTGGCGGTCCGGTCGACGGCGAATACTACGGCATGCCGTGGCCGTGCTGGGGCACACCGGAAATGGGGCATCCTGGCACACCCGTGCTCTACGATCCCTCCAAGCCGGTGGCCGAAGGCGGTCTCTGTTTCCGGGCACGCTTCGGCGTCGAGCGGGACGGTCAGAACCTCTTGGCCGAAGGCAGCTATCCGGTCGATTCGGAGATCAAGGACGGCTATCCCGAGTTCACCATGGCCATGCTCAAGAAGCTCGGCTGGGATGCTGACTTGACCGACGAGGAGCGGGCCGCGATCGAAGCGGTGGCCGGCGACAAGACCAACTGGAAGACCGACCTATCGGGCGGCATCCAGCGGGTCGCGATCAAGCATGGCTGCGCCCCCTTCGGCAACGCCAAGGCGCGGACCGTGGTCTGGAACTTCCCGGATCCGGTGCCGCTCCACCGCGAGCCGCTCTACACCTCGCGGCGCGATCTGGTCGGCGACTATCCGACCTACGACGATCGCAAGATGTATCGTCTCCCGATCATGTACAAATCGATCCAGGATCAGGATTTCTCCTCGGAGTTCCCGATCATCCTGACCTCTGGTCGGCTGGTGGAGTACGAGGGCGGCGGCGAGGAGTCTCGCTCCAACCCGTGGCTCGCCGAGCTTCAGCAGAACATGTTCGTGGAGATCAATCCGTCCGACGCCAACAACTTGGGCGTTCGCGACGGTGCGATGGTCTGGGTGCACGGCCCCGAGAACGGCGCCAAAGTCAAAGTCATGGCCTTGGTGACCGAGCGGGTCGGTCGCGGCGTCGCCTTCATGCCGTTCCACTTCGGCGGCCACTGGATGGGCGAGGATCAGCGGCACAAGTATCCTGCCGGCGCCGATCCCTACGTCCTGGGCGAGGCCAGCAACACGGCTCAAACCTACGGCTACGATTCGGTGACCAACATGCAGGAATCCAAGTGCACCCTGTGCCGAATCGAACCCGCGTAAGGAGACCCAAGCTATGGCACGTATGAAGTTCCTTTGCGATGCCGAGCGTTGCATCGAATGCAACGCCTGCGTCACCGCGTGCAAGAACGAGCATGAGGTCCCTTGGGGCGTCAACCGTCGGCGGGTCGTCACGCTCAACGACGGCAAGCCCGGCGAGCGTTCGATCTCGGTCGCCTGCATGCATTGCTCTGATGCGCCTTGCATGGCGGTCTGTCCGGTCGACTGCTTCTACGAGACCGAAGAAGGTGTCGTGCTGCACTCCAAGGACCTGTGCATCGGCTGCGGCTATTGTTTCTATGCTTGTCCTTTTGGGGCGCCGCAGTACCCGCAGGCCGGCAACTACGGCTCGCGCGGCAAGATGGACAAATGCACGTTCTGTGGCGGCGGCCCGGAGGAAGATCACTCCGTGGTCGAGTTCCAGAAATATGGACGCAATCGTCTGGCCGAGGGCAAGCTGCCGCTCTGCGCCGAGATGTGCGCGACCAAGGCCCTGCTCGCCGGCGACGGCGACGTGGTGTCCGATGTCTACCGCGAGCGCGTTGTCGGTCGTGGCTTCGGCTCGGGTGCCTGGGGCTGGGGCACGGCTTATGAGCAGAAGTCAGGTTCCTAACGGACCGCCAGAGACGTCCCGATGACGGGACGCAACGCGACGACGGGGGCGGCGCAATAGCCGCCGCCCCCAGCGTTGACCGGCGAACACATTTGAAACCCAATCGGTTTCGCCCATGGAAGGTATTTTAGATATCCCGGAAAAGCGACGGCCGGGCTTTTTTTGTCGGGATTTTCATTGATGACTTTTGCAAAGGCACACAACGAGAAAAGCGCGGGCGGCAGGACGCGCGCAAGGCGAGGCCTGCTCTTGCTCCTGCCCTTGTCGGTCTTGCTTTCGGCCTGTGACGACTCCGAGCAAGGCCGTATCTTGCGTTATGAGAAGGGGACCTATCTGGGCGAGAAGGACCGCCCGCTGACCGAGGAAGAGGTCGAGCAGCTGCGCCAGCGCACCATGCGCCAAGGCGGCTGAGATGGTTCCGTATCACCCTGCTGGGAGAGGCAGCATGATGTCTTTGTCGCGACCCTTTCCAAGGCTTGATCCGGCGCGGGCTGGCCTTCTCACGCTGCTCTTCATGAGCCTGCTGGCGTTCGGCCTGCTGATGGCTGCTGGCCCGGCCGGCGCCCAGACCGAGGGCCGAGCTGTCGAGAGCGAGGCGCCGACCGAGGGTAACGTGCCCGGCGGCCACCTGGGCACCAACAGCGATGCCGACTTTTGGCGGGCGATCCGCCACGGCGAGCAGGGCATGGTCTCGATCCCCGACAAGCAGGCCGGACAGATGATCCAGTCGGAGGGCGACAACTGGCGCGCCATCCGCAACGGCCCGATCAGCACCTTCGGCATCTGGGTCCTCCTGGTCATGCTAGGCCTGCTCGCGCTGTTCTTCGCCCTGCGTGGCCGCATCCGCATCGACGCCGGCCCGAGCGGACGCACGATTCAGCGCTTCAACGGGCTGGAGCGCTTCGCCCATTGGCTGACCGCGAGCTCCTTCATCGTGCTGGCGATCACCGGCCTCTTCATGCTCTACGGTCGCCACTTGCTCGGAGACGCAGGCGACAGCGGCGACTTCGGCGCCCTGCACCAGGCCTACGCCAGCTTCATGCTGTGGGGCAAGATGGCTCACAACTATCTGGCCTTCGCCTTCATGGTCGGGGTCGCGCTGATGTTCGTGCTCTGGGTCCGGCACAATCTGCCAAATAAGTATGATCTGGAGTGGATCGCCTTGGGCGGCGGCATGCTCTCCAAGAGCCTCCATCCGCCGGCCAAGAAGTTCAATGCCGGCCAAAAGGTGATTTTTTGGTCGGTCATTCTGGGTGGCTTGTCACTTGGTCTGTCGGGCGTCGCGCTCTTGTTTCCCTTCCAGTTCAGCTTCTTTAACGACACTTTCGTGGTGCTCAACATGGTCGGCTTCTCTTTGCCGACCGACCTGACACCGATGCAGGAGATGCAGCTCTCCCAGCTCTGGCACACGGTGGTTGCCCTGGTGTTGATCGCAATCATACTGGCGCACATCTACATCGGCTCGCTCGGTATGGAAGGCGCCTTCGCCGCGGTCGGCACGGGCCAGGTGGACGAGAATTGGGCGCGCGAGCACCACAGCGTCTGGGTCGCCCAACTTAAAGGCGAGCCCTTGCCCGAGTTCGGCGCATCGGCGCGCCGTCACGACAGCCAACAGCCGGCGGAGTAGGCCCTATGGCCGGCCGGCACATCGCAGCGCAATAGGCCGAAAGCCGAGGACTGGCATGCTGCGCTCGTCCGGCATTGGCCTCTTTTCCCTGCTCTTGGTCGGATTTCTCATGGCCCCCAACCCCGCCAGCGCGGAGCTCGCCGGGCACGGCGGCTTCGTCAAGGGCGTGGCGGTTTCGCCCGACGGCCGGCAGGCCTTGAGCGCCAGCTTCGACTACACGGTGATGCTGTGGGATCTGGAACGCCAAGCGCCCTTGCGCGAGCTCAACGAGCATGAGGGCGCGGTCAACGCCGTGGCCTTTTTGCCCGACGGCCAGGCATTGTCGGCGAGCGATGACGGCACGCTGCGCCTCTGGGATTTGGCGAGCGGTACCGTGCTGCACAGCTTCGAAGGCCATCAAGGCAAGGTCGCGGCGCTCGCCGTCTCGCCTAACGGGCGGATAGCCGCCTCGGCCGGTTGGGACCGCACCCTACGCCTGTGGGATCTCGATAGCCGCTCCGCCGGTGCCGTGCTGAAAGGCCACGCCAGCAACGTCAACGGGGTCGCCTTCTCGCCCGATGGCAGCCTTCTGGCGAGCGCTGGCTACGACGCCACCCTGAAGCTTTGGCGAGTCGCTGACGGCACCTTGGTCGGCAGCCTTGAGGGCCATGAGTTTGCCGTCAACGGGGTTGCTTTCACGCCAGATGGGCAGCGCCTGGTCTCGGCCAGCGTGGACGAAAGCGTGCGTCTTTGGGATGTGGCGACCGGCGACACTTTGGCGACCTGGAGCGGCCACGAAGGCCCGGTGTTCTCGGTGGCGGTCTCGCCTGACGGCCGCTTGGCGGCGTCCGGCGGCCGGGACGGCACGGTCAATCTCTGGGACTTGGAGGATGGCCGCTTCCTGCGCGCCTTTTACGGCCATGACGCGCCCGTCTGGTCGCTTGCCTTTACGCCGGATAGCGCGACCTTGCTGTCGGCTGGTTCGGACGAGCTGGTGCGGGTTTGGGATCTGGCTAGCGGCAAGGAAGTGGCGGCCAACGGCGCGGCAATCGCCGCCTCCGAGACTCTGCCCCAGGACCGGCCCGGCGCAAAGCTCTTCGCCAAGTGCGCTGTCTGCCACACGGTGGGGCCCGAGGGCGGCAATCGGGCAGGGCCGCCGCTCCACGGTCTGTTCGGCAGGCGCGCCGGCACGGCGGATGGCTACAAGTACTCCAAGGCGCTCAAGAACAGCGACGTGATCTGGAACGCCGAGACCATCGACCGGCTCTTCGCGGAAGGGCCGGACGTTTATACCCCGGGCTCTAAAATGCCGCTCCAGCGTATGCCGAACGCCCAGGACCGGGCCGATTTGATCTCCTATTTGCGAGAGATCACCGGGCCCAAGGAGCCATAGAGCGAGACTGCCGAGAGGAGAGCAATGAGATGTATGCCTTTCTAAGCGGATGCGCCGCCGCGGTTGTGATTGCGGTCGTAGCTGCGGTTGCCCTGGACCAGCTCCCCGGCTCCTCGGCCGAGACCTACGCGAGCGACAACGTGCGCCTTTCGGAGCCGAAGGCCGAGGGCGAGTGAAATTGCTGCCGCACCTGTGATTCGTGCAGGGGATGGCCGACAAGGCGTGCGCCTTGCCGTCAGACTTCTTTTGTAATGTCACCAGTTTAAGAAAACCAACCAGTGGGAATACAGGGTTCACACTGGTAGGTGATTGGTTTGTTGACGGCTGTGCGCCTCACTCCCGCGTGCCCGCTGCCTTCAGCACGGCAATCACCTCCGGATCGCCGAACATTTCCGCGGCTTCGAGCGCGGTCCAGCCGTCGGCGGCGGTCAGGTTGGGGTCGGCGCCGTGGGCGAGCAACAGCTCGACGATGTCCAGAAAGCCCCGGTTTGCGGCCAGCATGAGCGCCGTGTTGCCGATTTCCGCCATGCGTTGGTTGACATCGACGTCCCGCGATAGCAGTGCCAGAGCGACCGCCGTGTGACCGCCGATGGCCGCTTGGTGCAAGGGCGGGCGGCCCTTTTTGGCGGCCTTGGCCGGGTCGGCGCCGGCCTCGAGCAGGCGACGGACGGCGGCCAACTCGCCGTTGCCGACCGCGGCGCCAAGAGGCGTTTCGCCGTCCGGGGCGGCGGCCCCCACTTCGGCGCCCCGTTCGAGCAGCAGGTCGATCAAGCGAAGATCGCCCAAGCTGGCCGCCAGATGAAGCGCCCGATAGCCGTTGCGATTGGCGGTCTCAAGCGGTGCGCCGGACGCGACCAGTAGCTCAGCGCCCGGCAGGTTGCCGCGGCTGACCGCGGCCATCAGCGCGGTCAGGCCATCGCCGCTTGCCCGGGCGTCCAGGTCGGCGCCCCGCCCGATCAACTCGGCCAGGGTGGTCAGGACCAGCGGATCGAAGGCGGCATTGATCAGCGCTGTGTTGCCGTTTCTCTCATCGCGCGCCTCGATTTCGGCGCCGGCGTCGAGCAGGGCCGCGACGACCCCGTGGCTACCGCGCCTGGCGGCCAGTAGCAGGGCCGTGTTGCCGAAGTCCCGCTCTCTCAGCTCGAGCGGCGTGCCGGCGGCGATCAAATGGCCGGCGACCTGGTGCGCGCCGTTGTAGGCGGCGGCGTGGAGCCCGCTCCAGCCGTCGTCCGTGACCGCCGCGGGGTCGGCGCCGGAGTCCAACAGTAGCTTGGCCAAGTCGGCGTTGCCGGCGGCGCTCGCCAGAATCAGGGGCGTCTCTCGGCCGGGCCCGCGCGCATCGACCTCGGCGCCTTGCTCCAAAGCATAGCGAGATTCTTCCAGTAAGCCGGCGGCCGCCGACTGCAGCAGGGCCCGGTCGGCGAGACTGGGCGCCTCCTGAGCAAAGACCGGCAGCGCCCACAGCAGTAGGAGCGCGAGGCCGGTTCTCAGCATCGGATTATTCGGCGGCCTCGCGGAGCGGCTCGACTCGGGCAGCGCAGAACTTGAACTCAGGGATCTTGCCGTAAGGATCCAGTTGCGGGTTGGTCAGAATGTTGGCTGCGGCCTCGGCAAAGCAGAAGGGGATAAAGACCATGCCGTCGGGTACGTCCCGGTCGCGCCGCACCGTAAGGGTGAGTTGGCCGCGCCGGGTGGTCACCGAGACCGCGGCGCCCGGCTCCAGCGCCATGCGTTTGAGGTCGCCTGGCGAGAGGCAAGCGATGGCCGCGGGCTCGAGCGCGTCCAGCGTACCGGAGCGCCGGGTCATGGCGCCTGTGTGCCAATGCTCGAGCAGGCGCCCGGTGGAAAGCACCATGGGGTAGTCCTGGTCGGGCAGCTCGTCCGGCGGCACCAGGTCGGTCGGGACGATCTTGCCCCGGCCGCTCTTGGTCGGAAAGCGCTCGCCGAACAGGATCTCGTTGCCCGGCTTGTCGGGCGCGTCGCAGGGATAGGTGACCGCGTCCTCGGCCTCCAGGCGCTGCCAGGTGATGTTCTTCAGGGACGGCATGACTTCGGCCATCTCGGCGAAAACATCGCTCGGGTGGCCGTAGGCCCAATCGAGACCCAGGCGCTTGGCAATTTCTTGGATCAGCCACCAATCCTGTCGCGCCTCGCCCGGCGGGCTTGTCACCGGTCGGGCGATCTGGACCTCCCGGTTGGTGTTGGTGAAGGTGCCCCACTTCTCGGCGTGGGCCGAGGCCGGCAGCACCACGTCGGCATGCCAGGCGGTCTCGGTCAGGAAGATGTCCTGTACCACCAGGTGCTCGAGCTTGGCCAGAGCTTCCCGGGCATGGGCCGCGTCCGGGTCGGACATGGCCGGATTCTCGCCCATGATGTACATCGCCTTGATCTGGTCGTCCAAGATCGCATGGACGATCTCGACCACGGTCAGGCCTTTCTTGGGATCGAGCTGACGGCCCCAGAAAGACTCCATCTGCTCGCGCACCTCCGTTGCTTCGACCGAGCGGTAGTCGGGGTAGACCATGGGGATGAGCCCCGCATCCGATGCGCCCTGAACGTTGTTCTGGCCGCGCAAGGGATGCAGACCCGTGCCCGGCCGGCCGACCTGGCCGGTCGTAAGTGCCAGGGCGATCAAGCAGCGGGCATTGTCTGTGCCGTGAACCGACTGAGAGATGCCCATGCCCCAGAAGATGATCGAGCGCTCCGAGGTGGCGTAGGTCCGTGCAACCTCGCGAATCGTCGCCGCCGGGATGCCGCAGACCTCTTCCATCGCCTCGGGCGAAAAGTCGGCGATGCGCGCCTTGAGTTCGTTGAAACCTTCGGTGAGCGCCTGGACATACTGCTCGTCGTACAGCCCGTCATCGATGATCACGTGCAGCATGGCGTTCAAGAGCGCCACGTCCTGGCCAGGCTTGAACTGCAAATGCCAGTCGGCATAGCGCGACAGGCCCTGTTTGCGCGGATCCATGACGATCAGCTTTGCGCCGGATTGCGACGCCTGCTTTAGGAAGGATGCGGCGACAGGGTGATTCTGGTTGGGACGGGCGCCGATCACGATAATGCAGTCGGAATCCTCGGCGGCGTTGAAGGGTGCCGTCACCGCGCCCGAGCCGATGCCCTCCATCAGGGCCGCGACCGAAGAGGCATGGCACAGACGCGTGCAGTGATCCACGTTGTTGGTGCCGAAGCCGACCCGCACCAGCTTCTGGAACAGATAGGCCTCTTCGTTGGAGCCCTTGGCCGAGCCGAAGCCGGCGAGCGCGCCCGAGCCGTCGCGCTCAAGCACCTTCTTCAAACCCGCCGCGGCGACGTCGAGCGCCTCGTCCCAACTGGCCTCCCGGAAGTGGGTCCAGGGGTTGGAGGGATCCACTTGGTCCTCGGCGCCCTTGGGTGCGTCCTCGCGCCGGATCATCGGCTTGGTCAGCCGGTCTTCATGATAAATGTAGTCGAACCCGAAGCGCCCCTTGACGCAGAGCCGCTGCTGGTTGGCCGGACCGTCGCGCCCGTCGATGTAAAGAATCTTGTCGTCCTTTACGTGCACCTTGGTCTGGCAGCCGACCCCGCAATAGGGGCACAGCGTGTCGACCGAGCGGTCCTCGTACTCTTGGCGCACGCCTTGCTCGTCGAGCAGGTTGGCCTCCATCAGGGCGCCGGTGGGACAAGCTTGGACGCACTCGCCGCAGGCAACGCAGGTGCTCTCTCCCATGGGATCGTCGAAGTCGAAGATGATCTTGGCGCCGTGGCCCCGGTAGGCCATGCCGATGACGTCGTTGACCTGAACTTCCCGGCAGGCGCGGACACAAAGATTGCAGTGGATGCAGGCGTCCAGATTGACCGCGATTGCCGTGTGGCTTGAATCCGGCGCCGCCTTGGCGCGGGCGGCGAAGCGGCTGTCGGCGACCTCCATCTTGTCGACCCACTGCCAGAACTTGGACTGGGGGTCGTGGGCTTGCTCGCGCGCCGGCTGGTCGGCCAGCAAGAGCTCGAATACCAGGTCTCGGGATTTCTTGGCACGCTCGCTGACGGAGGTCACCTTCATGCCGTCGGTGGGCTTGCGGATGCAGGACGCCGCCAAGACCCGCTCGCCCTCGACCTCCACCATGCAGGCTCGGCAGTTGCCGTCCGGCCGATAACCCGGCTCGGGCGCATAGCAAAGGTGGGGGATCTCGACGCCCTGACGCTGGGCAACCTGCCAGATGGTCTCGTCCGGCTCCGCCTGGACGCTCTGGCCGTTCAGCTCGAAGGTGATGCGCTCGCTCATCCCAGCTCCTCCGGGAAGTATTTGAAGAGGCACAATAGCGGATTGGGCGCCGCTTGGCCCAGACCGCAGATTGAAGCGTCCATCATGACCTGGCAAAGGTCATTCATGAGCGGTTCGTCATAGTTGCCATTGGCCATCATGGCGACCGCCTTCTCGGTGCCGTTGCGGCAAGGCGTGCACTGGCCGCAGCTCTCGTCCTCGAAGAAGCGCATGAGGTTCAAGGCCACGTCCTTGATGTCGTCCTGATCGGACAGCACGACGACCGCGGCCGAGCCGATGAAGCAGCCGTGCTCTTGGAGGGTGCCGAAATCGATCGGCAGATCGGCCAAACGGGCCGGCAGGATGCCGCCCGAGGCGCCGCCCGGCAGATAGCCTTTCATGGTGTGGCCGTCCGCCATGCCGCCGCAGTAGTCGTCGACCAGCTCTTGCAGGGTGACCCCGGCCGGCGCCACCTTGACGCCCGGGTTCTTGACCCGGCCGGAGACCGAAAAGGAGTGGAAGCCCTGGCGCCCGCGCACGCCTTGGTCGGCATACCAGGCCGGGCCCCGCTCGATGATGTCGCGCACCCAGAACAGGGTCTCCAGATTGTTGATCAGGCTCGGCCGGTCGAACAGGCCAACCTCGGTCGGGTAGGGCGGCTTGTGTCGGGGCAGGCCGCGCTTGCCCTCGATCGACTCGAGCATGGCCGACTCTTCGCCGCAGATGTAGGCGCCGGCGCCCCGGCGCAGCTCGATCCGGGTGTTCTGGACCAGGCCGGCTGCCTCGATCGCGGCGATTTCCTTGAGCAAGATCTCGTGCGCCGCCGGGTACTCGTCGCGCAGGTAGATGTAACAGGCCTCGGCCTCCGCGACCCAAGCGCCGATCAGCATGCCTTCAAGGAAGCGGTGGGGCGCGGTCTCCAGATAGTAACGGTCCTTAAAGGTACCCGGCTCGCCCTCGTCGGCGTTGACCGCCAGCAAGCGCGGGCCCGGCTGCTGGCGCACCAGCTTCCACTTGAGACCGCTTGGGAAGCCCGCGCCGCCCTTGCCTTTGAGGCCCGACTGCTCGAGCGACTGAATGACCTCCTCGACCGTCCGGCTGCCCCCTAGGCACTCCTCCAGCACCACGTAGCCACCACCGGTACGATAGGCCGCCAGGTCCTCGTAGTCCGGGATCTGGGGCTTGTGGTCGGCGCTCTCGACAACCTCTTTCAGGGAGGCCGTGGTCGCGTGATCCACATGGCGGTGCCCGACCTCGGCGACCGGCGCGGTGTCGCAGCGCCCCATGCAGGGTGCCCGCACGACCCGCACGCCATCGCCGACCGCGCCCGGCAGATTTGCCAGCAAGGCCTCGGCGCCAGCCAAGGCGCAGCTCAAGGAGTCGCAAACCCGGATCGTCACCGGCGCCGGCTTCTCCTCGCCGTCCAGCACGATATCGAAGTGGGCATAGAAGGAGGCGACCTCGTAGACCTCGGCCATGGAGATGCAGTGCTCGCCGGCCAAGGCCTGGAGGTGGGCCGCGCTGAGGCAGCCCTCAGCGTCCTGGATCAGATGCAAGTGCTCGATCAGGAGATCGCGCGCCCGGGAGCGATCGCCCAGGATCTCCTGTACCCGGGCGGCTGCTTCAGCCTCCGGCTCCCGGCCCTTGGGCACCGGCGGCGCTTGGCGCCGGCCCGAGCCCGGATGGATCGTTCTGCTGCCTGCCTCGCCCGCCTTCGTCATTACCGTCATCTCTTGCCAGCCTTCCTGTCCAAAGCGCCCCGTGGCCTACGGAATGCTTGTCTATCGCGCGTCATGTTTCCGGATAAGTGTCTGGATTTGCTTAGCGGTCCGGCTCTTCGAGAACCTCAAGGTAAATCCGCGTGCCGTTCACGACAACCTTTCCCGCATGCTGGAAATTCACAGTCACCCGATGGTGAATGACCGATTGAATCTGACCGATGCCCCAGTCGGGCTCGTCGGGGTGTCGGACCAGCATGCCAGGTACCAGATGCTGTGACATTAGGATGCCCTTAAGACGGCGCCGGGTATGTGTATAAGGATAGATCCCTTGGCTGGTAAAGCCCAGAACGACCAAGATGACAGTTTGTGCGACAAGTCCGTGCCGGACTGTGCTAAAGGAGATCCCATGGAGTCGTCCCAGAACCCCGAGCGGAAAATGAGCGAAATGGACTTGCAAATCGATCTCAGAGTGGCCGAGCTCTTGGCCTCTCGCCTTTGTCACGACCTGGTGGGCCCGATCGGCGCGGTCAACAACGGCATGGAGCTATTGGAGGACACGGAGCTTGAGATGGCCCAGGACGCGGTGCGCCTGGCCGGAAACAGTGCCGAGCACGCCTCGACCTTGCTGCAGTTCTTCCGTCTGGCCTATGGCATGGCCGGCAGCCGCCAAGGCGGCGATCTGGGACCCATGCGAGAGCTGGCCAAGGGATTTCTGTCCCACTCCAAGTCCGAGCTCGAGTGGCCGACCGATCCGCTACCCGAGAGCGCGCCCGAGGATCTGGGCAAGCTTCTGCTTAACATGATCGCACTATCGGTCGAGGCCCTGCCCCGGGGCGGTACGGTCGCGGTCTCAGTTGCCGAAGGCCCCCGGGGCCTCGAAGTCGCGACCCGCGCCGCGGGCACCGATGCCGGCTTGCGCAGCGAAGTTCAGGCGACGATCAGCGGTTCGGTGGAGATCGACGATCTGACCCCGCGCAACGTGCAGGGCTATTTCACCCAGCTGATCGCGCGGCGCCTCGGCAGCGACCTGGCGGTTGAGCCCGACGGCGCGGAAGCGGTCAAGCTTAAGGTGGCGCTCTCCAAGGCGGCCTGAACGGCAGAACCCATCAGGGTTGTTCCTCTGTAGCACCGCTTGGCGGTCCCTTTGGTGTGTCCGCAGTCCATCGAAAGGGACCTACGGCGGGCATCGCGACGCAGGCTGTGCAGGTATCTATGTCGTTATAGAAAAATCTATCGGATCATATAAAATCCGCGTTCCAATCGCTCATCGTGCAGTCATTGGGCAGGGGAGGCGAGGGTCACTTGAGAACGCGAATCGAGGACATCAGGCGTCGCGAGCTGATCGAGGCGGCCTACGAGACGCTGAAGGAACGTGGCATTCGAGGGACGACGATCGCGCGGATCAGCGAGAAGGTCGGCATGACCCCGGGTATCGTCCAGTACTATTTCAAGAACAAGAAACGGCTTTTGGAGGAGACCCAGCGCTACGCCAATGGTCAGCTCCGCCTGAAGGCTCAAGAGTATCTCAAAGACAGCAAGACGCCGCGCGAGCGCTTGGATGCCGTGTTGCGGGCCAACGTCGCCCCGGACCTGTTCATCCGGCCAACCGCTCAGGCTTGGCTCGCGCTTTGCGTCGAGGTGCCTCACGAGCCGGTCTATGCGCGCATTCAGAGGAGCCTGCACAGGCGCCTCTTGAGCAACCTCCGGCACAGCCTTAAGGACCTAATGCCCCACTCGGAGGCTGAGACCTTTGCCCTGGAGTTGAGTACGATGATCGACGGTTTGTGGCTGCAGTGCGCGACCAGCCCATCGCCCAAGGATCCGGCTGCTGCCCTCGCGCTGCTGCGCGGTGCCGTCGCGCGGCGGCTCGGTCCGGGCCGCTAGTTCGGCGCCGGAACCCCACTAGGACGGGCTCCTATCTAGCGCTGCCCGGGATACTTCCCAAGATTTCACTACGATCAAGATGAAATAAACGCCATAGCTCAATGTGTTAGCCTAAATTTATATGATACATATAAAAAATTATTGATTCAAATGTTTTTTTTATGATACATATAAAAAATGAAGAACGCGATCCACACGCCCGTAGATCTTGCCTTTGAGACCTTTGGTCGCCCGTCTGACCCCTGCCTCGTGCTCCTGCACGGGGCGGCCATGCAGCTGGTCGACTGGCCGAGCGCGCTTTTGGAGCGGTTGAGCCGCGGTTTCTTTCTGCTTGTCTTCGATCTGCGAGATTCGGGGGCGTCGACCAAGTGCGGGCCATGCAACGACTCGGGCTTCGCCACCCGATGGTCCGACCTCACGAACGGCACCGGTCCGATAGCGACCTACAATCTGTTCGACATGGCCGACGACGTGATTCGGAGTTTGGATCGGCTCGGCGTCGTCCGGGCTCATTTTGTCGGCTACTCGATGGGCGGCATGATTGCGCAAATCTTGGCTGCTCGTCACGGTGACCGCACTCTCAGTCTGACATCTCTCATGTCGAGCGCCGGTCAGGCGGGAATCGATTGCTCGGCCGGCGTTCGGCGCGCCCTGGTCGATGCCTTCACGCCATTTGCCGATCTGGAACATTCGGTTGCCGAGCTCAGCCAAAGCTATCGCGCCTACTATGGCGCAGGGCAACGCGCCGACCGAGACGACATCGCCGAGCGAATCAGGCGCGCCTATCGGCGCTGCTATTGCCCGAACGGGGTTCTGCGCCAACTGCTCGCGATTCAGCAGACCGGCGCGCGCCAGGATCTTCTACGCGGTATCGACTGTCCGACCCTGGTGGTCCATGGCTCCGAGGATGCCTGCATCGATGTCGCCTGGGCCGAGGCGATGTCGAGCGTGATCCCGGACTGCGATTTTAGGGTGATTCCGGGGTTGGGGCATGAGTTCACCGACCAATCCACATCGCTAATCGCACGGCTCGTCGCTGAACATTGCGGCGCGGCCGAGCGGTCCCGACCGCAACTTTTGGATGGAGGAAAGGCATATGTCTGATCAAGAAAGTCGACACGCTATCCGCGGTGCGGAGCCAGTTTCACGCCGGGCGTTCCTCGAGCGGAGCACGGCGCTTGGGATCACCGCGACGCTCGCTGGGTCCATGGTCGGCCGAGCGGCCTGGGCTGCCCAACCGAAGAAGGGTGGCCGGCTGGTTGCCGGTGTCGCCCATGGCGCCACGACCGATTCGCTCGACCCAGCGACCTACGAGAACAACTACACGGTCGGTCTCGCCAATGGAATTCATAACTTTTTGACCGAGATCGACGCCAACGGCCAACTCGTTCCGGAGTTAGCGGAGAGCTGGGAGGCCTCGGACGATGCCAAGCAGTGGACCTTCAAGCTGCGCAAGGGGGTTGAGTTCCAGAACGGGAAGAGCGTGTCGGCAGACGACGTGGTCGCCTCGATCAACCACCATCGGGGCGAGGACACCAAGTCTGGTGCCAAGCCGATTGTTGCCGGCATTGAAGATATCAAGACCGACGGCGGCCAGACCGTCACCTTCAAGCTGTCCGAGGGCAACGCCGATTTTGCTTTCATCATGAGCGATATCCACCTGCCGATCGTCCCCGCAAATTCCGACGGCACGATCGATTGGCGCTCTGGCATTGGCACCGGCGGCTATCTGCTCGAAAGCTTCGAGCCGGGCGTGCGCGCCACCCTCAAGCGGAACCCGAACTACTGGAAAGAGGGGCGGGCGCATTTCGATGCCGTCGAGCTTCTGTCCATCGTGGACACCACGGCGCGCAGCAATGCGCTCGCCACCGGCGAAATCCACGTGATGGACCGCTGCGATTTGAAGACGGTGCATCTGCTCAAGCGCAATAAGGACCTTCGCGTCGAGGAGGTGACGGGCACGTTGCACTACACCTTTCCAATGCGCACCGACATCGCGCCGTTCGACAACAACGACGTGCGCCTCGCGCTCAAATACGCGATCGATCGCGAGGAGATGGTACAAAAGATCCTGCGCGGTCATGGCGTGGTCGGCAACGACCACCCCATCGGACCTGCCAACAGGTTCTTTGGCGACGGGCTGGAGCAGCGCGCCTACGATCCGGACAAGGCGAAGTTCCACCTCAAGAAGGCCGGCGCCGAAGGCTTGACGGTCGATCTCTCGGCAGCCGACGCTGCCTTTGGCGGCGCGGTGGACGCCGCTGCGCTCTACAAAGAGCGCGCGGCCAAGGCCGGGATCAACATCAACGTGGTGCGCGAGCCGAACGACGGCTACTGGTCGAACGTGTGGCTCAAGAAGCCGTGGTGCGCCTGCTATTGGAGTGGCCGCCCGACCGAGGACTGGATGTTCTCGACGGCCTACGAAGCCGGCGCGGACTGGAACGACACCTACTGGAACAACGGACGTTTCAACGCGCTTCTGGTCGAGGCGCGCGCCGAGCTGGACCAGGCCAAGCGCCGCGACATGTACATCGAGATGCAGAAGCTGGTGCGCGACGATGGCGGCGCGGTCATCCCGATGTTCGCCAACTATGTATTTGCCGTGTCGAACCAGGTTCAGCACGACGCGGCTATGTCGGGCAACTGGGATCTGGACGGCGAGCGTTTCATGGAGCGCTGGTGGTTCGCCTAACGGCTTTGGCCGCTCTGCCATCCGACACCCCGGTTGAGGCCTCGTTCGTTGATCGGGGCCTCCTTTTTTAGGGCCGCCGCGCACGGGGAGGGAATGCTTAAGGAAGGCTCGCCGCCGTGATGGGCGTGGGATAGAGTTGCTCAGGCACGACATACACCGGAGTCGGCGAGCATCATGGCGCCTGAAGAGTACTCCATCACCGAGATGCAAGAGCGCTTCGAGCGAGGCGATCTCACCGCGGCCGGCCTGGCCGAGGCCTACCTTGCACGCATTGCAGAGATCGACCGGGCCGGACCGACCTTGAATGCGGTTATCGAGCTCAACCCCGATGGGCTCGAGATCGCCGCCGCGCTCGACCGGGAGCGGGCTGAGAAGGGCGCGCGCGGGCCGCTGCACGGCGTGCCGGTGATGGTCAAGGATTCGATCGACACCGGAGATCGGATGTCGACCTCGGCCGGGTCTCTCGCGCTCGAAGGCAACCTTGCGCCGGCCGATGCCTGGGTCGTCGCGCGCCTGCGCGATGCCGGCGCGTTGCTGCTTGCCAAGACCAACATGAGCGAATGGGGCTACATCCGCTCGAGCCGGGCCTGCAGCGGCTGGAGCAGTCGTGGCGGCCAGACACGTCACCCTTACGTGCTCGACCGCAACCCTTGCGGCTCCAGCTCAGGCTCTGCTGTGGCCGTCGCCGCCAACCTCTGCACGGCGGCGCTCGGCGCCGAAGTCGACGGCTCGGTGGTGCGTCCGGCCTCGATCAATGGCATCGTGGGCTTGAAGCCGACGGTCGGTTTGATCAGCCGGATCGGCGTGATCGGCGTCGCCGAGCCCCAGGACACGGCCGGGCCCATGGCGCGCTCGGTGACCGATTTGGCCACGCTCCTAAACGCTCTGGTGGGCGTCGATCCACGCGACCCGGCGACCGCGGCGAGCGCCGGCAAGGCACCCGAGGATTACTGTTCCTTGCTCGACGTCGAGGCCTTGCGCGGCGCGCGCTTGGGCGTGGCGCGGGATTTATTCGGCTTCCACGAGGGCACGGACCGGGTCATTGAGGCAGCGATTCGCACCCTTGAATCCCTCGGCGCGGTGATCGTCGATCCGGTCTCCTGCGGCCAAGCCCACCTCTTCGGCGGTGCCGAGCTGGAACTGATCCTCTACGGCATGAAGGCGGCGGTGAATGCCTATCTGGCGAGCCACCCCAGGGCCAAGGTGCGAAACCTGGAGGAGCTGATCGCCTTCAACAAGGCCAACGCCGAGCGGGTCATGCCGTTCTTCCAGCAGGAGCTTTTGGAGCGGGCGCTCGAAAAGGGCAGGCTCGACGAACCGGCCTATCTGAAAGCGGCCGCCGATTGCCGGCGGGCCGCGCGCGAAGAGGGCATCGACAAGGCGATGGCCGAGCATCGGTTGGACGCGATCCTGGCACCGACCGACGGCACGCCGGCCTGGGTCAACGATCCCCTGATCGGCGACAAGATTCTGGGCGGCTGCGCCACGCCGCCGGCCATGGCGGGCTATCCCCACATCACCGTGCCGGCGGGCTATGTCATGGGCCTGCCGGTCGGCCTCTCGCTCTTCGCCGGGCCTTGGGACGAGCCGAAGCTGATCGCCTACGCCTACGCCTTCGAGCAGGCGACCAAGGTGCGGCGGCCGCCGGGTTTTAAGGCGACAATCGGAGTTTGAGCGACGGCCTTCGGGTCGGTGTGGCAGTAGCTCACTGGTGAGATTTGTCGCGCGGATCCGGTCCGAAGCGATTTGGACCTCTGGTTCCTGGCATGAGGCCGAGATCGACGATGAACCACAGCAGAATGAGCAGGTACAAAAGGCTCAACCCCATCTCGAACGGCGAAAGATCGGACGTGACATAGCCCAACTTCGTAGCCCGCAAAATCCCGACGATAATGTTTACTGCGAACCAAGGCAGGAGCCACCAAAAGCTCCTGTTGCGGTCGTGACAGCGTTTTAGCAGAACGGCGAAGTTCGGGTAGATCAGAATGAGCCACAGCAGCGCTGTGGCAATCTGATAGCGAAAGTCTTGGAGCTGCGGAGCGGCGTTGTCGAGCTCAAATCGACTGACACCAAACAACAGCTTTACGATGACCCATTCCGCGACAACGCCGACGAGGATCAGCGTGATGAGCCCAAGCCAGAACTTGGCGCGTCCAATTCGATAATCCAGGCGAAAGAGCAGGTCGAACATGGCGCATCACCATCAACAGGCATGTTTGAAAGCATCGCGACGGCGTCAGCAGTAGACTGCAATGAAGCTTAACGCACGCGCTTCGAAAACTCCTGCATTGCTTTTGAACTTTAGACACGTGATCGCAGGGGAGTTGAAATTGCGCTTCTCGGTTCGTTTCCTGTGCCACCCAAGCGTCTCTCGGTCCCGGCTTTCAGAGGATCACCACAGGGGGGCAGATGCCAGCTGTGACAATGGCGAGCCATGTGTTCAGGACCTCGGCCAGCGCCCGTCCGAGGCTCAATCGGTGCTGCAGGACACGGTACAAACGCGCCCTTGGTAGGCGAACACCGGCGCTCAGTCGAATAGCTCCCGCCCACATATTTGCGCTGCTGTCTCACAAGATTCCTAACGCGATCTTAAGCAGTTTTTGCGAGCTTTGCAGGCTGGTCGGCGAGGCGATCGGTGGAGGCCCGCGAGGGTCGGACTCGCCCGATCCGCCCGTGCCAGCAAAGGCGAATGGCTAACCTTTTGGAAAAGAGCGAAGAGATGACGTCTTGTCTGATTGTGGATGACTCAGAGGCGGTTCGCCGGGTGGTCCGGGGCATGCTCGAGAGCCTGGATGTATCGGTTGAGGAAGCGCCTAGTGGTGCCCAAGCGCTGGCCGTCTGCAAGGCCAAAGCGCCCAGCGCCGTGGTCCTGGACGGCAGAAGCGCCGACCGTGCCGCCTTGGACTTTTTGCGCGACTTGCGGGCCCAGGAGGGCATCGACCAGCCGGCGGTGCTGTTCTGCCCCTTAGAGGGCGAATCCCAGCAGGTCCGCGAAGCGCTCGACTTGGGCGCCAACGAGGTGTTGGTCCGGCCCTTCGACCGCGATCTCTTGAGATCCAAGTTGACCTTGGCGGGCGTGCTGCAGTCCCACTAGGGGGTGCGTCCGGGCCTATCGGGAGGATGGCCTCATGAAACTAAGCGACTTCGACCTGATGACCCACCTGATCCGCGAACACAGCGGTCTGGTGATTCCGCGCGAGCGGGTCTGCGCCCTGGAGCACCAATTGGCGCGGGCCGCGCGGCGCCACAGCCTGCGCTGCGCCGAGGAGATTGGCCACGCGCTCAGCGCCGGCAGCTATCGGGAACTGCTTGACGCTCTCTGCGACGAGCTCGCGCTCGCACCGGCCGGCTTCATGAATCCCTCCGACCAGATGGCGCAGTTCCGAGAGATCACCTTGCCTTATCTGATCAAGCATCGGGCGGTCGAGCAGAAGCTTCGCTTTTGGGTGGTTGGCTGCGGTCGCGGACAGGCGGCCTACTCTCTGGCCATGGTGCTCAAGGAGACGTCGGAGCTGGCCGATTGGCAGCTGGAGGTCCACGCCAGCGACCGTTCGGGCCGGGCGCTCGCTGGCGCCGAGGCGGGCGAATACACCCAGAGCGAGTCGCAGCAAGGCCTGCCGATTGGCTTGCAGCTCAAGTACCTGCACCAGGCGGGCGACGCCTGGCAGGTCAAGGACAAGCTGAAGAAACTATTGCGCTTCTCCAATATCGACTTGCTGGAGCCGGAGAAAGTCGAGGCGAAGGGCCCCTTCGACGCCGTCTTCTGCCGCGGCTTGCTGGGCCATTTGGAAGGCGAGACGCGCGACCATCTGCTCGAGCACCTGAACCAGATGACCGCGACCGACGGCTTTCTTTATCTTGGCGAGGGGGAGGCATCGGGTCCGCTCGGCCAGCGCCTGCGAGTCCTCCCCGGCTGGCCCGGAATCTATCGTCCGGCCGGAGATCAGGAGCCTCCGGCGCTCGAACAGGTCGCCGTTTAGGACCGCTTCACGCAGATTACGGGCACAAGAAAAGCCCGGCGCGCCACGCTCCGCGCCGGGCTTTTCTTGTCGCACAGGCGTGGCTCAGGCGCTGGCCACCTGTTGCTCCACCACGTCGGACGAGGAAGCCGGCTGGACCGGATCACGTAGCACGTAGCCGCGGCCCCAGACGGTCTCGATGTAGTTCTCGCCACCGGTCGCCGCCGCCAGCTTCTTGCGCAGCTTGCAGACGAAGACGTCGATGATCTTGAGTTCGGGTTCGTCCATGCCGCCGTAGAGATGGTTCAAGAACATCTCCTTGGTCAGGGTCGTGCCCTTGCGCAGAGACAGGAGTTCGAGGATCCCGTACTCCTTGCCGGTCAGATGGAGCGGCTGGTTCTCGACCTCGACCGTGCGGGTGTCCAGATTGACGGTCAACTTGCCGGTCTTGATGATCGAGTCCGAGTGCCCCTTGGAGCGGCGCACGATGGCCTGGATCCGGGCGATCAGCTCGCGCTTGTCGAACGGCTTGGTCAAGTAGTCGTCGGCGCCGACGCCCAGGCCCTTGATCTTGTCGTCCAGGCCGGACAGGCCGGAGAGGATCAGGATCGGGGTTTGGACCCGCGCAGCCCTGAGGCGGCGCAAGACCTCGTAACCGTCGATATCCGGCAACATCAGATCGAGAATGATGATGTCGTAGTCGTAGAGCTTGCCGATCTCTAGGCCGTCTTCGCCCATGTCGGTGGTATCGCAGACGTAGCTCTCAGAGCGGAGCATCATCTCGATGCTTTGAGCCGTGGCCGAGTCGTCTTCGACAAGGAGCACTCGCATAATTGAACTCCTGATTCTTTACCCATCAGAGGAAACGCTAACGTTAACCATTTTGCTTCAAGCTTATTAACAAATGCTTACTCGCGTTGCCAAGCTTGATAATGTGGTTTTACCTATCCTTAAAACGGCCTGACCATACTTCCTGGAGAAATCGAAAGATCCTAGTCTTTAGCTCGAAAGATCAGATCATAGATACTTTGCGAAATACCTCTCCGATGCGGCGCGAGCGGCTCGGTTGCCGATATGCCGGAGAGAGGCGACCACTCCGTCCGAATCCGGGAATTCGGCCGCTCGAGTCGCGTGTGACGGGGCCCGACGCTTGAGCGCGCTCGACAGTCTAATGCGGGTCCAGCGATGGGTCCTCGACGAGCGCCGCCAACAACTCGGCGAGACGGAGACCTTCGCCGACAAGCTGCGCGGCGAACTAGCGGCCCTGGATCGCCATTTGGCCGGCGAGGGATTGCCCTCGACACCCGCACAGGGTCCAGTTGCGGTCCGTCGCACGAAGCTCTGTGCGACGATCGCGGGGCTGGAGCGAGAGATCGAACAGGCCCGGGAAGAGCTTCGAGAGGCCTATGAGGCGCTCGAGTCGGTCCAGCAGGCCCAAGAAAGCCCAGCCGTGGCCAAGCGCAGTCGGCCACCACGCCGCGCCGATGTAAGCGCCCAAAAGCAAGACGTCGGGCTCTACCGCCGTCGGCGCGTCGTCGGGGACTAAGACTCAAGGGAACAAATTTTCGGGAGTGGTCCGGTGCCGTCGCCGACGCCGGATCTTCAAGCACGTGATCAGGTCGAGGTCGAAGTCGAGGGGACGGCGCCCTGACCGGAGCGGCGATACTGTTGCAGGCGTGTGGTGCGCAGGCCCCGAAGGCCGTGCCGGTCGATCAATCGCTGCCACGAGAGGAACTCCTCGTTTGACAGACGATAGCGCTCGCAGGCCTCCTCCAGCGTGAGCAGACCGGCGCGCACGGCGGCGACGACCTCCGCCTTACGTCGAATGACCCACCTTTCGGTGTTGGGGGGGGGCAGGTCGTCGAGCGTTATCGGCTTACCTGCCGGTCCAATCACCGCATTTGGTTTCTCAGGGATTTGCGGCCCCATCAACAGCTCTCCAATGAACCTGCACGAATGCTGGGCGCTAGATTATGCTTAGCGCATTTAAAATTCCCTAAATCACTGAGTTAAAACAAGGTTTAGAGTGACTATGAGATACGGCTCGAGATTCTCCCGATTGCCGGACCGGCTGGCCGGAGGCTCCCCCAGTGCCCGGAACTCGCACCTTGGAGCCAATGCGGGTACTCCGAAATTAATGTTTTATTACAAAAACTTAGAGGGTTACCTGGGATTCTATGGCGAGCGGATGAGGCAGCTTTGACGTGGGAACTTCCGCACGCTCGTGTGAGTGCAGAAGACGCATTTTTAATTGATCTTAGACCATAGTGAAGTGACTTATGGTAGTGGCATCCGCAAGATGGCGCCGATTCTTGTTCCTCGGCCACACCCATGAGGCCGGAATCGCCTGTTCTCCGCCCCAACAGAGGTCAAATTCTTCGGTTGACCGGGCCATGCTTCACGAGTTCTTTAATTTTCTCTTTTATTTCAAGATCATGACAATCGCGACCGCGGCGAATCTCTTGCTTGCGGCGCGCCGCGAAATTCATATACTCCGCGGCCTAGCCGTGACCTTAGTCAGGGATGAGGCATGACGAAAAAAGGCAGTTCCAAAAGGGGTAAGTACAAACCCTGCAATGACGAACCCTTCATGAACCCCAAGATGCTCGATCACTTTCGTGGCAAGCTGCTCGATTGGAAAAGCGAGCTTCACCGGGAATCTTCCGAAACCCTTATACACCTCCAGGAGGGTAGCCAATCCGAGCCGGATCTGGCCGACCGCGCCTCGCTGGAGACCGACCGCTCTTTGGAGCTGCGCACGCGCGACAGAGAGCGAAAACTGATAGCGAAGATCGACGCGGCTCTCAGGCGTATCGAAGACGGTTCCTACGGCTACTGCGAGGAGACAGCCGAACCGATCAGCATCCGGCGCCTAGAGGCTAGGCCGATCGCCACGCTTTCCCTAGAAGCCCAGGAACGGCACGAGCGCATGGAGCGCACTCATCGGGACGATTAAGCCCGATCCGATAAAGAATCGGGTATCTTTGACTTTCAACCGACCCGGTCCGCTTTGGCGGGCCGGGTCGCTTTCTTTGGAAGGCCCGGCGTGGGGCTCCGGGCAACCTTTAACGGTACCTTAATGGCCCTTGTCTAAAATTTTTCTCCAATTCGCTATTCAAGTCTGAAGGGCGCCCACGCCCAAGAAACTCCGCGCGGGCGAAGTCTGGACCATGGTAAGGATGATCGGTAAGGGGGCAGCGTTGAGCGCTATGCTTCAGGAGCGTCACTACGCCAATGCACAGCCAATCTCAAGCGCTTCGTGCGGACACGCGAATGACCGTCCGCCACCGATTGGGATACGGCTATTTGGAGTCGTCGTTGCGGGGACGCACACCGCCGCTAGCGGCTGCCGCGGCGCGATTCTCCGCCTGGATCCGCTCATAGATCTCTTGACGCAAGACGGTGGCATCGGATGGAAAGGTGAAACCGAGTTTGACCGACTTACCGCGGATATCGATAACCGTCACCTCAATATTGTCGTTGATGATGATGGTTTCACCGATCTTGCGAGTCAAATACAGCATTGATCACTTGCTGCCCCAAAAAGATGAAAGGATCCAACTGGCTGCTGGTCCGAATCTACTGCCCCTATTAAAGCATTTTTTTGAGGAGAATCACAAGGTGCGCCGAAAAATAGTGTCCGGGATTTACGACAAATTTTATACAAGTTTAACGAATCGAGGCAATTCTGTGATGATCTGGCCACTTGGAGCGCTCATGGTGGGCGCCAATCGACTGGATAAATCAGCGAGTGCTTCTGGTAGACACAGTTTGATCAGGTCATGTTATTAAAGTCGAATCGATGCATCAGATGTGCAGAGCCCCCGAGCGGCGGCCGTGCGAATAGGAATTGCAAGGCCATGAAAAGGTGCTTCTCAAGACGGCGTGCGAGCAACCGGATGACGGTCGCGATCCGCCGGCTTTGCATGCCCTTCTTCGCCGGTCTGTGTGCCGCGCCGAGCATGGCGCAGGCTGCGGATGCGACTGTAATCGGTGGTACGATTCTCTCGACCCTAATGCTGGTCGCCGGCATCCTGCTGGCCGCCTGGGCCTATCAGCAAGCGGCGCGCAGCCGGACATTTTTTGAGAACGTTCTCAAGTCTTTGCCCTTTCCGGCCCAGATTCTCGACCGGTCGCGCGAGAGCGTCTTGACCAACCAAGCCTTCACCGAGCTGTTCGGTGGCGATTCACGCCCGGCGCCCGATCTGATTTATGAGCTGGCGGCCGACAGCGAGTCCCGCGCCGAGGTCAAACGGCTAACCGAAAGTGCCGAGCAAGGACTGTTCGACGAAGCCCTGCTGCCGTTCCGTCTCACGGCTTCGGCCAAGGGTGAGGCACCGTCCGGACCGCACACCGAATGGTACAAGGTTACGACCCAGCCGGTTGCTGGCCAGCCGGGCCACGGCCTATGGATCGTCGAGCTGCTCGACGCCGATCGGGCCATGGAGCTAGCCGTCCAGGAGGAGCGCAAAAGCAGCTTGGTGTTGCTCGATTCGGCCCAGCTTGGATTCGTCGCACTCGACGCCGAGGGCCGCGTGGTGGGGAGCAATCGTACCTTCGCCGAGTGGCTTGGCGTCTCCCGCGCCGAGCTGACCGAGGCCCACAAGACATTGGGCGAGCATACCGCCGACAAGCGCTCGGCGGAGCGACTCCTGCAAGCGGTGGAGGAGGCCAATCGAACACCGGTCGAAATTCGCTTCAAGAACCCGGACAGCGGCACCTTCGTCGCCGAGCTGATCGCAGCGCCGCGCCTGGACGGGACCCAAAAGGTCGTCGGCTCCACCGTCCTGGTGCGCAATGTGACCTTGGGCCGCACCACGCAGGCCTCGGTCGCGCGTCTGGAAAAGCGCCTGGAGAGCTTCTTCGAGCAGGCCCCGGTCGGTATGGCCCTGGTCGACGACCACGGCCGGGTCGCGGAATGCAACGAGACGGTCCGCTCGCTGACCGGGCTGGATTCCGAGACCTTGATCGGCAAGCGCCTGGTCGAGCTGGTCAACGAGGAGAGCCAGCCCCTGGTCGAGGAGATCCTCAAGCGCGCCAGCCTGACCGAGAGCGGCACCGGCATCGGCCCCTCGATCGAGGTGCGTTTGACCGGCGAGGGTGAAACGGTCTGCGCGCTTTTCGTCACGCGCATCGAAGAGATGGCCGGCGGGCACAGCGGCTACATCGCTCACTTCATCGACACCTCCGAGCAGAAGAGCCTTGAGATCCAGTTCGCGCAGTCGCAAAAGATGCAGGCTGTGGGCCAGTTGGCCGGCGGCATTGCCCATGATTTCAATAACTTGCTCACGGCGATGATCGGTTTCTCAGATCTTTTGTTGCTGCGCCACCCGCCTGGAGACCAATCCTTCGCGGACATCATGCAGGTCAAGCAGAACGCCAACCGGGCGGCCAACCTGGTACGCCAGCTCTTGGCCTTCTCCCGTCAGCAGACCTTGCGCCCGGCGATCATCAACGTGACCGACGCGCTTGCCGAGCTGTCTCACCTGCTACAGCGCCTGATCGGCGAGAACATCGAGCTCAAACTGACCCACGGCCGGGATCTAGGTACGGTCAAGGCCGACCAGGGCCAGCTCGAGCAGGTCATTATCAATTTGGCGGTCAACGCGCGCGATGCCATGACCGGCGGCGGCACCTTGACGATTCGCACCAAGAACGTGGAGTTCGAGCACGACACCAAGCGCAAGGGCGAGACCCTGCCGGCCGGTGCCTACACATTGATCGAAGTCTCCGACACGGGCGAAGGCGTGCCGCGAGAGATACTCGACCGAATCTTCGACCCCTTCTTCACCACCAAGGAGGTCGGCGCCGGTACCGGACTGGGGCTCTCCACGGTCTACGGCATCGTCAAGCAGACCGGTGGATTCGTCTTCGTCGAAAGCCGGGTCGGCCACGGCACGTCATTTTACATTTACCTGCCGCACTACGCCGAGACCCCGGAGGAGGTCGCCCAGAAGGAGGCGGTCATCGAAAGCAGCCGGGATCTCACCGGCATCGGCACCCTCATGTTGGTGGAGGACGAGGACGCGGTGCGCGCGTTTTCCGCCCGGGCCCTGCGCAACAAGGGTTATCAGGTGCTCGAGGCCCATTCCGGCGAAGCGGCGCTCGAGCTCCTTCGAGGCGAGGAGGAGCCGATCGATCTTCTGATCACCGATGTGGTGATGCCCAAGATCGACGGGCCGACCCTGGTGCGCGAGGTGCGCGGCGAGCGGCCGAAGCTCAAGGTTATCTTCATCTCCGGCTATGCCGAGGATGCTTTCAGAAAGCGTCTGGACCAGGACGCCGGCATTCACTTCCTGCCCAAGCCCTTCACCCTGAAGCAGTTGGCCGGCAAGGTGAAGGAAGTGATGGGCGAGGACGCGGCGTAAAAGGCGGCGCGGCGCGGGCCGGGACAAGGGGCCTGCTTCACAGCAGCGACGGGATCAACGCCTCAGGAGTCGTGGTGTACGGCGGGGCGCCCACTGGCTCGTCCGACTCCAGGCCAATCACTATGCAGTTCTGGCAGTAACCAGCCCTTTGGCCTCGCCGTGGTCCGCAATCTGTCGATTTGTTCTCTTTTCGTACTATTTTTCCCTTGCTCATTTGAGAACAAAGCGGGTACACTAGGCCGCGTTGCAGTTGCTGGGGCCCTATGGGATAAGGATCGGAATTGGTAATGGCACAGAACCTGTTACGGCTCGTCGAGAGGGAATCGGTGGACAAGAAAAAGGCTTTGGAGGCGGCCCTGGGCCAGATCGAGCGGGCCTTCGGCAAGGGTTCGATCATGCGCTTGGGTGAGGAAAAGGTGGTCGAGACCGAGGTCGTCTCGACCGGCTCGCTCGGGCTGGATATCGCGCTCGGAATCGGCGGCCTACCGCGCGGCCGAGTGGTTGAGGTCTATGGCCCGGAGAGCTCCGGCAAGACCACCCTTGCGCTCCATGTCGCGGCCGAGGCCCAGAAGATCGGCGGCACTTGCGCCTTCGTCGACGCCGAGCACGCGCTCGACCCCGTTTATGCCGGCAAGCTGGGCGTCAACGTAGAGGAGCTCTTGATCTCCCAGCCGGATACCGGCGAGCAGGGGCTCGAGATCGCCGACACCCTGGTGCGCTCCGGCGCGATCGACGTTCTGGTCATCGATTCGGTCGCAGCCCTGGTGCCCAAGGCTGAGTTGGAGGGCGAGATGGGCGACCAACTGCCCGGCCTCCAGGCCCGGCTTATGAGCCAGGCCCTGCGCAAGCTGACCTCTTCGATCTCCAAGTCGAACACAATGGTGCTCTTCATCAATCAGCTGCGTCACAAGATCGGCGTCATGTTCGGCAGCCCGGAGACCACGACCGGCGGCAACGCATTGAAGTTCTATGCCTCGATCCGCCTGGACATTCGGCGCATCGGCGCGATCAAGGACCGGGACCAGGTGGTCGGCAACCAGACCCGGGTCAAGGTGGTCAAGAACAAGATGGCGCCGCCTTTCCGGGTCGTCGAGTTCGATATTATGTACGGCGAGGGCGTCTCGAAGATGGGCGAGCTTCTTGACCTTGGGGTCCAGGCCGGCATCATCGAGAAGTCCGGCGCCTGGTTCTCCTATGACGGCCAGCGGGTCGGCCAGGGCCGGGAGAATGCCAAGAGCTTCCTGCGCGAGAATGTGGCCATCGCCCAGGAGATCGAGCGCAAGGTGCGCGAGAACGCCGGCCTGGTCGCCCGCGAAATGCTGATCGAGCACGGCGAGGAAGAGGACGAAGGCGCCGAGGCGAGCTGAAGGCCTAGCGCAAGGAGCCAAGGGCGCCGGTCGCAGCTGGCGATTGGTTTCTTGCCGCACCTCTTACGCCACGACCATTGGGGATACCTGCCTAGCCCTTTGCGCCTCTTACAGGAATACCGTTGGGGATTGATGCTGAAACTCCGGCCGGCGCCGTTACGCGCCGTGCCGGATCTTTTTTGCTCGGCTTCGCCGGCCGGCAAGCCTCGCGAGACATGTATCAGAGTAAAGGGCACTGGCACTGCACGCCCTTGGCTACCCATCGGGTTCTGGACAGGCTGGGTCCCTGCGGCTAAATAGGGGCCGCTTGGCGCCAGGTGTTTGGCAGGGAATTTGGAATCTTTCCAACTTTCGATCCCGACCGCGCCATGCGATGAGCAGCAGGAATCGCCATGACCTCGACCAACGACATTCGCAGCGCCTTTCTCGACTACTTCGGCGGCCAGGGCCACGAAGTGGTCGCGTCCTCGCCTTTGGTGCCTCACAACGACCCGACCCTGCTGTTCACCAACGCGGGCATGGTGCAGTTCAAGAATGTCTTCACTGGCAGCGAGCAGCGCGCCATCAGCCGTGCGGTGACCTCCCAGAAGTGCCTGCGCGCGGGCGGCAAGCACAACGATTTGGAAAACGTCGGCTACACCACGCGCCACCACACCTTTTTTGAGATGCTTGGCAACTTCTCCTTCGGCGACTACTTCAAGGAGCTGGCGATCGAGCTTGCCTGGACCTTGGTCACCAAGGACTTCGGCTTGGACAAGGAACGGCTGCTGGTCACCGTCTTCGCCGAGGACGACGTGGCCTTCGATCTGTGGCGCAGAATTGCCGGCCTGCCCGAGGATCGCATCTTGAGGATCGCCACCTCGGACAACTTCTGGTCCATGGGCGACACCGGCCCCTGCGGCCCCTGTTCGGAAATCTTCTACGATCACGGGCCGGAGATTCCCGGTGGCCCTCCGGGCAGCCCCGATGAGGATGGCGACCGCTTCGTGGAGATCTGGAATTTGGTCTTCATGCAGTACGAGCAGCTGGCGCCCGGCCGGCGGGTCGATTTGCCTCATCCATCGATCGACACCGGCATGGGCCTGGAGCGCATCGCCGCAGTACTGCAAGGCAAGCACGACAACTACGACATCGACCTGTTCCGTCACATCATCGAGGCCTCGGCCGAGCTCACGGGAGTCGACGCCGATGGTCCCCAGAAGGTCAGCCACCGAGTCATCGCCGACCATTTGCGGGCGACCGCTTTTCTGATCGCCGACGGCGTGCTGCCGTCGAAGGACGGCCGCGGCTACGTGCTGCGCCGGATCATGCGCCGGGCCATGCGCCATGTGCACAAACTGGGCGTCGAGGAGCCGATGATCTGGCGCCTGGTGCCGACTCTGGTGCGCGAGATGGGCGACCACTTTCCGGAGCTGAGGCGCGCCGAGGCCCTGATCACCGAGACCTTGCGCCTGGAGGAGGGCCGCTTCAGCCAGACTCTGGGCCGTGGCCTCAAGCTGCTCGAGGAGGAGACCAGCAAGCTGGGCGAAAGCGAGCCGCTTGCCGGTGCCGTCGCCTTCAAGCTCTACGACACCTACGGCTTTCCGCTCGATCTGACCCAGGACATCCTGCGTGGCCAGGGCCGATTGGTTGACGAGGCCGGCTACGACCAGGCCATGGCGGCCCAAAAGGACCAGGCGCGCAAGGCCTGGGCCGGCTCCGGCGAGTCGGCCACCGAGAGCCTTTGGTTCGAGTTGCGCGAGCGCCTGGGGGCGAGCGAGTTCCTCGGCTACGAGGCCGACGTCGCCGAAGGCCAGGTCCAGGCGATCCTGGTCGAGGGCGCGGAGGTCGAGTCGGCCGAGGCCAGCCAAGAGTTCCAAGTGATCGTTAACCAGACTCCCTTCTACGGCGAGTCCGGCGGCCAAATCGGCGACACAGGGACCATGACCACGGCCGAGGGCGCCCAGGTCCAGATCACCGACACGCAAAAGAAGCTGGGCGACCTGCATGTTCACATTGGCAAGGTCGAGCAGGGCAGGATTGCCCGAGGCGACGTGGTGGAGCTCAAGATCGACGCCGCGCGCCGGGCCGGTTTGCGTCTGCACCATTCGGCGACCCATCTGCTTCACGAGGCTTTGCGCCGGCGCCTGGGTGACCACGTGACCCAGAAAGGGTCCTTGGTGGCACCGGACCGCCTGCGCTTCGACATCTCCCACCCCAAAGGCCTGACGCCAGAGGACATCGCGGCGGTCGAGCAAATGGTCAACGAGCGGATCCGTGCCAACGCCGAGACCGGGGTGCGCTACATGACGCCCGACGAGGCGGTCGAGGAGGGCGCTCTCGCGCTGTTCGGCGAGAAGTACGGCGACGAGGTGCGCGTGCTCTCGATCGGCGGCGCCGATCCGGCAAAGCCCGGCCAGGCCTATTCCACCGAGCTGTGCGGCGGCACCCATGTTCGGCGCAGTGGCGACATCGGCATCTTGCGCATCACCGGCGAGTCGGCGCTCGGCACCGGCGTGCGCCGGATCGAGGCGGTCGCCGGCCAGGCGGCGCTCGACTACACCCGGAGCCAAAGCGCCCTGCTCGAGGAAGCGGCCCTGACCCTTAAGACAGCGCCGGGCGAACTGCCCGGGCGCCTATCCGCACTGCTCGAGGAGCGCAAGCAGCTTACTCGTCAGCTCGAAAAAGCGCGCCAAGACCTGGCGACCGGCGGCAATGGGGCCGGCCAGGAGGCGCGCGATGTCGGCGGTGTCAAGTTCGCGACCCGGGTGCTGGCCGACGTGCCGCCGGGCGAACTGAAGCCCATGGCCGACCAGCTGAAAGGCCAGGTCGGCTCGGGCGTGGTCGCTCTGGTCGCGGTCAACGAGGGCAAGGCCTCCCTGGTGGTTGGCGTGACCGACGATCTGACCGGGCGGATCTCGGCGGTGGACCTGGTGCGTGCCGGCTCGGCGGCCTTGGGTGGCAAGGGCGGTGGTGGGCGCCCGGCCATGGCGCAAGCTGGCGGCCCCGATGGTGCAAAGGCCGACGCCGCGCTCAGTGCCATCGAGAGTGCTTTGGGCGCGGCTTAGGACCGGGGTCGCGGAACGCGATTGTAAAAAATCCCTCTGCTATCTAGGCATTTGACAGTCCCGGGCGGCCATGGCTCACTATGGCCCAAGCATTCCGGCTGACCGTGCGTCCGGTGGCGGGGCCGGGATGATAATCAAGGCAAGCAACCTTCAAGGGAGGATCCCGTGAAACGCCATATCCTGATGGCCTCGATCGCCCTCGCCACGACGCTCAGCTTCGCGGCGATGGCCCAGGCCAAGACCCTGGTCTACTGCTCGGAGGGCAGCCCGGAGGGCTTCAACCCCGCGCTCTACACCGCGGGTACGACTTTCGACGCCTCGTCTCGCCAGCTGTTCAACCGCCTGGTCGAGTTCGAGCGCGGCTCCACTAAGATCGTGCCGGCCTTGGCGGAATCCTGGGAGGTCTCTGACGACGGCTTGGAGTATGTCTTCAAGTTGCGCCCTGGCGTCAAGTTTCACACCACCAAGGACTTCACCCCCTCGCGCGATTTCAACGCCGATGACGTGGTGTTCTCCTTCGAGCGCCAGCGCGACGAGAGCCACCCCTTCCACAAGGTTTCCGGCGGCCAGTACGAGTACTTCGTCGGCATGGACATGCCAGGCCTGATCAAGTCGGTCGAGAAGGTCGACGACAACACGGTCAAGTTCACGCTCAACCAGCCGGAAGCGCCCTTCCTTGCCAACATGGGCATGGACTTCGCCTCGATTCAGTCGGCGGAATACGCTGACCAAATGCAAGCCGCCGGCACGCCCGAAAACGTCGACCTAAACCCGGTCGGCACCGGACCATTCCAGCTGGTCAACTATCAAAAGGACGCGGTGATCCGCTACAAGGCCAATCCCGACTACTGGGGTGGCCCGGCCAAGATCGACAACCTGATCTTCGCGATCACGCCCGATCCCTCGGTGCGCTACCAGAAGCTGAAGGCTGGCGAGTGCCATGTCATGCCCTATCCAAACCCGGCTGACATCGAGGCCATGAAGAGCGACCCGGACGTCAACCTGATGGAGCAGGAAGGGCTCAACGTCGGTTACCTTGCATTCAACACGGAAAAGGCGCCGTTCGACGACAAGAAGGTGCGCCAGGCCCTCAACATGGCGATCGACAAGCAGGCGATCATCGACGTCGTGTTCCAGGGCGCCGGCAAGGCGGCGACCAACCCGATTCCGCCGACCATCTGGTCCTACAACGAGGAGATCGAGGACTATCCCTACGATCCCGAGAAGGCCAAGGAGATGCTGAAAGAGGCCGGGGTCGAGGGGCTCAAGACCAACATCTGGGCGATGCCCGTGCAACGGCCCTACAATCCCAACGCCCGGCGCATGGCCGAGCTGATCCAGGCCGACTGGGCCAAGATCGGGGTCGAGGCCGAGATCGTCTCCTTCGAGTGGGGCGAGTACTTGAAGCGCTCCAAGCTCGGCGAGCACGACACGGTGCTCCTCGGCTGGACCGGCGACAACGGCGATCCGGACAACTTCCTCTACGTCCTGCTCGGCTGCGAAGCCGCCAAGGACAGCGCCAACCGGGCCCGCTGGTGCCACAAGCCGTTCGACGATCTCCTAATCCAGGCCAAGCGTACCTCGGACGTGGCCAAGCGCACGGAGCTCTACGAGGAGGCCCAGAAGGTCTTCAAGGAAGAGGCGCCGTGGGTGACGATCGCCCATTCGATCGTGTTCAAGCCGATCCGCCCCGAGGTCCAGGACTTCAAGATCGATCCCTTCGGCGGCCACGTGTTCTACGGCGTGGACCTGAAGGAGTAGCCGCGACAAGACGGTTCAATTGGTATTGTGTTGAATTGGGGGAGGGCGCCCTAACGCTCTCCCCCGCTCATCCCGCGGAACGGGGGCCGGGATGCTCAGATTTGTCTTGTCCCGCTTGGGACTTTTGATTCCGACCTTCATCGGCGTCACGCTGATTGCGTTCTTTTTCATCCGCATGATCCCGGGCGATCCGGTCGAGCTTCTGGTCGGCGAGCGGGGCATCTCGCCAGAGCGTCACGCCGAGCTGCTCGCCAAGATGGGGTTCGACCGGCCGCTGTACGAGCAGTACTTCGATTTCGTCGGCTCGGTGCTGACCGGCGATCTGGGCCGCTCGATCGTTACCAAGAAGCCGGTTTTCGACGAATTTCTCGAGCTTTTTCCGGCGACCGTTGAGCTCTCCTTCTTCGCCCTGATCATCGCGGTGGCGGTCGGTCTGCCGGTCGGCATCATCGCTGGCGTCAGGCGCGGCACGGTGTTCGACCACACCACCATGACTCTGTCCTTGACCGGCTTTTCCATGCCGATCTTTTGGTGGGCCTTGCTGCTGATCATCCTGTTTTCCGGCATCCTCAAGTGGACCCCGGTGTCGGGCCGCATTGACGTGCTGTTCTTCGTCGAGCCGGTCACGGGATTCCTTACCCTCGACAGCCTCATGTCCGACGAGAAGGGCGCCTTCTGGTCGGCGTTGAGGCATCTGATATTGCCTTCGATCGTGCTGGCGACGATCCCCATGGCGGTGATCGCCCGGCAGACCCGTTCGGCCATGCTCGAGGTTTTGAACGAAGATTACGTGCGCACCGCCCGGGCCAAGGGCCTGCCGCCCCGTCGGGTGGTCGGGCTTCATGCCTTGAGAAACGCGCTCATTCCCGTGGTCACGGTGATCGGCCTGCAGGTCGGTGTGCTCTTGGCTGGCGCGATTCTGACAGAGACGATCTTCGCTTGGCCAGGTATCGGCAAGTGGCTGGTCGATTCGATTTTCCGGCGCGACTACCCCTCTGTGCAAGGCGCGCTCTTGCTGATCGCCCTCCTGGTCATGACGGTCAACCTCTTGGTCGACCTGCTCTACGGCCTTATCAATCCCCGCATCCGACACGCCAGGTGACGCCCGTGGCCGCAACCTCAGAAACCAGAGAGATCCAGGCACCGCCTTCGCCATTGCGCGAATTCTGGCATTACTTCAGCGAGAACCGCGGCGCCGTGGTCGGGCTGGGTGTCGTGATGCTGCTGATCCTGGTCGCGCTTCTGGCTGACCTGATCGCACCCTACTCACCCTACGAGCAGTACCGCGATGCCCTGTTGCAGCCGCCGGCCTGGGAAGAGGGCGGCGCCTGGAATCATATCTTGGGCACGGACGCGACCGGGCGGGACATTCTGTCGCGCATCATCTACGGCTCGCGCCTGTCGCTCATGATCGGATCTATCGCAGTCGGCATATCGGTGACCATCGGTATCACGTTGGGCCTCATGGCGGCCTTCTTCCGGCCAGTCACCGAAACCCTGGTGATGCGTTTGATGGACGTCGTGCTGGCGGTGCCCAGCCTGCTGCTGGCTCTGGTCGTGGTGGCGATCCTCGGGCCCGGGCTGGTCAATGCCATGATCGCGGTTGCGATCGTCTACATTCCTCACTTCGTGCGCCTAACCCGGGCCTCGGCAATGGCCGAGCTCTCCAAGGACTACGTCACCGCCAGCCGGGTGAATGGCGCCAGCCTACCACGGCTTATGGCAATCACCGTGCTGCCGAACTGCCTGCCGCCGCTGATCGTCCAGGCGACGCTGGGCTTCTCTTCGGCGGTGCTCGATGCCGCCGCGCTCTCGTTCCTTGGCATGGGCGCCCAGCCGCCGACGCCGGAGTGGGGCGCCATGCTGGCCGATGCCCGGGAATTCATCCTGCGTGCCTGGTGGGTCGTGACCTTCCCGGGCCTGGCGATCCTGATCACCGTGCTCGCCTTCAATCTCATGGGCGACGGCCTGCGCGATGCCCTCGACCCCAAGCTGAAGCGGAGCTGACCGACTCGTGGCCCTACTGGACATCGAGAATCTAACCGTCGAGTTCCCAACCACCCGGGGTCTGTTCCGCGCGGTCGACGGCATCAACATGAGCTTGGAAGAGGGCGACCTGTTGGGCGTGGTCGGCGAATCGGGATCGGGCAAGAGCGTCACCATGTTGGCTGTCATGGGTCTCTTGCCGGGCACAGCGCAAGTGCGCGCCGACCGATTGGAGTTCGACGGCAAGTCCTTGCTCGGCCTGTCGCCGGCTGACCGCCGGCAAATCACCGGCAAGGACATGGCGATGATCTTTCAGGAGCCCATGACCAGCCTCAACCCCTGTTTCACGATTGGCTTCCAGATCATGGAGTCCCTCAAGGTGCACGAGGGCGGCACTCGAGCCTGGCGTCAGGAGCGGGCGGTCGAGCTCTTGACCCATGTGGGCATCCCGGCGCCTGAGACCCGGCTCAAGGCTTTTCCGCACCAGATGTCCGGCGGCATGAACCAGCGGGTCATGATCGCTATGTCGATTGCCTGCAACCCGCGCCTCCTGATCGCGGACGAGCCGACCACGGCGCTCGACGTGACGATTCAGGCACAGATTCTCGATCTTCTGGTCAACCTGCAGCGAGACCACGGCATGGCCCTGGTTTTGATCACCCACGATATGGGCGTGGTCGCAGAGACGGTGAAGCGAGTCAATGTGATGTACGCCGGCCAGCAGGTCGAGACCAGGGACGTGGAGCGATTGTTCGATCGGCCGCGCCACCCCTACACCGGCGCTCTGCTCGATGCCTTGCCCGAGCGCTCGGAGGGCGGCGCCCGCCTGCCGACCATCCCGGGCGTCGTACCCGGCGCCGGCGATCGGCCGTCTGGCTGTCTCTTCAATCCGCGCTGCCGCTTCGTCCAGGACCGTTGCCGGGCCGAGGAGCCGAAGCTGGAGCGCGACGAGAGCGGTCGAGTGCGCTGTTTCTATCCGCTCGACCAGCAAGCCGCGGAGGTGCTGTCGTGAGCGCCAACGGTGCGGTCCTCGAGGCGGTCGACCTGGCGCGCCACTACAATGTCAAGCGCGGCATGTTCAAAGGCGACGCCACGGTGCGGGCCCTGGCCGGTGCGTCCTTCTCCCTCGAGGCCGGTAAGACGCTGGCTGTGGTTGGCGAGTCGGGCTGCGGGAAATCGACGCTGGCCAGGGTTGTTACCCTGATCGAGCAGCCGACCTCGGGCCAGCTCAAGATCGACAACACCGACGTCACTGGCGCCGACGGCGAACAGTTGAAGCAGCTGCGCCAAGAGGTCCAGATCGTCTTCCAGGACCCCTACGGCTCGCTCAACCCGCGCAAGAAAGTGGGCACCATCATCGAGGAGCCGGTGGTCATCAACACCAAGCTTACGGCGGCCGAGCGCAAGGAACGGGCCGAGGCCATGATGGCCAAGGTCGGCCTCAGGCCCGAACACTACAACCGCTATCCTCACATGTTTTCCGGCGGCCAGCGCCAACGCATCGCGGTCGCCCGGGCGCTCATGCTACAGCCGCGCATCTTGGTCGCGGACGAGCCGGTCTCGGCACTTGACGTCTCGATTCAAGCGCAGGTGCTGAACCTTTTGATGGACCTCCAGGACGAGTTCAACCTGGCCTACCTGTTCATCTCTCACGACCTGGGCGTGGTGCGCCACATCGCGGATGACGTCATGGTGATGTACTTGGGCCGGCCGGTCGAGCAGGGCACGCGCGACGCGATCTTCGACGACCCGCGCCACCCCTACACCCGGGCGCTCCTGGCCAGCACGCCGGCGGTCGACCCCAGGCGCCGGGGCGAACGCATCAGGCTGACCGGCGAGCTGCCGTCGCCGCTGAACCCGCCCTCGGGTTGCGCCTTTCACCGGCGCTGCCGCTATGCCACCGACCTCTGCAATCAGGACCGTCCCGAACTGCGGGTGTTTCGGGAGCGTCTGGTCGCCTGTCACCACGCCGAGAGCGTCGCTTGAGCGCCTGGATCGCGATGGTCCCAGACGAAGAGGCTTCGGCCTCTTTGAGACAGGCGCTCGAGCGGGCCCGTGCACCGGACGGATCGGTTGCCAACGTCATGCGGGTCCATAGCCTTCGGCCTCACACCATGGACGGCCACGTGGCGCTCTACGAAAGTGTGCTGCACCATCCGGGCAACAGCTTACCCGGCTGGTTCCTGGAGACCGTCGGCGCTTATGTCTCCTCGCTCAACCGCTGTGCCTACAGCTTCACCAATCACTGGGCCAACGCGGCGCACCTCATCGATGACGAGGCGCGTGCTGCGGAAGTTCACGATGCACTCGTTGCCGATCGGCTCGAGTCCGCCTTCGACGGAAAGCAACTGGCGCTGCTGCGCTACGTCCGCAAGCTGACGCTCGCACCTGGCAAAATGACCGAAGCCGACCTGGACGAGGCCCGCTCGACCGGCGCCACGGACGGCGAAATACTTGAGGTCAACCAAGTTGCCGCCTATTTCGCCTACGCGAACCGCTTGTTGAATGGGCTTGGCGTAACCTTGGAGGGCGACGTGATCGGCTATTACGGCACCGGCCGCCAATCCTCCTCGCCATAGACCAGGTAGGCGTCGACTCGCGCGCCGGTCCAGCGGTAGCAGAGGTGGCGGGCCTGGATCGGGATCGCCGGCACGTCTGGCCAAAACAGGGCGACCGCCTGACCCTTGGCGTAGCGGACGCTGGGATAGACGATGCCGTTGGAGGCCTCCTGGTCGCGCAGTTGCCGGCCCAGCGCCTGGCCGGCGGTGTAGTCGTCCGGGTCCAGCGCCGCTTGGAAAGTGTGGTCGTGGCGCAGATCGTGCAGGCGAGCGTCGATCGGGCCGACCAGCTCCCGAAAGTCGGCGGTCGCCGCCGGCTCGTCAGTGCGCGCCATGAAGGCTTCGAAGTGGTAGATCGTCTCGGCCAAGGCCACCTCGAAGCGGTTGCCGGCGTAGTAGACCCCGTAGGTACCGTCGGAAAAGCGCGTCGGCCGCTCGGGCGAGCAGTGCACGAATGGCGACATGACGTAAGATGCACCCGGCCCGGCAACCCGACGCTCAGGCGGCACCAAGCGGATCTTGCCGATCTGGTCGAGCACCCGGGGATTGGTCTTGGCCTCGGCAACGGCAATGAGTGCCCAGTCGGCCGGGTCGGCGATGTCCTCGAAGATATCGATCGGCGGATAGGCCGAGCGGATCAGACGATGGCTGCGCGCCCAGCGGATCCGGCGCCGGGGCGGCAGCTCCGTCACCAAGCGCCGCGCTCCCCGTCCAGATAGCGGCGTACAGCAGCCAGGTCCGTCACGTCGCCGGCCAACATGCGAGCAATCGCCGATTGGCCGCCGAACGCTTGGTTCGCCTTGCGCACCCACTGGTAGCCGCGCTCGGGCTCTTTGAAGAGCAAACGCAGAGCCTTGTGAATGCCCATGAGATAGGACAGGCGCCGGACCGTGTCGTGGGGCAGCTTGGCGACGCTGCCGCGCTTCCAACGGGCATAGGTGCGGGCGCTGGGCCGGCCCAGCAACACCCTGCCTTCGCCGTCGTTCAACTGCCAGCGCACGAAAAGGGCAAAAGCCGCGCGCAACATGGCGGCCGCCTCGGCGTCACTGATCTCGGCGTCCAAGGGCGCCGGCCCGTCGGAAGCTAGTTCGAAGGAGGTTTGAAGTGTTTTTGCCATCTGGCATAATATAATGAAAAAATATCATTTTGGCAAGTAAAGTGACAATCCTCCCGGTCATATCGCTGCGGCCCCACTAGGCAGCGCATCTCCGATTGTTTACCTTATGACCCACTTCCTTTTTGAGAAGAAGGATTGGGAGCGATGGAACTGAAGTGGCTGGAGGACTTCATCAGCCTGGCGAACACCCACAACTTTCGCCAGTCGGCCGAGCAGCGCAACATCTCCCAGCCCGCCTTCAGTCGGCGTATCCATGCATTGGAGTCCTGGCTCGGCACGTCGCTGATCGATCGCAGCACCTATCCGACTACTCTGACCGAGAATGGCCAAGCCTTTCGCGAAGCGGCCGAGCAGGCGCTGATCCTGTTTCAAAAAGCGCGCGAGGACGTGCGTGGCCAGGAGCGGCGGACCCGGGCCATGATCAGCTTCTCGGCGCTCCATTCGATCGCGCTCGCGTTTTTTCCCAAGTGGATGACCGCCTGGCGGGCCCTCCTGGGGCCGATAACCACGCGGATCAGTCCGGGTAACTTTCACGACTGTGTGCAGGCGCTGGTCGACGGCAACTGCGATTTCCTGCTGAGCTACTCCCACGACGCGATTCCGGTCTTGCTCGACCCTCAGGTCTATCCTTCGATCAAGCTGGCCGAGGACACCTTCATGCCGGTTTCAGGCACCGACCGCAGACGGCGCGCGCTTTACCGCCTCGACAGCAAGAAAGACAGGGAGATCCCCTGGCTGACCTACACCTCGGAAAGCTACCTCTGGCGCGTCGAGGAGCACATCCTTGCCAAGCAAAAACCGGCTTTGCAACTTAATGCGATTTGCGAAAACCCAATGGCCGAATCGCTCAAGGCCATGGCGCTCGAAGGCCACGGCGTTGCCTGGCTGGCGGAAAGCTCGATACAGGACGAGCTGGCCGACAAGCGGCTTGTGCCCTTCGGTCCGCGCCGGCTCCAGCTCACTTTCGACATTCGCATGTACCGGGCGATTCACAACGTACGCCCGCAGCTCATGCAATTCTGGTCGTGCGCTGAATCGCTGTCCAGCTTCACGGATCGTCTCCAGAAGTGATGCAAGATTTGCATACCTCATAACAAATACGCAATGGACAGCAAATGTGGGGCCGCTAAACTTTCACCACTAAAGGTGCACTAGCGAGCGCGGTTGGTGGGCCTAGCCTTTACAATCAGAAGCCAGCTGAAGCTGTGCCGAGACGCTGGTCGCGCGGCCTGGGCCGCGCGGCACCAACACGCACAAAACGAGCATTTGGATGGTCTTCATGGTCAGGATCGCGGCGGAGACGCCGCGAAATCCTAGTGGTACCGCGCCCTATTGCACCGGCCGGTGAGGAATCTAATCCAAGGCTACGAACGGAGGCACTCATGGCAAATGAAACCGCGGGAGCGGAGACCCGAAAATCCGGGCCGCTCTCCTTTTGGAACAACCTCAAGCTCTGGCACCAGATCCTGATCGCTTTGGTTGCCGGCCTGGTAGTCGGCGCCCTGTGGGGGCCCGGGGCCGAGAACATTAAGTTCATCGGGACGGTCTTTATCAGCCTGATCAAGATGCTGATCGTGCCTTTGGTGTTTGCCTCCCTGGTCGTCGGAGTCTGTTCCATGGAGGACACCAAGAAAATGGGGCGCATCGGCCTCAAGTCCTTCATTCTCTATTTGGCGACCACGGCGATCGCGATCACCATCGGCCTGGTCGTCGGAACGGTGCTTCAGCCCGGCGTCGGTATCGACATGCAGGCGGCGACGGAGGTCACCGCCAAGGAGGCGCCGAGCTTCCTCACCACACTGGTCGGTATCGTTCCGACGAACCCGGTCGGTGCCATGTCCGCAGGCAACATCCTTCAGATCATTGTCTTTGCCATCGTGTTGGGCATCGCGATCAACCTGGCCGGTGAGCGGGCCGCCCCGGTCAAGGCGGTTTTCGAATCCTTCGCCGATATCATGTACAAGATGACCCACATGGTCATGATCCTGGCGCCCTATGGCGTTTTCGCGCTCATGGCCTGGGTCGCCGGCAAGTACGGCCTGGACGTCCTGCTGCCGCTCGCCAAGGTGATCTTCGGTGTCTATTTGGCCTGCATCCTCCATATCCTGCTGACCTTGACCGGCGGTGGCATCATTCTGATGGGCCGGCTCAATCCGGTGCGCTATCTGCGCGGCATCATCGATGCCCAGGCGGTCGCCTTCACGACCACCAGCAGCTCGGGCACTCTGCCGGTTACGATCAGCTGCGCTCGGGAGAATTTGGGCGTCTCCAAAGGCATGTCGAGCTTCGTCCTGCCTCTGGGCGCGACCATCAACATGGACGGCACGGCGCTCTATCAGGGCGTCGCGGCACTCTTCGTGGCCCAGGCCTTCGGCGTCGACCTGGGGCCCGGTGCCTACATCACGATCATCCTGACCTCGACCCTGGCCTCGATCGGTACGGCCGGTGTGCCCGGGGCCGGCTTGATCATGCTGTCCTTGGTGTTGACCTCGGTCGGGCTGCCGCTCGAGGGTCTGGCGATCATCGCCGGCATCGACCGCATCCTCGACATGGCGCGCACCACGGTCAATGTGACCGGCGACCTTATGGTCTCGGTGCTGGTCAGCAAGTCGGAAGGCGAGCTTGACGTAGAGACCTATAACAAGGTGGCCGTGGTCTAGGCGATCAGGCGTTTCCCCGCCTCCACCTCCGGCAGCCGGCGCCTCCGCGCGCCGGCTGTCGAACTTTTCCCAATACGACCGGCCAGACCGGAAGAGATGTTTGTGGACCATGTGGGACGAACTTAAAGAGCTGCTGCTTGGTTTGGTCGGCGCGGGCATAGCATTGGGCGCGCTCTACCTCTTCGTCGCAAGGGTTCAGCAAGACCAGAAAGTCGGCGACGACGACAACGATGACAATCAAGCGGCAGGCCCGGCAGTTGCCGGGCACCAAGTGCTTCGGGCAGACAAAGAAGTGAAACGCGCGCCGACCCGCTTCACCCCGGGCGGTGCGCCCTCGGTTGCCGCGCTCTATATCTGCCCCGAGGCGGGTGCGCAGATGGTCCGCGTGCCCCAGATCGAAGCTGTCGCTGGGCGCGGTCTTGAGGGCGACCGCTACTTCCTGAATCGCGGCCACTGGTCTGAAAGCGACGAATGCGAGGTGACTTTGATCGCCCAGGAAGACTTGGCGCAGGCGACCGCCGAGACCGGAATCTCTCTCGAGGCCGGGCGCCACCGGCGCAACGTCGTGACCCGGCACATCGACTTGAACGAGTTGCTCGGAAAACGCTTCCGAATCGGCGATGCTTTCTTCGGCGCGGCCCGGCCGCGGCCGCCCTGCCTCTATCTACAGAAGCTGACCGAGCCAGGCCTGGCGCGCGCTTTGGTTGGCCGAGGCGGCGTCGGAGTCCATTGCTTTAGGAGCGGCCCGATCCGCGAAGGCGACTCCATCGAGCTCCTGAACCTGTCGGTGGGCGCGCTGCTACGCCGGGCCTGGCAGTCCCGGAGGAGCGGATAACGCGCTGAGTTCAATGAGCGAGTGCCGAAAGGATTGTCGCATCACACCTAGAGATGAGAAGAGTTTGATGGCTGAATTTACCGAGACGCTCAAAAGCATTTCAATCTTTGCAGGTCTGGACCAAGACGCTCTCGACACGCTGTCGCAAGGGCTGGTGCGAAAGGCCTATAGCGCCGGCGCGTATCTCTTTGCCGCCGGCGATCCGAGGGAGCACATCTACATTATATGGCAAGGCGACGTAGAGGTCGTGGGGTCGGTCGGAGAGGATCAGGTCGTTCTCGCCAACCTTGGAGAGGGCAATTGCGTCGGCGAGGCGGCGATACTAGACGACGAGCCCCATTCCACCTCTTGTCGCGCCGTGGTCGACAGCGTCGTGCTGGTCCTCGAACGGGGGGCTCTCATCAAGGTCCTTGAGAGCGATCCAAGCGCGGCAAGCGGATTCTACCGCGAGGTCGCACGTCGGGTGAGCCACCGCTTGAGATCGGCAAGCCTCGGTTTTCGGGCTGATGTCGTTCCACGCTTCAGCGGTGGGACAATGCGCCGGGAACATGACCTACTGGGAGAGCTGGAGGTGCCGAACGACGCCTACTTCGGCATACAGACGCTCCGCGCAATCGAGAATTTCCGCATCACCGGGATTCCGATTAACTATTTTCCCAATCTCATCAGGGCAATCGCGATGGTCAAGAAAGCCACGGCGATCGCCAATCGCAGAACCGACACACTGGCCGCCGAATTGGCGGATGCCATCTGCGGCGCTTGCGACGAGATCATCCGGGGAAGCCTGCGCAACCACTTCGTGGTCGACATGATTCAGGGCGGCGCGGGCACCTCGACCAACATGAACGCCAATGAAGTGATCTGCAATCGCGCGCTCGAGCTGCTTGGTCACGCTAAGGGCGACTATCACATCCTGCACCCCAACAATCACGTCAATCTCTCTCAATCCACGAACGACGTCTATCCGACGGCGATTCGGCTCAGCATTCTGCTCAGCTACGAGCACCTGACCGCAGCCATGGAAGAACTGTGCGCCGCGCTCGGCCAGAAGGGCGCCGAGTTCGCCTCGGTGATTAAGATGGGCCGGACCCAGCTGCAAGATGCCGTGCCGATGACATTGGGGCAGGAGTTCGATGGCTTCCATGCCACCGTCCGCGAGGATATCGGCCGCTTGCGGGAGCTGGCGGGTCTGTTTCGGGAGATCAACCTGGGGGCCACCGCGATTGGAACTGGCATCAACACGGATCCGAGCTATGCCGGCTACGCGGTGGAGGAGCTTTCGCGCATTAGCAAGATCGACTTTGTTTCCGCGACGAACCTCGTCGAGGCCACCTCGGACATGGGCGCCTTTGTCATCTTTTCAGGCGTTCTCAAAAGGATCGCGGTGAAGATCTCCAAAATCTGCAACGATCTTCGCCTGTTGAGCAGTGGGCCGCGGGCCGGCTTCAACGAGATCAACCTGCCCGCCATGCAGCCCGGCTCTTCGATCATGCCGGGAAAAGTCAATCCGGTCATTCCCGAGGTCGTCAATCAGGTCGCCTATCAGGTGATTGGGAACGACCTCACCGTGACCATGGCGGCCGAGAACGGCCAGCTACAGCTCAATGTCATGGAGCCGGTGATCGCCTACAATATCTTGGACTCCATGCGCCTCATGACCCGGGCCATGGAGACCTTGACCGAGCGCTGTGTGAAGGGCATCACGGCCAATGAAGAACGCTGCCGCTGGCTGGTGGAACACAGCATCGGCATCATCACGGCGGTCAATCCCTTTATCGGGTACGAGAATTCGACGCGTATCGCGAAGATGGCGCTGGATTCCGGCCGCGGCGTGATGGAGCTGATCCTGGAGGAAGGTCTCTTGAGCGAAGCGCAGCTCGCGGACCTCCTAAAACCTGAGCATATGACCCAACCGCGCAAGCTCAAGCCGTCCGGTCAGGCGAAGCCATGACCCGTGGCCGGGCCAACAAGTGCTTTGGCATTGTCGGCGGCCTCGGGCCGCTGGCAGGCGCCGACATCTTTCTAAAATTAGTCAAGTCGACCCCGGCACTCAGCGACAAGGAGCACTTCGACATCGTGTTCGAGCAGCATCCGCTCGACGATGGCCATGCTGTCGCCGACGAGACCTTCGTGCCAAATAGCCGAAAATTCTACGTCTACAATACGATCAAGGAGCTGGAAAAGCGCGGCGTCGATGAAGTGGTCTTAACCTGCTTCATCAGCCACACTTTCCTCGACGAGATCGCACCGGAGGTGAAACCCGAAATCCTCAACATCATGGTGGCGCTTCAGCACCATGTCGCCGAGTCCTACCCGGAAGCAAGGCGCCTAGGGGTTTTGACGTCGACCTATGTCCGGGGCAAGCGGCTGTTTGAACGAACCTTCGGCGAAAATGGCCGCGAGCTCCTTTACCCCCGGCCCGAGATCCAAGAGAGCTGCCTCATGCAGGCCGTCTACGGCCCACAGGGAATCAAAGCAGGCCGCCTGCGCGGACATTCGATCGAGCTGATCGAGCGGGCTGTCGACGATTTGGTCGAGCAGGGCGCCGAGGTGATCCTTCCCGGCCTTACGGAGATCCCCGCCGTCCTGGAATCTCTAAGCCCCGCCTACAGCGTGCCGATCGTGGACAGCAATCAAGTCTACGCGGACTACGCGGTCTCCCACCGCAGATCCGGCCCAGCCGAGCCGCGGAAGATCGGCGTGATCGGCGGGGTCGGCCCGGCGGCGACCGTCGACTTCATGGATAAGGTGATTCTCCACACGGATGCCTGCCGAGATCAGGAGCACGTCAAGATGGTGGTCGAGCACAACCCGCAGATTCCGGACCGAACCGAAAATCTCATCGCCTCCGGCGATGATCCGACCATACCGCTCTATGCCGCCTGCAAGAAACTCGAAGCCCAGGACGCGCAACTTATCGCCATTCCCTGTAACACGGCCCATGCTTATGTGGAGCGGATTCAGCGGTTCTTGGCTATACCCATCGTCAACATGTTGTTCGAGACGGTACAATACATCAAGCGGCACCACGGCGCCTGCAAGACCGCCGGTCTTCTGGCCACCACCGGGACGGTACGCAGCCAAGTCTATCACGAGGTGTTCGAAGGCACGGGCGTCGCACTGGTCGTTCCCGACGATGCACATCAGGCCAAGGTGATGAACGCCATCTACGGCGAGACCGGGGTCAAGGCCGGCCACACCGACGGTCAGTGCAGGGAGGACCTCCTGCAGGCCCTGGAACACCTGGTGGAGCGAGGTGCCGAGGTCGTAATTCTGGGCTGCACCGAGCTGCCGCTGATCCTGTCGCAAAGCGACGACTTTGCGGTTGCCGGAACAAGCATCGTACTGCTCGATCCGACCGACATTTTAGCGCGCCGCTGCGTTGCCTTGTGCAAGACGACTTGAGCGGTTAGTACCCAGCATCTCGCCAAGCGGCGCCGATGTAGCATACCTAAGGAACATAGGATGACAGACCTGAATAGGGCGCATGAGGGTGCCGAACGCTCGCTCGACCCGGAGGATTGGGAGGCCTTTCGCGCGCTTGCCCACCGGATGCTGGACAGCGCCATCGACCACATAGCTGGCGTGCGCGAGCGGTCGGTCTGGCAGCCGGTACCCGATGAGGTAAAAGCAGCCTTGGCCGAGGCGCCGCCGATGGTGCCTCAAGGCGCCGAAAAGGTTTGCCAGGACTTCACCGACCTCGTACTGCCCTATGGCGTCGGCAACACCCACCCGCGGTTCTTTGGCTGGGTTCACGGCGCCGGCACGCCGAGCGGAGTCATTTCCGAGATGTTGGCCGCCGCCATGAACGCCAATTTGGGCGGCCGCGACCATGGCGCGATCTACGTGGAGCGCCAGGTCATCGAGTGGTGCCGCCAGTTGTTCGGCTTTCCCGAGAGCGCCAGCGGCCTGGTGGTCAGCGGCACCTCTATGGCGACCTTCATCGCGCTGACCGCGGCGCGCTACGCCAAGGCCGACTACGACGTGCGCCACCTGGGCGTCCAGCCCGGCAAGAGCCGGCTGGTGGGCTACACCTCGGCCGAGGCCCATAGCTGCATCGCGCGGACCTTCGACTACATGGGCATCGGCCAAGACGCGCTCCGCCTGGTGCCGGTCGACGATCGGTTCCGCATGGATATCATCGGGTTGCGCGAAGCGATCCGCCGGGACATCGAGTCCGGGAATCGGCCGTTCTGCGTGATGGGCGCGGCAGCCACGGTCAACACCGCGGCGATGGACGACTTGGAGGCGATCGCCGACGTTTGCCAGGAACACGAGCTGTGGTTTCATGTGGACGGCGCCTTTGGCGCCGTAGCGGCGCTCAGCAACCAGCTCCGGCCGCGTCTCAAGGGCCTCGAGCGGGCCGATTCCATCGCCTTCGACTTTCACAAGTGGATGCACGTGCAGTACGACGCCGGCTTCGTCTTGCTGCGCAGGGAGGATCTGCATCGAGAGGCCTTCACTCTGCGCCGGGAGTATTTGACGGACCTGCCGCGCGGCCTCGCCGGCGGCAATCCTTGGTTCTGCGAGTATGGGCCCGAGCTGTCCCGCGGCTTTCGCGCCCTCAAGGTCTGGTTCGCCCTGAAAGAGCACGGCATCGAGCGCATCGCCGAGAAGGTCGAGGACAACTGCCGCCAGGCGGCCTACCTGGCGGAGCTGGTCGAGGCCCATCCCGAGCTCGAGCTGTCCGCGCCGGTCTCGCTCAACATCGTCTGCTTCCGCTACCGGGGCGCGGGGATCGACGAGGTGGCGCTCAGCCGTGTCAACACCGAGATCGTGATGGACCTGCAAGAGCGCGGCGTTGCCGCGCCCTCGACCACGACTCTTCGTGGGCAGTCGGTGATCCGCGTCAACATCACTAACCACCGCACCACCCGCGCGGACTTCGACCTACTGGTCGAGGAAGTCGTCAAGGCTGGCCGAACCATAAGCGCGGCGGGCTAGAGACTGATCGGATCATGTCGAAGCGGCATGATCCGTGAATCAGTCTCTAACTTTTTGAGTTTGCGGGAGATTCACGGATCAGATTATCTCAATCTGATCTGATCTTGCGCTAGGCTTTCCGTCGCATGAAGCTGTCCGGAGGCGTCCAGGTCTCGGGCAGGTGGCGGTTGGCCCAGCGGCACATCTCCTGTAGCACCGGCAAGAGTGCCTCGCCTTCGGCGGTCAGCACATAGTCGTGGCGCGGCGGGCGGCTCTGGTAGGGTCGTTTCTCGATCAGCCCAGCCGCCTCCAGTCGCTTCAGGCGGGCGGCCAATATGTTGGTTGGGATGCCTTCGGGCGAGGCCAAGAACTCGCCAAAGCGACGCTTGCCGGTCAAGAGGTCGCGCACGATCACCAGGGACCAGCGGTCGCCCACCAGTTCCAGCGTTGCCGCGATCGGGCAACCCGAGCGGGGCAAAATTTTGCCGTCTTCAGCCATTAGTAACTTGCATTTTGCAACTCACTTGGTCATGCTCAAAACCACGCTTGCAAACTGCAAGTTACCACCCAGCGAGGAGAGAAGAAATGCCTGTTCCTTTCGAAGGCGGCTGCGTCTGCGGTGCGCTGCGCTATTCATGCTCTGCCGAGCCAATCGTAGCCGGCCACTGCCAGTGCAACGCCTGCCGCAGGTCCAGCGGAACCGGCCATAGCTCCACGATGATGGTACCCAAAGACGCCGTCACGATTGCCGGCGAGGTCAAGCTCTACGAGTCGACCGCTGACAGCGGCAACGCCATCACCCGGGCCTTTTGCCCGACCTGCGGCGCGAGCGTTTACCTGACGAACTCCGGCGCGCCCAAGGGGCTTTTTCTCCGGGCGTCAAGCCTGGACGATCCCGAGATCTTCCAGCCTCAGATGGTGGTCAATAGCGCGCGGGGCGCATCCTGGGACAAGCTCGATCCTACCCTGCCGAGTTTTGAGGCCATGCCGCCCAATGTGGGTGAGATCATGAGCGGCGGCAGTTAAAGCGGGGACGGGAAACGACGGCGTGGATACCTCCTTTGAAGCGCGCTAGACTGACCGCTTCGCGCCTTGGCGCACGCAATGGGGAGGCCAGGCGAATTCATGGCCCTTATGGGGAAGATGAACAGGGTGCGGACCGCGCTAGGATTGAGGCCCTTTTGGGTCCTGGCGTTACTCGGTGGCCTGTTGGCTGCCTGTGATGAGGCGCCTAAGGCGGAGGCGACCCAGGGCCCGCCGCCTTCGGTCACGGTCGCGAAAGTTGAGCGCAAGGACGTCACGCCGACCTTCAACTTGGTCGGCCGGGTGGTTGCGATCGACAGCGTCAATTTGCGTGCCCGTGTCGAGGGTTTTCTCGAGGAATGGGACTTCGTGGAAGGTCATGATGTCGACAAGGATCAGCTGCTGTTCGTGATCGAGCAGGCGCCCTATGAGGCTGAGGTTCAGCGCGCCAAGGGCGACTTGGAGCGCGCCAAGGCCGAGCATACCAATGCAAAGCTGGCTCTCGAGCGTGCCAAGAAATTGCTCACCAAGGGCAACATCAGCCAGGCCAAGGTCGATGACGCGACCGCCGACGAGAAGGTCGCAGCGGCCGACGTCCTGCAGATGGAGGCGGCGCTGGAGACCGCAAACCTCGATCTCCAGTACACCGAGATTCATTCGCCGATCAAAGGCCGCATCGGCAAGGCACTTTATAGCGTCGGCAACCTGGTCGGACCCTCGAGCGATCCTTTGGCGACCGTGGTCAGCCTTGATCCGATCTATGTGGAGGTAAACGTCAGCGAGCGCGATATGCTCGACGTGCGGCGCGACGGCTTCGACGAGCGGGCCGACAAGGTGACTCCCTTCCTAAAGCTGTCCGACGGCTCGGACTATCCGGAGTCCGGCAAGTTTATTTTCATCAACAACGAGGTCGACCCGGGCACCGACACGATCCTGGTGCGCGCCCAGTTTCCCAATCCCGAGACAATTTTGCTGCCCGAGCAGTTCGTCACTGTGATCATTAAGCGGCGGGAGCCGACCAAGGCGCTGGTCATACCCCAAGCGGCGGTCCAGGAGAATCAGTCGGGCCGCTTCGTGCTGGTGGTAGGGAAGGACGACGAGGTCGAGCAGCGCCAGGTCACTCTGGGCGAGCAGGATGGCACCGAGTGGGTCGTGGAAAAGGGCTTAAACGAAGGCGAGAGCGTCATCGTTCAAGGCCTGCAGAAGGTCAAGCCGGGGGGCAAGGTCAACCCGGTCATGGCCGCCACCCCCGCGGAGGGCTAGGGACCCGTGCTCTCAGCCTTTTTTATCGATCGGCCAAAGTTCGCCTTCGTCATCTCGATCGTCATCACCCTGGCCGGACTGATCGCCCTGACCGCGATTCCCGTGGCCCAATTCCCGGAGATCACGCCGCCCCAGGTCCAGGTCTCGGCGAGCTATCCGGGCGCCAGCGCCGAGGTCGTGGCGCAGACCGTGGCGGCACCGATCGAGGCCCAGGTCAACGGCGTCGACGACATGATCTACATGTCCTCGACCAGCTCGAACGACGGCAGCTACTCCCTGGCGGTCACCTTCGAGGTCGGCACCGACCCAGACATTGCCTCGGTCAACGTGCAGAACCGAGTCGCTCTGGCGCTGCCCCAGCTGCCCGATGAGGTGACCCGAAGCGGCGTTTCGACCAAGAAGCAGTCGACCAACATGCTGCTGGTGATCAACGTCATCTCGCCCAATGCGACGCGCGACGCGTTGTTCCTCAGCAACTATGCCAGCATTAATATTCGCGACGCCCTTGTGCGGGTCAGCGGCGTCGGCGACGCCCAGATTCTCGGCGCGCTCGACTACGGCATGCGAATCTGGCTCGACCCCAACCGCATGACCTCGCTGGGGCTCTCGACCAACGACGTGATCGCGGCGATCCGCGACCAGAACATCCAGGCCTCGGCCGGACAGTTGGGGGCGCCACCGGTCTCAGGGAACCAGCAGTTCCAGTACACCTTGCAGGCCAAGGGCCGGCTCGAGACCCCCGAGGAATTCGAGCGCATCATCCTGCGCGCTGACCCGAACGGCTCTTACGTGCGGGTGCGCGACGTCGGCCGGGTCGAGCTCGGCTCAAAGTCCTACACCGCGGTCGGCGAGCTCAACGAAAAGCCGAGCACGATCCTGGCGGTCTATCAGTCGCCGGGCGCCAACGCGCTCAACGTCGCCGATGGGGTGCGCGCCGAGATGGAGCGTCTTGCCCAGCGCTTCCCGGACGATGTGGAATACAAAATCCTCTATGACACTACCAAGTTCGTCGACGCGTCGATCGATGAGGTGATCGTCACCCTGGCCCAGGCGCTCGCCCTCGTGCTCGCCGTGACCTTCCTGTTCCTGGGAGACTGGCGCTCGACATTGATCCCAGGCCTGGCGATTCCGGTCTCCCTGATCGGCACCTTCGCGGTCATGCTGGCGATCGGCTACTCGGCCAACACGGTCTCGCTCTTCGCGATCATCCTGGCGATCGGCCTGGTGGTCGACGATGCCATCGTGGTGGTCGAGAACGTCCAGCGCATCATGGACGACGAGGGCCTCTCGCCGCGCGACGCGACGGCCAAGGCCATGACCCAGGTTCAAGGCCCGGTGATCGCGACCACCCTGGTGCTGCTCGCGGTCTTCGTGCCGGTCATGTTCCTGCCCGGTATCACCGGTCAGCTCTACAAGCAGTTCGCGGTGACCATCTCGGTCTCGGTCTTGATTTCCTCGGTCAACGCGCTGACCTTGAGCCCTGCACTCTGTGCCACCTTCCTAAAGCCCGGCAGCGGCCAGCCAAAGGGGCTCCTGGGTGTCTTCTCGCGCTTCGTCGACCGCACCAGGGACGGATTCGGCCGGGTCGTCGAGCGCCTGGTGCGCCGGGTGCTGATCGGGCTCGTAGTCCTCGTCGCGGTCGGCGGCGGCGCTTTTCATCTCTTCACCACCCTGCCGACGGCTTTCCTGCCGTCGGAGGACCAGGGCGCCTTCTTCGTCAATGTCCAGCTGCCCGACGGCGCATCGCTCAACCGCACCCAAGAGGTGCTCAAGAGTGTGGTGGAGGAAATCAGCAGCGAGCCCGGCGTTGCCAACGTCATGACTGTTGCGGGCTACAGCTTGCTGAGCGGCTATGCCACCAATGGCGCCTTGGCGATCGCGGTGCTCGAGGATTGGGATCAGCGCACCGCGCCGGACCTGCACGTGGAAGCGATCCTCCGCAAGGTCAACGGCAAGCTATGGGCGATCCCCTCGGCCAATGTGATCGCCTTCAACATCCCGCCGATTCCAGGTCTCGGCTCGACCGGCGGCCTGCAGCTCTACCTTCAGGATTTGGCCGGCAAATCGCCCCAGGACCTCGGCTCGGCCTTGCGCGGTTTCATCTTCGCGCTCAATCAAGACCCCAACATCGGCCAGGCCTTTTCCACCTACACGGCCGACGTGCCACAGCTTTTTCTCGACGTGAACCGGGACAAGGTCGAAGCGCTCGGCATTCCGGTGTCGGACGTTTTCGCCGCGTTGCAGGCCAACCTGGGCTCCTATTACGTCAACGACTTCAATCTCTTCAACCGAGTCTATCGGGTCATCATCCAAGCCGAGTCCGAGGACAGAAAGGCGGTCGAGGACATCGGCCGAATTCATGTGCGCAACGCAGACGGCGAGATGGTGCCCATGCGCACGATGGTCAACGTCGTGCCGATCCTGGGGCCGGAGTCGATCTCCCGCTACAATCTGTTTAGTGCCGCTGAGATCAATGCCGAGACCGCGCCCGGCAAAAGTACCGGCCAGGCAATTCAAGCGATCACCGATCTTGCCAACAGCCAGCTGCCCGACGGTTACGGCATCGAGTGGACCGGCACGACCTATCAGCAGATCAAGGCCGGCGGCAATACGGCCTTCATCTTCGCCTTGGCCTTGGTCTTCGTCTATCTCTTCCTGGTGGCCCAGTACGAGAGCTGGACCATTCCCCTGCCGGTCATCCTTTCGGTTTCGGTTGCGGTGCTGGGCGCGCTACTGGCGGTCCTGGTGGTGCGCATCGACCTCAATCTCTACACCCAGATCGGCTTGGTCATGCTGATCGGGCTGGCATCCAAGAACGCGATCCTGATCGTCGAGTTCGCCAAGGAGCAACGCGAGGCCGGCGTGGCGATCCGCGAGGCTGCGGTCAACGGCGCGCGCCTGCGTTTCCGAGCGGTCATGATGACCAGCTTCTCCTTCCTGCTCGGTGTCTTGCCTCTGGTGATCGCCCAGGGCGCCGGGGCCGCCAGCCGGCGCGCGCTCGGCACCACCGTGTTCGGCGGCATGCTGGCCGCCTCGGTGGTCGGCATCTTCCTGATCCCGGTGCTCTACGTCGTCTTCCAGACCTTGCGCGAGAAGGTCAAGGGCGGCGGCAACAAGGAGGCGGCCGCTAAGCCAGAGGCCGAGACGGCGTAAGGTCTCTATTTGAGAAGAAAATTTCCCGACTAAGAGAGGAAATTCTAACTATAGTCGTAGCTTGGCTTGATTTTGGGTGGTTGCACAACTAGTCCTGCTAACGAGATTGGTGGTAGTGCTCAACTTCTATGATCTTTGAAGTTCCAGTTCTTGCCCAGTCTCCGTGGAGTTAGTTTTGCAAAGTTGTACTTCGTTCCTTCATGGGCACTGGCCAAGCCTACGAGATATTCGAGGAAAAAATGGAATACGGCACAACAATCTCTCGCATCTACCAAAATCTTGAGGATGATCATGTTGAGAAGGCTGTGATGGGGTGCCTACGACTGGCCCGAAACACCACGGATTATTTGAATGCAGCAATATTTATGCGGGAGCTATGCTCTGATGATGATGAAGTTGCACGCGCTATCTTAGATGATACCCCAAAGTTGGCAGAGGAGTCACAGAGGTTCATCTGGGAGAGATCTCATGAGCGTTGGGTGAAAGGTCGTACTTTGGATTTTGTGCTAGCCGGTGATCAGAACGTCAAAGAAGAGGAAAAGAAAAACATTCTAACAACCCCAACCGGTGAAATTGACCCAGAGATTGAGCAGTGGGAGCGCACAATTTCTGATCTGTCGATTCCTACTGGTGTAAACTTGGTCGATGCGGCAGCATTCGCGGCACGGTATGATCGCGAAAAAGCTGTTCACCGACTTCGAATAAAGGCGCTGCAGATAATCAGAGCTCGGATAAAGACTCGCTGTCTGAGCTATGTAATCCAGATCGAGAGACAATTAGCATCCCAAAGGCAAAGTCAAAGCTTCCTTGAGGAAGTCCAAAATGAGGTCAACAATTACTTCAAAGCACATTCGGAGGATGTATTTCTTAAGCTGGAGAAAGCTTTACAGCTTTCCACTTCAACCGAACCAGAAGATGCTTCCCTTTTGTTGACAGAAGTGCGCCGCGCGTTGAAAGCCAGCGCTAACTTCTTCTACCCACCTAGGTCAGGCAAAATAATCTGCTCCGATGGGAAGGAGCGTCTGCTGGGTGAAGAAGAATATCTAAATCGCTTGCAAGAGTACTTAGCTACCCAACTTCCTCAGTCGACCGCCAAGGGTCTGCTCTCCGCAGAGCTCGACCACCTAGCCTCATTCATCCGACGCTTGAATGAAATGGCCTCCAAGGGCGTGCATGCTTCTGCGACGCTGGTTGAGGCAAAGCAGGGTTTGATTGGATTGTACTTTTTTCTATTTAATGTTTCACAGCATTCGTTTAAACCTAAGGGGAACAATGACCCGAAATGACGTTTTCGGTCAACAATGTTCATCCCGATAAGTAAACTGAACCTGTTACCTCAATCCGACAGAGCAACCATTCACGGTGAAACTCACCGAGGAGAGCCACGGGCAAGAGCACGCCAGAAAGCTTAGGTTCAGCACGATTAAACAGCCGCTTGATTGAAAACCCATCGGCGGCACTTAAAGAGTTCTTTCGCAAGATCATATCTAAACACCAAGAACCTCACCTTGAGGCAGTGAAAAATTTCTCATAGAAGCTCGCCGGTCTCGACGTCAAACACCAGCTCCCGCCCATCCACGGTGATCGCCTCGATCACCCAATCCTCGCCCTGCTTGGCCAACTGCGGCTGCACCGAGAAGACCACATAATGGGAGACCGTGGGGGTGATGTTTTTGAAGTCCGAGACTGCGCCCGGCGCGGACTTCTCCCCGCCGGCGATGTCCAGTGTTGAATAGCGTTTCAGGAGTTCGCCGCCGGCGTAGAAGGCGAGCGCCAGATGCTCGTCGCTTGGATTGTGGCCGCGCTGCCAGGGGCCGAGGCGGACCACCAGCTCCGGGCCCTCCGGCGGACAGAGCACGAAGAGCTGGTCGGCGTACCAGTCGTAGACCCGCACCGGTGCCGCGCCGGCCGCGCCGATCTTGCGGATCTCGGTGCGTCCCTCCTGGCGCGGCCCCTCCATGGGGTCGAAGTCGTGCTTGGGGCTCGAGATCGCCAGGCACTTTCCATAGGGGCCGGTCACGCTGTGGACCCGGTTCCCGGCCTCGGAATCGGCCAGCGCCGGGCCCGCCCAAGCAAGGGCGAGCAGGGCAAACAGTGCCGCCCGCTTCAGCAGGGTGATCGTCATTTCAAAGCTCCTCGGGTCGGTCGCTAACGGCGCAACCCTTAGAGATACGCGGGGTGCCCCTGAAGCGTTCCCGCCTAGCCCGCCTCGGCTACCGTCGGCACCCGTAGGCGGTGGGCATGGAGGTGCTCGTAGTGGGGCAGAAAGGCCGCATACATCTCCTGTACCCAGTCGGGCGTCTGGGTGATGTCGACGGTCTTGCGTGGCTGGGGCTTGAGGCCATCGGAGTTGATCAGGTTTTTGTGCCAGACCTTCTCCTTGTCGTACCACAGCACCTCCTCGCGCGCGCCGGGCTCCCAGCTCAAGGCCTCGGGCAGGAACGGCAGGCCAACCGCTCGGCAATAGGCTTCGACCATGCCGTGGGGGTCCTCCAGTAGGTCGTCGCTGTCGATAACCGGGGGCGGCGCCCCATCTCGCGCCCAGAGCCGGTCGAAGAGTGCGCGCTGCTCCTCGAAGCCGATCTCCTTCGGCACGAAGGCCGGCCAATTCTTGTAAACCGAGGTCAGCACCTTGGCGGGGTCGCGGATCAAGAAGCTGTGCTTGAACAGATCGAGAAAGGCGTCGTCCCAGAGATGATCGGTGTATTGGGGCATATCTTTAGAGAACACCGGCCCGTTTTCCGCGGCCTGCGTTAGCTCGGCCAGGACGCTCGCGAAGCTGAGGCCCGACTGGCGCGGGCTGTCGGGCTCGAGGCGTGGCCAGAGCGCATCGTCGCCTTGATACCAAGCCTCGCCGAAGGGCTCATGGAAACAGGCGTGATCGCCGCGCATGCGCATCATCCACTCGAAGGCGGTTGAGGTGGAGCGCGGCGTCGCCCAGAGCACCAGGATCTCGTGCATGGCCTTGGCTCCTCAGGTCAAGCTGGAAAGCAATCGGCCGTGGCGGCCGCCAGGCGCCACGCCCAGTGTTTTGAAGATCCGCCAGTAGAGTGCCGTGTCGGAGGCCACGATCGGTTTGCCGAGTTTGTCTTCCAACTCAGCGTCGAGGGACACCATGCGTTGGGGCAGGCCGTCAGCCCGCCGGAAATTGGGCATGCCGTTGACCACGTAGGCATCGGCATCCGGCGCCCGTTCGGCGGTGCGGAGCATAGACTTCTCGGCAGCCTCGCCAGGAAAGATCCAAACTTGGTCGTTAACTTCCTCTTGTGTCTCGTAGAGGCCGAGATCGACGAAGTTGCCATAGTAGATCAGGTCGAAGCCGGCCTCCTTTAGGAAGCGCGCGATGCCGTCGCGCCAGTCGGGCCAGTAGTAAACCGAGTTGAGCGCGATCTTCTCGGCACCCAGTGCGCGCAATCCCTCGACTAGGCACATGCCGGCCATGTGGAAGGGCGTCTCGTAGGTCTCGCTCACCCGGTCGCAGAAGGCGCGGATATCGTCCGGTGTGGTGCCTTGGCAGTGCACCCAGTTGGTGCCGACCTGGCCGACCACGTCGGCACCGGCATTTGCCATGCAGTGAACGACCTCTTCGAGCAAATGAAAGTTGTCGACCCGCTGGGTCAGCTCGTGGGCGTAGTCCGCCGCATGGAGCAGGCGGCCGTGCACGCCGACCGTTTCCGGCGCCATGCGCAGAAAGTCGCTGGGCGCGCTATCGAAGTCGTGAGGCGGCCCGGTGAAGCCGACCTGGTGGGGGAACAGCTTGTTTGCCGGATTCGACCAGCGCGCCGGCTTGATCGGGCCGTCTCGGTCGTCGGCCTGGGCCGTCTCAGCCATCGCTATCTCCGTCAGAAGTCCATATCTCTAGAGCATACCTTATTCATTCCAGTGCCCCTGGTATATTGCTGTTTTGATCATAATTTGATATCAGAATTGATATGATAAAAGAACGAAGCTGGATTCCCCCGACGAGCGCCCTCCTGGCCTTCGAGAGTGCTGCGCGCCATCGCAACTTCAGCCGTGCCGCCGAAGAGCTCAACACCTCCCAGTCGGCGATTAGCCGCCATATTGCGGGTCTGGAAGGGCGGCTCAATACCCGGCTCTTCGAGCGTCACAAGCGCAAGATAAGGCTGACCGAGGAAGGCGATCACTTCTTTCACGCTGTGGTCTCGGGCTTGGAAAATATCCGCGCGGGGGCCATGGCGGTCGCCAATGCGCCGGGTGGCGAGCTCCTGACCATCGCCTGCACCCACGAGGTCTCCCATCTTTTCCTCCTGCCGCGATTCGAGAAACTGCAAAGCGCGGTCGGCGAGGGCACGCGCATTCGGGTCATGACCTACGAGTACGACATGTTGGAGGCCTTGGAAGAGCCGCGGGTCGACGTGATCTTCACCTATCAGGCCGCCGGGACCGAGCCCCAAAACCGCGTCGTCGCGCTGCGTGAGGCGGTTGTCCCGCTCTGTTCGCCGAGCTTCTCTAGGGCCAACCGGGCGGTGCTGAAACAGAAGGTCGCGGAGTGGGGCGATCTGCCATTTCTGCGGCTGACCAAGCCCAACCAGGGCTGGGCGACCTGGGATGACTGGTTCGCCCGGGTCGGCGCGCCGACGGCGCCGCCCAGCTATGTGAGCGTCGATAACTACGTCTACCTGCTGGAGGCGGCGGCCGCCGGCCGCGGCCTTGCTCTCGGCTGGCGTGGCATGATCGAGCGCTATTTGGAAGCGGGCTCCTTGGTGCCGGCCGCCGCCGACTTCCTGGAGTTCGACCGCCAGTTCTATGCGCTCTTGACCCAGCGCGGCCGAAATCGTCCAGCGGCACGCGCCGGCCTGGATTTCCTCGCCGAGACAACACCCGAGTGACGCCCCATGGATTCGAGCCTTTTCCTCGGCTAGTCTCCGCCGGGAGGGAGGAGTGATGGAGCGTCGCCTGGCCGCCATTCTCGCCGCCGATGCGGTCGGCTTCTCGCGCCTTATGGGCGAGGACGAGGCCGGCACCTTGACCGCCCTCAAGGCGCTCCACAAGGAGCTCTTCGCGCCCAAGGTGGCCGAGCACCGGGGGCGCATCGTCAAGCTGATGGGCGATGGCGCGCTGGTCGAGTTCGCCAGCGTGGTCGACGCGGTGAACTGCGCGCTCGCCGTGCAGCGGGCGATCGCCGCGCGCAACCAGGAGCCGTTACGGGACAAGCGGATCGAGCTACGCATCGCGGTCAACCTGGGTGACGTGATCTTCGAGGGCAGCGACCTCTATGGCGACGGGGTCAATGTGGCCGCCCGCCTTCAGGCGCTGGCTGCGCCCGGCGGCATCGTCTTGAGCGCGACCGCCCACGAGCACGCGGCGCCGAAGCTCGACGCCGCCTTTCAGGACGGCGGCTCGCAGAGCCTCAAGAACATCGCCAAACCGATCAGGGTGTTTCACTGGAGCGATGCCGCGCGGCCGGCGCCCGCCGAAAAGGCTCTGACGCTGCCCGACAAGCCCTCGATCGCGGTCATGCCGTTTGACAACATGTCAGCCGATGGGGAGCAGGACTACTTCTCCGACGGCATCACCGAGGACATCATCACCGAGCTTTCGCGCTTTTCCAGTCTTTTCGTGATCGCGCGCAATTCTACCTTCTCTTACAAGGGCAAAGCCGTCGAGCTGACCCAGATCGCCCGGGAGCTCGGCGTCCACTACCTCTTGGAAGGCAGCATCCGGCGGGCCGGCCAACGGGTCCGGTTGACCGCCCAGCTTATCGACGGGGAGAGCGGCAGTCACCTTTGGGCGGAGAAGTACGACCGGGAGCTGGAGGACATCTTCGAGCTCCAGGAGGAGATCACCGGCAACGTGGTCGCCTCCATCGCGCCGCAGATCGAGATCGCCGAGATGGCCCGTGCACAGGCGGGCAAGGCCGCGAGATTTCAATCGTACGATCTCGCCTTGAAGGCCCAAGCGCGCTTCTACGATGCCGTTCGCATGGGTCGCCCGGAGCTGCACAAGGAGGCGCTCGACTTGGCGACCGAGGCCGTGACGCAAGATTCGCGCTGCGCACACGGGCTGTGGATTCTCGCCTTCGCCCAGATCGAGCAGTACCTCTTGCGCTGGGGCGATTCGCCGGAGCTGGTGCTCGAGCGGGCCTGGCAGGCGACCGAGCGCCTCTTCGAAGTGGACTCCTCTGACACCCGCGCCTACACGGCGCGTGGCTTGATCTACTTCTACCGCGGCGCCCACGATGCGGCGGTCGCGGATCTGCGCCGGGGTTACGAGCTCAACCCGAACCATGTGACCACTATCTTCACCCTGGCCTGGTGTGAATCGCTCAGTGGGTTGACCGAGGAGGCTAAGGCCCACGCCGCACTCGGCCTGCGGCTCAGCCCGCGGGAGAACGAATTGTGGCTGTGCGTCGCCTATCTGGCTTTAGCTCAGGCCTGTTTCGCCGAGGGCGACTACGCCGAGACCAGAAAGTGGGCCGAATTGGCGATTCAGATGCACGGAAGGGCACCGATCCGGCGAACGCTGATGATCGCCTGCTGCGCCCAAGCCGGCTCGCTAGAGGAAGCCGAGGGGCACGCCGAATTCCTCGCTTCCTTCTCGCCGGACTTCGCATCGAGTTTGCTGCGCGGCGAACTTAGGATCTACAAATCGGCAGATGAGAATTCCCGGCTCTTGGACGGGCTTCGAAAGGCAGGGCTGAGCGACTAAACGCCGAAAAGAAACCCCGTTGCGGCTGGGGCCCCAACGGGGACAAGTTGAACAGGGAGGAGGCCCTAGAAAAGGGCACGAAAACACCCTAACGAGAACATGGTTAACAAAAGGTTAACGCCAAGTATTGCACGAATCTAGAGATCTTGGAAGATCTCCGGCTGATCGTCGAGCAGCTCTTGACGGAAGCGCTCGATCGCCCGCTCGTCGCCGCGCTGGCCCCGGGCCAAGTTGACAGCGATCTCGCGCCGGACCGTGCCGGGCGCCGGGGAAAGTACGACGATCCGATCGGCCAGCTCGATCGCCTCGCGCAGATTGTGCGTAACGAAAACTACGGTGGTCGGGCGCTGCTGCCAGATCGCTACGAGCAAGGCCCTCAGTCGCCGCGCGGTCGGTTCGTCCAGGGAAACAAAAGGTTCATCCATCAGCAGGATATCCGGCGCGACCGCGAAAGCGCGGCAGAGCGCCACCCGCCGCTCCATGCCGAGCGAAAGCTTCTGAGGGTAAGCCTCGGCGAAGTCCTCAAGGCCGGTCGCGGCCAGCATGTCCTCGACGATGCCGCAGCCGCGCTGGACTTCGCTCAGCACCAGCTCGATGTTGGCGCGTACGCTCAGCCAAGGCAGCAGACGCGGCTCTTGGAAGACGTAGCCGATCACCGGGTCGGGCTGATCGGGCGCGTGGGGCAGGGCGATGGTGCCCGCGAAGTCTCGGTCCAGGCCGGCTATGCAGTTGAGCAAGGTGGTCTTGCCGCAACCCGAGGGCCCGAGCAGGCAGACTAGCTCGCCCCGGGCGACGGAAAGGAGCAAGTTCTTGAGGGCCAGGTGCCCCGCCGCGCCGTCGTCGGCCGGGAAGCGCTTATCGCGGATCTCGATCTCGAGCACGCTCACCGGCGCCACCTGTTGAGACGCGCTTCGAGCGGCTGGAGCAGAGCCAGCTCGATCAGCTGAACGACCAACACGAAAGTGAGTGTGTAGGCAAGGATGCCGGCCACGTCGAACAGCTGAAAGTAGCTGTAGAGCTGGAAGCCGACGCCGTTGCTGCGGCCGAGCAGCTCGACCACCAGCACGATCTTCCAGATTAGCGCCAGGCCCGAACGGGCGGTGCCCATGATGTAGGGCTGAAGCTGCGGCATCACCACGTGCCGCAGCACGCTCCAGCGCTGCAGTTTGAAGACTTGGGCCATCTCGAGCAGGTCCCGGTCGAGCGCTCGGGCGCCTTCGCGCAGAGTGACCACGACGTTTGGAATCTTGTTGATCGCGACGGCCGTGATCGCCGCCACCTCGGTCAAACCGAACCAGACGTAGCAGAGAATCATGGTGACCAACGCCGGAATGTTGAGAAACAGCACCAGCCAGCCGTCGAACAGCCGGTCGACCGTGGTGTGCCGGCCCATCAAGATGCCGATCGCGATCCCGATCACCATGGCGAGCAGGAAGCTGGCCGCGACCCTGGCCAGGGTGATCCCGACGTTCTTCGGAATTTGCCCGCTCTCGAAGCCGGCGACGAGGACCTCCAGCACCGTCAAGGGCGGCGGCAGCACCCGGCTCTCAAGGGCACTCGCGGCGGTTTGCCAAATCAGCAAAAGTGCGAGAAGGGACAGGCTCTGCAAAACGACCCGTGAATGTGCCATGAACGCCCGTAGTCAAAATTGAAAGGGCGGCCAGAAGGTGCCTTCCTGCAGATGGTCGGAACGGCCGACCAGCTCGCGTCCGCCGATTTTGGCCAAGATCGCGAAGAGATGCTCGGCCGCCGCCTGCTCCGCCGGACCCCATTGGCGCGGAATGCCGTCCCGGTAGCCGGCGCGCAGGGCCAAGAAAGTGGCCTCGTTCGGCGCCTTCATCAGGGGACGCAGGGCTTGCCACGCTGAGTCGGATGTGGCGAGGGTCTGGCGCGCCTCGCGCGAGGCTTGAAAGAACGTCAAGGCATCTGCCTCGCGCTGACCGGCCCAGTTCTCGTCGAAAACATAACCGATCAAGGGCAGCGGCACCTCGACGCCAAGCTGCGCCATCATGTCCTGCACGGAGATCAGGCGGCGCATGCCCTCGGCCTCGAGGCGCGCGGCGTAGTGCCAAAAGTTCAAGACTCCGTCCAGGTGCCCGGCGAGCGCCTGCTGGGCGAGCAAGGGGGCTGCCCCAAAGACGGCCTCGACCTCTTCCGCGAAGTCGAGCCCGCTGTCTTGGGCGGCCAAAGCCTGGAGCAGGAGCCAACCCTTGTCCAAGGGACCGCCCGCGACACCCAGGCGCTTTCCCGCGAGCCCGGCGATATCGGCCACCTTGGAGGCGCCGGGCACCATGATGGCGCCGGCGGCCGTGGAGTAAGGCACGAAGCTGTAAGGCGCGCCCTCGGCGCGTTGGCGCGAGACCCAGATCCAGTCGGTGACGATTATGTCCACGTCACCGGACTGGAGTGCGACCGCGGTGGCGGTTTTGTTGGTCAGGCCGACGACCTCGATCTCCAGACCGCGCTTTTGCGCCAGGTCGTGCCGCTTAATGACGTCAAGCTCCCAGTTGACGGTTCCGAACTGCAGCACGCCGATCCTGATCGGTTCGGCCGTCGAACCGTGAGCCGCCCATAGGAGGACAGTCAAGAAAACCAGAACCAATCTCATGGCGCGGGACCTTTGAGCAGGCGGTTGCGCAGAATGTAGGACACGCCGCGCGACCAGGAGGTGTCCGTGTTGCCGCGCACGTCGACGCTGGAGGCCCAAATCAGCCGGCGGCTGGCGGCATCGCGCACATAGAGGTTAATGTTGAGGATGAGGTTGCTCACCTTCTGCACGGTGCCGGAAATCGCTTGATCGGCGCCAAGACCGTGCGCGATTTTCGCATCGCAGCCGTTGCAGCCGTGGATGTAGCCCGCGTCCGCGATGGCACCTTCCGCGGGTGTTGTATCGACCACTTCGTAGCGGCCCGAGGCTTGCAGCTTCTCGCGCAGAAGATCGCTAATCATGCCCAAGCGCTCGGTCTCTTCGGGCTTGCTGCCGTAGATCTCGCCTTCGAGACTGGAATCGATCAGCTCGAAATCGAACACCGCCACCCGGGTCGCCTCCGATGCGGCCAAGGTGCCGACGGTTGACGAAATGATCACCAAGATTACGAACAGCGGCATGAGCAGCCGCATCAATCCCATGGCTTTTTCCTCCCTGGCGCGCTGGAAACCTGCCTGAACAATGAGGCGAAAGCCGCCCTTCGCGCGCTTTTCCTTCAAGCCTAGGAGAACCCGAGAGTGCCTGCAACGCCGGAAATGGCCCGGCGCGTTTGACAAGGCTTTGGGGGATCACGAAAATACATCTTCGGCAAAGGATGAAGGGCAAAAATGACCCGATTTCGACTGACATTCCTGACCGAGGCGGTGGGAATTCTTGCCGCCGCGGCGGCGGTTTTGGCCGCGCCTCACTTGGTGGCGGCACAGGACGTGAAGAACGTGACGATCGCTTACCTGTCCCAAGTGGTCGAGCGCCCACCGAAGCTCTCGAACCTGGATCTGCCGCCCCAGGACGAAGGCAGCCAAGGCGGTGTGCTGGCGATCAAGGACAACAACACTACCGGCAGTTTCCTCAAACAGCATTTCGAGCTTGTCGAGGAGTCGGTTGCGGCAGATGGCGACCCGATCGCCGCCTTCGAGGCCCTGGCCGCCCAGGGTATCCGCTTCGTGATCCTTAACGTGCCGGCCAAAACCCTGTTGCAGATTGCAGATCTGCCTTCGGCTCGGGATGTTCTCCTCTTCAACGCCGGCGCGCCCGACGACAGCCTGCGCAACGAGGACTGCCGGGCCAATGTACTGCATCTCATGCCGAGCCGCGCCATGTTGTCCGATGGATTGGCGCAGTATCTGATCAAAAAGCGCTGGCGCGAATGGTTCGTGGTTGTCGGCCGCCGGGAGAGCGACCGGCTCTTCGCCGAGGCGATCCGGCGCTCGGCCAAAAGATTTGGCGGCAAGATCGTCGAGGAAAAGACCTGGGACTACGGGCCTGACGTGCGGCGCACCGCCCAGGCTGAAGTGCCGGCCTTCACGCAAGGGGTGGATGCGGACCTGATCCTCGTGGCCGACGAAATTGGCGAGTTCGGCGAGTATCTGGTCTATCGCACCTGGCAGCCCATTCTCGTCGTGGGCACCCAGGGCCTCAGCCCGACCTCCTGGCACCGGACTCACGAGCAGTGGGGCGCGGCCCAGCTGCAGAGCCGCTTCGAAAAGATGACCGGCCGGCGCATGACCCCGCTCGACTATCACGTTTGGGGCCCGATCCGCGCGATCGGCGAGGCGGCGACCCGCACCAACTCGACCGATTTCGACAAGATTGTTGCCTATCTCAAAGGTCCGGACTTTGAGCTTGCTGGCTTCAAGGGTCAGAAGCTGACCATCCGGCCGTGGAATGGCCAACTGCGCCAGCCCATTCTCTTAGCGGCGCCCAAGGCCTTGGTCAGCGTATCGCCGCAGGACGGCTTTTTGCATGAGCATTCCTTGCTCGACACGCTCGGCTACGACGAGCAGGAGTCTCGCTGCCGCGACTATCGCTAAAAACAACGGGAAGGATTGGGAGGATGAAACCTTGGGTGCTATCGATCGGCCTTGTCGCCGGTCTCGGTTGGGCCGCTGCGCCGGCACAGGCGCTGACCGTTTACGTGTCGAACGAGAAGGACAATTCGATCAGCGTCATCGACGGAGACAGCCTTGAGGTCACGGCGACCGTGCCGGTCGGCCAGCGGCCACGTGGCATCGCGCTAAGCCATGACGGCTCTCTACTCTACATCTGCGCCAGCGACGACGACCACGTGGAGGTGCTCGACCTGGCGACTATGAAGATCATCGGCACTCTGCCGAGCGGGCCTGACCCGGAGCTCTTCATCCTGCATCCCTCGGGCAACCCGCTGTACGTCGCAAACGAGGACGACAACTTGGTGACCGTGGTCGATGTGGAGAAGGGCTCGGTCCTGGCCGAGGTGCCGGTCGGCGTCGAGCCAGAAGGCATGGGCCTCAGCCCGGATGGCAAGGTGCTGGTTAACACATCCGAGACCACCAATATGGCCCATTTCATCGATACCGACACCTACGAGATCACCTCTAACGTGCTGGTCGACAGCCGCCCCCGCTTCGCCGAGTTCACCAGCGACGGCAAGCAAGTTTGGGTGACGTCCGAGATTGGCGGCACGATCAGCGTGATCGACAGCGACACCCGCGAAATCATTCATAAGATCGAATTCGAGATCCCCGGCGTGCGGCCCGAGGCGATCCAGCCGGTCGGTGTACGGGTCAACAAGGCCGGCACGCTCGCCTTTGTAGCTCTGGGGCCATCCAACCGTATCGCAGTGGTCGACGCCAAGACCTTCGAGGTCAAGAAGTACCTTCTGGTCGGCCAGCGGGTCTGGCAGCTTGCCTTCAGCCCGGACGAATCCCTGCTTTTCACCACCAATGGCGTTTCGAACGACATTTCGGTGATCGACGTAGAGAAGCTGCGGGTCATCAAGTCGATTCCCGTCGGACGCTTCCCCTGGGGAGTGGTCGCGAAGGACTAGGGATTTGACACTGCCCGAGCGGGAAGCGGCTCTGGAGGTCGAAGGGGTTAGCCACAGTTTCGGTCAACGCCGGGCGCTCGACCAGGTCTCGCTGACCATCCAGCCGGGCAGCTTCACCGTGCTGCTCGGCCAGAACGGTGCCGGCAAGACGACGCTTTTTTCCCTAATTACGCGGCTCTACAACAACCGCAGCGGGTCGATCCGCGTTTATGGCTTCGACGTGCGCGACCAGGCTTCCGAGGCGCTGGCGCGCATTGGCGTGGTGTTTCAGCAGCGCACATTGGATCTGGACCTGACCGTGCGCCAGAACCTGCTTTACCACGCCGCCCTGCACGGCATAGCGAGCGGCAAGGCAAAGGAGCGCTTGGAGGAAGAGCTGAACCGCCTGGGGCTCAGCGAACGGGCCGGCGACAAGGTGCGCCAACTTTCCGGCGGGCAGTTGCGCCGGGTCGAAATCGCCCGGGCCTTGCTGCACCAGCCGCGGCTGCTGCTGCTCGACGAACCGACCGTGGGTCTCGACATTGGCAGCCGGCGGGACATCTTGGAGCACGTGCGCCAGCTGGCGGGCGTAGGTGACCTCGGTCTGCTCTGGGCCACCCACTTGATCGACGAGGTGGCGCCGGGCAACCAGGTGGTGGTTCTGCACAAGGGCCAGGTGCGCGGCATCGGGGAACGCGACGCCTTGGTCGCCCAGACCGGCGCCAGCGATCTGGCCGACGCCTTTCACCGGCTCACCGAGGACAAGGCGGCATGAGCGCGATCGCCTATTGGCGTTGCCTTAAGGGCGTGATCTGGCGCGAGGCCTTGCGTTTCTTGCATCAGCGCGAGCGATTTATCGCCGCCTTGGTCCGGCCATTGGTGTGGCTTTTTATCTTTGCGGCGGGCTTTCGCTCAGTGCTCGGCGTTTCGATCATCCCGCCCTACGAGACCTACGTTTTATACGAAGTCTACATCACCCCAGGCCTGGTCGGCATGATCCAGCTCTTCAACGGCATGCAAAGCTCGCTCTCCATGGTTTATGACCGGGAGATGGGCTCCATGCGCACGCTGCTGGTCAGCCCCATGCCACGCTGGTTCCTCCTGACCTGCAAGCTGCTGGCCGGTGTCACGGTTTCGGTCTTGCAGGTCTACGTGTTCTTGATGATCGCGTGGTTTTGGGAGGTCGAGCCGCCGCTGATCGGCTACCTCACCTTGCTGCCGGCCTTGGTCCTTTCGGGGCTTATGCTGGGCGCCTTGGGCCTGCTGCTGTCTTCCTTCATCAAGCAGCTGGAAAACTTCGCCGGGGTCATGAACTTCGTCATCTTCCCCATGTTTTTCGCCTCCTCGGCACTGTATCCTCTCTGGCGCATCAAGGAATCGAGCCTGGAGCTCTATTGGATTTGTGCCTACAACCCCTTCACCTACGCGGTCGAGCTGATTCGTTTCGCGCTTTACGGTCGGGTCAACTGGGAGGCCGTTGGGGTGGTGGGGTTGTGCACCATCGTCTTTATGGCGTTGGCCATTCAAGGCTACAATCCAGCGCGCGGACTTATCGCCCGGCGTGGCGGACCGGCGCGCTAGGGGAGGGGCCATGAAAAATCTGCAAGCGCTTCAAGGACTCTGCGTTCTTCTCACGGCGCTGGCCGGCGCGCCGGATGCGAGGGCGGCCCAATCGGTAGACCCTGATTGGCCTTGCATTCAGCGCCTTGTGCCGGAAGTCTCGGCGGGCATGGTATGGGCCGGTCCGCCGCTCGAGGAGCAAGCCGATGACTGGCGCTCCGATCCGGAGATCAGTGCTCTGGCGCAACAGATCGCGGCGCGCCGCACGCCACTGGAGGACGCCAAGAGCGAGGTCGCAAGCTTCGCCGCGGCCCAGGGCGGCGATAAGGATAGCCGTCTGACCTTGCTCTTCGCTGGCCTTTTGGAGTCGGTCAACCAGGAGCGCGCCTCGATCATTGAGGGTATCCGGCGCTACGCTCGCGGTCAGGCCAGCTTGGCCGACCGCATTCAACGCCGCGAGGATGAACTTGCGGCCTTGCCGGAGCAAACCAGCGAAGACCAGCGCAAGGCCATTCTCGAGCAGCAGTACTGGGACAGCCGAGTGTTCGACGAGCGCACTCGCTCGCTGACCTATCTCTGCGAGCAGCCAGTGCTCTTGGAGCAGCGCCTCTTCGCGCTTTCCCGCGAAATCATGGGATATCTCGATTAGGGTTCTTCGGGCGAGGGCTCGGGCTCGCTGTATTCGGTCGGCAGGCCGGCCGCCTGCCAGCCATCGGTGCCCTCGGGATACCAGTGGACCCGGCTGTAGCCCAAGGCGATCGCGCGCTTGGCGGCGTTCCACGACATCCAGCAGTTGGCTTGGCAGTAGAATAGAAGAATTCGCGCCCGATCACCTTCGCTCAGCGCCGCTAGGCTTTCCTCGAAGTGGCGCGCCATCTCGGGGCTCAAGGTGCCGTAGCCGACATTTGGCAACCAAATGCTGCCCGGAATGTTGTGGCGTGGTTGGGGACGCCAGAGGATGCTCGGATCCAGGCCCTTGGGCTTGGGTGGCCGCGGCAGGACATCGATCAGAAGCACCGAGCTGTCCTCGGCCAGATCGCGCGCGCCATCGGTGGAGACGACCGTACCACCAGTCAGGCTCTCGGGCACCGGCGCCCGGTAGGCCTCCATGCGGTAGTCTTCGGGCTCCGGAACCTGCTGCGCCCAGGCCGGTGTCGCCGCGAGCAGGAGAACAAGCGCCCAGAGCGGCCTCATCAGTGGGTGATGGCGTTGCCTTGCCCGTCAAGGAGCGGCACGCCGTAGTCTAGAAGGATGGCCTGGATCTCCGCCTTGTTCGCGTCCAGCAGGGCATTGATCTCGCGCTTCCACTCCGGCTCGTTGAAGCGCACGCCCATGGTGATGCGGTAGTCCATCTTGACGTCGTCGGGCTGACTGACCAAAGGCACCAAGACAACCTTGTCGGAGTGCGGCTTGGAATAGTGGCCCGCGATTGGACCCCAGAGGACGCCGACATCCACCTCGCCGGAGACCACGTCCTCGACCATGTCCTTACCGGGCTTAAAGTAGCGGGTATCGACCATCAGCTGATAGGGCTTTGTATTCGCCATCAGGCCGTTGCGCGCCAGGATGCTCGAAGGCGGCGTGCCGGCAACCACGCCCAGGCGCAGACCCTTGAGGCGCGGATCGTCGAGCGTGGTGATGTCCAAGCCCGAGTCCGCCCGATAGACCAGCACATAGGTCGTACGGTAGTAGGGATTTGTGTTTTGCAGCAGCTCGAAGCCGAGCGGCACACCAATCACCAGATCGCAGCGTCGCGCCCGCAGGGTGTTGCGCACGAAGCCGATTGTTTGAGGAAACCAGGTATAGCGTACCGGCACGCCGAGCTTTTCGCCTAAGAGCTGGGCGATCTTGTTCTCGTAACCATTGCCGCTTTTATCCGAGAAGGGCAGATTGTGCGGATCCGCGCAGACCCGCAAGCTCGATCGGTCGACCGCTTCGGCGCCGGCAGCATGAGCGTGGCTTGCGGCCAGCGTGAAAGCGGCAATGCCGACAAACGCCGCTAGCGTAGGGGCCGCCAGGGCCTTACCCCATGCAAGCGTCATCCCGCTCTTTCGCCTCCTGGGGTTTTGGCTGCTTCTTGGGCGGCCGGCCACGGCCGATCGCGCCGTCGGCCCGCGCCTTGAGATAGGCATAGAGATCGTCGATGAAGCACATGACGTTGAGGTTTTCACCGAAGGCCGGCATGGAGTCTTGCTCTGAGGTGGTGACGACCTCGCGGCCGTTGACCACGACCTCAAGAAAATCTTCATAGGGCATAGTCTTAAGGGAATCGAGCAGAGACGGCGCGAAGGAGCTGCCCATGCCGTCGGGGCCGTGGCAGACGTGGCATTCCGAATGATAGCGCCGGAAGCCGCTGAAGGTGTACCAGTCGACGACACCGTCGATCACTTGGTAGGGCTTTTCTTCGTCTTGCGCCGGCAGGGAGCTGGGCCACAGGGATCCGACCGCCGCCAGACCCAAAACCGCAAGCAAACACGCAGCTCGGCGGGTAATCGCAGTTAGCATGAGCGTCCTCTATCCTGCGCCCGGTAGACACGCTGTTCGGGCGCGATGTCTTCTTCTATTGCCTCTAAACTCGGGTCTTACCGAATTGCGTCCCAGGCGGAAAAGCGCCCGGCATCTCGACGCATGGTCAAGATGCCGGGCTTGGCTTCACCAAAAGGTACCGCGTGACCGTGTCCCGCGCGCCTTACGGCAGCTCGAAGACCGTCAGTTGGCCGCCGAGCTGGGTGTAATTGGCCAGCGCGGCATAGCCGCCGACCGCACCCAGACCTGCCGTGTCCACCATGGCTTCGCTGGTCACGTCCTTGTCGGGATGCACGGCACCGTGCCACCCGGCTGCCACGTCCTGGCGGATCAGGCCAGCCGCCAGACCGATACCGGCCCAGCCACCCACACCCGAGAGCACCGCGATGTGCTGCTTGCCCTTGTGCATGTAGGTGGTGACGTTGCCGATGATGCCCGACGGGGTCTTGAAGCTATAAAGTTCCTGACCCGTGTGGGCGTCGACCGCCTTCAAATAGCCTTCCAGCGTGCCGTAGAAAACCACGTCGCCAGCCGTCGCCAGAGCACCGCTCCATACCGAGAAGAGCTCCGGATTGGACCAGACAATCTCGCCCTTCGTCGCGTCCCAGGCGATGAAGTTGCCCATATCGTTGCCGCCCGGCGCCGGATACATGCTGAGCGTCGCGCCGACGTAGGCTTGACCCGCGGTGTAAGAAACGCGGAACGGCTCATAGTCCATGCAGACATGGTTGGTCGGTACGTAGAACAGGCCGGTGCGCGGCGAGTAGGCCGCCGGCTGCTGGTCCTTGGTGCCAAGCGCCGCCGGGCAGATACCGGTGGTGTTGACGTCTTCGCCGTTGAACTGGGTCGAGTACTTATCAACGACCTGCGGCCGCCCAGTCTTCATGTCCACATGGGTTGCCCAGTTGACCACTGGATCGAACTTTTCGGCCACCAAGAGCTCGCCGGTCTCCCGATCGAGCGTGTAGCCGAAGCCGTTGCGGTCAAAATGGACCAGGGTCTTGCGCATCTGGCCACCGATCTCCAGATCGGCCAGGATCATCTCATTGACCCCGTCGTAGTCCCATTCATCGTGCGGCGTCATCTGGTAGGCCCACTTGGCCATACCGGTATCCGGGTTGCGCGCGAAGATGGTCATGGACCAGCGGTTGTCGCCCGGGCGCTGAACCGGATTCCAGGTGCTCGGATTGCCCGTGCCATAATAGATCAGATCCAGCTCGGGGTCATAGGAGTACCAGCCCCAGGTGGTTCCGCCGCCGATCTTCCACTGATCGCCTTCCCATGTGTTGGTGCCGGAGTCCTTGCCGACCGGAGTGCCAAGATGGGTGGTTTTCTCGGGATCGACCAGGATGTCGGAGTCGGGACCCATGGAGTATGCGCGCCAGACCTGCTCGCCGGTGTCCACGTTGTAGGCGGTGAGGCTGCCGCGCACGCCGAATTCGCCGCCGCTGATACCGACAATCACCTTGTCCTTCACCACCATCGGTGCGCTGGTGCCGGTTTCGGCGATCTTGGGATCTCCATTCACCGCTTTCCAGAGCACCTGACCGTTCGCCGCATTGAGCGCCACCAAGGTCGTGTCGGCCTGGTAGAGGAAGATCTTTCCGCCCGCATAGGCCACGCCGCGATTAACCGTGTCGCAGCACATCACCGGGATCGTGTCCGGATCCTGTTTCGGCTCGTACTTCCAGATAATCCGGCCATCCGCATTGAGGTCCAGTGCGTAGACGATGTTCGGAAACGGCGTGTGGACGTACATGACATTGCCGATAACGAGCGGCCCGCCTTCATGGCCGCGCAGCACACCGGTGGAGAACGTCCAGGCGACCTTGAGGCTCCCGACGTTGTCCTTGTTGATGTGACCGAGCTTGCTGTATCGGATGTTGTCGTAAGTGCCAGTCGGCATGACCCACTCGGCAGGATTCTCCTGCATAACCAGGAGCTCGTCATTGGCCGATGCGGTCACCGGTAGGACCAGCGCCGCCGCGAGGACACACGCGGTGCGTAAGAAGCTTCTCATTCGGTTTTTCCTCCCGTTCTGACGATAAACTCACGTCCCCGGTTTCACCGAAATTGCCGTCGGTGGTCCGAAACTCGTGGTCAGCCGATTTGGGCATTGGGCGCGCCAATTGGCGATGCCCCTACCGGATTCGGCTGTGCTTCTGTTTGCCCCGCGTGGCCCGCCCGATCGGTTCCATCGGCCGGTGGTTCACCCACACGAGGAAATTCGGTGCCTTATGAAGGGCAACTCGAACTTATCGTCAAGTGAGAGACCATGCTATTTGAGGAACGTTCCAGCGGCAAGTGATATTTGCATGACTAGGAAATCATTCAACAAATGTAAGGGGTCTGGATTTTCTTGCGATCTCGACGCGGGCGCGTCATGCGCCTATGATCGCGCCATATCGATAAAGAGCGATCCGATGTAGGGCGGCGAATTCTAAGCCCTTATCAGCTCGGATCGGGGAGGAGGCTCGGTGCAGCATAAACTCACGGACCCGATGGCACGCGTTCTGGTTCCGCTGTTGGTTTTTGCCCTCTTCTGGCCGCTCGCCGGGCAAAGCGCCGGCGCCGCGGAGATGACCCGAGACGAGGTGGTCTCCCTGCTTGCAGCGGCGTCGCGCGAGGCGCCGCCTGATCTTTCCGGCAAGGATCTCTCCAAGCTCAACCTTTCGGGGCTCGATTTCAAGAGCGGGCGCTACAAGGGAACTGTGTTCGAGGGCGCCGATCTCTCGAACGCCAACCTTCAAGGCGCCGAGATGCAAAAGGCCAAGATGGCAGGGGCCAATCTCGCTGGCGCCAATCTGGATGTTGCGGTCTTTCGCGAAGCCGACCTGTCGGGCGCTAACCTTTCCGAGGTCAGCGCCGTCAGCACGGTCTTTGCCTATGCCGATTTGCGCGATGCCACGCTCACCAAGGCGCACCTGGTCAGCAACCTTGAGCGTGCCAATCTGACCGGCGCCAATCTGGCTGGCGCTCAGCTCGCCGCCGACATGAATAATCAGCCCATGGGTCTGGTACGCGTCATCCTGAAAAAAGCCAACCTGACGGGCGCTAACTTGAAGGGCGCCAATCTCTCCCGTGGCATGCTGGAGTTTGCCGACTTTACCGATGCCAATATGGTGGGCGCCGATTTAATGCGCGCCGATGCTGGCGGCGCGACCTTCACGGGTGCCGATCTGACCGATGCGAACTTTTTCCAGATCGACATTCAGGACGCGCGTTTCATGGGTATCAAGGGCCGCGATACGATTAAGGATCTGGATACCGCGCTTCATCTCCGCTCGGCGATCTTCGACAAGTAGAAGGGCCGGCCCCTTGAAGTGGTGTGGGTTGCTCATCGGCCTATTGCTCCTCTGCCCGGGCGCAAGCGCGGCGGCAGACCCCTTGGATATGAGCGAAATCGCGCCTGGTGTTTATTTCTATGAAGGTGCCCAGGAGGACATGAGCGCCGAGAATCTAGGCGCAATCGCCAACATCGGTTTCATCGTGGGCGAAGATTCCATCGCCGTGATCGACAGCGGCGGCAGTGCGCGCCAAGGCGAGAAGCTGCTGGCGGCGATCCGCGCGGTAAGCGATCTGCCGATACGCTATGTGATCAACAGCCATATGCATCCCGACCACGTCTTCGGCAACCACGCGTTCTTGGGCGAGGCACCGCAGATTGTCGGCCATGCAAAGCTGCCACGCGCGCTCACCGCGCGCGGCGAGTTCTACCTGCAGCGCTTGGAGGAAACCCTGGGCGAAGTTGCCGCGGACACCCAGGTGGTGCCTCCCAACGTGATCGTCGAGGGCACGCTTGAGATCGATCTAGGCAGTCGCCCCTTGGTGATTACCGCCTATACGGTGGCCCACACGGACAACGACTTGACTGTGCTGGACGTCACCAGCGGCACCTTGTGGCTGGGCGACCTCTTGTTTGTCGAGCGCACGCCGGTGATCGACGGCAGCCTGAACGGCTGGCTCGCGGTCATGGATCAGCTCGCCGCCGTGGAAGCCAGCCAGGTGGTGCCTGGTCACGGGCCGCTGCAAAGCGATTGGCCAGGGGCGCTCACACCCCAACGCGTCTATTTGGAAGCGTTGCGCGACCAGGTGCGCCGGATCATCGCGGAAGGCGGCACCATGGCCCAAGCCCTGGAGGAGGTCGACGGCGGCGAATCCGGCCCCTGGCTGCTGTTCGAAGACAACCACCTGCGCAACGTAACGGCCGCCTTCAAGGAGCTGGAATGGGAGTAGGAATTTCATTTTTGTGACTTTTGGCGGCGATTGGAGTAGTCTGCCGCGATCTGACCGAAATAGGAGTCTTGTCATGACTCGTGCCACGCGCCGTTCCTTCCTGCTGTCCAGCGGCAGTCTGCTCGCCCTGGGCGCTCTCTTCGGCGCGCCAGCGCTCGCCGCGAATCAGGACGAGGCGCTGTGGAACGACCTGCGGGAGACTCTATTCGAGGACCGGGCGATCCTGCCGGGCGACGGCGTGATCGACCTGGACGCGCCCTACCGGGCCCATGACGCGGCCGTGGTGCCGATCTCCATGGTGGCGCTGATGCCCCAGACGTCCGAGCGCTACATCAAGGCCATGACCTTGATCATCGACAAGAACCCGGCGCCGGTCGCCGCCGTCTTCGAGCTGACACCCCAAAGCGGCCTGGCCACCATTTCAACCCGGGTTAGGGTCGACAGCTACACCCACATGCGGGTGATCGCCGAGACCAACGACGGCCAGCTCTACATGACCACCAAGTTCGTCAAGGCGGCGGGCGGCTGCTCGGCGCCGGCGCTCAAGAATGAAGAGGAGGCGATTGCCAGGCTGGGCAAGATGAAGCTGCGCCAATCCCAGCCGGCGCGTCTCGGCGAGCCCAACGAGGTCCAGCTGCTGATCAGCCACCCGAACTATTCCGGCCTGCAGCGGGACATGCTGACCAACTACTACATTCCGGCCCACTTCGTGCGCGAGGTGGTGGTCAGCTACGGCGGCCAGCCGGTTCTCAAGATGGAGGGCGCGATCTCGATCAGCGAGGACCCGAGCCTGCGCTTCACCTTCGTGCCCGAGGGCCCGGGCGAGCTGACGGTCGAGGCCTGGGACACCGACGACACCCAGTTCACCCAAGGCTGGCCGATCGATCCGAAGGCTGGTTCCTAGTTCAAAAGCACTGCAGCTCGGCTTCGATCTGGGCGCGCTTCAAGTCCTCGACGATCGCCTTGAAGTGGGCGCTCGTCTTGAAGACCACGCTCTTCTCACCGCCGACCTGGCCCATGCGCAGGATCGTCTCGGCCTGGATGTAGCGCTTATAGGGCACCAGGCCGGCGATCGTGTCGATCGAGCAGGAGCAGCGCTCCAGCATCTCCTGGTTATGGCCGTTGCTGGCCATGCAACCGACAACGTAGTCGACCCGCGCCGTGGTCGGGTAATCGTTGGCGACCGCGGCCGCCGCTTGGGTCGCGCCAATCAGGGTAACGATAAAGGCCAGTCTAAGCATGGTCGGGCCGTCCAGCGCCATTGCATCCGGATCGGATGATAGCAGATAGTGTCGCCTTGAATAGACGTGGGGGAGCTGGGGTGGCGCCGGAAAGGGACCAGGCTACGCGGCCGACGGTGGTCAAGCTGGGCGGCAGCCTGGCCCATTCGCCGGAGCTTGGCGCCTGGCTGGATCGACTACTGCGCCATCCGTGCCGGGCCGTGCTGGTGCCCGGCGGCGGCCCCTTCGCCGACCAGGTGCGGGAACTGCAGGTGCGCCTCGCGTTCGATGAGACCGCCGCCCATGGGCTTGCGATCGGCGCCATGGCACTTTTTGGGCAGGCGCTCGCGGCCTTGCGCCCGGGCATGGTCTTGGCGGACAGCGCCGGGTCGATCGAGCGGGCGCTCGGGGAAGGGCACCTGCCGGTCTGGGATCCGGCCGCTATGACCCTGGGCCGGGCCGAGATCCCGGAGAGCTGGGAGGTGACCTCAGATAGCCTGGCCGCATGGCTGGCTGGCCGCCTGGGGGCGCCGCGCCTGGTCTTGATCAAATCCGCGCCCCGACCCGCTGAGAGCGCAAATGCCCAGGATCTGGCCGCGAGCGGCCTGGTGGATGCCGCGTTCCCAGGATTTCTCGCGCGCGCGCCGCGCGACGTCTGGCTCCTGGGACCCGGCCAGCAAGATCTGTTGGACATGGCTTTGAGCGGCCAGGCGCAGCCCGGTTCGGTGCGCCTTGTCCTGGGATGACGCTTCGGCTGGCGGCCGCTAAACTCCGCCCGTGGACAACGACTGTGGGAAGGGCGACGAGAGGGGATGGCGGAGAAGGTCAAGAAGCCCCGCTGGGCCTGGGCGCTCACCGGCTCGGGTCATTTTTTCACCGAGAGCCTTCAAATCATGTGTCAGCTGCCGGACCTGGATGTCTTCGTCAGCAAGGCCGGGGCGGAAGTGGTGCGCATGTACAAGAAGGACTTCGACAAGCTGCCAAAGAGCGTGCGGGTGTTTCGCGACACCACGGCGAGCGCGGCGCCGGTCGGCCTGTTCTACCACGGCTTCTACCATACTCTGGTGGTCGCGCCGGCGACCTCGAACACCGTGGCGAAATGCGTCTGGGGCATCTCCGACACGCTGGCGACCAACGTATTCGCCCAGGCCGGCAAGTGCCGGGTGCCGATCATCGTCTTCGCCTGCGATACTGCGCCGGTGCACGACACCATGGCGCCCGACGGCATGGTGAAGGTCTATCCCCGGCGCATCGACTTGGACAACTCAGCGCGCCTCAAGGAGTTCGAGGCGACCGATGTGGTCGAGAACCTGGCGGACCTGGAGCAGGCGATACAAAGACGCGGCGAATGGCTGAGCGCGTCCTCTTCCTGACCGGCCGCCTGGCCGTCCGCCGCCTGGAGCGTTTGCTCGAGGGGCTCGCGCCGCTGCCCTTCGAGCCCGAGGTGCGGGATCTCGGCGTCAAGGTTGCTGCCCTGTTGACCGAGGCTTTGATCCACCGGCGCTTGCCAGGGCCAATCGAGGCCGACCGGGTGATCCTACCGGGCCGCTTTCGCGGCGACCTGACCGCGCTTTCGAAGCATTACGGCGCGCCTTTCGAGCGCGGCCCGGATGAGCTCAGCGACCTGCCGGAATTCCTTGGCCGCTCGGGCGGGCCGCCCGATCTCTCCAAGTTCGACGTGCGCATCTTCGCAGAGATTGTCGAGGCGCCGAGCCTTGATCTTGCCGGCATCCTGGCCCGCGCCGAGGCCTACCGGGCCGCCGGCGCCGACGTGATCGACCTGGGCTGTCTGCCCGACACGCCCTTTCCCCACCTGGAAGAGGCGGTCCAGGCGCTTGCCGACGCAGGCCTAAAGGTCAGCGTGGACTCGGCCGATCCCCAGGAGCTGCAGCGCGGCGGCAAGGCCGGCGCCGACTTTCTGCTAAGTCTAACCGAGGACAGCCTGGACCTGCTGGACGAGGTCGCCGCAACGCCAGTGCTGATTCCGGCCAGGCACGGCGATCTGGACTCGCTGCTGCGCGCCATGGACGCTCTGGACCAGCGGGGCCGGGCCTACATCGCCGATCCAATCCTCGACCCGATTCATTTTGGCTTCACCGACTCTCTTTTGCGGTACCAGGCTTTGCGGGCGCGCCGGCCCGACGCTGAAATCCTCATGGGCACCGGCAACTTGACCGAGTTGACCGATGCCGACAGTGCTGGCGTCACGGCGAGCCTTATGGGCATTGTCTCGGAACTCAAGATCGCTAACGTGCTGGTGGTCCAGGTCTCGCCCCATTGCCGCCGGGTGGTTCAAGAGCACGACGCAGCCCGGCGCCTTATGTACGCCGCGCGCGCCGACGGCAGCCTGCCCAATCTGTACAGCGGGGCGTTGCTTGCCCTGCACGAGCGTAAGCCCTTCACCGCCGCACCGGAGGAGATCGCCGAGTTGGCCAGCCAGATCTCCGACCGCAATTTTCGCATCGAGGTCGCCGCCGACGGCATCCACTGCTACAACGGCGAGGGCCATCGGGTGGTGCAAGATCCATTCGATCTTTTTGCCCACCTGGGCGTCGAACGGGACGGCAGCCACGCCTTCTATTTGGGCTACGAACTGGCGCGCGCAGAGCTGGCCTGGCGCCTCGGCAAGCGCTACGCTCAGGACGAACCGCTCCACTGGGGCGCCGCCCTGGACTGGGAGGCGGAGGACAAGACCCATCTCAAGGCCGCAGGTGCGACCTTGAAGGCAGCCAAGGCGGACAAGCGCCGCAGGGCCAAGCGCTCGGGAGAGTCCAGATGATCCGAGAAACGATCGTCACGACCCGTGATCCCGCTGGCCGGGTGCAGATTGCGCCGATCGGCATCATCCAGGACGGTGCGGGCTGGGTGATCGCGCCCTTTCGTCCTTCGACAACACTCGACAACCTGCGCGCCAACCCCGTCGCGGTGGCCAATTACTGCGATGACGTGCGGGTCTTCGCCGGCTGCCTGACCGGCCGGCGCGATTGGACGACCCAACCGGCCGAGCGCGTGTCGGGCGTGGTGCTCGAGGCGGCCCTTGCCCATATCGAGCTGGAGGTCACTCGGGTCACCGAGGACGAGTTGCGTCCGCGCTTTCACTGTCGTGTGGTTCACGAGGCCGCGCACCAGCCGTTCCAGGGCTTCAATCGGGCGCAGGGCGCAGTCGTCGAGGCGGCAATTCTAACCAGCCGGCTCGGTCGCCTGCCGTGGGACAAGATCGAGCGTGAGATCGCCTATCTGGAGATCGCCGTTTCCAAGACGGCCGGACCGCGCGAGCGCGAGGCTTGGGACTGGCTAATGGAGAAGATCGAGGCGCACCGCGCGCGCCAGGCGGCGGAGGCCGACTCATGACCCGTCTGCTGGCCAGCGTGCGCTCGCGCGCCGAGGCTGAGGTCGCGCTCGAAGGCGGCGCCGACATTATCGATCTCAAGGACCCGGACGCGGGCGCGCTCGGCGCCGTGGCGCCCGAGGTGATGCGCGAGACACTCGCCGCCGTGGCCGGGCGACGCCTGGTCAGCGCGACGGCGGGAAATCTGCCGATGGATCCCGATGTGGTGCGCCAGGGGGTCGAAGCGGTGGCTGCAACCGGCATCGAGCTGATTAAGATCGGCTTGACGAAGTCTTCACGGACTGGGGCCTGCATCGACGCACTGGCCGGGACCGCCGAGCGGGGGGTGCGACTCGTCGCGGTGCTTTTCGCCGACCGGGCACCAGACTTTGACTTGATCGACGCTGTTGCCCCGCACTTCTTCGGCGTCATGTTGGATACCGCTGGGAAAGACGGGCGGGGCCTCAGGGAGCATCTCGCGTTCGCCGCGCTGGAGGACTTTGTTGCGCGCGCCCAGGGTGCCGGTCTTTTCGTCGGTTTGGCGGGCTCGCTCAAGCTCGAGGACGTTGCGCCATTGACTCGGTTGTGGCCGGACTATCTGGGCTTCCGTGGCGCGCTCACCGGTGGCGGGCGGGGCGACGAGATCGACAATGCTGCCCTGCGCGCCCTGCGCGACGAGCTCTTCCGCGCCACCAATCCGCTAGATGTCGTCGAGGGCCAGTAAGGCCACTGCGGCCGCGGGTGCGCAGCAGGCGGCCCAATTCCTGTGTTCTTCGGGCCCGCGCAGCAATTCGGCGAAATCTCTGTAAGGCCGTTCAAGCCGCGCCGCCAGGTCGCGCAGCAGAAATCGCCCGATGCCAGCGCCGACCAGGGGCGCCTGATCGTCGAGTAGGTGCCGGGACAACACCCGCTCGGCAGCGTCCGCCAGATCGCGCAGTTGCCGCTCGGCCAAGTAGCGGGCCAGGCCCCGCCAGGCACCAGGGCTGTCCTCCTCCAGGTCTCGCCCGACCATGCGGGCCAGACGCCGGGCGCTATCGTCGACGCTCTTGCCGGCGCCGTCGGCGGCCGGATGCTGGTCGACCGTCGGCGGCAAGCGGCCGGTGATGCGGTGGACGTCGGCCATGGTGGCGAATTGCTCGGCCATCAGCGCTCGCCATTCGCCGTCGAAGGGCACCCGCCGGGCGATCGCCATGACTGGCGTGCGGGTGACGCCGCTATAGACCAGCTCGTCGCAGGCGAGGCGTTCGTGGTCGTTGGCGCCGAGCGCCCGCACTTCGCCGTTCGCCAGGGGCACCAGATCCGCGGTCGTGCTACCGAGGTCGGCGAAGAGCGCGTTTTCCACTCGGCGCGCCGCCCAACGCGCGCTCGCAAGCCAGTTAGCCGAAGCCACGCGCTCGCACTGCCCCAGCGCATCGTCGGGCGACAAGAACCCGGAAGTGCCGCCAAAGATCAGGATCTCGTCGCTAGAGAAGTGCTCGACCATCTTGCCGACCAGCGCCTTGACGCCGGACCGGCGCGAGGGGAAGAGGTCGACCAACTCGCCGGTCATGGTCACGGCGTGACGCGCCACGCCCGTGAGCTCCGGTGCGGCCAACGCGAGCGCCTCGTCCAGTCGGTCCAAGCCTTGCCACAATGCGCAGGGTACCTGGCGCACGGCCTTGAGCGCGCCGTCGCCCGAGACCACCGCGATCTTGAGGTGGGCACCGCCCAGGTCCCAGCCGGCGAATGTCGGGTCAGCCATGGGCGATCTCAACCAGCCCTGGGGTCACCCTTAGCGGCCGACGGATCTCATCGATGCTTCGCTCCAACAAAGACAGCACCAGCCAAGCAGGGTTGACGCCGATCGCTTGGCCCAGCGCCACGTAAGAGGTGGTGAGGCGCGGATTGATCTCGAGCACCCGAGGTCCCGCCGGGCCATCGACCAGATCGACTCCAATCATGCCCCAGAGACCGGGCAGGGCCGCGGCGATGGCCTCGGCGATCCCATTGAAACGCGCCGGATCGAGCACGCCAACATCACTGCCTTCGTAGCGAAGCCAGCCGTCTCGTTCGGCGATTCTTTGCCGGTTGCACGCCAGCAGCCAGGCACGCCCCTCTCGGCACAGCAGGCTCAGGCTGGCAGCCGTGCCTGCAAGGTAAGGCTGCACCACGGCGTCGCGATGACGGTCAAGCCAGTCCGCCAGGATGTGTCGTTCGGCGAAGCGGCGGGTCTCCTCGCAGCCGGCGCCGTCGTCCGGTTTGGCGACCCATCCGGTGCTGCTGGCCTCAACCCCATCGGCGCGCCAGGTCGGGACGCTCGGTACACCCTGCGCCGCCAAGTGCTTGGCCGTGGCGAACTTGCTTGCGGTCAGGGCGAGGGTAGCGTGGTCGCTGGCGAGCAAGCGGCAGCCGGATGCCAGCCCGCAGAGCCGCTCCAGCGCGCCGTCGGTTTCCGGCGCGATCGGCCAAAAAGCCTCGACCTCCCGCAGGAGCGGCGGCAGCGCCGCGCGCAGGGATTGCGCCGCTCCGATGTCGATGGTGCGGTGGCCAGGCAAGTCGGTCGGCAGGCGGGTGTCGCGGGTCACCCAGACCTCGAGCCCGGGCAGGGCGGTCAGGTCCTTGACAAGAGCCCGCAGCATCAAGTCCCCTTCGCGCACCAGTGACCCTGGCAAGTCCTGCCCCCGCAGGCCGCCGCCGGTGATGTATTCGCAAACTAGGATCCGCAAGACAGCCGTTCCCCGATGGACATCATTCCGGTCATCGACCTCAAGGGTGGGCAAGTGGTCCACGCCCGCGCCGGCGCGCGCGAAGCCTACCTGCCGATCCGCACACCCCTGGCACCCGACGCCACGCCCCTGGCCGTTGTCGAAGGCCTGATGGGCTTGCACCCCTTCCGCCGGCTCTACGTTGCCGACCTGGATGCCATCGCGCAAGCCGGCGATCACGGGGCTGAGCTGGCGCGGATCGCGGCTGCCTTTCCGGCGCTTGACCTCTGGGTCGACCGGGGCCTCGGCGCGCCCGGGCCCTGCCGGGAATGGCTCAGCGCCGTCCCGCACCGCTTGGTTTTGGGCAGCGAGAGCCAAAGCGATCCGACTCTGGCCAAAACGCTGGAGCGGGATTTCGGTATGCAGCGCCTTGCCTTATCCTTGGACTTTCGTGACGGCGCGTTCCTCGGGCCGCCGAAGCTCTTTCGCGACGCGGCTCTGTGGCCGCGCGACGTCATCGTCATGACCTTGGCGCGGGTCGGCGGGACGCTCGGCCCCGATCTCGAGTCACTGATTGAAATCCGGCGACGAGCGCCCGAGCGGCGCATCTACGGCGCCGGCGGCGTGCGCGATGGCAAAGACCTCAAGGCCTTGGCTGCGGCTGGTGCGGCCGGCGTCCTCGTTGCGTCCGCGCTGCACGACGGGCGCTTGGGCCCGGAAGATCTCCGGGCCCACGAGCATACGGGGTAACTTGACTTGTATCAGCCAGCCGCGAAGGGATGCTGGGCGCTGTCCTTCTGGGCCACGACCTCGGCCGCGGTCGGGGTGCCGTTGACCGCCCGCTCGATGGCTTCCTTGGTGGCCTGGTAGTTGTAATCCTGGATCTTCTGGTTGTCTTCGGCCAGCCAGTGGATGAAGACGCCGACACAGACGAAAACGTCGTCGGCCTCGTCGGCCGGGATCGTGCCGTCGCCTACGCTGTCGGCGACCGCCTTGGCGACCGCGTACTGGGCCGGGCCGAACATCTGGACTGCCTGGTTCGCGCCCTTGATGGTCACCTTGTTGAACATCACGGTGTTCGGCTTGGCCGCTAGGTTCGGCGCGACCACGGCGAGCAGCGAGGTAAAGCCGTCCTTGTTATTGACCAAGGCATTACAAAAGGCCGATTCCACGGCGCTGCCCCGGGGGCCGATCAGGAGATCGATGTGCGCCACTTCGTTGCCGTCACCAACCAGAGACTCGCCGACCATTACTCTGTCAATCTTTGCCATGACTCTAACCTCCCACTTTGTGAATCGAGCGACCACCCTGGCCGTCACGTTGCTGTCGCCTCGTCGTCGCGAGGCTGGAGTATCCTGTCGCGCGCCACGGGGTACCGTCTTTCTCCCTTCCAAGTGTTCTTGGATTGGCGGCGACGGGCCCCCCGCGGAAAATGCCCTCCCCTGGAAGAGCCGCGGCGGGGAATGGTAAACGCAGTCATTTCGCCACGGCAAGGAGATTGTTGTCGCCAAGCCGTGCGGCCAGCAGGGTCGCGACGGTGAGATCCGCGCTGGTGCCGGGGTTTAGCCCTTGCGCCTTGAGGTCTCGGTCGAAGGCGAGCAGATCCTTTCGGCAGGTCTCCGGATCGTTCGCCGCGCGTAAGGCGATGTGCAGTCCTTGCGCTTCTGCGCTGACCCGGCGGGCGGTCTCCTGACCGAGTTTTCGTGCGATGTGGGTATCCGGGAAGGCAGCCAGAAAGGAGAGGTAGACCAGGGCCGTCGACCAGTCCCGGTCGTCCCAACGCGCCAATCCCGTGGCAAGGGCCGGCAAACCGATCTGGAAAATGTCCTCGTAGGCAGTGACATATTGTCGAGCGATGAGGTCCCGTTCGGCTACCTCGGCCATCGCCTCTAACAGGGACACTTTGGCTGCCTGATGAACATCGTGGCGCTCCGGCTGACCAAGTCCGGCGGGGGCGGCGAGCGCGATCGCCTGAAACACCCACTCGGCGTCGCTTACCGTAAGCTCGGCCAGGCATGCCCCTAGGCGGTCGCGCAGATCCTTTTGCTCGCAGGACAGCGCGGCTTCGGCCAAGGGAACGGTGAGCAGAACGATGCCCAGGTTGGTGTTGCAGCCGACCCGCTGGCGGGTCAAGCACACTGCCTCGAAGATGCGCTGGCCCAGGGCGAGATCCGGCCGCGCCACCGCTTCGGCCAGGGCCGCGGCGCTGGTCTCGAACTGCTCGACCGACATGTCGTGGCCATCGGCATGGCGGTGGACGTTGCCGGGCTTGAGCGCCCGCAGCTCATCCAAACAGGCCGCGCGAACCGCGTCGGCGACGGCCAGACGCCTCGGGTCTAGACTGCGGCCGCTTGGCATGGGGCGGGCACGGATCTGTGCTCCAGGGCCGCCAGGAAGCTGTCGGCCAGGGCTTGGGTGATGTCGAGGGAGCTGACCTTCTGAAGACCGCTCCAGGCCGGCATGGAGTTGACTTCCAAAACAAGCAGCTCGCCGTGCCGGTCGCGGATCAGGTCGACGCCGCCGTAGCCGGCGCCGACCGCGGACAGCGCTTGGCTGGCCAGCTTGGCCATGATCGGCTCCAAGGCGACGGCCTCGGCCTCGGCGCCCTGATGCATGTTGGTGATCCATTGGCGACCGTGGCGCATCATGGCGGCGACCGGCCGGCGGCCGGCGACCAATACCCGCCAGTCGCGCCAATCCCCATCAGGGCTGGCGATGAAGCGCTGGAGGTAATAGACGCCGTCGACTTCCTCGGCAGGCGGCAGCTCTTCGGGCCTTTCGATCAGCCGCAGGCCGCGCCCTTGGGAGCCAAACAAAGGCTTGAGCACCAAGGGCCGTGCGGGCCCGGCTTCGGCGGCGACCAGCTCGCTCGCACTTGCGCGCCCCTCGCAGGTCCAGGTCGGTGGAGTCGGCAGACCGGCGGACTGTAGGCGGAAAGTGGTCGTCGATTTGTCGACGCAGCGCTCGATTGCCCGGGGGCCGTTGCACAAAGGCACGCCAAGCGCGTCGAGGGCATGCAGCACGCCCAGACGCCGGGTCACCTGCTCGAAACTGCCGCCCGGCACGCAGCGGACGAAGACGCCGGCCGGCAGGCGGCTCTCGAAGCCAGGCAGGCGCAGGCCATGAGTCGCCTGGCTATCGAATGTGCAGTCGGTCAAGGACAGGCACACGGCCTCGCGCCCACGGGCAGCAAAAGCCTGGACCAGGCGCCGCGCGTGCCAGTCCTCCTGGTCGACCATGACCGCGATGCGGGGATCCCCGAGCGCCCTCTGGGTGCCGTCCATCAGTCGAAGCTCCGATTGACCAGCGTCTCGTCGATCGAACCCGCGTGGTAGCTGCGGCCGCTCTCCAGCGCCGTGACGGTCACTTTGGCCGGACTGAACAACAGGGGATCGATGGCGTAGAAGTCGCCCTTGGCGGCCTTGAAAATCTCAGCAAAGGGGCGGCCATAGTCCGGCGAGGTGCCGCTCGGCAGGCGTGCCGCCAAGTCCGCCGCCGCGTCGTCCGGTCCAGCGACAAAGAGCTGTACCGTGCCGCCGTAGATGATTGCGTCGTTGGTTCGGCCCATGGCTTCCAGCATTTTCGGCGCGGGCGGCGGCAGGGGCGCGCTGCCTATGCCATCGACCACCTGCCGGAGCGGAAAGCCCAGCTCGTGCACCTTGTGCAAGGCGACCTCGAGCACCCGGGCGACGATCTGCACTGTGCCGGCCAGGCTCTCGGTCGGAGTCAGGATTAGTGTGAGCGCATCCGGCGTGACGGCGCAATCGCGCAGCACCTTGTCGATCAAGCCTCGAGGCGGTGGCTTGGCGACCTCGAGCACCAAGACCGTGCGCTCGGCTCGGTCCCGGTAGTCGAGCGTCTCGAAGATCGGCTCCTTAAGCGCGAGCGCCCGGCCGGGCCCCGAGCCCATGGCATAGTAGGCCTCCTTGCCCTCGCCGATGCTGAGACTCCAACCTGCGTACTGGCTGGCGAGACAGGCGAGCAGTGGCCGGGCGGCATGCACAGTTAGGCGCCACGGCCAGTTGGCTAGGCCGCTGTTCGTCTCCAGCCGGACCTGGCCGAGACCGCCCATGCAGATTTCCGCGATGCGCCGCCCGGCCTCGAGACCGCCGCGGCAAGCGATGCCGCCGTCCACCAGTGTGCAGCCATGACTGCGATCGACCGTGAGTCCAAGCGCGTCCGCGTCGCGCAGCAGGGCGTCGACCAAAGGTGCCGCAAGTCCGTTGACGCTGGGCAAGGCACTCATCGGGCGACGACTTCTCGGCCCGCCACCGGCTGCCGCTGTCTCGGTGGCGGCTTCATGGCATGCAGAATCTTTCGGGCCCGGGCGTTGACTAGGGCACCGGCCTCGGCCGCGGAACGGCCCTTGGCCAAGACACTGCACAGGGGATCGCCCCGCTCCACCAGCTGGCCCCGCGGGGGCCGATCCGCGGTCCAGGCCGGCCAACGGTGTTCGGCAGGCACGACCAGGCGGCGGTTGGCGTAGACCACTGCGCTTGCCATGGCTTCGGACGCCGTCGGCCAACCGTCCGGAAGCGTGCCGGCCGAGGCCTCGCAGTGGAGCCGGAACAGTGGCGCTTCCAGCACACGGTCGAAGATGTCGAGGCTGGCCCCGGGCCGTGGGTTGATTTCGAGCAGGTCGAAGCTTCGGGCGCGGACAAGAAAATCGGCGCTGTTGAGTCCGCGCAGGCCGATTTCGGGCACCAGGCGCGCGACCACCTCGGCCATTTCCGATGCCTGGCCGTCGGGCAGCTCCGCGGGTTGAGCCAGGCCGCCGAAGCGGAAGGGCGCGCGCGGGCCGGCGGGCGCAGCCCACTGCTTGCTGAACCCGAGCAGCCGTGTGCGCTGGCCATCGGCCAGAAAGCAAGCGGAGATCGGCCGACCACGCACTCGACGCTGAAAGTAGTGCTCGGCGCCGTTCGCCCTGTCGCCCAGGGCTTTCACGTGGCCGCCGCCCGAGGCGCCGATGCGCTTGGTCAGCCAGCCGCGGCGCGTGGGCGGTGGGTTGAAGCGGGTCTCGGGATGAGGGATCGAGAGGCGCGCGAGCAAGGAGAAGAAGCTGGCCGGGTCCTTGACCCGCCGCACCTGGTCCGCCCCGTTGCCGACCAGGCCATAGCGTGCGTCGAGCCGGGCCAGCAGTTCCGGGCGGGCCTCCAGGCCGGCGCCGGCGACCAGACCGAGCGGCGTGTCACCGGCCTCGGCCGAGAGCCTGTCCAAGCTCTCGATCAAAGCCGCGCCGTCGAACCCCGTCCCAATCGAGCCGGCCACGCGCCGGCTACGCCAGGCCAAGGCTCGGGTGTCCTGGTCGCCGAAGAGATCGACCGCGAGCGCGCGGAAGCCCGCTCGTCGGGCGGCGGCGGCCAGGGCGCGGGCAGAGAGCCCGGCGACCAGTACCGTGGGCGCCTCAGGCGATGACTGAGCGGGCCGCTGCGAAGGCATCGCGAAAATCCAGGAACAACGGCTCGTCGGACTCGATCATGCGCTGAAAGAGCCCGGACTCGACTTGGTATTTCACGTTGCCGACCGCCAAGGGGCCGATGCCGAGCGCCGGAGTTCCCTCGAGCGGCGCGCCGTCGTCCTGCACACCAAGCCCCTCGATGCCGGCCGGCGGCACGGCGTTGACGTCGGCGGCGACCCGCAGCTCGGCGGCACCGGCAAGCTGGTCCTTCGAGAGCACCTGCAGCCCGGCGCGCCCCGCCGATATGATCACCTCGGCGCCCTTCACCAGTTCCGCCTTGAGGTCATCCGAGCTGCCGTCGGCGAAGCTTAAGGCGACCTCGAAGCGTTCTTTGGCATCGGCCGCCGCCTTCTCCACTCGGGCCGGCCCGTCGTAGCCCACCAGAGTGACCTCCGCGCCCTCCAAGCCGGCAATCACTCCAGCCGCGAAGCCAACCACGCCGGTTGCACCGAAGACCACCACCCGGCGCATCTTCAAGGTCGCCTGGAATGACGCCAGGAGATGCTTCTCGACACAGGCGACCAGCGCCGCGGCGGTCGTGAAAGAGCCGGCCGGGTCGGCGAATACCGACATTTGGAATGGCGGGAACATGGCCTTTCGGGCAGTCTCCAGCATGTCGAGCGCCTCAATGGCGTTGCGCCCGCCGATGAACACGCCGGTGCGCTTCACGCCTTTGGGCCCGCGCGAGAAGATCGCGTCCTGGACCAATCCGGCGACCTCGGCGAGCTCGACATTGGTGTAAGGCACCACGTGGTCGAAACCGGCATCGAGCGCCATGTTGATGTCGAAGGGACTGGCGTGCTTCAGGGGCGAGAAGAGGTGCAGTATCTGTGCCCGTTCCGCCATAATCGATCCCCCTTTCGTTGCTCCCTGCCGGGCCCCTTAGGGCGCCGCGCGGACCGCTTCCGTAACCTCGCTCTCCGCGCCGCGATTGCGGCCCCGGTGCAGATCGAAGCGCAGGCCGCTGGTGTCCGGCCAACGCGCGAGTGCCTGCTCGAGCCGTTGCAGCCCGACCTGCTCGGAGGAGCAAAGTGCAAATCCGGTCGGCCCCCAAGACGATTGACCGATACCCACGGTACCCTCGGCCTCGAGCCAGGTCAGCACCTCGCTCACCCCCGGGCTCGCGAAGCGGCCGCCCTGGGCCGGCGCGAAGTGGTCGCCGACGACCCGCTGCAGCTCGCTAATCCCAGCTCCGAAGCGGCCTAGATCGCGCTCCGCCAGGGCCGGCAGGATCATCATCAAGACCAGACGACAGAGACCCGCTGCGGCCTCGGCGGGGAAGGGCGGCAAGGCCTGAAAGGCCTCGAGTTCGGCCGGCCCATGAACACCGAGGTTGCTGTGGTCGTAGATTAAAAAGATTCTCCAATCATTTGGAAAATCAAACCGACTTATGATCGGCGGTGGTTCATCCAGGGCGCCTCGGCCGCCATCGAGAAGGACCCCGCCTTGGGTGAAGGCACCTAGCCCAATGCCGGAGCGCGCACCCCGGTCGAGCCGGTTGGCGAGCTCAGTTGCTGAAAGGCCCAGCGCGAAGAGACGCTCGACCGCGTGACCAACTGCCAGAGCGAGCTGGGTGCCGGAGCCGAGCCCGGCATGCGCCGGAATCGCCTGTTCAATGGTCAGCTCTAGATCCTCGTTCAGGCCGAAGTCCTCGACCAGGCGCAGGAGATATGCCTGGGCCCGCTCGCAGTCGGGTCCGCTGGTGGAGGGGCCCGCCGCTGGTCTCAGGTAAAGCCGGGTCGAAGGCCCGTCCAAGGTGATGCCGAGGCTACCGTAACGCCGGCCGAGGCCGCCCTCGAGATCGAGGAATCCCAGGTGCAGGCGGGCCGGCACGGTGACCCGAACGGCGCTGTGACGGGGTAGTCTCATGGGGCCGCTAGCGCGCGCGACCCGCACCGCCTGCTTGGTTGCTCACGCCCTGCAGTTCCCATAATCTGGCAGACCCAATTCAAACCGACACCACGGTGTCAAACTCGAAGACGGAAATCAATGAGCGAAAGAGCCAAGGAACGGACCTACAGCGACGACGAGATCGAGGCCCGCCTCGCCTCCGAGCTGCCCCATTGGTATCTGGAAAAGGGCTGGATCCGGCGCAAGTACAAGACCAGCAGCTGGAAAGGCACGCTGATGGTGATCAACACCGTCGGTCACCTGGCCGAGGCCGCTTTCCATCATCCGGACATTACGGCGTCCTATGCCTGGGTCGAGGTGCGTCTGATGAACCATGCCGCGAAAGGCGTGACCGACAAGGATTTCGAGCTGGCCCGCAAGATCGAGGAGGTGGTTGCCTGGCAGCCGGGACTCGAGGGCGGCGCTTTGGAAGGCACGCCGACCGATCCGCGCTTCGCCTACATCAAGTACGACAAGTAGGGTCTTTAGGACTTCAACGCGGCGCCGACGGCTTCGGTCACGGGGCCGGGCCGGCCGTCGCCGATTGCCTTGCCGTCCACACTAAGCAGCGGCCGAACGACCATAAGGCTGTTGGTTAGAAATATTTCATCACAGGTAGTTATCATATTTTTCTCAAGTGATGCTTCAATCACGGTGAGATCGAGCTCTGACCCACGGTCGATGACCTCGGCGCGCGTGATACCGGGAAGAACGCCCTCGGTGGCGGGTGGCGTGAAGAGGCTGCGGCCGCGCACCAGAAAGAGGTTCGCGGCCGTGGCGCAGGCCAATCGGCCGGCGGTGTTGAGCAGGATCGCCTCGTCCTTGCCTTGGGCCTCGGCTTCCCTCCGGGCCAGAATGTTGTCCAAGTACCCAAGCGTCTTGTGCCGCGAGGTCGGCGAGTGCTCGTTACGTCGAACCTTGGCGATGCAGGCTGTGGCCGGCTGGTCGATCATGGTCAGCGGCGCGGCGGTCATCATCAAAGTCGGGCGGGGCGACTCGGGCGGCAGCAAGCCCCGTGGCCCAGGCCCCCGGGTGAGCGTTATGCGCAGCGCGGCGGCGCCTCGGTCCAGGCCGTTGGCTTTTAGGAGCATCGGGATCGCTTTGCCTAGATCTCCGTCATCTTTTGAGAAGGGGATTGCAAGCGCCGCGGCACCTTCGCTCATGCGCGCCAGATGGGCGTCGAGCCCAACGGCGGCGCCGGCCTCACAGCGCAGGGTCTCGAAAAGGCCGTCGCCAAGCAGCAAGCCACGGTCGGCCGGGTCGATCGTGACCTCGTCCGGTGGCACCAAGCGCCCGTTCAGAAAGATCATGCCGCCGTCCAGTCGGCGGTGCGGGCAGGGCGGCGCCGGAGGAAGTTTTCCAACAGGGTGTAGCCGTGCTCGGTGAGCACAGATTCCGGATGAAACTGCACGCCGAGCACCGGGTGGTGCCGATGGCGCAGGGCCATGATCTCGCCCTGCTCGCTCAATGCGGTGACTTCCAGCTCGCCCGGCAAGCTCTCGGGCTCGACCACCAGGGAGTGATAGCGCCCGACCCGCAAGGGGCTCGGCAGGGCGGCAAAAAGATCTTGGCCGCCGTGTTCGATTTGGCAGGCTTTGCCGTGCATGGGCCGGCGCGCCGGCACGATGCGCCCGCCATAAGCCTGTCCGATGCATTGATGGCCGAGACATACCCCGAGGATCGGGATCGACGCGCCGAAGCGCTCGACCAGGGCGACCGAGAATCCGGCCTGATCGGGCGCGCAGGGTCCAGGCGAGATCGCGATGTGGCTCGGCGACATGGCCTCGACGTCGGCCAAGGCCAAAGCGTCATTGCGGTGCACTTCGGTGGCCCACCCCACCTCGCGGAAGTAGCGTGCCAGGTTGTGGACGAATGAGTCGTAGTTGTCGATCACCAGGATCATGACGCGCCGCCCCCCGGCGCCAGTGCTTCCCTCAAGGCGCGCGCCTTGTCCAGGGTCTCCTGATACTCGGCCGCCGGATCGGAATCGGCGACGATCCCGCCGCCGGCCTGGAATGTCACCCGGCGGTCCTTGATCGCGTAGGTGCGGATCAGGATGTTGCTGTCCATGGCGCCGTCAAAGCCCAGATAGCCGATCGCTCCACAATAGGGCCCGCGCTGGGTCGGCTCCAGCTCCGCGATGATCTCCATGGCGCGAATCTTCGGGGCGCCGGTGATCGAGCCGCCTGGAAAGCAGGCCCTCAGCAAGTCGACCGCTGACCGGTTTGGTGCCAATTCGCCGACCACCGTGGAGACCAGATGGTAGACCGTCGGGTAGGTCTCGAGCACGCAAAGCTCCGGCACTTGGACGCTGTCGTCCCGGCAGACGCGTGAGAGATCGTTGCGCAGCAGGTCGACGATCATGACGTTCTCGGCCCGGTCCTTCTAGCTGGCCAAGAGCTCGAGCGCCAGGCGGTCGTCCTCGGCCGCGGTCGCGCCGCGCGGTCGGGTGCCCTTGATCGGGCGGGTCTCCACGCGGCGGTCGCGCACTTTGAGAAAGCGCTCGGGCGAGGAGCTCACGATTTCGGTCTCGGCGAACTTAAGGTAGGCCGCGAAAGGCGCCGGATTGATCCGGCGCAGCTGCTGGTAAAGGTCGAAGCCGCTCCAGCCCGCCGGCAGGTCCGCTTCGAAGCGCTGAGACAGATTGGCCTGGAAGATATCGCCGGCCAGGATGTAGTCGATTACCCTCTGAACCGCCGTCTGGTAGGCGCCCGGCGTGAAGTTGGCCTGAATGTTGATCTCTGAAGATGCTTCGGAAGGGCTCTCTATACCGTTATTACTGAAAGATAAAATGGCATCGTGGAAATGTTCGATGCGAGATTCGGCCCGCGCCCGCCGGTCGGCGTTGTCGTTGGCCGGGTAGCCTGAGGCGAGGATCCAGGCCTGTTCCTTATGGTGATCGAAGGCAACCAATGTGTCGTAGAAGGCGATGGCCAGGTCTGGAAAGCCCATGTCGTCGAGGCGCGGCGGCGGCAGCGTCTCCAAGCGTCGGCCCAGATCATAGCTGAACAGCCCGGCCGCACCTCCTTGGAACGGCGGCAGCTCCGGTTGGGCCGCAATCGGGTGGCGGGCCAGCTGCTCGGACAGAATGTCGAGGGGATCGCCGTCCACGGCGCGCCCGTCCAGGGTGCTGCGCCCGTTCTTGCTGACCAAGGTGCGGAAAGGGTCGGCGGCGATGAAGGAATAGCGCCCGAGTCGTTCGAGCACCTGGGCGCTGTCCAGAAAGACAGCGTAGGGCCACTCGGCGAGCGCGGCAAAAGTCGCCAAAGGATCGCTATAGGCGATCTCGCGCACCGCGAGCGGCTGAGGCTCTGATCTGTCCGGCGGAGTCATCTTGCGTGTCGTTCAAGATTCCTTGAGTGGCCCTGGCGGCCAGCCTATAGCCCTTTTGGCGCGCTTCCGGTAGGGGAGATCGCCCCTAAACTCTGGAAAATCACGGGCTTCCGGGAAGCGCTTGAATTGCGTCGTCGCCTGGCTATGATATGCACACCTGTGCTGAGCCGACACCGAAGCGCCGAAAAACGCTTTGACAGCGCCGGCTCGGGCGATAATATTAGAACTGTTCTAAAAACAGGTAATGTCGAGGAGGAATACAACATGACCTGGAGCACCCCGAAGGTAGTTGAGATTTCCGTAGGCTTGGAAATCAACGCATACGTTTGCGCCGAGCTCTAAGCAGCCTGGCTCTATCTCCTTCGAGTCAGCCCCGGCGTCGATCTTCGCAGGAACGCGGCCGGTCGGGGTTGGCTGGTAGGCATTGCAATCAGGTCTTGTTCAATCCGGTTTAGAAGTAGAGGCCGTGCTGCGTATCCTGGTCCTAGGTGCCGCGGCCGGAGGCGGATTTCCTCAGTGGAACAGCAACAACGAAGCCTCGCGCCGGGCGCGGGCTGGGGACCCTCAGGCGCGCGCGTGTAGCCAATCCTCCCTCGCGGTCAGCGCGGACGGGCGCCACTGGGTCCTGTTCAATGCGTCGCCCGACATCCGCCAGCAGATCAACGACAACCCTCAGCTTCACCCCAAGGAAGGCGTGCGCCACAGTCCGATCACCGCCGTGGTGCTGACCAACGGCGACGTCGACCACGTTGCCGGCTTGCTGACCCTGCGCGAAAGCCAGCCCTTGGCGGTCTATGGCAGCGAGCGGGTGCTCTCGGTCCTGGCGGAAAACTCGATTTTCCGCGTGCTCAATCCGGACTACGTGGAGCGTAGGCAGATTGGCTTGGACCAGTCCTTCGAGCCGCGCGGCAAGCAAGGCGTGGCGACCGGTCTCAGGATCGAGCCCTTTGCCGTACCGGGCAAGGTCGCGCTGTGGAAAGAGGATGCCAGCCAAGGCGCCAACTTCGGCACGGCAGAGGGCGATACCATCGGGCTCAGGATATCGGAGCGCAGCGGCGCCCGGCAGTTCTATTACATTCCCGGCTGTGCGGCCTTGCCCGAGGACCTGCGCGACCGTCTGCACGGCGCACCCCTGGTGCTGTTCGACGGCACCTTGTGGCGCGACGACGAGATGGTCGCCCAGAAGGCCGGCATCAAGACCGGTCAGCGCATGGGCCACATGTCCATGGCCGGGCCCGAGGGCACGATAGCGGCCTTCGCCGACCTGGAGGTCGAGCGCAAGGTCTTCATTCACATCAACAATACCAACCCTGTGCTGCTCGGCGACTCACCCGAGCGTGCCGAGGTGGAGGCGAGCGGCTGGGAGATTGCGTACGACGGCCTGGAGATCGAGCTGTGAGCGACCTCTTGAGCGCTCAGGATCTCGAAGACCGGCTGCAGGAGATTGGCCGCCAGCGCTACCACTCCCTGCACCCCTTTCATAGGTTGCTGCACGGCGGCGAATGCGATCGGGGCCAAGTTCAGGCCTGGGTGCTCAATCGCTATTACTACCAGACTCGCATTCCGATCAAAGACGCCAGCCTGATCGCCCGGGCCGAGGATCCGGCCCTGCGCCGGGAGTGGCGCCGCCGGCTGGAGGAGCACGATGGCGCCGGCGAGAACGAGGGCGGTATCGAGCGCTGGCTGGTGCTGGCCGAGGCGGTCGGCCTGGAGCGAGACTACGTCACCTCGACCGCCGGGCTTCTGCCGGCGACCCGCTTCGCGGTGGACGCCTATGTGCGTTTCGTGCGCGAGCGCACGCTTTTGGAGGCCGTCGCCTCGTCGCTTACCGAGCTTTTCGCGCCGAAAATCCACGCCGAGCGCATTGCCGGGTTGCTTGAACACTACGATTTCGCCAACGAGCGCACGGTTGCCTATTTCAAGCGGCGCCTGAAGGAGGCGCCGGAAGACGTCAAGTACGGTCTGGCCTACGTCACCCGCGAGGCCAAGTCCCGGGACCAGCAGGAGGCGGTGCTCGACGCCGTGCGCTTTAAGACCGACGTCTTGTGGGCGCAGCTCGACGCGCTCTATCATGCCTACGTGGAGCCGGGCCACATCCCGCCCGGCGCGTTCGTGCCGGAAGGGCGCTCATGACCGCGGCGATCGCCATCGAAGACGGCTCGGTGCCGCACCTACCCCGGGGCGTCAAACTACGTTTCGACAAGCAGCGCGACAACTGGGTCGTGCTGGCGCCCGAGCGGGTCTTCGTGCCCGACCCGATCGCGCTCGAAATCATCAAGCGCTGCGATGGCGAGGCGAGCGTGCGCGAGATCGTGGATGACCTGGCCAAGACCTTCAACGCCGAGCGCGCCTTAATCGACCGGGACGTCAAGGCCATGCTCCAAGACCTGGCCGACAAAGGTGTGATGCGCGCATGAGCGCGCTCGAAGCGCCGCTCGCCCTGCTCGCCGAGCTGACCCACCGCTGTCCGCTCCAGTGTCCCTATTGCTCCAACCCCTTGGAGCTCGAGCGGGCGCGCGCCGAGCTGGAGACCGAGGAGTGGCTGAGCGTGATCGCGCAAGCGGCCGAGCTCGGCTGTCTGCAGATCCACTTCTCCGGCGGTGAGCCGACCGCGCGCAAGGATCTGGAGCGACTGGTCGAGGGCGCGCGAGACGTTGGGCTCTATTCCAATCTGATCACCGCCGCCGTGCTCTTGAGCGAGGCGCGCGTCGCGGCGCTTGCCGAGGCCGGCTTGGACCACGTGCAGATCAGCTTTCAGGGCAGCGAGCCCTCTGTCGGCGACCGGATCGGCGGCTATAAAGGCGGCCACGTGAAGAAACTTGAAGCGGCCCGCTGGGTGCGTGCGCTCGACCTGCCGCTCACCCTCAACCTGGTGGTCCACCGGCAGAACCTGGATCACCTGGAAGCAATGCTGGCGCTGGCGACCGAGCTTGACGCCCATCGGGTCGAGGTTGCCCATGTGCAGTACTACGGCTGGGCCTACAAGAACCGCGAATCGCTGCTGCCGAGTTGGGACCAGCTCGAGCGCGCCAACGAGATCGTCGAGCGGGCGCGCGAAGAGCTCAAGGGCCGCGTAGTGATCGACTATGTGGTGCCCGACTACTACGCGCGCCGGCCCAAGGCCTGCATGGGCGGCTGGGGGCGACGCTTCTTGAACGTCTCACCGGCCGGCAAGGTGCTGCCCTGTCACGCCGCCGAGTCCATTGCCGAGCTGACCTTTGACTCGGTGCGAGACAAGAGCCTCCAGGAGATTTGGGAGAGCTCGGAGGCTTTCCAGAGGTTTCGCGGCACCGACTGGATGCCCGAACCCTGCCGCTCCTGCGAGCGGCGCGAGATCGATTGGGGCGGCTGCCGCTGCCAGGCCTTTGCTCTGACCGGCGATGCTGCAAAGACCGACCCGGTATGCGAAAAGTCGCCGCTGCACACCGTGGTCGGCGATTTGGCGCGCGAGGCCTCGGGGGAAGTGCCGCCAGATTTTCGATACAGGAACTACGCCAACATGCCCTCGGCAACACCGCGCCAAACCTGAAAGGCTTGCCGGGTTTCGGCGACGTCGTGCACGCGGAAAATCTGTACCCCTTGGCCGAGCCCGTGGAGCGCCGCAGCGAGAGAGCCGGGTAGGCGGTCCTTGGGCGGGTTGGCCCGCTCGAAGACGCCGCTCAAGCCCTTGCGCGAGACGCCGAGCAGAAGCGGGCAGCCGAGACCATGGAACAGCGCGAGCTGACTCAGGATCCCCAGGTTGTGGACGCTTTTCTTGCCGAAACCGATTCCCGGGTCGACGATCAGGCGTTCCCGTGGGATCCCCGCGGCGACTACGCTCTCGATGCGCACCTCGAGCCAATCGAAGATGTCCAGCGCCACGTCCCGGTAGCTGGGCGCCTTGTTCATGGTCGCAGGATCGCCTTGCATGTGCATGAGGGCGACATGGGCCTCGCTTTCGGCGGCCACCCGGAGGCTCTTAGGGTCTGCGCGCAGCGCGCTTACGTCGTTGACCATATCGGCACCCTGGGCGAGCGCCAGCGACAGGGTCGCGGCGCGCCGACTGTCGATGGATAGGAGCGCCCCGCCGAGCGCGTCGCGCTGGCTTGCCAGGCGCTCGAACACCGGGGCAATGCGCCTTGCCTCCTGTTCGGCTGTGACCGGCTGTGCGCCGGGCCGGGTCGACTCGCCGCCGATATCGACGATGTCCGCACCGGCCGCGGCCAGCGCTAAGGCCTGGTCCACCGCTTGCGCAGGTGCCAGGTGGTCGCCGCTGTCGGAGAAGCTGTCCGGCGTGACGTTGACCACCCCCATGATCCAAGGCTGCTCGAAGGGCCCGCCCCGCGGGTTGTGGCGGGGTGCGGAAAGCCGCGCTAGCAGAGTCTTGACCCGTTGGTCATGAGGGGTCTCGGCGGCCCAAGCACGCAGCGACCCCACGGACATTTCCCGGCTCGATCGGCCATCGCCCCGACGCTCGATCACGCGGAGCGCCGTGAAGGCGAGCGGGCCGCCGGCCAGGGGCAGGGCCCGGTCGCACGCAGTTAGGTCCGCGAGCGCGTAGCGCGACGCCAGGCCGATGGGAAACAGATAAATTTCGGCCGGTTGCGCCGGCCTGCGGTGGTCAGCCGCCAAACATCTTCTTCAGGTTATCGAAGCCCGCCTGATAGACGCCTTGGATCGCTTTGACCGCGTCGTTCTCCGGCGCGCCGGAGGGATTGAACTCGCTCTCCCACTGCACCTTGCAGGAGCCGTCGTCGGACTCCTTGACGCTGATGGTCGAATTGTAGTTGGCGACCGGCAAGGGGCTCGAAAGGATCGAGTAGTTGTATTTCTTGCCCTCTTCGTCGAGCTGCTCCAGGCGCTCGACGATCTCGCCGCCGCCGACCAGGTGGAGTGTGCGCAAGGAGCCCTTGCCCTCGCCCTCGATTTCAGTGCGCTCGACCGCCGGATGCCAGTCGTGAAGCCCATGGAAAAGGCCGATCATGTCCCAAAGCTTGTCGGCCGAAACGCCCAGATCCATGGACATCGAAACTTTTGCCATCGCCTTCACTCCCACTCCCAATTTCCAAGATAACGCTCGGCGCCATTCTAGCGGGATCGCCAAGGGTCGAACAAGTCGCGGGTCGGCTCGACAGTCGCCCGGCAAGCGCTTAAGCTGTCGCCCGCCATGTACGAGCTGATCTTCATCGTATGTCTGATCACGGCGCCCGACGTCTGCGAGACCAGGCACCTGGCGTTCGAGCGCTCGTCGAGCGCGGCTGGCTGCCTCTGGCAGGGGCAGATACGAATGGCCAAGTGGCTGGAAGAACATCCCCGCTACCAGCTCAAGAGCTGGCGCTGCGGCTTGCCCGAGGCCTAGGCCGCCCCGTCGTAGACCAGGATTTCACCCCGGTTCAGCTCGACCGAATCGCCGCTCCAGCGGTTGTAGGCGCCGGCGATCTGCGCGTCGTCGATCGTCAGCCCGAGCGCCCGCAGACGCATCAAATAGAGGCGCAGGAAATCGGGCCGGTAGCGACAGGCGTAGGTGAAGGTGGGCAGGATCTCGGTTGGGCCCATGGCGACGATGGTGCCGCGCTTCATGCCGGCACCCGCGCGGATACCGAGGGCACCCAAGACGATGATCGTGCCGGCCAGGAGATTGACTCCGGCGAAGTCGCCGCAGTCCCCGCCGATCGCGATGAGACCGTTGCGTAAGGAATTGCCAACCTCGTTGCCGGCCCGGCCGTGGACCATGATCTCGCCGCCGGCCATGCCCACTCTAGAGCCGCGATAGGCACTGCCCACCGCGTGACCGGCATCGCCCCGGATCTCGATCCGCCCGCCGCGCATTTCCGGGCCGACCCAGTCGCCGGCGTTGCCCTCGACCATGATCTCGCCGCCGGTCATGGTCGCGCCCAGGTGCTGGCCGATGTCGCCTTCGATCTGGATGCGGCCGCGCGACATGCCCGCACCGACCAGCTTGACCCGGGAAAGATCGCCGCTGAGGCGCATCTCATCGTGCGCCGTCTCGGCGACCTCGAAGAAGTCGCCGAGTGGCGCGCTGGCGTTGCCGTATTGCACGGAGAGCTTGGCCGCAGCCTTCGCCGAGAGACCCTCAAGGCGGTCGGGCGAGAGCGTCTCGGCCTCCATGGGTATCTCGATTGAATTCTTAAATGTAAGATGTAAGCCCATGATATTAAGCCAGAAGATCGTGCAGCTTGATGTGAAATTGCCCAAGCTTGCCGCCGTAGTTGCCGGCCGAGATCTGGAGCGCACCGGCGCCCGCAGCGGCCTGCAGGCCGGCCCCCATAGCCGCCTCGACGGCCTCGAGCGAGAGCCCGTCGATGACGATCTCGACCACCGCGCCGACCTCATCGGGTAGCGCGCTGTCGGGCGAGAAACCGCGCAGGCTGGGACAGTAGGCGTCGTTGGTGGAAGCGATCAGGGCCTTGTAGCGGGAGCCGATCTTGCTGCCCGAGCGCACCACGCCGTCGGGGAAGGGCAGGATCACGCCCGGCACCTGGCCCATGGCTTCGGTCGCCGCCTCGGCGGCAGCCAGGGCGGCGCTGCGGTCGCGCCCCAAAATCAGCAGATTGCCGCCGCCGACACCGGGCTGCACGCCGAAGCGGTCCTCGACCAGGAACTCGCCGTCCATCACCGGGATGCGCCAGTAGTGCCGGCCGTCCAGGCGCTTGCTGATCTGATAGCCGTCGCCGAAATAGCGCAGCTTGCCGCCGACGCTGACGCGCTTGTCCGCTGTCAGCCCGTTGAAGCAGCTGGTGGTCGGACAGGTCATGACGCATTGGCCGATGCGCTCGATCAGGCGCTTGGCGACACCTGGGGCGTCCATGGCGAAGAGCAGCACGGCGATGCCCGGACGGCCGTCGGGGGTCTCTCCAGGCGGGATATCCGCCTCAATGCCGGCCTCGCACTTGCAGCCGATGATCGAGGTCGCGAATCCGGTCATGGAGCGTGCGGCGGCCAGGGCCCACTTGGGGCTGTCAGCGGTGATCACCACCCGCGCCCCCCACATTTTGAAGGCTTCCGCGAAGGTCTCCGCGATGTCGCAGTCTCCGACGCGCATGGCGGTCATTTCCCGGTCGGGATCACCTGGGCCCCGGGGGCGTAGTGATCGGAAACCGCGTAGTTGTCGAACTGCAGGGAATAGTAGGAATCGAAGAAGGGCCGCAGCGTCTTCTCGATGTCCGGATCGTAAGCCGGTGCCACGTGCAGGATGCGGCCCTCGTGGTCGGTGCGGAACTCGTGGTTCTCGATGATCGCCCGGCCGTCCTTGATGACGTAGCGGGGCGCGCTGAACATCAGTTCCTTGTCGTCATCCTCCTCGTAAATCGTGATGTCGGCATCGGCGCCGACGCCCAGGTGACCTTTGTCTTTCAAGCCGAGCAAGCGGGCCGGGCCGGCGCGGGTCACGATGGCGATCTCCTGCAGGCTGTACTCCCGCTCAATGTCGTCCAGAAGAACGGTCTTCCTCATGGCCTTGCGGTTGACCTTGCGGATCTCCTCGTTGCGGAACGTGCGGTCCATCAGAAGGCGGATCAGGCGCGGATAGCTCATGAAGGAGCCGCCGTTGGGATGGTCGGTCGAGAGCACCATGCGCCAGGGATCCTTGGCCAGGAGGAACAGCTCCAGGCCGATGCCCCACTGCAGGGTATGGGTGTAAACGTGCTCTTGATAGGAGAAGGGGACGATGCCGCAGCCGCTCTCGCACTCGGTGTCGGCGTTCACCCAACGCCGGTCCTTGGTGTAGTTGCGCAGGAGGTAGGCGAGTGGCGCGTCGGCGGTCATCACGGTCGACTTGCCGAACATGACCTGGCCCACGTCGCAGGAAATATTGGGGTTGGCGTCCACGAACTCGGAGATTTTCGAGGCCGCCGAGATCGGATTCTTGCCCAGCTGGCCGCCAAAGCTGTGGAACTGCACGTGGGTGATGTGGGCGCGCTCGCCCTCGGCCGCGGCCATGGTCTCGAGCGTGGTCGCCACGTTGCCCGAGTGGCCCAGGTTGTTGCAGTGGATGTGGGCCGGGTGCGGTAGGCCCAGTGTGTTGGCAGCGTCGATCAGCGCCTTCACCACCTTCCGCGGGGTCAGCTCGTAGTCGCCGATCTGCTCGTTCACGCCGGTGATGTTGGCGTTGTTCTTGGTTTTCCACGGCACGTCGCTGCCCGGGTTGACGATCTTCAGCGTGTAGGCCTTGCAGGCCTTGATCCACCATGCGACCGCATTGAGGAATTCCTCGTGACGGCCCTCGGAGAGCAGCTGGTAGAGCAGCAGGTTGTTGCCCAGGAGAACATAGAAGCCCTTGTCGATGACCGGGGTGTCGCGCAGCTCCTCCAGCGCGTGACGGGCGCCGATCGGCGGTACGGCGGCTTCCATCGCCGTGGTGTAGCCGAGCGTCGTGTAGCGGTAGCCGGTGGTGAAGCTGGAGGGCACCGTGCCGCCGGTGCCCGAGCGGGTGAATGCGGTGCGCGGATGGACGTCGTAGCGGTGGTCTTCGGGCTGCACCTTGCGCGCCAAATTGACCTTGGGCCCGGCGATGTGACAGTGGATGTCGACCCCGCCAGGCATGACCACCATGCCTTGGGCATCGATGGTCTTGCCGCCTTTGGGCACGGACTCGACGATCTTGGCGCCGGAGATGCAGATGTCGCGGACCTCGCCGTCGATCCCGTTGATCGGGTCGTAAACGCGGCCGTTGATGATGCGCAGGGTCTCGGCCATCAGGCGGCCGCTCGCAGGTCGCGGACCCGAGCCTCGATCGCGCTCAGCACCTCCTGATCGCTTGGGTAGGGCGAGTCGAAGGCCGTCCTCAAGGGGATCGGCACATCGTCCATGCGGTAGACCGTGCCAGGTACGGAGATGCCGTAGGTCGCGGTGGTGAAAGCGACCTTGGCGAGGCGTGATGTCATGGTCTCCTTGGGGTCGAGCACGATCACCGGGATTTTCTTGAGATGTTCGATCGCCGGGCCCGGGAAGTTGGAGGCGGGGTCGCTGGCGACGATCATGGCGGCATCGGCCTCGCCCCGGCTGAGCACGTCGACCGTGGTGAACTCGCCCGGATTGAAGCGCGGATAGCCGCGGCTGAAATTGACTCCGAAGGGAAAGCCGGTCTGCCAGGAGACCACGTTGTCGGCGCCGGTGACATTGCCGTGGCCGCGCACCGGCTTGGCGACGAAGTGCGTGAAATCATTCAGATCGCTGGCCAGGGCGAGCAGGGCGCCGGAGTTGAAATGACGCCCCCGGGTCATGGTGAGCCCCATGCCGAAGAGCAACACCCCGTAGCGGCAATTCTTCATACGTTCTGCCAGATCTTTAAGCGTTTCCAGTGGAATACCGGTGATTTCTTCGATATCACCTGAAATGCGGCCACCGCGCACCAAGGCGCGCAGGGCCCACAGCAGCTCGAAGTCCCGGCCCGGTTTGACCTGCAGAAAGATATCGGCGACCGGCGCGCTCTTGGTCTTGCGCACGTCGACCAGCACCACGGTGCGGTCCTTTCGGCCGTTGGGGGTGAACATGCCCTTGGGCATGATGGCGTAGCGGGCGAACAGGCGTGGGTGGGACTCGGCCGGGTTGCCGCCCCAGAAGATCACCAGGTCAGCCCGGTTCTTGATCTCGCCAAGGGTGCAGGTGCTCTCGCCGACACCTTCGAAGGCGATACCCGAGGGGCCGTGGCAGACCGACGTGGTGGTGTCGATCGTGCCGCCTATGACGTCCGAGATCGCGATCGCGTGGCGCTGTGCCTCGCAGGTCGTGTCGCTAAGCCCGTAGGTGATCGGATAACGCGCTTCGGCGAGGATCTGCGCCGCCGTCTCGACCGCGTCCTCCAAGCTCGCCTCCTTGCCGTCGATGAGCGCCACCGGGCGCTCCTCGTGGGCGTGCTCGGTAAACCAGGCACGGCCCAGGGCACAGGTGTTTTTGACCTTGGTGATGCGCTTGGCGTCCCGGTCGACGGTCAGGATCTGGTCGTCGCACACGCAGCCGCAAAAGGTGCAGGTGGCGTTCTCGACGACATGCAGGTTCTCCTCGCCCATGGCCTCTCTCCGCTTCAGCCCTCGGCCTCGGGCGCGCCGAGCGGCTCGACCTGGACCTCGATGTTTTTGGACAGCGGCATGCCGCTCAAAGCGGTGTCGCCGGTCATCAGCTGGCTCGATGGCGGCCCATAGGGCAGGAAGATGAGCCCGGCCGGCAGATCCTCGGGCTTGCGCCCGCTGCAGCGGATCACAGTGTCGCCGGCCCCGGTGCTGAGGCGCACCAGGTCGCCATCCTTTAAACCCAGGCGCGCCATGTCGTCCTGGTTCATCTCGCCGCTCGAGGTGACCTCGCGGTAGTCGTCCTTCAGCTTGCCGGCATTGAGCGTCGTGCCCTGCTTGCTGGTCCGCCCCGCGATCAAGGTCATGGTCTCGGCCATGGCCGACCCCCGATAATCCTATCCAGATGTGAGATGTTAGCCTGTCTTGATGCGCCGCGCCAGCGAGCCGGCTGGTCCATCTTGGCGGGGATGGGCGCGAGATCGGAAAGATTTCCCCAAGCCAGCTATGTGGGAGTGGGAGCGAGATCGGGAACCGCGGCCGGTGGCGGACTTGGCCGCCACCACCCGGGGCCCGGCAATTCCCCCTCGTTCTATTGCCGAGCTTGTCCCTGCCGTGAATTGCGGGCGCACCTTTGCCGATCGTTCTTGAGCCCGCCAAACCATTAGCGACACCGCGTGGATTGAATCCGACAAACCTGAGTTAACCTAGGCCGCCTGGCGTTGACCCTTTGTTATGGGATTATGATTAATGTCGGACCTCTGGAGGGCTGCCCGCGATAATTTTTAAGGCCCTTTTAACAACCAGAGTCCGGGGGCCAGGAGCCACGCCGCCATGTTCGACGAACAAGACAAGGTCCAAAAGCGCAAGATCGAAGTTGAGGTCAAGCTCAACGACGGCACCAAGCTGATGGGGGCCTTGTTCGTCCATGCACAACAGCGCCTATCCGACCTGTTGAACGATCAGCGCCAGTTCCTTCCGCTGCAGACCTCAGGCGGCGTGATCAGCAACTTGAGCAAGTCCTACATCTACCAAGTTACCCAGCTCGATCAGCGCGTCGAGCTGGACGAATCGGACGATCCCTACGAAATCCTCGGGGTTATGCCGACAATCCCCGCCGACGAGCTCAAGGACGCCTACCGCAAGCTCTGCGCCGACAACCACCCGGACCGCCTCCAGGCCATGGGCCTGAGCGGCGATTTCGTCGACCTGGCCAACACCCGTATGGCGCGGATCAACGACGCCTACTCGCGCATTCTGGCCGAGCGCTCGGCGGGCGCCAAGACCAACGGCGCCGGTGCCAAGCAGGGCGCCGCGTCCGACCCCTTCTAAGCGCCTTCGTCGTCAGGTTGGATCTCCCAGATTCGTGCGTGGTCCGTTGCCCGGCCCGGCTTGATCACACGCACCCGCTCGTGAATGCCGTCCTCGGACCAGTCCCGCTCGATCGCCATCAAGGTGTGAATCTTGTGGGAGCAGAGCCCGGCTGCCAGATCGGCCTCTTCGCGTGCGACCGGCAGGGCGCCCGCCAAATCGGGTGCGCCGTAGCGCTCGACGAAATGCCGGGCCAGATGCTCCACCACGGCAAAGAAATCCGCCTCGGTGATCTCGGCAACCTCGACCAGGGAGGCCTGGCCGAAGCTCTCGGTGCCAAGCCAGGCGCTGTGGAAGGCCAGTTTGTCCTTGGCCGCAAGCGCAGTCGGATCCAGATCCACATAGGCGAAGGTACCGGCCACGGCCCACTCGCCGGGCGCCGCGGCCTGTCGGAAGACCTGGACATCGGAGCTGTCGAGGCGAACGACGCGGGGGAACTTCATGGCGGCGCCAAGTCTAGGCCGAGATTGTCCGCTGCGCCATGGCCGAGGATCGCCTGCGAAGGCGGTAGGATCGGCCGGCGTGCTCTGTTACAAGATGCCGACGGGCCGTGCCGTGGCCCTGCTCCCACCACCTAAGGATGGCTGAATTGCTTTCATTTCGTCGGACACTCCCCATCGTCGGCCTGGCCTTGGCCGGGCTGTCTGCGCTTGTGGGAGGGTCGCTTGCGGCGCCCGTCGCGCCCAGTATCGCGCCGCATTTGGCGGTCTATAAGCTCAGCCTCGGCAAGCTGCACGCCGATCGCAGCATCAGCCACGCCTCCGGCCAGATAGAGTTCGAACTGGCCGATGCCTGCGACGGCTGGACGGTAGAGCAGCGCACCCGCCTGGTGGTGGTCAACGCCGAAGGCTTCGAACTCACGACCGGCTGGACATTCCGTGCCTGGGAATCCAAGGATGGCCTGAATTATCGCTTCTACACCAAGCGCTTGCACATGAATGGAAGCCAGGAGGAGGTGCGCGGCAAGGCCACGCTTAAGGCGCTCGGCGAAGGTGGCATCGTAACCTACTCACTGCCCGAGAGCCGCGAGGAGAGCCTGCCGCCCGGTGCGCTCTTCCCAGTCATGCACGGGCTCGAGCTGATGCGCGCGGCGAGCCAGGACGAGCTGCTGGTGTGGCGCGAGGTGTTCGACGGCGCGAGCGCGGACGGTCTTTTCGGGATCAACGCTGCGGTGCTCAAGGCGCTGCCAGCCGAGGCCGCGCCGCCCCTGGAGTCAGAGCTTTTGACCGAGATGCCGTCCTGGCGCATGCGCCTGGCCTACTTCGCGCCCACCACCCAGGCCGCCGAGCCGGACTACGAGCAGGGCCAGCGGCTCTACGCCAACGGCATCGTCGACGAGCTCGAATTCGACTACGCGGACTTCGCGATCAGCGGCGAGTTGGAGAGCCTGGTGGCTTTGCCTCCGGCGGAGTGCTAGAGGGCACTTTGTCTCGGGCTAGGCTGCGGCCCTTCATAATCGCGTCCCGGCCGAGCTTCTCGCGCACCTGATCGATTACTTCCTCTACCTTGGCCCTGCGCTCGCGTTCCGGCTCGAGCAGGTCTGGGGGATCGGCCTGGGCGCCGTCGACCAGGTCGCTTGCGCCGACTCCAATGAGGCGGAACCGCCGGCCGTCCGCCTCGCGCTCCAACAGCGCATTGGCGGTGCGGTAGAGCTCCTCGGCAAGCTGGGTCGGATCGCCCAGGCGCCTGCTTCGGGTCAGGATTCGGAAGTCCGCGGTCTTCAGCTTGAGGGTCACCGTGTGGCCCGCTAAATCGGCCTTTTTCAGGCGTCGGGCCACGGTCTCGCAGAGCGGCCAAAGCGTGTTCGACAGGCTGGAGGGGGCCGATAGGTCTTCGTTGAAGGTGGTCTCGCTGGAGATGCTCTTGGTCGGTGCCTCCGGATCGACCCGGCGGCTGTCTTGGCCGCGGCTGAAATTGTGCAGGCGGCGGCCCATGGCGCCATAGCGCAGGGTCAGCTCGGCTTCCTCGAAGGCGCGCAGGTCGCCGATCTTGAGGATACCGTCACGTGCCAGGGTGCGCTGCAGGGCTTTTCCGACGCCCCAGATCAGCTTGACCGGCTGCTCGGCGAGAAAGCCCTCTGCCTCGGCCCGGCCAATCACCGCCAGGCCGCGCGGCTTGTCCAGGTCCGAGGCCACCTTTGCAAGAAACTTGTTGTAGCTCAGGCCGATCGAGACGGTCAGGCCGTTTGCCTGCTCGATATCCAACGCCAGACGCGCCAGGCTCATGGCCGGTGGGCCCTTGTGCAGGGCCTCGGTTCCGGTCAGATCCAGGAATGCCTCGTCGATCGAGAGCGGCTCCACCAGGGGTGTGAGCGAGCGCATCATGTCGCGGATCGCCCGGCCGATGCGCTGATACTTTGCCATATCGGGCCGGATCACCACCGCCTCCGGGCAGGCCTTGAGCGCCTTGAACATGGGCATGGCGGAGTGCACGCCATAGAGCCGGGCGACGTAGCAAGCGGCGGAGACCACGCCGCGCCGTCCGCCGCCGACCAGGACCGGCCGGTCGCGCAGCTCCGGATTGTCGCGCTTTTCCACGTTGGCGTAGAAGGCGTCGCAGTCGATGTGGGCGATGGAGAGCTGGCCGAGCTCCGCGTGGCTGACCAGGCGCCGCTCGCCGCATTTGGGGCAGCGGCCCTGGTCGGGCGGATGATCCATGAGCGCCAGGCAATCGCGGCACAGCGTGGTCATGGCGGCACGGCCTCGGGCGGCCAAAGCCAGGCGGCGCCGCGCACGCCGCTGGAATCGCCGTACATGGGCGGTACGATCCGCGTTGCCACCTGGTCGGAGAAGACGTAGGGCGGCAGCAGGCCGGGGACACGGTCATAGAGCCGGGCCATGTTGGACAGGCCGCCGCCGAGCACAACGACGTCAGGGTCGACCAGGTTGATGACGCAGGCAAGCGCCCGGGCCAGGCGTCCCTCGTAGCGGACCAGGGTCGCCTCAGCGGCACTGTCGCTGGCCGCCGCCCGCGCGACCAACTCTGCCGGCGCCAGGGGCTCGCCGCTGATCGCGAGATGATCGCGGGCCAGCCCCGGGCCCGACAGGAAAGTCTCCAGGCAGCCTTGGCGGCCGCAATAGCAGGTCGGGCCCGGGCGCTCCTCGTCCAGGGGCCAGGGCAAGGGCGTGTGGCCCCATTCGCCAGCGATCGCATTGATGCCGACCAGCACCTTGCCCTCGATCACCAGGCCGCCACCGACCCCGGTGCCCAGGATCACGCCAAAAACGCATTGAGCGTCCGCGCCGGCGCCGTCGGAGGCTTCGGAGAGGGCAAAGCAATTGGCATCGTTCTCGATGCGCACCGGGCGCTCCAAGACCTCCGAGATGTCCTCGGTCAGCGGTTGGCCGATTAGCCAGGTAGAGTTGGCGTTCTTGACCATTCCGCTGGCCGGCGAGATTGCGCCGGGAATGCCCACTCCGACCGTGCCGCGGCGCTTTAGGTCCCGCTCCAGTCCGACTACCAAGTCGCGAATTGTCTCGAGCGTCGCCTGGTAGTCGCCTTGTGGGCTGGGGCGGCGCCGGCGCTCCAAAATTTGCCCTCGATTGCCCAGCGCAACGGCCTCCGTCTTGGTCCCGCCAAGGTCGATTCCGATGCGCATTTTTGCTCTATCCTTTTGCCCCGATTGAGCCCCTGAATGGTGGCCCTGATTTCTGGTAAAAGCTAACTAAATCTTAACTTTGCATGCCTAGCGTCAAGGTCCCGAAAGGCGCGGAGCGCTTAGGTGCTCAAAGGCCAAAACACACCCGGCCAAAACGAAAAAAGCGCCGATGAGAGTCTGGATGGATGTGCATTGTGAAAGGGTCATTTGATGACCGATATGAGCCACGTTGAGACTGCCAAGCCGCGGGGCATGATGAATGGATCGGCCAAGACGGTCATGGTGGTTGAGGACAACGACCTCAACATGAAGCTGTTTCATGACCTGCTCGAAGCTCACGGCTACAACATCCTCCAGACCAAGGACGGCATGGAGGCCCTGCGTCTCGCTAAGAAGCACCGCCCCGACTTGATCCTGATGGATATTCAACTGCCCGAGGTCTCCGGCCTTGAAGTCACAAAGTGGCTCAAGGAAGACGACGAGCTGAAAGCCATACCGGTCGTCGCCGTGACCGCTTTCGCGATGAAGGGCGACGAAGAGAAGATTCGCCAGGGTGGCTGCGAGGCCTATATCGCAAAGCCGATCTCTGTGGCAAACTTCCTGCAGACCGTAGAGCGTTTCCTCAACTGAATCCGGGAGCCACCGGATCCGGGGCCAATGACCGCACGCATCCTAGTCGTCGATGACGTCCTTCCGAACGTAAAGCTGCTCGAGGCTAAGCTGTCGGCCGAGTACTTCGAGGTGCTGACCGCGATGGACGGCCAGAGCGCGCTTTCCGCCGCGATGGAGGAGATCCCCGATCTCATCCTGCTCGACGTCATGATGCCCGGAATGGACGGCTTCGAGGTCTGCAAGCGCCTGAAGAGCGACGCCAAGACGCGCCACATCCCTGTGGTCATGGTAACCGCGCTTTCGGATGTGGCCGACCGGGTGCGCGGCCTGGAGGCCGGCGCCGACGACTTTCTTTCAAAGCCGGTCAATGACGTCGCACTCTTCGCCCGTGTGCGTTCCCTCATCCGACTCAAGATGACCATGGACGAGCTGCGCTTGCGCCAGGCGACCTCCGGCAAGGAGGACCTGCTGGAGGACGACGCGCTGAGCGACGAGGCGCTCGGCGAGAGCGGCCACATCCTGCTGGTCGAGTGCAACGAGTTCAACGCCGACAAGCTGACCGCCGGCCTGACCGAAGCGGGCCACGAGGTGGATCTCGCATGCCAGGCGTCCGATGCGCTCAAGATTGGCCGCGGCGCGGACTACGACCTGATCATCGTCAACCTGGACCTGGATGGCGAGGACGGCCTGCGCTTGTGCTCCCAGCTGCGCTCCCAGGAGCAAACCCGCCAGGTGCCGATCCTGTTGATCCTCGACGATATCGACCTGCCCAAGCTGGCCAAGGGGCTCGACCTGGGGGTCACCGATTACCTGGTCAAGCCGATCGACCGCAACGAGCTATCGGCCCGCTCGCGGACCCAGATCCGTCGCCGGCGCTATCACGACAAGCTCCGCTCGATGCTCGAGAGCAGTGTCTCGCTTGCCTACACCGATACTTTAACTGGCGTTTATAACCGTCGGTATATGAACGCACATCTCGACCGGAAAATCATGGATATCGCCGAGACCTCCAAGCCGGTCTCGGTCATGCTGTTCGACATCGATCACTTCAAGCAGATCAACGACACCTACGGCCACGGCGCCGGCGACGAGGTGCTCAAGGAATTGGCGATCCGCGTGACCAACAACGTGCGCGACTTCGACCTGGTGGCGCGCTATGGCGGCGAGGAGTTCGTCGTGATCATGCCCGACACCGGCGAGGAGGCCGCCATTCGAGTGGCCGAGCGTCTGTGCAAATGCGTCGCGGCGACTCCGATTGTGGTGCCCTGCGGGACGGAGCCCATCGCGGTCACGATCTCGATCGGCGTCGCGACCACCATCGACCCCTCCGAGGAGGCAAGCCAGCTGCTGGAGCGAGCCGACAAGCTGCTTTATGAGGCCAAGGCCGGGGGGCGCAACCAGGTGCGTGCCAACGGCCTCGATGGCCCGTCACAGATGCCTCAGGCGGCGAGCGGCTGAATTCACGGACTTTTGTGTGCGCCCAACGCAAATCAGGCCGCCCAAAGGGCGGCCTTTTGCCGTGCCGGGTCCGTCGTGACGGACCGGGTCACTTCATCTTGGATTCTTTGAACTCCACGTGCTTGCGCGCGACCGGGTCGTACTTGCGGAAACTCAGCTTGTCGGTCTGGGTCCTGGAGTTCTTCTTGGCGACGTAGAAATAGCCGGTTCCGGCCGAGCTCACCAACTTGATCTGCTGGGTCGTCGGTTTAGCCATGGCGGTGTCCTCATCGAGCGCGTGCGTGATCTTGGGGTCCGGACCATAGCCGGACGCGCGCCTAAGTCAAGACTTGGAATCGGGCAGGGGCGCGCGGCGGAACAGGGGCCGGTCGCCGGCGCTGGCCCAGGCGAAACGCGCCGCCGGACGGCCGGGCGAGTGGGCCAAGGCTTCCTCGAGCACCAGATGGGTGACCGACGACATGGGCAGCTCGGCCAGCCTGTCGATCGGCGCCCAGTGAACGTCAACCAGTTCGCCGTCGCCCGCCGCAGCGGTGGTCGCCAGACCGCAGTCGAGCCGGAAGAAGCGGGTGTGGAATCGGATCGGCGAGTAGCTCGGCGTGATCGCCCGCGCGACCAGTCGAAGGCCGCCAAAAGGCGGGCGCACGCCGGCGGTCCGGTAGGCCCGCCAGACAGGCTCGCCGCCGCCCTCCGGCGGTGCTGACCGATCCTCGGCCGGTGCGCCGATCACCATGCCGGTTTCCTCAAAGGTTTCCCGTATAGCGGTGCGGGCCAGGGTGCGGTGGGCACGCCGGGTCGCCTGGTCGAGGCCCTCGGGCGGCGCGGCGAAGTCTTCGTCAAAGCCCGAGGCGCGCCGGTCGACGGCCGACACCCGGCCGCCGGGAAAGACGTAGACACTGGGCATGAAACGGGATTTCGGGTGGCGCTTGCCGAGCAGCACCTCAAGGCCCCGCGCGCCCGGGCGCACAACGATCAGGCCCGCCGCGTCGTGGGGCCTCACCGCAAGCTTTGCCACGGGTCTCCTAGTTGGCCGAAGTTGCCGAGCGCAGGGCGGTCGCCGGCGCGCTGCGCACCACCTGGGTGTAAAGCGCTTCGTCGCGCAGAATGCGCAGGGCGACCTGCAGATCGATCTCCTGATCGCTCTCGGTCAGCGGACACTGGGCGCGCAGGGCGGCGACCGTATCGTCTCCGGCGTTGGTTACGTCCTTGCTGCGCAGGGACCAGTCGATCAGCGCGTGGCCGGTCCTGATCTTGCCGATTAGCTGGTCTACGTTCTGATTCTCGCCGCTGGTGCAGACGTGGGGCAGAACGCCGCGCTTCTGCAGGGCATAGCCCGAAGGGGCATGAAAGCGCGCCCATGTCAGGGTCAGCTCGCCCTCGTTGGGCAGGCGCAGCACGGTCTGCACAGTGCCTTTGCCGTAGGAGTTGCTGCCGACCAAGACGGCGCGGCCGGCGTCCTGAAGCGCGGCGGCGACGATCTCCGAGGCGGAGGCCGAGCCGCCGTTAACCAGCACCACGATCGGCAGTCCGTTGGCCAGGTCGTCGCTCTCGGCCTCGAAGAACTGGTGGCTGTCCGGATGACGGCCGTGGGTCGAAACGATCCGACCGCGACGGATGAAGAGGTCCGAGACCTCGACCGACTGGTCGAGCAGGCCGCCCGGATTACCGCGCAGATCGAGGACGAAGCCCCTCAAATCGGACCCGATCTCCTGCTCGGCGATCAGGATCTTCTTGCGCAGCGTGCGCGAGGTGTCTTGGTTGAAACCGGCGATCCGGATGTAGGCGACATTGCCCTCGCGGGTGTACTTGATGGTCTGGGGCACGATGTGGGCACGCACCACGGAGATCAGCACATCGTCTCCGGCCGACTCGCGCGCCACGGTCAGCCTGACCTTGGAGCGGATGGGACCGCGCAGGCGGCGCACGGCCTCTTGTTGGGAAATTCCGGCAGCCGACTGGCCGTCGATCGCGACGATCAGGTCCTGATCCATCAGGCCGGCGATCTCGGCGGGAGTGTTTTCCATGACCGAGAGCACCTTGACTCCCTCGTCGACCATGCGGATGCGCACGCCGATTCCACCGAAGCCGTCTCGGCTGGCCCGGTTCTCACGGGCCTGGTCCCGTCCGGCATAGCGCGAGTAGTCGTCCAGCTCGCTGATCAGGCCGCCGAAGGTCGCCTTGTAAACCGCTTCCGCTTCTGCCGTGCTGAGCAGTTGGGACTGGCTGCGCCCGGTCTCGATTGCGGTCGCCGTCAGGTGGCCCCAAGCTTCCACGTCGCCGTCCCCCGGCCGACTAAAGCGCGCCGTTTCCTTGCCGTCGAGCTGCAGGGAGAAGTGATCCTCCTCGACCGCCACGTCGATGCCTGGATCGATCGAGGAAAGACCGTCCAGGCTGGCCAGGGCCATCTGGGAGATTCGCAGGTTTTCGATGTAGATATCGCTGACGTCCTGGTAGCCGATGGTGAAGATCTCGCTGGCCCGGCCTGGATCGTACTCGAGGGCGTATTTTGTGTCCTGGGTCGCGCAGGCGCCGGCCAGGAAGACCACGGCCAGGGCTAGGGTCTGCATGCCGCGACGCGGCTTCTGTCGCGCCGATCCGCGCGTTGCGCTCGTTTTGATGAAATGTGTAGCCATATCGATCCCAGACACCAGCCCGCCGCCTATCGGAGCCTCCCCGCCACCAATATATCCAGCATTTATCGAAACTTACTAGTAGGAACTTGAGCGACCTCGCGGAAATGGGACGCTTCGGCGGCTCGGCGTTCCCATGCCCGGGCGCTTGACCGGGCGCCGTTAACCCTGGTGCCCAAGCTTTTGCCGGGGCTTCAGGAAAGCCGGGCCGGACCTCAGCGCCGACCCTTTCGCCTAGGCTTCCTGTTCCGATAGGGGATAGTTTCTTCCAAGGGATCCCACCCCTCGGCCGGCTCGGGCTCCTCGTTTGGTCCGTTTCCGTCCGAATTGCCCTTTTCCACCAGGCTGAGCAGCAGGCCGCCAGTCACCGGATCGGCCTCGGTAAGGCGGCCCGCGACCCGCTCGCCAAGCCGGTAGATCCGCCCCCAGCGGCGCCCGATCAGACAGTGCCGGCGCTCGTCGTGGTCATAGCGATCGTCCGGCAGACTGCGCATGGGCACCAGCGCGTCGCCTCCGGTCTCGTCAAGCTCGACGAAGAGGCCAAAGCGGGTCACACCGCGAACCCGGCCGGTCAAGATGCGCCCGACCGCTTCGCTCAAGAAGGCCGCGGTGAAGCGGTCCAGTGTGTCGCGCTCGGCAATCTGGGCCCGCCGCTCGGTCTCGGAGATGTGCTGGGCTGTCTCGGCAAAGCCGTCTCCCGCACCGTCCGGCAGGCCGTCTCCGCCCCAGCCATGGCCGGTGATCAGGGCCCGGTGCACCAAGAGGTCGGAATAGCGCCGTATCGGCGAGGTGAAATGGGCATACTTGGTCAAGGCGAGGCCGAAGTGGCCGATGTTCTTGGGGCTGTAGACGGCTTGGCTCTGAGTGCGCAGAATGATATCATTTATCATTTCATAATAGTCGCTTGACTTAAATTTCTTCAGAATTCGGTTGAATGTTTCACCACGCACCGGCTGGCCCTTGGCGAGGCGGTAATCGAGGCTCCGCAGGCTTTCGCGCAAGGCCTCCACCTTTTGCGGGTCGGGCTGGTCGTGGACTCGGTACATGCAGGGCTGGCGCAGGCGCTCCAAGGTCTCGGCAGCAGCCACGTTGGCGGCTATCATGAACTCTTCGATCAGGCGGTGGCTGTCGAGGCGCTGCCGTGGCGCGATGTCGATCACCTTGCCCAGTTGATCGAGCTTGATCTGGCGTTCGGGCAGATCAAGCTCCAGGGTGCCGCGGTTCGCCCGGGCCGCCAATAGGGCGCGGAAGGCGCCATAGAGCGGTTGGATCACCGGCGCCATCAGCGGCCCGGTCTGCTCGTCCGGGTCGCCTTGGTGGGCGGCCTCGACTTGCTCGTAGGTGAGACGGGCACGCGAGCGCATGAGGCCGCGCAGGAAGCTATGCTTGGTGATCTTTCCCTCAGGATCGAGCCAGATATGGGCGGCCAAACAGGGCCGCTCCTGGTCGGGCACCAGGGAGCACCAGCCGTTTGACAGCGCCTCGGGCAGCATGGGCACGACCCGATCCGGGAAATAGACCGAGTTGCCGCGCTCCCGGGCCGCCCGGTCGAGGACGCTGGCCGGGCGCACGTAGTGGGCGACGTCGGCGATCGCCACAAGAATGTGCCATCCGCCCGGAACCTCCGGGTCGGGCTCGGCCCAGACCGCGTCGTCGAAATCCCGGGCGTCGGCACCGTCGATGGTCACCAAGGCCAGCTCGCGCAGATCCTCGCGCCCCGCCAGATCGGCCGGCCCGGCGGCCTCGGCCTCGGCCACGGCTTCGTCGGAGAAGACGTGGGGCAGACCGTGCTCATGAATTGCGATCAGGCTGAGCGCGCGCTGATCGCCCTGGGCGCCCAGGCGCTCGACCACGGTCGCCTCGCGCAGGCCAAGGCGGCCGTGTCGGGGCTTGACCTCGGCCAGCACCAGTTCGCCGGCCTGGGCGCCGCCGGCCTCCCCCGGGCGCACCACATAGTCCTGCTTGGCGCGCTTATCGGTCGGTCGCAGTCGGCCGCCCCGCTCGCCGATCTCGTAGATCCCCAGGACGCTCTTGGGCACCGCGCCCAGGACCCGCATGATGCGGCCCTCGTAGACCTCGTCATCGACCTTCTTGAGGCGGGCTAAGACTCGGTCGCCCTCGGCCAGGGCCGGTCGGCCGCGCCGCTCGGGCGCCATGTAGATGACCGGCGGGGCCTTGTCCGCGGGCCACTGCAGCGGGCGCGCCAGGAGCTCGCCATCCGGATCGAGCCCGGTGACCTGGACCACGGTGACAGGCGGCAGGGTGCCGGCCGCGGCATAGCGTCGGCGGCCCGTCGGCGCCAGCTGGCCGGCCTCCTCGAGCTCGGTGATGACCGCCCTGAGCTCAGCCCGGTCGCTGCCGCGCAGGCCGAAGGCGCGCACCAGCTCCTTGCGGGTGACCGGCGTCGCGCTCTCCTCGATGAATGCGAGGATCGCCTCCTTGCTGGGAAAGGCCGCTTTGGTTCGAGCCGCAGCCACGCTATTCGGCCGGCGCGGCCTTCTTGGCCGGCGCCTTTTTGGTCACGGCCTTCTTGGTCTTCTTGGCCGTAGCCTTTTTCTTGGTTGCCGCTTTCTTTTTGGTTGCGGCCTTCTTCGCCGGCTTCTTGGCTTTCTTCTTTTCCGCCTGTTTGGCGATCAGCTCGACCGCCTGGGCCAGGTCGAGCTCGTCCGGCGACAGGCTCTTTGGCAGGGACGCCAGAATCTTGCCGTGCTTCACGTAAGGGCCGTAGCGCCCGTTGTGGAGGGTGATTGGCCCGCCGTCCTCGGGATGCTCGCCGACCGGCTTGCCGGGCGCCGCTGCGCCGCGCCGGGGCGCCTCGGCCAAGAGGGTGACCGCCCGGTTGAGGCCGACGGTCAGCACATCGTCCTCCTTCAAGGAGCAGAAGACCTTGCCATGCTTGAGGTAGGGTCCGTAGCGGCCGATTCCGGCGCTGATGGTCTCGCCGCTTTCCGGATGCACGCCGACCTCCCGGGGCAGGGCGAGCAGTGCCAGGGCGCGGTCGAGCACGACCTCGTCGGGCGCCAGGCCTTTCGGGAGTGAGACCCGCTTGGGCTTGCTGCCCTCGACCGGCTCGCCCAGCTGGATATAGGGCCCGAAGGGACCGTTCCGCAGGGTCACCGCCAGGCCGCTTTCCGGATCGTCGCCCAGGACTTTCGGCTCGGCGCCGTTGAGCTTGGCGTCCTCGGCGCCCGGTACCGGCACGGCGAGCGGGCGCGTGTAACGGCACTCGGGATAGCACGAGCAGCCGATGAAGCCGCCGCTTTTGGCGATGCGTAGACCCAGGCGTCCCTTTCCGCAGCTCGGGCAAAGCCGTGGGTCGACCTCGGGCTTCTCCGGGTCGACCGGGAAGAAATGGGGGCCAAGATCTTCGTCGAGTGCGTCGATCACCTTGGCGATGCGCAGGTCCTTGGTTTCGTCGACCGAGGCGTGGAAGGCGTCCCAGAACTGCTGCAGCACGGCCTGCCACTGGGCCCGGCCGCCGGAGATCTCGTCGAGCTGGGTCTCCAGGTCGGCGGTGAAGCCATACTGCACGTAGCGCTCAAAGAAGCTGGTCAGGAAGGCGGTGACCAGGCGGCCCCGGTCTTCCGGCAGGAAGCGGCGCTTTTCCAGGCGCACGTAGTCCCGGTCCTGGAGCACCTGGATGATCGAGGCGTAGGTCGAGGGCCGGCCGATGCCGAGCTCCTCCAGCTTTTTGACCAGGCTGGCCTCGGAGTAGCGCGGCGGTGGCTGGGTGAAGTGTTGATCGGCCTTGACCGCCTCGCGCCCCAGGGCCTCGCCCTCGGCGAGCTTGGGCAGGCGGCGCTCGTCGTCGTCGCTATCGCCGGGCTCGTCCCGGTCCTCCCGGTAGAGCCGCAAGAAGCCGTCGAAGGTCAGCACCGAACCGGTCGCCCGCAAAACGGCCGCGCCTTGGTCGACGGCGATATCGACGCCGACTTGCTCGAGCTTCGCGCTCGCCATCTGGCTTGCCAGAGTGCGTTTCCAGATCAGCTCGTAGAGCTTCCAGGCGTCGGGCTCGAGCATGCCGCGCAGATCGGCCGGCCGGCGGCTCAGGTCGGTCGGGCGGATCGCCTCATGGGCTTCCTGGGCGTTCTTGGCCTTGGACTTGTAGATCCGCGGGCTGTTCGGCAGGTAGGCGTCGCCGAAGTTGTCGGCGATGGTCTGGCGCGCGGCGCCGATCGCCTCCTGGGAAATCTGGACGCCGTCGGTCCGCATGTAGGTGATCAGGCCGACCGTCTCGCCCTGGATGTCGACACCCTCGTAGAGCTGCTGAGCGAGGCGCATGGTGCGGCTCGTGCCCAGGCGCAGCTTGCGCGAGGACTCCTGCTGCAGGGTCGAGGTGGTGAATGGCGGGAAGGGATTGCGCTGGACGTCCTTGCGCTCGATCTTGCCGACGTGAAAGCTCCGGGCGCCCTCCAGAAGGGCCTTGGCGCGCTCGGCCGAGGCCTGGTCGGACAGATCGAAGCGCTCGAGCTTCTTGCCGGCCAAGCTGGTCAGCCGCGCCTCGAAGAAGGAGCCCGGTACGGTCTTGAGGGTGACGTCAATGGTCCAGTATTCCTGCGGCCGGAAGACCTCGATCTCGGCTTCGCGCTCGCAGATCAGGCGCAGGGCGACGGACTGCACTCGGCCGGCCGAGCGGCTCCCCGGGAGCTTGCGCCAGAGCACCGGCGAGAGGGTGAAGCCGACCAGGTAGTCGAGCGCGCGCCTGGCCAAGTAAGCGTCGATCAGCTCGCTGTTGAGTTCGCGTGGGTGCTTGAAGGCCTCGACCACGGCCGACTTGGTGACTTCGTTGAACACCACGCGCTTGACATCGATGCCGTCCAGGACCTTGCGCCGCTTGAGCTCCTCGGCGATGTGCCAGGAGATCGCCTCGCCCTCCCGGTCCGGGTCGGTGGCCAGATATAGCCGGCCGGCGCGCTTGACCGCCTGGGTGATCTCCTTGAGGCGCTTTTCCGCCCGAGAGTCGACCGACCAGGTCATAGCGAAGCCCTCGTCGGGCAGCACCGAGCCATCCTTGGCCGGCAGGTCACGGACATGGCCGTAGCTCGCCAGGACCTCGTAGTCCTTACCCAGGTACTTGTTGATTGTCTTGGCCTTGGCCGGCGATTCGACGACGACGACTGTGGAGGTCATGGGGTCCCTAACGCGCCCTTCTCAAAACATGTCCCGCTCGTCGAGCCTAGGCGACAGATGCGACTCTGTTGCCCGGGTGGCGTTCTATGCGCCCCGCCAGCTCCAGCTCGAGCAGCACCGTCCGTACGACGGCGGGGGACAATTGGCACTGACGAATCAGTTCGTCAACCGGAACCGGAGTCGGGCTGAGCAGATCCTCGAGCGTGGCGCGGCACGTCGCGAGCTCGGATTCCGGCGTTTCCGGCGGCTTTGCAGGCGCGAAGTCACGCTCCGGCGGTTCGCTTATCGACGGCCGCAACATGCCGGCTAAAGCGTCGACCACGTCGGCCGCCGACTCGACAAGGGTCGCGCCTTGGCGGATGAGGCCGTTGCAGCCCCGCGCGCGCGGGTCGAGCGGCGAGCCTGGAACGGCAAAGACCTCGCGGCCCTGCTCGGCGGCTTGGCGCGCGGTGATCAGCGAGCCTGAGCGCGGCGCCGCCTCGACCACCACGACGCCGAGCGAGAGGCCGGAGATCAGCCGATTGCGGCGTGGGAAGTGACTGGCTTGGGGTGTCGTGCCCATGGCGATCTCCGAGACCAGCAGACCTTGGGCGGCAACCTGCTCGTAGAGCTCTTGGTTCTCTCGGGGGTAGACCACGTCCACGCCGCCGGCCATGACCGCCACCGTGCCGCTCTCTAGGGCGCCGTTGTGAGCCGCCGCGTCGATGCCCCGTGCCAGGCCCGAGGCAACCAGGAAACCGGCCCCGCCGAGCCCCGCGGCGAGATCGCGCGCCAGGCGCCGGCCGTTCGCCGAAGCGTTGCGCGCGCCGACCACGGCGACGGCCTTGCGCGCCAGCAGGTGGCCGTTGCCGAGAGTCATGATTACCGGCGGCGGGTCGGGAATCGCCGCCAAGGCCTCGGGGTAGTCCGGCTCGATCAGTGTGATGGCGCGCCCGCCCAGAGCCTCTAGCGCCGCCAGCTCGCGCTCGGCGGCGGCCTCGGGATAGAGAGTGAGGGGCTTCCTGCGGCCGCCACGTTGGGCCATCCTGGGCACCGCCTCGAGCGCGGCCTCGGCCTCGCCGAAGTGCGCCAATAGATTGCGAAAGGTGATTGGGCCGATGTTGTCGCTGCGGATCAGGCGCAGCCAGGCGAGGCGCTCGGCGGCCCGGATCTGGCGATGCGGAGGGTCGGCCATCGGCGACTCTGGGTAGACCGGCGGCGCGCCGTCAAGCCTTTTCCGAAGAGGGCGGCTCGGGTGCTTTTGCGGTGCTGCCGATCTTCGATTCCTCGCCCTTGAGCAGCCGCTTGATGTTGGGGATGTGCCGGGCCCAGATGAAGGCCGCCAGGATCGCTGCGAGCTCGACGACTTGGTGATCGCCGGTCAGCCACCAGGCGAAGGGCACGGACGCGGCCAGCGCCGACAGCGAAGAGGCCGAGCTGTAGCGGAAGGCAATGGCCACGAGCAGCCAGGTGGCGCAGGCGGCGACGCCGACCGGCCAGGCGACCGCCAGCAAGATGCCAAGCGCGGTCGCCACGCCCTTGCCGCCCTTGAAGCGCAGCCAGACCGGATAGAGATGGCCGAAAAGCGCCCCCAGTCCGGCCGCCAGCGCCATGTCGGGCCCCCACAACCCGGCCAGCAGCACCGCCGCCGCGCCTTTGCCGCCGTCCAGTAAAACCGTGAGCGCAGCCAAGCTCTTGCGGCCCGTTCTCAAGACATTTGTTGCGCCGATGTTGCCCGAGCCGATGGACCGTAGGTCGCCCAGGCCAGCAAGGCGGGTCAGGATCAGCCCGAACGGCAGGGAGCCCAGCAGGTAGCCAAAGCCGAGCGCCAAGGCCAGGTAGGGGCCGGAGTAGCTCCAGGAGATCGGATCGGGCATCGCAGTTCGCCTTCAAGGCCGGCCGGGACTTCGGGTAACTAGGCGGCCGCCTCGAATATGGTACGGCCATCGACCACCGTGCGCAGCACCTTTCCTTGGGTCGGGTGGTGGTCGAACGGCGAGTTCTTGGATTTGCTGTGGAATAGGTCCGGATCGATGCGCCAGGAGCGTTCAAGGTCGAAGAGCACCAGATCGGCCGGCGCGCCGGCGGCCAGCCGACCGGCTGCGAGCCCGAGCAGCTTGGCCGGATTGATGGTCAGCCGCGCCAGCATGTCGAGCAGGCCGAGGCTGCCCCGATGAACCGGCTCCAGGCTAAGCGGCAGCAAGGTCTCCAAGCCGACGATGCCGAAGTCGGCCATGGCGAAGGGCAAGCGTTTGCTGTCCTGGTCGTGCGGGCTGTGGTCGCTCGCGATCACGTCGATCGTGCCGTCGGCGAGCGCCTCGGTGACCGCCTGGCGGTCGGCCTCGCTGCGCAGGGGCGGCGAGACCTTGGCGAAGGTGCGATAGTCGCCCACCGCGTTCTCATTGAGCGCGAAGTAGTGCGGCGCGGTGTCGCAGGTCACGCTCAGGCCGCGTGCCTTGGCCCGGCGGATCTGTTCAAGGGACTCCGCCGTCGATAGGTGGGCCGCGTGATAGCGCCCGCCGGTCAGCTCGACCAGGCGCAAGTCGCGCTCCAGCATGATCACCTCGGCGCTCGCCGGGATACCGTCGATGCCCAAGCGGGTCGCCAGTTCGCCCTCGTTCATGGCGCCTTGTGCCAAGCTCGGCTCCTCGGGGTGTTGGAGGATCACCAGGTCGAAGGTCCGGGCATAGGCGAGTGCCCGGCGCATGACCTGGGCATCCTTGACCGCCTTGATGCCGTCGGTGAAGCCGAGCGCGCCGTAGGAGGCGAGCAAGCCCAGCTCGGTCATTTCGCGGCCTTCCAAGCCGCGGGTGACCGCGCCGTAAGTGTAGACCTTGACCTGTTTGACCTCGCGCGCGCGCCGGGCGACGAATTCCACGCCGGAGACGTCGTCGACGACCGGCACCGTGTTGGGCAAGGCAACCATGGCGGTGACCCCACCGGCCGCTGCCGCACGGCTGGCGGTCGCGATGGTCTCCTTGTGCTCCTCGCCGGGCTCGCGCAACTGCACGCGCATGTCGATCAGGCCGGGTGCCAGGCACCGCCCTTCGCAGTCGACCGTGGTCACGCCCTCGGGCACGCCGTCGGCGAAAAGGCCCGGGCCGACATCGAGGATGCGGTTGCCCTCGGTCAAGAGGTCGCCGCGCTGGTCGAGGCCGCTCGCCGGGTCGAGCAGGCGCGCAGCCAAGTAGGCGGTGCGTCCGCTGCCGTTGGTGCCGCTCATGCCGGCGAACGCTCCGGCTCGTTGCGGTGAAGCTGGCGGGTCAGGGCGTCCAGGCAGCCCATGCGCACGGCGACCCCCATCTCGACCTGCTCGCGGATCACCGAGCGGTCCAGGTCGTCGGCCAGCTCGCTGTCGATCTCGACGCCCCGGTTCATCGGGCCCGGGTGCATGACCAGGGCGTTGGGCTTTGCCGCCGCCAGCTTGTCCCGGTCGAGGCCGAAAAAGTGGAAGTACTCGCGAATCGAGGGCACGAAGGTGCCCTGCATGCGCTCGGTCTGAAGGCGCAGCATCATGACGATGTCGCAGTCCGCCAGACCCGCGCGCATGTCGAAGAAGGCTTCGACGCCGAGCCGCTCGATTTGGTCCGGCAGCAGGGTCGGCGGCGCGATCACGCGCACGCGCGCGCCCATGGTAAGCAGCAGGTGAATGTTCGAGCGGGCGACCCGGCTGTGCAGGATGTCGCCGCAAATCGCCACGGTCAGGCCGTCTAGCGCACCCAGGCGCCGGCGGATGGTGAGCGCGTCTAGCAGCGCCTGGGTCGGGTGCTCGTGGCTGCCGTCGCCGCCGTTGATGACCGCGCAGTTGACCTTTTCCGAGAGCAGCTTGACCGCGCCGGAATCAGGGTGGCGCACGACCAGCACGTCCGGGTGCATGGCGTTCAGGGTCATCGCCGTATCGATCAGGGTTTCGCCCTTTTTGATCGACGACCAGGTGACCGACATGTTGATGACGTCCGCGCCCAGTCGCTTGCCGGCTAGCTCGAACGAGGTGCGGGTGCGGGTCGAGTTCTCGAAGAAGAGATTGATCACCGTGCGCCCGCGCAAGAGCGCGCTCTTCTTATCGCCATGCCGGTTGAGATCAACATAGCCATCTGCCAAGTCGAGCAAGAACTCGATCTCGGGCCGCACGAGACCCTCGATTCCGAGCAGGTCCCGGTGGGGAAAGGCGATGTGCTGAAGGGCTGCGGGCTCGGCGCTCATTAAAGTCGTCTTATGACACCGCCCGCCGAAGCGCGCAAGGCGAGTCGTGATGAGCCGGACGCGGACTTGACATTTTCCACCTAATGACTGATATTTCTGTAAGGTCAGAAATTAAAGATAAGGTGCCTCGATGCAACTCACGCCGATCATGGAAAAGTACGTGCTGCATTGGGGCGAGATGGGCGCGCGTTGGGGCGTCAACCGTTCGGTGTCGCAAATCCACGCCCTGCTCTATCTTTCGCCCAGGCCGCTTTCGGCAGAGGAGATCGCCGAGAGCCTGACCATGGCGCGCTCCAACGTCTCCACCAGCTTGAAGGAGCTGCAGGCCTGGGGCCTGGTGCACGTAGTCCACGTCATGGGCGACCGTCGCGACTATTTCCAGAGCGAACAAGACACCTGGGACATGCTGCGGATCATCGTCGAGCAGCGCAAACGGCGCGAGATCGATCCGACCCTGACCATGCTGCGCCAATGCATGCTGGAGGCCGACCAGGACCAGGAGACGCCGGAGGAGGTCAAGCGCAAGATCGCCGGCATGTTGGGCTTTCTGGAGACTCTTTCGGCTTGGTACGATCAGGTCGCTCGTTTGCCAAAGGCGACCTTGGTCTCGCTCATGAAGATGGGCTCAAAGGTTGCCAAAGTGGTCGGCAAGGCGGCGTGAGGCGTTCGATTGGGTAGGAAACGCAAAAAAAGCTTAACCATGGCTCTCTATACTTGCTGAACCATCTGGAAGGATTTCGAGATGACCAGGAAGATTTGGGACGACGACTTCACCGGATGCTGGCCCAGCGAGGGCTCGGCGAGCGGCGCTTCAGAGCGCGAGGCGCGCCCGGACGAGTCCCGCGCCGAGGTGGCGCCGGCCGGCGAGGCTTCCCTCGGCATCGTCGAGCGCAACCGACGGGCGCGGCGCGAGAAGTGGGCGCTCAGGATGGGCGAGCGCTGAAGCGCGATCAGGAGGCGCTGCTGCCTTCAGCGGCGCAGTCCGAGAAACCGTCGTCCCAGCCTTGGCGATACTGCGGGTCTTCGGCGAAGCGCGCTTCGTTCTGCTTGGGCGTGGTGTTGGGGATTCCCGACTGGGCCAAGGCGCTTTCGCAACCATGGGCATAGCCCTCGCGGTATTCCGGCGGTCCCTCCGGGCCGGTCATGGTGTCTTGCGAGCAGCCGAGCAGCAATGCCAAGCCGCCCAGCGCGAGGATAAGACGCATGGGGTGAGCTCCAAGTTGGGACCAACGGACGGAAATCATAGCACTGGCCCGGCCTGAAGTTTGATTGGAAAATTATCCTTCTGGTTACGGCAACTAGCAACAGCATGATCCATGACGTCAGCCCGATTGGGGGACATCATGCATCATGGTGTCGGGAATCGCCGAGCGAATAACTGCACCAAACTACGCCGAATCCGCAGAATCACCTCTTTGCATGGGGTCGTTCCAACAACAAAGATTTTAGGAGTATGTATCAGGAGTTCATCGGATAATTTACTTAGAAGAACGGAAAAACAACCGAATTTCAGACAATAGTCGGATGAATTTCCAATCTCCTCGCGCCCTTTCCAAGACGGCTAGAAGCGGTAGCGGTCCCAATGGCCCCGGTGGTTCTGGCAGAAGGGACTGAATTTTCCGGCCCGTCGTTCGTAGCGGCAGGAGTGGGTGTGCAGGCCATAGAAGCCGTCCCAATGGTGGTAATGAAACGGGCTTTCATAGTCGTCATGCCAGTGGTCGGACCAATGGTGGTGGTGATGCTTGTGGTGGCCGTCGTGGTGGTGATGGTGATGATGATTGCCCGCCACGTGGTTGCTCTCGTGGCCGTGGTGGGGATGGTAGAAATGGGCCTCTGGCCTGGCCTGTCCGGCGCCCGGCGCCAGGCAGGCGAGGCCCCCGGCTAAGAGCGCGATCGCGCCCGCCCGGGCCCAGGCTTTGACGGGCGATTGGGTCCTTATCGATTGCATAGCCACGCCTTGACAGTTGCCACCGAAGGCCAGATTGCCGGCGATTAGTGAAACAATTCCAAACATTTATGGAAAGACCTCTGGTTCGCGCATCGCTGCCCTGCGTTTGCGGGCCATGTGCCGGCAGGCATTGGGAGCCATATGCCCTCGGTGCGCGAGCCCCTGGGCGCGCCGCACAACGTCTGAAACAGCAACGGTGGTAAGACATGACCGTGACACTGAAGAGCGAGCCTGCCGAGGTCAAGCTCGACAGGACCGGCGGCCCGGTGCCGATGGACAACATCGATGCCATGCTGCGCGGACGCTACAGCCAAGAGCCCTTGCTGCTCTGGGTCGGTAAGCGAATCCGCCACCTCTATCCGAAGTGACACAAGGAAACGTCTAGTGCCGCTGCCAGCGCGCCGGGGCCCCATCACAAAGGGCTTCGGCGGGTTGGCGCCGGATTTCCAAGTATCGGCCTGAAGACGGCCACAACATCGTGGGCCTCACCTAGCCCTTACACCACGCCCTGGTCCTTAAGCGCGGCGATCTCCTCGTCCGAGAGGCCGAGCAAGCCCCCCAGCAGTTGCTCGCTTTGGGCGCCCAAGCGCGGTGGAGCCGAGCGGTACTCGACCGGGGTCTCGGAGAACTTGATCGGGTTGCCGATCAGCTCGACCTGGCCGGCCGCGGCGCTGTCGTGGGTCATGGCGAGTTTCATGCCCCGATGGAGCACCTGGGGATCGGCGAAGACCTCGTCGACCCGGTTGACCGGGCCGGCCGGCACGTGGAGCTCAGCCAGGCCATCGAGCCATTCCTGTGAGCTCTTGGCGAGCGTGATCGTCTCGAGCAAATCATAGAGCGCGCGCCGGTTGACCACCCGCTTGGCGTTGGTGGCGAAGCGTTCGTCTTCGGCCAGCTCCGGACAGCCGGCGAAGCCGCAGAAGCGGCGGAACTGGCCGTCGTTGCCGGCCGCCAGGATGAAGTAGCCGTCGGCGCTCGGCAGGGTTTTATAGGGCACGATGTTGGGATGCTCGTTGCCCTGGCGGGTCGGCTGGCGGCCCGAGGTCAGATAGTTGAGCCCCTCGTAGGTCAGCCACGCGACCTGGGTATCCAAGAGCGCCAGGTCGATCCACTGGCCCTGGCCGGTCTTGTCACGGTGGTGCAGGGCGGCCAGGATCGCGCTCACCGCGTACATGCCGCACATGATGTCGGCGATGCCGATGCCGACCTTGATGGGCTCGCCCTCCGGCTCGCCGGTCAGGCTCATGATGCCGCCCATGCCTTGCGCCAGGTAGTCGTAGCCGGCGCGCGGCGCATAGGGCCCGGTCTGGCCGAAGCCGGTGATCGAGCAATAGATCAGGCCTGGGTTGTCGGCCTTGAGGTCGTCGTAGGCAAGGCCGTACTTGGCCAAGCCACCGGTCTTGAAGTTCTCCACAAGAATGTCGCATTGGCCGATAAGCCGGCGTGCCAGGTCCTGGCCCTGGGGCTTCGCGATGTCCAGGGTGAGCGACTGCTTGTTGCGGTTGCTGGCCAGAAAGTAGGCGCTTTCCGGCGTGTCCTCGCCGTCGGCGTCCTTCACGAAGGGCGGGCCCCAGCGGCGTGTGTCGTCGCCCTCGCCGGGCCGTTCGATCTTGATCACCTCGGCCCCCAGGTCGCCGAGCAGCTGAGTGCAGGTCGGTCCGGCTAGGATTCGCGTGAGATCGAAGACCCTGAGACCTGAGAGGGGTGCCGCCATGCCGATGCCCTTGCGCTGTCATTCGAAACGCCAGCCGCCTTGTCGCCCAGCCGCCTGCCCGGGTCAAGCCGCGCACCGCGGGCGAGGAAAGACGCTTCCTAAGCGCAGGTCGCGGACTTGTGTAATGATGTGACGTGCGCGCGCCGCACACTTCGGTATCTAGTGATGCGGGACCCGCCGGCAGAAAGAGGCGGATACTATGAACCTATAGACAAGAACGCTTGGAGGCATACATGGGAGCGTTACGAGCCTTACTGGCGGGAGCCGCGCTGAGCGTCGCCTTGACCGGCGCCGCGCCGGCCGCCACGCCCGAGCGGGTCAAGATCACCGGCGAGGTGATCGACACCTGGTGTTACATCACCGAGATAATGTTCTCCGAAGGCACCGCCCACCATCAATGCGCCATCTGGTGCGCGGCCGGCGGCGTGCCGGTCGGCCTTTTGGGCGAGGACGGCCAAGTCTACATGGTCATGAAGGTCGGCGACGACTCGGTCAATGTGGCCAACCCGCGAATCCTCGAAATGCAGACTCACTTGGTGACCGTCGACGGCGACCTCTACAAGCGCGACGGCATCAACTACTTGGTGATCGACCAAGTGATCAATGACGAGGGCATCGTGAACATCAATCACGAGGACTACGGCATCCAGCCTTTTGGGGAGTAGCACCATGAAAAAGCTTATAGCCTCTGGCCTTTTCGGCGCCGCGCTGCTCGCCGCGGGCAGCGTCCAAGCTGCCAACTCCTGGGGCCTGATCAACGAGGAGATCGTCCGCTTCGACGCCAAGGTGGTCGACATTCTGTGCGAGCTCAACGGCGACTGCCCGGCCAACTGCGGCGACGGCACCCGCCAGCTTGGCCTTCTGACCAGCGACAATGTGCTGATCATGCCGATCAAGAACGCGACCGCCTTCAGCGGCTCAGTCGAGGAGTTGATCGACTTCTGCGGCAAGACGGTGACCGCGGACGGCCTTTTCAGCACCAACCGCGGCTACAAGGTCTTCGCGATTCAGTTCGTGCGCGAGGCGCCTGACGGCAAGTGGCGCGGCGCCAACCGCTTTCTCACCAAGTGGGCCAAGGCTCAGGACGTCGACCCCAAGAGCAAGACTGCCCGGCAGTGGTTTCGCAACGACCCGACGGTGGTGGAGCTAATCGAGAAGCAAGGCAAGCTCGGCCTCGGCCTCGCCGAGGATCAGAAGTACCTTGAGAGCCAGCAGTAGCTGTTGAGATGAAACACAGCAGCCTTCTGAGCGCCTGCGCCGCCGTGCTTTTGCTCGGCGGCCAGGCCTGGGCGCACGACGGCGAGGACCACAAGGCTGAGCCGGCGCCGCAAGTCGAGATCGATCCCCAGGCTGGCGAGGACATCCCCTTCGACTTCGAGATCGGCGGCTCCTTCGAGCTGGTCGACCACCACGGCAAGAAAGTCACCGACAGCGACTTTCACGGCGCCTACATGATGGTCTTCTTCGGCTATGCCAATTGCGAGAGCATCTGTCCGGTCGGCCTAAGCCGCATGGTCAAGGCGATCGATTTGCTGGGCGAGGAGGCCAAGGTGGTACAGCCGGTGCTGATCACCGTCGATCCCGAGAACGACACAGTCGAGGCCTTGGCCGGTCATGTGCCGAAGATTCATCCGCGCCTGGTCGGCCTGACCGGCACGCCCGAGCAGCTGGCGGCCGCGCGCAAGGCCTACCGGGTCGATTCAAAGGCGGTCGGCAAGGCCTGGGACGGCAAGCCGATCTTCTCCCACGGCTCGTTCCTCTATCTGATGGCGCCGGACGGCAGCTTCGCGACCCTGATCCCGCCGGTGCTGTCGCCCGAGGCCATGGCCAAGACGATCCGCAAGTATCTGGCCCAAGCCGAGACTTAAGCCGTCGTCTCTTTCGCGAGCGCCATGAAGCCCCGATAGAGGCGGCGGGCGCTTTCGTTGAAGGCCGGCAGCTCGCGCGCGACCTCCGCCTCGAAGGCGGCCAGGGCGTCCGGCCCCAGGGTCTTTTCCAGCGCCGCCTTGTACTCGGGGATGCAGCCCCAGGTCGGCACGGTCGCCTCGGTCACCTCCGTATGGTACTGGATGCCGTAGGCGCGCTCGCCCCAGCGCAGCGCCTGCACCGGGCAGAGCGGCGACCGGGCGAGCGCCACGCCGCCCGGCGGCAGCTCGAGCACGCCGGCACTGTGCCACTGCAAGGCGGCGATCTCGCCCTCCATGGCGATCACCGGATCGTTGCGGCCCTCGGCCGTCGGCGCGACCGCCATGACCCCGACCTCGGCCGGTGCCGGGCCGACCCGCCCGCCGAGCGCCTCGGCCAGGAGCTGATGGCCGAGGCACACGCCGAGAAACGGCAGCCCGCGCTCGACCACGGCCTCGCGAATCACCGCTTTCTCCCGGGCAAGCCAGGGATGGGCCTCCTCCTGCCAAACGTCCATGGGCCCGCCGAAGGACCACAGCACGTCGTAGCCCTCGAGCGACGGAATCGCCTCGCCGGCATCCAGCTCGACCGCATCCCAGGCAACACCGTCTTCCTCTAGGAAGCGTCGGAAGATGCCCGGGTGTTCTTCCGGATGGTGCTGCAGGACCAGAAGTCTCATGGCTGTGTGCGTCCTTCCCGTTCGTTGCGCGCCAAGGCGTCCAGCGCGCCCTGGAGAATATAGGCGGCGGCCATTTTGTCGACCACCTGGCGGCGCCGGCCGCGCGACATGTCCGCCTCCGAGACCAAGAGCCGCTCGACCGCCGCGGTCGAGAGCCGCTCGTCCCACAGGGCGATTGGCTGGCCGAACCCGGCGATCTCCACGAGGTTGGCAGCGAACTGCCGGGTCGACTGGCAGCGCGGCCCTTCGCTGCCGTCCATGTTGACCGGCAGGCCGAGCACCAGGCCGCCGACCTGGCGCGCCTCGATGATCTCTTTGAGGGCGGCTGCGTCTTCCCGAAACTTGCGCCGGCGGATCGTCTCAAGCGGCGAGGCGACCTTCAGCCGGGGGTCGGAGAGCGCCAGGCCGATCGTCTTCTCGCCCAAATCCATGCCGATGAGACGGGTGCCGGTGGGCAGATGCTGAGGCAGATCATTGACATCCAGGATCATAGCGGCGCGCAGCTTATCATGTTGGTCTTGTTTGGGAGCAAAGGATCAATTGGCCGCCGGAATCACCCGAGCCCGCGCTTGCGGGGGCCTGGGGCCGGTGATAGGGTCCGCCGCTGTTTTCGGGCCGTTTGGCGGCCCTTTCCGTCTTCTTGAACGAGGCACACCATGGCGGTCGATAGGGACACCGTCGCGGCAATCGCGAGGCTGGCGCGCATCCGGGTCAGCGCCGAGCAACAGGACGCCCTGGCCGGCGAGCTGTCCAACATTCTGGGCTGGATCGAACAGCTCGGCGAGCTCGATACCGAGGGAGTCGAGCCCATGACCTCGGTGGTTGCGGTCGAGCTGCCGCTGCGCCCCGACGAGGTGACCGACGGCGGCAAGCGCGACCAGGTGCTGGTCAACGGGCCGGAGGCGACCGAGGCCTTCTTCGTCGTACCCAAGGTGGTCGAGTGATGAGCGAGCTGACGTCATTGGGCCTGGCCGAGGCGCGCGACTTGCTGGCCGACGGAAAGGCCACTGCTAAGGAGTTGACCGAAGCGCACGTTGCGGCGCTCGAGACGGTGCGTCCGCTCAATGCCATGATCACCGAAACGCCTGAGCTGGCGCTCGCCATGGCCGAGGCCTCGGACAAGCGCCGGGCGGCCGGCGCGGCCGGGATCATGGACGGCCTGCCGATCGCCATGAAGGATCTGTTCTGCACCGAGGGGGTGCTGACCACCGCCGGCTCCCACATCCTGGACGGCTTCATCCCGCCCTACGAATCGACGGTTAGCGGAAACCTTTGGAAGGCCGGCGCGGTCATGCTGGGCAAGGCCAACATGGACGAATTCGCCATGGGCTCGTCCAACATGACCAGCTACTACGGCCCGGTGGAAAGCCCCTGGCGCCGGCCGGGCGACAACCGGCCCCTGGTGCCCGGCGGCTCCTCGGGCGGCTCTGCCGCCTTGGTTGCCGCGCGCGCCGCCTTGGCCGCAACCGGCACGGACACCGGCGGCTCGATCCGCCAGCCGGCGGCGTTCTGCGGCATCGTCGGCTTAAAACCGACCTACGGGCGCTGCTCTCGTTGGGGCGTGGTCGCCTTCGCCTCGTCGCTCGACCAGGCCGGGCCGCTGACCCGTAGCGTGCGGGACGCTGCCCTCATGTTGCGTGCCATGGCCGGCTACGACCCCAAGGATTCGACCAGCGTCGACCGGCCGGTTCCCGACTACGAGCAGGCGCTGACCGGCGATGTACGTGGGCTGAAGGTGGGTATTCCCAAGGAGTACCGCCTGGACGGCATGCCGCCGGAGATCGAGACCCTGTGGCAGCAGGGCATCGCCTGGCTCAAAGACGCCGGCGCCGAGATCCGCGACATCTCCTTGCCCCACACCCACTATGCTCTGCCGACTTACTACATTGTGGCGCCGGCCGAGGCTTCGTCCAACCTGGCGCGCTACGACGGCGTCAAGTTCGGCCTGCGCGAGGAGGGCGCCGACCTCACCGAGATGTACGAGGCGACCCGCGGCGAGGGCTTTGGGGCGGAAGTCAAACGCCGGGTCCTGATCGGCACCTATGTGCTCTCGGCCGGCTATTACGACGCTTACTACAACAAGGCCCGGCGGGTGCGCACCTTGATCCTGAACGATTTCGTCGAAGCCTTCCGGGAGGTCGACACGGTCCTGACCCCGACCGCGCCCTTCGATGCCTTCCCGATCGGCGAGAAGATGGACGATCCACTGGCCATGTACTTGAACGACGTCTTCACCGTGCCGGCCAGTCTGGCCGGGCTGCCGGGCATCTCTCTGCCGGCGGGCCTTTCGGGCAACGGCCTGCCCCTCGGCTTGCAACTGATCGGCCGGGCGTTCGACGAGGAGACCGTGTTGCGCACCGCCGAGGTGCTGGAGCGGGCTGCCGCCTTCGACGCGCTGCCGCCGGTCCTGGCCTAGGGAGGCAGGGGCGCTATAAATGTATGGTGGTTCACGAAAATTTAACCTGCACCATCAGGTGTCGGGAATCTTTACAGAACATTAACCTATTCTGAACGGTGATCATTCGTTAACCATATGAAAAAACATAAAAGTTTAGGTAAATGTCCCAATCTGGCGCCCAAAATCATGTGTTAACGCTGTAAAGGATCTTTACAGACTCAATTTTGTAGAATTTCTAACACATTGAAATTGAATGAAATCGAGAGTCTGGCACGATTCTTGCATGGATAGGGTCGCCGCTTGCGGTTGAGTGTGGCCTGGAAGTTTGTCCTAGATCGACGGAACCAGGTGAGGGGAGTCATCGAAGGGCGGCAATGTGCGGATCATGTAGGTCATTGAGGGAGGCCGAAATGAAAAGTTTCGTCATTAAAGCCATAAGCACAGTATCATTCGCGGTCGCTGGCTTGGCGGCCCTGGGAATGGCAAGCAGCGCGAAGGCAGGTTTTATTACGCAGGACCTGTCGAGCATCGCGAATTCTTCAATTACTACTTACACCAATGGCGGAAACTATCCGCCGGCAGGTATGACGACCCTTGCCGGTATCCCCTTCTTGTTTGCGAACGATGGTAGCGGCAGCGCAAACGTGGTCGGTGGCCTGGCGTCCCTTGGCACGCCTGCAAACTACATCATCCCGGGGCTGAATATTCCAAACGTCACCTCGATGATCGCGATCATCAACTCAGCGTTCGGAATTTGTGGCACCGATGTCGGGTCTATCGGCGCGCAGTCTGGAGGGTCCAGCAGCACCACGACGCTGACAGAGGGCACGAATGTGCGCGATCACTTAAACGACGGTACCTTTTGCGGCACACAAACTGAAGCCATCGCGACAGTCAATTTTGGTGACGATGCCATTTACGACATTTACGAGTTCGATCTGGCGGCATTGACCCTCGGTGGTGCCAACCCAATCACGCAGTTCAATTTCAACACAGATGGTCAAGGTATAGGCGGTGAACCGTTTCTAGCCGCACTAACCTTTGTAACGAATGAGGTTCCCGAGCCCGGTACGCTGACTCTCTTTGTCATCGCACTTGGCGGCCTGGTCCTCATGATGCGGCGGCGCCGCAAAGCCGCCTAATATCGCTCCAATCGCAAGCTGAGCCTTGCGATTGTTGGTCCTTGGTGATCCACTGGCGCCGCTTCGAACACAATCGAAGCGGCGCTATTTTGTGAGTCCACCATGACCCAGATCCAAGGCAAGACCGGCCCCTTCGAGGTGGTCATCGGGCTCGAGGTCCACGCCCAGGTGACCTCCAAGGCCAAGCTCTTTTCCGGCGCGGCGACCGCCTTCGGGGCCGAGCCCAATAGCCAGGTCTCCTTCGTGGACGCCGCCTTTCCCGGCATGCTGCCGGTGCTCAACCGCATCGTGGTCGAGCAGGCGGTCAAGACCGGGCTGGGCCTCAACGCGGAGATCAACCTGCACTCGGTCTTCGAGCGCAAGAACTACTTCTACCCGGACCTGCCGGCGGGCTATCAGATCTCCCAGTACCTGGAGCCGATCGTCGGCAATGGCACGGTCCTGCTCGACCTGCCCGACGGCACCAGCCGGGAGGTCGGCATCGAGCGCCTGCACCTGGAGCAGGACGCGGGTAAGTCCCTGCACGACCAGCACCCGAGCCATACCTACGTGGACCTCAACCGGGCGGGCGTCGCGCTCATGGAGATCGTCACCAAGCCCGACCTGCGCTCGGCCGAGGAGGCCGGCGAGTTCCTGCGCAAGCTGCGCTCGATCCTTCGCTATCTGGGGACTTGCGACGGCAACATGGAGGAGGGCTCCCTGCGCTGCGACGTCAACGTCTCGGTGCGCCGCCCGGGTGAGCCGCTCGGCATTCGCACGGAGACCAAGAACGTTAACTCCATGCGCTTCGTTCAGCAGGCGATCGAGTCCGAGACCAAGCGCCAAATCGCCCTGGTTGAGGAGGGCGGCGAAGTGGTCCAGGAGACCCGACTGTTCGACGCCGAGCGGGGCAACACCCGGCCCATGCGTTCCAAGGAAGAGGCCCACGACTACCGTTACTTCCCCGACCCGGACCTCCTGCCCGTCGTGCTCGATCCGGATTGGGTCGCCGAGATCGAGGCCAAGCTGCCCGAGCTGCCGGACGCTAAGAAGACCCGCTTCGTAGAGGCCTTCGGGCTTTCGGCCTACGACGCCGGTGTTCTGGTCGCCGAGCGCGAGACGGCGGAGTTCTACGAGGCGGCGGTCGCCGGCAAGCGCGATCCCAAGCTGGTCGCCAACTGGCTGACCGGCGCCTTCTTCGGCCAGCTCAACAAGTCGGATCAGTCCCTTTCCGAAGCGCAGGTCGACGCCGAGAAACTGGGCGGCCTGGTCGACCTGATCGCCGACAACACGATCTCCGGGCGGATCGCCAAGGACGTCTTCGACGCCATGTGGCAGAGCGGCAAGACGGCGGCCGAGATCGTCGAGAAAAAGGGCCTCAAGCAGATCACCGACACGGGCGCACTGGAAGAAATCGTCGACGCGGTGATCGCCCGGGGCGCAACCCAGGCCGAACAGTACCGGGGCGGCAACCAGAAGGTGCTCGGCTGGTTCGTCGGCCAGGTCATGAAAGAGACCCAGGGCAAGGCCAACCCGGGAATGGTCAACCAGCTGCTCAAGCAAAAGCTCGAAGGCTAGGCAACTTCACCCGCCCGGGAAGGGGCCGATGTTGCTCGAGCGGTGCTCCACCTGGAAGACGTTGTTGTAGAGGTTGGCGACCCACTGCTTGCCTTCGGTGGTCAGCTCCAGATAGCGCAGGGCCGGCTGAATGTAGGGCTCGACGCAGCCCCAGAAGAAATCGGGATATTTTTCGACCACGTCGGCCGGGCCCTCGTAGCCGAGCTGCCTGGCCATGCCGATCTCCTCGAACTCGTAATAGAGTGCATTGATCTTGCGGTGGTAGTAGGGGTCGGCGAGTTGGCCGATCAGATCGGCGGCGCGCACCAGGGCGGCCTCCGATTGGGTCTCCAGATGGTCGTCGTCGTGGGGCACCGGGAACCGGGTCAGTTCGATCGACTTGATGATCCGGTCCTCATCCACATAGCTCGAGCCGGAGAAGCGCTCGCGGGCGTAGATCTTGCCGCGCTCAATATGGTAGGGCGCCAGATAGGCATCTGACGCGCCGCGTGGCGGGGTGAGGCGCTCGCCGGCTTCGTCGATTACCACGTCGGTCACCCCGTCGCCCTTGCAGACGCCGCGCACATAGCCGATGTCGTGCACCAAAAGCGCGCAGGTGTAGTGCAGCCAATCCTCCGGCTCCAGCGCTTCGGAGAGCAGCCGGCCGCGCAGGATCTGCTGGCCCACCAGGGTCACCATCATGGTGTGCTCAACATCGTGATAGAGCGCGTCGCTGTTGCCGATGCGCTCGAGCACCAGGCGTGCCGCGCCGCCCATGTAGGAGGCGTATTCCGGGCGCCGGTGGGAGAAGTACTGGAGATAGAGATCCGCTAGGTAGTCGCCGAAGTGGCCGGCCATGATCGAGGTCGGGTTCAACATCACGAGCGGCCTCCTGAAACGGGTCAATCGGCGGTACCTGGGAGGAACAGGATAACCGCTTTGTGCACGTCCCGATACGGGCGATTTGGCTCAATCGTTGTCGCTGGTACCGGCGCCCGCGCCGGCCAGACGCGAGGCCTCGCTGGCCGGCACATAGGTGCGGTGGGCGAAGCGCTCTAGAGCGCGCCAGACCTCTTGGTCTATCTCCCGGCCGTGGCGGCTCGGAGTCTCGCCCGATTGGGGCCCCGGGCCGATGGTGCAGGTCAAGCCTTCAGCGCGCGGCGACCGGAGGTCGTCTGATTTGCCCGCGACCGCCAATCGTCCTGCGGCGCAATGGATCTCAACGCCCTGCCATTTGAGCAGCAGGGGCCTGTCTGCCGCGGCGCGAAGCACGAAGGGCACGACCAGAAGGGGAAAGGCGGTCGGGCCGAGACTAAAGCCCTTGTCCTGGGTCAGTTGCTGGTGATGGTCGCACAGGGTGATCCCGGCGATCAGGGGACAGAGAAGCCCGCCCCGGGCCTGCCATGTCCCCTCGATGGCCAGCGGCGCCCAGTCGTCATAGGCCTGTCGGTCGCTCGCCCGCAGGTGGGCCAGCAGCAGCTCGGGCCCGGGCAGGCCATGGGCGGCAAGCACGCGCACGGCTTTGCCGATTTCCTCGGCCAGGCCCCAGGCGAAGCCGGCGCCGCGTGCGGCCTTGCGGCTGGTCGCTTCGACCTCGTTAAGGGCGTAGATCATGGGTTGGCACCGGACGCATGGGGATAGGCCCAGTCGTCGGCCGGAGATGCCGCCAGCTCGTCGGGGAAGGGCGCGTCCTGATACATGGTGATACGCACCCAGCGGTCTGAGCGCGGGTCGAACTTGGTCGCGCCGAAGAACGACAGCTTGCAGCGCAGCAGGTCGATCGGCAGCATCGCGGCATCGATCAGATTGTCGCGGATCTCGGCATAGGGATGGCGCTGGGCAAGCTGAGCCCGGCGAACCGCGTGGCGGTGCATGGGGTGGCGCAGCAGGAAGGCGGCGACCGGCTCGTCCTTGTCCCAGTGTGCGAGATCCTCGGCAAGGGCGGCGATGTCGCGCCCGGTTGCAAGCGGCTGTTCGTAACTGGCACCAGGCTCTTCATAGCGCTCGCCGACCCGGGGTTCGAGCTTCTCCTCCGAGACGTACCAGAAGCGCGCCGTGGTTGCCTGCTGATCGTAATCGACCCCAAGTGCCCAGCCGTAGGACTCTTCAAGAATGGACTTCAGGCGGCCCAGGGTCATGGCGCCGTCGATCGGGAAGCTGGCGGCCTCGTCGGCGTCCATGCACTGCGTCAAGCCATCGACCAGCTCGCCGTGGGGCTCGATCAGCAGCCCGACCAGCTGCTCCTGGCCCTCTAGGGAGAGGGCCTGCTCGGACCAGGAGTAGAGCCGGTCCCAGGGGTGGTCGCAGGTCAGCCCCTCAGCCGCAACGTGATCCGCTAGCGCATCCAGATCGGCGCGCAGAGCGGCGACCTTCTCGACCTGAATCTCGTGGGGCGAATTCCACTCGGCGGCGTTCTGCTGCGCGCGCGCGAGGAAATGTGCAAAGGCTTGGCGAGTCTCGGCCGTCGAGCTTGGTAGGGCGCGGACCCGGGCCAGGGCTTCCTCGCGGGCCATCATCCAGTTGTTGATCAAAGCCGGATGGGTCATCAGGAAAGGCGCCATGCCGAGCCCGGTAGAGTTGCCGACACCGAAGCGTCGGCGTAGGTCCGGCGCGAGCGACACCGCGGTCTCCGGCGCCGCCTGGCGCGCCATGTGCTCGACCAGGTCGAGGGTGAAGGCGCGAATCAGCCAGACCGTCAGCATCTCGGCCCGGAAGGGGCCGGCGAACTCCTCCCGGTCGCAGATCGCCTCTCGGTCGGCCGTGCCGAACTTGCCGGAGCCATAGACCGCCGTGGTGCGCATCAGGTAGCCGACCGCTTCGATCTTATCGCGCTCGGGCTGGCGGCCGGCGGCCAGGCTCTCGATAACATGACCGAAGAGGCGCACCGAGCGGTTGGCCCGGGACAGCACCAGCTCCCGGCCGGAAACCCGTCCCGCCTCTTGCTTGGGGACGTTTTGGAACAATCGGTCGATGTCGTCTTCGCTGGGTTCGCCGTCGAACAAGACGAAGGTCGCGTCCCAGGCCTCGGCGATCACGCGATCTGAGCGCAGTGCCGGGTCCAGGTCGTGGCCGAAGGCGACCAGGGTGTAGGTGTGCTTCGGTCCCCGAACCCGATAAAGCGCCGTGCCCACGCCCTTGGCATCGATCCGCCAAAGCGGCCGGTCGAACTGCCAGGCCTCGCGCTTGAGCCGGCGCAGCAGGGCGCGCATGAAGGAAAGCCGAGTCTGGTGGAACGAGCCCATGCGCGCCAGGCGCATGACGGTCTCCGGCGAGCGCCGGAAACGCGCGCTATCGGGCTCTATCCGGGCGCGTTCCATGGGGCTCTCGTCAGCTTTCGGGGCCGAAGTTGTCATCGAAGAAGGCCAGCCAGTTGCCGCCCATGATCTTGCCGACCTCTTCGTCCGAGAATCCGATGGTCTTCAGACCGCTTTCCAAGTTGCCGAAATCCCGGTTGTCGCGGAACCAGGCGGGCATCTCCGGGAAGCCGGGTTGGGCGGCCGAACCTTCGCCGAAATCGACCTGCTTGGTCCAGCGGCCTGAGCGCATCCATTCGACCACAGAGTCGGGTTGGTCCTGGCAAAGATCCGAGCCGATGCCGATGTGCTCAACGCCGATTAGCTCGGCGGTGCGCGCGGTCATCTCGCAGAAACTCTCCAAGGTGCAGGCCGATTTTTCCTTCAAGTGGTGGGGGTAGAGCGAGAAGCCGATAATGCCGCCCGACTCGCCGAGAGCGCGCAGAACGTCGTCTGATTTGTTGCGTAAGGCCGGGTGCCAGGCGGCGGGATTGGCGTGGGTGATCGCAATCGGCCGCCGGCTGATCTCGATAGCCTCCAGGGTCGAGCGCTCGGCCGAATGGCTCATATCGACCACCAGGCCGACCCGGTTCATTTCGGCGATCACCTCTCGTCCCATGCGGGTGATGCCCGGATCCTCGGCCTCGTAGCAGCCGGTCGCGAGCAAGGATTGATTGTTGTAGGAAAGCTGCATGAAGCGGGCGCCGAGCTCGTGCAGAATTGCCACAAGGCCGATGTCGTCTTCGATCGGCGAGGGATTCTGGAAGCCGTAAAAGACCGCCGTGCGCCCGGTCTCTTGGGCCTTGCGCACGTCGTCGCCGGTGCGCCCGGGCAGGATCAGATCGGAAAACCGCTCGAACCAGCGGTTCCACTGTTCCATGTTGGCGACGGTTTCGCGAAAGGTCTCGTGGTAGGCGATGGTCACGTGGACCGCGTCGACTTGGCCCGCGCGCAGCTGGCGGAAGATCTTTTCCGACCAGCGGGCGTACTGCAGGCCGTCGATGCGCAAGCCGTTCGTCGACATCTGCTTCAAGCCTCCTATGCCGGGTCGCCAGCGCTAATGTAGGCCGTCTTGACCGCGGTGTAGAACTCGACCGCGCTACGGCCTTGCTCGCGCGGGCCCAAGCTGGAGTCGCCCCGGCCACCGAATGGCACGTGATAGTCGGTGCCGGCGGTCGGCAGGTTGACCATCACGCAGCCGGTCTTGGCATTGCGCCGGAAATGGTTCGCGCGCGCCAGGGATTTCGTGACGATGCCCGAGGTCAAACCGAAGTTTGTGTCGTTGACCGTGGCCAGAGCCTCCTCGTAGGAGCCGACTTTGATGACGCAGGCGATTGGCGCGAACATTTCCTCGCGATTGACCCGCATGTCGTTGGTCGTGCCGGCGAACAGGGTCGGCGCCATGTAGTAGCCCTCGGTGGCCCGGTTCAGGCGCTCGCCGCCGCACAGGAGCTCGCCGCCCTCGCTCTTGGCGAGCGCCACGTAATCCAGGTTGGAATTCAGCTGGCTCTCGCTTGCAACCGGACCTATTTGGGTGCCTTCGGCGAGCGCGTGATCGACTTTTAGCGCTTTGGCGCCGGCCACCATCTTCTCGACAAAGGCGTCGTGCACCGCTTCGTGGACGATCAGGCGCGCGGACGCCGTGCATTTCTGGCCGCTGCCGCCAAAGGCGCCGTTCAGCGCACAGGCGACCGCGGTGTCCAGATCGCCGTCGTCCATCACCGCGAGCGCGTTCTTAGAGCCCATTTCGAGCTGCACCCGGGTCAGGTTGCCGATCGCCGAGGAGGCGATACCTCGGCCGACGTCGAGCGAGCCGGTGAAGCTGATCGCGTCGATCAAGGGGCTTTCCACCAGGCGCTGGCCGACCGCCCGTCCCGGGCCCATGACCAGGTTGAACAGCCCGGCCGGCAGATCCTGCTCGGCGATGATCTCGGTAAGCGCGACGGCGCTGGCCGGTGTCAGGTTGGCCGGCTTCCACACCACCGCGTTGCCGAAGGCGAGCGCCGGCGCGATCTTCCACGTGGCGGTCGCCATGGGAAAGTTCCACGGCGAGATTACCGCGACCACGCCAACCGGCTCCCGGCGCACGTCGATCTCGATGCCGTCGCGCACGGAATCCGCGTTTTCGCCAAGCTGGCGCAGGACCTCGGCCGCGAAGTAGGTGAAGAACTGGCCCGAGCGGTAGACTTCGCCAACGCCCTCGGCGCGTGGCTTGCCTTCCTCTCTGGAGAGCAGCTCGCCGAGCTCGGCCGAGCGCGCCATCAGGCGCTCGCCTATGGCCATCAGCGCCTTGTAGCGCCGCTCCAGGCCCGCGTTGCCCCATTCGGCCTGGGCGCTTCGGGCCGCCTCGAGAGCCCGGTCGAGTTGTGCGCCGTCGGCCTGGGCGAAGCGCCCGATCAGATCCGAGAGGTCTGACGGGTTGCGATTCTCAATTTGGTCCGGACCCTTGGCCCAGTCCCCGGCGATAAAGTTGAGCGATTGATCCATCTTCGACGCGGCCCTTCAGTCCCATTTCCCCTAGCACTGCACCCGATCCTTGACTTTGGTATGTCGACACGAGAGCGATATTCAGTCAAACTCAAATTTCTGTATGTTATTTCAATTCATTTGAAGTGAGAAAAGAATGGCTATCAAGCTCGAGATGCTACGGGTTTATGCCACCGTGGTCGATAGTGGCGCGCTGGCCGAGGCGGCCGATCGCCTGGGGCGTACGCCATCGGCGGTCTCCATGTCGCTCAAGCAGCTCGAGCAGGATCTTGGCGGGCGGCTGTTCGAGTCGGACCGCAAGACCACACTGACCCCGCTCGGCCGTTTCGTCTACGACGAGTCGGGCCGCGTGCTCTCCAGCTTCGACGAGATGGTCGCGGCCCTGCGCCGTTTCGCACGTGGCGAGGAGGGCTTGGTGCGGGTCGCCGCGGTGCCCTCGGTGGCGACCCAGCTGCTGCCTTTGGTGGTCGAGCACTTTCAAGGCAACCGGCCGAAGGTCGCGATCGAGGTGCGCGACATCGACTCGCCCTCGGTGCTTGAAGCGGTCCGGGCTGGCCGAGTCGATGTCGGCCTGGCAAGCAGCGCGGCGGCGGTCGGCGACCTCGCGAGCCGCACCCTGATGGAGGAGCGCTTCGGCTTGCTGTGCCGGGCCGACCATTGGCTTGCCAAGCGGGCGCAGCCGATCGCTTGGGTCGACCTGGACCCGGACGACTTCATCGCCAACGGCCTATGCGCCCAGATCGCCGCGGCGGGTTTCGCGCCGACGGTGGCAGGCGCGCGGCTTATGGTGCGCAACACCAGCTCGCTGATTGCCTTTGTCGAGCAGGGCTTCGGCACGACGATTTTGCCTAGCCTGGTGGTCAAGAGCCTGCCCGAGTCCTTGCGCTTCCTGCCGCTCGAGGACCCGGCGGCGGTGCGCCGAATCCTGCTGCTCACCCAGCGCCGGCGCGCGCACGGCCCGACCGTCGAAGCTTTCATCGAGGAGATCCTCGCGACCTCCAAGGAGCTTCATTGGTCGGGCACGGTCACTCAACCGTAAAGGTCGGTTTGAACCAAGCCGGCGCAAGGGATTCGCCAGGCCCGATGGCATCCACGTTGTCCTGGTCGATCAAACGGATCGCCGGACCGGCATGCTGGTAGGTCAGCTCGTCCTCCAAAAGGCGCACCGCCTGGTCGATCCCGAGCCGGCCCTGGAGCACCGGAAAGTCGCTGGGTGCCGCCAAGATCCGGCCGCGCTTGATGCCCCGGTAGATACCGTGGGTGAAATAGTCGGCGAGCACCTTGATCTTGCCGGTCAGGTCGCGCGCGCGCAGCACGCTGACCGCGACCTCGGCGGTCACCGCGCTGCCGACGATGTAGTCCACGTCGGGGCGTTCTTCGAGCGCCTCCTCGATCAGGATCAGTTGGATTTCCTTGCCCGTATCGCCCCACTTGGTCACCACGATCTCGGCCGAGCTATCGGTCAGGGCCTCGCGAAAGCCCTGTTCGACGAAGGGCACCCAGCCCGAGTTCTCAGGTCCGGGAAACCAGGCGACCTTGACCGGTTCGGAACCTTTGGGGTGGAGCTCAGCCAGGTAAGCGCCGATTTCTCGACCCATGGTGATCCACGAAACACCCGCCTTGGCGCTGATGCCCGGGTCGGCGATGTCATTGACCACGGCGACCACCGGCATGCGCTGGGCGATCTCGCCGATGGTCTCGGTAAGGCCGGCGAAGCTGACCGTGCCGACCACCAGGACGTCGGCCTTACCATCCGCCGTGCAGTCCTTGATCTGGGCGATCTGGCGCTCCAGGTTCGGATAGCCGCCCGCCTCGACCACATGAAGGATGACGCCGAGCCGGCGCGCCTCCTCGACCATGCCGTAGTTGACGCTGAGCCAGTAGGAGTCTTTGAGGTGGGGGTAGGAGGCGCAGATGCGCCAGCGCTCGCTCGCTTCTTCGATCGGTGTGTAGTCGATCGTGGCCGAGGGGCTTTGATAGTCGTAGGGCTTCGACCAATGCTCCAGGGACCAAGTGCCGTTGTCGGCCGACAAGGCCGGGCCCGTGGCGCACAGCAGGCCCGCCAGGGCCCACGACAGGCCGGCGCCGAACGGTCGCTTGAACATCGCCCCATGCATGACAGGCGGATTTGCGTTAGGTTGTTGGTCCGAACCAACCGTAGCGGGCGGGTTTATGTCCTTCAAGGTCGGCATCGCCGGGCGGCTGTTTCTGGCATTTGCCGGGATCGCGCTGCTGTCCCTGGCGTCGGGCTTGCTCGGCTGGATGATCCTGCGCAACGTGGAAACCGCCCAGGTTACGATCGTCGATCGGGCCATGCCGGCGGTCACCGACGCTCAGGCGGTTGCCGAGGTCTCGGCCCAGATCACCGCCCGCGGCCCCCTGCTGGCGAACGCCACGACCCAAGCAGGCCGAGCCGCGGAGGCGGAGATCCTGGCGCGCCGCGCCGACGAGTTGGACGCGCTTTTGGCGCGCATCCGTTCTTACGGCTCCGACGAGGCGCAACTTGCCGCCCTGGGAAAGGTCTCTGAGCAGATCCACGACAATCTGCGGGCGGCCGACGCCATCGTCGAGCGCCGTATTCACATGTCGGGCCAGCTCGGCGAAGCGGTCGGCCGCTCCCTGCTGGCGGCCGGCGAGCTTTCCGCGCTCTCGGAGACATTGGTCTCGAACGCGGCATCCGGCACCACGGCGGTGATCTCGAACCTCTATGAGCTCTATGAGGCCGAGGAGCGCCGCGAAGAGTTTCTGGACGCCCTGGACCGCCTGCTGGAGGAAGACGTCTTTCTGTTGGAGCGCATGTTCGAGCTGCGTATGCGCAGCTCGGAGATCGGGTTGCTGCTCAATCAGCTGAGTCGCACCCAGTCGGCTGAAGAGGTCGAGGCGCTGCTGACACAGTATCGCTTCAACACCAGGATTTTGAAACGCCGGGTCGACGGCATCGCCGACCCGGTGCGCTTGCGTCAGGCCCAAGCTCTGATGAGCCAACTGCTCTCGATCGATCAGGACTCGCCGAAAAACGTCTTCTTGCTGCGCCAGGAGATCCTGATCGCCAATCAGGAGCTGGAGGCGCTGGGCGGCCGCAACCGCAGTCTCTCCGAGCGCATGAGTGGGCTGGTCGCCGGGCTGGTCGCGGACACCAGCGCCCTGGCCAGCAGCGCGACCCGCGAGGCCGAGCAGGCGGTGCGCGGCGGCCTGGTCACGCTTTTCATTCAGTCCGTGGTCGTGCTCGCGGTTGCCGGGCTGATCATCTGGCTTTACGTCCAGCGCAACGTGATTCGCCGCCTGACCTCGCTCGCCGGCGTCATGACCCGCCTGGCGAAAGGGGACCTGGAGGTCGCGGTGCCGACCGGCGGCCGGGACGAGCTGTCCCACATGGCGGGCACGGTCCAGGTCTTTAAGGAGCAGGCGATCGTCAAGCAAGAGCTCGAGCGCGAACGCGAGCGCACGGAAATCGAGCTGCGCCGCCACAAGAGCGAGCTGGAAAGCCTGGTCGCCGAGCGAACGGCGCAGCTGACCGAGGAGGTCGAGAACAGCGAACGTGCGCGCGCCCAGGCCGAGCGAGCGAGTCAGGCCAAGTCCGAGTTTCTCGCCGCCATGAGCCACGAGATCCGTACACCGATGAACGGCATTCTCGGCATGCTGCGGATCCTCGGCGACAGTCCCCTGTCCGAGGCCCAGCGCGAGCGCTTGGCGATCATCCGTTCGTCGAGCCAGACTCTGATGGCGATCCTCAATGACATTCTGGACTACTCTAAGATCGAATCCCGCCAGGTCGACCTGGAGCCGGTCGGCTTCGATTTGCGCCAATTGATCGACGACATCGTTGCCCTGCTGCGCTTCCGCGCCGACGAAAAGGCAATCGCTTTCTCGGCTGAAGTCTCCGAGGCTTTGCCGGACGTCTTCAAGGGCGATTCCAGCAAGCTTAGCCAGGTGCTTTTGAATCTGATCGGCAACGGGTTGAAGTTCACCGACCATGGGCATGTCACCCTGAACGTTAGCGGCCGGCCGGTGGGCGAGCGCTGGGAGCTGCTGTTCGAGGTGCGTGACAGCGGCATCGGCATGTCATCGGAGGATCAGGAGCGGCTCTTCGAAGCCTTCTATCGCGGCGAGCGCGCGAAATCCGGCCGTCACGAAGGCAGCGGCCTGGGCCTTGCCATCAGCAAGAAGCTAGTGAATGCGATGGGCGGCGAGATCGGCCTGGAGAGCGCCGCCGGCGAGGGCAGCCGTGCCTGGTTCCGGGTGCCCTTGGAAGTCGGCGATCCGCTTTCCGTCGCGGCCCAGCAGGAGGCGGCACTGCCCAGCGGTCAGCCCGAGTTGGGCGAGCTTTCGGTGCTGCTGGTCGAGGACAACCAAGTAAACGCCATCGTCGTGCGCACTTTCCTGGAACGCATGGGCCACCGGGTAACCTCGGTTGAGACCGGCGAAGAGGCGCTAGAGCTGGTCGACGCAACGCCCTTCGATCTGGTGGTCATGGACATCAGCCTGCCCGGCATGGACGGTGTCGAGGCGGCGCGCCGAATTCGGTCCTTGAGCGACCCGGCGCGCCGGGCGACGCCGATTATCGCCATGTCGGCCCACGTCTTCCGCAACGAGATCGCCCAGCACCTCCAGTCCGGCATGGACGCCTTCGTCGGCAAGCCCGTATCGCCCGAGCGTCTGGCCGAGACCCTAGCCGAGGTGGTGCAGAACGGCCGCCGTGGCATCGTGCGTCTGGCCGGGCGCCCGAAAGCTGGCGAGCGCGACCACCTGATGGATTTGGACATGCTGGCCGAAGACTTCCGAATTCTCGGGCTCAAACGCACCGGCCAGATGATCCAAGCCTTCTTCGACGTCACACCCGAGGCCGTGGCGCGCCTGGGCGAGGCCGTGGAGAGTGGCGATGTCGGAGCGATCGGCACGCTCGCCCACAATCTAAAGGGCAGCGCCGGCAGTCTGGGACTGATTGGCCTGGAGGCCGCCTCTCAGGCTCTGGAGAGCGCCGCAATGGGCGCCGATGAACAGGCAGTCGCCGAGGCCTTTACGGGCTATGGCGAGCTCTACGAACGCTCGCGCGAGGCCCTACGGCAGAGCTGGCAGGAGCTTTTGGCTGGGCAGGACGCTCAGCGCACGTCGATGTCCGCGGCGAACACGTAGCCCTCACCGTGGGCGGTCAGGATCAGTTCGGGCTCCTTCGGGTCCCGCTCTAGCTTTTGGCGCAGGCGGCGAACCAGGACATCGATCGTCCGGTCGCTCGGGTCCCAGGTACGATGAGTAATGGCGCTCAAGAGCCGGTCGCGCGACAGCACTTGGCCGGGCCGGCGTAGGAAGGCGGACAAGAGCTCGTATTCGGCCCGGGTCATGGCGACGCGCTCGCCTTGTGGCGAGATCAAGCGCCGCTTGCGGATATCGAAGTGCCAGCCCGAGAAGGCCACCGCGCGGCTCTCGGTATGCTGGGTGCCGGCGGTGCGGCGCAGCAGGTTCTTAACCCTGACCAGCAGCTCGCGGGAGTTGAAGGGTTTGGTGATGTAGTCGTCGGCGCCGACCTCCAGCCCGACGATGCGGTCTACGTCGTCTGTGCGGCCAGTGACCAGAATGACGCCGATGTCTGACTGGCTGCGGATCTGGCGGGTCAAGTCGAGGCCGTCCTCACCCGGTAGGTTGATGTCCAGCAACATGAGGTCGACCGGGTGTTCGGCCAGCACCTTGTGCATCTCCTTGCCGTCGTCGGCCTCGCTGACCCGATAACCGGCGGCTTCCAGGTAGCCGGCCAACCTGGCGCGCGATACCCGGTCGTCCTCGACCACCAGGACGTGAAACGGCGATACGCTCATGCTAAACCCCGGTCCCTGGTCACAAACGCTCTCTAATTCTGTTAACATAATTTAACATTTTTTTACAGCCTGTACATCCCAAAGGAGATCGTCATTCACATCGAGCCCCTAAGCTCGCCAGGACTGGAGAAATAACGACGCCGATTTCGCGGTGCAGCGGACAAACATGGAGGTTCCGAAAATGAGAGTGAAGCACGTTGTCGCAGGCCTTTGCTTTGGCGCAATGGTCTCCGTCGCCGGCGGGGTGAGCGCAGACTCCTCCGATCCGATCAAGGTCCCGATCCACAACTGGTCGAGCCAGATCGTCGGCGCCAACATCGTCGGCAAGATCCTGAACGAAGCCGGCTACGATGTTGAGTACATTCCGGCCGACAGCCAGGTTGTCTATACCTCCATGTGCGAGGGCGATATCGACCTGGTACACGAGGTCTGGCAAGGCGCTTTCGGCGTGGCCTTCGAGAAGGTGGTCGGCGAGGGCTGCGTGATTGATCTCGCGACCCATGACGCCAAGACTCGCGAAGAGTGGTGGTATCCGGCCTATGTCGAGGAGGTCTGCCCGGGCCTGCCCGATTGGAAGGCTCTGAATGACTGCGCCGAGCTGTTCACCTCGCCAGAGACCGCGCCCAAGGGCCGATTCCTGGCCGGCCCGGTCGACTGGCTGAAGCACGACCACGAGCGGGTCGAGGGCCTCGAGATGAACTTCGAGGTGGTCAACGCCGGTTCCGCCGCGGCGCTCTGGGCCGAGCTCGACTCCGCCTCCAAGGGCAACCGCCCGATCGTCCTCTTTAACTGGACGCCGAACTTCATCGAGGCAATCTACGACGGCAAGTTCATCGAGTTCCCGGACTACGATCCGGCCTGCAAGGATGATGCCGCCTGGGGCATGAACCCGAACAAGACCTACGACTGCGGCAATCCCAAGGACGGCTATCTGAAGATTGGTGTCTGGAAGGGCATGCCCGACAAGTGGCCGGGCGCCACCAAGATCGTCGAGCAGATGAACTTCTCTAACCTGGACATCGCCGTCATGGCCAAACTGGCCGACGTCGACGGGATGGAGCCGGAAGAGGCCGCCGACAAGTGGCTGGCCGACAACGAGAGCAAATGGCGCGGGTGGCTTGACGCCGCCGGGAGCTGATTAAAGCCCCTTTGTTTGCCGAGGTTTCGGGGCGGCCAGGACGGCCTCCCCGGAGACTTCGGATTATCTGACCACTCGGCCCGATCTAATTCCTGTAGGATTGGTGACCTCCGGCATTCACGCCGGAGCAGGTCGAAACTCGAGCCCTAGGAGGTCCACCGTGTCCGAAGCCCTACTCTCTTGCCAGCATGTCTGGAAGCTCTATGGCAACGACCCGGAAGGATTCCTGGCCCGGCACGGCGGTAACCCCGACCTCAACACAATCCGCGAGGGCGGCTACATCCCCGCGGTGCGCGACACCACTGTGGAGGTGTTCCCCGGCGAGATCGTCATCATCATGGGGCTCTCGGGCTCGGGCAAGTCGACCTTGGTGCGCTGTCTTTCCCGGCTCATCGAGTCGACCGCCGGCGAGATCTTCTTCGAGGGCAAGGATCTTCTGAAGGCGACACCTCAAGAGATGATCGAGATCCGGCGTCACAAGATGGGCATGGTGTTCCAGCACTTCGCGCTCTTGCCCCATCGGACGGTTCTTCAAAACGTCGCTTTTCCGCTCGAGGTTCAAGGCATCGACCGGGCCAAGCGCGAAGCGCGCGCCCAGGAGATGATCTCGCTGGTAGGCCTCAACGGGCGCGAGGGCTACTACCCGCGCGAGCTTTCCGGTGGCCAACAGCAGCGCGTCGGCATCGCCCGCTCGCTCGCCGTGGAGCCCGACCTGTGGTTTCTGGACGAGCCTTTCTCGGCGCTCGATCCACTGATCCGCCGCGAGATGCAGGACGAGTTCCTGCGCCTGCAATCCATGCTCAAGAAGACCATTGTCTTCATCACTCACGATTTTGACGAGGCGATCCGCTTGGCCGACCGCATCGCGATCATGAAAGACGGCGCGATCGATCAGTTCGGCACGGCTGAGGAGATCATTACCAACCCGGCGACCGACTACGTGCGCGAGTTCACCAAGGAAATCGGCCGCGAGAAGCTATTGACCGTGCGCAGCATCATGCGGCCCGGCAACGGCGCGGAGGCGGCCGCTGTCACGGTGAATGCCGGCGACAAGCTCTCGGTCGCGGCCGAGAAGATCCTGCGCCAGGACCGCCCGGTCCAGGTCCTCAAAGAGGGCCAGCCGGTCGGCATTGTCACCCGTGACGACGTGATCGACGCGCTCCACGGCCAAGCGGAGTAGGGTCATGGCCACGACCACTGAAGTTCAAACGGCGTTACCCGCCAGCGAGTCCGCACCGGAGCGCTCTTCCCTATGGAAGACCCTGGCGATCGTCCTCGGCCCCTTCTTCCTCTTGGTCGCCCTCGGCCCCTGGCTGCCGGAGTGGGCGCGGGTGTGGCCTCAAGCCTGGGCGGTGCCTTTCGTCGACTGGATCAACGCCGTGGTCTCCTTCCTGAAGGACACCAAGATATTCATCTGGTTTACCTTCAAGGACCTAACGCGCGCCATCGCGACCGTCATTGAGTGGCCGTTGGATTTCATGCAAGGCCTCTTGATCTCTGGCTTCAAGTCGGTCGGCCTGCCGTCACTGCCCTGGACCATGATCGTCGGCCTGGCCGCGGTGCTCGGCTGGTGGATCAAGGGCTGGCGGCACGCCCTTCTGGCCGGCGGCTGCATCTTCTACATCGCGCTGTTCGGCAAGTGGAAGCTCTCCATGATCACCCTTTCGGTGGTTCTGGTGGTCGCGCCGGTCGCCGGGCTGATCGGCCTGTTCTTGGGCATCGCCGCGGTCAAGTGGCGCAGTTTCGAGCGGGTGCTAGTGCCGTTTCTCAACGTCATGCAGTCCTTGCCGCACTTTTCCTACCTTATTCCCGTTGCGATTTTCATCGGCGTGTCCCACAAGGCCGGCGCCATCGCGACCTTGCTGTTTGCGATGCCGCCGATGGCGCGCCTGACCATCCTGGGCCTGCGCGGCGTGCCGGGCGAGGTCGTCGAGGCCGGTGTCATGGCCGGCTGCACGCCACGCCAGATGCTTTGGAAAGTGCGCATCCCAGCGGCCCGGGACATGCTCATGGTCGGTGTCAACCAGGTCATCATGCTGTGCCTCGCGATGGTCGTGATCGCGTCCTTCGTCGGGGCCAAGGGACTGGGTCAGGATCTCCTGTTCCGCTTGCAATCCTTGCGCATCGGCCAGGCGCTTGAGATCGGTGTGGCGATCGTCTTCATCGCGGTCATGCTCGACCGCTTGAGCTTCGCGCTCACCGAAAAGCAGCCCGAGCATGCGCCGGAGGGCCCGTTCTGGGTGGTCCACCCCTTCCTGACCGCAGCCGGCGCAGTGATCGTTGTCACCACGATCGCCTCCTTCATCACGCCCTATGCCCACACGCTGCCTAAAGCTTTGACGATCACCACGGCGCCGTTTTGGAAATGGCTGGTGGATGTCATCACGCAAAACCTTTACGAGCCGCTCGCCTTCATCCGGGACAGCCTCTTGATCTATGTGCTGATTCCCCTGCGCGGCGCGTTCCAGTCGGTGCCTTGGGTTGCCGTGGTCGCGCTGGTTGCGGTGATCGGCTGGCGCCTGGCCGGCTGGAAGCTTGCACTCCTGGTGTCGGGCTTCGTCACCTTCATCGCTTTGACCGGTTTTTGGGAGCGCGCCTCGATCACCGCCTACATGGTGACCTTCGCGCTTTTGATCTGCGTGGCGATCGGATTGCCGCTCGGCATTTGGGCTTCGAAGAACCTCGCGCGCACGAAGGCGATCACGTTCCTTTGCGACTTTTTCCAGACCTTCCCATCGTTCATCTACTTGATCCCGGTGATCATGCTGTTCCAGGTCGGCGACGTGGCGGCGATCACGGCGATTGTCATCTACGCCAGCATTCCGACCATTCGCTACACCATCATCGGCCTGCGCAGCGTGCCCAACGAGACGATCGAGGCGGCCATCACTTCGGGCTGCACACCGAGCCAGGTGTTATGGAAGGTACGCCTGCCGCTCGCTATCCCCGAGATTATGCTAGGCGCGAACCAGACCATCATGTTCGCGCTTTTCATGGTGATCATCGCTGCTTTCATCGGCACCAAGGATCTGGGCCAGGAGATCTTCCGGGCGCTGACCTTCAATGACGCCGGGAAAGGCTTGGTGGTCGGCCTCTGCGTCGCTGCGATCGGCTTGACCGCCGACCGTCTGATCACCGAGTGGTCGAACCAACGCAAGAAGGTTCTGGGATTGGCCTAACAAAGGCTGGAGCTTGAAGCATGTTCAACAGCATCGTTTGCGCCGTGGACGGGTCCCGGCACGGCCTGAAGGCCGCCCAATTGGCCAGTCGACTTGCCCTCGCGGGCGATTCTGACCTCACCTTTTTGACCGTGACCCGCCGCTTCAAGCTGACCGAGGACGTTTTGCACTATCTCCAGGTCGAGAACCTGGGAACCAGCGAACCTCAGTATGTCCTCGACGATTACACCAAGAAAGTGCTCGATGAAGCGCGCGCGGTGGCGAAAGAGGTCGGCGCCGGCGCTAAATCGGAAATACGTGAAGGTCAGCCGGCGCGCACCATCGTCGATTTCGCCGCCCGCGCCAACTGCGATGCGATTGTGCTGGGCAGCCGCGGCCATGGCGACCTGGAGGGCGGCTTTTTGGGCAGTGTATCCCACAAGGTGACCAGCCTGGCGAAGTGCACCGTGATCACGGTCAAGTAGGTCAGGCGCGGCAGAAAGACAGGAGAACGGCGTTCATGAGCAAGATCCCATTCAAGAGCTCCCCGTGGCGGCTGGTGGGCCTGCTGGCGGCGACGCTGGTGATGGGCAGCGGCGCCGCGGCGCAGGTTCCCGAGTCCTCTGAGCCGATCAAGATCGTTGTCAACAACTGGAATAGCCAGTTGGTGCTGGCCAACATCAGCGGTCGCTTGCTGGAGAAGCTCGGTTACAACGTGGCCTACATGCCGGCCCACACCCAAATGCAGTACTCCGCGCTCGCCAACGGCGACATGCATTTCCAGGTCGAAGTTTGGGAAGGTACCATGGCCGAGGCCTTCGAAAAGCAAGTCGCGCGCGGCGGCATCATCGACGCCGGCAGCCACGACGCGGTGACCAGAGAAGACTGGTGGTATCCGGCCTACGTCGAGGAGATTTGCCCGGGCCTGCCCGACTGGCAGGCGCTCAAGGACTGCAGCGCCAAGCTCGCGACTCCTGAAACCGGCGGCAAAGGGCGCTACCTGGCTGGCCCTAGCGAATGGGAGAAGCCCGACCGTGAACGTGTCGAAGCGCTCGGCCTCGACATTGTCGTGGTCAATGCCGACGATGCCTCGACCCTGTGGCGGGAGCTGGAGGCGGCCTCGCAGAGCAAGCAGCCGATCATCCTATTCAACTGGACGCCCAACTGGGTCGAAGCCGAGTACCCAGGCAACTTCGTGGATTTCCCCGATCACGACCCGGATTGCGAGGCGGATCCCAAGTGGGGCCTCAATCCCGAGGTCACCCACGACTGCGGCAATCCGAAGCAGGGTTGGCTGAAGAAGGGCGTGTGGTCGGGCTTCGAGGAGACCTGGCCCTGTGCCTACCGGCTGGTCGAGACCATCAACTTCACAAACGATCAGATCGCCGATGCCGCGGCGAAGGTCGATGTGGGTGGGGCCAGCCCGGAGGAGGCGGCGGCGCAGTGGCTCGACGAGAACGAAGCGGTTTGGCGGGCTTGGATGCCGGCCTGCGCACCCTGAGATCCGACATTGGGATTTTGACTTGGAGCAAAAGCCGATGAGCGAACTCGCATCTAGGACCTACCGTTTGGGAACTTTGCTCGGCGCCGCGTCGCTAGCGGGCCTGATAGCTATCGCCTCGGGCGAAGCTCTGGCGGGCGGCCTCGAGGAACTCTATCAGACCGGTCATTGCCCGAACTGCGATCTTAAGGGCGTCGACCTCTACGGTGCCAGCCTGTGGCGGGCGAACCTGGCGGCGGCCGATCTGAGCGGCTCGGAAATGAGCCAATCGGGCTTGCGGAAAGCCAACCTGGCGGGCGCCAATCTTCAGCAGGCGCGGCTCTCCTCGGCCGATATGTTGGGCGCGGAGCTCAGCAAGTCTAAGCTCAACCAGGCCGAACTCTACAAGGTCAATCTAAGCGAGGCCGATCTGCGCGCCGCCGACCTGAGCGGCGCCCATATCGTCGATGCCGACCTCAGCGGCGCGGATCTTACCGGCGCGAACCTTAAGGACGCCGTGCTGGCGGGCTCGCTCCTGGTCGGCACGGTACTGGAGGGCGCCGATCTCAGCGGCGCCGACTTGAGCGAAGCGGATCTAAAGGGCGCCAAGTTGACTGGCGCCAAGCTGTCGGGCGCCAATCTCATCGCGGCCAATCTGGAGGACGCGGACCTCAGCGACGTCGACCTGAGCGACGTTAATCTGTCGGGCGCAAATCTGAGCGGCGCGAAGCTTGACGCCGCGGAATGATCCAGCAATATCCTAGACACCCAGGGGACGCGTAGGAGGAGACAGCGACAATGAATGTCGTACCGGTCGTTCGGCCGAGAGGGTATCAGCCGGGTTTGCCGTTTCTGGGAACCAACATGGAGCGCTACCCAATTCGCGGTGGCGGCATCGCGGCAATCGCCTTGGAGCCTGGCGATCAGCTCCAGATCAGCGACCCGGAGGGCCTGCAGGCCTGCGAGATCGCGGTTTTTGACGGCGATGGCCAAGAAAATCTGGGACTTTTGGGCGCCGCCGCGAGCGGCCCCGCCGAGGGGATAACAGCAATCCTCTTGAGCGACAGGGAAGATGCCCGCAGGGTGGCGCGCCGTCTGGAGCGCCGCTCAATTCGTCTGCGCGATACCCAAGCGATCCATCTTTTCGGGGGCGACTCCCGGCCCGGTGAATCGGCGGTCTTCACGGCCGAGGCGGCGGCCGTGTGCCTGATCGCGGCGCCCGGTCCTGAAATGACCCCTGAGCAGCAGACGCCGCCAACCGACCTGGTCGCGATTGTAACCCGTGCGGCCGGTCGACCGCAGGGCGAGTTCGCCCTGCCCGAGCCGCTTGCCGAGCCCAGGCTTGAGATGCGCATCGACAGGGCGTCGGTGCAAAGCTACGAGGTCAAGGAAGGCGAGTTCATACAGGTGATCGATGTCCAGGGCCGCCAGTGCTCGGACTTCCTGGCCTTTGCCGAACGCAAGCTCCAAGCCGGCATCGAGCACGGTCTGGACCCGACCATCACCCGCACCTTGATGGGCGCCGCCTACCCGAGCCCGGGGCTCTTCTCCAAGTTCTTCGACCAGGGCATGCAGCCTCTGGTCGAGGTCGTGCGCGACACCGTTGGGCGCCACGACAGCTTCAACTTGGCCTGCACCTCGCGCTACTACGAGGACATGGGCTATCCTGGCCACGTCAACTGTACCGACAACTTCAACGCCGAATTCGCCCAATACAACGTCGCGCCGCGCCGTGGCTGGACCGCGATCAACTACTTCTTCAACACAATGATCGACGGCCAGTTCGGGATTTACTTCGACGAGCCCTGGTCCCGGCCGGGCGACTATGTGCTGATGCGCGCCAGCACCGACCTGGTGTGCGGCTCCTCGGCCTGCCCCTGCGACATCGACGCTGCTAATGGGTGGAATCCGACGGACATTCACGTCAGAGTCTATCCAGCGACCAACACCTTCTCCAAAGCGGTAGCCTATCGAATGACACCTGATTCCGACGCGCAGCTGACCCGCGAGACCGGGTTCCACCCGCGCACCTCCGAGTTGACTCGGAACTTCACCGAGTATCGCGGCTTCTGGCTGCCAACCTCCTACAGCCGAACCAGCGAGATCGAGGAATATTGGGCTTGCCGAGAGCAAGCCGTGGCGATCGATCTCTCGGCGCTGCGCAAGTTCGAGGTCGTCGGCCCCGACGCCGAGGCGCTCATGCAGTACACGCTGACCCGAAACATGCGCAAACTGACCGCCGGTCAGGTGGTCTATTCCGCCATGTGCAACGAGACCGGCGGCATGATCGACGATGGCACCGCCTTCCGCCTTGGGCGCGACAACTTCCGCTGGGTCGGTGGCGACGACTATTGCGGGGTCTGGCTGCGCGAGCAGGCCGAGAAGAAAGGGCTGCACGTCTGGATCAAATCCTCGACCGACCAGCTCCACAACCTCTCGGTTCAGGGCCCCAAGAGCCGTGAGATCTTGAAGCAGGTGGTCTGGACCCGGCCCGATCAACCAACTCTCGAGGAGCTCGGTTGGTTCCGCTTCACGATCGCTCGGTTGGGCGACTTCGACGGTCCCTCGATCGTCGTCTCGCGCACCGGCTACACCGGCGAGCTGGGCTACGAGGTCTGGTGCCATCCGCGCGACGCGGTCCAGGTGTGGGACGCGATCTTCGAGGCCGGCGCGCCCCATGGCCTGTTGCCCTGTGGCTTCGACGCGCTCGACATGTTGCGTATCGAGGCGGGCTTGATCTTCTATGGCTACGAGTTCACCGATCAGACCGATCCCTTCGAGGCCGGCATCGGGTTTACCGTGCCGCTCAAGTCCAAGGAGGATGATTTCATTGGCCGCGAAGCCTTGATCCGGCGCAAGGAGCACCCACAGAAGAAGCTGGTCGGGCTCGAGATCCACGACAACGACGCCGCCAGCAATGGCGACAGCGTACATGTTGGGCGCAGCCAGGTGGGCGAGATTACCAGCTCAACGCACTCGCCAATCCTCAAGAAGAACGTGGCGCTCTGCCGGATGGCCCTGGAGTATTGCGAGCCCGGCAGCCAGGTTGAGATCGGCAAGCTCGACGGCCAGCAAAAGCGCCTGCCGGCGACCGTCGTTCCGGTCCCCTTCTACGATCCGACCAAGGAGCGGGTGCGGGCCTGAGGCCGGCGCACCGCACCCGGCCATTTGGCGGACGGGCGAGGGCGATGCTAGACTGCCGGCCGGGACGCGGTTGGTGGCGAGGGGCGTATTCTCCCGATGAGGATATTGTTGATCGAAGACGACGACGAGACGGCCTCCTACATTCTTCACGGCTTGAGCGAGAGCGGCCTCGTGGTCGACTGGACCCAGGATGGCCAGGATGGCCTTACCATGGCCAGTAACGAATCCTACGACGTATTGATCGTCGACCGAATGCTTCCCGGCCTTGACGGTCGGGCTCTGGTCGAAACCCTGCGCAGTGCCGCCGTAGAGACGCCGGTCCTGTTGCTAACGGCGGCCAGCGGAATCGACGATCGGATCGAGGGTTCGGATGCCGGTGGCGACGATTATCTGACAAAGCCCTTTGCCGTGTCCGAGCTGCAGGCGCGGATCTACGCCCTGGGGCGGCGCGCGCCCAAGCCCTCCGACTAGACCGGGCTCGGGCTTGGCCCTGGAGCTCGACCTATTACGGTGCGGCGTCTCACCTCGCTGCTGCGCAGCTGGCCAATCTCGTCGCGTGCCACGGAATGGCCGGCGCTCAAAGCACTTGACCGGCACCGCGAAGCTGCTAGCACCGAAAGACTTCATCTCCAGGGGGCGGGCCGCATCATGAAGATCAAATCCATCGAGACGTTCTGTACCGAGTACGTCGGCTTCGTGCGCGTCACAAGTGACACGGGCGCCGAGGGCTGGGGTCAGGTCTCGACCTACAATGCGGACATCTCGTCCCTGGTGCTTCACCGTCAGGTCGCGCCCCACGCCCTGGGACAGGACGCGCTTGATATCGACCGCCTGATCGACGTGATCCCAGAGCGCGAGCACAAGTTCCCCGGCTCCTACCTGCGCCGAGCCTTGGGCGGGCTTGACACCGCGCTGTGGGATTTGCGCGGCAAGCTCGAAGGCAAAAGCGTCTGCGAGCTGATCGGCGGCACGCCAAGACCGATCCGTGCCTATGCCTCCTCCATGAAGCGGGACATCACGCCCGACCAAGAGGCGGAACGCCTGCTTCATCTACGGGATCGTCATGGCTTCGATGCCTTCAAGTTCCGGGTCGGCGCCGAATGCGGGCACGATGTGGATGAGTGGCCGGGCCGCACCGAGGAGATCGTGCCGACCATGCGCCGGGTCATGGGCGAGGAGGCAACGCTCCTGGTCGATGCCAACAGTGGCTTCTCGCCGGGCCGGGCGATCGAGGTCGGCCGGATGCTCGAGGACAACGGCATCGGCCATTTCGAGGAGCCCTGCCCCTATTGGGAGCTGGAGCAGACCAAGCAGGTGACCGACGCGCTGGATCTTGATGTCACCGGCGGCGAGCAGGATTGCGATATCCCGACCTGGCGGCGCATGATCGATATGCGGGCGGTAAACGTCATCCAGCCGGACGTCTGCTATCTGGGCGGCTTGACCCGGACCTTGCGGGTCGCGGAAATGGGCGCCCAGGCGGGCCTGCCCTGCACGCCCCACTGCGCCAACCTCTCCCTGGTCACGCTTTTCACGATGCACCTGCTCTGCGCCCTGCCCAACGCCGGCAAGTATCTGGAGTTCTCGATCGAAGGGCCGGACTACTACCCCTGGCAGGAGGGTCTCTACCGCAAGTCGCCCTACGACATTGTCGACGGCAAAGCGAGGATCCCCGACGGCCCCGGCTGGGGGGTGGAGATCGCGCCGGATTGGCTGGCCGCGGCGCGCCATCAGATCAGCCGGGCCGACTAGCGACCGCTCCGGCCTTCACGTCTCCGACAGGGGACTTGCGCTTTGCTGCGTTCTGGCCCAGCTTCGGACCAAGCCACGAGAGAGACGGGAGAAGGTTCGCGTGATCGAGCTCTACACCTGGCCGACGCCGAACGGCCATAAGATCCATATCATGCTCGAGGAGGTTGGGCTGCCCTACGAGGTGCGTCCGGTCGACATCAACCTGGGCGATCAGTTCCAGCCCGAGTTCCTCAAGATCAGCCCGAACAACCGGATTCCGGCGATCGTCGACCCGGATGGCCCTAATGGGACACCTGTCTCGATCTTCGAGTCCGGTGCGATCCTGATCTACCTGGCGGAGAAGACCGGTCAGCTCTGGCCCGAAGCGCCGAGGGACCGCTATCGGACCCTGGAGTGGCTCATGTGGCAGAAGGGCAATGTTGGGCCGATGTTCGGCCAAGCCAACCACTTCACCCGCTACGCGCCCGACGAGATTCCCTACGCCAAGGAGCGTTATGGCAACGAGCGGCGCCGGCTCTATGGCGTGCTCGAGCGCCGCCTGGGCGAGTGCCCCTTCCTGGCCGGCGATCACTACACCATCGCCGACATCGCGGCCTTTCCCTGGACCCGCAATCACGCAAACCACGATGTCGAGTTGGAGGCCCACCCCAACTTCAAGCGCTGGCACGACGAGATTTTGGCGCGGCCGGCGGTCGCCCGGGGCATAAAGGTGCTGTCCGACTTGCCGCCCCGGAAGCTCGACGAGAAGGCCCGGGACATCCTGTTCGGCGCAACCCAGTACGCCCGGCGATGACCATCCAGCTCTACACCTGGAGCACGCCCAACGGCCGCAAGGCCTCGATCGCGCTCGAGGAGTTCGGCTTGCCCTACAGCGTGCATCCGATCAACATCACCCAGGGCGAGCAGCATCACCCGGATTTTCTCAAGATCAGCCCGAACAACAAGATCCCGGCGATTCTAGACCCCGACGGGCCGGACGGCCGCCCGATCTCGCTTTTCGAAAGCGCGGCCATCCTGTTTTATCTGGCTGAGAAGACCGGTCGCTTTCTGCCGGAAGATCCGGAAGTCCGTTTGGAGGCCTGGCAGTGGCTGGCCTGGCAGATGGGTAATTTCGGGCCGATGCTGGGCCAGGCCCATCACTTCCGCCGCTTCGCCTCAGAGCCTCATCCCTATGCCATCGAGCGCTACTCCAACGAGACCCAGCGGCTCTACAACGTGCTCGACCGGCGTCTCGAGGGGCGTGCGTTCCTGGCCGGCGACTATTCGATCGTCGACATGGCGACGTTCCCGTGGGCCGCGCGCTACGAGTGGCACGGCACGGATCTGGCCGACTTTCCCAACGTCAAGCGCTGGTACGATAGCATCGCCGCGCGCCCGGCGGTGCAGCGCGGCATGGCGGTGCCGGGCTAGGGTCGCTCAGCCGGCCGCGGCCACGGCACGCTGACGCTTTCGGCCTCGCGTCGGCAGCTCGATCACCTGACTGGCCGCTTGCTTCGCGTCACCGGCCAGACCGGTCAGCTCGCACAGGCAATGCTCCAGATTGTCGCGCTCGCGTGCGTCCTCCCGGTCGATCACCTCGAGGCAGCTAAGCTTGATCTCCACCAGGTCGATCAGGGTCTCCAGGGCGCGTGGTGTAAGGGACATCGGCAAAGCCTCCTGCGGTTGGCCTCTTAACCAAGAGTGCCCGGCATTTTATTAAAAAGCCGTGAAGGAAAGGCGCCGCGTCCGTCGCTTCGGTGCCGTTGACAGGGCCGGTCCCGGGCGGTTAGAAGGGCGCGTTCCATAGGTGCGCGGCCCATCGCCGCGCCCGGAGGAGGGGTGGCCGAGCGGCTGAAGGCGACGGTTTGCTAAACCGTTATACTGGGAAACCGGTATCGGGGGTTCGAATCCCCCTCCCTCCGCCAGCCATAACTTGCTGTTATAGAATAGTTTTTCAGGATAAGGCGTGGATTTGGACTTGTCCCGAAACCTCTGAGGCTTAGGCCGGATGCGCCATTCCGTGGTGGCCAACTGAGATCGGTCAGGTGCGGGCAGTGGCGCGCTCATCCCGCAAAAGTCTCTTACGCCGGTTTTGGTGGTACGGCCAAAGGCGCGTTGGCGTGACGTCGTTGACCGAAATGTGGGCTGGTTTCGGGTGGGGAAACGCGCGGCCCCACGCTTGGTCGTTGATGGCCGGGGTGAAACAGAAAGCGGTGTTCTGGACTAACCCATCCCGAGCCGGGCGCGCTGATCTTCCCATGCGATCGGCAGGCGCGTGTCGCCGGCAAGCTTCTTCGCCGTCAGCTCGAGCGGATGGCGGTCTTGAAGAATTGCTTTCACGACGTCCGGCGCGAGGAAGCTGAGCCTCAGGATCCGGGTAAAGTAGGACCCACCGACGCCCGCCTCGATAGCAAGCTCCGCCATCGTCCTGCCCCGGCTATGCATTACCATGTCGTGGAACCGCTGCGCCTGGCTTAGGAGCCTGAGCATGCTGCGGTCCGGAGACTTTCGTGCGCTGCCGTCCGCGCCTTCGATTAGCAGTCTGGTCTCCATTCCGGCGCGCTTGAGATGCGCCGGGACCGTGATGGTTACGGACGGCGCACTGTCCGGTAAATTTGGCTCCAAGGCTCCTGGCGTGTCCTCGTCCCAAAGCAACTCTAGCAACCGGCCTGGAGCAAACCGGATCTCCAGTGTCTTCGGAAAGAGGTCGATCCGATTGATTAAACGTTTGAGAATCTGACGTCTCGCTGTTGGCGCAATTTCCGGCCAGCGGACAGCAAGCTCCACGGCTCGATCGACGACCTCCTGCCTCTTGTTCACATCCTCAAGGAGCGGTTCGACAGTCTTGAAGATTTCACTCTGGCTTCTCAGGAAGGCCGTGAGCCGCTCCTCGACCAACCGCTCGACTTCACCTGCCGGGACTCGCCGAGCCCCTGGCGCGGACCGCCGGGTTCCCCTGACAAGCGCTTGGGATACATAATAGCGGTAGCGTGTCCCCTTCTTATTGGCATGGCTCGGCGTCATGCGCTGGCCGCTGTCGTCATAGATCAGCCCCGCCAGAAGGCTCGGCTCAGCGGCATGGGCGCCGCTCGCACGGTCGATGCGGTTCGCCGCAAGCTGCCGCTGTACCTGGTCCCAGAGCGCTTGGTCGACAATCGCCTCATGATCGCCTGGATAATGCTTGTCTTTGTGGACGATCCGGCCACGGTAGATGCGGTTCTGCAGCATCTTATAGAGCGCGCCACGAGCAAGAGGGTTTCCACCTGTTGTTCGCCCGTACCGGTCGACCCGTACCTTGCCGACGATGCCATCTCGACCAAGCTCCTCCTTGAGGGCTCGGACCGAGCCGAGCGTGGCGTATCGCCGGTAGATGTGTCGGACTGTCTCGCCCTCCACCTGGTCGATCAGGAGTTTCCGGTCTTTCACCACATATCCCAGCGGCACGTTGCCGCCCATCCACATGCCTTTCTTTTTCGAGGCGGCGATCTTGTCGCGGATGCGCTCACCGGTCACCTCGCGCTCGAACTGAGCAAAAGAGAGCAGCATGTTAAGGGTGAGGCGCCCCATCGACGTCGTGGTGTTGAACTGCTGGGTCACCGAGACGAAGGACACCTTGCGCTTGTCAAAGATTTCCACAATCTTGGCGAAATCACTTAGAAATCGCGTCAGCCGGTCAACCTTGTACACCACTACGGTATCGATCTGGTGGGCCTCGATGTCTGCAAGAAGCCGTTTCAAGGCGGGCCTCTCTAGGGTGCCGCCGGAGATGCCGCCGTCATCGTAGATCTCGGGCTGCGCGGACCAGCCTTCGTGTTTCTGACTGAGTATGAAGGCTTCGCAGGCCTCTCGCTGAGCATCGAGCGAGTTGAAACCCTGCTCGAGACCTTCTTCCGATGACTTGCGGGTATAGATGGCACAGCGGATCAATGCTTTGCCGTTGACCCCCTTGCGGATCGTGGATTTACGCATCGGATACCTTCTCGATCGCAACCCGCGCCTCCACTTTGCCGTTCAAGCCGAAGAATCGCGGGCCCGACCAGTGAGTGCCGGTGATCTTGCGGGCGATTACCGACAGGGATCGGCATCGATTGCCCTGCCATTCGAACCCGTCTTCGAGAACGAGTACGGTATGGGTCTCGCCCCGCCATTCTCGCATCAGCTTTGCGCCGGGCTTGAGGCGCGCAATACGGCTCCGAGCCAGATCACCGTCCTGCTCCATGGACTTCGCCATATCGGCGAGCCGCCGCTTGGTCGCGGCGCCAAGGCCGCCATAGACCAACTCCTGAATCTTCCAAGCAACACCGAGCACGAGGAAATCACGCGCCACCCGCTTCGGCGGTTGGGCGCGATAGAGTCGCCGCCATTCGCTGCGCAGTTCGTCGTAGGTCATGCCCTCAAGGGCCTTGAGCTTGGCAGCCACAGTGCCTTTGGAACACGCGTTCCCCGGCGCGCGGATTGCGCGCGCCGGGCTTCCCGTCGTGTGGACGTCCCTATTCGACATGGCTTACGTCTCGGTCGATGCGAGCCGATAAGCCTTCCGGCCCGCTGCCGAGTCCAGACGAATCGCAAAGCCTCCCGATCGGAGCCGACTCAGCGCGCCGTGGACCGAGTGTCTCTGCCAGCCCGTCACTTCGACAAGTTCGTCGATCGTCGTGCCGGCTTTTCGTTCGAGCCGGCTCAAAATCAGGCCGAGCTTGCCACCAGGACGCTTCGCCCAATGCGAACTGGGAGCGCTCGTCGAGCGGCTCATTTTCGTTGAACGGGTGCGCGGTTGCGGTTTATTCGGGGTTCGCTTGGTCATGGCGTGGTCCTCCGTCTCAGGCCGCACCCCTTGCGCGGCCTCCCACCACCCGAGGCCCGGCAGGTTATCTCACCTGTCCGGGCAGGCGGCGGCGGGAGGCAAAACACGTCACCGTCGGACCCCAGTGACGCTCTGTTCGGCATGGAAGTCCAGTCGTTTCTCCCCATCAGAAGGCCTGCGGGAACGACATGACTTCTTGCAAACTTCAGGGAAGGGCGCCCTTGGTCATGCCTGCTTTGGGCAAGGCCTAAGGCGTGAACCGGCCCGATCCAGGGTGGCTGGCGAGGTGCGCCTCAATGCGGTCCGACAGACTGCGGAGACCTGTCAGGCGCCCTTGCGTAGCTTTGCTCTTGGGCTTGCCAGAGGACTTCTTCTCGAGATCGGCGATTTGTCTCTCGACGTCAGCCTTGAGTAGATACTTGTCCATGTAGTCGTCTTCTTCCTTGGACATGGGGCCGCGGATCTCGACCTCTGATGTTGCGAAGTTGACAATGATGTCGTCCGGGTGGGGATAGGGTTTGGGGCCGGTCAATCCATGCCTCTCGCGCTCTTCCAGTCTCTGCTCCCACTCGACCTTGTATTCGATCATGGTCTTGACATATTCGTCAGCCAACGCCTTTCTCTCGCCTTCTATCGTCTTGAGCAAATCAGTCAGCATTCGCTGGGATCGTTTGTCCCCCTTGGCGGCATTGAGAGCCATGTTGCGGACAACGGCTTGAATGACAGGCATGGTCACAATCCGATCGCCGTCTCGAATGGTGATCTGGCGGTAAGCCTCGTCCACAATCACCTGCTTCAAGCGTTCGTGGTTCTTGGCCGATGTGCTATCGATTGTGTTCTTCGAACCCTTGGGCCGGCCTCGGGGATTGCCCGATTGGCCAGGCTTGAATCGGGACTCCACAGGCGGCTTGCCGTAGCCGACCTCGTAGGGAAGCTCTTCGGCATCGGGCTGTGGGCCAATCCTCCGGACGTTCGATCGCTCAGCCATTGGCAACGTCCCTCGAGGACAGTCGAGGCCGCTCGACTGCCAGATCGTCGAAGCGTTCCCCGCTTTCGGCTAAGACAGCCTCGTCGTTGGCGTAAACCTGCCAGCGGCGGACGATCCTATCTACATAGATTGGGTCCAGCTCGATCAATCGGGCCCTCCGGCCGGTCTTGTGAGCAGCAATCAATGTCGAGCCGCTTCCACCGAAGGCATCCAGTATGATGGCGCCCCGGCGGGAGACGTCCTTGATGGCATCCACGATCAGGGCCACCGGCTTGACCGTGGGATGCAGCGCAAGCTCCTCCATCCGGCCTACCTTCAGGGTGTTGACCCCGCGGTATTGCCACACGTTGGTGCGATAGCGACCGTGCTGGCCCAGCTCGAAGCTGTTGATGTGAGGTGCGGCACCGTGCTTGAAGGCAAAGATCAGCTCGTGGCGGGACCGGTAGAACGACCCCATCCCGCCATTGTCCTTGACCCAGACGATCAGGTTCTTCAGCTCCGAGTAGGCGGTCTCACCGGCTGCCATCATCTCCGTCACGTGGCGCCAGTCCATGCAGATGAAATGGATGGCGCCGTTGCTGGAGTGGGCCGCAAGGTGACCAAAAGAGGTTTCCAGAAAGGACGTGAAAGCGTCTCGGGTCATCTCGCCAGAGGCCATAACGAACTCGCGGTGACGGATCGCGCCTGACCCGCCCACATGGCCATCGATCGGCACGTTGTAGGGAGGATCGGTGAAGACCATCTGGGCCCGTTCATCGCCAAGCAGCAACTCATAGGTCTCGCGCTTCAAGGCGTCGCCGCAGATCACACGGTGGCGGCCCAGCTCCCAGAAGTCCCCCAGTCGCGTGACGGGAGGCCCCTCGGGTGCTTCGGCGTCCTCCGTCGGATCCCCATTTTCCACGGGTGTGAGCCCCTCGATCAGGCTGTCGATCTCCGGGATCGAAAACCCGGTCAGCCCGACATCAAAGTCGACCTCGGTCTCCAGCAAACCCTGAAGCTCGATTGCCAGGATCTCCTCGTCCCAGCCGGCGTTCAGGGCCAGCTTGTTGTCAGCGATCACATAGGCCCGCTTCTGCTCCGCGGTCATGGTACCAATCCGGCGGCAGGGCACGGTCTCGAGGCCCATCATCCTCGCCGCATCCACCCTGCCGTGGCCCGCGAGAATAGAGCCGTCCTCGTCAATCAGCACCGGATTGGTGAAACCGAACTCACGGATGCTGTCGGCGATCTGACGCTGCTGCTTCCTGGAATGAGTCCGTGCATTCCGGACCCATGGTTTCAGCTGATCCGGAGGGATCTGCTCGATCGTTTCAGCGTTCAACCTCATCATCACGTCATGCTCCTGCAGTACAAGAATGTATCGCTCGGCCTCCCTGATTCGTAAGATACAGAAAACGATACCGTTTGGCAATTATGATGGTATGTTTTTGTCAGATGAAAAAAACAAATGATAAAAACTCGAGGGAGACCAATCTATGACGATCGGGCGTCGGATCAATGCGCTTCGGGTTGGTCGGAACCAATCGCTGCAGGATGTTGCTAGTGCCGTTGGGGTCTCGAAGGCCCATATCTGGGAGCTCGAGAAAGGCCGGACGGACAACCCTTCCATGGGATTGGTGACCCGCCTTGCCGATCATTTCGGGGTCACGATCCGGTATTTGGTCGACGAGGACATCGAGGCGCCGGATGCCGACGAGGCGCTGTCCCGGATGTTCCGACAAGCGCGCGCGCTCGACGACAACGACCGCCGGGTCCTCGACGACATGCTGCAATCCTTCCTTCGGCGTCGCCAAGAGCGCAATGGCGATTAGCCTCGATAGGGTTGCGGTCGAGGAAGCGGGTGCCGATCCAGTGCGACTCGCCAGGGCGATACATAAGCAGCTTCCGGGTTTGACCGGCGCTGTGCCGGTGCACGACATTGCCCTTGCCCTCGATATCGAGGAGATCCG
>JBCCGG010000006.1:0-181319 GCA_039029395.1 Pseudomonadota bacterium | reverse complement strand
GGGGTTAATAATATATCCACTGGTTTTTTTTTGGGGGGGGGCCGCCCCAAACCCTCGCGGGCCGCCCCCCCCCCCCGCCCCCCCTGGGCCGCATCGGGGGGGGGGGGGGGGGGGGGCGCGGGCCGGTGCTGTATCATAAACCAGACTTGCTTGGGATGACCGCCGTGCCGTAGGCGAGCACCTCGATCGAGCCGACGCTGCGCCCGGCGCCCTTGGAGATCGAGCTGGTATCCAGACGCAGGCAAAACACCTTGTCGGCGCCCAGCTTGCGGGCCTCGGCCTGAAGCCGCAGCAGGGCCTCGCGCCGGCCCCTGTCGACCAGGCTCTCGTAGGTTTGCAGCCGACCGCCGACGATCATGCGCAAGAACGCCAGGAAGCGCTTGAAGTAGTCGACCGAGACCACCACGCTGCCACGCACCAGGGCGGTGTCCGGCGCGCCCAAGGACCTGGGCAAAGTCTTGGTGGTGATCACGATAAGGTCCTGATACTCGGCCTCACGCTGGCGGATCGAGCGGTAGTGCCGGCGCTCGGCCAGGGTGCCGAAGCTGTAGCCGATCACCATGAAGACGACCAGGAACAGCAGCTGCCAAAAAAGCTCCGAGGCGAAGATCTCCATGGGGCGCTCCCCCTAATCAACCACCACGGCGCTGCCGTAGGCGAGGATCTCGGAGGCGCCCTGGGTCACCGACGAGGTGGTGAAGCGCACGCAGAGAACCGCGTTGGCGCCCTTGGCCTCGGCCTGGGCCAACATGCGCTGGTAGGCTTCCTCTCGGGCATCCATCAAAAGCTCGCTGTAACCCTTGAGCTCGCCGCCGACGATGTTCTTGAGGCTGGCCGCGATGTCCCGACCGATGTGCTTGGCGCGCACCGTGCTGCCCTGGACCACGCCCAGATGCTCTGAAATGTTGCGCCCGGGAACGTATTCCAGTGTCGAGACGATCATCCCGTCCTAACCTCCGCGAGTCCGCCGAACCGTTGAACGAACCAGCCGACCGCCCACCAGATCAAAATTGTGAGCAAAGTCGCCAGGTAACCGTCGATGGCATAGTGCCAGCCAAGGTGCACCGAGCCAATTTGAATTGCAACGGCGAATAGGATCAGCCCCCAGCCCAGCATCCGGTTGGCCTGCCAGCCGACCAGGGCGAGCAGCACGGTGAGGCCGACGTGGACCGACGGCATGGCCGAGATGCCGCTGCCGAAGCCGGTGTTGTTCTGCTGGTAGCTCTCCCACAGCAGCTCTTGGACGTTGAGCGCCATGACCCCGGTCTGGCTGTCGGCCAGGGCCAGATAGGCCATGAGCTCTCGGTAGGGGTCCTCCAAACCGGTTACCCGGCCGTAGTAAACCGGCCCGGCCGAGGACAGCAGGACCGCGAAAAGACTGCCCAGGATCGCCCAGGTCAGCACGAAGGAGATCAGAAAGCGCATGCGCAGGACCGGCCTGGCCAGGCTGAAGGCCTGCCAGAACAAGACGCCGTAGAACACGAAGTACCAGGCGTGATAAAGCGCGTTGATCGCGCTGGTGACGGCTGGCGTGCCAAGCACCGGATGCATCAAGCGCCAGGGGTCCAAACCGCCATGCAGCGCCCGGTCCCAGGCGGCGAAAGCAGGGTCCCAGGAAAAGGGATGGATCGCCGGGATCAGCGCCTTGAAGGAGGTGAAGGCCGAGATGAAGAGCGGGATCACGACAATCACCAAAAGCGCCGGCAGAAGCCGCTCCTTGGTAAGAATGTTATGGCGAAGCTGGCCGAGGATCGTCGCGGTCAAGTGCTTGGGGCGCTCGAGCACCATCACCTTCAGCACGTGGAGCAGCAGAAAGCCGAAGCAGAAGGTGAAGGCCAAGATCGCAAAGGGCCCGGTGTAAAGCCCAAGCGAGAACTCAAGCGCGCGGCCGTAGAGCGAGGAGACCAGGGCAACAATCACGCAGTAGGCCAGGATCGCGCCGAGGAACCAGCGGTGCGCCCACAGCATACCGGTGGCCGTTCCTGCGCGGCCAGGCGCCTCGGTGGAGCTGATCGGTAGGGACATGCCGTCTTAGGTACCTAGAGTCCGGATCCGGTTTACCTAAGGGGAACGTGCTTACCAATTCGCTAACGGGCCCTCACGCCCCGCCCTGCCGGTCATTCGCTATGGCCGCCGTGAGCCCCTCGTCCTCGTCCCAGCGGTGCTGGCGGGTGGCCGGTTCGAGCCGGACCCAGGGCTGCTTGGTGTCGACACCGTAGTGGTCGTCGGGCACGATGACATCGGGGTCGTCCAGGCTGCCAACCGGGACCTCGATGCCTGGCTCGAAGTCGTCCCAGGGCGGGTTGGTGAAGACCAGGGCGAGCGTGCTGCCGCAGTCCGGGCAGAAGCTGCGAGTCAAGAGGCCCGAGGAAGCATAGCGCTTGGGTTCTCCCTTGGTGTAGCGGAAGCCTTCCTCCGGTAGCTTGGCGCCCACCCAATAGGAGCTGCCGGTGTGGCGCTGGCACATGCGGCAGTGGCAGGTGTAGGCCTCCGTCACGGGCCCCTCGGATTCGTAACGAACAGCGCCGCAAAGGCAGCCGCTGGTGATCTTGTCCCCCATGGATATCTCACTCCCTTTAGGCTTTCACGCGATGCTGCCCGACGACACCGACGAAGGCAATCAAACCGGGGGCTCGCCCGCCACAACTTCCGGGCGCCCAAGAAAGCTGCGCGTCACACATAGCGCACCAAACAGATGTTCTGATGATTCCGGACGCATAAAGTTCACCTTGCGCCTGAATGATTTTCTGCCTATCTATAGGCCAGATATTGGCCGGGTAACTGGGCCGCTTCGCCTCGTCTTCGACGGGTGCGCACGTTTCAGGCTTTCTCACCAAAATCGAAGAACCATGAGCGCGACCGCGATAGCGCGTGGCCGCGCTCGACGTGCACACTGCAAACGATGAGGACAAACGCAATGACCAAAGGTACCGTTAAGTTCTACAATGACCAAAAGGGCTACGGCTTCATTCAGCCGGAGGACGGCCAAAAGGACGTCTTCGTTCATGCCACCGCCCTGGAGCGCGCCGGCATCATGGGCCTGCGCGAGGGCCAGAAGGTCAGCTTCGACACCCAGAACGATCCGCGCACCGGAAAGATCGCCGTCGGCTCGATCGAAGTCGATTGAGGCTGCGCTCTTGCGCCCTCAAATCGCAAGGATGAGGTGCCGTCGCGCCGGCGCGGCGGCGTCCTCTTCTAACCAAAGTTTAATCTCCCGTCGCTCGCCTTCCCGGCAGACCGGCCCCATGTTTAAACAGGACCAATAGGGGCGATCGAATTGGATTCGGAGCGGGATCACCAAACGGACGCTGCCGGCGCCGCCGAGCAAGAGAGTGAACCCGGTTCACTTGTGCCGGCACAACGAACCAACGCCCGCCAGTGGGCGCGCCTGCTTAACAGCTACCGGGTGCCGAGCCACGGGCGCAGTATCGTGGAAATCGCCATCACGATCGTGCCCTTCCTCGGTCTCTGGGCGCTTGCCTGGGCCGCGATCCATTTCGGCTTTTGGTGGCTGTCCCCGATTTTTTGGCTGCTCGGCGCGGGCTTCCTGGGCCGGCTTTTCATGATCCAGCACGATTGCGGTCACGGCGCCCTATTCCGCCATCGCCTGGCCAACGATTGGGTTGGCCGGGCGATCGGCGTCTTGACCCTGACGCCCTATGATGTCTGGCGCCGCAGCCACGCCCAGCACCACGCCAGCGCCGGCCATCTGGCGCGGCGCGGCGTCGGCGACATCGATACGCTCACCGTGCGCGAGTTCCAGGCCCGCTCATTCTGGGGCCGGCTGCGCTACCGGCTCTACCGCAACCCGATCGTGCTCTTTGTGATCGGGCCGGCCTATCAATTCGTGCTGCGCCACCGCCTGCCCTTCGGACCGGGCGGCGGCCGCTGGCAGGCTTGGGTCAGCCCAATGGCAACCAACCTGGCCACGGCAACCGCGGTCGGCCTCTTGATCTGGGCGGTCGGGCTCGGACCCTTCCTCCTGATCCATCTGCCGATCACCCTGCTCGCCGCCTCGCTCGGCGTGTGGCTGTTCTACGTGCAGCATCAGTTCGAGCAGACCTCTTGGGACCAGGACGGTCAGTGGGACCTGCACGAGGCCGCGCTCAATGGCAGCTCACATTACGATCTGCCCCGGGTGCTGCGCTGGTTTACCGCCAACATCGGCGTACACCACGTGCATCACCTGTGCAGCCGCATCCCCTTCTACCGCCTGCCCCGGGTCTTGCGCGACCATCCGGATTTGGGCGCGGTCAGCCGATTGACCTTGTGGCAAAGCCTCGGCTGCGCGCGCCTTACCCTGTGGGACGAAAGCAAGCGGCGGCTGGTGTCGTTTCGCGAAGCGCGGGCTTGAAGGGGCTACAGCCTCCGTCTCGAACTGTTTTTCTCGGCACCGTGGCGCCTAATGTGATGACGTCGAAGATCCAAGCCCGTCACCCCCGCTCGCGGAGCAAGCGAACCACATTGTCGAAACGTTCGGCATAATTTTTCAGGAGGTTCATTGCGATTTCCGGATTGTCGCGGATGATCTCGATCGCGGTTTCGTTGGGCATGCACAGAGCCTCGGTTTCGGCGGTGGCGCGTACCGAATGCATTTGGGGCCGGTTGGAAAGCGCGGCCAGTCCACCGAAGAGCCTCGGATCGACGACGACTTCATGCAGTAAGCGAACTGGTTTTTGTTCACCACCCACCAAGCACTCCACGGCACCGCTCATGACCAAATGAACCTTGGACGAGTGTTCGCCTTCTCTCAAAATGTAGTCGCCCGGTTTGTAGCTTTCGATACCGCACAGCAGTGCAATCATCTTGAGCCGAGCGTCGGATACTCTGCTCAAGGCGGGTAACTGTCTGAGAACCTCGAGTTCTCTCGATACGGTCATGTTCATTGCTCTTAGATCTCCGAAACAACCAGTCAGCCTGAAGGGCATCCTAGAATATGATTCTTATCAGGATCGACCGACACCAACGTTTCGTCAACAGATGCCTGAAAGTTGTATAGTTTCATCTATTTTAGATAGTTAAATCGTACCGGACCTAGCACTGTGATTTGTCGCTGGTTGCTTCAACTCAAATTGTATGTCCGAAACCGATATGTCGACCCGGAGGCTCAAGTCAGCCGCTTCGCACGAAGCCACGCAAACTCAGCGATGCTGGCGACTCGCCTGCGCCTTCGTTTAGGATCGGATGTCACGGTGCGGCAAGCTTAGGCCTGCTAAGGGTCGCCGGATGCCCTCTTAAGGCAACCGGCCCGAAAAGTAGCGGCTTGCCGAAGACTGCAATGGGTTCCAGATGCTCAGCACACCGCAAAGCGGCCTCATTACCTTTATCCGCCAGGAAGGCGCGCTGCTGGCTGGCGCCGGGAGCGCCGTTTTGTTTTTTCTTTTCGGCGACGCTTGGCTGGCAGATCTGACCGATCCCCTCGCGACCGGCTTGCTGTTTGTGTGGATCTTCGCGGTGATGCTGTGGTGCTCCTTCGCCGTGGTGCGTCACGCCGACTGCCTGGCGGAGCTGCTGGGCGAACCCTACGGCACCCTAATTCTAACCATCGCGGTCATCACCATCGAGGTGTCGCTCATCGCGGCGATCATGATCACCGGCGGTGGCAACCCGACCTTGGCACGGGATACCATGATGGCGGTCATCATGATCGTCCTCAATGGCATGATCGGCGTCTCGCTGCTTCTGGGTGGGCTGCGCCATGTGGAGCAGTCCTTCAACTTTCAAGGGGCCGGCGCGTTCCTTGCCGTCCTGGTGCCGCTGGCCACCATGTCCCTGATCCTGCCCACCTTCACCACCTCGACCGAGGAGCCAACGCTGACGCCCTTGCAAGGGGTCCTTTTCGCCACCATGACGATCGTGCTCTATGGCATCTTCCTGGCGATCCAGACCCTGCGCCATCGGACCTACTTCGTTCAACCGGCATCGGTCAAAGAGGATCTAGGCGAGGCGGCCGTGAGCTACGCTCACCACCATCCGCCGCCTCGCTCGATGTCCTACCACGCCGTCTTTCTCGTGCTGACCATGGTGCCGATCGTTTTTCTATCGAAGAAGCTTGCGGTCCTGATCGATTTCGGCATCGAGGTGCTCGGCGCGCCCCCTTCCCTTGGGGGCGTCCTGGTCGCGATCCTGGTTCTAACGCCGGAAGGAATAGCCGCCTTTCAAGCGGCCATGGCGGACCGGCTTCAGCGCGCGGTGAACATTTGCCTCGGTTCCGCCTTGGCCACGATCGGCTTGACGGTGCCCGCCGCTCTTGTCATCGGCCTGGTCGTAGACCTGAAAGTCATCCTCGGTCTCGACCCGGTCAAGATGGTGCTGCTCGTGCTGACTCTATTGGTCAGCATGCTCACCTTCGGCGGCGTGCGAACCAACATGCTTCAGGGCGCCGTCCATCTGGTGATCTTCTTCGTCTACATCATTCTGATCTTTAATCCGTGATGCCGCTCACAGGCGGCCGCTGCCCATAGGCCCAAGCAGAACCACCCCTATTTGCGCAGCAAGAATTCCCGCCCGACCTTGACCCGTGGCTCGCCGTTGTATTCCACGATGTCCGCCGTCGCATAGGTCTCCGACCAGCGCTCGGGCAAAAATGATCCGGTGCCGATTACGTCGATCGGAGTCTTGGCCTCGGCCATCAGTTTGCACTTGGCCGGACCGAAGCCCGAGGAGGCGACGATCTTCACCTTGTGGAAGCCTTCCCGGTCGAGCGCCTCGCGCAAATGCCAGATCGCCGCCGCCGAGACCCCGGCGCCGACCAGATAGCGCAGCTCGGCCTCGTTGCGGTAGCCACGCACCGCGTCGGGCACATGGCGCTCGAGCACGGCATAGGACTGAGCCGGATCGAGCTCCTCGAGAAAGCGGCTGCCGGGCGTGTCGACGCGCATGGCCAGCTGGCCCTTGGCAGCCCTTTGAGGGAAGCGCCGGCACACGGTGAGCGCATCGGTGATCTCGCGCCCGAAGTAGTCGACCAAAACGGTCATGGGCTCGTCCGGGAAGCACTCGTCGTACATCTCGGCCGCCCTGAGCGTCGAGCCGGCGTAGCCGATCAGGGCATGGGGCATGGTGCCCTTGCCGCCCGGGGTGCCGAAGTAGTGGGCGGTCGCGTCGGTCGCGTTGCCGATGAAGCCGACCGCGCCGACCTTGCGCCGGGCGCGCTCAGAGCCGACCGAGGCGGCATAGGCCATGATCTCGGCCATCTCGGTCCCGGCGCAGTGGCGCGCGTCCATTGCCAGGAAGGCAACCTTGGGCAGGTCCGCGCACATGGTGTAGGCGTTGTAGGCGGCGACGCAAGCAGGCCCCAGCTTCTGTAGGCACAGGGTCTCCAGGTCGACCAGGTGATAGAGCGGCCCGGAGACATAGATCAAGGGCTCGCCGGCGCCGACCCACCTGCCCTCCTCGTAGCGCAGCTCGATCTCGAAGCTGACGCCCCGGTCGGCCGCCTGGCGCTTCAACCAGTCGATCGCCAGGCGCGGTGCCGAAACGACCGGCCGGCGCAGGAACATGGCGTAGGTCACCCGCTGGTCGCCGAAACGCCCGACGACCTGCCGGGTGCGCTTGAAGTAGTGATCGGTCCAGGCGCCCAACTCGCCTTCGGAGAGCGGCCAGGCCGCGGTCGAGCGCTGGCCCTCGGGATCCGCTTCTACGGTCTTGCCATCATCCGCCGACATGTTCCCCGCTCCGCCTTGCCCATGGCTAAGAGGCCGCCGCGGTCCTGAGCGCACCGACCTGGGCCATGCGCTCTTCCTTCAGATGCTCGGAGATCAGGAACGCCAGCTCGAGCGCCTGGCTGGCGTTGAGCCGCGGATCGCAGTGGGTGTGATAGCGGTCGCCGAGGCGCTCCTCGCTGATGGCCTGGGCGCCGCCGATGCACTCGGTGACCTCTTGGCCGGTCATTTCGAAGTGAACGCCGCCGGCATAGCTGCCCTCGGCCAGATGGACCCCGAAGAAGCTCTTGACCTCCGACAGGATGCGGTCGAACGGCCGGGTCTTGTAGCCGGTCGAGGACTTGATGGTGTTGCCGTGCATGGGATCGCAGGCCCAGACAACCTTGCGGCCTTCGCGCTGGACCGCGCGCACCAGGGGCGGCAGGCCTTGCTCCACCTTGTCGGATCCCATGCGGCTGATCAGGGTCAGACGCCCTGGCTCGTTGTCCGGGTTCAGAGCGTCGATCAGGCGCAAAAGGTCGCTCGGCTCCATGGTCGGGCCGCACTTCATGCCGATCGGGTTGTTGATCCCGCGCAAGAACTCCACGTGGGCCTCGTCCAACTGTCGGGTGCGCTCGCCAACCCACAAGAAGTGAGCCGAGCAGTCATACCACTGGCCGGTCAGGCTATCGACCCGGGTCAGCGCCTGCTCGTAATGGAGCAGCAGGGCCTCATGGGAGGTATAGAACTCGGTCTCGCGCAGCTGGGGTACTTGCTCGGGGGTCAGCCCGCACGCCTCCATGAAGGCAAGCGCCTCGTCGATACGCTGGGACAGCGCCTCGTAGCGCGCGCCCTGGGGACTGTCGGCGACGAACTCCAGGTTCCAGCGGTGCACCTTGTGCAAGTCCGCGAAGCCGCCCTGGGCGAAGGCGCGGATCAGGTTCAAGGTCGCGGCTGCCTGGTTGTAGGCGCGCAGCAGTCGCTCCGGAGACGGCACGCGGGCTTCGGCGTCGAATGCAATGCCATTGACGATGTCGCCCCGGTAGCTCGGCAGCTCGACGTAGCCCTGGGTCTCGGTGGCGCCGGAACGCGGCTTGGCGAACTGGCCGGCCATGCGACCGACCTTGACCACCGGACAGCCCGCGCCGAAGGTGAGGACGACCGCCATCTGCAGCAGCACCCGGAAGGTGTCGCGGATGTTGTTGGGGTGGAACTCGGCGAAGCTTTCCGCGCAGTCGCCGCCCTGGAGCAGAAAAGCATCGCCCTCTGCGACCTTGGCAAGCTGTTCGCGCAAGCGCCGCGCCTCGCCGGCGAAAACCAGCGGCGGGTAGTTGCCCAGTGTCTCTTCCACGCTGTCCAGGGCCGCCTGGTCCGGATAGGCCGGGACTTGGCGGATCGGTTTGCCGCGCCAGCTGTCGGGCGCCCATTTCGTCGTCATCGTCTACCTCACTTGATCCAGGTGGCCATCACCCCCAAGAGGCCGCCTAAGAAACCCAGGGTCATAAACCCCTTGACCCGGCTTTTCCACAGCTTAATGCACATGCTGGCGAAGCCCTTGAATCAAGGTCTGCGCTAGGCCACTTCGTTCACTGTTTCCATATACATTTACTACTTAACTCTCAATACTTTAAGGGATATTTCTAAGAGTATGATACATCCAAATTTAGCTCATTCCAGCGGCCCACGAGCGCAACCTCTGACCCTATCTTAGGATCGGCTTTCTCCCTAAAATAGCCATTCTTGGGCCACAGATCGACGCTTTCCTGCGATCTTCTCCGATCGACGAACAAAGATACGGCGGAGCGAGATGGCGAAATTGCCAAAACTTTCCTTAAAGCACCTGGGCGATGCCATGGCTGGGAGCCTGCGTCGCTTTCCCCTGCCCCTTGCCGCCGCCGCGCTGGCCGCCCTGCAAGCGATTATCCTGACCCACAGGGAACATCTCTGGGAAGGTTGGGACCAAGGCTGGCAGCGCTTTGCCTTCCTGGTGCTCGCCTTCTTCGGCCTGCTGGCGGTCAAGCTGCTGGTCGAAAGCCGCCGCTGGCCGCTGTTGGTTCAGATCGGCCTGACGGTCGTCTGCCTCGGCCTGCTGGCCTGGCGGGTCTTCATTCTGCCGGCTGAGGTCGGCGATCTGGTGCATCCGCCGCTGATCTTCCTGCTCGCCGGGCTGGTGCTCCTGGTAACCGTTGCGCCCTTCTTCCGGGCCGGCGTGACCAATAATGCTTTTTGGGACTTCAACCGGGCCAGCTGGCTCGCCGCCGCGCTCGGTCTTGCGGCCGCGGTGATCCTTGCGGTCGGCGCGACCTCGGCCGTCTATGCAATCGAGACGCTGTTCAACGTCAGAATCGACCACGAGATTACACAAGACATCTGGACTCTTTGTTTTTGCGTCCTTTGGCCCTGGTTGACCTTGGCAAACGTGCCGCGCCACTTCGATTCCGCCCAAAGCCAAATCCCATGGGGGCTCAAGGTGCTGGCTGGCTACATCCTCGTGCCCTTGGTGCTGGTCTATCTGGTGATCCTATACGCTTATCTGGCCCAGATCGTGATCCTTTGGGATCTGCCCAAGGGTCAGGTCGCGACCTTGACCAGCGCCTATGCTACCCTGGGCGTCGCGACCTACTTGATGATCTACCCCTTGCGCGACCAGCTCACCCTGGCCCGGCTTTATCACCGTTGGTTCTTCCCGGCCCTGCTGCCGCCGCTCGGCCTGCTCGCCGTCGCCTTGTGGCAGAGGATTTCAGACTACGGCGTCACCGAGCATCGCTATGCGGTCGGCCTGCTGGGGTTTTGGTTGCTGCTTGGCGTCCTGTTCTTCTCTTGGCGCCGGGCCCCGCGCTTGGTCCTGCTGCCCCTCGCCCTGTCGCTCTTTCTGGGTGCGGCCAGCGTCGGGCCCTGGGGCGCGGTCGAGCTCTCGACCCGCAGCCAGCTGGCCGAGCTGACCGCCCTGCTCAAGGCCAACGGCCTGCTGGCAGACGGACGAGTCCGCAAGACCGACGCCAGCGTGCCCTTCGAGACCACCAAGCGTATCGGCTCGATCATATCCTATTTCACTCGTGCCAAGCGGCGTACCGCGCTAGCACCGATATTCGCCGACAGCGGCGTCGAGCCCTTTGATGAGGCGAACGTTGAGCAGCTGATGGGCGCCATGGGGTTGGACTACATTCACGCCTATCAGACCGAGGTTTCGTTGACCTTCCAGGCGATGCGTCAGGGAGAGGCCATGGACGTCGCCGGCTTCGACCTGGTCGGGCAAATCAGCCTCTATGATGATACCCCCTTCACCCTGCGCCAGCCCGAGACGGATCGAAGCTACCAAATCAGGCTGATGCCTTCAGGCCAAGCCATTACGGTCACGGGGACTCAACTCCCAGGGGTGACCCTGCCCCTCGGCCCGCTGCTCGAGCGCATGCGCGGCCATCAGCTGGGCGACGAAGAGCAGGCCCGTGAGATGGTTTTGGAAGCCACCACCGAGGGGCTTTCGGTGCGGCTTTATCTGACTATGCTGCACGGTCAAATCCCCGAGGACACGCCCAAGGTGACCAGCGCCTACGGCATGATCGCTCTCAAGGACAAGTCGCCCTAAGCCGCCGCCCGATCAATCCTTTTGCCTATTAACTTCAACTTGGTCATCCTGGGCTAGGACATCAGGGCGCATCCCGGAGTCGGACGCGCGCTGTGGAGCTATTGCCATGGTGGCCATGCGCCTTTCTCGATCGACCCTGCACAAGGCCGCGGGCGGCCTGGCCCAGTCGCTTGCACGTTTTCCACTGCCCATGGCCGCCGCCCTCTTAGCGGCGGTCCAGGGTATCTTGCTGTCTCACGGCTGGAACACCTTCGGTTCCGAGGCCGAGAGCGTGCGTCTCTTCGTCTTCTTTGCACTCACCTTCTTCGTGCTGTTGGCCGCCCATCTGCTGGTCGAAAGCCGCGCCTGGCCTCGCCTCGCCCTGGTTGCCGTGGCTGCCGTTGGAGTTGCGCTCCTTGGCGTCCGAGTCTTCACCTATCCGGCCGACAGCTGGTCGTTCTACAAGGGGCCGCTGCTGTTTCTGGCGCCTTGCGTGGTGCTGCTGGTGACCATCGCGCCACTGTTGCGCCGGAATCTGGGCAATGTTGCCTTCTGGAACTTCAACCGGGCAGGCTGGCTCGGCGCGGCGCTTGGTCTTCTGGCGGCCCTAATCTTAGGAACTGGCATCAGCTCCGCTTTATATGCCCTTGAAACACTTTTCGAATTGAACCTTCGAAGCGAGCTGTACGTGGACCTCTGGGTGCTCTGCATGACGGTCATCTGGCCATGGCTGACCCTCGCCAACTTGCCGCGGAGCTTCGATACGGAGGCCTGCGAGGTGCCCTGGGGTCTGAAGACCGTGACGCTCTACATCCTCATGCCTCTGGTGCTGATCTACCTTCTGATCCTCTACGGCTACATCGGGCGGGTCGCTTACCTGTGGCTGCTGCCAAAAGGTCAGGTCGCCACCTTGATCACCATTTACGCCACGATCGGCGTGATCACCTACCTTCTGGACTACCCCTTCCGCCGCAAAGGCAATCTCGCCTCCAGGCTCTATAGCCGAATGTTCTTTCCGGCCCTCTTTTTGCCGCTCGGGGTGCTCATAATCGCCCTATGGCACAGAATCTCGGACTATGGCGTGACCGAGGCGCGCTATGCGGTCGGCCTGTTCGGCCTGTGGCTCCTTCTCTGCACGATTTACGTGTCCTTACGCAAGCGGCCCCAGCTCATTGTCCTGCCGGCTCTGCTGGCGGCTTTTCTTGCGCTCGCCAGTTTCGGGCCTTGGGGTGCCGTCGGGCTTTCGACGCACAGCCAAATAGCCCAGCTAAGCCAAGTGCTGAGCGCCAACGGTATGCTGATCGACGGCCGGATCCGGCGCGCAGAGCAACCCCTGCCGTTCGCGGAGACCAAGCGCATCAGCTCGATCGTTAACTATCTGATGGACAGCGGCCGGAGCAATGTCATCGCACCCTGGTTCGCCAACAGCGCGATCGAGTTTACCCCGGTCACCACCAGCGAGCAGGTGCTAAGCGCGCTCAATCTGGATTACGTGCGCGAATGGCAGGACAAGGCGAACTTCTCTTTCAACGTCGCACGCGACCAGGTGCTCAACGTCGACGGCTTTGAAGTGATGGCCCAGGTTCGTCTGGCGGCCGGCCACATCCATACCTTGGTGGCGCTCGACGGGACCCACTTCTATGCCGTGGAGCTGGCCGAGAACGGCCGGACCGTGACGGTCTCCACACCCAGCGGCCAAGAGCTCAAGCTGCTTCTGGTGAAGCCTGTCGAAGCGCTACGCGAAGGCGATCACACGGACTATCAGAAGACTCGCCTGATGACCTTGCAGGCCTCCAAGGGCAACCTGCGCGTGCGCCTGTACTTGGCGGCAATCAACGGGGTGATCGAGGAAGACGGCCCCCTGGTCACGTCCGCTGAGGGCATTCTGCTGGTCGGCACGAGACCGCTCGGCGGGCGCGCCAGCCAGTAAATCTTACTCGGCGGCCGCTTCTTGCGGTGGCGGCAAGGGTTCGCGCAGGGTGACGAACTCCTCCGCGGCGGAGGGGTGTATGCCCACGGTGGCATCGAAGTCGGCCTTGGTGGCGCCCGCCTTGATGGCGATCGCAACCCCCTGGATTATCTCCGGCGCGTCCAGGCCGACCATGTGGGCGCCCAGGACCCGGCCGCTGTCGCGCTCGACAATCAGCTTCATCATGGTCTTCTCGTCGCGCCCGGAAAGGGTGTGCTTGAGCGGCCGGAAGGTCGAGCGGTAGACATCCAATGCGGCCCCTTTCGCACGCGCCTCCGGTTCGGTCAGGCCGACCGTGGCGACCGGCGGCTGGCTGAACACGGCCGAGGGTACGTTCGAATGGTCCAGCCCGCGCGGCCGGCCCCGATAGACCGTGTCGACGAAGGCCATGGCCTCTTCGATCGCGACCGGCGTCAAATTGATCCGATCGGTCACGTCGCCGACCGCGTAGATGTTCGGCACGTTGGTACGCGAGAACGCGTCGACCTTGATGGCGCCGCTCTCGGCCAGCTCGACACCGGCCGCCACCAAGCCCAGATCCTTGGTGTTGGGTCGGCGCCCGGTCGCCGCCAGGACCAGGTCGGCTGCCAGGCTGTCGCCGCTGGAGAGCGTGACGGTCAGCCCCTCGGCGCCTTTCTCGACCCGCTCGATTGTCGTCCCGGTGCGTAGGTCGATGCCCTTTTTGACGAGTTCGGCGCCCAGGGTCTCGCGCACGTCGTCATCGAAACCGCGCAGCACCTGGGGGCCCCGGTAAACCTGTGTCGTCTGGGCGCCGAGACCATTGAAGATGCCAGCGAACTCGACGGCGATGTAGCCTCCGCCGTAGACCACGGCGCGCTCGGGAAAGCGCTCCAGATGGAAGGCCTCGTTGGAGGTGATGGCATGCTCGGCACCTTCGAAGGGTGCCACGGTGGGCGCGCCGCCGGTCGCGATCAGCAGGGTCTCGGCGCTGATCACACGGCCCTTGAGCTCGACCCGATTGGCGTCCAAGAGGCGCGCGTGGCCCTTCATATGGGTCACGCCGGCGTTCTCGAGAAGCTTCTCGTAAATGCCTTCCAGGCGATTGATTTCTATATCTTTATTAGCAATCAATCGGCCCCAGTTGAAGTGCGCCTCGGGGCTTGTCCAGCCAAAGCCGGCGGCGTCTTCGAAGTCCTCGTGAAAGTGGCTGGCGTAGACCAAGAGCTTTTTCGGCACGCAACCGCGAATGACGCAAGTGCCGCCGTAACGGTACTCCTCGGCAATCGCCACACGCGCGCCGGTGCCCGCCGCCATGCGCGCCGCGCGCACCCCGCCCGAGCCGCCGCCGATCACCATGAGGTCGAAGTCGTGGTCCGTCATGACATCCCTTTCCCTTGTCAGGGGCTATATCTAGGTACCGCGTGGCGCCTTGAAAACTACTTGCCGTTGGAGGTCCCGTCTCTAGCGGATTCCGCGCCCTCAAGACGTGACAGCCTTCGATCCATCTCGCGCACCTCAATTGAAAGATCTGCAACCGAGTTTCCCAGCCGCTCGACCCGCTCGCCGATCACGGCTGCGGTTTGGACGGCGTCCAGGATCTTGTCGAACCAACTCACGACTATTCTCCTTCGATGCCTTGATGGCGTTTTGCGGCGAAGTAGGCCTTGGTTGCCTCAAGCTCGGAGAAGGCACGGTCGAGCGATTTGTTGGCGCGTTCCATGGCCTGAGACGCCACACTGGCCAAGCGCTCCAAGGCTGCAATCTCCTCAACAGAAAGCTGCGGCTCTTGATCTGCTCCATTTGCGTCGCGATTGTCTTTTCCCATTTTGGACAAGGCGTTACGCACCAACTCTCCTACACTCGTGTTTTGAGCTTCGGCAAGATCTGCAATGCGGGCCTTTTCTTCTTTCGATAGGAGAACGATCAAACGTTCCGATTTCATAGGGACCTCACATGTCCATGTTTATGTACATGTTACAGATATGCTTTCAATCGTGCAAATGCCGTCTCGACTATTCTCCACTGGGCCGCGGCGCCAGCAGAGTCGCTTGCAGGCGGCCCCAACGCCAGGCCATGAAGGCGATCGCGATACCCGCCTGAGCCGCAGCCAGGGCCAAATTGAGCCAGGGATGGTTTGGATCGAAAGGCCAGAATGCGACCCACGCCCAGTCCAGGCCGATTGTTTGAAGCAGAACCGGAACGAGACCATAGAGCACCAAAAGGTAGACCAGGGCCGCCAGGTCGGCGCGTTTTCGCCGTTCGCTCAAGTTTAGTCCGACAACCAGCGCGAAGTCGCGCATCAAGAAGGCTAGCTGGCTCAAGATGCCCGCCGAGATCGCCGCCGGATTGGGCGCGCTGAGCAGGTCCTTGTAGCTCGAGGCCCAGTCGAGTGGCGGGATCGTGCCGCTGGCGGCCATCGCAAGAACGCCGAAGAAACCCGCCAAACCGGTGGCCGGCAGCCAGGTCGGCGTCAGGGTCAGGGCCCGGCCCCAAGTGCCGACCCCCAGGGCGGCGCGCAAGCCACGCAGACGCACCACGTCCTTGGCCTCCAGAAAGAGTGCCAAATAGGCGCCGGCGACCGCGATCACGAAGCCCAGGAAGGCTGACCAGAAGGGACTGTCGCCACAGGCCGCGCAGCCGGCGACCAAGAAGCCATTGGCGTAGAGCGCCAAGAACAGGGTGAAGGCGAGCCACGCCCAGGGCCATTGCTTGACTTGAAGCTCGGCGCGCATCAAGCGGTGCACAGCGAGCAGGCTCCAGCCCAGGAAGGCAGCCAAGCTCAGCAGGCGGAAGGTCGTTGCTTCGAGGCTGAGGCCGTACCAGAGGATCGGGCGACGATAGTGATCGACCAGAGATGCGGTATCGCCACTTTGAGCAACGTAGAGCATGCGCTCCCAAAAGCCCCACTCCATGAAGCCGTAGGCGACGATCAAGCCGAAGATGTGACACAGTGTGACCGGCAGGCGCCTGGTCGGACGGGTCTTGCGCAGCCAGGCCAGGCAGGCCGCCAGAGAAACCGACTGGCCGATTAGGGCGGCCATGACCGTGGACGCCAGATGGAGCGCCAGGAGATCGCCCGGAATTTGGCTGCTCCTGGCATAGGCCATCGCGGCCAGGCAAATGATGCCGCCGTACCAAACGAAGGCGGTGCTGCCGAGCAGCTTGCCCCATGCCATGGACCAAGGCCCGAGCGCAGACATGCGCTGCCAGTCCCAGGTACCTTCGCGCACCTCGCCGGCCACGCTCGCGGCCGCCCGGCGGCAGCCCCAAAGCACCACCAGCAAGATGAACATGATGCCGCCCACGCGGTCGATGGCATCGTTCGCGGCTGACCCCATCTGCGCCGCGATGGCAAAAAACAGGCCCAGGATGATCGGCATGAGGAGAAGCCGCTGGGGCGTTAGCTCGAGCCAAAGATTGCGGCGGAACTCGGGATTGAGGCTCATGGCCGCCCCTCCCCCTGCTCGCGCAGGTGGCTGAGATAGGCCTCCTGCAGGTCGGGCCGGACCACCTGGAAAGCGGCGACCATGAAACCCTCGGCCAAAAGCCGCGCCAGCACGCCGTGGCGCGCCATAGGATCGGCCGGCAGCTCTAGCTTGGCGCTCCCTGGCCCGGCCTCGATGACCTGGGCCTCGGGCAAGGCGGCCAGAAAGTCGCCCAAGGCCGCATTGGCCTGAGCCAGCTCTATCGCGACTGTAATCCGGCCGGTCGCCTCGCCGGGCCCGGCGAGCGCCCGGTGCTCCATCAAGCGGCCCTCGCGCAGGATCATCAGGTGGCTGGAATAGTCCTCCAGCTCGGCCAGGATGTGGGACGAGACGATCTGGGTCATGCCCTGATCGCGCAGGGTGAGCAGCAGACGGGAAAGCTCCTGGCGGGCCGCGGGGTCGAGCCCCGAGGCCGGCTCGTCGAGCAGCAGGATCTTGGGTTCGTGCAAAATTGCCTGGGCAATCGCCAGGCGCTGGCGCAGGCCCCGGGAGAGCTCGCCGGCTTTTTGTCTCAGCCGGTCGGAGAGCCCGGTGCGCGCGGCCGCCTGCTCGACCAGGGCCGCCCGGCGCTCGGAGGGGACCCCTTGGGCGCCGGCCCGGTGGGCCAAGCAGCGCGCCACGGTGAGCTCGTCGTAGAGCCCGAAAAAGTCGGAGAGATAGCCCAGGCGCCGGTGGACCTCGCGCGGATGCTCCTCGACCTCGAGGCCGTCGACCTCGACCCGCCCGGCGATCGGCGTCTCGAGGGAGGCAAGGCACCGCAGCAAGGTGGTCTTGCCGGCGCCGTTTGGCCCGACTAGGGCGGTGATCGAGCCGGCTTCGATCTCGAAGGAAACCCCGTGCAGGGCCCGCAAGGTGGGATAGTCGAATACCAGGGAGTCGACCTGGATGATTGGCGCGGCCATGCGCTCAATCCGCCGGCGCGCCGACGCGCACCAGCATCTTGCCCCGGTTGTCGCCGCGCAGAAGGCGCATCAGCGCCTCGGGCGCCTGGGCCAGGCCGTCCACCACCTCTTCCCGGGCCCTCAGCTTGCCGGCCTGGTACCACTGGGCGAGTTCGGCGCGGGCGGCTTCGGCGTGGTCCAGGTGGTCGAGGATAAGAAAGCCCTCCATGCGCGCCCGCTTGACCAAAAGCTGGCGATTGACCCGGGGCCCGAGCGCGGTCTCGCCGTCCAGGATGCCCAGTGTGCCACAAATGACGACCCGCGCGCCCACATTCAAGTGTTGCATTACGGCGTCGGAGATCTCGCCGCCGACGTTGTCGAAGTAGACGTCGATGCCCGCCGGGCAGGCCCGGCCGAGCGCCGCCGGCAGGTCCGGCTCGGCCTTGTAGTCGAGAGCGGCGTCGTAGCCGAAGTCCTTCAGACAAGACGCGATTTTGTCGGGCGCGCCGGTAATCCCAACCGTCCGACAGCCCTTCAGCTTGGCTATCTGGCCGACCGTCGAGCCGACCGCCCCGGCGGCGGTCGAGACCACAACGGTCTCTCCGGGCATGGGCTGCCCGACCCGCATCAGGCCGAGATATGCGGTTAAGCCGGTATGGCCAAGCACATGCAAATGAGCGGTGAGCGGCGCCTGATCGGGATCCAGCCGCCGGTCGATGTCGGACCCGTCGGAAAGCGCCCATTCCTGCCAGCCCTGGCGCCCGAGAACGAAGCAGCCGACTGGATAGTCGGGGTGCCGCGAGGCCAGCACTTGCCCCACCGTGAAGCCAACCATGACGGAGCCGAGCGCGACCGGGTCCCGGTAGTTCGGCCAGGTCGAGATCCAGCCCCGCATCGCCGGATCGACCGAAAGCCACAGCACCTTGATCAGGCACTGCCCCGGACCGGGTTCCGGGACCGGGGCTTCTTCCAGCGCAAACAGCTCGGCCGTGATGCCTTCGTCGCCATGGGCACGCAGGATGTAGCGGTGGTTGACGCCCGCCATCACCCCCCGGTTCCCGGCAGGGCCTGGCCGGTTTGGGCAAACTCGGACTCGTAGTGGCGCTTTTGGTGCTGAGCGGCAGTGACCACATTCTGCATGAGGATCGAGACTGTGACCGGGCCGACGCCGCCGGGCACCGGGGTGATCCAGCCGGCGACCTCGGCGCAAGACTCGAAATCGGCGTCGCCGACCACTCTGCTGGTGCCGTCCTCCAGGGTGACCTGGTTGATCCCGATATCGATCACCGCGGCGCCCGGCTTGATCATCTTGCCGGTCACCAGGCCCGGCTTGCCGACCGCCACGAAGACCGCGTCGGCCGAGCGGGTGTGGACTTGCAGGTTGCGGGTCTGGTGGTGGCACACCGTGACCGTCGCGCCCTCGGCCATCAGCAGGAAGGCGATCGGTTTGCCAACGATCTCGGAATGGCCGACCACGACCGCTTCCAGGCCCGGCAGCTCCAGGCCGGTGTGCTTGAGCATGGCGACCGCCGCCGCCGCGGTGCAAGGCGCCAGCGCCAGGTCGTTGTAAACGATGTTGCCGATCGACGCCGGGTTCATGCCCTCCACGTCCTTCAGGGGGTGGATCGCCGACTGCAGCTCGCGGATCGAAAGATGCTCGGGCACCGGGCGCTGGATGATCACGCCGGTCACCCGGGGGTCGGCGTTCAAGCCGGCCATGGCGGCGAGCAACACGCCACGGCTCACGTCGGCCGGATAGAGCTGCTCGTGAAAGGCGATGCCGAGCTTCTCGGCGACCCGCTTCTGGTTGCGGATGTAGATCGTCGCCGCCTCGGTGTCGCCGACCACGATCGAAACCAAGCGCGGCGGCCAGCCGGCTTCGGTGAGCGCGCCGACCGCGCCGGCGACCTGCTCGCGGATCTCGCCGCCGACCACCTTGCCCTCGAGCAGCTTGTGATCCCGCACCATGGATCCCCCTCCCTCAGTCGAGTGTGCCGGAGGCTAGGACGTGACGACCCGTCCTATCGTTCTGCGAGCGACACTTGCTTGGCAGATCCTGCCGACTTCTGCACACTCGCGCAAAGCTTTCCTCTTGCCGGCCGAAGCATTCATGACCCGAGCCTACGACGCCAGCTACGACGCCCTCTGCCGGCCCGGTGCGGTCGACGACTTCTTTCAGCGCTACCCGACGACAGGCTCTGACGGCCTGGCCGCCGAGATGTCACGTCTGGCCTATTGCGACTACGCCACGGTTCTGGCGCCAGCGCTGGCCAGGGCCAGCTTTAGCTTGATCGGCCAGCCCTTCGAGCGCGGCGGTACCGAGGCCTTTCTTGCCCAAAATGGCACGGACGCGATGCTGGTTTTCCGCGGCTCGGATGACCTGCAGGCCTGGATCACCAATTTGGACGCCAGGCTCGACGACTGGCAAGGTACGGGCCGGGTGCATGTCGGCTTCCGGGATGCCCTGCACAAGGTCTGGCCGGAGGTTGTTGACCGGCTCGGGGATTGGTTCGGGCCGCTGACCGTGACCGGCCATAGCCAGGGCGGCGCGCTCGCCCATTTGGCCGCTAGCCTGTTGCCGGAAAGCAGGCTCGTTACTTTCGGCTCGCCCCGGGTCGGCGACCAGGACTTCGCCGGGACCTTGCACCAAGGCCGGCGCTACGTCGACGACCGGGATCTTGTGTGCCGCCTGCCCCATCCGCGCCTTCCTTGGATGGACGCTTACCGCCACGGCGGCCGGCTTCACTTCATCGACCGCGCCGGCCGCATCAGCGAGCCCGAGGATCCAGACGACGCCGAGCGCTTGGAACTGAGTCAAGCGGCCTTGCTGGAGAGCCTGAGCCACCTGCGCGACGGCCGCCTGCCCCGTCACCTGACCGATCATGCGCCGATCAATTACGTTGCCGCGCTGGCCGGCGCCTGAGCTGAAAGTGTTGTGCGCCACGTTTCCGCGATTGCGCCCTGACGCAAGGTGGCCTGGCCTCAACCGGCGCAAACTTCGTTCCTGTTCCTCGCTGAACCCATCCCTCCAAGCTATCACCAAATCGTTTGGCCTTGGCTCCGATAGGTTCAATGTCTTACAGTAGGGATTGATATATTGCCGAGATATCAGAAAGGATACCTCCGATGAGCGTCGCCAAGACCGTCGATCCGGACGATCCAAGCCGAGAGTTCGTCGACTTTTGGAACGAGATCCTGGTCCCCAAGTTTTTCCGCTTCAAGCACGTCCTGGTGGACGGCCTGACCCACCATTCTGCGGCGATTTTTCCCAACCTGCCGGTCAAGCCCGGCGACCGAGTGCTCGACGTGGGCTGCGGCTTCGGCGACACGGCGATCCAGCTGGCCGGCTGGGTCGGACCGAACGGCCGGGTGACCGGCATCGATTGCTGCGAGGCCTTCCTTGAGGTCGGCCACAAGGATGCCAGGGCGGCCGGGCTCGCCAACGTGGATTTCATTGAGGGCGACGCCCAGAGCCATTCCTTCGAACCCGAGCACGACTTCGTCTTCTCGCGCTTCGGTACCATGTTTTTCGAGACCCCGGTGCGCGGCCTGAAGAACATGCGCGCCGCGCTCAAGCCGGGCGGGCTCATGACCATGATCGTGTGGCGCCGGATCGACGACAATCCCTGGCTCGGCCACGCCAAGCAGATCGTGCTCGATTTTCTGCCGCCGCCCGGCGACGACGCCCGCAGCTGTGGCCCCGGGCCGTTCTCCATGTCGGACCAGGAGACCGTGACCGCCATGCTCCAGGCCGCCGGCTACGTGGACCCAGTGTTCGAGCGGGTCGACGCCCCGGTCCTGGTCGGCGCCACACCTCAGGACTCCATGGACTTCCAGCTCGCCCTAGGCCCCGCCGGCGAGGTGTTCCGGGAAGCGGGCGACCTTGCCGAGACCAAGCGGGCCGAGATCGAGGCCGCGCTCAGCGCCGCGATTGCGCCCCATCAAACCGAGGAAGGGATCGTGATGGATTCCAGCTCCTGGGTGATTACGGCCAGGAACCCGTGAGATCTCCTACTCCACCGTGACCGACTTCGCCAAGTTGCGCGGTTGGTCCACGTCGGTGCCCTTGAGCACCGCCGTGTGGTAGGCGATCAATTGAATCGGGATGCTGTAGAGCAAGGGCGCGACAAAGGGGTCGACCTCGGGGATCTCGATGGTCGCGGCCGCCTGGGCGCCTAGCGCCGCGATACCCTTCTTGTCGGAGATGAAGATCACCCGGCCGCCCCGGGCGATGACCTCCTGGACGTTTGACGCGGTCTTCTCGAAGAGCGGGCCAGACGGCGCGCAGACGATCACTGGCACGGCCTCGTCGATCAGCGCGATCGGCCCGTGCTTCATCTCGCCGGCTGCATAGCCCTCGGCGTGGATGTAGCTGATCTCCTTGAGCTTGAGCGCCCCTTCCAGGGCGATCGGATAGGCCGAGCCGCGGCCCAGATAGAGCACGTCCCGGGCCTCGGCGACCTCGTGGCAGAGCTCTTGGATGCTCTCATCATGGTTGAGGACCTCGGCAGCCCGCGCCGGCACTTCAGTCAGCGCGTGGGACAGCCTGGCTTCGGTCGCCCGATCGATCGCGCCGCGCGCCCGGGCGGTCGCCAGAGCGAGACAAGCGAGCACGGTCAGCTGTGTTGTGAAGGCCTTGGTCGAGGCGACGCCGATCTCCGGACCGGCCAGAGTGTGCAGCACGGCATCCGATTCCCGCGCGATCACGCTTTCCGGCACGTTGACCACGGAACAGATCTTCTGGCCCTGCTCCCGGCAGTAGCGCAGGGCGGCCAGGGTGTCGATGGTTTCGCCCGACTGGGAGATGAAAAGCGACAGACCGCCCTCCGGCATGGGCGCCGCCCGGTAGCGGAACTCGGACGCTATGTCGAGCTCGACCGGCTGGCGGGCAATCTGCTCGAACCAGTACTTGGAGACCATGCCGGCCAGATAGGCCGTACCGCAGGCGCTGATCGTAATGCGCGGCAGATCGGCCAGGCCGAACGGCAGATCGGGCAGCTCCACTTGGCGGGCCAGGGGGTTGACGAAGGAATGCAAGGTATCGCCGATTACGCTCGGCTGCTCGAAGATTTCCTTCTGCATGTAGTGGCGATACTGGCCCTTTCCGACCACCGCGCCGCTCAGCACCGTTTGGGTGATTTCGCGCTCGACCACGGCGTTGGCCTCGTCATGGACCACCGCGCCGTCCATGGTCAGCTCGACCCAATCGCCCTCCTCCAGATAACAGATCCGGTTGGTCAGCGAGGCAAGGGTGAGCGCGTCGGATCCCAGGTACATCTCGCCGTCGCCAAAGCCGACCGCGAGCGGGCTCGAGCGGCGGGCACCGATCATCAGGTCATGGCGTCCTGCGAAGATGATCGCCAGGGCAAAGGCGCCTTCCAAACGTTCGAGGGTGGCGGCGACCGCCTCTTGTGGCGTCATCTGCTGGTTCAGATAGTCGGAGATCAAATGGACCACCACCTCGGTGTCGGTCTCGGTCTCAAACGCGTGGCCCTTTTCGGTCAGGTCGGCGCGCAGCTCCTGGAAGTTCTCGATAATGCCGTTGTGGACTAAGGCAACCCGATCGTTGGCGTGGGGATGGGCGTTGCTTTCATTGGGCCGACCGTGGGTCGCCCAGCGGGTGTGGCCGATACCGATGGTGCCGGCGAGCGGCTCCTCGTCGAGGCGGCCGGCGAGATTGATCAGCTTGCCCTCGGCCCGGCGCCGGTCGATCGAGCCGTTGATCAACGTCGCCATGCCCGCAGAGTCATAGCCGCGGTACTCCAAGCGCTTCAGGCCGTCCAGAAGCAAAGGCGCGACCGGCGCCTGGCCGATGATTCCGATGATTCCGCACATTCTAGGTCCTGCCTTTCTGGCCGGTCTTGGCCAATTTGCCGCGTAACGCTGCCGCGCGGCCCGCTTTGTTGTCCTGGCGCGCCCGGCCAAACGCCAAGTCGTCGGCCGCGACGTCCCGGTCGATCGTGCTGCCGCCGGCAACCACCGCGTGGGCGCCGACCGCGACCGGTGCGATCAGAGTGGAGTTGGAGCCGATGAACGCGCCGGCGCCGATCTCGGTCCGGTGCTTGGCGAAGCCATCGTAGTTGCAGAAAATCGTGCCGGCGCCGATGTTGGCCGCCGCGCCGACGGTGGCATCGCCCAGATAGGCCAGGTGATTGGCCTTGGCGCCGGCCTCGAGGGTGGCGTTCTTGACCTCGACGAAGTTGCCTACTCTGACCTTCTCCTGCAGCTCGGCGCCCGGGCGCAGGCGGGCGAAAGGCCCGACCATGGCGCCGGCGCCGACCGTGGCGCCCTCCAAGTGGCTGAAGGCCTTGATATGGGCTCCGTCGGCGACCGTGACGCCCGGCCCGAAGACGACGCCGGGCTCGATCACCACGTCGCGCCCAAGCGCCGTGTCGGCCGAAAGCCAAACCGTCGCCGGGTCAATCAAGGTGGCGCCGCGAGCCATGGCTTGGCGCCGCAGACGGTCTTGCCAGGCGCGCTCGGCGACCGCCAGCTCGGCGCGGGAGTTAACCCCCATGACCTCCTCCTCGGAGGCCACGACGATGGCAATCTCTTGGTTCGCCTGGCGGGCCAGGCCGTAGACATCGGTTAGGAAGTATTCGCCCTTGGGATTGTCCTTGCCAACCTGGTCGAGCAGCTCGAACAGCAGGCCGGCATCGGCCAGCAGAACCCCGGCGTTGCAGAGCTTGATCTCGAGGGTCGCGGCATCGGCGTCGACCGCCTCGACCACCTTCTCGAGCCGCCCCCGAGCGTCGGTCACCATACGGCCGTAGGCGGCTGGGTCTTGCGCCTCGAAAGCCAGGGCGACAATTGCCGCGCCCTCGGCCTTGCGGGCGGTCATGCGGCTCAGGACCTCGGACGTCAGCATCGGCGTATCGCCGTAAAGCACCAAGATCTGGTCAAGGGGCTCGGCGAGCAGTTTGTCCTTGGCCGCCAGCACCGCGTGGCCGGTGCCCAGGCGCTCCGTCTGGACCGCGGTCTCGTGGGGCTGGGCCGCCGCGGCCACCTGGTCCATGCCTGGGCCGACCACGACCACGACCCGCCGGGCGCCGAGCGGTTCGATTGCAGCCAGCACGTGCCCCAGCATGGCGCGGCCGGCCACCTGGTGCAGCACCTTGGGTTGCTCTGAAGCCATACGCTCGCCCTTGCCGGCGGCAAGGATCACGATACCCAGTTTGGAAGACGCCATAGAATCCAAATCAGAGAGTGAATGCTCGTCCCACTACATCCTGTATGCGAAGCTGTCATCTCACATCCTGCGAGCCAGCTCCAAAGCTATCGGAGCGCGGTTAAGGAGACCTTGCCACGTTGGCCGCGCGGAAGGCAAATCACCTATTGTTTCAAGACGTTTCACCAGGCCAACTGGTTAACCATTAAGTGCGAGGAAACGAGCCCTTCATGAGTGACCACAGCCCTAACTATCAACCCGTGTCCTTCGCCGGCCTGCCCGCCTACGACGAAACCGAGCGGTTGGCCCGCGCCCGTGCCTTCAGGGCCATGATGGCCCGGCGCCGGACGATCCGGGACTTTTCCGACAAGCCAGTGCCCCGAGGGGTGATCGAAGAGGCCCTATTGACCGCCGGCGGCGCGCCCTCGGGCGCCAACAAGCAGCCCTGGCACTTCTGCGTGGTCGAGGATCCAGGCCTAAAGCGCCGGGTCCGCGAAGCCGCCGAGGCCGAGGAGCGGACCTTCTACGCCGGTAAAGCCGGCCAGGCCTGGCTCGCCGACTTGGCGCCACTGGGCACCGACCCGGCCAAGCCTTTCTTGGAAACCGCGCCGGTTCTCATCGTGGTCTTCCAAGAAAGCTACGGCCTCGACCCGGTGACGGGCCGGCGGCACAAACACTACTACCTCCAGGAAAGCGTCGGTCTGGCTTGCGGATTTCTGCTTGCGGCCTTGACCAACGCCGGCCTCGCGACGCTCACCCACACGCCCAGCCCCATGGGCTTTCTGCGCGATCTGCTCGGCCGGCCAACGCGGGAGAAACCGGTCATGATCGTGGTCACCGGCCACCCGGCGCCCGGCGCCACGGTGCCCAAAGCAGCGCTCGCCAAGAAGCCTCTGGAAGAGCTGGCGAGCTGGTTCTAGAGGACTGTTTGGGGGGTGGCATGTGGACCGTGGAGAACACCAGTGATTAGCTCATCTTTTTAGTAAATGAATTCAATTAACATACTGTAATATATCATATATTACATTACGCAGATCCTCGATTTTCGGACCTTGAATTGACCTAGGAGGCTGGCCCGGCCGCGCCGGAGGCGGAGCAAAGCTTTGGGCGCCTTCCTGGACCTGGTTGCCGATCCCCTGATCCCGTCACAGAGACGTGGTCAATTCCTTCGACGAGACCGGACGGCCCCTGCTCTCACACCTGGTAGATCCACTCCCGGGCCATGCCGGTCTCCAGGTGATAGAGGTTGTGGCAGTGGAAGAACCAGCGCCCCGGGTTGTCGGCCAGAAAGACGAACCGCACGGTCTCCTTGGGATGCACGATCACGGTGTGCTTGAGGGCCGCGAAGCGCGGGTCTTGGCCCGGCAGGATCAGGCGGAAGAAGTGACCATGCAGATGCATGGGATGGACCATGGGGGTCTCGTTCTTCATGGAGACCTCGACCAGCTCGCCGCGCTTGCAGATCAGTGGATCGGCGTCGGGCCAGACTTGGTTGCTCATGGACCAGACGTACTTCGCCATGTTGCCGTTGAGGGTCAGATCGTAGACCCGGTCCGGCTTGGCCGATGTGCCGGTCGGCTCGGGCGCCTGGAGCTGGCTGTAGGCAAGCTGGCGGCCGGAGAAATCCGGCTTAGCCCTATTGGCAACCGGCGCCGTGCCCGGCGCGTGCAGCACGCCCAGCGCTTGACCGCCGCCCAGGGCCTCGACCTGAATGGTCGCGCTGGTGTCCTTCATGGTGAGCAAGACGTCGTAGCATTCGGCCGTGCCCATCAGCACCCAGTCGACCTCGAAGGGGCGCACCGCCGGGCCATCGGCGTGGGTGATCACCAGCGGATGGTTGTCGATCTTGACCTTGAAGAAGGACGAGGAAGACCCGTTGATGATGCGCAGGCGCACCCGCTCCCCGGGCCGCGCCACGCCGGACCAATAGTCTTTCGGACCTCGGCCATTGAGCAAGAAGCTGGGATAGTCCACATCGGCCAGGTCGGGCCCGTCGCTCATCTGCATTTCGCCGGACTCGGCCCCCTTGCGGATGTTCGGGACCACCTCGTAGGGGCTGGAGTGCAGCCAGTCGTTCAGGAAGATTACGTACTCCCGGTCGTAGGCGAGCGGCTCGGCCTTGGCCTCGATCACCATGGGCCCGTGGATGCCCTGCTGCTCCTGGAGCTGGTAGTGGGAGTGGTACCAATAGGTGCCGCTCTGCACCAAGGGATACTCGTAGACGAAGCTCTCGCCGGCCGGGGTCGCGACCTGGGTGATACCCGGCACCCCGTCCATGGCGTTGGGCACCAGCAGGCCGTGCCAATGGATCGTCGCCGGCTGGTCCTTTAGGTGATTTTCCATGCGCACCCGAAAGAGCTCGCCCTCGGTGAAGCGCAGCAGCGGGCCCGGCAGTTCTCCGTTCAGCAACAGCGCCGGCATGAGCTTCTCGCCGTCCGGATTTACTTCGGCGTTGTCGATCTTGAGCACATAGTCGGCCGGGTTGGGCGTCGGCACGAAGCCGGCGCGCACCGCGCCCGGCACCGCCAAGCCGGCTAGGCCAAGCCCAGCACCCTGCAACAAGCGGCGGCGATTGAGCAGCGATGAACGTCGGATCATGGCGAGCTTCCCGAAAGGGTGGGAGTCCAGCTTAATCCAATGGGGCGGGTGCCCGGAGCGATTTTTTTGCGGGATTAGGGCGAAAGACCATCGGCTTCGTGATCGCGGTCACTACACGGGGCCGTGATCGTGGCCATCTGCAATGGTGCAGACAGCACACGGCCCCACGTTATACCAAGTAGGTTTCCCAAGCCAGCGTGGGGCCAAACTCAAACTCCCTAGTTCGTTGCGGCCCGGCCAGCTAGACTGGCCGGGCCATGACTCTCGACGACTTCAAAGCGAGCCTAAAGGCCGCCGTCCCGCCCGCCGGGTTGCGCCCGGCCTTGCGTGCGCTGTGGCAATTGGAAACGGGCGACTGGGCGCAGGCCCACAAGACCGTGCAGGCGGAAAGCGACCAAGCCAGTCAGTGGGTGCACGCGCACCTACATCGGGTCGAGGGCGATCTGGGCAACGCTGGCTATTGGTACCGCCGGATCGGAAAGTCGCTGTGCGAGGCGCCGTTGGAGGCGGAGTGGGATGAGATCGCCGCGGCGCTACTGGCCGAAGAAATTAGCAAATAGACTCGGAGGAGATCTTCCATGGCACGGGTGCGCGATGTCGGGTTGGCGGAGCTGCCGGCCGATGTTCAGCCGGTCTACCGGCGCTTTTCCGAGGACTACGGGCCGTTTCTCAACCAGGTCAAGGTGTTCGCCCACCGGCCGCCGGCGGTCAAGCACCTGATGGGTCTGCTGCTCGAGCTGGCTGACGAGCAGCTCTTGCCCAAGCGCCTGCTCGAGGTCGCGCTGGTCACGGTATCCAAGCTTAACCAGTGCCACTATTGCGTCGCCCACCACGGCCCGCGCCTCGAGGCTGAGGGCCTGGCGCCGGAGACCGTGGCACAGATCCTCGAGCCGGACTGCCCAGGCCTCGACCCGCTCGAGCGCCTGGTGCGCGACACCGCGGTGCAGGTGACCGAAACGCCCCAGGCCTTGGAGGAGGCCGCCTTCGCGCGCTTGCGGGAACACTTCAGCGAGGCCCAGATCGTCGAGCTGATCCTGCGCATCGCGCTTTGCGGCTTCTTCAACCGCTTCAACGACGCGCTCGCCATCGGCTTGGAGGAAGAGGAATTGACACAGGCGCTGGGACGCTAAGATCACCGTCCGTCACCTCGCCGTGAGCGGTGACGGCGGTCACTCCCCGGGTCGCCGGACCCGGCCATCTCTTGAGGGCAAGCCGGCGCACCGGACCGGTCCCGGCAGGACAGCGACACCAGGAGGCACGCCATGACCAAGACCGCCAAGACCGCCCAAGCCGCCGCCGCGCGAAGCCCCCAAGCGACCGCCCTACGCGTCTTCGCGACCACAGCGCTTGCCCTGGGCGCCTTGCTGACCGTAGCCATCGCGAGCCATCCGGCCCAGGCCGCAGAAAAACACCAGAATCAGCCTTCGATCTCCTCGAGCGCCAAGGTGCCGGCCCCTCAGGCGGGCAACCACGGCGCCTCTGGCACCTATCCCAAGGGCGGCCTAAGCGCGGCCGACGCGCGCAAGGGCTTCAAGCCGAGCTTCGGCGCCAAGCCCTACCGCTATTTCGGCCGCCACGGCTATGGCAAGTTCGGCATCAGCCGCTTCGGACAATCCAAGCGCCGCCACTGAGCAGACGGCGATTGGCGGCGTGCCGGTGGCATAAATCGAATCGTGGCGCCGCCCGGCAAAATATGATATATAATTCATATTATGCCGTTCTCTGAATCCTACTGGATTGTCATTGTTCTTGTTATACTACTTTTGGTCGTGGCCATCGCGCTCCGACCAAAATCCCGGCACAAACGACGGCGCAAGGCGGTTCAGAAGCGTGATGTCGTGCACATGGTGCTCGTGCCGTTCCTCGCCATGGTCGTGGTTGGGGCGCTGGTGTCGGCCTACATGTTCATAAAGGAAGGCCGCCTCTAGCATCGAATCCAGGTGATTGGCCCTTTCGGCACCCGCCGGCTTTTGCTAAGCAACGTGCCCTTCAAGAACGGATGGGTGGCCGAGTGGTTGAAGGCACCGGTCTTGAAAACCGGCAGGCGTGCGAGCGTCTCGTGGGTTCGAATCCCACCCCATCCGCCATCTGAATCTTAGCCGCTTGGAGCCGATTTTCAGATCAGATCGAGAGCACACACAATTGGGAAGATTTGGCCTTCAGAACCTTTGGCCCCGTGCAACGACAACGCGGCCAATGGCGGTGGATCACTCCTCCAGCACCTTGGGCCAATTCCCGTCGGCGGCGGTGATGTTGCCCGGAATGTTCTGCTCCCAAGTCTGCTGCACCGATCGGCTGTAGTTCAAGTAAAGCTTTCCGTCGACAATCCTCCAGGCCTCGGGATCGGTGCTCGCGGTGTAGCCCTGGGAGACGGCCCAAGCGCAGTAGCCGCCGTATTGCGGCGCGTATTTGGCGGGGTCGGCGGCAAAGGCGTCTCGGTTCTCCTCAGACGCAAAACGCCACACCGCGCCATTGTAGTCTACCGTGAAGTCGTCGGAGCCTTCGACCGGCTTACCCTCCGTGAAATAGGCGACGGCATCGTATCCGCTGACCGCTTTATCGCTGAGAAAGGCCTTATAGACCTCATCCTTGGCCGCCTGGGCAGGAACGGCGAACACCAGAAGCAGTGCGGTGAAAACTGCGGAAAGACGGAGGCTAGTAAACCTAAGCGTGGTCATTGGCTGCTCCCAGTTGAGGATGCTTCTGCTGAGCCCTTCAATGTAATGCCTCACTTTCAAATTTGGAGCACAAAAAATCGTGACAGCCAACCTGACAAGGCGACTTGTGCGCAGATGAGGCTGCTGCGCGGCGAAGGAGTTCACCCGCCGGCAGGTCAACTCGGAGCAGACCCTCTGCCGCCGCAGCTCGAAGCGGAAAAGGCGAAGCTCAAGACGCCAATGGCCGCCTGGATCGCGTGCGCAATCGACCGCCGTCGCCAAAGCCTCAGGAGATCACCGCGCCTGTTGGGTGCAGAGAACTTTGCCCGATTGGACGAAGCAAATGCTGACCTCGCCGCTATCGATGTTCACGCGAAAGACCGAGGTATCCTCTATATTGCTCGATCTCTTCAGACGGTAGTTGCCCGGACCGGGCGAACCCGACCCCTCGCCGGCTGAGTAGCATTCAGTTGTGCCAATTCCGGTGCCATCCCCAGGGGGGCCGTAGTAACACGCACCGATCTCGCCGGTCGAGGTATTGAGCCGGTAGATCCTCACGCTTTCCTCGTGTGAGGGCGATAAGAATTCAAACTTCGGCTGCTCTGCTGAGAATGCTGTTCCGGGCATACTGCCGACGACCAGCGTCGCGAGGACAAACCCGGCCTTCAAGCCGAACCTCATTAAGACTTTCCCCCTCATCTTCGACCTCCTTGGTTGCGAATGTGTGAAATCAGCCTTTCCTGAATAGCGGAAACGTTCATTACCTGTCTCTCGCATCTCATCTCGCCACGTCAAAGCAGACCGAGTCAACACACTGGAGTAATGTAAATTTGAGCGCGGCTTCCTGTAGAGAGGACTCGTGACCGCCATGGTGAACTCTGGTCCGCCAGTCGGACTACTGTGCACAAGCCGGCGCGAGACCCTTTCATCATTTGCCCAGGTTCACTTTTTGATCGCCCAGTTCGCCGCCGTGGTTCTGGTCGAGGGGTGCAATCTAGTGATGTTCAAGTTCAGTGTTTTAGAGGACTGTAAGGTCTAGCGATCCGATGGCGCGCGAAGTGAACGGCGCAATTGACCGCACACCGCGAATAGGGTCATCTGTGCCGCCCGTTTCAACCGCTTAGACACCTCTTCACAACGCGGAAATTGCCATGTGGCGCGCACTGACGGAGTCCTGGACGCTGTTTGTGGGAATGGCGCTCCTGATGGTCAGCAACGGGCTTCTGGCGACCCTTCTCACCCTGCGCGCAAGCGGCCTGGGCTTCGGCGATGGCGCGATCGGCTTGATGCAGTCGGCCTATCCGGTGGGCGCGCTGTTCGGCTGCCTGATCGCGCCGCGCCTGGTGGGCCGGGTCGGTCACGTGCGCGCCTTCGCGGCGCTCGCCTCGCTCGCCAGCGCGGCCGCGTTGGTCCATTTGGTGACCTACGACCTCTGGAGCTGGGGTGCCATGCGGGCCTTGGCCGGCTTTTGCTACTCGGGGCTCTATGTGGTCGCGGAGAGCTGGCTCAATGGCCGCGCCTCGAACCGCAACCGGGCGAGCCTGCTGTCGATCTACTTCGTCATTCAGACCGGCGGTGCGGCCGGCGGTCAGCTCCTGCTCAACCTGTCGAGCCCTGAGGGCGTCCTGCTGTTCGTCGTGGTCTCGATCCTGATCTCGCTCTCCTTGGTGCCGATCTTGATCTCGGCACGGCCCGCGCCGAGCCTGGAGCGTTCGGAGCGGATCTCGTTGCTCGCCTTGTTCCGCCTATCGCCCATGGGTCTGACCGGCAGTTTTCTTAATGGGGTCTCCCAGGGCGCGATCTACATCGGGCTCGCGCTCTACGGCGCGGCGGTCGGGCTCAATGCCGGCTCGATCGGCGCCCTGATCGGGGTCTGCACCCTGGGCGGTATGCTCGCCCAGTTTCCGATTGGGCGGCTGTCCGACCGGATCGATCGGCGCCTGGCGATCGTTGGCTGCGCAGGCCTGGCCCTGCCGCTCTGCCTCTGGATCGCGGCGCAGGGCGACGGGCCAGTGGCGACCTGGCCGCTCTACATCACCGTGGCCGGGATCGGCGCCCTGGTGCTGCCGATCTACTCGCTCTGCGTCGCCCATACCAACGACTATCTGCGTCCCGGTCAGGTGGTGGCGGCCAGCGGCACGCTGGTGCTGGTGCTCAACGGCGGCATCATCCTGGGGCCAACCTTGGGGGCCAGCGTGATCGGCGTGCTCGGGCCGCCGGGCCTGTTTCTGCTGCTCGCGGTTGTCCAAGGTCTCACCGTGGCCAGTGCCCTGTTCCGCCTGTGGCGGGGCCAGGCGCGTGCCGAGCAGCCGGGCCGCGCCATGGCGATCGCGCAGACCGCAACCCAGGTGGTCGCCCGGCTCAATCCGGAGGCACCTCCAGTCGACGATCGGGGCGACAATGATTCAGATTCTCCCTAGAGACTGTATCGGTCCTGAGACCGCGATCCTTGAAAGGGGCTCGGCTCCCAGGGGCACGGGATTTTCCAGTTTCTAGACTGTCCTTCCCCTGGCTGTGGGCGCTAGGCTCGCTTAAGCTTGGTAGCGATCCTTTCCCAGCCCGGAGCGCGAACGCCATGAGCGATGAGATTCTTGGTCTTGAGAACGCGCCTGAGACCCTGGCCGATGGCGAGGGCCGTGCGCAGAGCGCACTATACCGCCTGAGCATGCGCGGTCAGCCCTTCTATCTGCTCAAGCAGCGGGGCGCTTTCGCCGATATGACCTACGACCAGGGCCGGTTGCTCGCCAAGGAAATCCATTCAGGCGCCTTCCCGGAGATCGTCGCCACCATCAGGAAGGCCCAAGATTTGGAGAATCCGACCGTGCGGGCGCTCGCCGGCGCGATCTACCGGGCCTACAGCGGCCGGGTGCTGGACAACGTCAGCGGCGAGTTTCGCGCCGCCATCGAGGGTCTTCTGGCCGGCTACCGGAACGGCATCGGCCAAAGCGGCTTCAGCGACCTGGAGGTGCGTGATGCCCTGGTCGCGATCGAGGTCGGCAATCTAGTCGAGGGCCTGACGCGATGCTTCGCCCTGCCAGACGCCCTGGCTGCCCGTCTGCCCGGCGTGCTGGCGCTGGCCCTGCCCCTGCTCGGCGACGACGAGGCGGCCGCCTACAGGGACCAGGAAGACGCCGACGAAAAAACCACCCGGCAAGCGCTGGGCCAGGGCCTCAAGGCCATGACCGGGCCGAACGCGCGCATCGACTTCGCCTGCACCGGCTTCAGCGTGCCGCGCGGGGTCACCGCCTGCGGCCGCCACCTGCATGCCCGCAATCTGGATGCCGATCTCTACAACTGGAACAAGGCGCCGGTGCTCTATCTGGTCGACGAGACGCCGGAGAACGCCGCGTGGCACAGGTATGCCGCCTTCGGAACCGCCGGGCTGATCTACCCGGGCGGCATCAGCGGACTCAACGACGCCGGCATCGCGGCCTCGCTCCATCAGATGTCGACGACCAACTACGAGAGCGGCTTCCTGTTCGGCCACGGTGACATCGCGCCCTTCGTCCAGCAGCGCGTCCTGCGCGAGGCCGGCAGCCTGGACGAGGCTGCGGAGATCATCGAGGATTCCAAGCATTTCGCCGCCTGGACGATTTTCTGTTCGGACGCCAAAACAGGCGAGACCCAGCGCTTCGAGTTCAACGGCGACAAGGTGCGCGCGGGCTTGCGCACCGGCCAGCCGGTGGCCCAGACCAACCACTTCCTGGATCCGGACCTCCAGGAGCGCCGCTTCGACGAGGACGACGGTCACTTCACGCCAACCTTGGGCAAGTGGCTCGAGACTCACGTGCGCTACAACACCACGACCGAGGCCTTGGAAAACAACCGGGGCCGGATCGACGTCGACTGGGCGATCGACTGGTTGGCGGCGAGCCAGGATTGGGCGCTCGAGCAGATCGCCGGCGAGGCCTCTGTCAAAAGCGCCCGCTCCTACGGACGGGTGTCGCGCAAGGTCTATGGCCAGCTCGGCTCGATCGTGCTGGCCGATCCCGAGCGCCAGGCGGGCCGGGACGAGGTTTGGATGACGACAGGCGACGCCAGCCCGAGCCCGCACAGCAGCTATGCCGGCTGGCGGGTCGACTGGGAGGCCTTCGAGATCACCCCGGTCGCCGACACGCCCCTGCGCCGCACCGCACACTACGTCACCTCGGGCCGGGCCAACTGGGAGCGCTCGCTTACGCTCTATGTGGATGCTCGCTTGGCGGTCGCCCGTCCGCGCGACGAGGTTGGCGCCTTGATCGCGCGCCGGGCCAGCGAGGACGAGAGCGCGGCCCATCTGTCTCAGGCGATCGAGCATCTGGGTGGGGCGATCAAGCTGGCGGCCGAGGACCGGATCGTCGAGGTGCCCTATCACTTCATGCGCGCCCGGCTGCGCCACGAAGTGGGCGATCATGACGCGGCGCGCTACGACTGGGACCTGCTGCGCGACATCTGGGACCGCCAGAACGGCGGGCTGGGGCTGGACGCGGTTTGGCCCGTCGACGCCCCTCTCAACGGTCCCACAATGCACCCCAGCGAGGCGGCGCTCACGCTCTTACTCTCCACGGTCACCGAGGACTGGCACCAGGAATCGCTCGCCTGGCCCGGCCGGGCCGAGCGCCTGGAGGAAGCGAAGTCCCTGCTGCGCCAGCTCAAGGTCGATCTATTCGGCGAGGTCAATCCAGGCCACTTTGCGATCGCCGATTGGCTCCATCTGCTCGAGGAGGTCGCCGAGCTAGGCGGCCAAGGGGTCGAGCTGCCGGAGCCCAACTTCGTGACCGTGGAATAGCGTCTCAGGCTCTAGGGCAGAACCACCGGCGGCGGGCGGTCGCGCAGGCGGGTCAGCGCGTTGCCGGCAATCGCCGCCATCAGGATCGCGCCGCCAATCCAGGTGGCGAGCGCGCCGGACTCGCCCAGGAAGAGCAAGACCCAGACCGGCCCGAGCACAACCTCGGTCATGGACAGCAAGGCCAGCTCGGCCGCCGGCACCGCCTTGGAGCCGAGCGTGTAGAGGCTCAAGCCGACGCCGAGCTGAAAGACACCCAGAAAGCAGGCCAGTCCGATGTCGCGCAGGGGCAGCTCGAAGCCCTGGCCGCCGCTCCAGCAGGCCACGCCCGCGACAATGGTCGTAAAGAGGCCGCCCAGGGAGACCGCCGGCAACATGTCGCTGGCCCGCTTCCAGCGCAGCGCGATGGTGAAGAAAGCGAAGCCCAACGCCGAAAGCACGGCCGCCACGTTGCCCAGCAGATGGCCCAGCGCGATCCCCTCGCTAACCATGACCACGACGCCGACCGCTGCCACCGCCATGGCAAGCCACGTCGCCCGACGCACCCGCTCGCCGAGGATCACCAGGCCAAGCAAGGCGGTAAAGAAGGGCGCCGTCGCAAAGAGAAACATGGCGTTGGCGACCGTGGTGTTGACGACCGAGAAGATCGAGCCGCCGAACGCCAGCACCAAAGCCAAGCCGCCCAGGACCGCCGAAAAGCCGGCCTTGCGATAGACGACTAATGGCCGGCCACCGCTCCGCAGGCTGATCACGAGGAACAGAAAAATTGTCAGGCAAGCCGAGCGGTAGAACAGGATTTGCCACGGCCCGGCCACCTCCATGAGACGCACGACCAGGCCCATGGAGGACCAGAACACCCCGGCTAGGAGCACCAGCCCCAAGCCGCGCCGGTAACCCGGCGCATGGTGCGCGATGTCGCTCGCCGTGGTCATGGCGCCCTGCCTACCCTTCCCGATCGTCGACCTGTTCGGGCCCAGCTATACGACGAAAAGAGGGACGGGCATAGCGGCGAAATGCCCTCGCACTCCCTTGCCACGTCCGCCCCGCCGTGCTGGTCTCGGCCTCCGTCCGCGTGCCGAGAGGAAGACCATGGCCCTGCACCTAAACGAATATGTGCTGAAGACCAGTGCGCCGCCGATTGCCGAGGCGACCGCCTGGCTTGACGAGGGCCTGGCACCAGGGGACATGAAGCTACTGGACCTGGCCCAGGCGGTGCCCAGCTATCCGCCGCCAGACGCTCTGCTCGAGCACCTGGGCGCCGCGGCACGCGCGCCGGACACCGCATTTTATACAGACATCCTGGGCCTGCCGGCCTTGCGCACGGCCTATGCCGATAGCCTGTCGCGCATTTACGATGCGACGATCTCGGCGGACCAGGTGGCGATCACAACCGGCTGCAACCACGCCTTTTGCCTGGCGATCATGGCGGTCGCCGAGCCGGGCAGCGAGGTGCTGCTGGCGGCCCCCTACTACTTTAACCACGAGATGTGGTTCGCCATGCAGAACATCGGAATCCGGCCCCTGCCCTGCGTCCAAGGCGCCGAGGGCATGGTGCCCGATCCGGAGCAGGCGCGCGCGCTGATCGGGCCCAAAACCCGGGCGATCGTGTTGATCTCGCCTAACAACCCGACCGGCACGATTTACGCGACCGAACGCCTGGCGGCCTTCGCGGCGCTTGCCAAGGACCAAGGGATCGCGCTGATCCTGGACGAGACCTACCGGGACTTTCTGCCCGGCGCGGGCGCACCCCACGGCCTCTTTCAGGCCGACGACTGGGGCGGCCATTTCATCCAGCTCTACAGCTTCTCCAAGGCCTACAGCCTAACGGGCTACCGGGTCGGCGCCCTGGCCGCCGGACGCGAGGTGATCGCGCAGGTCGACAAGGTGGCCGACACCCTCTCGATCTGCCCGCCCCACATCGGCCAGCTGGCCGCGCTCTACGGCATAGAGCATCTGGATGCTTGGCGCGAGGGCAAGCGCCAAGAGGCACTTGCCCGGGTCGAGGCCCTGGATGCCGCCTTCGCGGCCGCCCAGCCACCCTTCGAATTGGTCTCGCGCGGCGCCTTCTTCGCTTACCTGCGCCACCCTTGCCCGGAGAAGAGCGCGGTCGAGGTGGCACGCGCCTTGGTCGCCGAGCAAGCGCTTTTCTGCCTGCCCGGCAGCTACTTCGGGCCTGGTCAAGAGCGCTACCTGCGACTCGCCTTCGCCAACGCCGCCCCAGAGGAGATGCCCGAGATCGCCCGGAGGCTGAAGGCTTTTGGCTCTGGCTAAGATGGTATGGTGGATCAGGAGACCGAGGCCATTGGAACCCAGACCCGAGGATTGAGACAATGACGCTGAAGAGCATGGTGATGGAGTTCGGCATGGGCACCGATATCCGCGGCGGCGACCACACCAAGGCGGCGGTGCGCGCGCTTGAGAACACCCTGCGGCAAAACTCGATCACCTTCGCCCAGGCCTTCGATCTGCCCCGCGAGGCCATGCGGGTGCAGATCGCGATCGGCGTGGCCAAACCCGAGGCGGTCGACAAGTCCGCGATCGCCGCCGTCCTGCCCTATGGGACCGCCGAGGTTACGGTCGTCAAAGGCGGTCTCGACATTCCGCGCGACGGCGGCGAAGTGACGGTCATGGCCAACGCGGCTGTGACGGTCTATCTGGATCTGCCAGATCGGGAGCCGGCCAAATGAGCGCCGCGCTCAAGTCCCTTATCCTGGAGATGGGCACCGGCAGCGCGCTGCACAGCGCCGACTACACCAAGGCCGCCAAGCGCGCCTTGCAGGACGCGATCCGCCATTCTTCGCTGACCATCGTGCGTAGCCTGAACATCGATCCCGACGATCTTGAGATCGAGCTCATCCTGGCGGCTCAGGAGCCTGAGCAGATCGATCTGGCGGCCGTGCTGGAAGACCTGCCCTTCGGTCGCGTTACACCCAAAGCGGTCAAGGGCGGCCTTAACGTGATCGACGAGACCAGCGGCCGACCGTGCGTCTTCGTCAACGCGGCGGTGATCGTGCGGGCAGCGGTCTAAGCCGCGAAACTCACAGCTGCGCCAGCACCCCTGGCAAGTCTTCAAAGCGTGAGATCACGGCATCGGCGCCGAGCTCCTCGGCTGGACTCTTGGCGTAGCCGTAGGCGACCAGCACCACTGGCAGGCCGGCGCTGCGGGCGGTTTCCAGATCGATCTGGCTGTCTCCGACGAAGACTGCATGCTCGGCCGGACAGGCCATCTGCACCAGAGCGGCGCGCGGGTGGCTCGGATCGGGCTTGCGGCGCGGGAAGCTGTCGCCACCGGTGACCGCGGCAAAGTGCTTTGCCAGGTCCAGCTCGTCGAGCACCTTGCGGGCGAGGGCCTCGGGCTTGTTGGTGCAAATGCCCAAGTGCCAGCCGTCAGCCAACAGCGCCAGCAAAGTCTCGGGCACGCCCGGATAGGGCCGGGTCTTGCGGGTCACTCGGGGGCCGTAGAGCGCCATGAGCCGGCTCGTATGGCGCGCCAGATCGGTTTCATGGGGGCCGTCGGCCAGGCCTCGCTCGACCAGCTTGCCGACCCCCTCGCCAACCATGGTCAGCACCTGCTCCAGCGGGAGCGGGTCGTGGCCCAGCTCGGCGCGCAGGTCGTTGAGGGATTCGGCGAGATCGGCCGCGGAATCCACCAGTGTGCCGTCCAGATCCAAGAGCAGCCCGCGCCTCATGGCCGCTCGCCTTCCGGGATGACGTCGAAGGCGATCGAGATGCGGGTACCGCTGCCCGAAAAGGGAATCGTGCGGTGAAAGAGATAGGAGGGAAAGAGCACCATGAGCCCCTCCTCCGGCCGAATCGCCGTGGTCGGCGGCGCCACCGTGGTGCGGTGATGGGCGAGCGGCCGGCCGAACTCCAGCCAGCCGGCTTCGTGCGCCTGCTCCTCGTCGAGCGCCGGCAGGGCGGCGTAATAGACCCCGCTGAGCCAGGCCGAGGGATGGATATGGGCCTGCTGATAACCGGCCGCCTCGAGCACCACCGCCCAGACATTGAGGCTCCAGCGCTCCGGGGTCGGCGCCGGGGGCGTCAGGAAAGGGTTGCTCTTGAGCGCAGCCTGGTAGTCCTCAACCGCCTGGCAGATCATTGCCTCGAGCTTAGTAACCGGTCCCTTGGGCTCGATCAGCAGCTCGCCCGAGTGACGGCCCAAGCGGGTCGCGGTTTCGCGCGGCTCGTGAAACAGCGAAGGGTGAGCCAGGATGTGGCGGGCCAGCTCTTGGTTCAACGCGCCGACATCATTCCAACGGCGCTCTTGCACGAAGAGGTCTTGGCTGGTCAGGCGGGCGAGCTTCTGGGTCTCGCCCAGCTCGTTGAGGGCGACCGTCTTGACCGCGAGCGCCCGGGTCTGGCCCGGGGTGGCCGCCAAGCAATCCTCGCAAACCGCCAGCGCGCCGGCGGCGTCGCCCTGGGCCAGGCGCAGCTCGGCCAGATCGCAGGCCCCGTCGGCGAAGTCCGGGCGCCGGGCAAGCGCCGTACGATAGGCCGCCTCGGCCTCGGCCGCGCCCTGCTCGCCGAGCACAACCCGCAGCGTGCGCAAGACCTCCAGGTCACCAGGCTGGAGCGCCAGGGCCCGCCGCGCGGTCTCGGCCGCCTCATCGTCTCGACCCAATGTCTTGAGCAGCCGGGCCTGGGCAACCAGCAGCGGCGGCGCGTCGGGCTGGGCCGCGAGCGCCTGCCCGAGGGCGCCGCGGGCCTGATCGGGTTGGCCCAGCTTCTCTAGGATGCGCGCCAGGCTCAACAGGTCGCCCGGATGGCCCGGCCTCAACGCCAAGGCCTGACGCAGGGCCTCGGCGGCCGGCTCGAGCTGGCCCAGCGCCTCCAGGGTGAGCGCCAATTTCCCATGGCCGGCGGCCAAACTTGGCTCAAGCGCCAACGCCCGGCGCAAAGACGCTTCGGCTTCGCCATAGCGCCCGGTGGCGTGCTGCAGCAGAGCCAGATTGTAGGGCCCGGCAGCGGCCTGGGGCGCCAGCGCGATCGCCTGCTGGTAGGCGGCCATCGCGTGGTTGACCTGGCCACGTTTGGCGAGCGCGATTCCGAGCGCACAGTGCACCGCGGCATGATCCGGCTCAAGCGCGAGCGCCCGGCGGTAAGCGCCGATCGCTGCCTCCAGGCGTCCAGCCGAAGCATGGGCTGCGCCCTCTTGGGCGTGCTGCAATGCCAGCGTGCTCATGGCCGAAGCGATAGCGCGATCGCGCCGGCTTGGCAATCGAGGCCGTGCCGTCACTCGATGATGTTGCCCTCGCCATCGGGGCCAAAGAAGAAGGTCAGGAGCACGAAACGACGGCCGGCGGTGACCGGAGTCGCCTCGTGCAGCAGGTTGCAGGCGAAGACCACCGCCTCGCCAGCAGCCGGCCGATAAAGCTCTGGGCCGTACTCTGGAAAGCGCAGATAGCCACCTTCGTAATCGCCGGTATTGAGATTGAGCGTCATGGCAAAGCGCCGGCCGGCGCCCAAGGGGTTGCGGTTATCCCGATGGAGACGAAAGTAGCCGCCGCCTTCTGCGTCGTAGCAGCTGATCTTGAACTCCTTGACGTGCTTAACCGGAAAGCTGAAGGCCTTGCGGATCTCCGGTACAACCCGCTTGCCGATCAGCGCACCGATCTGGTTGTTGACCGCGGGATCCACGACGATGTGGTCGCGCCGGATCTTGGTTTCCGGCTTCATCAGGCCGCCGGCTTCCTGATAGTCTCTTTGGAACACCCCCGAGGGGGCGTTGCCGCCCGTCTCGTAGAGCGCGATCATGCGCTGGCAGAACGTCTCATCGAAGACCCCCGGCACGTAGAGCACCGGCGCCGCGGGGCGGACCTCCCGGGGCGCCGGCCGGGACTGGCCCTCGAAACGCTCCGCCAAGCGCTCGGCCAAGTGCCCGTCGGCAGGCCCACGTTCCAGGCTGGTGATCCGCCGGTTGGCGTCGGCGATGACCACGGCCAAGGACCCTGAGTCCAGCCCGTAGGTTCGGGCAACCGCGCCGTCTGGATCGCCCAGCACCGGGAACGGCAGCGCCCCATAGAGCCGATTGGCGCCATTGGCCTCGGCCCCAGCATTGTTGACCGAAATCAGATGGAAGAGGGGCTTGAGGCGATCCTGCAGAGTGACGAAGCCGCGCAGCATTTGCTCGGTCTCCGGCGCGCCGTCGTCGGCGAAAAAGAGGATCACGATCGGCAGGCCCATGGCGACGTCGATCAGATCGATCGGCCGGCCACGCTGGCTGGTCAGTTCGAAGCCGGGCAAAAAGTCGCCGATCTCCAGTCTCACAGTGTCCGTCATCTCATCAAAGCCCGTTCAGCAACGCCAGACCGATGGCGCTCTCCCCGGCGCCACAGTAGAGCAGATAGCATTGGCCGTCCTCGTCCACGAACACGCAAGGATCCCTCAACTCGTGAACTGGCTCAGCGACCGCTCCCATGACCGAGGTCTCGAGGGGCAAATCGGCGCCCTCCCATGGCAACTCGGGTGCCAACAAAGTCGTCGGCTCTGAAGCGCGCCAGCTGCGCCAGTCGCCGGAGAGCGACATGGTCGCGTGGAGTATGCGCTCTGGTCGGTCGCCCATGCGCGTATAGAAGAGGTGCAAGGTTTCGCCGACCCGGTGCGCCTCGCCGTGGCGGAAGCCCTCGCCCAGGCCCTCCTTGACCTCGAAGGGAATGACTTGGGGGCCTTCTTCGAAGGGACCCTCCCAGGTTGCCGCCCGCCACAGTGCGCCGCCCCAGGGAACCGTGTAGACGGCCCCTTCGTACTCAAAGGCGCGAAAATAGGGCGGGCCCAACGAGGGGGCCAGGGGTGTGAAGGCGAGGCCGTCGTCGGAAAGCGCCAAGCGGGTCTCTTGATCACCGTTGGCGAGCAAGCCGTGGTAGTACATGCGGAACCTGCGGGCCTCATGATCGATGTGGATGTCCGGCGAGGCGATGTGGGCATAGAGGTAGCCGCCGCGCATCTTCTTGGCCCAGGCCGGGCGCTCGGCCGGCGCCGGTTCGGGCGGATCGACCGGCTCAAAAAGGGAGTCTGAAAGTTCGAGCACGCCGGGCCGGTGCATTTTCCAGGGGCCGGTCAGCCGCTCGGCATAGGCGAGCCTGATGTACTTGCCCTTGTGGTCCGCGAAATAGAGGTGGTAGCGGCCAAGCCGGCCCGTGGCCCAATCGGGCATGCGGATCACCGCCGGATTGCAGATATTGTCGCCCATGCGGTCGTCCATGTGGGGCGAGATAATCGGACCATCGCCGAGGCGTGTTGCGTGGAGGGGCATGTTCGGACTCACGGCATTAAAAACCGCGGCGAGCATAGGGCCAGCGAATAGGCTTTGCCAGGTCCGCGATGGCTGCCGTCGTACATTCCCTGAGTGTCCGCTCAGGGCGCCGGGGGGCTCTCCTTCGAAGTCTCGAGCCAGGCCATGAAGAGCACGTAGCCGACCGCGAGCACCACCGGGCCGACGAAAACCCCGATCAGGCCATAGGCCAGCGTGCCGCCGACCACGCCTAGGAAGATCACCAGCACCGGGACCGTCGAGCCGCGGCCCATCAGGATCGGCTTCAGCACATTGTCGATCAGTGTGACCGGCACCGCGTAGATCAAGTAAACCACGGCCGCCAAAGTGCTGGCTTCAGAGAACATGTAGAGGACCGTTCCCACCATGACGATTCCCGGGCCGATCTGGACGATCGAGAGAAAAAGGCAAAGCGCGGTCCAGATCGCGGCGCCCGGTATGCCGGCAACCACCATGCCGAGGCCGATGAAGAAGGTTTGAATGACCGCGGTGCCGAGCACGCCCCGGGTCACGTTGCGCACGGTGCTTTCCATCAATCGCACCATCGGCTCGCCGCGCTCCGCCATGAGGCGCTCGGCAACCGCGACCATGGCGACGTCCGTGACCTTCGAGCGAGTCAGCAGAAAGCCTGCGATGATCAGGGCGACCAGGAACTGCAGCAGCCCGAGGCTGATGTTGGCGGCCGAGCTAAGGACCGTCTGTGCAACCGCGGTAAGCTGGGGTCTGATCGCCTTCACGGCGGCCGTGAGATTGTGCGCGGCGAGATCCCAGAATTCGTGAAGGGTTTCGCCGACCAGCGGCCACTCTTTGACCCCCTGGGGTGGCGGCGGAACGATCTTGGCGCCCGACTGCAATGCGGTCACGGCCTTGTTCATATCCTCGACAAAGACCAGGCCGAGCGACCCGATTGGGCCGACCAGGAGCACGACCGAGAAAAGAGTCAGGAGCGTTGCGGCCAGCACCGTGCGCCCGCCCAGACGGCGCGCGATCCTCTGGCACAGCGGATGAAAGCCGATTGCCAGGATGGCGGCCCAGAACACGACGATGATGAAGGGCGCCAGGATCTCGAAGCACCAGTAGACCACGAAGGCGACCAAGCCGATCTTGACCGCCGCGTCCATGGCGTTGCGCGAGAATGTCTGATCGATCGGCCGGGGATGCTGGTCCATGTGCGCCACCGCCGCCCCGGCCTGATCGTTTCTCTCAGCTCTGCTCTTTGCCGCCGAGCCAGCGATAGGCAAAGCCCGCGAGGAGCGCGCCGATCAATGGGGCGACCCAGAACATCCAGAGCTGTGCGAGCGCCCAGCCGCCCACGAAGAGTGCCGGTCCCGTGGAGCGCGCCGGATTCACCGATGTGTTGGTCACCGGGATCGAGATCAGATGGATCAGGGTCAGCCCCAAGCCGATCGCGATCGGCGCAAAGCCGGCCGGTGCCCGGCCGTCGGTGGCGCCTAATATAACAATGAGAAAGAAGAAGGTGAGCACGATCTCGGCGATCAGTGCGGCGAACAAGGTGTAGCCACCCGGCGAATGCTCGCCATAGCCGTTGGAGGCGAACCCTCCCAGCTCGAAGCCCGCCTTGCCGCTGGCAATCAAGTAAAGCACACCGGCGGCGACGATCGCGGCAACCACTTGAACCACCCAATAAGGCAGGATGTCCGTCGCTGAGAAGCGCCCGCCGGCCCAAAGACCCAGGGTAACGGCCGGATTGAAGTGTCCGCCCGAGATGTGGCCGACGGCATAGGCCATGGTCAGCACTGTCAGCCCGAAGGCGAAGGAGACGCCGACGAAGCCGATCCCCAGCTCAGGAAAGCCGGCCGCCAGGACGGCGCTGCCGCAGCCGCCGAACACCAGCCAAAAGGTGCCCAGGAACTCAGCCCCGAGCCGCTTGCTCATTTCCATGATGTTGGATCCCCCTAGAACGATCTATAGTAGAAAAACCAGTGCCCTCTATACCTTCGAACCCACGCAACGCGCGCCGCAACGATTCGGTCGGAAACGCTAGCACAGAAGAAATCACGAGGCGATTCCGATTTAATGCTATTCACATAAATTGTAGGTAACAGGATGGTATAATCTATTTTTGATTGATCGATCTCTGAGATGTCTACCGAGCAACCCGGCTGCGCTCCACTGGCCTCATTCCCTTGGTCCGAGGCGTTCCAACCCGTTCAACACCACTAGGCCGGCATAGCCCGAGATCAGGCCGATGCCAAGCATGGTCAAGATATGCAGGCCCAAGCCGTAGCCAACCACGAAGCCGATCCAGAACAAAATGTAAAAGATACCGACGCCCACCATGGTGAACTCGTATCCGCCACCTGTCATGGCGACAACCTCCCGAGAGCGCAGTGCCTGGCCAGAGGGTCAATTATAAGGAAGGCGCGCCCCTAGTCCCGCACCAATTTTCAAATGCTTGCGAGACAGCCTAGTGATTTGGAAAAAGGTACATATTTTGCAATATCATAAGAACCAAATTGAAATTATATTCTGAGCACCTTCTTCTATCACTCTGTCGCACGACAGCTCACGCGGCCGCGGTCTCTTCTAGACGGCCGATCAGATAGGCATTGATCTTGCCCTTGCCTTTGACTTCGATCTTACCGCGAGGCTCGGCGGCATAGTGGTCCTTAACTCGGTGGTAAATCTCCTCGGTCACCTGGACCCGGCCGGCAACGCCGTGGGATTCCATGCGGCTCGCCAGGTTTACGGTATCGCCCCACAGGTCGTAGATGAACTTCGAGCGGCCAATCACGCCGGCCACCACAGGCCCTGCGTTAATCCCGACACGCAGGCTAAAGTTCGTTCCACGCTCCCGGTTAACGCGATCAATCGCCTCCAGCATCTCGAACGCCATTTCCACCATGGCTACGGCATTGTCGCGCAATGGCTGGGTCAAACCGGTAACCGCCATATAGGAATCCCCAATCGTCTTGATTTTCTCCACGCCATGGTGCTTGGCCGCTTCGTCGAAGGCGGAAAAGATAAGATTAAGGATCTCGACCAGCTCGCCGGCCGGCAGTCGTGCGCTCATCGGCGTGAAGCCCGCAATATCGGCGAACAGCACGGTGACGTCGGGGAAGTGGTCGGCAATCGACTCCTCGCCGCGCTTTAGGCGCTCGGCGATCGGGCCCGGCAATATGTTGAGCAGAAGCGCTTCGTTCTCCTCGTTTTGACGGGCGATCTGGGCGGTCTGATTGCGGATCGAACGCACCATGCCATTGAAAACGCCGGCCAGTTCGCCGAGCTCGTCCTTGGTTTCGACCTTGGCCTGACGCTCCAAGTCGCCGGCCTCCACGTCCTGCGCTGCCCGGCCGAGCTCCCTTAGAGGGCGGCGGATCGAGCCGGTGATCGCGATTGCGATCAGGGTCGCGAAGAGCGCACCGATCGCGAGCAAGGCAATCAGGCTGATCTTGCCCTGGCGGGCGATCTCGTGAGAGCGGGCCTCGAACTCCTCGGCCTTGTTCTTGGCGAAGGCCTTCAGGGCCTCCAAGCGCTCAAGCAGCTCGGCAACCTGGAGCGCGCTTTTGGTCCTGATCACATCCTCGGCGTCGATGTAGCGCTCGGCGAGACGCAGTTCGACCACCTTCTGACGGGTCGGCCGCCAGAGCACGAAGGCCTGCTCGATGTCCGCGACCTCCTCCGGCGAGCCGAGAAATCGATCTTTAACAATCGTTAAATTATCGAGCACCACCTCGCCGTGCTCGTCCATATGACGCTCGTGCTCTAGAATCTCGTCGAAATCCCGCGCGTCGGCGAGCGCGTTCATTTCGATCTGAATTTGTAAGACCCCCTCCTCAACCTCATCGACCGCGCGAGTCACGGTGAAAGGATGCTCGATCAGCTCCACGGTCTGGCGCATCAAGGCGCCCATCTCGTGGATCGCCACGGCACCGAACAGGATCATCAGGGCGACCAGGCTGGCGAAGGCCCAGCCCAGACGCCGGCCGATGCTGATCGACTGAAGCCAGTCTCCCAAGGCGGTCATGGCGCGGCGCTCCTTTCGGTCGGCGACACTACGCGCGCCAATCATACGCCAATCCAGCGCTGCGCGCCCGATTCGAGAGTCCCGCGAGAGCCTTCTTCTGACAGGGGAATAGTAGGCGCTGCCATAGTATTAATGGTTAAAATGGCGAAAGACTTTAAATTACATCCTAGTATATAGACTGTAAAATTTTCTGCTCGGATGTACTTCCCAAATAATATTTCGCCTATCCACGATTTTACCCCTCGTTAATAAATTATACATGAAGGCATGGAATATTCAGCACACGATTTTGTCTTTGGGAGGTTGGCCTTATGGTAAAGAAGCGCAGTTACGACAAATGCAGCAAGTCTTCTCGAGCCAAGTGGCGCGGCTTTCTCTCATCGCGGGAAGGCGGCGCGCTGCCCCTGGTCGCGGTCACCCTGATCCCCTTGATTGGCTTCATCGGCCTCGCGGTCGACGCGACCCGCGGCTATATGGTCAAGGCACGGCTTGGCGAAGCGCTCGACGCGGCGGCGCTGGCCGGTGCACAAGTGGTGTTCAACGAGGACGACTTCCAAGCCGACATTCAGATGTACTTCGATGCCAACTTCCCGCCCGGCTACATGGGCGCGGATGTCACTCTGGATCCGCCTCAAGTTGATGCCAAGAAGGAAGTCATCACCCTCTCGGCCAGCGCCGACCTCGGCACGACCTTCATGCAGGTCTTCGGCCAGGACGACATGATCATTTCCTCGAGCAGTGAAGTGACCCGCAAGACGACCAGCATGGATATCGTGCTGTCGGTAGATATGTCCGGGTCGATGGACCGCTCCGACGGATCGGGCGGCACGCGGATTGGCGCCGCGCGCGGTGCGGCCAATGATCTGGTGAACATCCTGTTCGGCGACGACGCTACCAAGGAGCACCTCAACATCGGCCTGGTGCCCTGGACAGACAAGGTTAACGTCAAGCTGGCGGGCAGCGGCTCGGGCGCGGGCTCGGTCACCCAGTCGGGTGGTCTATGGTTCTCGAGCCGGTCGCCGGTGCCCCTGCTTTCCGAGCCGCCAAGCAATTGGCGCGGGTGCACCTATGCCCGCTACTCGGACAACGAGGTTGACGACGATGCCGACACCCTCTTGGGCCCGGCCACGATCGAAGGCGTGAACTGGGAGGGCTGGCACCCGATCGGCCCGGAAGGCGAGACTGGCGGAACCTCTTCCTGCGACACCAGCGGAAACTGGAAATCCTGCCCTTGCCTCTCGCATGGTATCACACCGCTGACAAACACGAAGCAGACCATCAAGGACGCGATCAATGACCTGACCGCACCTGAAGGGGCCACCAACATTCCCCAGGGTCTAGTATGGGCCTGGCGTGTGCTGACTCCAGGCGTGCCCTTCGATCAAGCCAATCCGTTTCCCAAGGGCAACCATCAGCGTGCCATCGTGCTGCTGACCGACGGCGAGAACCACGGCTACTTCGGTGATGGCTACTCGGAATTCGGCAACCCGCCCAACGACAATCTGAGCGTCTTCGGCCAAGGTACCGCGGCCGGTCCGAACGGCATGAACGACCGCTTGCTGCACGCGGCCCAGAACATCAAGGCCGGGGGCATCAAGATCTACGCCATCCAATTCTACCACGACTCAGGGTCGCTGGCCGAACTCATGAAGGCGGTCGCGTCGGAGCCCAACGACCCCTATTACTACTTCGCGCCTGACGGCGACGCCCTGCGCGAGGTCTTTGCCGAGATCGCCAACCACCTCTCGGAGTTGAGACTTTCGAAATGAGCCGAGCTTGGAAACTGTGTCTGCGCCGCTTTGGTGCCTGTCGGGAGGGCGCCGCGGTGGTGGAGTTCGCCTTCGTAATCCCGCTGCTGCTGACTTTCATCGTGGGTATCATGGAGCTGGCCCGCATCACCCTGGTGATCAGCCTGCTCGAGGGTGGCTTACGCGAGGCCTCGCGCTTCGGCATCACCGGTCTGGAGGCCGATGACAATGCCACGCGCGAGCAGCAGATCTTGGGCTTAATCAACCACCATGGCGCAGGCCTTTTCCAAGTCGATCAATCCAATCTCTCAACCCTGATCTACCCGAACTTCGCCCTAATCGGCGATCCGGAGCCCTACACCGACTCCAACGGCAACGGCACATATGATGCGGGCGAGCCCTTCACCGATATCAACTGCAATAGCAAGTGGGATCCGGACATGGGCCGCGCCGGCCTCGGCGTGGGCGGCGAAATCGTGCTCTACAAGATCGACTATCCCCTGGACCTGATGCTCGGCTTTCTGGGAGACGCCATAGGCGACGACGGCAAGCTCGACCTTGAAGCCAGCGTTGCCGTGCGCAACGAGCCCTTCGAGGCTGGAGATCCCGGATGTTGATTGCAATAGCACGCTTTTGTCGTGGGCGCGAAGGCTCGGTCATGGTCGAGTTCGCTTTCGCCGCAACACTGTTCTTCCTGCTTTTGCTTGGCGGATTCGAGGTCGGTCGATTCATGCTGTTGCACCAAAAGCTAAGCCGGGTTGCAGCCGATAGCAGCGACCTGGTCAGCCGGGCGGAGGAGTTGACGGCGGCGGATGTACAGCAGGTCTTCGAGGCGGCCGAGTTCATTCTCAACCCCTTCGATCTGGGCGACGACGGGCTGCTGATCATCACCTCGGTGAGCACGATTGCCAATGAGACGCCGAGCATCGACTGGCAGTTCGACGGTGCCGGCACCGGTACTGGAACCAGTGAGATCGGCAGTGGCGCCGGACAGACGGCAGTATTGCCCGACGGCTTCACTATGCGCCCTGACGAGAACGTCATCATTGCCGAGGTGTTCTACGACTACGAACCCTTTTTCGGTGTCGTCACCACCTCTCAGACAATTTATTACACCGGGACCCATCGCCCTCGTTTCGGACCCCTGAACGAGCTCCAGTGACCGCCAGGTCAGCGCTGTGTTCGAAGCAAACGCGCGCCGGAACTAGAGCAACTCAGGACAAGTTTCTCGACCCTCAATAGAATAGAGTGGCACCCACGGGGCCCGGCACGAGTGTCCTGGGCCCCGGTCAATTTGGGTTGATCTCCAGTAACTTCGCTCTTGACTTTAGGACAGCTCAATAGAGACTCCCCAAGTCTGGCAAAGTCGCGTATCATTTGCTGGACAAAAAAATAAGCGTAAAGACGCATGCGTTTAGGCAAGGGAAACGGGGTGAGGCTTCATGAGCAATGGGGGCAGCGACTACATCGTCCGCTTCGAGGGCGTTCAGAAAAGCTATGACGGCGAGATCCTGGTCGTCAAAAATCTGAACCTTGACGTCGACCGCGGCGAGTTCCTGACCATGCTGGGGCCCTCGGGCTCCGGAAAGACCACAGTCCTAATGATGCTCGCTGGGTTCGAAACCGCGACCCACGGCGAGATCTATCTCAACGACACTCCGATCAACAACGTGCCGCCCCATAAGCGGGGCATCGGCATGGTGTTCCAGAACTACGCGCTGTTCCCCCACATGACGGTGGCGGAGAACCTGGCCTTCCCGCTTCAAGTGCGCAAGAAGCCCAAGGCCGAGACCGACGAGAAAGTGCAGCGCGCGCTCGATATGGTGCGCCTCTCAGCCTTCGGCGACCGGCGCCCGGCGCAGCTCTCCGGCGGCCAGCAGCAGCGCGTGGCGGTCGCCCGCTCGCTGGTCTTCGAGCCCAATTTGGTGCTGATGGACGAGCCCTTGGGCGCGCTCGACAAGAACCTGCGCGAGGAGATGCAGTACGAGATCAAGCACATTCACGAGAATCTCGGGGTGAGCATGGTCTACGTCACCCACGATCAGTCGGAAGCGCTGACCATGTCGAACCGAATTGCGGTGTTCAATGACGGCGTGATCCAGCAGCTCGCCTCTCCCGAGATGCTCTACGAGAAGCCCGACAACGCCTTCGTCGCGGCGTTCATCGGCGAAAACAACAAGCTTTTGGGAGAAGTCAAAGAGACCGATGGCGACCTTTGCACGGTGCAGGTCAACGGCTCGACAATTCGGGCGCTGTCGGTCAACCACGGCGGGGTCGGCAGCCGCTCGACCCTCTCGCTCAGGCCCGAGCGGGTCACCCTGGACGCGGCCGAAGGGGCCTTCCCCAACGTGTTCGGCGCCCAGGTCGAGGAGGTGATCTACCTGGGCGACCACGTGCGCACGCGGATCAAGGTCTGCGGGCACGACGATTTCGTGGTCAAGATGCCCAACGCGTCCGGCCACATCAACCTGGAGACAGGGCAGACACTCAATGTGGGCTGGTATCCGGAGGATTGCCGAGCCCTGGATGCATGAGGCGCCCCAAGACGGACTTGGGCGCTGTAACGGTCTCTTGGCATCAGCTAGCAGATTGACGCCAGGAGTTGAATCTGAAACCGGGGCCGCGGAGAAAGCAGGACCCGGAGCACAACAGGGAGACTGACGAGAATGATATCACTGGTTAGAACCACCACCATTACCTTGGCTGGCGTTGTCGCTTTCAGCTTCGCCGCGCAAGCCAAGGACCTCGTGGTCGTTTCCTGGGGCGGCGCCTACACGGCGAGCCAGCAGAAGGCCTATCACGAGCCCTACATGGCGGCCAATCCTGACATCAAGATCCTGAACGACGATTCCGCCTCGGAAGGGCTCGCCAAACTGCGCGCGCAGGACGAGGCCGGCAACACGACCTGGGATCTGGTCGACATGGTGGCTTCGGACACGATCATCGCGTGCGATGAGGGTCTGGTGCTGGAGATCGATCACGACGAGCTTCTGGCGCCCGCGCCGGACGGCACGCCGGCGACCCAGGACTTCATCGAGGGCATGCTGACGCCGGGCGATACGACCTGCTTCATCCCGCAGATCGTCTATTCGACGACCTTCGGCTATCGCACCGACAAGGTGCCCGAGGCGCCGACGACCATCGCCGATGTTTTCGATCTGGAGAAGTTCCCCGGCAAGCGCTCGCTTGAGAAGAAGCCGATCGGAAACCTGGAATGGGCGCTGATCGCCGACGGCGTCGATGCTGCCGACGTTTATGAGGTGTTGGACACGCCTGAAGGCGTCGACCGGGCCTTCAAGAAGCTCGATACGATCAAGGACCAAACTGTCTGGTGGACGAAGGGCGCCCAGCCGACCCAGCTGCTGGCGGACGGCGAGGTTGTCATGGCCTCGGCCTACAACGGCCGCCTGTTCTCGGCCATCGAGGAAGAGAAGCAGCCGATCGGCATGATGTGGGATTGGCAGGTGTTCGACATTGACGGTTGGGTCATCCCGGCCGGCGGCAAGAACATCGAGGAAGTCAAGAAGTTCGTCAGGTACGCCACGGACACCCAGCGCCTCGCGGACCAGGCCAAGTTCATCTCCTACGGGCCGACCCGCAAGTCCTCGGCCCCTATGGTCGGCAAGCACGCGACCCTCGGCATCGACATGGCGCCGCACATGCCGACCGACCCCAACAACGCCAAGAACACGCTGCTCTTTAACTATGAGTGGTGGGCGGACAATCGGGCCTCGCTCGACGAGCGTTTCAATGCCTGGTTAGCGCAGTAAGAAAAGTCGGATCGGGCGGGGCCGCGGAAACACGCGGCCCCGCCCAACAGGGAGACAAAAAACCGATGAATTCTCTTGTCAGAACCACCACCCTTACCTTGGCTGGCGTTGTCGCTTTCAGCTTCGCCGCGCAAGCCAAGGACCTCGTGGTCGTTTCCTGGGGCGGCGCCTACACGGCGAGCCAGCAGAAGGCCTATCACGAGCCCTACATGGCGGCCAATCCGGGCATTAAGATACTTAACGACGATTCCGCCTCGGAGGGTCTCGCCAAGCTGCGCGCCCAGGCGGAAGCCGGTAACACGACCTGGGATCTGGTCGACATGATCGCCTCCGACACGATCATTGCGTGCGACGAGGGCCTGGTGCTGGAGATCGATCACGACGAGCTGCTGGCGCCCGCGCCGGACGGCACGCCGGCGACCCAGGACTTTATCGACGGTATGCTGACGCCTGGCGACACCACCTGCTTCATCCCGCAGATCGTCTATTCGACGACCTTCGGCTACCGTACAGACAAGCTGGAAAATGCGCCGACCACCATCGCCGACGTTTTTGATCTGGAGAAGTTCCCCGGCAAGCGTGCCCTGCAGAAGCGGCCCTTCAACAATCTGGAGTGGGCGCTGATCGCCGACGGCGTCGATCCCGATGACGTTTACGATGTGCTTTCCACGCCCGAGGGCGTCGACCGGGCCTTCAAGAAGCTCGATACCATCAAGGATCAGACGGTCTGGTGGACCAAGGGTGCTCAGCCGACCCAGCTGCTGGCTGACGGCGAAGTGGTCATGGCCTCGGCCTACAATGGCCGACTGTTCTCGGCCATCGAGGAAGAGAAGCAGCCGATCGGCATGATGTGGGATTGGCAGGTGTTCGACATCGACGGTTGGGTGATTCCGGCCGGCGGCAAGAACATCGACGAGGTCAAGAAGTTCCTGCGCTATGCGACCGACACCCAGCGCCTCGCGGACCAAGCCAAGTACATCTCCTACGGGCCGACCCGCAAGTCCTCGGCCCCCTTGGTCGGCAAGCACGCCGATCTCGGCATCGATATGGCGCCGCACATGCCGACCGACCCGGGCAACGCCAAGCACACCCTGCTCTTTAACTACGAGTGGTGGGCGGACAACACCGCCTCCATGGACGAGCGGTTCAATGCCTGGCTGGCTCAGTAACTGAGTTGAACATGGGGCGGGAGCAAAAGTTCCCGCCCCGCGCTTTCTGGCTCCGGCCGTTTTGTCTTGAATATTTGTTTGCGACTTTTTTGGTGGAAGGACAGAGGTGATGGCGCAAGCTGAAGCAATCGCCCCGGCAGCCCCGGCCCCGAGCGTCTTAACCACGGCCGACGGCAAGCCCTTGAAGGCCAGCTTGCGGGCGGCCGAGCGCCAGAACAAATGGCGCGCATTCGCGCTGGTGGCGCCGCTGCTGATCTTCATCCTGGTGACCTTCCTGATTCCGATCGGCGAAATGACCTTCCGTAGCGTCGAGAACTCCCTGGTGTCCAGGGTTCTACACCGCACGGTTCCGCTGCTGCAGAACTGGGACGAACGTTCCGGTGAGCTGCCGGACGAGGCGGTCTACGAGGCCCTGTTCCACGATGTCGCGGAGGGCCGCCAGAACAAAACCATCGGTAAGGTCGGCACCCGCCTCAACTACGAAGAGCCGGGCATGTCAAGCATCTTCCGCTCCTCGCCGCGCAAGTTCAAAAAGATCGAGGAAGGGCCCTACAAGGAGCAGATCATCAAGGCCAACAAGGGCTGGGGCAAACTCTCTACCTGGAACACCATCAAGCGCGAAAGCGGCGCTTTCACGCCGTCCTATTTCCTGGCCGCGCTCGACCGCAAGATCTCGCCCGACGGCGGCGTGGTCAGCCAGCCGCCTGAGCGACAGATCTATCTCAACCTGTTCTGGCGCACCATGTGGATGAGTGCGTTGATCACAGTGCTCTGCCTGATCCTGGGCTTCCCGATATCCTATCTCCTGGCGACCCTGCCGACGGCCAAGAGCAACCTGCTCTTGATCCTCGTACTGCTGCCGTTTTGGACCTCGCTCTTGGTGCGCACCTCGGCTTGGATCGCGATCCTCCAGCAGGAGGGCATCATCAACGACATTTTGGTCTCGATCGGCCTGATCAGCGACGACGGCCGATTACGCATGATCCACAATCAGGTCGGCACCATCGTTGCCATGACCCACGTGCTGCTTCCCTTCATGGTGCTGCCGCTGTTCTCGGTCATGAAGACGATTCCACCAAGCTACATGCGCGCGGCCCGCTCGCTCGGCGCCAATCCGACGCTCGCTTTCGTCCGGGTCTACGTGCCGCAGACCGTGCCTGGCATCGGCGCCGGCGGCATCTTGGTCTTTATCATCGCAATCGGCTACTACATCACGCCGGCCCTGGTCGGCGGCACCCAAGGCACGCTGATCAGCAACTTCATCGCCTACCACATGTCGGTCTCGCTCAATTGGGGCCTGGCCGCCGCGCTCGGCGTGATCCTGCTGGGGCTCGTGCTCGCACTCTACATCATCTACGACAAGATCGTCGGCATCGATAATATGAAGCTGGGGTAAGGAAAGATGGCACTACCAGCCTATGCGGGTCCTTTGGAGCGGACCTGGTACTACACCTTCCGCTTCATCTGCGGCTGCATCTTCTTCTTCCTGATCGCACCGATCGTGGTGATCATTCCGCTGTCGTTCAATGCGGTGCCGTTCTTCACCTTCACGCCGGAGATGCTGGCGCTCGACCCGGCGGGCTATTCACTCAAGTGGTATCTGGAGTTCTTCAATAGCTTGAACTGGCAGGGCGCCGTCAAGAACAGCGTGATCATCGCCTTCTTCTCGACCATCCTGGCGACCGCTCTCGGCACGGTCGCGGCGCTAGGTCTGAGCCGGCCCTCAATGCCCTACCGCACGACGATCATGGCGATCCTGATCTCGCCCATGGTGGTGCCGCTGATCATCTCGGCCGCCGGCATGTATTTCTTCTACACCAAGATCGGCCTGGCCTCGACCCACCTGGGCATCATCCTGGCCCACACCGCGCTTGGCACGCCCTTTGTGGTAATCACCGTGACCGCGACCTTGGTCGGCTTCGATCAGTCCCTGGTGCGCGCTGGGCTGATGTGCGGGGCGACGCCTCAGACCGTGTTCTTCAAGGTCATCATGCCGCTGATCCTGCCCGGCGTGATCTCGGGCGCGCTCTTTGCCTTCGTCACCTCGTTCGATGAGGTGGTCGTCGTGCTCTTCGTCGGCTCCTTCGAGCAGCGCACGATTCCCTGGCAGATGTTCTCCGGCATCCGCGAGCAGATCAGCCCGACCATCCTGGCGGTCGCCACGCTCCTTGTTCTGGTCTCGATCTGCCTGCTCACCTCGGTCGAGCTGCTGCGCCGCCGCTCCGAGCGAATCCGCGGGATCACGCCGACCTAAACGCCTTGCCTTGGCCGCGCGAATGACACCAGCCCCTGGATTGGTGCGGTAAGCCTATTGAAGGTCAGGCCGAGGCGCCTAACTTTCATACTAACGCTTACTTCCGTGCAGCGGGTCATCGCCGTGATCACTCAGCGCAACATCGACCGCATCGCCCTTCCGGTCCGCGCCGTGGAGCGCATCATTGGCACGATCCGCCCCGGTTTTAGAGTCGTGCAAGCCTGTGATCACAAGACCCCGATCCCATATAGAGAGTCAAACTCCTAGCGCTTCCAATTCTAGACGAATTGCAGAGCGTCTTGCGATGCGCGACACTCGATGGCGTCATTGGACCAAGGATTGCCGAATGGCGCCATGATCGCGATTTGCTTAGAGGGCCCGAGCGGAGTCAATCCGAAGACGGACCTGCCAAGACGATGCCTGAGCTGACGGACTCAGGTGTACCTGGTCTTGGCTGGCCGGAGTCCTATAGCGGGCTTCTGCCCGTCCTAAGGCAAGAATGGCGAGTCGAAGGCAAGATTTATTTTCGCCAACAGCTCGGTGCCGGAAAGTCCGGCGCTTTTGTCTACATCATAGACATCACATGCGAAGGCTTCAGCGGCCAAGCGATCCTTAAGCTCGATGCTTTGCGGGAGCAGCAGGGCGAGAACAGCCCAGAGGCCCAAAGGCATCGCGATGCGCTCGAGGCGATGCCCGACTACGGCGCAAAGCACCTGCCCAAGATCGTCCATACTCTGGAGCATGGGGGCCAAATAGCCATTCTGGCAACCGTCGTTGCCTACGGACTGGAGTACTCCGTTCCTTGGTTTGACTACGGTGGGCGAGATGGCTTGGAAGTAACCAAGCGCCTGTCACGGGAGCTGCTCGAGGATTGGAACGCCGACTATCAGGTCGCCACCGGCATGAAAATGCCACAAGAATTATTGGCCACTTGGCTCGGCCACCGCCTCGAACCGGGCCTTGGAAGATTGCAAAGCTTCCTCTCCGAAAGCTGCCAGATCGAACCAATGACCCCGAGCCTTTCGTTCGAAGGGCACTGGTACCCCAATCCCCTGGCCTTTGCCTGCGGCGCCGTGGAGCTTCCGTCTCGTTTGCGTCTGCGCGCCGCCGAGGGACGCCTGCACGGCGATCTTCACGGCTACAACGTATTGGTCCAGTCCCGAGGCGCCGAGATTGCGGACTACTTCTTGATCGACCTCGCCTTTTATCGGGACCATCATCAACTGTTCTTCGACCATGCCTATTTCGAGATCGCCTATCTGCTCGACCAGCGGGAGGCCGACGGCGCCGAGCGCTGGGACGCCATGCTCGAGCATCTAAGCCCGTCCCAACGGCGGTACCACTCATCGGCGCTGTGGCAGGACGATGTCGGTATGATGGAGTACATCGAAGTCTTTCGGCGCGAGGTCATGTCGTGGATTGAACGCCACGAAGCCCACCGTTTGAGCTTCCTGGAAAGCCAGTACGTCCTCGCGCGCGTGGCCGTTGGGCTCAATTTCACCCACAAGAGGGTCGACGAGAGCATCAAGCGCCGTGCCTTTCTCTACGCTGCATTCAATCTTAAGGACTATCTGGAGCTCAACCAAGTTGACTGGCCCAAGACGGGCCCCGAGTACAGAATCGACATCCCGGCACAAGCAACCGCAAGTAAGCCCTCTCAAACAGAGGATTCGCAATCGTCCCCGTCGGAAGCGAAGAGCACCGACCGGGCTTCTGTGGACGGGCGGGTACGCAAGGTCGCGCGCGCCGCGGTTTTCTGCGCCGTAGCAGCGGGCCTTCTCTTGATCGCTGTCCTAGTAGGCCGGAACCTTTTGGGCACGGGTGGAGACTCTTCGACTGCCACACCCGTCGCCGGTGCCGCCAGCGAGGCGGGTCCGCTGCCGGCTCTGGACGATCAATCGGCCACATCGCTCGCCGTGCTTCCATTCCGCAATCTCAATCTCGACGGCGACGACAGCTTCGCCGACGGCCTTGCGATCGACATCGCGAGCGTCTTTGCGCGCACCGGCCTGTTCAAGATCCCGAGCATGTCTTCTGCCTATCAGTTCAAGGGCCGTCTAGACGACGATCGCGCCATCGGGCAGGCGCTCAACGTAGACTACTTACTTCATGGAAGCGTTCTGCGGAGCGGCGATGATCTCGAGATCAGTGTTAGCCTCGTCCGCGCAAGCGACGGTCTCTTGATCTGGTCGCAAACCTTCGAAGACACCATGGATAGCGTCTTCGCCACGCAGCAGATGATTGCCGAGGCGGTCGGTGCGGCGCTTGCCACGCCGCTGGTCGTCGATGCGGATGTGCTGAAGGCCGAGCGCACGGAGAACCCGCGCGCCTATGAGCTCTTCGTCAGAGGCCTGGCGCTCCTGGAGCAGCGTGGACGGGTCCTCCAGGATGCCATGACCGTGCTGGAGCGCGCGGTTGCGATCAATCCGAATTTCGCCGCCGCCTGGGCCAGCCTCTCCCTAGTTTACAGCATAACGCCCTCCTACTTGGATAAAATGGACGGCCGGCCCATCAACGTCGCCGTCTTCTACCGTAAGGCAAAACAAGCCGCCTTGAGGGCGCAACAGATTGACCCGGATTTGCCGATTGTGCGCCATGCATTGGGATCGCTCTACCTGCGTGAGCGCCAATGGATCGCGGCAGAAGATGCCCTACAGGCAGCCCTGCGCAACGACCCCTACGGGCACCGCATCATGCTAACCTATGCCGCAATGCTCCGCACGGTGGGCAAGCGCGAGGAGGCCCGGATTTTCATCGAGCGGGCAAGAGAGATCGACCCCCTCAACGAGCTGTATAAGCTCTGGGCCGCCTTCTTGAACTGGGAAGCCGAGCAAACCGAGGAGAACATAGAGCCCATCGAGGACATCTTTCTGCGCGCGCCGCAGTTTCGCGATCGCGCCTTGAGGATCATCATCGACCACCGGGCGCGAACCGGCGCGCTCGACAAGGTGCGCACCTTGATTGAGGCGTGCGAAAACTGCTCAACTTCGCTGTACAAAAAAGCGCATGCGATTCTGGATGCCGCAACGCGCGAGCCTGCCCCTCAGCTGTTTGGCCAGTACAAGGATTCTAACATCATAGGGTACGAGTTCCTCTATGCTGTCGGGGGTGCGGATGTCACACTCGATGCCTTTCAATACTATGGAGTCGACGCTAATCGGCGACTTCTCTTCTTCACGGTGCCGTGGTCGCTCGTTTCGGAGCTTTCGGAGAAGGAGGCTTTCACCGCGATCGTTGACGACATGGGACTGGTTGACTACTGGAGCCAAAGAGGGTGGCCAGACCTCTGCGACGTTGCGGCGGATGGCCGTGTCACATGCGGCTGATCTGGAGACAGGACTTGATGGGTTGCCTAAAGCCGCCTGCGTCCCAGCTTGGTCACGAGACACGTAGGGCAAACTAGCAATCGGGAGCCAAAGGTGATTACAGTGCGCAACATAGACCACATCGTTCTTAGAGTGCGTGACGTGGAGCGCATGATCGGGTTTTACAGCGAAGTCTTGGGTTGCCCGCTCGAGCGCAAGCTGGAGTCCTTCGGACTCTATCAGCTGCGCGCCGGGAATGCCTTGATCGACCTGGTCGATGTGGCCAGCGAGGCGGGCCGCCCAGGGGGCGCGGCGCCCGGCGCCGAGGGCCGCAACCTGGATCACTTCTGCCTGCGCCTGGAGCCATTCGACCCGGACGCGTTGATTGCCCACCTCAAGTCTCACGGCCTCGACCCGGGGACGTTCAAGCAGCGCTATGGCGCCGAAGGAGACGGCCCCTCGCTCTACATAGAGGACCCGGAGGGCAACACGATTGAGCTCAAGGGCCCGCCCGCGACGCCGGGCGTGGCGGCGCCATGATCGACGATCCGAAGGTCGCGCCCCTCTCCCCCTCGGATTGGGACGAGTCCCTTTCCCACGTGCTCGCCGACATGAAGGGCCAGCCGCTGAATGTTCACAGCTTGATGGCCCACCATCCGGCGCTGCTGAAGGCCTGGTGGAGCTTCCGCAACTATTCGGTCCAGGGCGGCCAGCTGGGCCGGCGCCGGGGCGAGCTGGTGATCCTACGCACGGCGATCCACCTCAAGGCCTGGTACGAGTGGGCCTCCCACGTGGAACGAGGCCTGGTCTGCGGGCTTGGTCGCGAGGAGATCGAGCGGGTCAAAGAAGGGCCGACGGCAGCGGGGTGGGCTGACGATGAGGCGGCGCTACTGGTGGCGGTCGACGAGTTGAACGCCCAACGGGCCCTCTCGGCCGAGAGCCAGGCCAGGCTACGCGCCCATTTCAGCGTGCCTCAGATCATGGACGTCATGGCAATCCATGGCATGTACGTGATCCTTGGCTGCATGATCAACACCTGGGGCTTGGACCTCGACGCCCAGGTCGCGGCCAAACTGCCCGAGGATGTGACTCAAGAGGACTTTGAGCGGGCATTTCCCCGCTAGCCGCCGCCCCTGGACAGCCTTCCCGCTTAATCCTACCTTTAGAGGCAGACTTCTAGAGTCGCGGGCGCGATGTATCGAGACAACACCCTGATCCCGAGCGAGGCGGTTCGCCTTCTGGCGCTGGGCCTGTTGGCCGACCGGCCGCGCAGCTACGCGGCCTTGGCCAGCGAAGTGCGCCACTTCACCGGCCACCTGGTCGGCCCTTCGCTCGATCTGGTGGCACCACCTCTGGAACTCCTCAAGGTCGAGGGCCTGATCGAGCCGCTCGACCCGGCGGCCGAGGAATCCGAGGAGTCCGAGCTCAAGATCACCGAGGCAGGCTCGGCCGAGCTCAGGCGCCTTTTGGAGGCCAATCTGCGCGCCCCGGTGAATGCCATCAACAAGCTGATCCTGGCGCTCAAGATGAGGTTTTTGCACCTGCTGCCGCCAGCTGAGCGCCAGCTGCAGGTGGAGATGCTGATCGAGATGTCCGAGCGGGAGCTGACGCGCCTGACTGAGCTGCGCGCCCGCCACGCCGAGGAACCCGGCCACCTGACGGCCTGGCTCGACCATGACATCGCCGCCCTGACCCAGCGCCTCGATTGGTTCCGCGACTTGATAAGTCGGGCCTAGACCGACACGCGGCCCTCGAAGAGATCCCTCTCGGCCAACAACACCTCGCTAACGAAACGGGTGAAGGCGCGCACGCGAGCCGCCTTGCGCACGTCGGGATGGGCCAGCACCCAAAGGCCGCGCCGGTGGTTCGCAATCGGCTGCGGGTAGAGCCGCCTTAGCCCGGGGTCCCGATCGGCCCAATAGCAGGGCAGGACCGTGGCGCCGAGCCCAGCGCGTGCCAAGGCGCTGGCGGCCAGCAGACTGTCAACCCGATGCCGCGCCCCGGCCGTCGGAAAATGATCGGCGATCATGCGCTGGTGGGTGCTTTCGCTGTTCCAGCCGATCCAAGGCACGTTCTCCGGGTCCGGTGCCTCGCCCAGGGCCTCGATAAATTCTGGCGCGCCGTAGACGCCGAGGGCGAAGTCCATGAGCCGCCGCCCGACCAAGGTCTCCGGGGGATCGGCGCTGACCCGGATCGCCACGTCGGCCTCGCGCCGAGCCAGGTCGAGCGGTTGGAAGGCGGTCGCAAGGTTCAACTCGATCTCTGGATTGTCCGTCGCAAAACGCGTTAGATGGGGCGCCAGGTAGCGATCCACCATCATATCGACGCATGTCACGGTCAAGCGGCCGCTCAGCCGCGCGTCCCGGCCGACCAGCCGCCGGTCGATCCGCTCGAACCCCTGCTCGACCCCTTGGGCCAGCGCCAGCAGCTCCTCGCCCGTCGCGGTCAGGAACAGCCCCTCGCCGCCGCGCTCAAGCAACCGGGCGCCCAGATCGGCCTCCAGCGAGGCCAGGCGGCGCGAGACCGTCGATTGGTTAACGCTCAGCGCCCGCCCAGCCCCGGCGAAGGAGCCGGCCCGGGCGAGCGCCAGAAAGACGCGCAGATCGTCCCATTTCATAGCCAAGTATTATTGCATGATTTCAACGCAAAATCTCGACTACTTATGCATGAATCGCAGCTGATAGACTGCTTGTCACACCTAAGGACGGAGCCCCCCATGAGCGCCTACATGATCGCCCAGATCGAGATCACCGACCCCGAGGCCTACCAGGTCTACCTTGCGGGCTTCATGCCGATCTTTCAGCGCCACGAGGGCGAACTGCTGGCGACTTCGAGCGGTCGGACCGAGGTGCTGGAGGGCACCTGGTCCTATCCGCGCACGGTGATCATGAAGTTCCCGAGCCAGGACCACGCCCGGCGCTGGTACGAAGACCCCGCCTATCAGGCGCTGGCCGCGCACCGCCACCGCAGCGCGCGGGCGAATTTGGTGTTGGTCGAGGGGTTGAGCTGAGGTGCTTTAGTGCTGGCGCGTTTAGGAAACTGGGACCAGAGCCCCCTCACCCACCGTCCCGCGTCATCACCACCGTGTAGATCACCGCGTGGGGCCAGGCTTCCATGTAGGTGATCTCCAGGCGATCGGGGCCGAGCAGCTCGCCAAACATGACGCCGGGGTCGTCGGTTTCTACGAAGCGGAGCGTCACCCCATCCGTGTCGATCGCACCTATGAAGGGCTCGGTGGCGGCCAGCGTGTCGACCCCGGCGACGTTGCCCGGGTCGTCGGTCAAGGCCTGCCACGTCCGGCGCCCGGTGAAGAGATTACCGTCGACCTCTTCGATCACGACCTGAAGCAGCCGAGGCACCTTGACGATCTTGCCGTCCAGCTGAAGCAGGATATCCGCCTGGCCCGACCAGGTGCCCTTAATGTCGGGCGCTTGCGCCCTGGGCTGCCCAGCGGCCAGCACCACGGTAATGGCGGCAACAACGAGTAAGCCAACGACCCGCATCTGTTGCTTTCCTCCGTCCTCAGTCCAGGGCACAGTCTAGGGCAATCGATCCGCGCTGTGGAGGCAACGACATGAGCTTGAAGATCGCGATCGTCGGCGGCGGCGTGGTCGGCTGCTCACTCGCTTACCACATCGCCGAGCGCGGCCTGGGGCAGGTCACCCTGTTCGAGCGCGACCGCCTGGCCAGCGGCACCACCTGGCACTCGGCCGGAAACATCACCTGGAAGCCCCACGGTGACGAGGATCAGCAGGTCCTCTGTGCCTTCGAGCTGATCGATCGCCTGGAGCGCGACGGCGCGCACTCGACCGGCTGGCACCACATAGGCCGCCTCTTCCTGGGGCTGAGCGAGGCAGGCCTGAGCGCCTTCGAAGGCTTTCACCAGGCGGCCCGTGACCGCGGGGTCGACTGCCGCTGGCTGAGCGCCAAGCAGGCCGCCGCCCGCTACCCTCTCCTGGCCGAAAGCGCGACCGCCGGCGCCTGGTTCAACCCCCTGTCAGGCCGGGTCAATCCGGCCGACTTCACGGCCTGCTTAGCCCGGGCCGCCAAGGCGCAGGGTGCCGAGGTTCTCGAGCAAGCGCTGGTCGAGCGCCTGGACACCAAGAACGGCGCGGTCAAGGGGCTCATCTGTGATGGGGAGCTCCACGCCTTCGACCGGGTCGTCGTCACGGCTGGGCTGTGGTCCCGAGGGCTGACGGCGCCGCTCGGCTACTCCGCGGCCCAATGGGGCTGCGAGCACTTCTACCTGATCGCCCGAACCGAGCCGCGCCTCGACCGCGATACCCCGTCCTTCGTCTGTCCGGAGGCTCTGCTCTACGGCCGCGAGGAAGTGGGCGGGATGCTGTTCGGGCTGTTTGACGAGGACGCCACGCCGCTCGATCCGGCCAGCCTGCCAGAGCCCTTTGCGTTTTCCCTGCTGCCGGAAGACTGGGACAAGGTGGCGCCCTACGTGGAGGCGGCAACGCGACTCTTTCCGGTGCTCGAGACCGCCCCGATCAGCAATTTCATCAACGGCCCGGAGAGCTTCACCCCCGACGGCAATCCCCTTATCGGCCCCGTGCCGGGGATCGAGGGACTCTACATTTGCAGCGGGATGAACTCCCACGGCGTGACCCTGGCCCCCGCCGCCGGCCACATCATCGCCGACCTCCTGGCCGAGCAAGAGCCGCGCTTCCCGACCGAGCGCTACGACCCGACGCGCTTCGGCGACCAGGGCGCCAACGAAGAGGCGCTTGCTGCGGCAGTTTCGAAGGCGCCCAGTCTGTTTTACCGGGCTGTGCATAGCTAGGCGAGGACCGGCTTGGCCAAGCTCCTAATCTGCGTCGAGGGGGTTGGCGCTTTGCCCTAATCAGGTCGAATTGCCGCCCTTAAGGCCATTTATGTTACTTCAACTACATGCTGTTATGAAGGTGAGAATTATATCATGAATCATGCCATCTTACATTTGAAACAGCTGACGGAGTGGAGGAGGTAGAACTTGCATCACCGAGCGACCAAGTTTTGTGGTTTGGTGAGCTTCATAGGTCTCTGCATCACGGCAGCGCCTACCTTGCCGCAGACATGGACACCCGAAGAAACAGCCAATCAACTGCCAACCGCGATCTTGCGCTCGCTCCATCAGGATCCCTCCGGCTTTCAAACCCAAGCTGTGCGCCGCCTATTCGCACTCAGTCCAGAGGGTGTGGCAACGCCCGAGCGAGTCGAAAGCGCTAACAAGGTACGTTTCGCTCAACAGCGAGCCCAGCACTTGCGACGCTTCTTCGCTCACGATCTCGATGGCGATGGTCAAGTCACGAAGGAAGAGCTGGAAACCATTTTCTTGGTCGGAGACACGAATCGTCGAGCCGAGACCACGCTATTTCGTTTGGAGGCGGACAAAGACCAGAACGGCATCGTCACCTATGCCGAAGCGGTGCGTCACATCGATGGAATACTGGAGCAAAACACCGGTCGATCGAGACATGATTGGGACCTCATGGTGTTTGATATGAATGGCGATAAGACGGTCGACGTAGCCGAGGTTTCAGCCGCCATTGAAGAGCTCACAAAGCTCGTCGATGGAGATCCAAGCCTTATGCGTAGCAAATCACACTCAAAGAGAACGGAAGCCTGCGTTGTTCCCCAGCCTAGCGAAGCTGCAAAAGTGGTGGTGCTCACCGGATACGAGGGCGATGCCGTTTCGACCGTCGCAGTTAGCGGCCAGGGCCGAGAAACTTCCGTCGCCACCGTTATCATCGAAGAAGGTAACGAGCCGCTATGGATCTTCGCCACAGCGCTTGATTCTGTCATCTGGAACATGACGGGCGCGACCGATCGAATCGAGCGCTTCGTGGCACAGCCGCAGACCGGCCGAACGGCGCCAGCCGTCGGAGTGGTGGGCCTCGAAAAGGGGAAGGTGTCCTTTGTCCCGACCAGCGCTTGCATGCGATATCTTACCGACGCGGATGACGGTAGGGCGCGAATCGAGTTGGCACGAATGACAGAATGGCTTCCGCGTCAGGTAGACAAGCTGATCGCCCACTACACGCTGGCCAAGGTCAGCGTGCCGTCGGGTCGTCTGCAGGGAAAGAAAGGCAGTCGAGGTGGCGATCTTGTCATCACCGAGGACGGAAGAAAGTTCGTTATCTCCCGTGATGGGGTGCGGGAGCTGGGCAAGGACCACAACGGCACGCCACAGCAGATCGATGGTATTGGCCGGGTAGCTGGAGAGCTGCGTCGATACTACCCAGGCGGCATCGTCGAGGTGCCGATCGAAGACGTTTTAGCGTCTTCGGACGTAGAGCCCTACGAAGTCCTTCCCCAGCAAGCAGGACTCCTGCAATTGATGCGCAGCGGTGCTTTGAGACGAACAGATGATGGCTACTTTCTTATCCAGTCTCCAATATCGCGCTTTCCTGCCGGCCTAAACGGAGGGCATAGTGTGCGCTTTATCCTAGGCAAGGGTGTGCCAATGCCCGCTGGTAGCTCCGGTCACTCTCCGGTTTTCTCCGAAGAGACTGGAGAATGTATTGTCGGTACGCGCTGTTGAGAGTGACCTTGCCTGGGTTTAGCGTTCCGCTCAGCGCCCCATAGGGATCTGGATTAAGTGACTTAAGAGCCCTCAGTACAAATGCTGCCCGCCGGTGACGAACACCTCCGTGCCCGTCACATAGCCAAAGTCCGATGTGCAGAGCTGGAAGACCGCGGAGGCGACTTCCTCGGGGCGGCCCATGCGGTGCATGGGGATGCGCGGGATCAGGGTCTCGTACTCCTCGCCGATCATCGCGGTCTCGATCTCGCCCGGCGCGACCGCGTTGACCCGAACGCCGATTTCGGCGAACTCGACCGCCATCTCCCGGGTCATGGCTGAGAGCGCGGCCTTGGAGACCGAATAGGCCGAGCCGGCGAAGGGATGAATCTGGTGGCCGGCGATCGAAGTGATGTTGACGATCGCACCTTTGGCCTTGCGCAGGGGCACGGCGAAGCCCCGGGCCAGCGCGAGCGGCGCGAAGAGATTGAGCTCGAAGACCTGGCGCCAGCCGTCCATGCCGCCGTTGAGCACGCCCAGGCGCTCCTTGAAGGGCGTCTTGGGCGAGACCGCGGCGTTGTTGACCAGAGCGGCGAGCGACCCTTCGCCGAGCACCTCGTTGGCCTGCTTAACGAAGCTCTCCAAATCCTCACGCTCGGCCAGGTCGGCGGTAATGTGATGGGTCCAGTTGGGATCCCGCAGGCAATGCTCGGGCACCGCCTCGCGCGAGCAGGTGATGATCTGCCAGCCCTCGTCGCTGAAACGCTTGACGGTCGCGTGGCCGATGCCCCGGCTCGCGCCGGTCAGGACGACGGTGGGTCTTTTCTTGGTCATGGGCTGGGAGCCTATACGATCTGGTTCACAAGGTCACCGATGGGTTGGGCGGCTCCTCCAGGCCGTCTGGGTCTTGGTGGATCAACACCTCGGCCTCGGGAAAGGCGGCGCACAGCTTGGCCTCGACGTTGTCGGCGATCTGGTGGGCCTCGTAGAGGGTGATTTGGCCGTCCATCACCAGATGCAGCTGGATGAAGGTGCGCGGCCCCGAGGCCCGGGTGCGCAGGTCGTGCAGCGCCAGCACCTTTGGGTCGGCCAGAACGATCTGTGTGATCCGCTCGCGCGCCTCATCTGGCAGTTCCCGGTCCATCAGCATATCCATCGCGCGCCACACGATGCGCCAGGCGATGTAGAGAATATAGACCGCGATCGCGATGCCGAAGACCGGGTCGGCGTAGACCCAGCCCAACTGGGAGACCAGGACAAGTGCCACAATGACCGCGCCGTTGACCAGGAGGTCGCCAAGGTAGTGGAGCGCGTCAGCCTGGATCGCGACCGACTGGGTGTGCTTGACCACATAGGCTTGAAAGCGGGTCAAGGCGAAGGTCATGACGATCGAGAAGACCATGACCGCGATGCCCCAGTTGACGTTGCTGATCTGCTGGGGTTCGTAAAGCCGCTGGCCGGCCTCGATGAACAAAAAGATCGCCGAGCCGGCGACAAAGGCAGACTGGCCAAGTGCCGCCAGGGGCTCGGCCTTGCCGTGGCCGAAGCGATGTTCCCGGTCCGGTGGGCTGAGCGCGTGGCGCACGGCAAAGAGGTTGATCAGCGACGCCGCCGCGTCGAGCAGGGAATCCAGCAGGGACGACAACAGGCTGACCGAACCGGTCGCGATCCAGGCCCAGGTCTTGACCACAATCAGCACCAGCGCGACCGACACCGAGGCGTAGGTCGCAAGGCGCATAAGCCGCGCCTGGCGCGCCAGGGCGGCGGATTGATGGGGTGCCTGGACCTGATCGCTCACGGATAGAGGCGCTAGGTGACCCAGCCCTCTGCGCCTTCTTGGCGCCGGTAGACCAGGCGGTCGTGGAGCCGGAACGCGCCATCCTGCCAGAACTCGTACTCCCGTGGCAGAATTCGGAAGCCCGACCAGTAGTGCGGCCGCGGCACCTCGCCGATGGCGAACTTGGCCGCGAACTTGGCAACCCGCTTTTCCAGCTCGAAGCGGCTCTCAAGCGCGCGGGACTGCTGGCTCGCCCAGGCGCCGATTTGGCTGTCGCGCGGCCGCGAGGCAAAATAAGCGTCGGCTTCCTGATTGCTAACCACTTCGACCTCGCCCACCACCCGAACCTGGCGGCGCAAGGACTTCCAGTGGAACAAAAGACCCGCCTTGGGGTGAGCCAAGATCTCCCGGCCTTTTCGGCTCTCGAAGTTGGTGTAGAAGACGAACCCCCGTTCGTCGATGCCCTTGAGCAGCACCATGCGAATCGAAGGCATGCCGTCGTCACCGACCGAGGCGACGGCCATGCCGTTGGGGTCGTTGATCTCGCTCTGCTTTGCCTCGTCAAACCAGGCGTTGAAAAGCGTGAGAGGGTCTTCCGGGTTTTTACTACCAAACATTGATGCTACCGCCCTGCCTCCGTGGTCTCTCGTGACCTGGGCCCTAATTGGGACCAAGATCTTAGCCCATCACGCCCGGCTCGCGGCCATTTGTTGATGAGCGGGGTATGAATCATTAACTTGGTGCGTATATCTGTACAGCGCTATAACAAGCGCGGTCATCTTGGTCTAGCAGTGGACGAGGCACTTGCCATGAAGCTCAAACCCGTGGTCGCGGTCGTGGCCATCGCATTCACCGTCACCGCATGCGAAGGATCGGATATCGGGACCAAACAGGCCGTCGGTGGCTTGGGCGGCGCCGCCTTGGGCGGTCTTCTGGGCTCCCAGATCGGCAGTGGCCGCGGCCAGCTTGTGGCGACCGGCGCCGGCGTTCTTTTGGGCGCCCTGGTCGGCAGCTCGATCGGCAAGAGCCTGGACGACGTCGATCGCCTGAAGGCCGATCAGGCCTACAGCCAGGCCAAAGCCGCACCGGTCGGCGAGACCATCAGCTGGAACAACCCGAACAGCGGTAACTCTGGCTCGGTCACGCCGGTGCGCGACGGCACATCCTCGACTGGCGCCTACTGCCGCGAGTTTCAGCAGACCGTGACGGTCGGCGGCAAGACCGAGAACGCCTACGGCACTGCTTGCCGCCAGCCCGACGGCTCCTGGAAGATCGTCCAATAGCCTAAGACGCGGCCGACCCGCCCTGGGTCGTTTGGGGGGAGAGGTTGGGCATGACGGACCCCTATGAAGTGTTGGGCGTTGCGCGCGATGCCAGCGGCGACGATATCAAGCGCGCCTACCGCGACCTAGCCAAGAAGCTGCACCCGGACCTCAACCCCGGCAACGCGGACGCCGAGCGGCAATTCAAGGATGTCTCCCAGGCCTACGGAATCCTGGGCGACGAGGACAAGCGCAAGCGTTTCGACCGCGGCGAGATCGACGCAAGCGGCCAGGAGACCGCGGCCGCGCACGGTGCCTACCGTCACTATGCCGAGAGCGACGCCGGGGCCAAGTACAACCCCTATGGCGGCAGCGAGGAGTTCGACGTCGAGGACATCTTGGCCCAGATGTTCGGCGGCGGCGCCGGACGCGACCGGCAACAGGAGTTCAAGGTTCACCTGCGCGGCGCCGACGTCTCCTACCGGATCACCGTGTCCTTTATCGAGGCAGCGCTCGGCGCCAAGAAACGAGTGGCCCTGGCCGGCGAGCGCACCCTCGACGTGACCATTCCGCCCGGCACAGAGGACGGCCGCACGCTCCGGCTCAAGGGCCAAGGCCTGCCAGGCCACGGCGAGGCGCCAGCCGGCGACGCCTACATCCAGGTCCACGTGGCTCCTCATCCTCATTTCACCAGAGACGACAAGGACATCCGCCTCAGCGTGCCGATCACTCTGCAGGAAGCGGTGCTCGGCGGCAGCGTCACCGTGCCGACGATTCACGGGGCCGTCGCCATGAAGGTGCCGGCCGGGGCCAACAGCGGGAAGGTGCTGCGTCTCAAGGGCAAAGGCATCGGCGCGACCGGCGACCAGCTGGTCAAGCTTACCGTTGTTATGCCCAACAAGCCCGATCCGGCGCTGAAAGAGTTCATGGAAACCTGGGCCAAGGATCACCCCTACGACCCGCGCCGCGCGGCGGGCCTGGCGTAAGGCGGCGGCCATGTTGATCACCATCGAAGAGATCGTCACCGAGTTCAAGGTCAGTCGCCAGGAGGTCACCACCTGGATCGCCCAGCGCTGGGTGCTGCCGGTGGAGGACCCGCGCGGTCAGATGTTCAACGAGGCCGATCGGGCACGGATCGCGCTGATCACCGAGCTGCGCCGGGATCTGCAGGTCGGCGACGAAGTGATGCCCATGGTGCTGCGCCTGCTGGATCAGGTCTATACGCTCCGGCGTACCCTAGGCGAGCTCAACAGCGCGATCGACGGCCTGCCGGAGGACAGCCGCGCGGCCTTGAAGGCGCGCCTGCGCAAGCTGCCGAAAAGCTAAGCTTCCTCTATTTTGCGGGCACGACCTCGGCGAGCTTGGCTTCCTTGGGCAGCACCTCGAGCAGATCGGCCAGCGTGCCGGTGCCTTCCCGGGCGCGCGCTTTAGAGACTCGGTCGACCGCCAGGCGTACGTGGTCCGGCCAGTCATCGCCGGGCTCGAGCGAAATGCCGAGCGTCAGAATGAGGTCATTGAGCGTTACCTTGGTGAGGTCCCGACACAGCACCCAGTGGCTGCGCCCGCTGCGTGCCACATAGCGGCCGTGCTGCATGGCGCTCAGGACCTGATCGAGCTCCTCCAGGGTGACCGGCAGGCCGCGCGCCAGGGGGCCCTCGCGCATCACGTGACCTTTGTTTGACGCATGCTTCAGGCGCCCCAGCAGGGTCAGCGCGAGCGCCAGCTTGGCGCCCGGCGCCTGCACCACACCGCCGTGGCGGTCGCTGGCGGCGCGCCATTCTGGCAGGGAGGCGGCAAGTTCCGCGCCGAGCAGCAACACGGTCCAGGAAAGATACATCCAAACCAGAAAAACCGGCACCACGGCGAGCGCTCCGTAAATCGCCTCGTAGGATACGAAAGTGGTGAAGAAGAGGCCGAAGCCGCGCTTCAGGAACTCGAACACCAAAGCGGCGAACATGGCGCCCACCAGGGCATGCTTTGGGCGCACCGAGCGGTTCGGCACGACCAGGAACAACAGCGTGAAGCCGAGCGTGGAGAGCGAGAAGGTGACCGCCCGGGCGAGAAGCTGACTGGGTCCCTCGTAGTCCTGAATGCCGGAGATCTGGACCTGGGCGAAGACATAGGTCGAAAGCGAGATCGAGGCGCCGATCAAGAGTGGCCCCAGGGTCAAAAGGGTCCAGAACACCAGCATGCGCAGCCAAAAGGGCCTGGGCTCCGAAGCCTTCCAGATCGCGTTGAAGGCGGCGTAGATGGTGTTGAGCAGCAGCACAGCGGTGAACGTCAGGCCAATGATGCCGGCACCGGTCATCTGGCTCGCGTTGGTGACGAAATGGCTCAGATAGTCGCTCACCGTCAGCGCCGCATCCGGCAGCATGAAGTTGAATAGCTTGGATTGAAGGTCGTCCTTCATGGATTGGAAGGAGCCGAAGGCCGTCAGCACCGCGAAGCCGACGGTCAGAAGCGGCACCAGGGCAAGCAGGGTCGAATAGCTGAGCGCCGCCGCTGTGTAGGGGCCCCGGTTGGCGCCGAAGCGCTTCAGGCAGTAGGCGACAAACAACGCGCAGGTCTTGGCCCGCTTAAGCGCCTCTTCCATCGCGGCCGGCCCCTCGTGATCCTCCGAATGCGCAATCATAGCCCATCTGGGACAAAAAGGGTTAGCAAGAGGTAAAGAGGCGCTAAGCCCCCTGCCCCGCCGGATTGGCATTGAAGAGCGGCGCACCGGACAGCGGCGGCCCCTCCAGGACCGTTTTCAGCACGATCGTGGTGCGCACGCCGCTGACCGTCGGGATGATGTTGATCTCGCCGTCGAGAACGGCGCCGAGCTCTTCGGTGCCGGCGGCGCGGATCTTGACCAGGAAACAGTCTTCGCCCGCGATCTTGTGAACCTCCTCGACACCCGTCACCTGGGCGAGCGCGGCCGCTGTGTCGACGCCTTGGGTGGGCTTCAGCTCACGCACGAAGACGTAGGCGAGAAGCGGCAGCCCCAGCGCGCGCTCATCCAGCCGGGCCTCATAGCCCTTGATCAGCCCGCTCTCCTCCAAGCGCCGGATGCGCTCGGACACGGCCGACGCCGCCAGGCCCACGCGGCGCGCGATCTCTGCCTTCGATGTGGCGGCCGCCCGAAGAAGGATCGACAGAATTTTTTGATCTATGTCGTCGATTCGCATTGACATCATCCAATATACCGACTATTTCACGGAATTATATTGGTATATCCGTCAAACACAAGTGTTTCGAGCGATTGTTCTGACGAATCATCTGATGGGCCTGGCATGACCGATAGCAATTCCTTGAGAAAGGACACCGTCGCGCTTGAGATCGAGGGTGTGAAGTTGCGCATCGAGGTGATGCGCCGCGACGGGCGGCGCGCCCCGCTGGTCTTCCTGCACGGTTTCGGCTCGACCAAAGAGGATTATGCCGACCTGGCCGGTCAACCCCAGTTCGACGGTCGGCCGATCGTCGCCTTCGACGCGCCAGGCTGCGGCGAAAGCCATTCCGACGATCTCTCGGCGCTTTCCATCCCCTTCTTGCGGCAAACCGCGGAAGGCGTGCTGCGGCACTACGAAATCGAGGTCTGTCACTTGATCGGCCACTCCATGGGCGGCCTGACGGCGCTCATGCTGGCCGGCGAAAGTCCCCATCAGGTTCTGAGCTTCACCGATATCGAGGGCAACCTGGCACCGGAGGACTGCTTCTTGAGCCGCCAGGCCTTCGACCACCCGGCCGACGATCCCGAGGCCTTCATGGACGCCTTCGCCGAGCGGGCCTGGCACAGCCCCACTCTGTCCCATCCGCTCTTCGCCGCAGCCGTCCGGCAAAAGGTGCGCCCCGAGGCCGTCGGCCCGATCTTACGCTCCATGGTCGATTGCTCGGAAAACGGCCGGCTCATGGCCCGCTTTACCGGCCTACCTTGCCCCAGGATGTTCGTCTACGGCGAACAAAACCGCACGCTCTCCTACTTGGGAACGCTTCTGCGCCAAGGCGTGCAACTGGCCGAGATCGAGCGCGCGGGCCACTGGCCCATGTACGCCAACCCCCAGGCGCTTTGGACCCGGCTCGGCCAGTTCGTCGAGCAGTCGGAGATGGCGGCGGCCGCCTAGCAAGAGGAGACAGCTTATGGACGAAGCACGGGAGTTCTTTAACCTAGACAATGCAAGCCAAGGCCTCGCGCGCGAGCTGGCGCCCGGCCTGACCACGCGCATCTTCGTCGGCGACCAGTCGATGCTTTCCCTGGTTAGTTTCGCGCCCAACGCCCAAGGAGAGATCCACAGCCATCCCGAAGAACAGTGGGGCCTGCTGCTTGAAGGCAGCGGCGTGCGCACCCAGGGTGGCCAAGCGTTTGCCGTCAGCGCCGGCGATTTTTGGCGCACGCCCGGCAACCTGCCGCACGGCTTCAAGGCCGGGCCCGAGGGCGCGCGGGTGCTCGACATCTTCAGCCCGCCCCGCGAAGCCTACAGAAAAGCCGGCAAGGGTTTTACCTCCTAGGCTCGGAGGCAGGTGGCACGCAACAGACGTCTATCGCGGTCTATCGACCGAGGCGCCGAAGCACGTCGATCATGCTCTCGGGTCGGGCAGATGCCGAAAGCTCACGGCAAGGCGGTTCCAGGCATTCATCAGAGAGATAACAAAGGTCAGGTCGACAATCTGCTGTTCGGAGAAATGCGGTGCCAGGGCGTCGTAAAGATCGTCAGGCGCGTTCGTTTCGGACAGGCGCGTCACCGCCTCCGCCCAGTCAAGGGCAGCCCGCTCCCGCGCGTCGAAAAAGCTGCATTCGCGCCATGCGGCGAGGCAATCGAGACGCTGCTCGCTTTCCCCTTCGGCTCTTGCCTGAGTAGCGTGCAGATCGACGCAGTAGACGCAGCCGTTCATTTGGGAGACCCGCAGTTCCACTAAGGCCTGTAGTTTGCGGTCGATCGAACCGACGTGTTTCTTGGCGGACAAGAGCACGTTCGTCGCCCGCTGATTGATCTCAAGATAGTTGAGGCGCCTGATCATGATTGCTGCTCCGAATCGACAAGCAAAAGGTTAGCCAGCCGATTTTTGATATTCGACTCGCCTGGTCCTTTTCCCACGTTTACCGTAATATCAGAACTCGTATAACATATAAGAGCACTGATATCATGATCAAGAGACGAAACGGCAAGACCCCACCGAAGGTCGGCGAGGGCAAGCGGGGCGCGGAGGGATACCTGGGCCATCTCCTGCGCCAAGCGGCCCACGCCTACCGCAAGCGCGCCGACACGGCCTTGTCGGGTCTCGAAATCACGCCGCCGCAGTTCTCGGTCATGACCATGCTGACGGCCTATCCCGGGCAGTCCAGCGCCGACATCGCGCGCCTGGCGCTGCTGACGCCTCAGACGGTCAGCGTCATCGTTGCCAACCTCGAGAAACGTGGCGCCTTGGCACGGCGGCCACACCCGGTGCACGGCCGCGTTCAGACCCTGGAGCTGACCGAAAGCGGCCGCACCCTGTTGGCGGCGGCACGTAAGCGCATGCGCAGGCTTGATCGCGAGCTGAGTGCCGACATGACCACCGAGGAGGAGCAGGCCGTCAGGCGCTGGCTTGTCCGCGTCGCCGTCGAGGCAGAGGACGCAGGCTCATGATCTTACGCGCCTGATTCAATTGGGAAGAGCAGCCTAGATCTGAGATCTAATCCTTGATGTTCCCCAGCGTGGTGCGGGCCTTTACCACCTCGCGGTGCCAATTGACCAACCCGGCCTTTGGTGTAGGATGCCGACCTCTTCCTAGGGGCAGCGATCAAAGCGAGAACAAATAAATGTCCGTCAGTCAGGGGCTTATGGCCGGCAAGCGGGGCTTGATCATGGGCGTTGCCAATGATCGCTCGATCGCCTGGGGCATCGCGTCGGCAATCGCCGCTCATGGCGGCGAGCTTGCTTTCACCTACCAAGGCGAGGCGCTCGCCAAGCGGGTCAAACCGCTGGCCGAGCGGGTCGGTTCGGACTTGGTGCTGCCCTGCGACGTGACCGACGACGGCTCGATCGACGCGACCTTCACGGCTTTGCAGGAGCGCTGGGAGACGATCGACTTCGTGGTTCACGCGATCGCCTACTCCGACAAGGATGAGTTGAAGGGCAAATACGTCAATACGAGCCGGGATAACTTCGTCCGCAGCATGGACGTCTCCTGCTACTCCTTCACCGCGGTGGCTCAGCGGGCGGTGCCCATGATGTCCCAGGGCGGTAGCTTGCTGACTTTGACCTACTACGGCTCCGAACGGGTCATGCCCCATTACAACGTGATGGGGGTTGCCAAGGCAGCGCTGGAAGCCAGCGTGCGTTACCTGGCGAGCGACCTGGGCGACCAGGGGGTGCGGGTCAACGCGATCTCGGCCGGGCCGATCAAAACCCTGGCGGCTTCGGGCATCGGTGACTTCCGCTACATTTTGAAGTGGAACGAGTACAACTCGCCCCTGCGCCGCAACGTCACGATCGACCAGGTCGGCGGGTCGGCGCTCTATCTTCTGTCCGACCTCTCCAACGGCGTGACCGGCGAAGTCCACCACGTGGACTGCGGCTATCACACGGTTGGCATGATGGCGGTCGACGCGGCGCCCCAGGTTGTCGAGCTGCTGCGCGGCCTGACGCCTCAGTCCTAACAACGGCCTGCCATGCCCGGCAATGCTTTCGGCCATGCTCTGCGTTTGACCACCTGGGGCGAGAGCCATGGGCCGGCTATCGGCTGCGTGCTCGACGGCGTGCCACCCGGCATCGCGCTCAGTGAAGCCGACATCCAGCCCTGGCTCGACAAGCGCAAGCCCGGCCAGTCGCGCTTCACCACCCAGCGCCGGGAAGCCGACGAGGTCAAGATCCTCTCCGGAACCTTCGAGGGCACCACCACGGGCACGCCGCTTGCCCTCTCGATCGAGAACCAGGACCAGCGCTCCAAGGACTACGGCGACATCAAGGATAAGTTCCGCCCGGGCCACGCCGACTACACCTACTGGAAAAAGTACGGCATCCGCGACTATCGAGGCGGCGGTCGCTCCTCGGCGCGGGAGACCGCCATGCGGGTCGCCGCCGGCGCGGTGGCGCGCAAGATCCTGGCCCATCTGCTCGAACCGGGACCGGTGATCCGCGGCGCCTTGGTACAGATGGGCGAACGGACCGTTGAGCGGGCGCGCTGGGACTGGGCCGAGACCGAACGCAATCCCTTCTGGTGCCCCGACGCCGAGACCGCCGAGGCCTGGGCCTCGGAGCTCGACCAGGCACGCAAGGACGGCTCCTCCCGGGGCGCGGTGATCGAGTTGGTAGCCTCTGGGGTGCCGGCCGGTCTGGGCGAACCGGTCTACGACAAGCTGGACGCCGACCTCGCCAAGGCCATGGTCTCGATCAACGCGGTGAAGGGTGTCGAGATCGGCGCCGGATTCGCGGCCGCCGCGCTATCGGGCGAAGCCAACGCCGACGAGATGCGCATGAAAGACGGTGAGGTATCGTTCCTTTCCAACGCGGCCGGCGGAGTTTTGGGCGGCCTTTCGAGCGGCCAGGAGATTGTGGTGCGTTTCGTGGTCAAGCCGACCAGCTCGATCCTCTCCCCGCGCAAAACCGTCGATCTGCACGGCCAGGACACCGAGATCGTTACCAAGGGCCGCCACGACCCCTGTGTCGGCATTCGCGCCGTGCCGGTCGGCGAAGCCATGATGGCCCTGGTCCTGGCCGACCACCTGTTGCGCCACAGGGCTCAATGTGGGTGAACCGCGCCTAGCGCGCCCCGCCCCTCCTGACGGCACGCTGTCAGCATCGCCCTCCTAGACTGCCGGCCTTTGCACCGTGAAGGGATGCCGCTTTGGGCGACGGTCGCGCAGCCCACCTGCTGGGCGTTAGCCTGGTAATCGCGTCTGCGCTGGTGTTCAGCTTGGCCGGCGTCCTGACCAAGATGATCCAGGCCGACGCCTGGACAATCGCCTGCTGGCGCGGGCTAATCGGTGGCCTGTTGATCCTTGCCTATGTCGCCTGGTCCCGGCGCGAGAGCGTCTGGCTGGGCTGGCGCGGGTGGCTTCTGGCCAGCGTCGGTAGCGCCGCCAGCCTGGCCTTCATCTTCGCCTTCAAGATGACATACATCGCCAACGTGGCAGTGATCTACGCGGCGGCGCCTTTCATCGCCGCCGGGCTTGCCTGGTGGCTGCTGCGCGAACGCTTGACCGGACCCACCGCCGTGGCGGCCGTCCTATCCCTCGTGGGCGTCGCTGTGGTGGTGATGGGTGGGCTCGGCGGCGGCCAGTTGGCCGGCGACCTGGTGGCGCTGGTCATGACGCTGGGTAACGCGCTCTACATGGTGCTCATCCGCGCCTTTCGGGACAGTCCGGTGGTGCTCGCCGGCGGCGCTTCGGCCCTGCAGCTCTTTCTGATCGCCTGGCTCGTGGTCGATCCGCTCGCCGTGTCCCCGGATGATGTGCCGCTGCTGATTGCGTTCGGGGCGTCCTTCGCGCTCGCGGTCGTTCTCTGGACCGAGGGCACGCGCCTTATCCCAGCCGCCGAGGCCGGTCTGCTCGGCACCGCAGAAACACCTTTCGCCGCGGTCCTAGCCTGGCTCCTGCTGAGCGAGCTGCCACCGCCGGCCAGTTTCGTCGGCGGAGCGATCGTGCTTGCCGCAGTGTTCGGACACGCTTATCGAAGTCGCCAACATAGCTCGAGTGCGCCATGACCCGAGACCTGCCCGACTTGCTTTTCGGCATCTTCTAGTGTGCGCTCGCCGCCGGCATCGGCGAGCAGGACCTGGCCGCGCTGATTGAGGTACTGCGCTAAGACTCGCTGTCGCCACGCGGCGTATTGCCCAGCAGCTTGTCGACCTCCGCCTGGAGGCTCGGGTCGTCCGGATCGAAGGTCCAGCGTTGGATCAAAGCGCGGGGGTCGAGCTTGCCGTTGAAGCAGCGTAGATGGCAGCAAAAGGTCTGATCCAAATGGTTGATCGGATCGTCGTCGAGGCTGCGCACTGAAACGCTAATGCCCTCCGAGGCTTCAACCGGCTCGCGACAGAAAGAGCAGATCACGCTGGGCGCGCTGGCCTTCTTCTTGCCCTGTCTCGCTTTGGCTTTGGTCTTTGGGTTCAAGCGGTCTATGAGGTCGGTGACCGTCAGATTCCAAGCCTCGCTCTCGTCGGAGTCAGCCCACAGCTCGAGCAGCTCGGACTCGAAGAGAACTCGAGAGACTGCCTCGCGTGCCGCCTCCAGAAGCTCCGGCGAAGGCGCGCCCAGATCCGCGAGCCGCGCCGTGACCGCCTCCGGGCAGTCAGCGCTTGGGTTACCTGTCATGGCAGCAACCACCTCGGCCGCGGCCATGGCTTGGCTTGCCTCCGGCGCTTCCAGCTCGCCCTCGCCGGCCGGCGGCAGACCAGCAAAGAGCGCGCTCAAGGTCTCAAGTCCCTTCAGCTCGCCCAAAAGATCGAGCGCGTCATCGTTTTCGAAATGGCCGGCGCCCCAAGCCCCCATGGCAGCACTCTCCTACAGATCAAGCCAAAGGTGCCGCGCCGCCTTGGCGCCGGTCAAGGCCGAGATCATGGCCGACGAAAGCTGGCGACCAGCTCCAAGTGATGTGACCAAGGAAATTGATCGAGCGGCGTGACCGCCTCGAGCTGAAAACCGTCATCGATCAAAATCCGAGCGTCGCGCGCGAAACTGTTGGGATTGCAGGAAACCGCGACCACGGCCGCGAGGTCGGACGCGGCAATGCGCTCGGCCTGTGCCTTGGCTCCGGCGCGCGGCGGGTCAAACACCAGGGCGTCGAAGCCGGCCAGCTCGGTTGGCTCGAGCGGCCGGCGCTCCAAGTCGCGCTGTTCGACCGCGATTCGCCCGCCGGCCCGGCGCTGGGCGGCATCGAGCGCCAGACAAGCCGCCCTGTCGCCTTCGACCGCCCGAAGGCTAGCACGGCCGCCAAGGTGGAAGCTGAAGGTGCCGATACCGGCGAAGAGCTCGACGACGCGCTTCGCCCCCGCCGGCAGAGCGGCCAGCACCAGGCGCTGCAGCTCGGTCTCGCCCTCCAGGGTCGGCTGGGTGAAGCCGCCGGGCGGCGGCGTTACCGCTTGCCCGTTGAAGCGCAGCACAGGGCTGCGGTGCACGGCAAGCGGCTCCGGCTCCTGGCCCGCCACGCGCCACGTCAAACGGGCCAGATCGGCGCGCTCGGCCAATTCTGCCAAGGCGGTGCGCTGGTCCAGATCGGGCGGCCGCTCAAGGGTGATCAAGAGATCGAGGCCATTCACGCATTCCAGCAAGGCCAGCTCGCAGGTGCCGCCAGACCCAAGCACCGGGCCGAGCCCAGCGCGGAGCACCGCAAGCCCGGTCATCAAGGGCCCGCTCAGCAGCAAGCAGCCAGAGGCGTCGACCACCCGGTGGCTCTCGCGTCCTCGAAAACCCAGGGCAACACCCTCGCCCTCGACCCGGGCCGCCAGGCTGGCCCGGCGCCGGCTGGCCGGCGGCACCCGAATGAGGGGCGCGACCAGATCATCCGGCAGGCCGCGCCGGGCCAAGGCTTTGCAAGCCAAGTCCCGCTTCCATGCGGTGTAGCGCCCGTCGTCCAGATGCTGCAGCTGACAACCGCCGCAGGGCCCAAAGTGAGGGCAAGGGGGCTCCTCGTGCCCGGGCCCCTCGTCGAGCCGCTCGAGAATCTCGCCCTTGAGGCCGCCAGCACGCTCGCCGGTGATCCGCACCCGCAAACGGTCGCCGGGCAAGGCGCCGGCAACGAACACCGGCCGGCCGTGGTCCTGGCCGACGCCGTCGCCCCGTCCACCCAGGGTCTCGATCTCCAGCTCAAGTTGCCGGCCGCCACCGGGCCGCGCCCTTCGTCTCATGGTGTTCCTCGATCCCAATTGGCCGGACAGCCTAGTTCAGGAGAACGTCCAGAACCACGCTCGACTTCGCCTTGATTCCGGCCTATCACTTGGGCCCAATCCCCCTAAGACAGCGGCGAAGGTGCCATGCGCGTCATCCTCTTTATCCTCAAATGCTTCGTCGGGCTTCTGGCCTCGGTCGGCCTGGTCGTGGTTCTCTTAATGGTCGGCCTGGGCTTCTTGGCCTCCCAATTCGAGCCCCTGCAAAAGGTTGAGGAGCCGGTGCCGGAGAACACGGTGCTGACCCTCGACCTGCGCGGAGGCGTGGTCGAGGCCCTGCCCGACAACCCGGTCTCCAAAGCCTCCCTGACGGACCGGCTGGTGATCCGCGAGTCCCTGGCGGCACTCGACCGAGCGGCCGAGGACCCAAAGGTGAAGGGCATGGTGGCACGGCTCGGCCAGGGCCGCTTCGGCCTGGCCCAGATCCAGGAGGTGCGCGATGCGGTCAAGCGTTTCAGGGACAAAGGCAAGTTCACGGTCGCCTTTGCCGAGACCTTCGGCGAGGGCGGCAACGGCACGCTGCACTACTACATGGCCAGCGCCTTCGAGACGGTTTGGCTGCAGCCCTCGGGCGATTTGGACCTGACCGGACTGCTGCTGGAGAGCCCCTTCCTGCGCGGCGCGCTCGACGAAATCGGGGTTGAGCCTCAGCTCGCCCAGCGCGAGGAATACAAGGGCGCAATGAACATGTTCACCGACACCGCTTTGCCGACCCCCCAGCGGGAAAACCTGACTCAGCTGGTTGAATCTTGGGTCGGCCAAATCGCCACTGGGGTCGGTGCCCAACGGGGCTTGGACGCCGCCAAGGTGCGCGACTTGATCAACCAGGGGCCGTACGATGCCGCCGACGCTCAAAGCGCCGGCCTGATCGACCAGCTCGGCTATTGGGACCAGGTGCACGACGACGTTCTCACCCAGGGCGGCCCCGATGCCGAGTTCCTCGCCCTGAACGTCTACGCCAATCGCCTCGACGAGCGTACGCCCGACGGGCCGACCGTCGCCCTGATCTACGGTCTGGGTCCGGTCGAGCTCTCCGACGGCCAGAACGATCCGGCCTTCGGCAACGTCAAGATGGGTGCCAACCACGTCTCCGAGGCAATCGCCGATGCGCTCTTGGACAGGGACGTCAAGGCAATCCTGTTCCGGGTCGACAGCCCGGGCGGCTCCTACGTCGCCTCCGACGTGATCTGGCGCCAGGTTCAGAAGGCCCGGGACAGCGGCGTGCCTGTGGTCGTCTCCATGGGCGACGTGGCGGCCTCGGGCGGCTATTTCGTGGCCGCGCCGGCGGAGAAAATCGTCGCCCAGCCGGCCACGGTCACCGGATCGATCGGCGTGGTTGCCGGCAAGCTGGTGTTCACCGGCCTGTGGGACAAGCTCGAGATCCATTGGGACGGCGTTCAGGCCGGTGACAATGCAGCCCTTTGGAGCGCCAACCACAGCTTCACACCGGCCGATTGGGCGCGCCTCAACAAGAGCCTCGACCGCACCTACTTGGACTTCACCACCAAGGTCGCGGACGGCCGGGGCATGACCATGGATGAGGTCAAGAAAGCCGCCAAAGGCCAAGTGTGGACGGGTCAGGACGCGCTTGCGCTCGGTCTGGTCGACGAGCTGGGCGGCTTTCACCGGGCGGTCGAAGTGGCCGGCGAACTAGCCGGCGCCAAGCCAGACGAGACGGTCGAGCTGCGGCGCTTTCCGGCCGAGCGCGATCCCTTCGAGGCGGTTTTCCAGGATCTGCTTGGCAACTGGGTCAGCGCGCCGACCCTGGCCAAACTGGCGCGCACGCTCGGGCCGTTGATCGCGCTGGCCGAGCGCTTGGAGGGCAATGCGCAGGGCCAAAGCATGCGCGCACCAGAGCTGCTGTTGGCCCAGTAAGGTCGTGACCCAAGACCAGGCGCGAATTGTTATCGTCGGCGGCGGAGCGATCGGCTGCTCCCTCGCCTATCACCTGGCCAAGGCCGGTGCCCGGGACGTTGTGCTGCTGGAGAAGGCCCAACTTACCCACGGTTCGACCTGGCATGCGGCCGGCCTGGTCGGCCAGCTGCGCGGCAAGCGCAACCTGACCCGGTTGATGTGCGACAGCGTCGCCCTGTTCGACACTCTAAGCGCGGAGACCGGCCAGGAGATCGATTGGAAGAAGGTCGGCTCGCTGCGGGTCGCTGCCTCCGAGGCCCGTTGGAGCGAGATCAAGCGCGCGCTCACCCTGGCCCGTGGCTTCGGATTCGAGGCCCACGAGATCACGCCCAAGGAAGCCAAAGACCTGTTCCCCTACATGTCGCGCGAGGGCGTGGTCGGTGCCGCCTACATACCGAGCGACGGCTACGTCGACCCCTACGCCCTCACCCAAGCCTATGCCAAGGGCGCGCGCGCCGGCGGGGTTGAAATCCGAGAGGGGGTGCTGCTCACCGACCTGGTGGTCGAGCGCGGCCGGGTGACCCAGGTGATCACCGACCAAGGCCCGATCGCCTGCGAAGTCTTCGTGAACTGCGCCGGTATTTGGGCCAAGCAGGTGGGCGCGTTGGCCGGCCTGCCGATTGCCGCGGGCGCGGTCGAGCACCAGTACGTGGTGACCGAGAAGGCGATCGATTTCGATCCAGGCCTCACCACCTTCCGGGATCCGGACCACAATTTCTATCTCAAGCCGGATGTCGGCGCCTTCGCGGTCGGCGGCTGGGAACAAGGCACCAAGCCCTGCTGGCGCACCGGCGTGCCGAACGACTTCGCGCGCACGCTGTTCGACGCCAACTTCGATCGTTTCGAGGCGATCGCCCTGCCCGCCGCCGAGCGCATCCCCCTGCTCAACGAGGTCGGCATCCAGACCCTGATCAACGGACCGATCCCGGTCTCGGCCGACGGCGAGCCGATCATGGGTCTGGCGCCGGGCTTCGAGAACCTCTACCTGGCCTGTGGCTTCACCGCCGGCATCGCCGCCTCTGGCGGCGCCGGCAAGGCGATGGCCAACTGGATCCTGGAAGGCGATCCGGGCATGGATCTTTGGGCCTTTGACGCGCGCCGCTTCGGGCCGCACCACGCCAACCGGCGCTTTCTCGAAGATCGCGCGGTCGAGGCCTATGGCCGCTACTACGCGATCCACTGGCCCGGGGAGGACTCGACCAGCGGGCGGGACCTCAGACTGAGTCCCTTGCATGGGCGGCTCAAGGCGGCCGGCGCGGTGCACGGCAGCAAGTTCGGCTGGGAGCGTCCCAAGTGGTTCGCACGGCCTGGCGACCCGCCGGAAATCGTCTATTCATTCGAAGACCGCCCGTCATGGTTCGAGGCGGTGGGCGAAGAGCACCGGGCGGTGCGCGAGCGGGTCGCCCTGATCGACCAGACCTCTTTTGCCAAGTTCCGGGTCTCCGGGCCGGGCGCCTACTCTGCCCTGCAGGGCCTGGCGGCCGGCGACCTTTCGCGCGGCGGCTGCCTCTACACCCAGCTTTGCAACGCGCGCGGCGGCATCGAAGCCGATCTGACGATCATGACTTTGGCCGACGGCTCTTTCTACATCGTGACCGGCAGCGGCTTCGGTGTGCGCGACGGCAATTGGTTGCGCCGCCATTTGCCTCGCGATGGCTCGGTCGCGCTCGAGGAGGTGACCTCGGCCTATGCTGTAATCAACCTCTGCGGCCCGCTGGCCCGCGCTGTGCTTGAGGCGGTCACCGACGACGATGTCTCGGCCGAAGCCTTTCCCTTTCTCGCGGCTAGGCAAATTCAGATTGGCCAGGCCACCGTGCTGGCGGCGCGAATCGGCTATGTGGGCGAGCTCGGATGGGAGCTGCACATTCCCGTCGAGAATGGGCTTCACGTCTACGACAGCCTGTGGCGTGCCGGCCAGGAGCACGGCATCGCGAACGTCGGCTATTTGGCAATCGAGTCCTTGCGCCTTGAAAAGGGCTACTGCTACTGGAGCGCCGAATTGAGCCCGGAGGTCTCGCCCTTTGAAGCGGGATTGGGGTTCTGCGTTGCACTGGACAAAGGGGATTTCCTGGGCCGGGCGGCCCTGGCGGAGATCGCAGACAAGGGCAGCGCCCGCCAGCTCTGTAGCTTCAGCCTGGAGGGCTTCGCGCCGCTCAGTGGCGGCGAGGCAATCCTTCACAACGGCGAGGTGGTTGGAACCACGTCGAGCGGCGGCTACGGTCACACACTTGGCCGCTCGATCGCGCTCGGCACCCTGCCCCGGGCGTTGGCCCAGGAGCGGGGCTTCACGCTCGAGGCCTATGGCCGGCCGTGGCCTGCCGTCCGGGGGCCGCGCGTGCTATACGATGCCAAGATGGAACGGCTGAAAGGATAAAAGACAGGAATGGCGAACGAACTGGAAGTGGCGCGCCAAGCGCTGGCGCAGATCCCCGCCCTTTCGGCCCACAATCCGGAAAGCGCCAAGGTCCAGCGCCTCGGCGGCCTGACCAACCTGGTCTACCGAGTCGAGATGGACGACGCGCGCTATTGCCTGCGCATTCCCGGCAAGGGCACCGAGGAGTACATCGACCGTGAGGTCGAGGCCCACAACGCCAAGGTCGCGGCCACCGCCGGGGTCAGCCCGGCGGTCGTTCATGTGGATCCGGCGAGTGGCGTGCTGGTCACCGAGTATCTCGATGGCTGCCTGACCATGACGCCGGAGAGCTTCGCCCGCCGGCCAGGGGCGCCCGCCCGCGCCGCCGACGCCTTCCGCAAGCTGCACGGCAGCGGACTGATTTTTCAGTTCCGCTTCGAGCTGTTCGATATGATCGATGATTATCTGACCGTGCTCGCCAAGCTCGGCGCACAACTGCCCGAAGGATACCACGACGTGGTCGGCGACGCCGAGGCGGTGCGCGCGGCGCTCAACGCCCACCCCGCGGCTCTGGCGCCCTGCCACTGCGATCCTCTATGCGAGAACTTCTTGGACGACGGCACCAACATGTGGATCGTCGATTGGGAGTACTCCGGCATGAACGACCCCCTATGGGACCTGGGCGACCTTTCCGTCGAAGCGAGCTTCACGGACGAGCAGGATCGGGAGATGATGGCCGCCTACTTCGAGGGTGCCTACAGCGAGGCTCAGTTCGGCCGCATGGTGATCTACAAGGCCATGTGCGATCTTTTATGGACCCTTTGGGGCCTGATCCAGCATGCCAACGACAATCCGGCCGAGGATTTTTGGGACTACGCCACGACCCGCTTCGAGCGTTGCAAGTCACTCATGGGCCACCCGGATTTCGCCGGCCACGTGGCCGCGGTCAAGGCTGCGGCCTGATCAGTCCATTGACACACCGGTTGCCACCGCGAGCGCGGAGATCGCGGCAGGCAAAGCATCGATCCAATGATAGCCTCTTTTGGCGCGCAGGCGGCGGACCAAGCTCGGCAGGTTCCAGGCACCATAGATTGCCCCCAGGGCAAACAGCGCCGCCGCAGCCACGGGCGTGAGCCAGGCGCTCTCGAGTAGCAGGCAAACTGCCCCCAACACCAAGGCCACACCAAGGCAGAAACCGACCCAATTGCGCAGAGTGCGATGAGACCTCCCGCGCTGCCAGCCTCTACCTTTGGGCACCGCAGGATTTAAGCCACGCACGAAAACAATCTCCTCCTTGAGCGGGCCATGGTCGACCCAGCCTGGCTCGACCGGATCGCCTTGGGCGTTTATCCAGCGCCGATAGACAATCCCGGGCCATACTTGCATCAAAAGTGGAATAGCCACGAGGAAGCAGAGCAACGAGAGACCAATTTCAAGCGCGTTATCCATCTCAGGTTGGACCTTTCGAGAGGTTGCCTTGCGCCCGGCAGACTACGGCATTTGAATTAAGAGTCTATATCAAACGGCCCCAAGAGGTCGAATTCTATAGGAAACTTAACTCAAAACGTCCCCGGAAATTGCTTCTATTGCCACCGAGGAACTTTTCCGTCCTTGGCACCTTCATGTCACTTGTCTGCACCTTGAGATAGGTAGATCATTTCACTCAGGATGTCGGCACACAGGACCACAACGCAATGCTGCCGATCGGCGTTGGCGCTCGCCGCCGCGCTGCTCTGCCTCCTGGCCGCACCCGGCAGTTGGGCCGGCGGAGCCATCCCACTCGGCCAATGCGAGGCGAACAAGGAATTCGCCCTGGTGCTGCACGGCGGCGCCGTCTGGGGCCACCACCAACACCCTGCCAAGGTCAAAGCGCTGGACGCGGCGCTCGCAGAGGGCGGGCGGCTTTTGGCGGGTGGCGCGACCAGCCTCGACGTGGTCGAGGGCGCGATAAAGGCGATGGAGGATCACGGCGCTTTCAATGCCGGACGTGGTGCGATCGCCAACCAAGCTGGGGTGATCGAGCTCGACGCTTCGATCATGGCGGGCCGGACTCGCCAAGCCGGGGCGGTCGCCGGGACTAAGAAAGCCAAGAACCCGATTGCCGCAGCGCGTTTGGTCATGGAGAGCTCGCCTCACGTCCTCTTCGTCGGGCCCGGCGCCGACGCCTTCGTGGCCGAGAGCGGCGGCGAGGTGGTGACGCCAGACTACTTTCTCAAATCCGGACTCAACTTCGGCGACGTGCCGCTGCCCGACGAGCTCGAGGTTCGGCCACCGGGCCCAGAAGTGCCGAGCGAGCGGGCCGCCTACTCCGGCACCTGGGCCGGGCTCTGGTCCGGCTGGATGACCACTATGCTGGTGGTCGAGGAGATCACGCCCGACGGCGCCACCGTGGTCTTCGCCCGTGGCCCCCAGGAGGATTGGGGTTTCGAGGAAGGCTACTGGACCCGGGCGCCTGCGGTCTTCGTGAACGGCGCTTTACGCTTCGATTTCCAAGAGATCGAGGGCGCCATCACCTATCGCTTGCGGCCCGATGGCAAGCTCGAGGCGACCTACCGCGATAGCCGCGGGACGACGGACAAGGCGATCATGACCCGCCAGAGCGACGCCAAGGGCGGCACGGTCGGCGCGGTCGCGCTCGACCGCTGTGGCGATTTGGCGGCCGGCACCTCGACCGGCGGCTTCGGTTCCAAGCCGCCGGGCCGGGTCGGCGATTCTCCGATCATCGGTGCCGGCACTTTCGCCGACAATGAAAGCGCCGCAGTCTCGGCAACCGGACACGGCGAATATTTCATTCGTTTCGGCGTTGCCCAGGACATCGCGGCGCGCATGGCCTACGGCCAGCAAAGCCTTGCCGAAGCCGCCGAGACAGTGGTCATGGAGGTGCTACCGGCCGCCGGCGGCAAAGGCGGCGTCATCGCGCTCGACCGCGCAGGCAACATGGCCTTGCCCTACAACACCGACGGTATGCTGCGCGGCTGGGTAGCCCACGACCGATCCCCTGAAGTGAAGATCTATCAGTAAACCAAGGGAGTATCCTGCATGGCAAAGGGCTACTGGATTGCGCACGTGACGGTCACCGATCCGGAAAACTATCCGAAGTACATCGCCGCCGATGCCGAGCCCTTCGCGAAGTACGGCGCCCGGCCGATCGTGCGGGGCGGCCGGTACGAGTCGCCTGAAGGACCGGCGCGCGAGCGCCACGTGGTGCTGGAGTTCGAGAGCTACGAGCAGGCGCTCGCCTGCTACCGCTCGCCGGAGTATCAGGCCGCCCTGAAGCTGCGCCAGGCCTATGCCGAGTCCGAGCTGATCATCGTCGAGGGCACGGAGTAAAACTTCATGACCCGGTCGCCGCCACCCTCAACTGATGACCTTCAGGTACCACTCCAGAAATCGCACCGCGAAGTCCTCCATGGGCGAGTAAGGTCCCGGCCGATAGAACCGAGAGTTCACGCCCTCTTGATTGCGCTCGACGATCAGCTTGTCCGCCTCGCTGGTGACCTGCCACAACCAGGTCAGCTTCTCGCGGTCGAAGTCCTCGCCTTCGACCGCGTCGCCGCGCACCAGCCAGAAGACCTCGGCGTCGGTTTCCTGGGGGCCGCGCGGCAGGAAGCGGTAGACCACCAAATGGTCGTTGTAGGCCAGGAAGAACGACACCGGGCCGATCTGAATGTTGGTCGCACCGCCGTCGAAGCCCGTGATATCACCCATCAAGGGCGCCAGAGGTTGGCCGTCGGGGCTTCCGCTCACATAGCCGTCGAGCAGGGCATAGCGATCGTAGTGATACTGTACGCCCGAGGGATCATCGTTGCCGACAAGGCTAATGAAGGGTGCGTCCAGACCGCAGGCCTTGGCGCGCGCCATCATCGCCGCTTCAAGCTCGGCAATTTTCTCCTTGGGCAACTTGATGCTGTGGGAAAGCGCGAACTCGGGATGAGCCGGCGAACAGTGGTAGCACTCGAGGTAATTCTCGGTCATCAACTTCCAGTTGGCCTGAATCTTGAAGAGCTCGCGAAAGACCACCTTGGCCTGATCGAAGCCGTAGGGCTTGAGGCGCGGCGCCAGGTCTTGCGCCATGGCGGTAAAGTCGGCCGGCGCCTCGGCGAAGCTGACGAAGATGAAGCCCTCGAAGACCCGCACCTGGAGCTGGCTAAGGCCGTGGCCCGCCTTGTCGAAACCCTCGGGCATAAGACGAGCCGCAACCAGGCGGCCGTCCAAATCATAGGTCCAGGCATGATAGGGGCACATAAAACGCTTGGCGGTACCCTGCTGCTCGACACAAACCCGCGAGCCGCGATGGCGGCAAACGTTGACCAAAGCGCGGATCTCACCGTCCCTGCCACGCACAACGATGACCGACTCCTCGCCGACGTGGAACAGAAAGTAGCTGCCCGGGCTTGGCACTTCGCTGATGTGGCCGGCATAGAGCCAGCTGGTCATGAAGATTCGCTCCAGATCCCTTTGGTAGATTGCGGGGTCACAGTAGAAGGCTTGCGCCAGGGAATGATCCGGCGTGCTGCGATCGATCAGCTCGACCAGCCGATCGGGGGTAACCAAGTGGTTCATGACCTGCTCCTCGCAAAGCAAGAGGGTGCCTCATTCATGGGGATCGCTTTTGCCCATGAGTACCAAGACCAGATTGCAATGAAGGGACACCAGAGCCAACGGAACAAGCCGCCAAACCTGGCAACGCCGCCGCCCTCATGTCCGAGCAGCACTATGCCAGACATTTTCCTATGACGCCAGCACGAGATGAAATAGCAATAGTTCATTGGCGAAAGAGACAATAGGGCCAGAACAATGAAACTCTATATTACGCCGAACTCGCCCTACGCGCGCATCGCACGCATCATGGTTCTTGAAAAGGGCTTGGAGGATAAGGTCGAAACGATCGTGGCCCAAACCCGTCAGGCCGACAGTCCTTATTACACGATCAATCCCTCTGGGCGGGTGCCCTACCTGGTGCTGGACGACGGTACGGCCTTCGAGGATTCGGCGGTGATCTGCCATTACTTCGATCATCTGGAGGGTGCGCCCGCCTTCGATCCGCCGCCCGACGAATCCGGCTGGCAGTGGCGGCGCCTGGAGGCCTCGGCGCGCTCACTCCTGGACGGCATCGCGGTCTGGGGCCGGGAGCTCAGCCGGCCGGAGGACGAGCGCTCGCCGACGATCCTGGCCCACGAGGCCGCGCGCAGCCGGCGCATGGCCGATTATTGGGAGGCGCAGATCGCCGAACCATTGATGAACGGCGACCTTAACATTCCGCAGATCGTCCTGATTTGCGCCCTGCAAATGGAGCGCCGAAATCCCGCCTTCGGCTGGCGGCCGCTGCATCCCGGCCTGGCCGATTGGGTCGGGCGCCTGGCGGACCGCCTTTCCATCGCGCGCACCATTCCGCCGAAGCAAGCCTAGGGTCGATCCTCCTGCAGTAACGACAGCCGGCTTTCAAGCGCCGCGACACTCTGCTCAGCATCCGTGACGATCCGAGCGATGATCTGAGCCGCCGGCTCGACCTGATCGGCGAAGCAAGCGGCCTGGCCAAAATCGATCGTGCCGCGCCTAAAGTCGCCGCTCTGAAGGGCCTGCCAAGAAATCTCTCCGGAAATCAATGGTAGGTAAGGCTCGATCTCATCAACCCCTTGGGCCTCCAAGGCGAGGATCTCATCGGTGGTTTCGTTCCGAAGCACCCGGTGGTGATTGCGGAAAGTCGTTTGGACCACCACTGAATCTGTGCCATCGCTCTCGACCACCCGTGCCTTGAAGTCCCGGTGGGGAACGGCCTCCTCAGCGACCATGAGCCGGGTGCCCATCAGCACGCCCTCGCAACCCATGGCAAGCGCGGCGGCAAGCTGGCTGCCGCGACCGATTCCTCCGCCCAGTATGACCGGGACCGAGAGCGAGGTCGGGCCCAGCCCGCCTTGGATCATGGTACCGATCATCATGTGACCGGGATGGCCGCCGCATTCGGCACCGACCAAAATGATCGCGTCGACTCCTGCTTTCTCCGCCGAAAGGCCATAGCGAACGGCCGGCACCTTGTGGATGACCTTGATACCTTCCTGCTTTAGCTGCGGTAGCAGCAGGCTCGGTTTCGCGCCCGAGGTTTCGACAAATGGCACCTCCAGCTCGCACACCACATCCAAAAGCGGGAGCAGACGTTCCGCGGCCTCCGGGCGATTGGAGATATAGAGGTTGACACCAAAGCGGTCGCTCTCGGCCAGCTCGCGGCACTTATTGATTTCATCGCGCAGCGCCGAACGCTCGGCAAAGGTCAGGGCGGATATGAAACCCGTGGCACCGGCACGCACCACCGCGGCAACCAGCTCCGCCCGGCCGAGCCACATCATGCCGCCGATCAGGATCGGGTGCCGAATGCCGAGCATCTTGGTGATCCTGGTCTTGAAACGCCGTTCCATTAGTCGACCTCTTCGATGGAATGCCCAGCAACGCCTCCCCGTACGGCCGCGATGAGAAATTCCTTATTGCCGTCCGGCCCGGTGATCGGGCTATCGCAGAGACCCAGGACCTGCCAGCCGGCCTGGGCGTTCAACCAGCCTTCGATCCGGGCGCAGACAACCTGGTGCAGCGCCGGGTCGCGCACCACGCCGCCCTTGCCCACTTCGCCCTTGCCGACCTCGAACTGGGGCTTGATCAAGGCGATCAGCCGGGCGCCCGTTTGGCAGAGTGCGAGCGGCGCCGGCAACAAAGTCTCGAGGCCGATGAAGCTGGCATCGCACACCAAGAAATCGATCGGCTCGGGCACCTGGGCACTGTCCAGATAGCGGGCATTGACCCGTTCGAGCACGGTCACCCGAGGATCCTGGCGCAGCTTCCAGGCGAGCTGGCCGTGGCCTACGTCGACCGCATAGACTCGGGCCGCGCCGCGGCTCAGCAGCACATCGGTAAAGCCCCCCGTCGAGGCACCCACGTCGAGACAGTTAAGCCCGCTCGGGTCGATCCCAAATCGGTCCAATCCGCCGGCCAGCTTGAGGCCGCCGCGTGAGACCCAGGGGTGGTCCTGCCCCTTGACCCGAAGCGCCAGCCCACGCTCGAGGCGTTGGCCGGGCTTATCGATCCGCTTGTCCTCGGCGAACACCTTGCCGGCCATGATCAATGCCTGGGCGCGCGGCCGGCTCGCCGCCAAGCCCTGCTCGACCAGCAACACATCGGCGCGTTCCTTCTTCTGGCTCTGGGGCTTCATGGCCGCGCGGATAGAACGTAAAAGCGCCAGACCAAAAGACCCGCTGTGACGGCTAGGCCGAGCGCCACGCCGCTCCAGATGCCAATCACCTCGAGGCCGAGCCCGAAGCCGAGCAGCAAACTGCAGCTGAAGCCGACCACCCAGTAGCCGAAAAGAGCGATCCACATGGGCACCCGGGTGTCCTTGAGGCCGCGCAGGGCACCGGCGGCGATAATTTGGATGCCGTCGAAAACCTGGAACAGGGCGGCGATCCCCAAGAGCAAAACGATCGTCTCGATGACCGGCAGATTGACCGACTGGCCCGGATCGAGAAACAGTGTGGCCAAGAAACGCGGCACCACGAGGAACAGGGTGACCGGCAGGGCCGAGAGCAGCAGGCCGAGACCGAGCGCGCTCCAACCGGCACGCGCCAGACCGGCCCGGTCTCCAGCGCCCGCCGCCAGGCCGACCCGTACCGTGGCCGCCTGAGAGAATCCCAGCGGTATCATGAAGGCAACGGACATGCACTGAAGCGCGATCGCGTTGGCCGCCAGGGCAGTCGTGCCGATCAAGCCCATCAGAAGGGCGGTCGCCGCGAAGAGGCTCGATTCGGCCAGGATGCCAAGGCCGATCGGGATGCCGATCGCCAGCACCTCGCGGATCAGCGACAGATTCGGCCGCCAGGGACCGGCGAGCAAGCGGTAGGGCCGAAACTCCCGGTGCACCACTGCAACGGCCAGCAAGGCCAGGAACATCCAGCCATTGACCAGGCTGCTGGCCAGGCCGGCACCGACGACGCCCAGAGCTGGAAAGCCGAAGTGGCCGAACATCAGCGCGTAGTCAGCCAAAGCGTTGAAGCAGACGCCGAGGATCATCACCACCATGATGGCGCGCGGCCGGGAGTGGGCGGCCAGGAAGTTGCGCAACACGACCAAGGCAAAGCTCGGCGCCAGCCCCCATAGGGCGGCGCGCAGATAGCTCTGAGCAGCGGCCGCGGTCTCGGCCTGTTGGCCGAAAACAAGCAAGATCGCCTCGCCCCACCAGAGCACGCTGCCGAAGACGACGCCCATGACCGCCGAAATCAGCAGTCCCTGGCGAAAAATGTCCGGGATCTGACCGCGCTGCCGGGCGCCCAGGGCCTGGGCGGTCATCGGCCCGACCGCAGCGACCACACCCAGTCCAAGCAGAAAGACCGGGAAGTAGAGATGGGTGCCCAGGCTCCCCGCCGCGACCGCCTCCGGTCCGAGCCAGCCCATCATCAGCACGTCGGTCGTGGTAATCGCGACGTGGGCCAATTGAGCCAATATGAGAGGCACGGCCAGGCGCGTCGACGCCCAGGCCTCCCGGCGCCAGAGGACGACCTTACCTTTCGCCTCGGGCCATTGTTGGCCGGGCGGCTCGTGGATCAGCTCTCCCGTCATGATGGCGCACTATGGGACAAGCGAGCGCTCGGGGAAAGCCATCATGCAACGCGCCGCACGTTGCATCTTCCGGATCAAGGACTCTCTGCCTTGAAAATCTTGCGGGTCGAGGCTCCCGGATTTTTGTCCCAGATTTCCAAAATTTGGGACACTCCATCCGAGAAAACATCTTCCAAAACCTGACCACATGGCCGGCGAGTTGGGAAGTCGCTTTCCGTTTCCCCGATGTCGCATTTTGACAGAAAGTCGGGCGAATAGATCAAGTCTCAGATAGCGCTTTGCTGTAATTGCGAGCACCAACGGGATCGGAAGAAGCCCGCGACAGGAAGCCTGCCCGAGAAGTTCTCGTTGCACTCTGGCAAATTGAAAGTGAAACAGGGAGACAAAGATGAACAACAGTCGACCGGGAAATCCCTACGGCCGCCTCGCTGCCATTGCCTTTTTGAGCGCGGCGATGACCACCGCCGGCGCCCACGCACAAGACAGCGACGCCGGCCTCGCGATGGCCAAGAACGAGATCACCTTCACCTCTTGGACTGGACCTTACATGCGCAGCCAAATGCTGGGCTTTGTCCGACCCTATGAGGAGTTGACTGGTTCTCGGGTCAATGTGGAGCACTATGACGGCGGCATAGAGGAAATCCGCGACCAGGTGGAATCGGCGAATGTCGTTTGGGACGTGGTCGATCTGACCCAGGCCGATTCACTTCAAGCCTGCGAAGACGGGCTGTTGGAAGATCTCTCGAACATCGATCTGCCCAACGGCACGGACGGCACTAACTTCCGCGATGATTTTGTCGAGGGGGCGCTCAACCCCTGCGGTGTCGGCGTCATCATTTGGGCGACCATTTACGGCTACAACAAGGAAGTTTTTGCCGACAATCCGCCGAGCTCGGTCGCTGACTTCTTTGACACCAAGACTTACCCAGGCCGGCGCGCCATCCGCAACGATCCGACGGTGATCATGGAGTGGGCCCTGATCGCTGATGGGGTGCCGCAACAGGACGTCTACAACGTTCTGGAAACCCCGGAAGGGGTCGAACGTGCCTTGGCCAAAATGGATGCGATTAAGCCGGGCCTCGTCCTGTGGGAGGACGGTTTGGAACCGGTTGAGTTTTTAAACGAGGAAGAGGTCGTCATGAGCTCCGTTTGGGCGACGACGGGCGCGACCAACGCCCGCAAAGAGGGCGCCAAGTACGAGGTCGAGTGGGACGGCCGGGTGATCGAGCTCGATCTCTTCGGCATTCCCAAGGGCAGCCGGTACAAGCAAGAGGCAATCGATTTCATTCGCTTTGCCAGCAGCTCGGAATCGCTCGCCAACATGGTGAGTTATTTGCCCAATGGTCCGACCAGGAAATCCTCGCTGGCGCTGCTGTCCGACGAGGTCTTGGCACAGCTGCCCAATAGCCCCGCATACGCGGAGAAAGTCTCGATCCTGTCGGACGCCGAATGGTGGGCCGAACACGACGAGGCCTTGGAAGAAGCCTTTGAAAACTGGCTCGCCGGCGCCGCCCAACAGGGTGCGTCCGGTACGGTGCGATGAGCAAAAAAAAGAGCAGAGAGGAAGGGACATAATCATGAGTGATGAAACTCATACGCCACCGGAAGGGTTGGTTTCCAAATCCGGTTTCTTTAAAGGATCGAATGCCATCATGTCGATGGCATCCATGGTGATGATCATCGGTTTCGTCGCCTTCACGATCTGGGATGTCGATTACTCCGGTGCCGTCTTTGCTCAGGGCAAGGATTTCATCATCAGCGTGCTCGACTGGTTCTACGTTCTTGTCGTGACCGTGGCGCTGTTTTTCGTGTTCTGGCTCCTGGTCAGCCGTTTCGGCGACGTAAAACTGGGCAAGGATGACGAAGAACCGGATTTCTCGACCTTCTCCTGGATCTGCATGCTGTTCAGCGCGGGCCTCGGTTCCGGCCTGATCTACTGGGGCGTCGCCGAGCCGATGTACCACATCCAGGACAACCCCTTCCTGACCCGCGAAGGCGTCGAAGCCGGTGGCGTGGACGCCGCCGCCGTGGCCATTCGGATCACCAATTTCCATTGGGGACTCCACGGCTGGGCGCTCTATGTGCTGGTCGGCCTGAGCCTGGCGTACTTCTCCTACCGTAAGGGTTTGCCCTTGTCCCTGCGGGCCGCCATGTACCCGATCTTGAAAGACAAGATCTACGGGCCTTGGGGCCACGCGGTCGATCTGATCGGTGTGTTTGGCACGATCTTCGGTCTGGCCACCTCGCTCGGTCTAGGTGTCGCGCCGATCGCCGCCGGCTTGGACAATCTGGGCTGGTTGTCGGACACCACGACAAACCATCTGATCCTGATCGCAATCATCACTGCGATGGGCACGGGCTCCGCCGTCTCGGGCGTGGGCAAGGGCGTGCGTATCTTGAGCGAGTGCAACGTCTGGGCCAGTCTCGTGCTGCTGCTGATCTTCCTGATCCTGGGGCCGACCGCCTTTATCCTGGGCATGGTCATTTCCGGCGCCGGCGACTACATCTGGAATGTCATCCCCATGGGCTTCTGGATCGATACCGAGCCGGAGCGTCAGTGGCAAAGCTGGTGGACGATCTTCTACTGGGGTTGGTGGATCGCCTGGTGCCCCTTCGTCGGCCTGTTCATCGCCCGGGTCTCCAAGGGCCGCACTATACGGCAGTTCTGCTTCTGCGTGCTGCTTGTGCCGACCTCGGTCGTGGTCCTGTGGATGGGCGTGTTCGGCGGTGCCGCCGTAGGTGTCGATCTGTTCAACAACGCGGGCGTGGTCGATGCGGTCAACGCCAACTATGCCGACGGTGTGTTTAAGACGGTCGCCGGCTTTGGCTATGAGGCCCTGGTCACGCCGATCACCATACTGATAACCATACTGCTGATATCCTGGTTTGTGACCTCGTCGGATTCCGGCACCCTTGTGATGTGCACCATGCTGTCCATGGGCGACGAGCATCCGCCGATCAAGTTCCGCTTGTTCTGGGGCATCACCTCGGGCGTCGTTGCCGGCGTGTTGTTGCTGGCCGGCGGCTTGAGCGCACTTCAGACCGCCTCCATCGTGGCCGGTCTGCCAATCGCGGTCATGCTGTTGATGATGGCCTATGGAATGGCGAAAACCCTGCACGAGGACTTCCCCGTGCTGGAGGTCGAGGACAAGAGGGAGTTGGAGTATCTGAACCGGTAATATCGACCGGCTAGGTCATACCTGGCATTCTCGACGCAAAGCTATCTCGGGCTGGTCCCTTCCGGCCCGGGATAGCCGCCAGGGCCGATCAAGCAGCTTGTCCGTCATTCGCGGATAGCCTCTCTCAGTCGATTGAGACCTGTTTAGCACCGGGCGGTACGAGGTCCCACTCGTAGCCGTCCACGGCCATTTCATAACCCAGATTGTAGAGCGCATTCATGTAGGCGGTGTCGAAGGGCTCCCCGCTGTCAACGTCGAAGTCATTAGGTATGTAGGCCAGGTGATAGTCGCTGCCGTCGCGCTGGGCCAAGAAATAGATCTGGTAAAGGTCGCCCAGTCCCTGGGTACGGATCAGAGATTGGATCGAGGAGGTGGCAATGTTGAAGATGTCGGCGTTCACCGCCTTCCATTCAGGCAACAGCTTGGCGTTGCGAATCACGTAGATGTTGGGTGTTTCCGTGACACCGACCTTATCGAGGATCGCCTGCAGGTCGATCGCGGTCGGATAGACAAAGACCTGGGACACCGTGCCGCCATCCACGTGGAGCTCGTCGTAGAGCACGCCGTTCGCCTCGACCTCGATGATCACCGGCGGAAATGCGCCTGGGATCGAGGCGGAGGCAAGCAGAATGTCGACGATCAGCTCCTGCTTCTTTGGATAGTCGCTGGCGGCGATCGAGGTGATGCTCCAAATCACCGGGCGGCGGGCATCCAGGTTGGTCGTGCCGATGAACAGGCGGCGCCCCTCTTGATGGGCCTGGCCCAATAGGGAGATCATGTTTTCGTCGATGAAGCCCGCGATCACGGCCCGCAGCTTGTCGGTATCGACGACGGAATCGCCCGTCACGATCACGGTCCAGGGCCGGTATTCCAGAAGGTCATCTGTGTTCAGCTGGGTGTAGACCTCGGTCAGTTCGTCGTCGTAGTCAGGCCCAAGAAAGGCGAAGGGCGCGATAAGGGCGCCGGTGCTGATACCGGTGACGACCAGGAACTCGGGCCGTGTCCCCGACGCGGTCCAGCCGTTTAGTAGGCCCGCACCGAAGGCACCGTTCTGACCGCCGCCGGAAAGCGCCAGGTAGTGGTGCTCGCCTCTGGTCCAGGCTGCCGAGGTGGCCTGCAGCTCCTCCTTGCTCGACGACCGGAAGCGCTCCAGCATGACCTCCGGCACCTCGTCGCCCCAGAAACGGGCATCCGGGGGCAATCCCGGGACCCTGGCATTGTCAGCCTCTGACTCGGGCAGCGGCGTGCGCTTGTGCACCGTGCCGCAGGCCGAAAGCCCAAGGCAAAGACAGCTCGCGATCACCATTTGGCGCAGCACAAACCTCATGTTACCCGCTCCTTTACAGCGATGCGGACCACCCATGGGGATTATAGCCTAGTTGCCCTCCAACGGCGATGCCAGACCGCGCAGGACGCCATCCAACAAGGGCACCGCTTGCTCTTCGACCGCCTGGCGCCACCAGCGCTCGGGCGGCGCGAAGGCATCCAGCAGCTCGGCTCTGATAGCCTGCGCAAGATCCGTGTCCTTTGGGCCTTGGTGAAAGAGCCAGTTCTCTCGCCTCAGCGCGTCGAACACCACCTCTTCTGATTCGGTGCCGAACTCGATACAGGCGGCGGTTAGCTCGGCCCCTTCGCCGAGCGTATCGAAGAGCGCTTGGACGGTGTCGCCCGAGGTGTCGGGAAAGCCATCGGCCGGGTTGCCCGAGGGCTGCGTCGGCCGGCCGAGCCAGGCTTCCAATCGCCGGTGCGCCGCGCTCTCCGCCGGGTGGGAGCCCAAGGGCTCGATCTCGCCCTTCGCGCCATAGCCCGTATGAAGGTCTAGATAGGCGACCCGACGGGCACCTTTGAGCTGTTCGTCCAGTACGCCACGAAAGGTCCGATTCGACCAGGCCGGCGCCGTGCCACCATAAAACAGACCCTGGGGATGACTGTACTGACCGCTGATCATGGCTGCGATCAGGGCCTGGTAGCCGTGGCGCGCGCCATAGGCATCTAGCCGATTCTGAGCCGCGGCGAATGCTTCGGCTTCGAGGCTGGCCGGGCAGATGGCATCGGCTAGTTCGTCGTAACCCGGGTTGGCCGGCAGGGGCCGGCTAAAGTCGATGAAGTTGCGGTTGAGGTCTATGCTCTCTTCATTCACGCGGCGCTGCCAGGCGAAACCATGAGGATTGAGAGCATGGACCAGAACCACCGCGCAATCCTCGGGCAGGCTCGGCCGGCTTCTGAGACAGGCGACCTGCGCCGCCGAGCCGCAAAAGCCTTCGACCCCGTGGGTACCCGAGCAGACCACCAGCACCCGGCTGCAGCCGGCCGGCCCGAGCCGCGCCACCTCCATGGTTAAGGGCCCTCCGTCCGGCCCCGGCAGGGGATGGGCGTGGGAGGCCGCGGTGACGCTCAGCGCCCGACAGGCCTCAATGAACTTGACCCTGGCACCGGCATAGCTCTCGGCAAAGATCTCGCTGTCGCTCATGCCACAATGTTCGGGACCCTCGGCGACAATTGCAAGGTGGCTTACCGCGCCCACGCGAATCCAGTAAGCTCGCCGGCGGAGGGGCTATCGGTGGAATTGAAGAGACTTACCGGGCGCATTAACTGGCACTGGGTCGGGGCCGGGTTAAGTATCGCGGTCTTCGGCCTCGCGCTCTGGGCGCTCCACCGGGAGCTGGCTCATACCACTCTAGCAGACATTCTGGAACGCTTTTCCGCGGTGCCGGCGCTGACCGTGGCGTTCGCGCTCGCGCTGACTGGCGCGAGCTATCTGGTCCTAACCGGCTATGACTGGCTGGCGGTGAAGTACATCAAGCACCCCCTGCCCTACCGCACGGTGTCCCTGGCATCCTTCATCGGCTTCGCGATCAGCCACAACGTCGGCATGGCGCTATTGTCCGGCGGTACGGCGCGATTCCGAATCTATTCCCGGGCCGGCTTGTCAGCGGTCGAGATCGCCATGGTGACCACGGTTTGCGGCGTCACCTTTGCGATCGGTGCGGCCTTCGTGGTCGGCCTTGCCCTCCTGCTCGAGCCGGCCCAGCGCCTGGCCGAGCTGCCCCTACCGGTCTGGCTGCCCCGAGGCTTGGGCGTCGCGCTTATAGCCGGGGTCGCGATCTACCTGCTGCTCAGCTTGGTCTGGCACAAACCGATCAAGGTGCGGCACTGGTCCCTGGACTTGCCGCGCTTTCCCTTCGCGCTGGGACAGCTCGCGTTAGCGACCGCCGATCTGGCCTTGGCCGGCGCCGTGCTCTATCTGCTGCTGCCGGAAAGCGCCCACATCGGCTACATCTCCTTTGCCGGCATCTACGTGCTGGCGATCATCGCCGGCAGCCTCTCCCACGTGCCGGGCGGGCTCGGTGTCTTCGAAGTCACCCTGCTGCACTTGCTGCCCGGGATGGCCACCGACGACCTCTTGGGCGCGATCCTGATATACCGGGTGATCTATTTCCTGGTGCCCTTGGGCTTTGCCGCAATTCTCCTAGTCGGCCACGAAGTGGGCGCCTCGCGAAAGGCCCTCGCCAAGCTGGCGGGACCGGGGCGGATGATCAGCGGCTTCATGCCCCAGGGCATGGGCCTCTTGGTGTTCCTGGCCGGCGCCATGCTGCTGATCTCCGGCGCCACGCCTTCCGCGGCCGAGCGGATCGCCAACATCACCTCGCTTCTACCCTTGCCAGTCCTCGAGCTCTCACATCTGCTTGCGAGTATTTGCGGCTTTTGCCTGCTGTTCGTCGCGCGCGGCCTCATGCTGCGCTTGGACGGCGCCTACTTCATGACCGTCTTCCTGTTGGCCGCCGGCATTGCGCTCAGCCTGCTCAAGGGCTTCGACTACAAGGAAGCGGCCTTGCTGACGCTGCTTCTGGGTCTACTGGTTCCAACCCGCCACGCCTTCTATCGCAAGGCCAGACTGCTTGACCAGCGCTTCACGACCACCTGGCTGGTCGCGGTCATTGTTGTAGTTGGCGCCACCACTTGGCTTGGCTTCTTCTCCTACAAGCACGTGGAGTACGCCAACGATCTCTGGTGGCAAACCGCCCTGCACGGCGATGCGCCGCGGTTTCTGCGCGCAACCCTGGCCATCGCGGTCATCGGCATCGGTTTCGCGCTCACCTACCTGCTGCGCCCGAGCCGGCCGGCGCCCGAGCACCCGGACGAGGACAGCCTCTCCCAGGCCCGGGAGATCATCGAGACCAGCCCTTCGAGCGAGGCCAGCCTGGCGCTTCTGGGCGACAAGATCCTGCTGTTCGACGACCAGGCCACTGCCTTCCTGATGTATGGCATCCGTGGGCGCAGCTGGATCGTCATGGGCGACCCGGTCGGCACGCCCGCCGCCCGCCAGGACCTGCTGTGGCACTTCCGCGAGCTGTGTGACCAGCACGCGGCGCGCCCGGTCTTCTATCTGGTCGGCGCCGAAAGCCTGCCGCTCTACCTGGACCTCGGCCTATCGGTGATCAAGATGGGCGAGGAGGCGCGGGTCGATCTCACGAGCTTCAACTTGGAGGGCAAGTCCAAGAAGGGCCTGCGCTACACACAGCGCCACGCCACCAAGCAGGGTCTCAACTTCGAGATCGTGCCGGTCGAGCAAGTGCCGGGAATACTGGATCAGCTGAAGGCGGTCTCCGATGCCTGGCTGGCCGACAAGAACACGCAGGAGAAAGGCTTTTCGATCGGCCGATTCGACCCCGATTACCTGACCAACTTCCCCTGCGCCGTGGTCAAGGTCGAGGGTGACATCGTTGCCTTCGCCAACCTCTGGACCGGCGCCGAGAAGGAGGAGCTTTCGATCGACCTCATGCGTTTTCGCAAGGACGCGCCGAACAGCATCATGGAGTACCTGTTCATCGAGCTGATGCTGTGGGGCCACGACCAGGGCTACCGGTGGTTCAACCTGGGCATGGCACCGCTCTCGGGCCTGGAATCCCGGGTGCTGGCGCCAACCTGGCACCGGGTTGGCACCTTCGTGTTCCGCCACGGCGAGCACTTTTACAATTTTGAGGGCTTGCGCGCCTATAAGGAAAAGTTCGCTCCGGAATGGCGCCCAAAATACCTCGCCTCACCGGGCGGCCTGGCTCTGCCCCGGGTCCTGCTCGACGTGGCCGCCCTGGTTTCCGGCGGGGTCAAGGGGCTGATGTCGAAATAGGAACGTTGACGGCGGTTCGCCACGCTAGCCGGGCCGCGCGGGAACGTGCTAGCCTTTCCAGCAGCAAGAGAGTCGAAAGGGGGGCAAAGAACCATGGCGGGGACTTCGCAGTCGAGCGATGCGAGCAGCGCTCAACCTATAGACGTTGACCGGCACGGCGAAGTCTTGCTCCAAGATCCCCTGCTCAACAAGGGCACGGCCTTCAGCGAGGAGGAGCGCGACATCTTCGATGTGCGCGGCCTCCTGCCGCCCGAGGTCGAGAGCCTCGATGAGCAGGCCGAGCGCGCCTACCGAGCCTACAAACTCAAGGACGTCGACCTGGAACGCCATATCTACTTGCGCGCCCTGCAGGACACCAACGAGACTCTGTTTTACCGCCTGGTGCTCGACCACATCACCGAGATGATGCCGATGATCTACACGCCCGTGGTCGGCGAAGCCTGCCAGAAGTTCAGCGAGATCTACCGGCGCCCACGGGGGCTCTTCATCTCCTATCCCGACCGGGATCGAATCGACGACATCCTGGAGCACGCGCCCGAGCCCCACGTAGAGGTCATCGTGGTGACCGATGGCGAGCGAATTCTGGGCTTGGGCGACCAGGGCACGGGCGGCATGGGAATACCCATCGGCAAGCTCTCACTCTATACCGGTTGTGGCGGCATCGACCCGGGCTCGACCCTGCCCATCGTCCTCGATGTGGGCACCAACAACCAAGAGCGCCTGGACGATCCCTTCTACATCGGCTGGCGCCACGAGCGGGTTACCGGCCAGGATTACTACGACTTCGTCGACCAGTTCGTCCAGGCGGTCAAGCGCAAGCTGCCCAATGTTTTGCTGCAGTTCGAGGACTTCGCGGTGCAGCACGCCCATCCCCTGTTGAGCACCTATCGGGACCAGCTCTGCACCTTCAACGACGACATCCAAGGCACCGCCGCGGTCACGGTCGGCACGCTGCTCGCCGCCACCAAGGTTGCCGGCAAGCCGCTCAAGGACCACAACGTTGTCATGTTCGGCGCCGGGTCGGCCGGCTGCGGCATTGCCGAGCAGATGGTCAGCGCCATGGTCAAGGACGGCCTAAGCGACGCCGAGGCGCGCGAGCGATTCTTCATGATCGACCGGCCGGGCCTGCTGCACGACGGCATGAGCGACCTGCGCGACTTCCAGAAGGTGCTGGCTCAGCCGCAAGCTACGGTCGCCGGTTGGGCGAGCGGCGGTGACGGTACTATCTCGTTGGCCGACACGGTCACCAACGCGAAGGCCGGCATCCTGATTGGCGTTTCTGGTCAGCCCAACCAGTTCGACGAGGCGCTGGTCCGTCAGATGGCCCAGAACGTCGAGCGGCCGATCATCGTTCCGCTGTCCAACCCGACCTCGCGGATCGAAGCCCAACCCGCCGACCTGATCGCCTGGACCGAGGGTCGCGCCCTGATCGCGACCGGCAGCCCCTTCGATCCGATCGACTACAAGGGCAAGAGCTTCGAGATCGCACAGTGCAACAACAGCTACATCTTCCCCGGCATGGGCCTCGGCATCCTCGGAATCGGCGCGCGGCGGGTTAGCGACGCCATGTTCATGGCCGCCTCCGAAGCCTTGAGCTCCTGTGCGCCAGCGGTTCAAGGCAGCGGCACCCGTCTGCTGCCGACTCTCGACCAGGTGCGCGAAGTCGGCAAGGTGATCGCCAAGGCGGTCGCCACCCAGGCCGTCGCCGAGGGTCTGGCCGACGCCGCATCTGAGGCGGAGATCGATGCAAAGATCGCCGCCAAGTTTTGGACGCCCCGCTACCGTACCTATCGGGACAGCGTCGGCCGCTAACCGAAAGCCTTTCTTGAACGCCAGGAGAGAGATCGCGACATGCCATTGGACCTGATGACCTACGAGCCCAAGGGCGACAAGAAGAACTCGGACTTCTTCAATGAATACCGCTTGAAGATCTACGAGCGGCGCAAATCGAGCGGGCTCGAAGATCTGCTCGACCGCCTGCGCGGAATTGTGGTCCAGGTCGAGCACGGCGATGCGCTGGCCTACATGGAAGAGCTCTACCTCATGACCCCCTACCGCTTTTCCTGCGCCCGGCTTAACGAAACACACAAGGTCTTCTTTCTTGAGAACAAGCCCGAGACGCCGCACCTGATCGTGCTCGAGCCGCTCAGCCCGAACTACAACGACGACATGACGCGCCTCAACATGCTCTATCCCATGGCGCGCCCCAAGCCGAACGCGCGCTACATCGGCGAGGTCTTTTCCACCAAGGACAAGGACGAGACCCGGAAGGTCTTGGAATCGCACGAAATCCGCTTTCACTATCCGAATGAGGAGGCGAACCCCTTCTTCGCCAACGAGCACTTCACCTTCACCGTGCCTTCCGACTTTACCGGCAATCGGGTCGGCTACACCGACTTCGACCTTAGCGACGTCGATGGGCTTTGCGCCGGCGAGAAACTTGGCCTGAGCCACGACGAACAGGCCAGACTGGAGGCCGCCGATCAGAAGACCAAGGAGAACGACATCTCCAATCTGCTGCTCGGCCTCGACCACATGGCGACCCGTATCTTGGCGGGCGAGCGGGAGGACGCAATCCTGGAGTTCCTGACGCTCTCCAACCATTACTTTTGGGGCGCCTACAACATCAACGACATGAACTCCTCGACCAATGTGACCCGCAACCCGAACGTGGACGACGAGAAGCACTCGCCTGCCAAGGTGTTCACCGCGAACAACACCCCGTCCTTCGTAAACTCCTTCGAAGGGCTGCCCATGCCGACCGAGAACTTCGTGCGCAACTATGGCCGGCGCATGCATCACATGGCCTATGAGGTGCTCGACGGCGACCACAAGTCAGGCGAGAAGAATATCGATTATGTTGTTGGCACCATTAAAGATAACGGCATTCCCTTCCTCGCCCATATTGTTGGCGAGTGCAAGGACGAACCGAACCTCAAGCAGATCTTCTCCAAGCATTCCCAATACTCCCTGCTGATCACCGAGTATGTCGAGCGCTGCTACGGCTACGAGGGTTTCTTCACCAAATCCAATGTCGCGGCGCTGACCGAAGCGGCCGGCTTGGATGAACGCTACGAGCATGGCCATGTCTTCGACTGACAAGATCCTCGCCGAACACGGCAGTCCGTTCCGGGACATGGGCCAACCGCGGTACTTGATCTATCAGCTGTGCCTCGTGGTCTCGTTGCTGTTCTTCGTGCTCATGCTGACGGTCAGCAAGCATTTCGTCTGGCCGCTTCTAGTGACCGGATTCCTTGCCCTTCTGGGCACTTGGGACATGATCCAATCGCGCCACAACTTGTTGCGCAACTATCCGGTCATCGCGCACATGCGCTGGCTGTTCGAAGGCATCCGCCCGGAGTTTCGACAGTATTTCGGCGAGAATGACACCAGCGGCCGGCCCTTCGCGCGCAACCAACGCACCGTGGTTTACGAGCGCGCCAAGAACCTGCACGGCGAGCAGCCTTTCGGCACGGAGCTTGAGGTTTACGAGCCGGGCTACGAGCTGTTCTTGCATTCCATGTCCCCCAAGCCCCAGTCCAAAGAGCACTTCCGCGTGCCGGTCGGCGGACCGGGCTGCAAGCGGCCCTACGACATGGCGCTGCTCAATGTCTCGGCCATGAGTTTCGGGGCACTCAGCGCGAACGCGATCAGGTCACTCAATCTGGGTGCAAAGATGGGCGATTTTTGCCACGACACCGGCGAAGGCGGCCTGTCTCAGTATCACCTGGAGCACGGCGGCGACCTGGTCTGGGAGATCGGCAGCGGCTACTTCGGTTGCCGCACCAAGGAGGGCGGCTTCGACCGAGAGCAGTTCAAAGACAAGGTCAACGTAGATTCGGTCAAGCTGGTTTCCATCAAGCTCTCGCAGGGCGCCAAGCCGGGCCTCGGCGGGGTCATGCCCGGCCCCAAGGTGAGCCCGGAGATAGCCGCGATTCGCGGCGTGCCGGTGCACGAAAAGTGTGTTTCGCCGCCCCACCACTCCGCCTTTTCCACCCCGCGCGAGCTGATCGAGTTCGTCGCCGAGCTGCGCGACATGGCCGACGGCCGACCGACCGGCTTCAAGCTCTGCATCGGCAAGATGTACGAGTTCCTGGCGGTCTGCAAAGCCATGATCGAGACCGAGGTCTACCCGGACTTCATCATCGTCGACGGTTCGGAAGGCGGCACCGGGGCGGCGCCCTTGGAGTTCGAGGATCATGTCGGCCTGCCCCTGACCGAAGGCTTGGTCTTCGTGCACAACGCCCTGGTCGGGTGCAACCTGAGGGACAAGATCAAGATCGGTTGCAGCGGCAAGGTCGCCTCGGGGTTCGACATCGCCCGGCGCATCGCCCAAGGCGCCGATTATACCAATGCAGCACGCGCCATGATGTTCGCGATCGGCTGCATCCAGGCCCAACGCTGCCACACCAACCGCTGCCCGGTCGGCGTCGCGACTCAGGACCATACTCGCAGCCGGGCATTGGTGGTGCCCGACAAGGCCGAGCGGGTTCACCAATTCCAAAAGAACACGGTCGACAGCTTCAACCAGATCTTGGCTTCGCTAGGCCTCGAGCATCCGGATCAGCTCGGCCCCTCCTTCTTGCAACGGCGCATCACGCACACCCGCACGGTGCGCTTCGACGAGATCTACTACTACCTCAAGCCGGGCGAGATCCTCGCCGACACCGAGCACGACTTCTACAAAAATGCCTGGGAAGCCGCCGATCCAGACAGTTTCGAGCCGCGCGTCGAGATCGTTCCGACCCGCACGTCATGATCGCAACGCACCTCATGCCCAGTTGGGTCGCAAAGCCGCTTTGAGTATTGAGCTCCGATAGAAGGGACCGCCGCGTTATGGAAATCGATCACGTACTGCCTTCCCGCCCGCAGTTCACCTTCACCGTGACGCTTCAGCTCCCATCTCCCACGTGACACAGAGGTTGCCGTGCCGCGTAAGTTGTTCGCCGACATCCTAGAGCGTATGGACCGCTCGCGACCAAGGCCAGTGCCGGCATGACCACGCCGAGGCTAACACGCGGTGCCTGCGACCCCAGCACCAGTGCATCCGGAAACACAACCTTCGGCCCGTCAAGCCCCCGATTGGACAGACAGGCGACCGGCTCTCGCGAAGTTACCCCTTCTCCGATGCAAAATGGATGCGCCACGGAGGCGCCGGTTGCGCTCAAACCATGGCTCAGGCAAACTTTTCATCACGATTCGGGTCCGTCAGGGGACTACCCGTCCAAACAACCGTGGTCTTCCAAGGACAAAAGTGCGCTTGCGGTCCTCGTCTCGGGGATGAAGTCTGGAAAGAGCGGCATATTGTCATTTGTCTCTAATCTCAGTTCTTTGCAATCGGGGCAGAGCTGATGTTGCAGCCGGCGCAAATCTCAGACAGCATAAACCCAGTCATGCAGCTGATTCGGCAAACACTTTCCCTGACTGCGATGCGGCGGATCATGCCGTGCGCCATGGCGCGTTTGGCCGCTTTGCTTGCGAGCGGCTGCGAGATAAGTGGCGCGCCAATCATTGATCCCAAGGGGCCTGTGGCATTCACCGAGCGCGATTTGCTGTTCACCGCTGCTGGTATCATGTTAATCGTCATTATCCCGGTCTGGATCATGGCGTTCGTGTTCGTGACAAGATACCGGGTGAAGAACAAAAAGGCTGCCTATCGGCCGGACTGGGACTTCTCGACCCCGATCGAGATCTTGGTATGGACCGTACCAGCTATCATCGTCATCGTTTTGGGCACGCTGGTCTGGGACTATACGCACAGGCTGGATCCCTACCGACCGCTCCAGTCCAGCGTTCAGCCGCTGCAGGTCGAGGTCGTGGCGCAGGACTGGAAGTGGCTCTTCATTTATCCGGATCAGCAGATCGCCTCGGTCAACGAGCTGGTGTTTCCGAGCGGTCGGCCGCTCAGCCTGCGAATCACCTCCGATACAGTGATGAATTCCTTTTTCATTCCGGCTCTTGGCAGTCAGATCTATGCCATGGCAGGGATGCAAACGCAGCTTAATCTGCTGGCTGACGAGCCAGGTCGCTTCATGGGTCGCAACATGCAGTATAGTGGCGACGGTTTCGCCAAGCAGTACTTCGAGGCCTTGGCAACCAGCCAGGCGGATTTCGACGCTTGGGTGGCGAAGGTTCGTCAGTCATCGGAGGTGTTGGATGCGAACGCTTATTCGGCGCTCGCCAAACCAAGCATCAAGCATCCGGTGACCTACTACTCAGCGGTCGAAACAGATTTGTTCGACAAGATCATCGCAAGCTACATGGGCGATGAGATGATGTCAGGCCACACCCCTACCCAATAGGCAAGCAGAGGTTAGCTGGATGTTCGGAAAGCTTACGATCGATGCGCTGCCCTTATACAGCTGGATTGCCATGGGTGGGGCAGGTATCACGGTCGGCGGCGCCTTGCTTGTCATGGCCGGCATAACCTATTTCGGCAAGTGGCGCTACCTTTGGGTGGAGTGGTTGACCAGCGTCGACCACAAGCGCATCGGCATCATGTACATCGTTCTTGCGCTGATCATGCTGCTGCGCGGCTTCGTCGATGCCATCATGATGCGCTCACAGCAGGCATTCGCCTACAACTCGGATGGCTATCTGCCGCCCGACCACTTCGATCAGATCTTTAGCTCCCACGGCACGATCATGATCTTCTTCATGGCCATGCCGTTCATGACTGGCTTGTTGAACGTTGCCGTACCCCTGCAAATCGGTACACGCGACGTTGCCTTTCCTTTTCTCAACTCGGTCAGCCTGTGGCTAACCGCGGCCGGTGCTGCTCTGGTCATGATCTCGCTCGTGATCGGCAAGTTCTCGACCGCGGGCTGGACCGGGTATCCCCCTTACTCGGGCATCGAGTACTCGCCCGACGTCGGCGTCGACTATTGGATCTGGGCGCTTCTGATCAGCGGGGTGGGCTCGACCCTGTCTGGGATCAATTTCATCGTCACCATCATCAAACGGCGTGCGCCGGGCATGACCCTGATGCGGATGCCGCTCTTCACTTGGACCGCGTTGATCACCGCCATTCTGATGGTCTTCGCCTTTCCGGCGCTGACCGTCGCCTGTGCGATGCTGGGTCTCGACCGCATCTTTGGCATGCATTTCTTCACCAACGAGGCGGGCGGCAACCTGATGAACTACATCAACCTCTTTTGGATTTGGGGGCATCCAGAGGTCTACATCCTGGTTCTGCCGGCATTCGGCGTTTTCTCTGAGGTCGTGGCCACCTTTTCCCGCAAGCGTTTGTTCGGTTACCCCTCTTTAGTCTACGCCACGGGCGCAATCGGAGTTTTGTCCTTTAGTGTCTGGCTGCATCATTTCTTCACGATGGGTTCTAGCGAGAACGTCAACGCCGTTTTCGGCATTGCCACCATGATCATTGCCGTGCCGACGGGCGTGAAGATATTCGACTGGCTGTTTACGATGTTCCGTGGGCGCATCGAGTTTCACCCCTCAATGTACTGGACCATCGGCTTCATCGTGACATTCGTGATCGGCGGCATGTCGGGTGTTCTGCTGGCAATCCCACCCGTCGACTATTTGATGCACAACAGCACTTTTCTGGTAGCGCACTTTCACAATGTCATCATTCCAGGCGTGCTGTTCGGCTATCTCGCTGGCTTCAGCTATTGGTTCCCCAAATCGATAGGCTTTACCCTCGACGAGCGCTGGGGAATTCGGTCCTTCTGGTGCTGGCTGATCGGCTTCTATCTGGCCTTCATGCCACTTTACGTCTTGGGCTTTCTCGGCATGCCACGGCGCATGGAGACCTATAATGTGGCCGAATGGCAGCCCTATCTCGTGGTGGCGGCTGTGGGTGCGGTCCTGGTGCTTTGCGGCATTGCGTGCCAGGTGATTCAGATCTACGTCAGTGTCAGGGATTGGCGGCAAAGGCGAGATCTGAGTGGCGACCCCTGGGACGGACGCAGCTTGGAGTGGCAGACCTCTTCACCGCCTCCGCTCTACAACTTTGCTGTGATCCCGACGGTGGAAGGGCGCGATGCCTTCTTCGATATGAAGCAGCGGCGCACGGCATACCGACGGCCGGAGCGCTACGAGGACATTTACCTGCCTAAGAGCAGCGGTGTCGGGCCGATCCTCGGCGGGCTCGCCTTCGTGCTCGGCTTTGCCATCGTTTGGCATATCTGGTGGCTGGTTGGCCTTTGTGCGCTTGCCATGCTCGGCGCCGTTGTCAGCCGCTGTTTCGACGACGATCCGGATTTCTGTATCCCTGCCGCCCAGGTCGAGGCGATGGAAACACAACGTTTCGAAGCCATGGCCCTGGCGGAGAAACCGGCCCAAGAAGCAGAGCACGATCCTGCCTTCGCGGCCCAAATGTTGCCGGGGCGCGTGACATGACCGAGGCCTCGCCGACGCTTGAAGCGCGTGCCCGTGAAGAGGCAGAGTACCTTGAGCAGCGCGAATTCGGCTTCTGGCTCTACCTGATGAGCGATGCGATCATCTTCGCGCTGCTCTTCGCTACCTACGGCGTCATGGTCCACGGCACCGCGGGGGGACCGACCGGCAAGGATGTCTTCGACATAACGCATACCTTCCTCGAAACCATGGCTCTTTTGTGCAGCAGCATTGCCTTTGGCGTGGCCTGGTTGGCGGCACGGGCGGGCGAGAAATCCAAAGTGCTGATCTGGCTGCTGATTACCTTCGCACTGGGCTTAAGCTTCATTGCGCTGGAGATCAGCGAGTTCCTCGGCATGATCGCCAGCGGTGCCGATCCGGGTCGCAGCGGTTTCCTCTCGGCTTTCTTTACGCTGGTCGGCACCCATGGCCTGCACGTCAGCTTCGGCCTCGTCTTTATCTTGATCATGACGGCTCAGATTGCCTTGCGAGGCCTCAACGCCCATGCCATGTCACGCCTGTTCCGCCTCGGGCTGTTTTGGCATTTCCTCGACATCGTTTGGATCGGCATTTTCTCTGTCGTCTATCTGCCGGGAATCTTGTGATGCAGAACGGCTCTTCCCACAGCGGGCCCAGCCTGCGCGAGTATTTGACAGGCTTTGGGTTGGCGCTCGTGTTGACCGCAATCCCCTTTGGATTGGTGGCTGCCGAGCTACTGTCACGCGGTACTACACTAATCGTAATTGCGATCGCTGCTTTGCTCCAGGTCCTGGTGCACCTACGCTTTTTCCTGCACCTCGATCTTTCGACGACGCCGCGCGAGAACATACTGGCGATCGCCTTCGCTGCCGTGCTGATCCTCATTATGGTCGGTGGCAGCCTTTGGATCATGCTTGACCTGAATGCACGTATGATGACCTAAGGTCGGTGACGGCATCCTCGCTCTGATGTCCGACCCCAGTAGGCCCCTTAGAACATGGTGCGCCCCTATTGGTGCCGATCACCCTCCGCTACACGGCGTTGTCCCATTGGGTGTTCCATGGCAAGGTGCGGAGCGATAGGAGTATCACTAAACGGGCAAGGAGCCGTTCCTGAATGAGCGATCAGAGGGCATTCCTGGAGCGACTGCCCAAGGCCGAGCTTCACATGCATATCGAGGGCAGCCTGGAGCCCGAGATGCTCTTCGCTCTGGCTCGGCGCAATGGCGTGAAGCTGGCCTACGATTCGGTCGAAGCCTTGCGCGCGGCCTATAACTTCTCGCGGCTACAGGACTTCCTCGATATCTATTACCAAGGCATGTCAGTGCTGAGGACAGAACAGGATTTCTACGACCTGACCACGGCCTATCTGCAGAATGCGGTGGCGGACGGCGTGGTACACAGCGAGATTTTCTTCGACCCCCAAGTCCACCTAGGCAATGGTGTCGGCTTCGATTCGGTGATTGGCGGCATCCACCGGGCGACCGTGGACGCCCAAGAGCGTCACGGCATCTCAACCCTGATCATCATGTGCTTCCTGCGCGACTTGGAGGAAGCCGACGCCGAGCGCACCCTGGACCTGGCGCTGGACCACAAGGAGAAGATTGTCGGCGTCGGCCTGGATTCCGCCGAGCTCGGCCATCCCCCTAGCAAGTTCAAGCGGGTCTTCGCGCGGGCTCGGGACGCCGGCTTCCGACTGACCGCCCACGCCGGCGAGGAAGGACCGCCGGAGTACATCTGGGAAGCGCTCGACGTGCTTGGGGTCGAGCGGATCGACCACGGCGTTCGCGCGCTCGAGGACCCGGCACTGGTCGCCCGCTTGGCGGCCGAGCAGATCGCATTGACGGTTTGCCCGCTTTCCAATCTGCGTTTGTGCGTGGTTGATCATATGGCTAAACATCCCTTGCGCCGGCTGCTGGAGAGCGGCCTTCTGGCCACAGTCAACTCCGACGATCCCTCCTACTTCGGCGGCTACGTGAACGACAACTTCATCGCGGTGCAAGACGCGCTCGGCCTGAATGAGGGGGATCTCTTTAAGCTGTCGGAGAACAGCCTGGTCGCCTCGTTCCTGCCGGAAGTGGAGAAGCAAGCGCATATTCAACGACTGAGAGACATTGGACAGCAATAGTATTATTGGTTTGGGGGAACCGTGCAGCTTCAACGTTCAATCGGACTTGTCGGCCTAACCTTCATTTCGATCAGCGGCATGATCGGCTCAGGCTGGCTGTTCGGACCCTATTTCGCGGCGCAGATCGCGGGGCCGGCGGCGATCGTCTCCTGGGCGCTCGCTGGCTTCGGCATGCTGATGATCGCCCTGACCTACGCAGAAATCGGCTCCATGTTCCCGGTCGCCGGTGGCCTCGCCCGCCTGCCCCACTTCTCCCACGGCAACGTTGTCAGCATGTTCATCAGCTGGGCCGCCTGGCTCGGCTACGTCAGCACCGCACCGCTAGAGGTCCAGGGCGTCTTGGAGTACGCCAGCAACGAGCCTCATCTTAAATGGCTCTTTCTCGATAAAGAAGCCAAAGGCGGCGACAATCAGCTGACCCCTGGCGGTGTCGCCGTGGCCAGTGGTCTGCTTCTGCTGTTCACGGTGATCAACGCCTATGGCGTGCGACTCTTCGCGACGATCAACACCTACATGACCTGGGTCAAGCTGTTCGTGCCAATCACCGCCGCCATCGCGTTGCTTTTCCTGCAGTTCGAGCCGGCCAACATGACGGCCCACGGCGGCTTTGCGCCGGCCGGCCTGCAGGGCGTCCTCACGGCGATCTCCACCGGCGGCGTGATCTTCGCCTTTATCGGCTTTCGCCACGCCATCGACCTGGCCGGCGAGGTGCACAATCCCCAGGTCAACGTGCCCTTGGCACTGACCCTGGCGGTGCTGGCCTGCTTCGCCATCTACGTGCTGGTGCAAATCGCCTTCATCGGCGCGCTCTCGCCCGACCATCTCAAAGGTGGCTGGCACGCGCTGAACTTCGGCCACAGCAACGGCCCCATGGCCGCCCTGGTAGCCTCCTTCGGGGTCACCTGGCTGGTTATCCTGCTTTATACCGATGCGATCCTGGGGCCGGCCAGCTCGAGCCTGGTATCGACCGCCTCGACCGGGCGCCTGACCATGGCCATGAGCCAGAACGGCCTTTTCCCCGGCGGCCTGGCGCTGCTGTCGCCGCGCGGCGTACCCTTGCGGGCGCTCGCCCTGAATTTCGTGGTCGGCCTGCTCATCTTCATGCCGATCACCAGCTGGAAGCAGGTGATTACCCTCAACACCGGCGCGATCGTGCTGTCCTTCTGCATGGGCCCGCTCTCGCTCTATGCCCTTCGGGCCGAGCTGCCCAACCGGCCGCGCGCCTTCCGCATTCCCTTGGCCGGCATCGTGGCGCCGGTCGCCTTCGTCCTGGTCTGTTGGGTCATCTACTGGACCGGCTGGGATACGCTCTGGCGCATCGCCCTGCCCATGGCGCTAGGCATCGGCCTCTTCATCGTCAACCTCGCGGTCGACCCCAAGCTCAAGCACACGCTCGACATCAAGCAGGCGCTTTGGCTGGTCCCCTACTTCTTCGGCCTGCTCGTGCTGACCTACTTGGGCTCCTTCGGCGGCGGCACCGGCCTCATGCCGTTCGGCTGGGATCTCTTGATCGTCGGTCTCTTCGGGCTCGGCATCTTCTACCTCTCCTTCCGCTGCCGCCTGCCCCAGGAGAAGGTCCATCAATACCTGAGCGAGGAGGCCGAACTGGAGCGCCTGGAGTACGACGAGGCGGAGAACTGAGGACGCTTGCTCCTGCGCCCGCCGCCGGGTTAGGGTCCCGGCCCTTTTCGAACCACGAGATAAGAGCGCCCGCTATCATGACGGACGATCCCAAAGCCCTTTTGCAGCGCCTGTTCCAGGCCGCGGTCGCGGCCGCCGACCCGGCCCACTGCCTGGCCGCCCATCTGCCCGAGCCACCCAAAGGGCGCACGGTCGTAATCGGCGCCGGCAAGGCGGCCGCCTCCATGGCCCTGGCCGTAGAGCAGAACTGGCCGGGCGAGCTTTCAGGGCTGGTCATCACTCGCTACGGCCACGGCCTGCCCTGCGCACGTATCGAGGTGGTCGAGGCTGGCCATCCCATGCCCGACGATGCCGGCCTCCAGGCCGCCCGGCGCATGCGCGACATGGTCGGCGAGCTAGGCGAGGACGACCTGGCGCTTTGCCTGATCTCGGGCGGCGGCTCGGCGCTGCTCGCCCTGCCGGCCGAGGGCCTCAGCTTGGCCGACAAGCAGGCGGTGACCAAGGAACTGCTGCGCTGCGGGGCGACGATCTCGGAAATGAACTGCCTGCGCAAACGGCTTTCTGGCATCAAGGGTGGGCGCCTGGCAGCCGCCGCGGCACCGGCCCGGGTGGTCAGCCTGCTGATCTCCGACGTGCCCGGCGACGACCCGGCGATCATCGCCTCCGGCCCGACCGTGCCGGACCACACGACCAGCGCCGAGGCCCGGGCGATCCTCGAAAAGTATCAGATTCAAGTCCCGCCCCACGTGCGCGATCACCTGGCCTCCCCGGCCGCGGAAACGCCGGCACCCGGCCACCCGGACCTGGCGCGGGTCGAGGCCAAGATCATCGCCAAGCCCCAAGACTCCTTGGAGGCAGCTGCCGCCGCCGCGCAGGCTGCTGGATACACGCCCTGCATCCTTTCCGATTCCATGGAGGGCGAGTCTCGGGACATCGCCCATGCCCATGCCGCGATCGCCCGCCAAGTGGCCGGCCACGGCCAGCCGGTCGCGGCACCGACCGTGCTGTTGTCCGGCGGCGAGACCACCGTCACCCTGCGCGGCCAGGGCCGAGGCGGCCGAAACGCCGAGTTCCTGCTGGCGCTCGCTGTCGACCTGGAGGGCGCAGCAAACATCCACGCAATCGCCTGCGACACAGACGGCATCGACGGCAGCGAGGACAACGCCGGCGCCACCCTCTCGCCGGACAGCCTGGCGCGCGCCGAAGCACTGAGCGTGAGCGCCCGGGAACGTCTGGCCGACAACGACGGCTACGGATTCTTTTCGGCGCTCGGAGACCTCATCGTAACCGGCCCGACCCGCACTAACGTCAACGACTTCCGGGCAATCCTGATCGAGGGCCCGTGATCTCCCCGGCCGCGCGGATGCCCGAGAGATAGGCGCCGTGGGCGGTCGAGAAGAACTCGGGCGAGGTCGCTTCGCCGGCGAAGAGTATGCGCTGGTCCAGGCTGCGCGCCAGGGCAACCCGCTGGTGAGCCTGACCCGGCAGGGCCGAGGAATAGGCGCCGCGCACCCAAGGGTCTTCGCGCCAGGCGGTGACGATCTGACCGGTCATCCTCTTCGGCACGGCACTGCCGAAGACCTGGGCCAGCTTCTCTTTCATGAGATCCACCGAGGCCGCCTGCCCAGCGCGCTCCAGCCAGTCGGCAAAGCGCCCGCCCGTTAGCCCGACCACGTGGTCGTAGCCGAAGGGCCGCAACCGGATCATCAAGGGCTCCGTGTCGTCAGCCGTCACAAGGACGCTCTTTGGATGCTCCGGCCCAAAGGGATTGCGCTCGAAGGTCAAGCACAGGCGGTTGTGGTTGCCGAGCGGCAAGGCGGCGATCGCCTCCTGCTTCCAAAGGGGCAAGGCCGGTTGGAAGGCGATGTCGCCGGCCCCCAGGATGCCGGTAGAAACGGTCAGGATGATCCGCCGAGCGCTCAGGGTGCCGCGCGCGGTGGTCAGGCGTATCGGGTCCGCCGACCAGTCGATCTTGGTGACCGCGCTGTTGAGCGCGACCGGCAAATCGGCGCCGTGGCGGGCGACCAAGGCGCCGTAGCCCTGCTTCAAGGGCCAGTTCTCGACGGTGTCCCGGTAATTTGCCAAGTCGAGGGTGGAGACCTGGTCGGAGTCCAGGGAGCTGGTGAGGGACAGGAAGTAGTCGAAGACAGGCGTCCAGCGATTGTCCCGCTCGGTTACATCGACGACGGCGACGTCGCGCCCGCCAGCGCCGGCCTCGTCCGCTTCGTCGAAGCTGCGCTCGATAAAGGCGCTGCGGTCTTGGTTCTCCTGCTCGCCCAGAAAATCCCCGTCTTGCCACAGTTCCATAGGGGGGAAGCCGGCCTTCGAATACTCGAAGCCGAGCTCGTCGGCGATCTGGACGAAGGGATTGAGGCTGGCCGAATGGAGCCAGTGACAGCCCAGATCGAACGGCTGACCCGGCGCCGCCTGCTCGGTATAGGCGCGCCCACCGATGCGGTGCGATGCCTCGAGCAAGGCGAAGCTGATGCCAGCCTCACGAAGGGTCCGGGCCGCGCCGATACCGGCCGCGCCGGCGCCGACGACTGCCACCTCGACATCCGCGCTCTTCCTCGACATTCCTCGCTCCACGTCAGACTTGGCCGCGAGATTAACCGATCACCAACTTGGGATAAACGTCTGAGCGGGAAGTCAGGCGGCCGAGCGCTGGTGCGGCGAGAGGGAGCATTGGCCGCGGTCCGGATTGGCCTCGACCGGTCGCTTGAGCACGTCGCTGAGCTGGTCTGCGCCGCCGATGTAGCGGCCCTCGATCCAGATCTGCGGCACGGTGATCGGCGTCTTCGGCCCGACGATCGGCTTGACCCGGCCGAGCATCTCGTAGAGTGCCCGCGGATCGCGCACCACATCGTGGTAGCTGTAGTCGATGGCGGCCTCCTCCAGGTAACCCTTGGCGCGCACGCAGTGGGGGCAGCTGGCCTTGCCGAACAGGTGATTGCCCTCGACCTGGGCGCGGCCCACATGGGCCTCGATGACCGCCTCGGTCAGGACGCCCCGGTTGAGCGCGTGGCCCTGGCTGACGACCCGCCCCTCGACCATGACGATCGGCGCATGCCAGCCACCCTTGAGCAGCGGCACCCACCACTCGCTCAGCCACGCGCGCACCTGGAGCTCGATCGGAATGCCCTGGAGTTCGTTGTCGAAGGTATCCTGGATCACATCGACCGTCAGGGAGCACTCGCCGCAGGGGATCTTCACCTTGAAGGGCCCCCAAGATCCGGCCCAACGGAACAAGGTGACCTTCACCGGATCGCTCGTCATGTCACGCACGCCCCTTTCACTTGCCGTTTGCACGCCGTGGCCACAGGGACCGTGCTTCCTGGTGCTAGGCAGAGAGTCATATAGAAACGATGGCTTTCGGTGAAAGCATCAATCGTCGACCCATCAATCAAAAAACGGTGATCAGCTAAAGATGTGCAGTAGATTGGAAAGTCAGCCGTGTTTGTTCCGCAACTTGGCGGTCAAGTAAAGTATTTCACTGACATCGATGCAATAGTAAGTATTGGCAATCCTCGCCGAATATTATCATTTGGTCCTGAGTCTCCTAGAATTTTCGAGTCCATAGCGGGTGAACCTGGAGACGATAGTATTGAGCGTGCGCTGCGGCCGGCACAATCCGCATTGGCGCCCTAGCGCCCGACCGCCTTGCGGCGACCGCATTCGCCGACTATCTTGACCGGCGCCGCGGCGACAGCAAAACGCGCGCCTTCCGCGCCGGCGCCCCGTTAGCTCAATTGGTAGAGCACCTGATTTGTAATCAGGGGGTTAATGGTTCGAGTCCGTTACGGGGCACCATGGAATCGCTGCAACATTGGTCCTCAATTCAGGCGGCGAACCTGCCGAAATTCGGTTTGCCGATCGGAATACTCTAAGCGCGCTGGCGTTTTGCCAGATCCGGGGTTTTTCTCCTATGGATCGGCCAGGCGCAGCGACCATATGGCGCTGGTAAACCGGCTGTGAAAGCCCATTGTGCCCCGCCTCGGCTTAGCGCTAGACCTGACCGGTCGCGCGGTGCAGGATCGCGGGCGATAGCGGGATCGAAGGGCCTCATGGAACGCAGACTTGCCGCCATTCTGGTGGCCGACGTGGTCGGCTACTCGCGCCTCATGGGGGCCGACGAGGCGGGCACGCTGGCGCGCCTCACGGCCCTGCGCGAGAGCCAGCTCGAGCCCTGCATCGCCGAGCACGGCGGGCGGGTCGTCAAGCTCATGGGCGACGGCTTCCTGGTCGAGTTCGCCAGCGTGGTCGACGCGGTCGCCTGCGCGCTGGCCTGGCAGACCGCGGTCGAAAAGCACGAAGCCGGGCGCGGCGAGGACGAGGCCTTGAGCTTTCGCATCGGTATCAACCTGGGCGACGTGATCGTCGAGGGCGGCGACATCTATGGTGACGGGGTCAACGTGGCCGCCCGCCTGGAGGCCAAGGCCGAGCCGGGCGGCATCTGCGCCTCACGCGCGGTCTTCGAGCAGGTCAAGAACCGCCTGAAGATGGACCATCTGGATTTGGGCGAGCTGGAAGCCAAGAACATCGCCGAGCCGATCCACGCCTTTCGCATACGCGCCGGCCAGGGCACGGCCGAGCGGCGCGCCCCCAAGCCGCCGCGCCTGGAGGAAGCGCGCGGCTCGATCGCGGTCTTCCCTTTCGACAGCCTCTCGCCCGACCCTTCCGACGCCTATCTGGCCGACGGCATCGCGACCGAGATCATCAGCCTGCTGTCTCGCATTCCCGATCTCAGGGTCGCCTCGCGCCCGGCCACCGTCGGCGCCCGGGCGCGGGCCTCCGACGTCTGGCAGGTGGTGCGCGACCTGCAGATCCGCTATGTGCTGACCGGCAGCGTGCGCCGGGCCGGCGAGCGCATCCGGGTGACCGCCGAGCTGACCGAGACGACCGCGCGCACCCAGCTCTGGTCCCACAGCTACGAGCGCCAGCTGGCCGACCTCTTCGCGGTCCAGGACGAGATCGCCGAGGCCATCGTGATCGCATTCGGCGGCGAGTACATGCGCGCCGAGTGGCGCCGCGCGCGCAGCCGCCAGACCGAGAGCCTAAGCGCCTGGGAGCTGACCCAAAAGGCCAAGTCGCTCAACCTGCCGATCAACCGGGGCGCCGCCGACGAGGCGCTCACACTCGCCCGGGAAGCGATCGAGATCGACCCGAGCTACGCCGGCGGCCACGCCGCGGTCGCCTCGATCCTCATGCAGCGGGTCATCAACGGCTCGAGCGAGAATCCGGAGCAGGACAGGATCGGGGCGCTCACCGCGGTCGAGCAGGCGGCTGATCTCGCGCCCGACGATCCCATGGTGCTGCGCACCTTGGGCAATGTCTTTAGCAACTGCGGCGAGCACGCCAAGGCGGTCGCCGCCCTGCGCCGGGCGGTCGAGATCGCGCCCTTCGATTTCCACAGCTGGGGCCGGCTCGGGCGCACGCTGGCCTACGGCGGCGACGAGGAGGAACTGAAGGAAGGCCACGCGGTGCTCGACCGGGTCCTGGCCTCCGCGCCCAACCACCCGATGGTGCCCTACTGGCACTACTTCAAGGCCAATGCCTGCATGCGCGAGGGTCGCACCGAGGACGCCGTGCGCTTCGCCCACAAGAGCCTGGAGGCCCAGCCCGGCTACGCCGGCGCCTGGGTTACACTGGCCAACGGGCTCGGCCAGCTCGGCCGCACGGACGACGCGCGCAAGGCCATGGAGCGGGCCTTGAAGGCCAACCCGGCAATGACGCCCCAGCACCTGGCCGACCAGATCTCGATCCTCTCGGGTGGTAGGCGCGACGAGGCCGACAAGTCGCTTGCTGGGCTCAAGGCCGCGGGCTTGCTGTAGAGATCATTCGCCGTCGTAGTCGCAGGGCCAGTCGGCCGGGCGCGTGAGGCCGGCCGGCAGCTTGGTGTCCTCGTCGCCGCAGGCGATATCGATTTGCGGCTGGGTCAGGCCCTTGGCCTTGGTCAGGTCAACACCCTCGAAATGGGTCAAGAGGGTGTAGGCGCCTTCGAAGTTGGTCTCGTTGATCGTCGCGCCCTTGAAGAGCGCGCGGGAGATGTTGGCGAAGCGGAAGTCGGCGCGCCGAAGCTCGCTCTCCGCCAGGTTGGCGCGCGAGAGGTCGGCCTTGGAGAGGTTGGCGAAGGTCAGGTTGGCGCCGGTGAACTTGGCGCGGGACATCTCCGCCTTGGTCAGGATCGCAGCCGTCATGTTGGCATGCTGGAAAAGTGCCCGGTGGCCGATCGCCTTGGCCAGATCGGCGCCCTCCAGATTGGCGTCCTTGAGCGAGGCGCGCATGAAGTTGGCGCGGATCAGGATCGCCCCGGAGAAGTTGACCTCCGCCAGGTTGCCGCCGTTGAAGTCAGTCTGGATGAACTTGCCGCGCTCCAGGTTCTGGCCCTGGAGGATCTTCTTTTCCTTTTCGCAGCGCGACCAGTCGACGCCGGGCTCCGGATTGTCGCCGCAGGCGGCAGAGGCCGTGGGAACTTGGGTGAACAGCACGCCGGTCAAGAGCGCGCCGGCGCATAGCCATGCCGTTTTGGCGGGAGTCATATGATGCCGGTCCATAACGCTCATACCTAGTCCACCTGGCGGCGATTTCCAGTCACAATATCTCGAACGCCACCGTTAGCCTAGCCGGACGCGTCGGCCCTGCCAACAGCGGCACGTCTGGGCGCTTGACCGCAACCCTCCGGCCCGCTTCAAAGGAGGCTAATCAATCCACGAAACAGGGGGGCGAGCGACATGGCGAGCACAAGCGTCCAGGGCAAAGAGGCCCTGGTCATGAAGACCTTGAACTGGTGGGGCGTGCCAACGCTCTTCCGCTGCCCCTATGGGGAGGATCCGGCGGCCTGCGACATCGCGCTGGTCGGCGTGCCCCACTCCACCGGCAACGGCACCACCGAGCGCGACCAGCATTTGGGTCCCCGGGCGGTGCGCGACATGTCCGCCAACGGCCGACGGGTTCACATGAACTTCGGCCTGGATCCCTGGAAGGCCTGCACGATCCACGACTTGGGCGACGTGCCCCTGCCCGAGGGCAACGACAACGAGCGCTCGATCGAGCGCATCACCGACTTTTACCGGGCGATCGACCAGGCCGGCACCCGGCCGGTCTCGATCGGCGGCGACCACTCGATCACCGGCGGCATTCTGCAGGCCATCGCCGGCGAGGGCGCCAAGCTGACCGGCGGGCGCAAGGCGGCGCTCTTGCATCTGGACGCCCACACCGATGCCTACGAGAACATTCCCCACTTTCTCGGCGCCAAGAAATCGGCCGCCCACTGGGCCGCCTATCTGGTGCGCCAGGGCCAGGTCGACGCGACCCGCAGCCTGCAGATCGGCATGCGCGGCAACCCGCGCACCCTCAACTGGCTCGACCCCAGCTACAAGCTGGGCTACGAGGTCATCACGATGCAGCGTTACCGGGAGATCGGCGCCGAGGCGACGATCCAGATGATCCAGGAGCGGATCGGCGACATGCCGCTCTACATCACCCTGGATCTCGACTGCTTCGATGCCACGGTGGCGCCCGGGGTCGCCAATCTGGAGGCCGGCGAAGGGGGCTTCACGGTCGACGAGGTCATGCCGCTGTTGCGCGCGGTGCGCGGCAAGAACGTGATCGGCGGCGACGTCGCCTGTCTCATGCCGACTAAGGACTCGCCCAACAAGATCACCTCCCAGCTCGCGGTCGCGATCATGTTCGAGATCATCAGCCTGATCGCCGAGCGCCACGGCACGGCCTCGTGAACCAACTGGCTGGCCGGGTCGCGATCGTCACCGGCGGCGCCTCGGGCATCGGCCGGGCGATCGCCCGGCGCTTTGCTGCCGAGGGCGCCGCCGTGATGATCGCCGACATCACCCGAGAGCCGATCGAAGGCGGCCAGCCGACCCACGAGCTCATCGTCGAAGCGGGCGGACGGGCGCTCTTTCACGACACCGACGTCGCCCGCTGGGACGCAGTTGACGGCCTGGTGAGCCAAGCGGTTTCCCAGTTCGGTCGGCTCGACGTGATGGTCAACAATGCCGCGACCTATACCTCGAAGCCGCTCCTGGAGGAGGACGAGGCCGGCTGGGACCGGGTCATGGCGGTCAACCTCAAGGGCGTCTTCTTCGGCTGCAAGCGGGCAGTTCAAGAGATGCTGGAGCAGCCGCCTCTGGCGGACAGCGAGGTGCGCGGACGGATCGTCAACATCTCCTCTCAACACGGCATGATCGCGGCGCCCAGGGACATCGCCTACGGCGTCAGCAAGGCGGGCGCGGTCTACATCACCCGACAGATCGCCGCCGACTACGCCAAGCAGGGCATCATTTGCAACGCCGTGGCGCCCGGCAAGATCGTCACCGGCAAGCCCGGCGTCGCCCAATCGCCCGAGAGCCTGGCCTATTCCACCAGCCGCACCCCCCTGCCCCGCCTGGGCGCGCCCGACGATGTCGCCAACGCGGCGCTTTTCCTGGCAAGCGACGAGGCCAGCTACATGACCGGCGTCAACCTGATGGTCGACGGCGGCTGGATGGCGAGCTAACAAGCCATGGCAAAGTACCGCAAGACACTCACGACAAAACGCTTCGAGCTGCGGCCCATGACGGCGGCGGACGCTCCCAAGCTGGCCGATCTAGGCGCCGATCCGGACGTGGTGAAGAACTTGATCTTCGACTGGTCGACGCCGGCTCTGCGGCTTGAGATCGCCAAATTCTGGATCCGCCACCACCAGGAGACCGACCTTTGGGGCGTTATTGACCGGGACCAGGTCTTCGTCGGCTTCCTGGCGGTCGACGAGACTTTGCCCGAAAGCGGGCAAGGCCCCGAGATCTACTACGCCTTCCGCCAGGACCGCTGGGGTCAGGGCGTCGCCAGCGAGGTCGTGCGCGCGGGCATCTCCCATCTCTTCGCCGAGCAGGGCGCGGCGGCAGTCGAGGCGCTCGTGCTGGCCGGCCTCAACCCGGCCTCCATCGAGCTGCTTGAAAAACTCGGCATGAAGCTAGTCGGCCGCTATCCCCTGGCCGACTACGTGGGCAGCGCCTGCCGGCCGACCATGGATTATGAGGTCTGGCGCGTCGCGAACGCGCCGCCGGAAAGGGCCGAGCAAACTTTGCAAGAAGCCGCCTTTAAGATCGGCCAGTTCGTCGCCGACGGCATCTCCTCGAAGGCCGAGATGGCGGCCGCCCTAGAACGGGCGGCGGCCGGTCTCGCAAATCGTCTCGGTGAAGAGACGGTCCAGCGACTGATAAACCAGCACCTGGAGGCCGGACTAACAGAAGCCGGTTGGCTACACTACCGCGTGCTGCCCACCACTTTCTCCGAACCTTGATGATGAACTGATTATGCCCCGCGATCCTCGTTACGATATCCTCTTCGAGCCGATCAAAATCGGCCCGGTGACCGCGCCCAACCGCTTCTACCAGGTGCCCCACTGCTCGGGCATGGGTCAGCGCATGCCCCAATCCTTGGCCGCCATGCGCGCCATGAAGGCCGAGGGCGGTTGGGGCGTGGTCAACACCGAGTACTGCTCGATCCACCCCAGCTCGGACGACGGTGGCTATCCCTACGCCAGCCTGTGGGATGAGGCCGACGTCAGGGCCCAGGCGCGCATGGTGGAGGCGGTCCATAATCATGGCGCCTTGGCCGGCGCCGAGCTGTGGCATGGCGGCAGCTACGTCTCGAACCTGGGCAGCCGATTGCCCACCATCGGAACCGAGAGCCGCCCGAGTGACGGCAGCAGGGGCAACCCGGTGCAGTCGCGCGCCATGGACAAGCAGGACATCGCGGCGCTGCGCGGTTGGCACAAGGCGGCGGCCAAGCGGGCGCTCGCGGCAGGCTTCGACATCGTCTACGTCTACGGTGCCCACGGCTACCTTGTCTCAGAGTTTCTGTCGCCGACGCTCAATCGGCGCAGCGACGCCTACGGCGGCAGCCTGGAAAACCGCCTGCGGCTGCTGCGCGAGCTGATCGAGGAGACCAAGGAGGCGGTAGGCGACCGGGCCGCCGTGGCGGTACGCTACGCGCTCAGCTCCGAAGACGCGCAGGAGGGCTTCGCCCGGCTCGCCGAGCTGCCCGACCTTTGGGACCTCACGGTCGACGACTACGGCATCGAGATGGGCGGCTCGCGCTTCGTGCGGGAGGCCGCCCTGGAGGAGACGCTGGCGGTCGCCAAGACCATCACCACGAAGCCCGTGGTCGCGGTTGGGCGTTTCACGTCGCCGGACACCATGGTGCGCCAAATCAAGCGCGGCGTGCTCGATATGATCGGCGCGGCCCGGCCCTCGATCGCCGATCCCTTCCTGCCCGCGAAGATTCGCGACGGCCGGCCCGAGGACATCCGCGAGTGCATCGGCTGCAACATCTGCTATGCCCACAACTCCCTTGGCGTGCCGAACCGCTGCACCCAGAACCCGACCATGGGCGAGGAATGGCGCCGTGGCTGGCACCCGGAGACGATCGCGACCAAGGCCTCGGAAGACCCGGTGCTGATCGTCGGCGGCGGCCCGGCCGGGCTCGAGGCGGCACGTGCCTTGGGCCAACGGGGTCATTCCGTGACATTGGCCGAAGCCGACACGGCACTGGGCGGCCGGGTGACCTTGGAAAGCGCCCTGCCCGGCTTGGCCGAATGGGCCCGGGTGCGCGATTGGCGGATCGGCCAGCTTCAGCAGATGGCCAATGTGGAGATCTATCTGGACAGCGCCCTCACCGCCGAGCAAATCGTCGACTTCGGCTTTCCCCATGTGGCGCTCGCGACCGGCGCCCGTTGGCGCAGGGACGGCATAGGACGCTGGCGCGAGACGCCCTTTGACGGCTGGGAGCACGACCGGGTGGTCTCACCAGACGAGCTCATGGCCGGCCGGGCGCCCGAGGGGTCGGTCCTGCTCTACGACGACGATCACTACTACATGGGCCCGGTCCTTGCGCTCCATCTAAGGGCACTTGGCCGGCCGGTCACCCTGGTCACCGCAAAAGGCCGGGCCGGCACTTGGTCCGGGGTGACCAACGAACTGGAGGCGACCAACCGCGCCCTGATCGAGGCCGGGGTTGAGCTTATCACCAACCACGCACTCGAGGCCTTCGACGGCACGGCCGCACATCTGTCCTGCGTCTTCACGGACCGAACGATCGAGCGGCCCGCCGACGCCGTGGTACCGATCACCGCGCGCAGGCCCCGCGACGATCTCTATCACGACCTGATGAGAAACCCCGACAATGGCCTCAAGAGCGTGACCCGGATCGGCGACTGCGAGGCGCCCGGTCTGATCGCCAGCGCGGTCTACTCCGGCCACCGTTACGCCCAAGAGCTCGGGCCAGCGGGCCCGGTGCCGCAAGCTGCCCGGCGCGAGCAGATCCTTTTGGAGGAAAACCCAGCATGACCGACTGCCGACTCTGCGATGCGCCGTCGCTCGGCGAGGATCCGAGCGCCCTGGCGCGGGTGATCGCCTTCCCTCAGCCACAGTTTCCCGGCCACCGGGTCGTCATGTCCGTGCAGCACAGAACGAGCCTAAGCGAGGTGACGCCCGAGGAATGGGCCGCGATGGGATCGCTGATCAGCGAACTCTCGGGGCGCCTCTGCGCCGATGAGGGGGCCGAGCGCACCTACGTGCTGGCAATCGGCGACGTTGACAGCCACGTCGCCCACTTCCATGTGATCCCGCGCAGCAAGGACGACCCGCCGCTCGGGCCCCATGTCTTCGGCCCAGAGGGCTGGAACGCCACGCGTGGTAACTGAGCTCACGCCTGGCAGACCACCAGCCAGGGCACGACCCGCTCTTCCAAAACGTTCAGCTTGAGGTTGGCCATCTTGCCCTTGTAGTCGGCCCCCAGGAAGAGCCGCACACCGGCCCGCGCCAGATCGCTCGGCTTGGCCGCGCGCTCATAGAAGGCTTTGCCCGCGACGGCCCGGCTTTCAAACGCAAGGATCTGGAAACCGGCTTCTTCCAGATGGGCCCGCAGCGCCTCCGGGCCGACCAGGAAGCTGGTCGCCTCGTCATCGGCCCAAGGCACCGGAAAGCGGGTCGCGCCGCCCAGGCCTTGCAGCAGGTCATAGAGCGCAAAGCGTCCGCTCGGCGATAGCACGCGCCGGATTTCCCGGTAGAGCGCAGCCTTGTCGGGGATGTTCATCGCGGCATGCACACTGGTCGTGGCTTGAAAGGTGTCGTCGGCGAAGGGAAGCGAGAGGGCGTTGCCGACGACAAAGCCCGCTCGCTCCGCCAGACCGGACTGCGCAGTCAGATCCCGCGCCACCCGGCAGTAGGGTTCCGTCAAATCGATGCCGGTGACCCACCAGCCGCGCTCGGCCGCGAGCAGTCGCGCCGCGCCGCCGACGCCCGATCCCACATCGAGTAGGTGCCGCCCCTCACCCAGGGGCAGCTTCTCGGCAAGCGACCGGGTTGCGTCTCGACCGCCCACGTGCAGCTCGTCGAAATCGCCCAGACCATCTGGTCCGCTTCCATGGGCGGCCAAGGCAGCGGCGACGCCCACCTCCAGGTCGTCGTGGCCATAGTGCCGGGTGACCTGGTGGGCGAGGTTCTCGGACTTGCTTAGATCGGCAGGGCGTCGTTGCACTCGCATCTCCTTCGCCCGGGGAGCCTATCGGAGCCAAGATCTGGAATCCATGTCCGGCTTGGCGCCGTGCGACAGCTCGGCTAAGCTGATTCCATCATGACTCTCGCTCTCGACCCGGCGCTCGCCGCCAGTTTCCTGACCATCGCCGGCATCTGGCTGGTTACCGTGGTGAGCCCCGGGCCGAACTTCGTCGCGACCTGCCACGCGGCGCTGACCGGCTCCCGGCGCGCGGCCCACCTGGTGGTCGCCGGCATCGCGTTCGGCACCACGATTTGGGCGGCGGCCAGCCTGCTGGGCCTGGGCCTTCTGTTCCGCAACGCCGCCTGGCTCTACCAGATCGTCAAGATCCTGGGGGCGCTCTATTTGGTTTACATGGGCGCCCAAATGATTTGGGGCGCGCGCAAGAGGCCGGCGACGACCGCTGTCGCCAGTCCACCTTTGGCCGGCTGGCGAGCCTTCCGGCGCGGCCTCCTGGTCGATCTCAGCAACCCCAAGGCGGCCGCTTTCTTCACCAGCCTCTTCGCAGTCGCCGTGCCGCCGACCGCGCCCTTGTGGTTCGACCTCTTGGTGATCTCCAGCGTGGTCACGATCGCCGCCGCCTGGTACGCCATCGTCGCGCTGGCCATGGCAAGCGGCCCGGTTGCCCGGGCCTACCGCCGGGCTCAGCGCTGGGTGATGGCCGCCGCCGGCGCGCTCTTCGTCGGCTTCGGCCTCAAGCTGGCGGCCGAGCGCTAGGGTCCCCCATGGATGCCTTGCGGAACCGCGTAGGCTCGCTACACTTCAGATTGCAGATTCTAAGTAATAGACTCACGTCGGATGACAAAACGCCTCGCGCTTACGCTGTGTCTCCTGCTCGGGCTCGCGCCATCCGGCCCGGCCGCGGCGCTTGAGAAGCGAAACTTTCTCCACCAGGAGACGGAGCGCGCCTACTACATCCACAATGACAAGCCGGTCGAAAACGCGCCACGCCCCCTGGTCGTCGCGCTGCACGGCTATAGCGGCAAGGGCGAAGCGGTCCGCGGATCTCACCGGCTTGCCGAACACCTCTGGGCAAAACTCGACGAGATTGCCCAACGGGAGGGTTTCGTCACCCTCTATCCGGTCGCCCTGCACGGTCAATGGAATCTCTTCCCGGGACTGAAGGACACCACGCTGGAAAGCGGCGAGCCGGCCGACGACGTGGGCTATATCCATGGCCTCGTGGCCGATATGGTCGCTAAAGGGATTGCCGACCCGAACAGGATCTACCTGACCGGGTTCTCCGACGGCGCAATCTTGTCCTACCGCCTGCTTTGCCTCGACGGGCCAGGCGTCTTCGCCGCCGCCGTGCCGATCGCCGGGTCCATGCATCAGCCACATTACGATAGCTGTGCTCCGGACTTCGTGCCGCCGATTCTGGTCATTGCCGGCACCAGAGACCCGATTCTGCCTTATGACGGCTGGCTCTTCTCGGGCGGACGCGAAGTCTCGATACCCGAAACCATGGAGCTATGGCGCAAGCTTCACGGCTGCGATGCTCAGAGCTGGACTCTGATGGCCGACCGCGTCGTGGAAGACAGCAGCCGCGTGCGTGCGGTCACTTGGACCGGCTGCGCGACACCGGACAGCGTCAAGCTACTGCGCATCGAGGGTGGCGGCCATCAGGCGCCAAGCTTCACGCCTGGGCCCGCGCGCTGGACCGAGCGCTTCGGTCCCCGCAATCAGGACATCGAGAGCGCGGAAGAGATCTGGCGCTTCCTGAGCGTCTTTGCAAAGTAAGTCGGATGTGACTCATTCAGTACCCGTCCGCTGCGCCAATTGGGCGCAGAGGTCGCTGAGCAGGGCCCGGCCCTCGGGCGTCAGCGGTGCGCCGTTGGCCAGGACTTCACCCTGCTCGACACTGGTCGAGACGATAGCGTCGCCCGCCAATCCGGCCCGCGCGGCCAGACTCTCGGGCAGGGAAATCGGCACGGTCGGCCAGCGGGTCTCCTCGGTGACGCCGTCGACCGTGACCCGCCCGGTCGCCAGGCGCTCGCTCGGGAAGCCGGGTTGCAGGGCTTCGCAGACCGCGAGCTGTAGGCGCAGCATGACGGGTTGCTCCTGGGCCAATGCAAGGCTCGGCAAGACACCAAGCTGGATCAGAAACAGAAGGACGATAAAGCGCCGCATGGCGCCATCATAGGCGAGCGGGAAGAGACCTAATCGAGACCCACGGGAATGTGATTAGCCGGCCGCCGGTACTGGCTCGCCCGTCGCGCCGTTGGCGGCGGTCGCCGGCAGGCCCCGCTCCTTTCTGGGGGTGCGGCCAAAAAAGTCCCTGTAGCATTTGGAGAAGTGGGACGCCGAGACGAAGCCGCAGGCAAGCGCCACGTCGATCACCGACATGTCGGTCTGCAACAACAGAAGCCGCGCCTTATTGAGCCGGAGCTCCAGATAGTAGCGCGCCGGCGAGCGCTTCAGATACTTGCGGAACAGTCGCTCGAGCTGGCGGGTCGAGAGGCTGGCGTCCTTGGCCAGATCGACCCGCGACAAGGGCTCTTCCAGGTTCTGCTCCATCAGCTCGATGACCGCCAGAAGCTTCGGGTGGCGCACCCCCAGACGGGCCGGCAGGGAGACACGCTGGTGGTCGTGCTGGTCGCGGATGCGCTCGTGCATGAACTGGTCGGCGACCGACGCGGCCAGCTCGTGGCCGTGCTGCACCGCCATGACGTTGAGCATCATGTCGATCGCGCCGGTGCCGCCCGAACAGGTGAAGCGGCTGCGGTCGATCTCGAACAGCTCCGAGGTCACCTCGATGTCGGGGAACTCCTCGACGAAGCTGGCCAGGTTCTCCCAGTGGATGGTGCAGCGGTAGCCCTCCAGCAGGCCGGCGCGCGCCAGCATGTAGCTGCCGGTGCACAGCGCACCCAGATCGGCGCCCCGGCGGTCCATTCGGCGCAGCCAGGACAGCAGCTTCTTGTCCTCGATGCGCTGCACGTCCAGGCCGCTGCAGATCACCATGGTGTGGCAGGACTCCGCGGCCTGCAAATCGCCGTGCGGGTGCAGCTCGATGCCATTGGACGCGGTCACAGCCGCGCCGTCGGTGGTATAGAGCTGCCAAGTGTAAAGGGATTGGCCGCTCGAGCGGTTAGCTAGGCGCAGGGGCTCGACCGCGGCGGTAAAGGCGATCATGGAGAAGCGCGGCACCAGAATGAAGCCGATGCGTTGAGGCAGTTCCCTGGGCGCAAAGCCAAACATGTTCCCGTTCCACTCTGCCAGTGCTTTGAGTCAGCACCTTTAGGTCCGTTGTGAGGATCTTGGCACAACTTTGAAAGTGTCGCTAATAGAAAAATACCTGCCGTTAACCCGCAAGCCCAAATTTAGACCATCGAGTGGTTTGTGCCGTCCTGCGGCGACCTGCTAAGGTGCTTGCAGGGCCTGTCCGGTGCGGTCATAAAGCGCTTTCGGACAGCACAGATCGGGGGAAGGCCGAGGCTCCATGGCGGAACGCTATTCGTTCTTAAGCTTGGCGCGCAACGCGTTGAGTTACCACGAAAACTGGCCGTCTGTCTGGCGCTCGCCCGAGCCCAAGGCGGCCTACGACGTGGTCATCATCGGCGGCGGCGGCCACGGCCTCGCGACCGCCTACTATCTGGCCAAGGAGCACGGTATCACCGACGTCGCGGTGATCGAGCGTGGCTGGATCGGCGGCGGCAACACCGGCCGCAACACCACGATCGTGCGCTCCAACTATCTGTGGGACGAAAGCGCCGGGCTCTACGAACATGCGATGAAGCTGTGGGAGGGCCTGAGCCAGGACCTTAACTACAATGTCATGTTCTCCCAGCGCGGGGTCATGAACCTGGCCCACAATCAGCACGACCTGCGCGAGGTCAGCCGCCGGGTCAACGCCAATCGTCTCAACGGCATCGATTCCGAGTTCCTGACGCCCCAGCAGGTGAAAGCCTTCTGCCCGGTGATCGATCTGCGCGCCGGCGGCCGCTATCCGGTGCTGGGCGCGTCCCTGCAGCGGCGCGGCGGCACGGCGCGCCACGACGCGGTCGCCTGGGGCTATGCCCGCGGCGCCGACGCCCGGGGCGTGGACATCATTCAGAACTGCCCTGTCACCGGCTTTCAGATCGAGGACGGTCGGGTCACCGGGGTCGAGACCGGCAAGGGCACGATCAAGGCCAAGAAGGTCGGCATCGTGGTCGCCGGCCATTCCAGCGTGCTGGCCGGCATGGCTGGCTTCCGCCTGCCGGTGCACTCCATGCCGCTTCAGGCCCTGGTCTCTGAGCCGATCAAGCCGGTCATCCACTGCGTCGTCATGTCGGGCGCCGTGCACGCCTACGTCAGCCAGTCGGACAAGGGCGAGTTGGTGATCGGCGCCGGCGTCGACCATTACATCGGCTACAACCAGCGCGGCTCGCTGCACGTCAGCGAGGAGACCATGGGGGCGATTTGCGAGATGTTCCCGCTGTTCCGGCGGATGCGCATGCTGCGCCAATGGGGCGGCATCGTCGACACCTGCCCGGACGCCAGCCCGATCATTTCCAAAACGCCGGTTGACGGCATGTACATCAACTGCGGCTGGGGTACCGGCGGTTTCAAGGCGACCCCCGGCTCGGGCTGGGTGTTCGCCCACACCATCGCCAACGATCAGCCCCACAAGCTCAACGAAGGCTACAAGCTGGACCGCTTCACGACCGGTTATCTGATCGATGAGCACGGCGCGGCCGCGGTCGCCCACTGACCGGCGCCAAGGAAGAGACATCATGCTGCTGATCCCCTGCCCCTACTGCGGTGCGCGCGCCGAGATCGAGTTCTCCTATGGCGCCGAAGCCCACATCGCGCGGCCCGAGGACCCGGCCGCCTTGAGCGACGAGGAGTGGGCCCAGTACCTCTTCATGAAGGACAACACCAAGGGCGTCCTGGCCGAGCGCTGGGTCCATACCCACGGCTGCGGGCGCTGGTTCAACCTGTTGCGCGACACGGTTACCGACGAGATCCTGGCGGTCTACAAGATGGGCGAGAGTCCGCCCAAGATCGCCAACAAGACCTACGTTTAGGAGGGCGGCACCCCTATGCCCCAAGCCTATCGCCTGCCCGACGGCGGTCACATCGACCGGCAGCACCCCTTGTGGTTCCGCTTCAACGACCGAGACATGAAGGGCTTCGTGGGCGACACCCTGGCGTCTGCCCTGCTTGCCAACGGGGTGCACTTTGTCGGCCGCTCCTTCAAGTATCACCGGCCGCGCGGCATCATGTCGGCCGGCGCCGAGGAGGCCAACGCCCTGGTCCAGCTCGGCCGCGATCCGCGCACCGACCCGAACCACCGCGCGACCCAGGTCGAGCTGGTCGAGGGCCTGGAGGCCCACACCCAGAACCATTGGCCGGCGCTCGAGTTCGATGTGGGCGCGGTCAACAACCTGGCCTCGCGGGTGCTGCCGGCCGGATTCTACTACAAGACATTCATGGGCCCGGCTTCCATGTGGATGACCTACGAGCATTTCATCCGCAAGGCCGCGGGCCTCGGCGAGTCGCCCCGTAGCCCGGACCCGGACCGCTACGACAAGACTTTCGCCCACTGCGACGTGCTGGTGGTCGGCAGCGGACCTGCGGGCCTCGCGGCGGCGCTCGCCGCCGGCCAGAGCGGCGCCCGGGTGATCCTGGCCGAGCAGGACTTTCAGCTTGGCGGCAGCCTTCTGGCCGCGCACGACGAGACCATCGACGGCAAACCGGCGCTCGACTGGGTCGCCGACACCCTGATGGAAATCGGCAGGTGCCCCGAGGTGCGGATCCTGCCGCGCACCAACGTCTATGGCTATTTCTCCCACAACTACCTGGGCCTTTTGGAGAAGGTCACCGACCACCTGAGCCACGACGACCGGCCCGAGGGCCTGCCCCGCCAGCGCCTTTGGAAGGTGCGTGCCGGGCGGGTCGTGCTGGCGACCGGCGCGATCGAGCGCTCGCTGGTGTTCCGGGACAACGACCGCCCCGGCATCATGAGCGCCAGCGCCTGCCAGACCTATCTGAAACGCTACGGCGTCATGCCCGGCCGGCGCGGCGTCGTCTTCACGAACAACGACAGCGGCTACGGCGCCGCGCTTGCCCTCAAGCAGGCGGGCATCGAGGTGCCGGCGGTGATCGACCTGCGCGATGCGCCCGAAGGGCCGCTGACCGACGAGGCGCGCGCCGCGGGGCTGAAGATCCTGGGCGATCACGCGGTCATCGCCACCGAGGGCGACAAGCGGGTGCGCAAGGTCCACGTGGCGCCCTTGAAGGCGGGCGGACGCGAGGTCCACGGCCGGGTCGAGCCGATCGACTGCGACTTCATCGCCAGCTCGGGCGGCTGGAGCCCGACCGTGCACCTCTTCTCCCAGGTCAAGGGCACCCTGAAGTGGGACGAGGAACAGGGCTGCTTCCGGCCCGACAAAGCGAGTCAGGCCTGCGCCTCGGTCGGCGCTTGCAACGGCACCTTCGGGCTGGGCGCCGGCATCGCCGAGGGCTTGGCGGCCGGCGAAACCGCCGCCAAGGAGATGGGCTTCAAGCGCAAGACCCGCAAGAAGCTGAAGTTCGAGTCCGAGGATCGGGAGTTCCTACCCGGCCGCTGGCTCTGGCTGGTGCCCTCGGACAAGCCCTTGGGGCGTGGCGGCAAGCACTTCGTCGACCAGCAGAATGACGTCACCGCGGCCGACCTCAAGCTGGCCCTGCGCGAGGGCTATCGCTCGATCGAGCACGTCAAGCGCTACACCACGACCGGCATGGGCACCGATCAGGGCAAGACCGGCAACGTGAATGCGATCGGCATCGTCGCCGAGGAGGTCGGCCTGCCCCTGCCCGAGGTCGGCGTCACCACCTTCCGGCCACCCTACACACCGGTCACCTTCGGCGTCTTCGCCGGACGGGACGTCGGCGACTTCCTCGATCCCTTGCGCAAGACCCCGATGCACGCCTGGCACGAGCGCCACGGCGCGCTGTTCGAGGATGTCGGCCAATGGCGCCGGGCCTGGTACTACCCCAAGGACGGCGAGACCATGGAGGAAGCGGTCAACCGAGAGGTCAAGGCGGTCCGCCAATCGCTCGGCGTGCTCGACGCCTCGACCCTGGGCAAGATCGATATCAAGGGCAAGGACGCGGCGACCTTGCTCAACCGGGTTTACACCAACGCCTGGTCCAAGCTCGCCGTGGGCCGCTGCCGCTACGGCCTGATGCTGGGCGAGAACGGCATGGTGTCGGACGACGGGGTCACCGCCCGCCTGGGCGAACACCACTTCCTAATGACCACGACAACCGGGAATGCCGCCGCCGTGCTGGGCCATCTGGAGGAATGGCTTCAGACCGAGTGGCCCGAGCTGGACGTCACCTGCACCAGCGTCACCGAGCAGTACGCGACGATCTCGGTCGCCGGGCCCAACGCCCGCAAGCTCATGGCCGAGCTGACCCAGGACATTGACCTTTCGCCCGAAGGCTTGCCCCATATGTCCTTCACCGAGGGCACGGTGGCCGGGGTCCCGGCGCGGGTCTTCCGGATTTCCTTCACCGGCGAGTGCGCCTTCGAGATCAACGTGCCCTCGTCCTACGGCCTGGCTGTATGGCAGGCGGTCATGATGGCCGGCGAGAAGTACGCGATCACGCCCTACGGCACCGAGGCCATGCACGTGCTGCGCGCCGAGAAGGGCTACATCATCGTCGGGCAAGAGACCGATGGCTCGGTCACGCCGATCGATCTGGGCATGAACTGGATCCTCTCCAAGACCAAGGACTTCATCGGCAAGCGTTCGCTTTCCCGCAGCGACATGGTCAAGACCGACCGCAAGCAACTGGTCGGGCTCTTGACCGAGGACCCGAACGAGGTGCTGCCCGAGGGCGCCCAACTGGTCGAGACCGCGCTCGAGGCCCCGCCGATGCCCATGGTCGGCCACGTCACCTCGAGCTACTACAGCCCGAACCTGGGCCGCTCGATCGCGCTGGCGCTGATCAAGGGTGGCCAAGACAAGATGGACCAGTTGCTGCACGCGCCCCTGGCCAGCGGCAAAACCATCGCCTGCCGCATCGCCAGCCCCGTCTTCATCGATCCGGAAGGAGAGCGTCTACGTGCCTGAGTCCTATCTGAGACGCAGCCCCCTGGCCGAGCGCGGCCTGGTCGGGCGGGCCCGGGCCGAAAGCGACGGACCGGCCGGAGTCACCATGGGCGAGCGGGCCTTTCCGGTTATCGTCGACCTGCGCGCCAAGCCGGACAACAAGACATTCTTGAAGGCGGCGGAGAAGAAGCTCGGCTTCGCCCTGCCGCTCGAGGCCAACACCGCGGCCGGCGCCGACGATGTCAGCGCACTCTGGATGGCGCCCGATCAGTGGTGGGTGGTCGCCGCAGAGGACTCGGTCCAGGCGGGTTCGCTGGCCGCCTCGCTGGCCAAGCTCAAGGCCGGGGTCACCGAGATTGGTGAGAGCCGCACCTGCATCCGGATCTCCGGCCCCAAGGCCCGCGCCTTGCTCGCCAAGGGCTGCCCGCTGGACCTCCATCCGAGCCTGTTTCAGGCTGGCCAATGTGCGCGCAGCTTGATCGGCAAGGTGCCGATCGCGCTCCACCAAATGAGCGACGGGCCGGTCTACGACATTTACGTGTTGCGCTCCTACGCCGAGTTCCTCTGGCTGTGGCTGGAAGACGCGGCCGGGGAGTATGGGCTCGAGGTAGTCGAGGCTTAGCGCCCGATTTTCTCCGCCGGCGGAAAGCCCATGATGTCGACCGTCAGCTCGCCGGCGGCGATCCGTCCGAGGATCTCTTCCTCCTTTGCCAGCCTGGCCCGGCAACGCTCCAGCAGCCCGTCCATCTGATCCGGGCGCACGACGGCGATGCCGTCCTGGTCGGCGACGATCAGATCGCCCGGCGAAATCGCCACGCCGCCACATTGGATCGGGCGGTTGATCGCGCCGCCCCATCCCTTGTGGGGGCCGCGCGCGCAGATCGCCCGGCAGTAGGCGGCCAAACCTGAGCCTGCGACCTCGGCCGAATCCCGCATGGCACCGTCGAGGATCACGCCGCCGGCACCCTGGCGCTGGGCGCAGCTGTGCAGGATGCCGCCCCAGATCGCCGTGTCTTCATGGCCCCGGCCATCGGCGACGATCACCGCGCTGGGCCAGAGCGCCGTCAGGGCGTAGTGCAAGGCGGCGTTGTCGCCGACCATGCAGTCGACCGTCAGCGCCTGGCCGACGCAGCCCATGGCCTTATGGAGCGGCCGGATCGCCGCGGCCAGCATCCCGGTCCGGTTGACCTCGTCGCCGATGATCGAAGAGGGGATCTCCCGCCAGGGCGCCAGCGCCGCCTCGTCCAACAAATTAGCCGGGCGCGGTCCAAAATCGATCGCCACCTTGTCGCCTCCCATTCTTGTTCCCGGCCTAGGCTAGCATGGCGACGGAGGACTGGACATCGCCCGCCCAGGGCCGCAAGACTCCCGAGGCGGAAAATCAAGACCGGGAGAGCGGTGTGGAGAGCTTCAGCGAGCAGTGGCAGGTCACCAAGCCGGTGGTGCGATCGGAATACGGAGTCGTCGCGGCCCAGAACTGGCGGGCCGCCGAGGTCGGCGCCGAGATCCTGCGGGCCGGCGGCAACGCGGTGGACGCGGCGCTCGCCACCGGCTTCGCGCTCGGCGTGGTCGAGCCTTGGATGAGCGGCCTGGGCGGCTGCGGCTACATGCTGGTCTACAGCGCCGCCGAGGGGCAAGTTCACGCGGTCGACTTCGGCACCCGCTCGCCGGCCGCGCTCGACCCAGCCGCCTTTCCGCTCGCTCCCGGCGGCGCCGACGACGATCTCTTTGGCTGGCCCCTGGTCGAGGGCCAACGCAACCTCCACGGCCCCCTTTCGATCGGCGTGCCGGGCACGGTCGCCGGCTTCGGCCTGGCCCACGACCGCTTCGGGCGCCTGCCGTGGGCCGAACTGTTGGCGCCGGCCATCGCGCTGGCCCATCAGGGCCACCCGGTCGACTGGTGGACGACCCTCAAAATCGCCGGCGAGGCGCGCGAGCTTGAGCTCTACCCCGAAGCGGCCGCCACCTACTTGCCGGACGGTCTACCGCCGGTCGCCGCCGAGTACGGCATGACCACCTTGCCCTTGGGCCAATTGGGCGCAACCCTGGAGCGCCTGGCGGCTGCCGGCGCGCGCGACTTTTACGACGGCGAGATCGCCCGCTCGATCGCGCGTGAGGTGGCGGCCTTGGGCGGCGTGCTGAGCCTTGAGGATCTCCAGTCTTACCAGGCCCGGGTGCGGTCGCCCCAGGCCCTGCCCTGCGCTGATGGCGAGCTTCATGTGCTGAGCGGCCTGAACGCTGGGCCGACCTTCGCGGCGGCCCGCGCGCTGCTGCCCGCTCTGCCGGCCGGCCTGCCAGGTGCCGCGCACTTCACCGCCTATGCCAGCGCCTTGGGGGCCGCGACCGAAACACGCTTGGCGACCCTGGGCCATGACGGCGACCAGGCCGGTCAAGGCTCGACCACCCACCTTTCGGTGGTCGACCGCGACGGCAACATGGTCTCGCTGACCAATACACTGCTCTCGCTGTTCGGCTCCAACGTTCTGCTGCCCGAGAGCGGCGTGCTGATGAACAACGGCATCATGTGGTTCGACCCCAGGCCCGGTCGGCCCAATTCCATCGCGCCGAACCAGCCGCCGCTGTGCAACATCTGCCCGCTGATCGCGACCCGGGGGGGAAAACCTTGGTTCGCGCTCGGGGCCTCGGGCGGCCGGCGCATTCTGCCGGCGGTGTTTCAGATCGCCGCATTCCTGGGCGACCAGGGCCTGGACCTGGAGGCTGCCATTCACCAACCGCGCCTCAACCTGGACGGCAGCCCGCGGGTCGAAGTCGACGGCCGGCTCGGCGCCGAGGTGCTGGCCAGTATCGCGGCCGAGCGCCCGGCCGTGCGCTGCGACGCCGCCCTGCTGCCCAACCACTACGCCAACCCCCAAGCCGTGCTGGTTGGCGAAGGGGGTTTCGAAGGTGCGGTCCACGTGCGTTCGCCGGTTAGCGCGGCGGTCGGGGCGTAGCGGTCGCGATGGTCGATTTTTAACCTGCGGGATGCAACCTAACCGTTTCATTAGGTCTAATTTAATGATAACACAGCCAGAATATGGCTCTGAACAAGCAGTCAAGGAGCGTTCGATGGCCAAGTCCTTCTTGGTGACGATGGTCGGAATCGTGCTGCTTATGGGCACGAGTCCGGCCTATGCATATCTCGACCCGGGCACCGGCAGCATTATTTTGCAAGCGCTGCTCGGCGGAATCGCCGGCGCGATGATTGCCGCCAAGCTCTATTGGGCGAAGATCAAGTCCTTTTTCGGGGCCAAGCCGGAGCCGACCCCCTCGATTGACGTCGAGAACGAACAGTAAACATGAATCAAGCGGTCCTTGACCCCGGATCCTTCAGGGATCCGGGCGGTCATGTGTTCCACCACGGCAACCGGGTCTATCGCACGGTCAATCCCGCGGTGGCGGAGGACTTCGATAAGGTCGAGGCGAGCGGCCTGATCGAAGAGCTGGTGGCCCGCGGCTGGTGCCTAGCAGCCACCAAGGTCGACCGGGACCTGCTTGGCTCGACCAGCGACCAGCCGACCTACCTGCTCGAGCATCCCAAGATCGAGCTCATTTCCTATCCCTACGAGTGGCCCTTTAGAGCCCTCAAGGCCGCTGCGCTTTTGCATTTGGATATCCAGCTACTCGCCCTGCAGTACGACGTCGCGCTATCCGACGCCTCGGCCTACAACATTCAATTCCAAGGCGCTAAGCCGGTCTTCATCGACCGCCTGTCGTTCGTGCCCTACCGGGACGGCGATATCTGGGCCGGCCACCGGCAGTTCTGCGAGCAGTTCCTCAATCCGCTGTTGCTCCGCTCTGTGTTGGGCGTGCCCCACAACGCCTGGTACCGGGGCGCCCAGGAGGGCATCACGACCCAGGACCTCAACCGCATGATCCCCTTGCGGCGCAAGCTGTCGTGGCAGGTCTTCGCCCACGTGCTCCTGCAAGCGAAGTTCCAGGCCTCGGCGCAACAGGCCGATTCTAAGTCAAGCGCGCCCGAAGCCCGCAAGGTCGGCCTGCCCCGCGCCTCCCTGACCGGCATGTTGACCAAGCTTAGGCAGTGGATCGCCAAGCTGGAGCCACGCGGGGCGGACAAGACCGTGTGGGCCGATTACGCGACCTCGCACAGCTACCAAACGGCCGAATCCGAGGCCAAAGCCAGGTTGATCGCAGACTATGCCGCCGACGTGAAACCACACATGATCTGGGATCTGGGCTGCAACACCGGCGACTACTCAAAGATCGCGCTGGAGGCGGGCGCCGAGACTGCGATCGGCTTCGATTTTGATCAGGACGCCCTTGATGGCGCGTTCCTGAGGAGCGAGGCCGAGAATCTCAACCTGTTGCCACTCTTTCTCGACGCCGCGAACCCGACCTCCGGCCAGGGCTGGGGTGCGAGCGAGCGCATGGGCCTGGCCGAGCGCGCGACCGCCGATGGGGTGCTGGCGCTGGCCTTCGTGCACCACCTGGCGATCACCCGCAACATCCCCCTGCGCAGCCTGGTGAGTTGGATCGTCGGCTTGGCGCCCACTGGCGTGATCGAGTTCGTGCCCAAGCAAGATGCCATGGTTCAAAAGCTTCTGAGCCTGCGCAAGGACATCTTCACCGATTACACCGAAGACGCTTTCGCCAACTATCTTTCGGAGGTCGCCGACATCGTCTCGGCAACCCAAGTGACCGAGAGCGGGCGCAAGCTGTTCCGCTTCGCACGGACAGGAAGCTGATCCAACTTTTCAGTTCGCCGCTTTGTCGATGGCGTAGAGAATGCGCGGGTTCGGCAGCGGCTTGTTGTTGACCTTGTTGACCGCCAGGCGGTCCACCTCGACCAACCGCATCTCATCGCAGTCGGCGATCGTGACGTTGCCATGAGCATAGAGATGGGTCGCGCCCGAATCGCGAACCTCTGGCCGGCACAGGTTGATCTCGCCCAGCTCGGTGGGCGTGCTAAGCGTCCTCTTCTCGGCCGGATAGTCCGGCGCAAGAAGACGGACCGCGTCCACGTAGGCGACCACCTGATTGCTGAGGCCCTGGCCAAAGAGCTTATAGTTGCCTGCCCGGTTGGTCAGATTGATGATTTTCGCGCCAGCCGGTAGGTGGTCGATCGCCTGGGGGTATTCGTACATGGAATGGCGTTCCCGGCTCGGCACAAGCACGCTCTTCGAAACAAAGCGGATCGATTGACTGGAGAGATAAAGGCCGAAGGTCGCCGCGATGGCGACGGCAAGGCAGACGTTCACCACCTGCCCGGCGCGGCCGGCGAGCTGGGACAAGGTCCAAGCGAAGACCGGGAACAGGAAGGCCATGCTGGCCACGGCGTAACGCGGCTGGCGATTGTCGGCGACCCACCAGGCCATGATCACGAAAGCCGCGCCTGCCAGATGCAGCAGGATTCGCGGCCAAACCGCCGCGTAACCGTCGGCCGTTGCCTGGCTAGGGCCAAAGGCCCCTTTGAAGACCGCGACCCCGGTGGCCAAGAGGCTCGCAGGGAACAGCGCCGCGAAGAAGATGCCCAGGCCGGAGCGCCCGCTGTAGCCTTGATCGTTGTAGTGCCACTCGACCCAGGGATAGACCAGCCAGCCGGCGACGCTCTTGACCCAATTGAATTGAGTCGCCGATTGGCCGGTAAGGTCGGCGTCGAGCGCCCCCCGCCAGCCAAAGAGGTCGCCCATCAGTGGCAGCTCGGCGGGGTAGACCGGGTTCCCGTAGTTCACATAGTTGCGAAGTAGCCAAAAGCCGCTGGTCAGGAGAACGCCCAATCCAAAGACGACCAGCGCGCGGGGGATCCGCGAGACCGCGGGCTCGGTCCCCGGGCCGCCGCGCCAGAAAACCTCCTGCACCACCAAGGCAGCACAGAGAAAAACAATCGACACCAGGTGCAAAGACTTGAAGCCGAAGGCCAGACCGGCGGAAAGGCCGGCCACAAAGAGGCACGAGATCCGCAAGGCCGGCCGGGCCAGTACCAGATAGATCGCCGCCGTGATGAAGGCTGTGCCGGCAATGTCGGTGTAGTTGCCGAAGGCCTGCTTGCCGACTAGCGGTACCGATACGATGCCGACAGCGGCCAGAAGGCTCGCACGGGTGCCCGCGCCCAGGGCCCGCGCCATGGCGTAGACCGATGCGATCAGGGGCACGAGAAACGGTGGATTGACGACCGAGACCATGCCTTCGGGCAACAGCCTAAGGAAGACCGCGTTGTAGATCGCCTGATTGGCGGGATAGGTATGGGTCGCGCCGTCGGACCAAGGCTGGAGCGAGCCGGTCATCACCAGGTAGAGGGAATTAGGCAACACGTAGGCTTGACTCTCGAAGCCGCCTGGCAGACCGAAGCTCCTGAGCGCAATGTTGTAAACCGACATGGCGGCGACCAACGCCAGCAGAAGGCATTCCAGTGGCTGCTTCGCCCAATAGCGCGCAAGGCTGGCGCGGCCGGAGACCGCGCTAAGGTCGCGGCGGTTCTCGGCAAGGTTCCCGCGCTCCCGCCAACACAGCAGTAAGGCCGGCAGGCCCACCACAAGCAGCGCCAAAATCAAAGGCAACCCGAAGACTTGAGGGGCACCGGTCGCTTGCTCGAGCAGCCCCAGCAGAAACTGCGGCAGGTAGAAGAAAGAGAAGAACAGCACGAACCAGACCACCAGAAAGCTCGCCAGAGGTGAGCTTGCCGCTCGTGCAGGGTCAGCTCCGGGCCCGTCGATCTTCGGCTCGGCCGCCAGAAAGGCCGTGGCGGTCGACAGCGCAAAGCAGATCAGCAGAAAGACGATCCAAGCGGCCACTCCCACCTGCCCTACCCCAGCAGCTTCATGGCTTTTTCCGCATAGGTGATGATCTTGTCGATATCGCCCCAGAAGGCCACGCTGGTCACCAGATAGACCGCCATCGAGGCGAGAATCACGACCGCCAGGCACAGCGGCAGAGCGCCACGCCGGCCAGTGTTGTCTTCGGGGTCGATCATGCTCAAGACGGTCTCGCACCAGCAAAAGGCACGCCCGGCGACCTTCGCCGACGGCGCGTCATGGTAAGAATCACATGGCAAAGAATGTGTAAAGCACGCAAGCGTCTTGCGGGCGCCAAAAGGAAGAAGCCCCGGCAAGGCGGAGCTTCAATCCTTCGAACAGGGCAAAAGGGCCGCGCGCTCAACTAAAGGCGTCGGGCATAGAGTCCTTCTTCTCCTTGATGAAGGCCAGCAACGCTTCGTCGGCGCCCGGATCGATCGCCGGGGCCTCGTAGGCGTGCAGCATGGCCTTGTAGAGCCCGTTGGCGCGCTGGTAGGCGTCCCGGCTGCCCTCGGCCAGCCACTGCTCAAAGGAGTTATTGTCGGCCACGTTCGAGCGATAGAAGGCGGTCTCGAAGTTGGCCTGGGTGTGGGCGCAGCCCAGGAAATGGCTGCCCGGCCCGACCTCGCGGATCGCGTCCATCGCCTGACCGTTCTCGCTGATGTCGTAGCCCTTGGCGAGCGTCTGCATCATACCCAACTGGTCGGCGTCGATGATGAACTTCTCGTAGCTCGAGACCAGGCCACCCTCCAGCCAGCCGGCGGCGTGGAGCACGAAGTTAACCCCGGCCATGACCGTCGGCACCAGGGTCTGCGTGCTCTCGTGGGCGGCCTGGGCGTCGGGCACCTTGGACCCGCAGAGCGAGCCGCCGGAGCGGAAAGGAACGCCCAGGCGCCGGGCCAGCTCGGCCATGCCGTAAAGCACCAGCGCCGGCTCCGGCGTGCCGAAGGTGGGCGCGCCCGACTGCATGGATATCGAGCTCGCAAAGCTGCCCATGACGACCGGCGCGCCGGGCTTGACCAACTGGGTGTAAGCCACGCCGGCGAGCGCTTCGGCCAAGGTCTGGGTCATCACGCCGACCGGGGTCACCGGCGCCATGGCGCCGGACAGGATAAAGGGCGTGACGATGGTCGCCTGGTTGTGCCGGGCATAGACTCTGAGCGCGCCAAGCATGGTCTCGTCGAAGACCATGGGCGAGTTGGCGTTGATCAGATTGATCATCACCGTGTTGTCTTCGACGAACTGGTCGCCGAACACAATCTTGGCCAGCGCCACAGAGTCCTCTGCCCGCTCGGGCGCGGTTACAGAGCCCATGAACGGCAGGTCCGAGTAGCGCAGGTGGCTATAGACCATGTCCAGGTGACGCTTGTTGACCGGGATGTCGACCGGCTCGCAAACCGTGCCACCCGAATGGTGCAAAGATGGCGCCATGTAGGCCATCTTCACGAAGTTCTGGAAATCCTCGATCGTGGCGTAGCGCCGCCCGTTCTCGATGTCGCTGACGAAGGGCGGCCCGTAAACCGGCGCGAAAACCGTGTTGTCGCCGCCGATTTGGACCGAACGCTCCGGATTGCGGGCGTGCTGGGTGAATTCCTTAGGCGCGGTGGCCTGGATGATGGAGCGCGGCAGCCCACGGGGAAAGCGCACCCGCTGGCCATCCACATCGGCACCGGCCTCGCGCCAGGCGGCGAGCGCCTCCTCGTCGTGGAACTCGATGCCGATCTCCTCAAGCACGGTATCGGCGTTGTGCTCGATCAGCTCGATCGCTTCATCGCTCAGGGGCCGATAGGCCGGAATGACGCGGGTGATAAAGCGGTTCTTCACCGTCTTGCCGCCCCGCCGCAAGGCGCGCCGGGCATCGGCGCCGCCGGATTCGCCTCGCCCACGCCGGCCTTCCCGCCGCCCGGCCGCGCGCGCCGCTTCTGTCGACATCTGCAATCCTCCCAGTAAGGTCGTGGCGATACTTCGCACCGCCGATCCCCGCCGCTCTGTCGTCTTGGCGACAGGGAAAGGCGCATCAGCGCCGCCACGCAGCGGCGCGGGTGAAGTAGCGTCTTGGCTCTCACCTGCCACCATTCCGGAGGATACAGCATGCCCCAAGATACCAGCCAAGACCACCACGGCGGTTGCCTCTGCGGTGCGGTGCGATATCGGGTCGCCGGCCCCTTGCGGCCGGTGGTCGCCTGCCACTGCGGCCAGTGCCGGCGTACCAGCGGCCATCACGTGGCGGCGACCCAAGCCCACCGGGCCGACCTGACCATTGAGGGCGACGGGGCGATCACCTGGTTCCAGGCTTCCGAGACGGCGCGCCGGGCCTTTTGCAAGATCTGCGGCAGCCACCTCTTTTGGGACCCGGTGGGCGGCGACAAGGTCTCGATCTTCGCCGGCTCGCTCGACCAGCCGAGCGGTCTGGAGCTGGCCGAGCACATCTTCGTGGCCGACAAAGGCGATTACTACGAGATCGCCGACGGCCTGCCCCAACGGGCCCAGGGGCGCACCCAGGTGCCGATTCCCGATCGTGCCGACGCCTGAGGCACCATCTCGCCGGATGGCAGCAGGATCAGCGGGACACCGGAGATCGGCGGACGCTCGATATCTGACAGAAATCTCCCCTGACCGGCGGGGCGCTAGACATTCAGCGCCTCTTAGGGCTTTTGCTCTAGGCCTGGTGGTGCTTGACCCACTCTGTTCGGAGGTATCATATTGCACCGCAACATGACGCCTCCTAATAACGAAGCGACCCGCCCATGACCGACCTTCTGAGCCGCTTGCTCGCCGAGCGTCCTTGGCTTCTGGCCGACGGCGCGACCGGCACCAACTTCTTTGCCGCGGGCCTGCAAACCGGCGACGCGCCGGAGCTGTGGAACGTCGAGCATCCGGAGCGGGTGCGCGCGCTGCACGACGGCTTTGTCGCGGCCGGCTCGGACATCATCCTGACCAACTCCTTCGGCGGGACCCGCCACCGCCTCAAGCTGCACCAGGCCCAGGGCCGGGTCGTCGAGCTCAACCGCCGGGCCGCCGAGATCGCCCGGGAATCCGCCGATGCCAGCGGCCGCGAGGTGGTGGTCGCCGGCTCCGTGGGTCCGACCGGAGAGATCCTGGTGCCGCTTGGGCCACTCTCCATCGAGGACGCCGCGGCGGCATTCGAGGAGCAGGCCCGGGGCTTGGCCGAGGGCGGCGCCGACGTGCTATGGATCGAGACCATGTCCTCGGTCGAAGAGCTCGGCGCCGCCGTCGAGGGCGCCGGCCGGCTCGGCTTACCGCTCGCCACCACCATGAGCTTCGACACCAATGGCCGCACCATGATGGGAGTCACCGCCGGCCAAGCGGTCGGGCTGGCCGAGGGCTTTACGCCCCGGCCGCTCGCGGTCGGCGGCAACTGCGGCACCGGGCCAGGCGAGCTGATGGCGGTGCTGATCGGCATGGCCGAAAGCGCGCGCGACGACACGGTATTGATCGCCAAAAGCAATTGCGGCATCCCGGAATACGTCGACGGCGAGATCCGCTATTCCGGCACGCCCGAGCTGATGGCAGAGTATGCATGCCTGGCCCGGGATCTGGGCGTGCGCATCATCGGCGGCTGCTGCGGCACCACGGCCGACCACGTCGCGATCATGCGCGAGGCCTTGGAAAGCCGCCCGGCTGGGCCCAAACCGACCATGAAAAGCGTGGTCGCCACCCTGGGCAGCGTCTCCGCCGGCGCCGAGCAACAGGGCGAGAACCCGCTCGGCGATCTGCCCGAGCCAAGCGCCGGGCGCGGCCGTCGCCGGGGCCGACGGCGTGGCGGCGGCGACGGGGCGCCAAGGTTCTAGTTAGTTTGTTCCCTGCCCCGCGACGATTTCGTCCAGGTCCTTGGCCTCCTTGAGGCCGTCGGCCAGCGGCACCGTGCCCGAGCAGGTGTTGGTGGTTAGGTACTCGCCTTCGTCGTAGGCGAAAATCAGATAGATCACGCCGTGGCGGAAGGTGACGCCACAAGCCGCCGGACTGCTGGTGGTCAGGATCACTACCTCGCCGTCGGCATCGCCGCCCTTCCAGGCGCGCCGCTCGTCCAGCACCACGCGCACATAGAAATGATCCGCCTCGGGCGAGGCCACCTCCAGCACTTCGCCGGAAAACACTCGGTCGGCCTCCTCGTAGGCGTTCAGAGTCGACTCGAAAGGCAGGCATCGACAGGCCTGGGCCAGGGACGGCACCAACAGGAGCGCCAGCGCCGCGGCCGGCGCGGCAAGCCGTTGGAAAAGCGATAGAACCATGGTCCACTCCCACCGGTGCGAGCAGCAGGAATGCTACTCGCTGTCAGGACATTTGCCCAGAGTGCTCGCGTCGCGGCTCGTAACGTGGTCTAGTCATCCCCGGGGGAGCGACTGAACGGGAGCGGGACAGGCCTTTTCATGATGAAATCCCATCTCGGCGCCGGGCTTGGCGCCCTTATGCTCGGTGCGCTGATCGCCTTGGCGCCAGGCGGCCAGGCGGCGGCCGAGCCCTTGGAAACCGGCGGCTTTTCCTTCAGCGACGAACAGGGCGGCTTCCGTTTGGTCTCGGTGAGCGGCAGCGGCACAACGGACGATCCGATCGTCCTGGTCGAGGAGATCTTCGATCTCAATCCTATCGTGCTGGTGATCCGGCGTCTGCCCGACAGCGAGGATAGCGCGGCGCCGGCCATGGGCTTCAGCGCGATGACCCTGAGCATGACCAAGGTTGTCTTCAATCGAACCAAAAAGGTATGGGGTGGCTTTGATCTAGAACTTCAAGAAACTTTGAACCAGCCGAGCATCTACGGCGACGGCCTCTCGTTCGACCAGCCAGGCGTCTTCGGCCAAACCGTGCGCTCGGACTTCTTTGCCTTCAACCGCCTCCAGCAGGAGCCCTACGACCGCATCCTGTTCCGTGACGGCGAGATCGATCCGGAGACGTCGGTGCAGTTCACCTTCTATGTGACCGACCCGACCCCGCCGAAGATCTTCTACCTTCTTCAGGAGCCGCAGTTCCTGACCGCCGGCGTGCCCCACCCAACGGTGCAGCTCGCAGAACGCAATCCAGCCACGGCGCCGCGGCCTAGTCCTCCTTGAAATACTTCCCCTTGGCCGCATCCGGTGTCATGGCGCCTGTCTCCTCGACGATCATGGTGTAGTGCTCGGGGCGGCGGTGGGCGGCAAAGTTGAACGTCGTCGCCTTGTAGTGCTTGCCGGCGTCCAGATCGCAGTCATAGACGATCAGTTCATCGCCCTGGGTGCGGGCCTGGGCCACGATCTCGCCGGTCGGCGCGATGATCGCGCTGCCAGCCATCAACGGATGACCGTCCTCCATGCCGGCCTTGGCAACACCGATCACCCAGGTGCCGTTTTGATATGCGCCGGCCTGCATGGTCAGGTGATTGTGAAACATGCGCAGATGGCTCGGCTCGTCGGATAGGGAATCCACGGTCGGCGTGTTGTAGCCGATCATCACCAGCTCCACATCCTGGAGCCCCAGCACCCGGAAGGTCTCGGGCCAGCGCCGATCGTTGCAGATTGCGATCCCCAAGTTGCCGCCGAGCGCGTTCCACACCCGAAAGCCCAGATTGCCGACCTCGAAATAGCGCTTTTCCAGATGCTGGTGGCCGCGCGCTTCTTCGAACTCCGCATGGCCCGGCAAGTGGATCTTGCGGTACTTAGCGAGGATCTGGCCGTCGGCGCCCACCAGGATCGCCGTGTTGAAGCGACGGGTCCGCCCCTCTTCCTCGGTCAGCTCCGCATAGCCCAGATGAAACGCGATGCCGTGGGCCTTGGCCCTCTCGAACAGCGGCACGGTCTCCGGCCCCGGCATCTCACGCTCGAAGTAGGCGTCGATCTCGGCCTGATCCTCCATCAGCCAGCGCGGGAAGAAGGTGGTGAGCGCCAGCTCGGGGTAGACCACGAGGTCGCAGCCCTTGGCCGCGGCCTGATCCAACAAGGCAATCATGCGCGCGACCACCGCCTGGCGGCCATCGCTTTTCTGAATGGGGCCAAGCTGGGCGGCCCCCACGGAGATCACACGGGCCATGGTCTTCTCCTCCCTATTCTGCGGTCTTGCCCGGTCCGAAGCCCATGCGCGCTATGTGGTAGCGCCGGGCGGCGAAGCAGGCGCAATGCTTGGTCACCAGTGGCGCCAGGCGCCCGGCCAGGGCCTTGCGCTCGGCGCCCAGCTCGTTCAACCGCGCGCGCGCGGCTCGGGCATCGGCGATCAGCTTTGCGAGATCGATGGTCGTGAACTGGCGGTTCCGGTAGACGAATGCGCCGCCGATCATCACGCTTTCGACCGAGCTTCCGTCGTCGGCCTGGATGATCTGATTGACCGGATCGTTGAGTGGCACGTAGGCCAGATCGTCCAGGTCGAGAAACACGATGTCGGCCTTAAAGCCCGGCGCGATCTTGCCGATCGAGCGCTCCATGCCCATTGCCTTGGCGCCGCCCTCGGTCGCCAGTTGAAAGGTCTCGCTGTTGCTGAGCCAGCGCTCGGGATCATGGCTCAGCACACGCGAGGTGTAGGCAGTCAGGCGCGCCGCCTCGAACATGTTCTGGTTGTCGGACGAGCTGGAGCCGTCGCTCGCCACCGCGACGGTGACGCCGGCGTCCAGCAGCGCCCGGGCGTCGGGGATGCCCGAGCCGAGGCGCAGGTTGCTGCCCGGATTGAGTGCGATCGAGGCGCCCCGGTCGGCTAGGCGCTTGCGATCGTCGCTGTCGAGCCAGACCCCGTGGGCGCCGGTGAAGCGCTCGGTGATCAAGCCCAGCTGGTCGAAATAGGCGGTCAGGGTCATGCCGTAGCGCTCCAGGCCGGTCAGCGCCTGGATCTTGGATTCCGCCAGGTGGGTGTGGATGCGCGCGCCATGCTCCTCGGCCAGGTTCCGGCAAGCGATCAGGAACTCTTCCGAGCAGAACAGCGGGATGGTTGGCGCGAGCGCCAGGTCGATCCGCTCCCGATCGTGGGGCCAGTCCTTAAGCAGCGTCTTGCAGGCATCCACCATTGGCTTGAAGTCGCCGAAGCGAAAGCCAGCGACCTTCTTCTGCAGATCCTCGGGAAGCGCCCCCATGAGCCCGGGCACGGACTGATAGAGGTTGGTGTCCGCCAGCATGGGCGCGACCAAAGCGCGCAGGCCGATGTCATCGTAAGCCTTGGCGACGCCCTCGATCCCGGCGGCGCTGGGCGCCGGAAACTCCCAGGTCAGATCATAGGTCGCGGTACAGCCCCGGCGAATCATCTCGGCGGCGTTCAAGAGCGTGCCGGTGTAGCGGTCCTCGGGCGTCTGTCCGCCGGTGATCCAGGGCCCGGCATTGAGCAGCAGCTCCAAGGTCCAACGGTCGCCCAGGCCCTTGGAGAGCGCGCCATGGGAGTGTGTGTGGGCATTGACCAAACCGGGGATCAGCAAGCGGCCCGTGGCGTCGATCACTTCCGTGCCCTCGGGCGCCGCCAGGCCCGGTCGGCCGATCTCCTCTATGGTGTCCCCGTTCAGCAATAGATCCCGGGCTTCGGCCTTGTGGGCCGGCGCGTCGAGCAAGAGGCCGCCGCGAATGACCTGCATGGTCAGCCCACCGTCGCGCCGCCGTCGACGGGCACTAAAGCACCGGTCATGAAAGAGGCCTCGTCCGAGGCGACGAAGGCGATCGTCCGCGCGACCTCTTCCGGCCCGGCCAGGCGCCCCAGTAGGGTGAGATCCGCGCCGCGCGCTTCCGCCGCCTCGACCTCCGCCGCGCTGGCGTACTGGCTGCGGATCAGGGGCGTGTCGGTCGGCCCCGGGGCAACGCAATTGGCACGAATGCCGTCAGCGCCATGGTCCAGGGCAATCGCCTTGGCGAGCTGAACCATGGCGCCCTTCGTGACGCTATAGGCGGCCAGGTTCGGCGCCGCGCGCTCGGCGACGTCAGAGCCGATGGTGACGATGGAGCCGCCGCCCTTCATCAAGGGGATGGCCGCCCGGCAGCACAGGAACGTGCCGGTCAGATTAACGGCGAGCACCCGGTTCCAGTCGTCGAGCGTCGTCTCCGCGAAGTTGTGCCGGCAGGTCGTAGCCGCTGCGCAGACCAGGATGTCCAGGCGGCCGTGGCGTTCGGCGATCAGATCGAACAGGGCTGCAACCGACGCCGCGTCGGCCACGTCCACGGCCAGGCAATCGCCGGTCGGCTTCAGGTCGGCACCGACCGCCGTCGCGCCGATCTCCTGAAACAGGGTGAGTGTGGCCGCGCCAATGCCCGAAGCAGCGCCAGTCACCAAAGCGATTTTGCCGCTCAAGTCCATCGTCGCACGGTGGGACTCACGGCAGCAACGAGGCGCCGAAGTTGCGCGCCGGATCGAGCTCCGGCGCCGGCCGCCCTCGGGGTCGCGCCGCCTCGGGAATCGCGCAGGGCTGGAATTGGCCGCTGCCCCGTTCCACATGAAGCGCGCCGTCGGCGACCACCGTGCGGCCGCGGCTGAAGACACGGACCGGCCAGCCGGTCACACGGCGGCCCTCGTAGGGAGTGTAGCCTACATTGTCGTGCAGATCGGCCCAGGCGATCGTCACCTCGCGCGCCGGATCCCACAGGGCGATATCGGCATCGGCGCCGACCGCGATCGTGCCCTTGCGCGGATAGAGTCCGTAGATCTTCGCGGCGTTGGTCGCGGCCAAGGCGACGAACTGGTGCAGGTCGATGCGCCCCTTGCCGACCCCTTCGGAGAACAGCAACGGCAGGCGCACCTCGATACCCGGCACGCCGTTGGCGATCTTGTGAAATCCGGCCTTTGGGCCAGCCGCCAACTTGCCGGTGTCATCAAAGCGGTAGGGCGCGTGGTCCGAGGAGAACACCTGGAACAGTCCACTCGCCAAGCCTTGCCACAGCACCTCCTGAGTCGCCTTGTCGCGCGGCGGCGGACTGCAGCAGTACATGGCGCCCTCCATGCCGTCCCGGTCCAGATCGTCGGCGGTCAGGAAGAGATATTGGGGACAGGTCTCGCCATAGACCTTGAGGCCCCGGGCCTGGGCTCGGCCGATCGCCTCCATGGCCTCCTGGGCCGAGACGTGGACAATCAGGAGCGGCGTATCGATCAGCTCGGCCAGCGCGATCGCCCGGTTGGTCGCCTCGCCCTCGGCGATGCGGGCGTGGCTCACCGCGTGAAACTTGGGCGCCTCGTGACCGCCGGCCAAGAGCTTGTCGGTCAGCCAGCGGATCACGTCATGGTTCTCGGCATGCACCATGGTCAGCGCGCCCTCGCGCCGAGCGGTGAACAGCACGTCCAAGATCTGATAGTCGTCCAGCTTGAGGGCGTCGTAGGTCATGTAGATCTTGAAGGAGCTATAGCCGTCCTGGATCAGCGCCGGCAGCTCCTGGCCCAGCACCTGCTCGCTCGGGTCCGAGACGATCAGGTGGAAGGCGTAGTCGATCACCGCTTTGGGCCCGGCCTTGGCGTGATAGGCCTCGACCACGTCGCGCAGGGATTGACCTCGGTGTTGCGCCGCGAAGGGAATCACCATGGTGGTGCCGCCGAAGGCCGCCGAGACGGTCGCGCTGGCGAAGTCGTCGGCGGTCTGGATGCGGGTCGAGGAGTCCTGCTCGATGTGACAATGGCTGTCGATGCCGCCGGGCAGCACCAACAGACCCGTGGCATCGACCTCCTCCGCGCCACGCGCCAAGCCGTGGCCGAGCGCAACGATACGGCCATCCTTGACCGCCACGTCGCAGTCCATGGTGTCGCTCGCGGTCACCACCCGGCCGCCGCGGATCACCAGATCGAAATCGCTCATTCCGCCCCCGCAAGTTGCCCGCGCGCCCGTGCCACCGCCGCCTGGCAGGGTTCGACCACGGGAAGTTCAAGTGCCTCTTCCAATGCCCCGCGATGGCCGGCCATGCCCGCGCAGCCCAGGATCAGCGTCTCGGCGCCATCATGATCTCTGAGGGCGCGGCCGACTTCAAGCAAGCGGGCAGCCGTTCGTTTTTCGTCAGCCAATTCGACGACGCCTAGGCCGAGCGCCCGGTCGCCCGCACAGTAGGGGGTGAGCCCCAATTCTTCGATGTATCGGGCATGGCGGGCCACCGCGGCCGGCAAAATCGACAGCACGCCAAAGCGCCTGCCCTGATCGCACGCGGCGAGGTAGGCGGACTCGCCGATGCCGAACACCGGGCGCGGTGTCGCCGCCCGCACGGCGGCCAGGCCCGGGTCGCTGAAGCAGGCGTTCACAAAGGCGCCGGCGTCGGGCCGCGTGCGCACCAGATCGCATAGAGGGCCGATCACCGCCGCCACATGGTCGTCACTCTCGATACCCGGCGGACCCTCGGTCAGTGTCAGACACTCGATCGCCTCTCCCTCGACGGCGCCGAGTGCCGCGGCGATGCCGTCGGTGACCGCTTGAGTCGAGTTCGGGTTGATGACGACGATCGGGCCGGTCATGGCTTCAGTCGACCGGAGTCAGCCAGCCGAAGGGGTCGTTGCTGGCGCCGCTGTGGATGTTGGCCAACGCATCCCGCAGCCGCGCCACATTGGGCCCGCTTGCCACCGGCACCTCCCGGTCCCGGTAGAGGAAAATGCCGATCGGCACCAGCACCGCGGCGGTGCCCGACAGCGCCGCCTCGCCCTTGGCGCACCAATCGAGCAGCTCCTCCACGGTGATCGCCCGCTCCTCGACTTGGTAGCCAATGGAGCGGGCCAGCTGGAGCAGGGAATCCCGCGTGATGCCGTGCAGGATCGCGCCGTCCAGCGCCCGGGTCACGACCCGCTCGTCATCGAGCAGCAGGACGTTTGCAGCGCCGGTCTCCTGCACGTCGCCGCCCGGGCAGAACAGCACTTGATCGCAATTGTGCTCACGTCGGGCTTCTTCGATGAAGTGGAGCGCCGCCGCGTAGTTGCCGCCGCTCTTGGCCACGCCGAAATCCGGCGTCGAGCGCATGTGGCTGTCGTCGAGCAAAATCTTCAGCGCGTGGTCGCCCTGGAAATAGGCACCGACCGGCGAGGCCAGCACGAAGAGGCAGGCCCCATGGGAGGCGTGGCCGGCCGCGCCGATGTCGTGATCGGTACCCATGATGACCGGCCGCAGGTAGAGCGAGCCGGGGTAGTCCGGCACGGCATCCTCGTTGGCACGCACCAGCTCCATCAGCACTTGGCTCAGCATCTCCGCGCTGGGCACCGGCAAGCAAACTCGCTCGGCACTGTGACGCAAGCGCGCCACGTGGGCCTCCAGGCGGAAGATACGCAAGGTTCCATCGGGAAAGCGATAGGCCTTGAGGCCGTCGAAGCAGGTGCTGGCATAGTGCAAGACATGGGCGCTGGGGTGGATGGCCAGCGGCTCGACGGGGCCAAATTCAGGCGCCGTCCAGGCGCCGTCGCGATACCACGCGGTCGCCATCAAGTCCGCAAAGGCCGTGCCGAATGTGCTCATAAAGTCATGCTCCCCGATGTGGTCCGTCGTCTTGACAAAGCCGGGTGCAGCCTAGCTGATTGGCGCGCGGGCGACAAAGACCACGTGCTCGCCTGCGTGTGGATCTTTGATCTCCAGCTCGAGCGGTTCGAGTTCGGCGGCGCGGACCAGGCGAAGCCAGGTGTCCCGGGAAAAGAGGCCGAAGCGGTGACGGTCCAGCTCGACCCGCGGCGGCTGGCCGGCTTCGCGCATAACCACGACGTAATCGGTCTGGTAGCTGGTTCCATTGGGCTCGGCCGGATGGCTCCATTCCAGGAAGCGCAAGGCCCGGCCGTCGCCGCCGTCGTGGCCGCCGTGGCGGGTTCCGGGGGCAAAGCTCTCGGTCGTCTCGTCGGGGATCAGAATCGCCGCGCCGCCGGGCCTCAGGTGCTCGGCCGCGGTTTCGATCGCGGCGCCCAGGTCGTCCTCGCTGGTCATGTAGCCGATCGCATCGTGGATCAGCACCACATCGAACAGATGCCCGAGCCTGAGCGTGCGCATGTCGCCCAGGACGTGCTCGCACTCCGGATTGAGCGACCGGTTGACCTCGAGCATCTCGGCCGAGATATCGCTTAGGGTGCACAAAAAGCGCTGCTTTAGGTGGCTGCCACTGCACCCGCCGCCCGCGCCCAGCTCGAGCAAGGTCTCCGGCCGCCCCTCGCAGGCAGCCTCGGCCAGCGCGACGATGTGGGCCGCTTCCTTCTCATAGCCCGCCGGATCGCTGACCAGATGAAACCAGGGGGCAAGCTCGGCATAGAGACGCATGACGCGTTAGGTTAGCATGGACGCCAACCGGGCCTTAAGGAGAAAACGCTCATGAAGATCGACGGCGCCTGCCACTGCGGCAAGATCGCCTTTGAGGCGGAGATCGACCTGGAGGACGTCAAGATCTGCCACTGCAGCGATTGCCAGACCCTGTCGGCCTCGGCCTTTCGCACCGTCGCGCCAACCCTACCCGGTGCCTTCACTCTGCTGCGCGGCGAACCCAAGATCTACGTCAAGGTCGCGGAAAGCGGCAATCACCGGGAACAGGCCTTTTGCGGCGATTGCGGCGCGGGGCTCTATGCCGCCACGGTCGGCGGCGGCGAACGGGTCTATAACCTACGGGTCGGTGCGGTCACGCAGCGCGACCAGCTAATCCCCACGATGCAGGTCTGGCACCGCTCGGCCCAGCCGTGGCTGGCGGAGCTGGCGCAGATCGAAAAGGTCGCCAAGCAGTAGTCACGCGCTGCGCGGCAATAGCTTCACTCGAAAGGCCGGGCTGGGCGTCCAGTGAAAGCCGTTGTGAGCGCGCGTGCCCTCGCGCACCACCTGCCAGTCGTAGCGGCCAATCAGCGCGCGCAGGAAGCAGGTACCCAGGAGATAGGTGACGAGCTGCGCCGGGCAGCCGCGCCGGCCCATGCCGAAGGGGGCGTAACCCTTCGCCGGCGGGGCGTCACCGAGGAAGCGATCCGGGTTGAACACCCGTGGCTGCTCGAAGACCGCCTGGTCTTGGTGGCTTTCGCGCAGGCACATCTGCACGTTCCAGCCCTTGGGAATCTTGAAGCCCTCGAAGTCCAAGGTCTCGAGCGCGCGGCGCTTTAGGTATTCGCTCTGCTCCAGGCGCAGGCTCTCCGAGATGATCCGCCCGGCCGAGCCCGTTTCGCCCCGATCCAGCTCCATGCGCAAGCGAGATTGCCAATCGGGGTTGTCGGAAAGCAGCTTCCAGACCCAGACCAGCAGGCTCGCCAGGTCGTGGGAGCCGACCTGAACCATGCAAACCAGATTCGCCACGACGGTTTCGTCCCCGAGCACGCTGCGATCTTCCGCGACCAAGGTGCCGAGCGCGCAAACCGGCTGCGACTCCTGCGCCTGAATGTCGCGCACCAAGGTTACCAGCTCACCCAGGGCCGCGCCGCCGGTCTTGGACCGGGCTTGCGTCAAGTGGCGGCAACCCAGCGTCCCGTAAAGCACCTCGGCGCGGTGCATGTCGTCGCTTTCCGCGGCAACGCCGAAGAAGATCTGGATGAAGAGCCGCTGAACGATGGCCGGCAGCACGTCGACGGGCGCGAAATCGGCCACCTCGATCCGGGCTAACCCCGCCGCCAGTGACGCTTCGAGCACGGGGGCCTTGTCCTCGTCGCCGGCCAGCGCGACCGCCTTGGCCAAATGGGGCCGATAGCGCTCGTGGGCCGTGCGGCCCATGTAGCGCAGGAAGCCATTCGGGATCAGGCGGCTGTAGGGCATCTCGACCCGGGCCATACGAGTGTCGTGCTGGCGCAGAAGGGTACCGATGCGCTCCATGCCAACCAGGCAGATGGTTGGCTGCCAGGCCTGAATGATCTTGAAGACCCCGCCGTGTTGCGCGGCCTGCTTGAGCAGGAACCGGTCGTCGACCTGCTCCATGTACCCGAAGGGCAATAGCGATCCGGGCGGCAAGCCCCCGCGCCGGCCGAACCCGGGCGCCGTGCAGTAGAGAAAGACGCCCAAGATGGCGAGCGAAAGCAAGGCGAGGCCAACCTGTAGCGCGGGCGGCCCCAGAAAGGCCGCCAGGCTGACGATGACGTAGAACCCGCCTATCCCGGCCACCAGAACCCGAGCCCGCTGGCTGGCGCCCATTAGGTGGGCGACGTCCGGCCGGCCGATGGTGCGCCACAGCGGCCAGGCCAGGATCACGCCTGTGAGATAGGGGAGTACGCTGGTCATATGCCTTTGCCTTAAGGTTAAGACTATAGAGCCGACCAGCTTCATCAAATGTTAAAGGCTTGTGATCGAGGCTTCTTCAGACGCAGAACGACAACAGCGGGGGAACGAAAAAATGTTCGCGCGTTTCGAAGTACCGCATGCCGAGATGCTCCAGGCAGCGCAAGATCTGTGCCAGGGCGAAGAGGTCTCCGGCGCCAAAGAGGCCGAGCTCTCCACCCTGATCGACTGGTTCGAGGAAGCGCTCGAGAGCCCGGCGGAAGACGGCGGTCTCGCCTGGTTCAAGGCGAGCGCCAGCCAGCACCTGGACCAAGCCCACGACCTGGCCGCCCTGCTCGAGACCATGGGCCACCGGGTCACCATGATCACGACCGAAGATCCCGGCGAGATCCTCTACGAGGACGATCACCAAGTGGTGGCGAACGGCGCAGCGGCCTGAGGCTGCGCCTAGAAGAGGCCGAACGGCCAATCTCCTTCGTCATGATGTAACTACTTCAAAGGCCGTGCACACATCATCTCGTGGGAGATCGCGCGACCAACTCTAGAATCGTCGATCGCAGCTTCAATGGCATGATCTGACCTTGATCGTCTCGAGCCTTTTATCGGCTGCACCGCCGCACGCTTAGCCCAGGAGCTGCTCTTCGTAGGGGAAGGTCGAGAGCAACTCGTAGCCGTCGTCGAGGATCAGCACCATCTGCTCGAGCTTGACGCCCTCGTGGCCGCCGAACTCGCCAACATAGCTTTCCACCGACATTACCATGCCGGGCTCCAGCACGCCGTCGTAGATGAACTGGGCGTCTTCGGGATAAAAGATCACCGGCCACTCGTCAGACATGCCGCACCCATGGGCAAGCGCCGGGTAGTGCTGGCGACGGAAGCGCTCGGGCTGGCGAAAGGCCTTTTCCGTGACCTCGCGAAAGCCCATGCCCGGCTGCATCAGCTCCATGTTGTAGGTGATCTCCTCGTGGGCGCGCTTGTAGAGCTCTTTCTGATGATCGCTCGGCCTGCCGGGGCCGCAGAAGAAGGTGCGGCTGATGTCGGCGAAATAGCCGAAGGGGCCGACCATGTCGGTGTCGAAACCGACCAGGTCGCCGGGCCGAATGCGCTTGCTGCCGGCCTCCTGCTGCCAGGGGTTGGTGCGGTCGCCCGAAGCCAGCAGGCGGCACTCCATGAAGTCGCCGCCGGCCTCCATGTTGGCCTGCCACAGGTAGGCCCAGAGCTGGGTCTCGGTCAGACCGGCGCGCAGGTTGGCGTGCATGCGCGCCATGCCGTCCTCAGCCACCGCGATCACGTGGTTGATGCAAAGGATCTCCTCGGGCGACTTGATGTTGCGGGCCTGCGCGACCACGTTGCCGGCGTCTGTCACCTCGAGCCCCCGCTCGGCCAGCGCGCCCGGCGCGAAGGGGCTGAAGGCCTCGATCGCGACCCGTCTGTTGGCGCCACCGTCGCGCGCCACCAGCTCGGCGATCTGGCCGGCCCAGTGGCCGAACCACTCGGCGGCCCGGTCGCCGGCGAACATGTAGTTGAGCGGCAGCACGTCGGGCGAAATCTCGTCGATGGTCGGCAGCTCCTGTCCGGTGAAACGACCGGGCTGGGAATCGAATAGCACCGCCGGGCCCTCGGCCGGCACGAAAAGATAGGTCGCCGGAATGTGGGCTTGAAAGATCATGCAGTTGCGCAGGCCCGTGGCATAGCGGATCGAATGGGGCGAACCGAGCACGACGCCGGCCAGATCCCGGGCCCGGATCTCGGCGCGCAGACGGGCCATGCGGTAGCGCCGCATCTTGTCCATGTCGATCAGCGCTTCGGTGTCGGTCATCAGCGTCGGCGGTGTCTTGCGCGCCGCCTCTTTCAAGGTCAGCTCCCGGTAACCCTTGGGCTCGACCATCGGCCCCTTGACATGCTGGGTTTGGGATTGCATCGGCTTGATCACCGTGTCGTCCATGGGTTTCCCCTTAAGCCGCTTGGCTTTGCTTGAGCAGCGCCTTGAGATTGGCGCTGGGATCGGCGAGCGCCGCCGGGTCGGGCCGAGCCCCGCGCTCGATCAGCATCTGGGCGACCCGCAGATCCTTTGCCGCAGATAGACCTTGGCCCAGGGCCGTGGCGCCGACAAGGGCGCCGTCCCGGTCGAGCGCGAAGCCGAGCGCCTTGCCCTCGGCCGCCCGGCCGCGGGCGACGAAGTGGGCGCCGTCGGTCGGGAAACCGGTGACCTGCAGGTTCCAACCGTGCTGGTCCGACCAGACCCAAGGCACGGCCTCCCAGCGGGGACCCTCGCCCATTACGGCGCGGGCCGCGATCTCGGCCTGCTGCTCGGCATTTTGCCAGGATTCCAAACGGATCTGCCGGCCGTAGCGGGCGTTGGTGGCGCGCGCCGTGTCGCCAACCACAAAGATGTCGAGCGCCTCGGTCGCGCAATCGGTGCCGGCCAAAATTCCATCGTCGCAGGGCAGTCCGGCGGCCGCCGCCAGCTCGACGTTCGGCACGATGCCGACGCCGATCAGGACCGCCGAGGCTTCCAAGCGGGTGCCGTCCTTTAGCGTCACCGCGCTGACCCGGCCCTGCCCCTCGATCGATGCGAGCTGGGCGCCGGTGCAAATCTCGACGCCCTCGGCCGCGTGCAGGGCCACCATGTCTTCGGCGACCGAAGCCGGCAGCCCCCGGCCGAGCACCTGGGGCGCGGCTTCGAGCACGACCACCTCGGCGCCCTGCTTACGGGCGCTGGCCGCGACCTCGAGCCCGATGAATCCGCCGCCGACCACGACCAGGCGGGCGCCTGGCGTGAGGTGCTCGATCAGCTCAAGGGAATGGGCGATATCGCGCAGATAGCAAACGCCCTCCAGCTCGCCGCCGGGTAGGGCAAGGCGCCGGGGCCGGGCGCCGGTCGCGATCACCAGCTTGCCAAAGGCGAGCGTGGCGCCGTCGGCCAAGGTCACGCGCTTGTCGCGCGGGCTTAGCGCCGATGCCGCGTCACCGAGCCTGAGCTCGATGCCGTTATCCCGGTAGAAGCCCTCGTCCTGCAGGTGGCAATCGGCCGGCGCCTGGGCGCCGGTCAAGAGGCCCTTGGAAAGCGGCGGGCGCTCGTAGGGCAGATAAGGTTCGGCGCCGAGCAGGATCAGCTCGCCGTCGTAACCCAGGCGGCGCAGCCACTCGGCCGAGCGCCCGCCGGCGTGGCCGGCGCCCAGGATGACGATTGGCGCGCCGCGGCTCATGGCCTTAAACCGCCGGTAGCTGGATGAAGAGGTCGCCGGCCTCTTGCTTGACCGGATAGGTCTTGAGATCGACGCAGACCGGCGGGCTCTTGGCCTTGCCGCTGGGAATGTGGAAGCGGCCCTGATGCAAGGGGCACTCGATGATATCGTCGATCACCAGGCCGTCGGCCAGATGGGCTTCCTCGTGGGTGCAGACACCGTCGGTCGCGTAGTGGCCCGAGGGCGTGTAGTAGACCGCGTAGGTCCGCCCGCCATGGTCGAAGCGGATCACGTCCTCCTCGTCGATCTCCTCGGCCGCGCAGACCTTGATCCAGCCACTCATGCCGTCGAGCCCTCGGTCACCTGCGCCTCGCGCTTCAGACTGCGCCGCAGCACCGCGCCGAGCACCTCCAGGTTTGTACGCAGCAGACCCCGGTCCGGCGCCGGCAGGTGATGGGCGATCTCGGCGTTCAGTTTCGGCAGGGCGTGAAAGGGCACGGTCGGATAGAGGTGATGCTCCACGTGATGGTGCATGTTGGCATAGAGGAAGCGGCCGAACCAAGGGGTGCGGAACGAGCGGGTCGACTTGCGCAGGTCCGGCTGGTTCTCCTCCATCTCGGCGTGCTGGATGATGGTGAAAAGCTGCATTACCACGGCACCTACCAAGCGCGGGATCAGCAGGTAGATGACCGGCCAAAGGGCACCGGTCGCAATCGTCGCGGCCGTGCCGCCGATGTAGATCGCCAGGAAAATCCGCGCCTCGATCTTGAGCTTGGGCAGCTCCGAGGCCGGCGTGAACTCCACCACCTCAGGATCGAAGCGGCCCAGCGCGCAGCGCACCATGTGCTTGGCGTCGTAGAGGTACTGGCCGATGCCCGAGATCTCGAGCAGCCAGCCCTTGAAAGTGATCGGCGTGTGAAACGGCATCTGGGCGTCGGCGCCGCGCATCCAGGTGTAGGTGTGGTGGCGGGCGTGGGCGTAGCGCCGGAAGTGCGGGCCCTCCAGATAAATCAGCGAGGTGACCCAGAAGACCGCCTCGTTGAGCCAGCGGGTGCGGAACGCGGTGCCGTGGGCGCACTCGTGAGAGAGCGCATAGGTCGGTACGGTCAGGATCGCGCCATAGAGCACCATGGCCGGAATGACCGCCCAGGTGCCCAGACTGAGGTGCAGCAGCAGGCCGCTGGCGGTTAGGAACAAGACCCAGAGCCCAAGGTGGATCAGCCCGGGCCGGTCGCTGCGCCGCATGAGCTGCTTCAGGGTCTTCTTGTCGATGGTGACGCCCGAGGTCTGCGGCGTCGTGGCGACGACGGTCATGGCGTCAGTCCTTGTAGCCAGGCGACTGCTCGTCGAGCATGGCCTTCAGCTCGGCAAAGTGAAGATCGCAGGCGTCCTCGAGGTAAACCGCCCACTCGGCGGCGGTCTGCCGCGCCACCGCGTCCGAGCAGACCCGCAATTCCTTGCCGGTCATGTAGGCGGTCAACAGGGTCTCGCAGGCACGCTCGAAGTAGTAGAGGGTGTCGAAGGCCTCGGCGACGGAGCGCCCGACCACCAGGGCGCCGTGGTTGCCCATGACCAGCACGCTCTTGTCGCCCAGCACGCCGGCCAGACGCGCGCCTTCCGTCTCGGTCGTGGCCATGCCTTCGAAACCCTCGTCGACCGCCACCTGGCCGAAGAAGCGCATGGTGTTCTGGTCGATCGGCGGCAAGTTGCTGTCCTTCAGGCAGGTCAGCACCGTGGCGTACTTCATGTGAGTGTGCAGCACGCAGCGCGCCCGTGGCGCGATCCGGTGGATCGGCCCGTGGATGCACCAGGCCGTGGTCTCGACCCGGCGCGCATCCATGGCCTCTTGGGCGTTGGTCTCGTCGAGCACCAGAAGCTCGCTCGCCTTAATGCGCGAGAAGTGCCGGCCAAAAGGATTGATCAGAAGCCGCTCACCGGTCTCGTCGAGCGCCAGGCTGAAGTGGTTGGCGACCGCCTCATGGAAGTTGTATTGGGCCGCCAAGCGAAAGGCGGCGGCCAGATCGACCCGCTCCTGCCAGAAGGCCGGAGAGGCATCGGAGGTTTCGAGAGCCTGAACCGACATCGCGCGCTCCTTTTCCAGACCGCAATTGAACCACGGCCGGCCGTCCTGGGCGACGGCGCCGCTCACCCGACCACTGTGGCGCCAAGCCGTGGCGCTTGACAAACGACAAATCCAGCGTCATGGGCATTAGTAAGACTTATACATTACTTTTGCTCGATTTGGGAGGCCCGCCCATGGTCCGCGACCGCCTGCCGCCGCTCAACTGGCTGCGCTCCTTCGAGGCCGCCGCCCGGCATTTGAGCTTCACCGCCGCCGCCGAGGAGCTGCACATCACCCAGTCGGCGGTCAGCCAGCAGGTCCGCCATCTGGAAGGCTTTCTGGGCCAGCCCCTGTTCTTTCGGGGCCCGCGCAGCCTGCAGCTGAGCGAAGGGGGCCGGCGTTATCTGCCCAGCGTGGAGAACGCCTTTAGCGTGCTGGCCGCCGGCACCGGCGAGTTCCTGGCCCCCAAGCAAGGCAGCCAGCTGGACATCAAGGCCAACTTCGCCTTCTCGGTCTTTTGGCTAGCACCGCGCTTGGAGGGCTTTCTGGCGCGCCATCCGGAGGTCAAGGTGAACATCGCGACCGCGCTCTGGCCGAGCGACTTCACCGGCGTGCCGTCCAGCGTCGAGATCCGCTACGGCCGTGGCCAGTGGCAAGGGGTCCAAAGCGAGCCCCTGTTCGAGGATCGCTTGACCCCGGTCTGCGCGCCCGCCGTCGCCAAGCGCCTGAAGAGCCCGGCCGACCTCAAGGGCGAAACCCTGCTGCACGGCACCGCCATGGCCGACAGCTGGGACTATTGGGCGAAGGAAACCGCCACGTCGGCCTTGAGGAAGCGCGGCGGCCACTACGTCAATGCCATCGCGCCGCTTATCGAGATGGCCAAGCGGGGCCTCGGCGTTGCGCTCGGCTCGATGGTGCTGTGCGAGGGCTTGATCGCCGAGGGCAGCCTGGCGGCGCCTTTCGATCTCTCTATCCCGGCCCAAGACGACTACCATCTGATCCTGCCCGAAGGCGCCGACTCCCATCCCTATGTGGAGGCCTTCAAGACCTGGATCTTGGCGGAAGTCTAGGCGATCGGCCCTTATCCACGTTGAACGTAAAACCCGTTCAACCCCCCAATTTTGGCGATGGCGCTTGGGATTTCCTGTGTGAGTTTTCTCGCATTGCCATGGGGCAGGCCTCGGTATCATGTGCCCTGTTGGAGGAGGCGAATGAACGCTCATCGAAGATCGAGAGCCAGTTCGTACCCGACAGGCTCCGAGTTAAAACGAGGAGACCAAGCCATGTACCAGATGGAAAACGTCAACGAGATCCTGCGGCATCAAGCCGCCGTCCAAGCCGTTCGGCCGGGCGAGCCTGAGCTTGACCCCAATGAACAAGAGGCACCTCAAGGGCTGTTCTCTCACCTGCCCCCTCCGACCGATTGAGGAGACGAGCCATGACACGCACCAACGCCAGTGCGGCGCACGCAGCGGGCCGGCTCTCGCAATTGGAGTGCCGACCGGATCGAGCTCGCACGCGGCCATTCCGGTGGACCAGCCTGTTGCTCGGCGCGGCGATCGCGATCAATGCGACAGCCGCTGTCGCCCAACCCCGGTGCAACGACCGGGACAGCGTGATCGCTTTGCTCTCGGGCAAATACCGCGAGCAGCCGGTCGCCCTCGGGGTCGCCAACAACGGAAACCTGGTCGAAGTGCTCTCGACCGACAAGGGCGATACCTGGACGATCATCGTCACGACTCCCCGAGGTGTCAGCTGCTTGGTCGCGGCCGGCGAAGGCTGGCACACCCTTGAGCAAACAGCCGCCTTGGAACCGGAAGCCTGAGCCGGCGCGCCATCTCGTCCGCCCACATCGCGGCACTACCCGATCGACCTAGAGCAGGAGCGAAGAGGGCGTCCCGGGAACCCCGCCCTTGTTTTGACGCGCGAGGTTCCCGGAGAAAGGGGTCAACGAGGGTGTGTTCAATCTTCACGGCGTCGTAGATACTGGAGCCGCCTTTACGCGATTCCCGGAGCCGGAAATGCCGACCCTCGAGACCCTTCTGATCTTCACCGCCGCTGCCATGGTGCTGAACCTTTCGCCCGGGCCGTCGAACTTCTACGTGCTGTCGCGCAGCCTGTCCCAAGGCACCGGCGCTGGCCTGGTCGCCGTGTTCGGTCTGGGCGCGGGCAGCCTAGTGCACGTGGTTGCCGCGGCAGCCGGAGTCTCGGCGATCTTCGCCTACTCGCCAGCGGCCTTCACGGCGCTCAAGATCGTTGGCGCGCTCTATCTGATTTATCTGGGCATCCGCACTTTCCTGGCGCCGCCCGCGGTCGCGCCCGAAGGCGAGAGGCTGAGCGCCAAGAGCAACCGGCGCATCTTCTACGAGAGCGCGCTTGTGGAAATCCTCAATCCCAAGACCGCGCTCTTCTTCCTGGCCTTCCTGCCGCAATTCGCCGACCCGGCGGTGGGCGCGGTCGCGCCCCAGATCCTGCTGCTCGGCCTGATCGTCACCGTAAGCGCCCTGCCCTGCGATGCCATGGTGGCCGGCGCCTCGGGTGCGGTCGCCAAGGCCTTCCGCCGCAAACCGATCTTGAGCCGCCTGCAGGCCTGGGTCTCGGGTTCCCTGCTGGTCGGCCTGGGCGTCGCGCTCGCGGTCTCCGAGGGCCGGGCGGAGCGCTAGGGTGGTGCCAGAGGCGCCCGACGCGCGCCCGAGTGGCGCGCGCCACGAGACCGCCCTGCCACCTTGGGCGATCGCCAAGATGACCCGTCGGCGCGGCCGGCGCCACGCCTTCGATCCCCTGGAGCCCCGGCGCACGGCGCTCGTGGTGATCGACATGACGGCGGAGACGATCGCCAACACCCCTTGCGCCGCAGCCACCTTGGCGCCGATCTCGCGCTTGGCTGCGGCCTTGCGCGCGGCCGGCGGCCTGGTCGCCTGGATCCTGCCGGGGCCATTCGCCGAGGGCGCGCCCAAGCGGGTGGTTGAGGCCCTGTGGGGCGCGGACCGCCTGGCGGCGCTGGAGACCGCCGGCCGCGCGGCGAAGCTCGCCCCGGACCTGACTCCCGGGCCCGACGACTTGATCCTGCGCAAGGAAGGTTACAGCGCCTTCTTTCCGGGCGCCTGCGATCTGCCGGAGCGGCTGGCGGCACGCGGCATCGACCGGGTGCTGATCACCGGCGCCTTGACCAACGTCTGCTGCGAGAGCTCGGCCCGGGACGCCGCCGCCCGGGGATTCGGCGTCACCATGGTGGCCGACGCCAACGCCGCGCGCAGCGACGAAGAGCACCGGGCCACACTTTACACGATCCTGCGAAACTTCGGTGACGTGCGTGCCAGCACCGAACTTCTGGCCGCCCTATGTGCCGCGGACGGCCCTGGGGCGGACCACCAGGATCACGCCTAAGAGCCCAATCGCGAAGATCCAAAGCGTGCCCGGCTCCGGCGTCACCACCACTTCGCCGATGACTAGGCGGTAGACCTCCACAGGCCCCATGCCGAAGTTGTCGAGCACAAAGCCGCTGGTCACCATGGTGCCATCCGTCAGGCCCATGATGTCGACGCTGGTGAAGTCGCCGAGGATGCCATCGCTCGAGCCGGAGATGATCAGATCGAAGGCCATCATCGCCGCCGGCTGGAAGGTGAAGAGCACTTCGAGCGCACCGTTCAACATAACCTCGGCGGCGTCGATTGCCGCGAAGTCGATGCCCCGGTTGGTGCCGTCCATGACCATCTCGAGCGTGCTGCCGACGCCGAAGGTGAGCTCGTCGTTGACTGTCAGCAAGATCTCGTCGAGGGTCAGGCGGCCGTCCGCCGTGCCGATGAGTCCCAGGCGTTCGCCTACCGCCATGAAATCGGTCGTCGCCGTGCCACCTGTCAGGATCAGGTGACCGAAGGCCGACCCAAGACCACCGGGGCCGCGCGTGGACCCTACGTCGATGAACTCAAAGTTGCTGAGGCCTCCGGTGATGTTGGCCGTGCCGATCGCCGTGCCGTTGCCGCGGGTCCGACCGACGATAAGTGATTCAGAGATGCCGCCTGTCGTTAGGCCGCCAGCAACCGTCAAGTCGCCGACGGCGACCGCGCCCAAGCTGGAGGTGGTCTCAGCGACACCTACCTGGAAAGAGGACAAGCTACTTGGCCCGGCGCCATTGATCTGGGCGCTGCCAACGGCAGTCCCAGCGCCGGAGACCCTTCCGACGAAGATTTGGAGCCCGCCCAAAATCTCGCCACCCATGGTGAGCTCGCCCTGAGCACTGCCGGTCGCTGTTTCGTCGGAAAATCCCACAAAAATGCTAGAGAATTCGTCCAAATCGCCGGTGAGCTCCATCTTGCCTATGGCCCGGCCGGCCCCTTGCGTCACGCCGATCTCCAGATTGACAGGAAAGGACGCATCACGGGCAACCACGTTACCGATCACCTTAAGGTCGCCGGTGGCGTTTCCCGTGGACCCAGCGCCGCTGACCACACCGACACGATTGCCGGCATAGCCGACTATGCCGCCGGAAACATCTGCCGTCCCCATGGCCGAGCCGGCGCCCGAGGTCGTTCCCACCAAGAAGCTTTCGCCCGACGCGCTGGAGACGCCACCGCCCTGAACGACCAGCTCTCCCGTCGCCATGGCCGTTGACGACAAAGATGAGGACACGCCGACGAACACGTCCTCGCCGAAAAGCAGACCCTGGTTGAGATTCGCTTTCCCACTCGCCTCGCCGGCGCCGCGGGCGACGCCGAGGAATAAGCTGTTCCTCACTGCGCCGCCGACGATCAGCTCGCCGGTCGCGTCGCCCGTGCTGGTCGAATCGGTGAAGCCGACATTGGTGGAAAAGAAGCCGCCCAGATTGCCCGTCACATCCGCGACGCCTTGGCCCGTGCCGATGCCATCGGTATTGCCGACCTGCATCTGGGACCCGTCGCCCTGGATATCGCCAAAGACGTTCAGCTCGCCCTTGGCGCTGCCGATCCCGTCTTCCGCGACACCGACGTTGATGTCCGGAAACCCGCCAATGGTTCCGGTGATGTTGGCCGTCCCGTCGACGCCACCGTTGCCGATGGTCTTTCCAACCGCCAGTTCAGAGAAATTGCCGTTGCCGGTAACCCCGCCGGTGAAGACCGACAGCTGGCCGACACCCACGGAGCCGATATCCGAGGTGGAGCCGCCAAACCCAACCCCAACGAAAAATACGTCGCTGATACCCGTGCCTGCCAGGTTGGTACCCACCTGCGCCTCGCCAACCGCCGTACCCGCCGCCTGAATGCTGCCGACAACAAAGCCTTCCGGACCCGTCACGCCGCCGCCGACGCTGAGAAACCCCGTGGCATTGCCCGTGCTGCCAAATGACGAGCGCGCGACGCTCATACCGTTGAAGCCACTCAGGTTACCGCCAATGATCAAGCTGCCGTCGCCGTCTCCCGCGCTTTCCGTCTCGCCAACCGAGAACAAGCCGATAATGCCGCCGGGTCCCGTGAAATTGCCGGCGACATTGCCCACTCCCGTGGCCGTTTCGGTCGCGGGTCCCGATACGAACTTTCCGAACTCGGCGACACCGCCGACCGTGACGTCGCCCGGGGCGTTGGCGCCGCCAGTCGTGGTCAAGGTGCCCATCGCGTCATTGTTCACAGCCGGGACGAGCAGATCCACCCGTCCGACCTGGAGGTCGCCACCGACGTTCAGGTCCACGGCGCCCATCTCGACCGTGCCCTCGCCGGTCGCGCCGACCGGCGTCAGGGTCACGCGCAGACCTATGACCAGGTCGTCCGTCTCGGCATCGGTTCCAAGACCGGGATAGAACGGCGACGTGCTGTCCGCGCGCGCCGTGCCGCTGTTGTTGACAATGGCGATCTCGGTCAGATCTGGAACCCCAAGGTTCCAGTCTGCCGGATTGAACCAATCACCCGTGCCGTTGTTGACAAAAACCGTCGCCGACAGCGGCTGCGGCGCGAGCAATCCGCCGATCAGGGCCGCGATCGCAAGAGACCTGCCATGCAACATCGTCCCCTCCCTACCTGACGGGGGCACCACGGCTGCCTGGCTCTGCGAATAGGGCTCTCGGTCCCGCTCGATTACTTCATCTTATCTTGTTGTCTTTTGCGCGACCGTTTGAGCCCAACCCTGTGCCCACCGAACTCAACACAAAGACACAACAAACATCGATAGGAATATTTATTAAGCCTTGGGTAGATTATCGCAGAACTCTCTTGCACCTGTCAAGTGAGGCGCCTTCGGTCCATTTCGACTAAGGGTCGAAACGCCCTAGCTTTCCAGCTTGACCGGCCCGGGCCGAATCACCAGCACCAAGCCCAAGAGCGCAACCGCAAACAGCCAGAGCGTGCCCGGCTCGGGCGCCGCCATCATGCCGCCGACCGTCAAGCGGTAGACCTCGACCAGGCCATTGCCGAAGTCGTCCAGAACGATGCCGCTGGTCACCACGGTGCCGTTGGCGAGCCCCATGATGCTGACGCTGGTGAAGTCGCCAAGGATGCCATTGGACGAGCCGGAGATGATCAGGTCGAAGGAAAAGGCCAAGGGCTGGAAGGTGAAAAGAACCTCGAGCGCGCCGTCCAGAAGCGCCGCGTTGGCGTCGATCGCCGCATAGCCCAAGCCCCGGTCCATGCCGTTCATGGTCAGCTTCAGGGTGCTGCCGTCGCCCAGGGTCAAGGTGTCGCTGAGCGAGACCAAGACGTTGTCGAAGGCGGCGGTGCCGCTGGCGCTTCCAATGCCCTCGCTAACGCCGATCTTCATACCGCCGCCAACCACCCGGCCGTTGTTGACGTTCAGTTCGCCGGTCGCGTTGCCCTGACTGCCGGCATTGCGGACGATGCCAATCTCGTAGAAGGTGAAGCTGCCCATATCGCCGGTGATGTTCGCGACGCCCCGGACCGAGCCGTCGCCATTGGTCGTGCCGACCTCGAAGGAGAAACCGCCGGCCGCGTTGCTAACCCCGCCGCTTAGCACCGTCAAGCTGCCGTCCGCCAGGGAGCCCACGGTGGAGACAGTGCCGGAGATACCGACACCGACCAAACTGAAGTCGCTGATCCCGGAGCCGATCTCGGCCGTCGCCGTCGCCGAGCCGGAGGAGCCGGTCGAGGCAACGATGAGATTGCCCAAAGCCGTGCCCATCAAGGCGCCATCCACCGTCAGATCGCCGAAGGCGTCGCCGGTGGCGCCGGACGACGAGGGCGCGACCCGCACGTTGTTGAAACCGCTCAAGCTGCCGCCGATCTCGACCGTGCCGTCCGCCGTGCCCGCGCCTTCGTTTCGCCCGATCGACGCGTTGCCCAAGGCGCGGCCAACCACGTCGCCTGTCACCATGACATCGCCCGTGGAATTGCCCAGGCTGCCGGTCTGGCGAGTCACGCCGACTTGGAAAAACGAAAAGCTGCCCACGTCGCCGGTGATGTCGACGACGCCCCGGACCGAGCCGTCGCCGTTCGTTGTGCCGGCCTCGAAGGAAAAACCGCCGGCCGAATTGCTCACCCCGCCGCTTAGCACCGTCAAGCTGCCATCCGACAGGGAGTCCGCGGTCGAGACCGAACCGGAGATACCGATGCCAACCAGACTGAAATCACTGACCCCGGTGCCGATCTCGGCCGTCGCCGTCGCCGAGCCGGAGGAGCCGGTCGTGGCGACGACGAAGTTGCCCAGTGCCGTGCCCATCAAGGCGCCGTCCACCTTCAGATCGCCGAAGGCGTCACCGGTGGTGCTGATCGACGAGCGCCCGGCCCGCACGTTGTTGAAACCGCTCAAGCTGCCGCCGATCTCGACCGTGCCGTCCGCCGTGCCGGCACCCTCGGTGCTGCCGATCTCCACGTCGCCCATGGCGCGGCCAGTGACATCGCCGGTCACCATGATGTCGCCCGTGGAGTTGCCGAGGCTGCCGGTCTGGCGGGTCACGCCGGCCTGGAAAAACGAGAAGCTGCCCACGTCGCCGGTGATGTCGACGACGCCCCGGACCGAGCCGTCGCCGTTCGTTGTGCCGGCCTCGAAGGAGAAACCGCCCGCCCCGTTGCTCACGCCGCCGCTCCGCACCGTCAAGCTACCGTCCGACAGGGAGTCCGCGGTCGAGACCGAACCGGAGATACCGACACCGACCAAACTGAAATCGCTGACCCCTGTGCCGATCTCGGCCGTCGCCGTCGCCGAGCCGGAGGAGCCGGTCGTCGCGACGACGAAGTTGCCCAAGGCCGTGCCCATCAAGGCACCGTCCACCGTCAGATCGCCAAAGGCGTCGCCTGTGGCGCTACTCGACGAGCGCCCGACCCGTACGTTGTTGAAATCGCTGAGCGTGCCGCCGATCCCGGCCGTGCCGTCCCCGGTGCCGGTCCCCTCGGTGGAACCGACCTCAAGAGTGCCGCCGCCCGTCAGGTTGCCCGCAATACTCGCTATACCGGTCGCCGTGCCGTTCGAGAAGCCCATGACGAAGTGACCGATCGAGCCGTCGCCGCCGACCGAGACGTCGCCGTTCGCGTTTGCGCTGCCGGTGGTGCTCAAGTTGCCCTCGGCCGAGGCGAGGGCCCCGACCAGAGGCATGTCGACCCGGCCGATGACGAGATTGAGGTCGACCTGCAGGTCCACGTCGTTCATCTGAACCGTGCCGGTGCTGCCAGGCGGTGGGAACAGACCCTCGGTCCGGATGCCGATGCCGAGCGTGTTGGTGAGCGCCGGGCCACCGGCCGATCCTATCGCCGTACCGCCGTTGTTGACGAAGGCATCCTCGATCGCGGTTGGAACGCCGTTGTTCCAGTTCGCCGGGTCGAACCAGTCGCCTGCTGCGGGATTTTGCCAGATGGTGATGGCCCAAGACGGGGTCGGCGCGAGCAGAATTCCGACAACCCCCAGCTTCGCGAGCGACTTGCCTAACGACATAGATTCCCCCTTCCCTACCTGACCGGGGGCATCGCGGGTCCTCAGCTCAATTCAGGAGGGTCAATCCCTCTCTTTTTCTTATCGCCATCAAGTCAATTCGTCAGGTTGAGCCGGGTCCTGTGCCCACCTAAAAGTAATAGCTCTAATTGCCCCAAAGGCATTCTTCTCCAGGGCAACCTATAGTGTCCTTGTTAAGGACGCTTTTGTCAAGAATGAACGCTTCTATCCATGTCCGAGCGGTGATGACTATTTGCCATATCTTTAGGCTTGACAATGGCTATCCAGATCGCGCTTTTCCCGCTTGACCGGCCGGAGCGGCGGCGCTCTAGTGCGCGCCGACCCGCATTGCATTGAGACCTTTGGAACCATGAGCGAGGCCGCGCGCCAGGATCCCGCCACCGCCCTGCCCGATTGGCCGCCGGTCGCGCCCGAAGGGGCGCTGGCGCCGCGCTTCAAGCTGCCTGATCACGGCGGCCAGAGCTGGGGCCTGGGCAACGACGCGATTGCCGGCCGCCCGATCGTGCTGATCTTCGCGGCCGGTTTCGAGCAGCCGGCCGACCGGGATCACCTGCTCGCTTTCCGGGCCTTGGCCGAACCCTTCGCCGCATGCCAGGCAACGCTTATCGGGATTACCCGCCAGACCACCGCGTCCAACGCCGAGCGCCGCCTGGAGCTCGATCTGCCCTTACGCCTGCTCTCCGACCTATTGGGCGAGGTCAACCGGGTCTATCGGCCCCTGCTCGCCGACCCCGCTGTGGCCGGTGGCGCGCCCTTTGCCGTGGTGCTCTCACCGGCTCTGCGCATCGCCCGGCTGATCGGCCCGGGCGCCGGAGACCAGGCGGCCGCGGCGCTCGAGGAGGCCCAATCGATCATGGCGCCCCGCAAGGCCGAGCGCGTCCCCTTGCACCCGCCGGTGCTGCAAATCCCCGGCGCCCTCAGCCCGGCGGAATGCCGCTATCTGATCGATCTTCACGGCCGGCCCGAGACGCCCTGGATCGAGCCGGGCGATCCGGAAGACCGCTTCGACTACAAGCTCCGGGTCGGCGACCACCGCCGGGCCGACCGCATCGACTACGTGGTCAACGACCCCAAGATCAATCGGCGGCTCGACGACAAGCTGAGCCAGCGCATCGCGCCCGAGATCGAAAAGGCCTATCAGTACAAGGTCAATCGCCGGGAGCCCTATCACATCGCCCACTACGAGGGCCGGCGCGGCGGCTTCTCGATCGGCCACCGGGACAACCCGACGCCGGATCTGGCGCACCGGCGCTTCGCGCTCTCGATCAACCTGAACCAAGGGGAGTTCGAAGGCGGCGAGCTGGTGTTCCGGGAGTTCGGCGAGCAGCGCTACCAGGTCCCGACCGGCACGGCCCTGATCTTCTCCAGCTCGCTGCTCCATGAGGTGCTGGCCGTGACCGCGGGCCGTCGCTTCGTGCTGCTGTCCCATCTGTTCGGCGACGCCGGAGTTTAGGGCTGGTGTACCGGCTCGAGCGCAGCCACATCTTTCTTCAACAAGCCTTTCGCGGCGGCGGCCCAACGCGCGCGGCGGTTCAGGACGTGCTCCAAGTGCTACGCTGGGACCCCCTGGACGACCGGCTGATCGCGTTTTTCTTCGATCCAGACTGCGAGGCCCGGGCCTATTCGGCCGCTGGGCGCCGGCGCCAGGACGATCGCCTATGGCGTTTTGGCAGCGGTCCGGCCTTGCGGTCTTGGGCCGCGGCGCAGAACTTGGGATGGCGCAACGGCGCGGACGGGCTGATCGCCCTAAGCGGCTGTTGGCTGCTCGAGCTTTCGAGCTGCTCCCTGCCGGACGAGGGACGCGACGAGGCCGCGATCGAACGCTATCGCACGGCCGGCGGCCGCTCGCTTTTTTCCGGCGACGACGGCTTCTATTGGGCCTGTTCCTATCATTTGGCCGTGCCGGGGACGATCGCGGGCGGGCGAGAGGCGTCCCTCTGGCACGCCGAGGGCGGTCGCTACCAGCGCCGGCTCGGCGGCGACCCCGGCGCCAAGTGGCTCCGCCGCCGCCAAGCCTGGCGTGAGACGGACGACGACGACCGGCGCCCGACCGACCAGTTCGACCCGCGCGCCGCCTACCGCTTGGCCGGTCTTGGCGAGGCCTTGGCTTTCGAGTTGGCGCCGGGCATCTCGCCCCTGGCGCTCACCCCTTTCATCGCGCGCCTCGGGCATCTGGCCCCCTGGCCACCCAACCCCTTGCTGCGGTTGGACCAGCCGACACTGGACACCGGCGCCCAGGGGCGCCCTTTGGCCGCCTGGTTTCAGCCTTGCGCGGACCGCTCGGTCATGTCGTGGGAGATCTCTCCACCATTGAATTCCTCAATTTAAACAAAAATCTAACCGTCACTTTTACTCAACTGCATTAGCCTTGAGTGATCGGAACATAGCCAGCTTGCCGCTTAACCCGCGCGATCCAGGCCTGCAGGGCCGGATAGCCGGACAGATCGAAGCCGCCGTCCGCGGCAACGTGGGTGTAGGCATAGAGCGCGATGTCGGCGATGGAATAGGCCCCGGCGACGAAATAGTCCTGGCCGGTCAGGTGATCGTCCATCATCTGTAGCGCCGCCTCGCCCTTGGCTTTGAGCTCCGGCACCCGGGCCTCCTGTTCGGCGCTAATGGTCATGTGCAGGGTCCAATGGCGCAGCACGGCGATGTAGGGCTCGTGATTGTACTGCTCGAAGCACATCCAGCTCAGGATCTTGGCCTGCAGAAAGGCATCGGTTGGCAGATAGGGCGTGCCTTGGGCCAGGTAGAAGAGAATGGCATTGGATTCGGCCAGGAAGCGGCCGTTGTCCAGCTCCAACAGGGGGATGCGGCCAATCGGGTTCTTGGCGAGAAAGTCCGGCGTGCGGGTCTCGCCCTTCATGATGTCGAGCTCGATGCGGTCGTAGGTCCGGCCCAGCTGGGCGAGCAGCAAGCGCACTTTGTAGCCGTTGCCGGAGTCCAGGTAGTCGTAGAGCCGTAGCATGGCCACCTCGCCTAGATCTTGTCACCGCGCTTGAGCGCCGCCCGTTTGGCGGTTACGGCGCCCCAGGTCGCGACGCAATAGGGGATCAGGTAGTTGAACAGGATCTTGATCAGATTTGTCGCCTCGCCAGCCAGGATGAGGTCGCCCTGGTTGACCGCGGTCAGCAGCGTGCCGACTACGAGCGCGGTGTAGAACGAGCGCTGGGGCACACCGCCCGAGGTCGCCAACGCCATGAGGCTTGGCATCTGGTCTCGCTGATCTGGCGTCGCCATTGCCGTTCCTAGGTTTCGAGTCACTCGGGTCCTGCCGCGGCGCCGAGCTTATCCCGGCGCCAGATTAAGTCAAAGCGCCCGCCGATAGCACCTCGCACGCCCTCCCGCCAGTGACCTAGCTCACAGTCACGAGATCGTGTGAGCGCTAAGACGGCTGGCGCCGGGATCGTTGGCAAGCGCGCGCCAAATCCCTATGGTGGGGGTCGAGCGCTTGGGCCAGAAACTCTCTTACCCTTTCCCTGTTTGAGCCAATCGATCGGCGCGCGGGCGTCTTGTCCTTTCGCTGGCTGGAGGTGTCGATCTTGCGGGACTTTTTCTCGGTTCGGAACTCGCTGCTTCTGATTGGCGGCGTCGGCACCCTGCTGCTGATCGGCCTTACGGTGGTGTTCTGGTTCAATGCCCAGGCCGACCGTGACGACTCAAAGCGGATCCTCGCCCACGCCGAGATCGAGGACGACCTGCTGCTGAGCGCCTACAGCCTGGCGCTGGAGCGCAGCCTGGCCCATGCCGCGCTCAATCTGGCCGACCCAGTGCAGCCCTGGAACAGCCAGGCGATCGAGCAGCAGCGCCGGACAGCCGACGAGGCCTTCCTGGCCGCCCTGCTCGAGCTGGCGGAAAGCCACGACGGCTTCGAGAAGCACCCGGCCCGGATCGCCGCGGTGACCGCCTTCGACCGGGTCAAGGCCCTCAGGCCACTGGTCGCGGAGGAGCTGCAGAAGCCCTACGACCAGCGCGATCCGGAGCTGCTCGCGGCCTGGTTCCCGGCCATGACCGAGCTGATCACGGCGCTCCAGACCCTGCGGGTTTCGACCCGCTACCAGCCGCGCACCACGGCCCCCGAGATCACCGCCCTGCGCGACCTCAAACATGCGGTTTCGGTGATGACCGAGTTCGCCCTCAGGGAATCCGGCCTGATCGCCGGCACGATCGCCGCCGACGATCCTTTGGTGCTGGAGGACGTTGAGCAGCTCTCGACCTTCCGTGGCCACCTGGAGGAAGCCTGGACCAACGCCGAGGCCTACGACCAGAGCGCCGACGCGATCCCAGAGGTCGCCGCCGAGATCGCCCGGATCCAGGAGGGCTACTTCGATGCTTTCGAGCGGATCCGCGCGCCGATCATCGCCGCCGGCATGGAGGGCGCCGCCTTTCCGGTCACCGCGGTCGAGCTGATCCATCAAACCGACGCGGCGATCGCGCCAATCCAGCAGCTCGGCAAGGTCGCCGGCGAGGCCTCGGCGGCGCTAATCACACAGCGTCAGCAGTCCGGCGAGCAACGCCTGATCTTCGCGACCGCGATTCTGTTGGTGGCGCTGGTCACCGGCGCTTTCTCGCTCTGGATCGTGGTCGCCTGGGTGGTTCAGCCGCTCGACCGCATCACCCGCGCGATGACCGCGTTGGCCGGCGGCGACGACAGCGTGTCGGTGCCGTCGGAGAACCTGCGCGGCGAGATCGGCGAAATGGCGCGCGCGGTGCGGATCTTCAAGGAGTCCCAGGAGGAGAAGGCGCGCGAGGTTACCCAGGCCAACAAGAGCCTGCAGCAGCTCAACGAGGAGCTCGAGGACCGGGTCGAGCAGCGCACCCACGAGCTGGCCGGCGCCATGGCCGAGGCGGTCGAGGCGAACCGCTCCAAAAGCCAGTTCCTGGCCAACATGAGCCACGAGCTGCGCACGCCTTTGAACGCCATCATCGGCTTCTCGGAGATCTTGCTGGACAAGGTCAAGTCCAAGGGGCCGGAGCCGTTCGAGGATCCCCTGCAGCGCATACTGACCGCCGGCCGGCATCTGCTGCAGCTGATCAACGACGTGCTCGACATCGCCAAGATCGAAGCCGGCAAGATGGAGCTGGACGTGGAATCGGTCCTGCTCAGCCCGGTGGTCATGGAAGCGATCACCACGGTGCGCCCCATGGCCGAGGAGAACGGCAACAAGATCACCGTGGCGATCCCGGAGGAGACCCGGACGATCCAGGCCGATGCCTTCCGCTTTCGCCAAATCCTGCTCAACCTATTGAGCAATGCCGCCAAGTTCACCGAGAAGGGCACGATCACCGTCTCGGCCAAGCCGGTCGAGCAGGACGGCCACCAGCGGGTGCTGATCTCGGTCGTCGACAGCGGCATCGGCATGACCAAGGAGCAGGCCTCGGCGGTCTTCATGGAGTTCGTCCAGGCCGATGCCTCATCGACCCGCAAGTACGGCGGCACCGGTCTGGGCTTGGCGATCAGCCAACGCTTCTGCCGCATGATGGACGGCGAGATCACCGTGGAAAGCACGCCCGGCGAAGGCTCTACCTTCACGATCGATCTGCCGGCCGGCAGCGCGACCCCCGCGGCGCGGCCCAAGATCAAGCCAGCGACGGCGCCCGCCGGCGAGGCGAGCGAGGCGGCGCCACGGGACGGCGAGGCCAAGCCGGTGGTCCTGGCGATCGACGACGATCCCAGCGTCCACGAGCTGCTCAAGATGGTGCTCAGCGGCGACGGCTACGAGGTGGTCTCTGCGGAGAGCGGCGTCGAGGGCATCCGCATGGCGCGCGAGGTGCAGCCCCAGATCATCACGCTCGATGTCATGCTGCCCGACCTGGACGGCTGGAGCGTGCTGGCCGCGGTCAAGAGCGACCCGGCGATCTCGCGCATTCCCGTGGTCATGCTCTCCATTGTCGACGACGCGACCCGCGGCTATGCCCTGGGCGCGACCGAGTACCTGACCAAGCCGGTCGAGCGCGGCCGCCTGCTGGCCGTGCTCGAGCAGCATGTGCGCAGCCGCCATCAGCCCCGGATCCTGGTGATCGAGGACGACGAGTCGACCCGCATGTTGATCCGCAACACCCTCTCGGAGCTGAACGGCACCGTGGTCGAGGCCTTCAACGGCCGCGAGGGCTTGGAGCGCTTGGCCGACGGCCTGCCGGACTTGATCCTGCTCGATCTCATGATGCCCGAGATGGACGGCTTCGAGTTCCTGGACGCCCTGCGCCAAAACGAGGCCTGGCGCGACATTCCGGTGGTCGTGGTGACCGCCCGGGACCTCAGCGACCAGGACCACAAGCGGCTCAACGGCGCGGTCGCCCAGGTGCTGCAGAAGAGCCCGGTGGTCGGCCGCAAGCTGCTGGCCGAGATCCGCGAGCTGGTCGCCGCCCGCCTGCGCGGCCTCGACGGTGAGCGAGGGGCGCTCAAGGTGCTCTACGTCGAGGACAACGAGGACAACATCCTGCTGCTCAAGACCCGGCTCGACCAGTCGGGCTATGAGACCCTGGTGGCGCGCGACGGCGAGCTCGGCGTCAAGATGGCCCAGAAGGAGCGGCCGAGCGTTGTTCTGATGGACATGTCCTTGCCGGTGATGGACGGCTGGGACGCCACCAAGCTGCTGAAGGAGATGCCCGAGACCATGCATATCCCGGTGATCGGCGTCTCGGCCCACGCCATGTCGGGCGACCGGGAGAAGGCGATCGAGGCCGGCTGCGACGAGTACGTCACCAAGCCGGTCGACCTGCCAGAGCTGCTCGAGAAGATCGACCGTCTGCTGAAGCCTCACGAGAAGCAGGTGTCATGAAAGAGCCAGCCATCCTGGTGGTCGACGACGTGGAGAACAATCGGGTCGCGCTGACCATGCGTCTCGACATCGCCGGCTACGGCAAGGTCGCCGAGGCAAGCAACGGCCGCGAAGCGCTCGAGCTGATGCGCAAGCAAGACTTCGACATCGTGCTGCTCGACATCATGATGCCCGAGATGGACGGCTATCAGGTGCTCGAGGAGATGCGCGTCGACACCGAGCTGCGCAATATTCCGGTGATCATGATCTCGGCGGTCGACGAGCTGGACAGCGTGGTCCGCTGCATCGAGCTGGGCGCCGCCGACTATCTGCCCAAGCCCTTCAACCCGACTCTGCTCAAGGCGCGGGTCGAGGCCTACGTGGAGCGCGCCCACCACAAGGCCCAGGAGCGCGAGTACCTGGAGCGCCTGCGCCAGGAGCGCCAGCGCGCCGACGAGGTGCTGTCGGCGGTGCTGCCCATGCAGGTCGCCCGGGTGCTCAAGTCCAACAAGACCCTACCGCCGGTGCGCTACAACGACATCACCGTGCTGTTCCTGGACGTCGCCGACTTCACCGCGACCTGCGAGCGCGAGGCGCCGGAGCTGGTGTTCGAGCATCTGGAGGCCTTGATCCAGGAGCTCGAGACCCTGACCCAGGCCAACGGACTGGCCAAGATCAAGACCATCGGCGACGCCTTCCTGGCGACCGCCGGGCTACTCGAGCCCCACGACGACCCGGTGCGCGCGACGGTCAAGTGCGCCTTGGAGATGGTCGATGCGGCGGCCTGCCAAGCGGCCGGCTGGCAGGTCCGGGTCGGCATCGACCACGGCACGGTGGTCGCCGGGGTGATCGGCCGCACCAACTTCCAATACGACGTCTGGGGCGACACGGTGAACACCGCCTCGCGCATCCAGGCCCAGGCCTCGCCCGGCGCGGTCCAAGTCAGCGGCCGCGCCTGGCAGCACCTGCGCGGCCAAGCCGCCGGCCGCTCGCTCGGCCTGATCGACCTCAAGGGCAAGGAGCCGATCGAGGTCATCGAGTGCCACGGGCTGAAGTAAAGGGGTGCCGGATTTTTAAGCGTTAGCAAGGCTTTGGCACAACATATTGAAGTCAGCGAAAGTTATCGCGCGATAAAACTCTGATACCACTTGATAATTTTTCCGCTTGGTCGGCCAGAATTCGGAAGGTGGTGGGTCATCGTCTGATTTCCGTTGGAACGACCCCATGCACCACGACCAACAATGTCTTCGAATTTGGCCCTACCGAACTCGAATTCTTATTCTATAGAAAGCGGTTAAGGGCCGACGCGGGCGCGTTTTTGAGGCAACGGAAAGGTGCGCGGCGGTGCTGCTTTTGTGCGAAGCGCTGCGCGGGTGCGGCAAGCGCCGCGTGTCTGGGGTAAAGTAGGGGCGCGCTGCCCTAGGAGGAGACCGCGAGATGCCCGACGACCAACAGCCTGAGGAGCCGCCGTCGACCACAAAGCGGGCTGGGCTCGGCGTCGTGGCGCTGCTGGCGATCCTGCTGCTCTTGGCGTTCGCGTTCCTCTAGGGCGCGGTCGGCGTTCAGGCGAGCGGCCCGGGCACCTCGAAGAGAAAGAGCCCGAGCGCCGCCATCGCCAGGGCGATGACGAGGCCCCATACGAACGCGGTCTTCTTGCTCGACCAGCCGCGCTGGACCCGCTCGGTGCCGACCGGGTTCCAGGTGCCTTCGGTCGGGTTCATGGCGTAGTTGCCGCCCAGGCCGCCGACGCAGAACAGCAGCGCCGCCCCGCCCACCACCAGCAGCCCGACGCCGCCAAACCACAGGAAGGCCGCGATGCCGAGGAGGAGCATGACGGCGATCAACAGGAGACGGTCACGCATGGGGGCTCCTTTGGGCGAATACCGCCCGGCGTTGTGAATAAGGGATAGTATAACATGTGGGGATTGAATAATCGAAATTAAAGGGCAAAATTTGTCCCTGCGCCGATCTGCAAGGGTCACGCACGACACACCACTTGATCTCTCAGATGAAACGTTGGGTCGGCGGGGCCTCAAAGGCCCATACTTGTCATGGTGAGCGGGGGGCATGAGGCGGAGACCTTGTCAAGGACGCCCTTGAAGAGGGCGCCGGCTTCGCCGGTCGCAGATCCTTGACAAGGTCTCCGCCTCATGCGGTTTTGCAATCACGACAAGAAAGGGTGAGTTTGGACAATGATGGCTGACGTTACGGAGCTTGCCAGAGTCGCGGTTTCTTTGCAGTGGTGATATCCCAATCCAACGGCCCATGTTGCCCAAAGGTCCAAGACTCTTCGACGATTTTTTTGAAAGCATGCGGCCCGAATAGAGTTCCTTTGTAGTTTGCGAAACGCTTTTGCATGGTTCTCACAAGGACATCATAGATGCGTTTCGTATCCGGATGGTCATAGTCCTCCGCAACCAACCACCCCCCTTCAATGTAGGGAGTGCCGTATCTCCTCAGGTATTCTTGCCGATCCTTTTCTTCGAAGTTCACCAGAAAGTCTTCGTCCACGCCACCCGGATCGAACCGTACGCATCCAGGTGTCGTCATGAGTCTTGGTCGTCGGTTCCCGGCGGGCCGAAGTTCAGGGTCCACCTCTTCGCTCTTTGCCGCTGGATGTGCGAACAAGCTCCTTATCGTACCATCCTCGACAACTTTGTAGCCTGGCGGAACCAGTAGGTAGCGGTACCAGAACCTCGTTTTCCATTTCTTTCGAATAGGCTCAACCTCCCGCCACGTGTCAAATCGGGGAAAGGTCCAGTTCTCATCGGAGGTTTCCGGCACATATTCAACCGCAACGGTGTCTTCGAGGGCCGTCAGAACGTCCGGCCAGTCTTCTTCGAGTGCATAATAGTATTTGCTTCTGGACGTCATCGGAGTCCCCCTTACACCCGCCCCTCCTCCACCCCATGGCACGCCACTTGCCCGCCTTCCGTCGCGATCGGCTGCGGCGCCTCGCGCTTGCAGCGGTCCTCGGCGAAGGGGCACCTCGGGTGAAAGTGACAGCCTGAGGGCGGGTGGATCGGGCTGGGCACCTCGCCGCCGACCGGGATGCGGGCGCGGCCGGTCATCTCCAGGTCGGGGATCGCGTCCAGCAGCATGCGGGTGTAGGGGTGCTGGGGCTGGGAGAACAGCCGGCGCTTGTCGGCCCATTCCACCAGGCGGCCCAGGTACATCACCCCCACCGTGTCGGAGATGTGGTAGACCACGGCCAGGTCGTGGCTGATGAAAAGATAGGTCAGGCCGTAGCGCCGCTGCAGCTCCTTCATGAGGTTGAGGATTTGGGCCTGGACCGAGACGTCGAGGGCGCTCGTCGGCTCGTCGCACACCAGGAACTCCGGGTTGCTGGCCAGGGCCCGGGCGATTGAGATGCGCTGGCGCTGGCCGCCGGAGAACTCGTGGGGGAACTTGTCGCCGTCGGCCGGCGATAGGCCGACCTGGCCCAGAAGCTCGCCGACCCGCTCGCCGATCTCGCCCTCGTCGTTCATCAGCCGGTGGGCGCGGATCGGCTCGGCGATGATGTCGCGCACCCGCCAGCGGGGGTTGAGGCTGGCGTAGGGGTCCTGGAAGATCATCTGCAGGCGCCGGCGCAGGGGCGCCATCTGGGCCCGGGTCTTCAGCTCGGCCAGATCCGCGCCCTCGAAGTAGATGTGCCCCCGGGTCGCCTTGTAGAGCCCCACCATGAGCCGGGCCACGGTCGACTTGCCGCAGCCGGACTCGCCAACCAGGCTAAGGGTTTTTCCCCGGGGGATCGCGAAGGAGACGCCGTCGACCGCCTTGAGGATCGCCCGGGGCTCGCCTTGGATCACCCGGTTGAGGAAGGGCGGCGAGACGTCGAAGAACTTCGCCAGGTCCCGCACCTCGACCAAGCTGTCCCCCTTTGCCCGCTCAGCCATCGGCGCCCCCGTCCCGGTCGTAGAGCCAGCAGGCGGCGCGCGTGGCGCCGGCCGGCAGCAGCTCGGGCCGGGCGCTGGTGCAGCGGGGGAAGACCTCCGGGCAGCGCGGGTGGAAGGCGCAGCCGCTCGGGATCTCGGTCAGGCGCGGCATGGCGCCGTCGATCTGGGTCAAGCGCTCGACCTCCTGGCCCAGGGTCGGGATCGAGCCCATGAGGCCGTGGGTGTAGGGGTGCTTGGCGTGGCGGATCACCTCTTCCACCGGCCCCACCTCGACGATGCGCCCGGCGTACATCACCGCGACCCGGTCGGCGGTCTCGGCGATCACTCCCATGTCGTGGGTCACCAGCATGACCGCGGCGCCGTGCTCCCGGCAGAGGCGCTTCAAGACCGCGATGATCTGGGCCTGGATCGAAACGTCGAGCGCCGTGGTCGGCTCGTCGGCGATCACCAGCTTGGGATTGACGCAAAGGGCCAGCGCGATCACCACTCGCTGGCGCATGCCGCCGGAGAATTGGTGGGGATAGTGGTCGATGCGCCGCTCAGGCGCCGGGATGCCCACCTCGGCCAAGAGCGCCAGGGCCCGCTCGCGCGCCGCCTTCTCGGAGAGGTCGCTGTGGGTGCGGATCGTCTCGGTGAGCTGGCGGCCGATCGTGTAAAGCGGGTTGAGGCTGGTCAGCGGATCCTGAAACACCATGCCGATGCGGCTGCCCCGGATGCGCCGCAGCTTGTCGTAGGGCAGATCGTCGATGCGCTCGCCGTCCAGCAGGATGCGCCCGCCGGCGATCCGGCAGGGCGGCTCCAGAAGGCCGATCACGGCCGCCCCGGTCAGGGACTTGCCGGCACCGGATTCGCCGACCACGCCCAAGACCTCGCCCTCGGAAATCTCGAAGGAGATGTCGTCGACCGCGGTCAGCGTGCCGCCCCGGCCGGGGATCTGGATCACCAGGTTCTCGACCGAGAGCAGCGCCGTCATCAGCGCAGTTTCGGATTGAGCGCGTCGCGCAGCCAGTCGCCCAGCAGATTGACCGCGAGCACCAGGGCGGCCAGCGCGATGCCCGGGAAGATCGTGATCCACCACTCGCCGGAGAACAGGAAATCGTTGCCGACCCGGATCAGGGTGCCGAGCGAGGGCTCGGTCGGCGGCACGCCGACGCCGAGGAACGACAGAGTTGCCTCGGTGATGATCGCGATCGCCAGGTGGATGGTCGCGATCACCAAGACCGGACCGGTCACGTTGGGCAGTACATGGCGCAGCACGATCAGCGCCGGGTGGATGCCGATCACCCGCGCCGCCTGAACGTACTCCTTGTTCTTCTCCACCAGGGTCGAGCCGCGCACCGTGCGGGCGTATTGCACCCAGCCGGAGATGCCGATCGAGAAGATCAAGACGTAGATCGCGGTTTCGTCGTGCAGGTCCCGGGGCAGGATGCCGCGCGCCACCCCGTCGACCAGGAGCGCGATCAGGATCGCCGGAAAGCTCAGCTGGATGTCGGCGATGCGCATGATGAAGGCGTCGACCGCGCCGCCCACGTAGCCGCTGACTAGGCCCAGGGTAACGCCGATCACCATGGCGAAGATCACCGAGGCGAAACCGACCGCGAGCGAGATGCGCGCGCCGTACATGATGGTCGACAGGATGCCCCGGCCCTGATCGTCGGTGCCAAGCAGGAACTTGGGGTCACCGTCGGGCAGCCAGACCGGCGGCAGAAAGGCGTCGAGCAGATCGATCGAGGCCAGATCGAAGGGGTTGTGGGGCGCCAGCCAAGGGGCGAAGCCGGCGGCGACGAAGAACAGCAGGGTGACCGCGGCTGCCACCATGGTGGTCGGCGAGCGCTTGAAGGAATACCAAATGTCGCTGTCGAAAAAGCGCCTGAGGGCGGCGGGCGCGCCACGGGCCGCTTTGGTGCCTTCGCCGGCGATCGTGGCCATGGCTCAGTGCCCCCCGCTTGCCACCACCCGGTCGATCCGAAGGCGCGGATCGACCACGTAGTAGAGCAAGTCGACGATCAGGTTAATCACCACGAAGAAGAAGGCGATCATGCAGAGGTAGGCGGCCATCACCGGGATATCGACCTCGTTGATCGCCTGGATGAACAGGAGCCCCATGCGAAGAAACAGAGGGAAGGATTGTAACTACTGGTATGTCAACGACTGTATTTAGCGACGTCGACGACTACTACGCATATTTACTTTCCTATTGATATGATTGTGTTGTCGGCAATTAATATTAAGAACAACAACGACAACCACATGATGAAATGTGAGGGGACAACAACAGCAGTAGAAGGAGGGATGACAAACAATGCTGCTGCCGGTGCTGCCACTGCCTCCCGAATGGTACGGATGAAAAATGATGATTGTAACTGCAACGGTGATAACAAGAGTCCGCACCAAGACAAAGAGGACAAAAGCAGGGCTCGAAAATTGCATCTATGATTTTTATGATGGAAAAGTAACAGGACAGAAGCATTTTTTGGCTAGAGCCGAAGAGGTAATAGTAGTTGTTGACAATTGATGTGTCAATCTTCACGTTTTTGTCTGATTGGTGGTTGTACATTGACTATGATATGCCTTGATATGTGTATATTTTGTTGACTATGATATGTTTTGTTTGTAACATTTGTTTGTCTGTATACTTTATTTATCTGTCCTTTATACATCCATAGATGTTTTCGTCTAGGTTATGTATGACGGACAAATAATAAGGTTACCGGATGAACTATGTGATAGTCGCCATTTGATTGTGGTTATTGGTGATGTTTCTCCAACAGTAAATGATGTGGGCAATTGTTGACTTTGATCTGTATCGTTATTTCTTTTATAAATGGTGTTGATGTTGCTCTCACCAATGAATATATTGGTACATTTATAAATCTATCTGCAAATTTTCTTTATTTGTCCTTTATACACACATGGATGTTTCCATCCACGTTGTGTATGAGGGTCAAATAAGAGAGTTATTAGATAGATTTATGATATTTGCTGTGTTCATGATTTTGCAGTCCTCCATGATATGTGTATATTTTGTTGACTATGATATGTGTTGTTTGGAACATTGTTTGTCTATATGCTTTATTTATCTGTCCTTTATACACCCATAGATGTTTTCGTCTAGTTTATGTATGACGGTCAAATAATAAGGTAACCGGATGAACAATGTGATACGCGCCATTTGTTTGTGGTTATTTGTGTTGTTTTTTGTAACAAAGAAATTTGACTTGTTTCTCCAACAGGAAATGATGTGTGCAATTGTTGACTATGATCTGCATTGTTATTGCTTTTATAAATGGTGTTGATGGTG
>JBCCGG010000005.1:0-186032 GCA_039029395.1 Pseudomonadota bacterium | reverse complement strand
TTCCTGGCCCGGAGTCATTCGCGCCAAAGGGCATTTTTGGTTGGCCACGCGCCCGGAATGGGTCGGCGAGCTGAGCCAAGCCGGCGCACTTGTGCGTCATGAAGCCATAGGATTTTGGTGGGCAAATGTGCCGAAGGAGCGGTGGCCCAATCATCCAGAGTGGCGCCACCACGTCGCCAAATCCTGGGATGCCGTCTACGGAGACCGCCGCCAAGAAATGGTCTTTATCGGCACCGGCATGGACGAGGCCGCGATCCGTCGCCGCCTCGACGCCTGCCTTGTCGGCGACGCCAATGCAAAAGCCATGCAGCCCGCAGCCTGGAAAAAGCTGAAGGACCCGTTCCCGATCTGGAAGCGGGCCGAGCCGTCATGACCGGTCCATTGGCATCTCTGGAAGGTGATCTCGTTGGCACGTCAGCCACATTCGGCGCGGGCATCGAGACGTGCGACGCAGCGGAAGGTCTCGCCGCCATCAGCAACCACGGCATGGAGCTCGTGATCTGGCGGCGCGCGGTTCCGTCTCGCTTGACGACCTGGCTCGATCAACTGGACGCTTCGCGTCTTCCAAACACACGAATTCTTGTCAAGCCGAGCGACTTTCACCGTGCCATTGAACCGAAGTTGGACGCATGTGGCATGCCTCCCGGAGATTTGCGAGACCTGCTGATCGGCGATGTCGATGATCTCGTCTCGGCCTTTGCCGGCATCACCCAAAGTGATCTCGTCGATGTACGGCTGGAGCGCGTCAGCCATGATTCCTGCTGGAAATTCCATCGAGACTGCGTGGAAGCGCGCCTCCTGACGACCTATCGCGGACCCACCACCGAGTGGGTCCAACCGCGTCACGCTGCGCAGGCGTTGCGCGATCAGAAACAATACAACGGACCGATAGAGCAACTCCGTAGTTACGACGTTGCGATCTTCAAGGGAAGCTGCGCCGGGCCGGGCAACGGAATCGTGCATCGCTCGCCGCCGATCGCCGGAACCGGCCACACGCGATTGCTGCTCTGCCTCAACACGCCATCGGTCACATCTCCGGAGCCTTGGCCGGGTGATCTTGCATAGAAGGTGCCAATAAGGTGCCAATATCGTGAATACTGAACCACAAAGTTGGTCCGACACTATAAACCGCTTGCCTGTGCATAGGTGACGCCAGCTCCTTCATGGAAATAGACCTCATCAAACTGGCGCTGGTGGCAACCGTTGTGATGGTATAGCTTCTTGCGGGTTGGCCGACGATCCGGGCTGGCGCCACAAAAGACGAAAAAGCAGCATTTGGGTGGGGCGAGGCGTTTGCGGCGGGGATCTTCCTTGGTGCCGGCTTGATCCACGTGTTGGGGGATGCATCCTCTACCTTCGACAGCGCTGGGACAGATTATCCGTTTGCCATGGTGCTATGCGGCGCGATGATGCTGTCCTTACTCTGGATCGAGCATCTGGGCGCCGCGGCAGACCGTTTGTCCGGAGATCAGCGCAGACTGGTCCCGCTTACCGCTTTGCTGATGTTGTCAATTCACTCGCTCTTAATGGGTGCGGCATTTGGTATGTCTTCGTCGATTGCACTGACCATCACCATCTTCATAGCTGTCCTTGCCCATAAGGGTGCGGCCAGCTTTGCACTTGCACTGGAGTTGGGGCGTGCAGGTTACTCCAGGTCTAAAGCATGGAGGCTGTTTATAGCCTTTGTCGCAATGTTCCCGATCGGCGCAGCATTGGTGCAGGGCGTTCAATCTGTTTCGAACGCGCATCCTCTTGCCGAAGCCTCGGTCGTGGCTTTGGCCGCGGGGACTTTCCTATTCTTCGGCACACTCCACGGGTTGGCTTCCAGTCCCATGATCGCACGCTGCTGCAATCCCCGAGAGTTCCTGGGGGCCGTATCCGGCTTCGTTTTGATAGCTGTCGTGGCCATCTGGACTTAGTGGTATCCAGAACGGGTCCAAACTTTTCTTTGGTTCACTCCGAATGAACGATGGTAGCGAGCCAGCTGTGCTCCTAACTTGATTGAGTTCGCACCAGAACAAGTCCTTGCCTGGAAATAGTTAGGCGGCCCGTCGGCCCAATTCGGAAAAGGTTCGCAAAAGCACAGCAGGAGCCCAAAGCCGAACCAGCCAGGGCCCATGAGTGGAGGAGGCCCCAAAGCTGGTAGCGGTCATCTGACGTTGTCGCGCTCTACTCCGGTTGTGAGCTTTGCAAGCCTGGACGTGCGACCAAGGCGCAGGCCTCAGAACTTCAGCTCCACATTTATTGACAGTATCGCGTCTGGCGTGTCATCGGACAGGCCGAACAAAACTGCTGCCCGGGGCTCAAGGATGCGATTTCTCCCGAGATCGAACTCGCTGAAAATCGCCGGGCCGATGAAATATCCTTCTTCGGTATCGCTCTCGAAGACGTTTTCGACCTCGCCGAACGACTCGAATCCGATGCCGAGCTGCGATAAGACCGGGTACTTCACTTGTACCGCGTATGCGATCCCAGTGTTTTCATCATCGTCGAACGGGATCCCGAAAAAGAAGTTTGCTATGGTCTGCAGCGGACCGATCTTGAACTCCGCGATCGGCCCTACCTCCACCGCGCCCGAATCAAAGCCACCTTCATTGGGAACCTCGAGTGCCGCGAAGATACCAATGGCTTCCAGGGCAAAGAACTGATCATCGCCGTGCCCGTGATCATGGGAACCGTGATCATGCGAACCGTGAGCACCGTGGCCCTCGCCGAAGGGAAGGAGGAAGACGTTCTCCCACTCGAAGGCCTCGTATTCTCCAGGCTCGCCTTCCGGGTTCGCGATCTCGATCGCGAACTTGGTTTTCCAGAAGTCGGTCGGCGCATAACCGATTGCGACTTCATGCGCGGAGCGCTCGTCGCCATCCTCCACACTATCCAAGACGACTCCATTCAGCGACTCGAACTCGAAGCCACCTTCGATCACGTCGGGATGGATCACCTCGAAGACCTGAGCGCTGCTTGAAACCGGCCAAAGCGCCAGTCCGACAAAGACCGCAACGAAGGCTCGCACAAGGTGAATTCTTTGCCCCATTTTCATCGTTCCCCCAAAGAACAACTGGATTTTGAATGTTATGACATAACATTCCAATCAATTACGTTATGTCATAACATAATATACCGTCAACAGTAGATTCTGCTGAATGGGTCAACCCGTCATCGACTGTGGTTCCTGAAAGCCGGTTTATGGGATCGACAGGTACACCTGCGGAGATCCGGCTGAGAGGACGGTGAATCCCGCCCGCCGTGGCGAATTTTTGATGTGTCTCGCAGAAGGGTAGAGATAGGGTGCTGCTCTCGGACGTCGAGGGTCGTCGTAGAACAGCTCGAATCATGTCCACTCAAAAGTACCAGGAGATCAGAAACGTCATGGTCGGAGTAAGTCGCTTCCTTGCCCTAGGGACGCTGGCTACAGCTTTGATGTTGAGCGCTACAGCGACGCTTGCCAATGATCGGACGGTCTATTTGGACGGCGTCAAAAACACGCGCGACCTCGGTGGCCTGACAGCAGCCGACGGACGAACGATCCGCACCGGCCTGCTGATCCGGTCGGGTGAGATCGATCACATCACCGATGGTGGAAAAGCCACCCTAGGCGAGATGGGAGTGGCGACCGTTATCGATCTGCGGACGACCAAAGAGGCCACCAAGGCGCCCGCCTCCTGGCCGGAAGGAACCGGGCCGGCACGTTACCATGCGCCGCTCATGGAGGAGAAGAGCGCAATGATCGACGACATGCGAAACCGGATCGCGTCCGGCACGGCGAAGGCTGATTGGATAGACAAGAGCTTTCACGACGCCTTCGGCTCGATTCCATTGGAAAACAGCGAGAGCCTGCGGCAGGTCTTCGAGATCCTCCTGGATCAATCGGAGTCGGCGCCGGTGTTGTTCCACTGCTCCGGCGGCAAGGATCGGACGGGTGTCGTTACGGCACTGCTTTTAGCTACCCTGGGCGTACCGCGGGCGCAAATTGAGCAGGATTTCCTCATGAGCAACCGCGCTGTCGATGCCGATGCGGCTTCGCTCGCCTTCGCCGAGAAGGTCAACGCTGAAAAAGGCACGTCGATGACTGCCGAAGACGTCTGGCCATCGCTTGGCGTTCGTCGGGCTTATCTCGACCACTTCTATGCCACGGTGGAAGGAGAGTACGGCTCCGTCGAAGCCTATTTGGCCGAAGCGTTGCAGCTCTCCGACGAAGACATCGCCGCACTAAAAGATAAGTACCTGGAGTAGGTCCGCTCTGCCTCGAATCAAGAATAGATTTGCTGGTTTAGCGGGTATGAATCCCGCTTTTTTGCAATCTGCAGTGTAGAATAGACCAGCAGGAGGCGACCTTGACTCATCGGATTGGAAAACTTCTTATCCCAATTGACCTCCCGATTTGGTGTAATTCGCGAATGTCCGAAAAGCGAAGATTTCCGGGGACATCAAGATCAGTGGCGGGTCGGTATTCGATTTGCGGGATGCTATGTTGCAGCGTAGCAACTGGCTGCAACAATCAAATGGACGCTGCCCACGCCTTCGAGGATTAGCGTTCATTGCCTTGGGTCTGGGTCGAAGCTACGTACATAACTTACGGCAGCTAATATCTTCCACTATAGATTGTATAAATGAACAGAGTGGTATCATTGGCACATGCTCTGATGCGAACCTCCCTCCATGCACCTGCTGCATGGGCAGATTGATTCTATTGCCGACACGATGGCGATTGCTATTTGGACGAAAGTCGCGCTAGGCTGAGAACAGCGATGGTTCCCTTCGGGGAAGTAAAAGGGAACAGGGAACGGTTGATCGACAGTCCGTTCGGTTGATCGAAGCCCTGGCTGCCCCCGCAACTGTGAGCGGCGAGTGCGCGCCCAATGATTGGCCACTGGGAAACCGGGAAGGCCGGGTGAGCACAAAGACCCGCGAGCCAGGAGACCTACCGTCGCCAGCGTCACCCAACCGCTGTTCGGGGTGTGTCAGCGGGACGGAAACCCGTTTGTGGTGGCGCGCGGAGACGCGTTGCTGCTGGGGTTTTGGTCATGGGTATACCTTTTCCGGGACCAACTAAATCTAAATGGCCTTTCCGGCTAGGGCATAGTCTGGCTGCTGGCCGCATCGCGAACCTCCGTCGTCGGGCGCAGGCGGCATGGTCTGCTGTGCGCCCCCACTCGAATCTTGAATTCTCAGGAACGAAGGGGGCAAGTGATGTTCGAGAACAGAGCATGGTGGGGCGGCCCAAGGTGGGCCCGCCTATTGGACAGTCTTTGCGTGGTTTTGGTGAGCCTCATGATCGGTTGCCATTTAGCCGTTCCGGCGCTGGCTGATGACGTAGAACAACATCCGGATGTCGTTGTTTCTGCCAGTCGAGTGCCTTTGCCTGCCAAGGAAATCGGCAGTGCCGTAACTGTGATCACGGACAAGGAGTTGGAAGAGCGGCAGGTTCGAATCGTATCCGACGTGTTGCGGGACGTACCTGGTGTTGCCGTAAACCGTTCTGGACCGGTGGGTACTCTGACACAGGTTCGAATTCGTGGTGCAGAGGGAAACCAAACCCTTGTCCGAATTGACGGGATTGAGGTCAACAACCCGGCGGCCGGGTCAGAGTTCAACTTTGCCAATCTCTTGAACACCGATATCGAGCGAATTGAGGTCCTGCGTGGCCCGCAAAGCGCGCTTTACGGAAGCGACGCCATTGGGGGAGTGATCGACATCAAGACCAAGGATCCAGAGCCCGGTTTCACGGTCAGTGGCCGCGGCGAGGGAGGATCCTTCTCCACATGGGACGGTCTTGCCAACTTTGGCTACGGCAGTGAGCAGGTCAATCTGTCAGGCTCAGTTCAGCGTTTTGTGACCGACGGCGTGTCCGTGGCTGATGAGAGGGACGGGAACACGGAGTCGGATGGCTACAAGAACACGACAGCGCGCATCAAGGCCGGATTCAAGCCGTTTGAGATTCTCGAGTTTGATGCGGTCGGAATCCTCGTGGACAGCGACCTCGACAATGACGCATCGGCTCCGATTGTGAACGTGATCGACAGTGGGGATACATCCGAGTCACTGCAGAAGTATGGTCTGGCAAGTGCCAAGTTGACCTTGTTCGAAGGCACGTGGGAGCAGATTGCACGGGCCTCCTACATCAATGACGACACTGACTTCTTCGATGAAATGGGCACGAAGACGTTCACCTCTGAGGGAACAAGAACCACATTCGATTATCAATCCAATGTGTTCTTTTTGACGCCCGATGTGGCCAATGCTTCACATACCCTAACCTTCGCTGCCGAGCGCGATGAAGAAGAACAGTTCACCGACAGCCCTTTTTCCGGGCCTGACACCGTTAGCGTCGTGAACTATGGCTACATGGGGGAGTATCGGGTTGGGCTATGGGATCAGCTATTCCTGTCCGGGGCCGTTCGTTATGACGACAACGACGATCTCTTCGAAAACGAAACCACCTACCGCGCGACCGCGGCCTATCTTCACACGGATACCGGCACGCGATTGCATGGCAGCGTGGGGCGCGCGGTCAAGAATCCGACCCTGTTTCAGTTGTTTGGCTTTACACCGAACTTCATGGGCAATCCAAACCTAAAGCCTGAGCAAGGTTTTGGCTGGGACGCCGGCGTCGAACAGGCCTTCTTCGACGACCGTTTGATCGTCGATGTGACCTACTACAACAATCGAATCAAAGATCTGATTCAGGGTGCCGGGAACACGGCTGTCAATCTGTCGGGCACAAGCAAGATCCAAGGGGTCGAGGTTTCGGCTTCGGCCGAGCCACTGCCCAATCTAATCTTGGACGCGGCCTACACATACACCGATGGCGAAGACGCTGAAGGCGTCCGACTCCTTCGCCGGCCCATGCACATTGCCAGCTTCGTTGCCAACTATGGCTTCGACGTCATGGACCGCCCAGCAAACCTCAACCTTAGTATCCAGTACAATGGCGAGCAGGACGATATCGTGTTCGACAGCTTTTTTCCGGTCGAAACAAGAAAAGTAACGCTCGACAGCTACACGCTCGTCGGCATTGCAGCGTCGTACGAGGTGATTGACGGCGTCTCACTCTTCGCACGAGGCGAGAACTTGCTGGATGAAGATTACCAGGATGTTTTTGGCTTCGGGACAGCGGGCATCTCGGGCTTCGCCGGGGTGCGCATCAATCTGGGACCCTTCGCCAGTGACTAGGACGAGCACTCTAGTTGGCTTCTGTGCGGCCGCTTGGATCTTGGTGATGGCTGGGAGCACTATTGCCCCGGCCTTCGCCAAACCGACGCGAATCGTCTCCATGAATCTCTGCACAGATCAACTCTTGATGCTCTTGGTAGATCACGAGCGGATTGCATCCGTAAGCTACCTAGCAGCAGATCCAACCGCATCAGGCCTTTCGGAACAGGCCTCAAGATTGAGACTGAATCACGGTTTGGCCGAGGAGATCCTGCCAATGAACCCGGATCTCGTGCTAGCCGGCACATTCACGACCCGGCCAACCGTGTTTCTTTTGCGTCAGTTGGGCTACCAGGTTGTCGAGATCCCGGTTGCATCAAGTTTAGATGACATACGGGCCAACATTCGCATGGTTGCCGCAGCCATCGAAGAGACGGGACGTGGCGAGGCATTGATCGCGGCTTTCGACAGCAAGTTGCCGGAGGATTTGGAGCGGCTGGATACGCCGCGTCCTTTGGCTGTCCTATACTGGGCCAATGGCTATACCTCAGGTCAAGGCACCCTGGCGAATGCGGCCGTGGAAGCTGCTGGATTTCGCACACTTGGCCGTGAACTGGGGCTAAGAGGCACGAGCCAGCTTCCCTTGGAAACCCTCCTGTCCGCTGAGCCCGACTTTCTCGTTATGGGCAGGCAGAGAGAGTCTCCAGCCTTGGCAAATGAGGTGTTCCGCCATCCAGCGCTCAAAGAGGCCTTTTCCGACCGACCGAAGTTTCACGTGCCAGACCATCTTTGGGTCTGCGGTACACCCTTCGTGGCCGATGCGATTGAACAACTCGCGGCCCTACGTTTAGGCAAAGCCTCTCTCCCTCATCACAGGGCCGAGAGCCGATGACCGCGGTTTCAGTTCCAGGAGAGCGCATCCAGGAGGGTTGGCCGCTCCTCTATCCCCTGTTGATTCTTGCCGTCATCGCGGCTTTCTCTGCATCGCTCCTCGTGGGCCCTGCGGCGATTGGCTTGTCGGAGGTATTCAAAGCACTCTTCTCTGGCAATCTGGAAACCACGGTCCTTATCGTTCGGGAAGTTAGACTACCCCGAGCGCTGCTGGGGCTCATGATCGGCGCAACACTTGGGTTGGCCGGTGCTGCGCTTCAGGGTTTCCTGCGCAACCCCTTGGCGGAACCGGGACTGATCGGCGTGTCCGCCTGTGCCTCACTCGGAGCCGTGTTGACTTTCTATACCGGTATCGCCGGACTTTTCGCCTTGGCCCTACCAATAGGAGGTATGACCGGCGCCTGTATCGGTGTGCTTCTGGTGCAAGCTCTTGCTGGTCAAGGTCAAAGTCAAATGACTTTGATTTTGGCTGGCATCGCGGTGACAAGCTTTGCCGCTGCCCTTACCTCTCTCGCCCTGAATTTGGCACCAAACCCCTTCGCCGCTCTTGAGATCATGTTTTGGTTGATGGGCTCCTTGGCGGATAGAAGCTTTCAACACGTTTGGCTGTCGGCTCCCTTCATGATTCTTGGGTGCCTGATGCTGGCAACTCTGAGCCGACCACTAGACGCGCTGACGTTGGGGGAAGACGCAGCTCAGACACTGGGATTCGATCTGCGTTCAGTTCGATACCGCTTGGTCATCGGGACCGCGCTCTCTGTCGGTGCCGCGACATCGGTCGCCGGCGCGATTGGCTTTGTTGGACTGGTCGTGCCACATCTCTTGCGGCCATTGGTTGGCAACCGGCCGAGCGCTTTGCTTCCTGCAAGCGCGCTAGGTGGTGCCGCATTAACTCTTGCTGCTGATGTGATCGTTCGGCTTCTATCGCCAGGTCGGGAGATAAAACTTGGCGTGCTGACGGCGTTGGTAGGAGCACCCTTCTTTCTGGTCTTGTTGCTTCGCTACCGAAAGCGGATGCTATGACTCTGCTGCATGCCAGTTCCATCGGCATTTCCTTCGGCAAAGTGGAGGTGATTTCGGACCTAGATTTTTCGCTTTCGAGCGGCGAATTGGTTGGGCTAATAGGTCCAAATGGGGCCGGTAAGACGACCTTGCTCAGAGTTATGGCCGGTTTGCTCAGACCAGACAGAGGGGATGTACGTATTGTCGGGCGCCCCTTGCAGCATCTGGGCAGAAGGCAGATTGCCAAGTCACTAGCCTATCTGCCGCAGGGCGGCGAAAGCCATTGGGCGGTGACGGCAAGCACGCTCGTGATGTTAGGTCGCTTGCCTCATCGTGATCCCTGGCGCTCCCCATCCGACACCGATTGGAAGGCGGTCGACCAGGCCCTGGTAGCCTGCGATGCATTGCAGTTCAAAGAGCGACCGGTGTCTCAACTCTCCGGGGGAGAACGAGCCCGGGTCTTCTTAGCGCGAGCCTTGGCGAGCGAGCCACGCGTATTGTTGGCTGACGAGCCGGTGTCCGGGCTCGATCCAGGGCATCAGCTGGATGTCATGACCAAGCTGAGAGGTCTAGCAAGGTCTGGCGCCGGTATCGTGGTTGTCATGCATGACCTAACGCTCGCGGCTCGGTTCTGTGATCGCATAGTGGTTCTCCATAACCGGAGGATGGCCGCTGAAGGAAACCCTGAAGACGTATTGTCTCCTACAGTTCTAGACCAGTGCTATGGCATTCGGGCGTTCCATAGTTCGGCGGGTGGAAACACAATCGTAGTTCCGCTTGAACGGACGCTTCGGGAACCTGGACATGGTGTCGGTTGACAAACAGCACCTGTCCACGCGCGGTCTAGCGGCGGGCTTGGGGCCTCGAATCGCTGCCGTAGGGCTGTCTATGGGGCTCCATTTTGCCGCGATGGCCAGCTTCGCGCAGTTCGGTGAAGTCGACGCGCCCAAGCCATATGCCGTCTTCGCCGTAGATCTGGTTCATCGAGTGGAACCAGTTGGGGCGGAAAAAAAAGACTTTGAGGAGGAGTCGATTCCGGATGGCGGGTCCAAATCTGTATCCAATGACATCATGGAAAGAGAACCAGATCCGATCAGATCCGAGAACCGCGAAATGTTTATAGAGGTGCTAAGAGCACCTGAGCCAAAGATTGAGCAAGAAAGGTCGACTGCAGAGGAAGAGACCCAACCAGCGCGCAAGGCCTCATCTCAGGCTGCACGGGATATTGTAGAGAATAGGAAGAGCTTGGTATCGTCCGCACTGCAACAACCGCAGGCTAAACTCGAGCATGCCGCTGCGCCAAGGCCTTCGAGAGAGGGATTGGAGATAGTTCCGCCCGTACCAAGTCGGAAACCTCCGGACCAGAGACCAACCATGCAAGCGGAAGTGCAGCAGAGTAGCACGGTCGGCGACGTCGGGCGAACAGCGGAGTCGGCTCATCACCTAGCAGAACAGGCTACGGCACTGGCCGGCGCATCCGATACCATTGAGCGGTCATCAACTATGGGCGAGACGGTCTCAAGACATTCTTTTGAGCATCATGGTCTGCGCAGTTTTCCCACGGCCGCAGGAGAGAATGGTTCTCCCCATAGCTCCAACACTGGGCCTGAAGTTCAGCCCAGCTATTCGAGCACCGGAGGCGGGAATGCCCCTCCACGCTATCCCTATCTCGCCAGACGACTTGGTCAAGAAGGCCGGGTTGTGCTTCGCGTCGAAGTGACCGCCGCTGGCGCTGCTGCCACGATCAAGATTTACAGATCGAGTGGATTTCATCTTCTCGACGAGGCAGCAATGAAGGCCGTTGGGTCATGGCAGTTTACGCCGGCTTACCGTCAAGGATCGCCTGTGGCTGGGTCGGTGGACGTACCAGTAGCATTCAGGCTGACCGAATGACGAGGAAACAGTGATGAATGGTGTAGCGAAAGTTCGACAGGTCATTTGCAAGCATCTTCACGACCCTAGAAGTAGCTTTAGTATTGGCTCGTTCGGAGCCATAGCCGAGTTCCACCGAGACCCTGACGAAGCGCTGATTCTGGATGATGACGAACGGCTGGCGATTGCCACATCTCGGGGTGCGCTTAGGGTTAGCTTGTCCGATGAGGTTGTTCCCCTTGCTTATGAAATGTTGAGCAGACGGCGGGATCGATGGCAACACGGTGTCGTGTTTTGCCTTCCGACGGCTGTGGCCGCTTCGCGCGCGCACACATCCGTGACCGAACTCGGTCCCGACAGCGAGGCCATTCGTCCGAAAGATCGTAAATCGATTCTCTTCGATATGGGGCTGCGTGCACGGAACATCGACTTCTGCATCAGGACCAAGGATCCGGCACTGATTTCGGCGTTACGGGATTCCGAGGGCAAATCCATCTTTGCGCCGGACAGTGCTGCTATGAAAGCGATAATCAACGCAAGTCCGCACCGGATCGCCGTGTCAAAACTCGGCCGGTTGGAAGTCTACCAAGCCATCGGCAAGGTCAAGACGCCGGAAGGCCCACATACGCATGTATTGCCGCAGTTTCTAAAGGGCGGACGGACGCATTCGGCCAACATTCCGGTTCCGAGAGGCCATATGCCCTGTCTAAGCCTCTATCCGCCGAACCCCCTCGTCGATGGCTTGGGCCGGGAGACACCATTTGACTCATCAGCTCTCTTGAGTTTTCAGTCCATCTTGGACCTTTGGGGCGCGCCAGAGTTTTGTGCAGAGAAAGCTCGCGTAACCAAAGCGGTACTCGAATCTGGAGACCCAAGTTCGTACGATGCACCCGCCTCTCGCATCGGTCGTACGGGTCTTCGCATTGCATTGCGCCAGCTGAATCAGACCGATGGGGACAACCCAATTGTTCAAGAGTGGCGTCTTTCTTTCGACGGGCGTGGACGGAGAAGTCGCCGAACTTGACCAGGGCGCACGGATAGTGCCTGCCCGTCGAATCCGGCATTGAAGTCTTGTTTCTACTTGTTTCTACAGGTCGGCGGTCTCCATTATCGTTCCCAGTGGGTGACCGCATGAGTGCCGCACCGTTCCATGGCACGCTCTTTGTCGCCACGCGCCAGATGCGATCAATCCAAACCAAAAGATATCCAATTCTGGTTTACAAGATCGCCAGGGCATCAGCACGCTTACGTCCGGACTTGATCAATGGTTTGGACAGGACCATTGATCACACGCTATTGTATTGGGCCACTCACTTTGCGTCCGACCAACTGTTCTTGAGCTGCTCCGCTTCGGCCTCCGGCGTCATCGCGGGGCCGGCGCCCAAGGCGTCGAGCATGCTTTCGAGCGCTGTCGCGGCCGCCCCGGATGCCGTGGCGTAGCCGTCCGGTCCCGGCTCAGTCACCGGCGCCGTGACGACGATCTCCACGTGCCAGCGTCCCTCGGCGCTGCGGCAGGCGATTCCGAATTCCAGCTCATCAGGCAACTCACCGATCACGTCGAACTCCCGACACGGCCGGCCGGCCTCGTCGTGGAAGCTCAGCATGGGCTGCACGCCGGCTTCAGAGATCGTCCCGCTGGGAAGAGTTTCCAGAGCACGGTGCAGCGGACCGTCCGGGGGCGCGTTGCCGAGCGCGGCGATGATGCGCTCATCGCTTCCGCCGAAGAACACCCCGAGACTGAGCCCGACGGCGAGGGCCACGCTGGCAGCCAGGGCAGCCGGGACCCAACGTCTGACCGCGCCCGGCCGTTCCAAGACTGCGACCTTACCCGGCTCCCCGTAGATCGCGGCTTGAATGGCTGCGGGCACTGGCTCGTCGAGCGGCGCGTCGAAGGCCTCGCGCAAGAGGTCGTTGGATTTTCCGATCTGATCGGCATAGGCACGCGCATCCGGATCGCGCGCTATCAGTCGCCGCAGCCGTTCGGCCTCTTGCGGGTCGTCCAGGGCGCCGTCGACCAGCGCGGCGATCTCCTGTTCGCTCCAGTCCTTGGTCATGGCCTAGTCCCCGCGAGCAAGGGAAGAAGCCGCGCGCGTGCGCGGGCCAAGCGGCTCATCACCGTGCCGATCGGCGCGTCAAGGATCGCGGCGGCTTCCTTGTAGGAGCAGCCCTCGACGGCGATCAGGGCGATCACCGCGCGCTGCTGCTCGGGCAGCGTTGCGATCTCTCTGCGCACCTTGGCGAGCAGCAGCCGATGCTCACTCTGATCCGCGGCTCGGCCGTGATCGGACTGCCGTTCGAAAAACGCCGGATCAGGGACCTCGCTCAAGGGTTTTCGACGGCGCCGCGAATCGATAAAAGCATTCTGGACGATGCGAAACATCCAGCTGTCAAGCTTCGTGCCGGGCTTGTATTGATCCAGTCGGCTCAGCGCCTTTAGGCAGGCTGTCTGCACCAGATCATCTCCCTCTTCACGGTTTCCGCAGATCGCGTAGGCGAACCGCCTGAGGCGTGGAACCAGGGCGGCGATCTCAGCCTTGATGTCATCGCTCATGCTTGACCCACGCACCCGATCACTCGAGGATAACGCTCAATTGGGCCGCTTATTCCATCGCGCTATGGAATAAACTTGGCTCAAGGAGCGTTGTGACCGGCAACTGAGATATTTGCAAGGACTCTCCCCATGTGCCGTTTGCTTGCTCTGCTCGCCCTTGGACTTGGCCTGATCGTCGTGCCGGAGCTGATCCCGAGCAGCATATTTGTGGCGGTTTCCGAGGCTGCCGCGGACGGCGGCGACGGCGGCGACGGTGGCGGGGGTGACGGCGGAGGGGGCGATGGCGGTGGTGGAGACGGCGGCGATGGTGGTGGAGACGGCGGCGATGGCGGTGGGGACGGCGGCGATGGCGGTGGGGACGGCGGCGATGGGGGTGGTGACGGCGGCGATGGCGGTGGAGACGGCGGCGATGGCGGTGGAGACGGCGGCGATGGCAGTGGAGACGGCGGCGATGGCGGTGGAGACGGCGATGGCGACGGCGGCGGTGATGATGGTGCCGGTGGAGACGATGGCGATGGCGGGGATGACGGTGGAGATGACGGCGACAGTGATGATGGTGGAGATGACGGCAATGAGGACGGAGATGACGCCGGTGACGATGACGACGATGCCAACGAGGGCGACGACGATGGCGATCTGAGTTCTGCCGTCGAGGGCGCCCTTGAGGGCCTGTTCGATCTATTCGGCGATCAATCCGGCGGCAACCGGGACTTTTTGCAACGGGAGATCTTCGTCTTCGGCCCGCAAGCGCTTTTGCCGCAGGAGCGCGCAGCGCTGAACGATGCTGGCTTTCGAATCCTCTCGGAGGACTCCCTAGTCGCGCTCGGTACGACGGTGACGCGGCTTGCCCAGCCCGTAGGTTTGTCTGGCGAGGACGCCTTAGAGATCGCCCGGCCGCTCGCCCCCGGGCTGACCTTCGAGCTCAACCACCTCTATCGACCGGGCAGCGCGCCCTGCGAGGCGGCTATTTGTTGGGACCGGCGCCAGATTGGCATGGACCAGCTGGCCGCCAACGCTTGCGTCCGGGGCGCGCCGATCGCCATCATCGACACGGCGGTCGCCTTGGATCACGAGGCGCTGCGCGGCGCCAGCATCCGCAGCAGGAGCTTTCTTCCCGAGGACGCCGTGCCAGCCATCTCGGATCACGGCACGGCGATTGCCGCGCTCCTGGTGGGCGAAACCGCGCCTTGGGCTCCTCCGCTCGCGCCCGGCGCGCGCCTGCTCGCAGCCCAGGCCTTCCGGGACATTGAGGGCGAACCCCAGGCCGACGCCGTCGCGATCCTGCGAGCCTTGGATTGGGCGGTCGCTCAACGCGCTCGGGTCATCGCGATGAGCATCGAAGGGCCGCCGAACGCAGCCCTGGCCTTCGGCGTTCGCGCCGCCTCGCACCGCGCCAATCTGGTCGCGGCGGCCGGCAATGGGGGTGCCGGTGCGGCGCCTGCCTACCCGGCAGCCTATCCGGAAGTCATGGCTGTTGCTGCTGTCGACCGGCGCCGTCGCTCCTACCGAAACGGCACCCGCGGCGCCTACGTGGAGATCGCCGCACCGGGTGTGGGAATTCTCTCGGTCGGTTCTAAAGGGGACAGTAAGACCTGGACCGGCAGCAGCTTTGCCGTGCCATTCGTGGTCGCGGCCTTGCTTCGTGCCAGGGCGGAGACCAGAGGCGATCCGGATAAGGCGCGCGCGCTGCTCGCCGGCACGGCGATGGACTTGGGCGAGGTGGGTCGGGACGACGTTTACGGCCATGGTCTCCTGAGGACGCCGCGCGCGGGCTGTTACTGAGCAGAGCAGGGACATCGGTCCCCACTATGTCACCCATTTGGTCCGGCCATCTGGGGACCCTTAAGAATCCTCTCAACAGATTGAAAAAGAATCGGTGTTGATTGGAATAATCCTCCCACCGGCGCGTTTTCATGACATCGCATCAGCGAAACATGACAGCGCCTATTGGGAGAATCAAATCATGCATCCGATCGATCAGGCTTATCTTTCCACAGTCAAGCCTTCCTTCGTCACGCGCCGGGTCAAGCCTGAGCATATCGCGTGGCTCGAGACAGGGGCCGGCGATCTTGTGTCCGGCGATTTGGTTCTCGCGCATGTGGAGGAGCTCGGTCATCACTCGAGACTCGAGCGGCCAGACGGGCGCCGCGCTATGCTCTTTGCCGGCGACGAAGTGCTGCTCGCGTGCGGCGCGCGGTACGCGCCGGATCAGTTCGAGGCCGACTGCCCGACGTCGGCCGGACCGGCCCACCTGACCGCGGCCGGCGGCATCGCCGGTCAGGTGCGCGCCATGCACAGGCGCATGAAGCCTGCGACGCGCCTGTGGATTCTGGGCGCGGTCTGCAAGGAGGATGGATCCCGTATCAATCTTTCGCACTACGCCTTGAAGGTGGCGAAGCGCGCGACCCGCCTGCCTGTCCTGGCGGTGTGCGGCACCTCCATGAACGCGGGCAAGACCCATACCATCGCCGCGCTGGTGCGCGGCCTCTCCCGGGTGGGGCATCGGGTCGCGGCGATCAAGGTGACCGGGACAGGCGCCGGTGGAGACCTTTGGTTCTATAGGGACTCCGGCGCCCACCACGTAGGCGACTTCACGGATGTCGGCTTCGCCTCGACTTACCGCGCGCCGGTTGAGCGCATCTTCGAGGGGGTCGGCCGGCTGTTCGCCGATGCCGAGGCGGCCGGCGCCGATGTCATCGTGCTCGAATTGGCCGATGGCCTGCTGCAACAGGAAACCGCTGAGATCCTTCAAATGGCGCCGTTCCAGGCGATGCTCACGAGCCTTGTTTTCGCTGCTCAAGATGCCATGGGCGCCCAAGCCGGAGCTGATTGGCTGAGGCGCTTCGGGCTTCCGCTACAGGCAGTGTCGGGCGCTTTCACTCAGTCCCCCTTGGCGGTTCGTGAGGTCGCCGCGACTCTCGATCTCCCCGTGTTGATGCCAGACCGGCTGCAAGACCAGGACGTGGTTGCCGGTTTGTTGAGGCCAACGCCTGCTGTCTGCCTACCGGCCACCGCCTGAGGGAGACTGATCATGGCCAAGGCGCCATCGCTTAAGCGCGACAGAAAGCCCGGCACCGATGCTCCGGCTGCTTTTCCCATGTTACTCGCCGGCCGGCGCAAGACCCTCTTCGTCCGGATGCTTGGCAATGGCATGGCCCAAGCGGCACTGGCGCTTGCCTTGCCTTTCGCGATCCTCAACAGCGCGCAGTTGCCGCTTCCTAAAGCGACCGCTCTGCTCACGCTTCTGGCTCTGCTCCTGATTCTTCTGCGCGTTCTGGAGCTGCTCGACGCGGAGAGCCTCGGCCTCGACTACGTCGCTCAGGTCCGGCTTGCGCTGTTCGACGGACTGGCCGCGGAAACCACTGTCAGTTCTCATGGCGTGGCCATGAGCCGCATGATGAACGACCTTGCGGCGCTCAAGAACTGGGTCGGGCTCGGCATCGCGCGGAGCTGCGTTGCACTCTTGTCCTTCGCCGGCTGCGTGGCGGCCGTGGCCACCATGTCCCCCATGCACGCGCTCGCAATCCTTCTCCCCGCCCTGACGATCGGCCTTGGTGCGCTGCTATCCCTTCTGCCGCTTACCCAGCGAGTCGCCGAGGTCAGAAAGGTGAGGGGAAAGCTGGCCGCTCTTCTTGGCGAGTCGCTGCTTGCGCTCGGCGTGCTGAAGACTTTCGGCCAGCTGTCACGGCACCGCAAACGCGTTGACCGTCTCAGCTTTTCGCTCAACCGGCTGCAGCTCCGGCGCATGCGGATCGCCGCCACATGGCGCGCCCTGCCGGAGGCGTTGTTGCCGAGCGCTGTGATCTTGGCGCTTGCCGCACAGGTGCCCTTGAAAGCGGAGTCACTGGGCTTCCTGCTGCTGGTCGGGCTTGCCGTCGCCCCGTTGCGCCAGGCCTTACGGGCGCTGGAGTACCGCGCCACCTACGCGGTGGCACGCGAGCGCCTGGCGTCCGGCCTCGGTAGAAGGCTCACGCGCCCTTCGCCAGACCTGCCGGCGGCACCTGACGATGGATCGGGCCTCGAGGTTCTGCACGGGCCGCCGGACCAGGTTTGGCGCAGGATCGGCGCTAACGCGACCCTGGTCACGGCCGACGCACCCTTGCTGCGCCGGTCCTTGCGTCGGAACATCGATATCAGCGGGCGGCACCGCGGCGATGACGAGCTCGTGGCGGAGATCGCCGCGTTCTGCGGACTGTTCGACGATGAGCTCTTTCCCCAAGGTCTCGATTCGCGCCTTTCGCCCGGCCGACCCTTTCTCGCAGAAGGGCAACGCGCTCGGCTCTCGCTGGCCCGCGCCCTGGCACTGGGCGCATGTGCACTAGCGGTCAACACGCCCGTCCTTTTGATCGATGCCGAGGGGCGACGGTTGCTGCGTGCTCTGCCGGAGCGCTTCAAGGTTCATGTTCGGCTCGTCGCGGGCGACGTTACCCTGGAGCCGGGCACTCCGGCCGATGGTCCTGCAATCGGGAATGACTTCGAGCGACACGCGGTTTAGCTGCTGACGGCTCAAGGCCCCGGCACGGCTCTCAGTCCCGGCCACAGCCGACCCGATCCTGCTTCATCGCCTTGCGATATCACCGCTCAAATCGGGAGTAAAACAAGTCATGAGTACGAAAGAAACCAATTACGTCGGTGCGGTTCTCGCGATCTGCCTGACGGCGGGCTGCACGGTGGTCGATCCCGGGGTAGAGGCCTTTCAGGCAAGCGCCGCGGTTTCATCGATCAGAACCCAACACTCCGTCGCCCTGCAATGCTTGGGCAGGTTGATCGAGGCGGATTCGGCGCGCGCCCTCGACATCTATGTCGAGGCCATCCCGGATCGGACGGTGCCGCGGTTCTTCCGCCAGCGCGGATTGAGCCGCGGTGGCGCGTGGTGGATCCGAACAGCGGTCAAGCGTCTGGAAACCAACCGAATTCGGGTGCTGATCGAAACCGACACCAGCCCCATGCAGCGGCGCCCCGGCACAGACCTGCTCGTGTTCAGCGGTGCCTGGACACAACTTGACCGACGGGGGGCCGACCGCGGGCTGGCGATTGAGGTGTCCGTCGGCGATGCTGCCTTTGCGATCGGTGGCGATCAGGCTTTCGACCTTATTGCCGGCGATTTCACGACGTCGATCGACGGCGTCGTGATCCATGCCTCGGGCGTAGGCGTGGTGGTCCGCACGAGCACAGGCGAGGCCGATCTGCTGATTGACGATGGAAAGTACGCCGGTGCGATCTCGTTGAACGGCGCCAACGTTGAGGGAACTCAGATGGCGCAGCGGCAAGTCACCGAGGCTGCCGTCATGATTCACATCGCAGATTACTACCAACTCGACTACCGCAGCTGCCTTGAGACGGCTTGGTCTACGCCCCATGCCAGCAAAGACGCGGTGGATCAATTCAGACAAATGGATCCGGCCGCACAAGCGCGCGCGTTTCAGGTGCTTCTGAGCGAACTCGGTTTCTACAAGGCCGCGGTCGACGGTATCTGGGGCCAGCAAAGTAGGGAAGCCCTGATGGCTTTTGAATCCGAGAAAAGCTTGCCTCTATCCGGCATCCCAAGCGCGACACTCTTTGTGGCCTTGTCGCGAGCGACAGGAAAAGCCCCCATTGGTCCCGAGCCGGAAAGTACTGCCAGCCTTCCTGAATCCTTACAGACTACCTGGTAGGACGCCGTCACATAGATTTCTCTGATAGGAATGGTTTGGCGATATCACCCAATCAGCGGGATTGACCGAATTGGATGCGGGTGGTCCGTGGTTTTGCCATCGAGAACCGTATCGCACGCCGTAACGGCAGTACCACGCCGTAGCAGCATTTCGCATATGCCCGTCGCCGAGCAGCCAAGTGTTCTGTGGGTCTGGTGCATCGACGAGATCCTGGTATCGGTGGGGCGATTCACGCAGTTTGCCCATGTCGTGCGTGTGGGCGGTACTCCATCGCGTTGAGCAGATGCTGGCGAAGTTTCCGAGACGTCAGCTTTCGGTTCCCGGATTCGACCGCATCGAGAATCTCGAGATGCTCCTGACACCAAACCAGGACCCGTGCTTGATTGTTGTAGTCACGGTACTCCAACAGTTGGCGCAGCCGGTTCTGCTGCACGATCGCGGCATAGAAAAACTGGTTGCGCGATGCCTCGGCGAGCATCTCGTGGAAGTCCGCATCCAAGCGGTAGGCGAGGCGATTGGTGCGTTGGCTCTGGTCCATGTCAAGAAACTGCAGGTGTTCGCTTCTACAGCGGCGAATCGCGTCTGCCGAGGGAGAGAAACCGTTCAGCAGGGGAATCTGGGGCTCGAGGCACAACCGGAAAGCATAGCTCGCGTCGCTCGATTCCGCGGTCGCCAAGGTCTCATTGAAGCGGAAGCGACCGGCCGCCACGGCGGCCACGATGTTCTCGTCCCGTAGCTCGGTGAGTACGCGCAGCGCCATGCGGCGGCTCACCGCGTAGCGGCTGACGATCTCGTCGTCTGAAAAGGTCTCGTTGAGGCTGCCGTTCAAACGATCCAGCGCGATACGGTCGAACAGCTGCCGGTCGTCCGTGACCGGCAACTCCACAGCCGCGGGCATCAAGCCGCTGGCCGGCGCCAGGAGGACAAATCCCCTGTGGGGCCGGGATTCCACCACGCCGGCTTCTTCCAACAAGGCCAAGGCTTTACGTATTGGTGTTCGCGACACGCCCATGGCGTTGGCCAAGGTTTGTTCCTTCAGGTGCGCGCCTCGAGGAAGGTTTTGTTCCTTCACGTAGTGCAGCAGACGGACCTGCAGCGGCTCCGCCTGAGCCTCGGCTCTTGAGGCTGTCGGCCAAGGTGTCACCGCGCGCTTTGATCGATCGATGGACTCCATGTATCCGTCCAATGGCTCTTGTATCGAAATTACAAAATGATACAATCTGACGCAAGAGGCCGTTGCCGAGGTCCTCGCGGCCGGGCGGCGGACCCTCGATGCGGAAATCATGAATGATGGTGAGTCACGATAGCACTGGCACAGGGAGTCGAGGTATGATCAAAACATTGAGGCTGGCCGTTGCTTCGCTTGCACTAGGCCTTTTCGCCGGCAATGCGGCGGCACAGGATCTGATCCAGCCTGGCAAATTGACCTATGGAACGGCAGCGACGTTCGCTCCCTTCGAGTATACGGTAGACGGGCAGCTTACCGGATATGATATCGAGCTCGGCGCCCACATGGCCGAGCTTATGGGGCTCGCGGTAGACCCCTTGAACATGGAGTTCAAGGGCTTGATCCCCGCGCTTCAAGGCGGGCGGATAGATATCATCAATTCCGCCATGTACATAAAACCCGAAAGAGCTGAGCAGGTCGACTTTATTCCCTACATGCGAGTCGGGAACGAGATCATCGTCGCGAAAGGCAACCCTAAAAACATCCAAAACCGTGCCGACCTTTGCGGGATGACCGTCGCCGTGACCCTCGGCGGCATTCAGGAGAGTTACGCCCGGGAAGATTCGGCGAAGTGTGAGGCGGCCGGCAAATCGGCGGTCACCGTCATGACGCTCCCAACTGCCCAGGATAGCGCGCTTACCGTACGTCAGGGACGGGCTGATGCATTCTACAACTCGACGCCCGGCGCGACCGTGCAGATAACAGCATTGCCGGACGTCTACGAGATCGTGGGTGAGACCTTCGCGGCAGACACCCAGATCGGCTTTGCCGTTCGAAAGGGCGACGCGGCCATGAAGAAGATGGTGACGGATGCGCTTATGAAGTCGGTCGATGATGGCACCTACCACGCTCTCATCAAGAAGTATAAGCTGCCGGATTCAGTGGCGCTCTTCTAATCGCTAGGCGCCGGAGCACGGGCGGAACCCGTGCTCCGGCCCAACGCGCCTTGGCCTTTGATCATGGATCCACGCGGGGCACATGCAATCCATTGAACTGACGTTCGACTACTTCATTTCACCCAGTTTCATCCATGCCGCCGGCATGACCTTGTTGATCACGATCGTGGCAGTGATCCTGGGTATCGTCATCGGACTGATCATTGCGGTCATTCAGGAGTCGAGGATCAAGAGTCTGAACGCGCTCGTATTGTTCTATCTTTGGCTCTTCCGCGGAACGCCGGTCCTCTTTCAGATCATCTTCGTGTTCAATGTCCTGCCGTCCTTCGGCATACTTTTTTCCGGCTTCACCAGCGCCATCATCGCGCTCTCCTTGAACGAAGGCGCCTACATGTCGGAGATCATGCGCTCAGGGCTGCAGGCGGTCGGCAAGGGTCAACGCATGGCGGGTCGGGCCGTTGGTCTGACGGACTGGCAGGTAATGCGCTACGTCGTGTTGCCGCAAGCCTTGCGCATTGTGATACCGCCGATCGGAAATCAGTTCATCGGGATGTTGAAGCTTTCGGCCTTAGTCTCCGTCGTGGCGGTCGAAGAGCTCTTGCTGGTCGCGAACCAGGCGGCTAGCGCCAATTTTCGGTATCTGGAAGCCCTTTCGGCGGCCGGCCTCTATTATCTTCTGTTCACGACGATCTTCATGTACATCCAGTCCCACATCGAACGCTGGGCAAGTGGCGGCCGGGGTCGCGCAACCTCGAAGCCTCCCAGCTTGTTGCGGCGGCTGCTCGGGGTGGGCGTCCAGCAGGCAAGTTTGCGGTAGCACGGCCCGATGCTCACGATCAGCCACGTCAAGAAGTCTTTCGCCGACCTATTGGTCTTGAACGACATCAACCTCGCTGTGGAAGGCCAAGAGACCGTCGTGGTGATTGGTCCCTCCGGCTCTGGCAAATCGACGCTGCTCCGCTGCATCAATCTGCTTGAGCCGGTCGACCAAGGCAGTATTGTTTTTGATGGCGAAGAGATAACTCATACTTCCCGAAAGGCACACATGGTGCGGCGTGACCTGGGTATGGTGTTTCAGAATTTCGAGCTGTTCCGCCATCTCACCGCACTGGAGAACATTATGCTTGCGCCTTTGAAGGCCTTGGGCCAGTCACCCTCCGAGGCGCGCGAGCTCGCGGAGGAGCTGCTGCATAAGGTGCATATTCCCGAGAAAGCCATGAACTTTCCAGACGAGCTCTCCGGTGGCCAGCAGCAGCGGGTCGCCATCGCGCGTGCGCTGGCAATGAAGCCGAAGCTCATGCTCTACGACGAGCCGACCTCGGCGCTCGACCCCGAGATGATCAAGGAAGTGCTCGATGTCATGCGTGAACTGTCCAGCGATGGAATGACCTCAATTGTGGTGACTCACGAGATGGGTTTTGCCCGGAACGTTGCGGATCGGATCATCTTTATGGATAAGGGAGAGGTGGTCGAAGACGCGCGGACGGACGAATTCTTCAGCGGGCAGGTCCAGCCGCGCACCGAGCAGTTTCTCGGCCAAATTCTTCAGCATTGACTTGCAACGAAGCGACATCGATGACGACGAATTCTAGTTCCATGCGACAGCCGCTCTTCGTGCGCCTAGTGACGATCCCCGGGCAGCATTCCGCGGTGTCGATCTACGATGGCACTGCCCGGCGCATGCTGAGGTCGTGACCGGCCATGCCGCCAAGGCCTAGCCTCTTCGAGAGGATCCTCACCTATGAAAGCCTGCAGCTGCACACGGCGTCCTCTGGATCGGTTGAGGGGCTCCAGGAGGCTTACCTGACGCTCGACTACGACGGTTTGATCGCTGCGAGCGAGTTGCGCTTGAACATCTCCTATCTTACGGGCGTGGATGCCGATGCGCAGCGTCGGATGACCCGCGATGCGGTGGCCCGCTTTCCCTTTTCCTCCGATCCAGAGGCCGATCGGCAAATGCTCGAAGACTTCAACCTTGACCCTCGCTCCCGTACGCTGCTGGACGCCGCGCTCGTCGATGCCGCGGCGCGCATTCGTGGCATCTCTGCGGCGGCCTTGCTTGGCGGCCCGGACGGCCCGCCGTGCCACGACACGAATCAGACTCTATTCCGAGATTCACCGGATCGTGTCGTCGCCCGTGCGCGCGCCTACATGAAGCGCGGCTATCGGAGCCTCAAACTGCGGCTCGGGTTTGGCGATCCGAACGCGGATCTGGCGCTTATGCAACGGTTGCGTCGGGCGCTTGGACCAGACGCTCGGCTGTCGGGCGACGTCAATGGCGCTTGGTCCCTTGCCGACACGCAGCGCCTCCTGGCGCCGCTCGCCAAGCTAAGGCCCGACTATCTAGAGCAGCCGATACCGCCAGGCGATCTCGACGCCTACGTTGCACTGGCCGAGCAATCGCCCTTTCCGATCATGCTGGACGAGAGCCTCTGCGACGAGACCACATTCAACCGCGTCTGCGATATTCGCACACCCCTCCTACTGCATCTCAAGCTCGTCAAGGCCGGCGGTCTCGACCGTGTCATCGAGATGAGCCGTAAGGCAAGGGCGTCCGGTCACGATGTCATGATCGGTCAGATGAACGAGGGCGGCTTGGCGACGGCGGCGGCGCTCTCCCTTGCAGTGGCGCTGCGCCCTCGTTTCGCCGAACTCTACGGTGCCGACGGGCTTACCAATGATCCCGCAACCGGTCTTCTCTATAGTGGTGGTCAGGTGTGCTCGGAAGAGCCTGTTGGCATCGGGGCACACCTCAAGGTCGGGGCACAGCTTTCTTGCTTATCGGAGATCCCGCTATGACTCAAGTTGTCGGCCGAGAGTGCGTTTTTGAACCTGAGGAACTTCAAGGCAGACAGGCACAGGCTCGTGCGGCGCTTGACGCCGCGGGTCACGATCTGCTGATCGTCACCAGCCCGGAGAACATCTTTTGGCTTACCGGGCAACAGACGCCCGGCTACTACACCTTTCAGGCGCTGTTCTTTCCAAGCCAGGCAGAGCCCTTTTTTCTGATTCGCCAGTTGGAGGCGCTCAATTGCCAGGCCAACAGCTACATCGAGGACGTCACCACCTATCAGGACGACGAGACACCTGCACAAGCCACGGTCGCCTTGGCTCGCGAAAGAGGATTCGGCGATTCCAGGATCGCGATCGAAAAGCGCGGTTGGTTTCTCACCGTGGCCCTCTACGAGGAGCTTCGCGGGGCCTTCGCAAAGATCGGCAACGGATCGGACATCATCGAGCGGCTGCGCCAGATCAAGTCGCCGAGCGAGATCGCCAATCTGGAGCGGGCCGCCACCTATGTCGATGCCGGAATGCGGGCCGCCATCGACCGCCTGCAGGTCGGCGCGACAGAGAACGACCTGGTGGCGGCGATGTTTCAGGCCTCGGTCGCCGCGGGCTCTGAGTACTTCGGCATGGAGCCGCTTGTCTCGGTAGGACCGCGAAGCGGCGTACCCCATGGCACCTGGCGGCGGCGGCCGCTTGCCGCGGGCGACCCGGCCTTCCTCGAGCTCGCTGCCGTTCACAATCGCTATCATGCGGCCCTGATGCGCAGCGCCTGGATCGGCAAGCCGCCGGATCGGGCCCGGCGCATGTATGATACCTGCCTCGAGGCTCTGGAGGCCGCCATCGAGGCTCTCAAACCCGGCGCCCGCTGCTCGGAGGTCCACGCAGCGTGCCAAGCGGTGATCGACCGGAACGGCTTCACCGATGGATTCCGGAAGCGCACCGGTTACTCCACGGGTATCTCCTTCGCTCCGGATTGGGGGGAGGGCAACGTGCTTAGCCTATTTCGCGGAGTCGACCAGGTGCTCGAGCCGGGCATGGCGTTCCATATGCCGCCGGCCTTGCGCGACTACGGCGTATTCACCGTCGGCGTGAGCGAGACGGCTATCGTTACCGAAAGCGGCTGCCGGACCTTGGGCGCGGTGCCGCGCGACATGATCGTTGTGGCGTGACGCCGGGCCGCCTCATTCTCGACGACCCCGCCGCGCCAGCGTCCGGCTACCGCTACGCGGCGCTCGGAGCTTTGGCGGAACTTTTTCCGGCAATCGGAAGGCCAGCCCGGCGCGCCGTCGTTCCCGCTCGACCCGACCCACGCTATGAAGTCCACGACCTGCAGCACGTGACAGCGAGCGGCCAGCCGACCGTCAATGGCGTGATCTGGCTGGAGCGTGCAGGCGTTTCAATCGAGTTCGACGGGACAGTCTCGGTGCCGTCTTTGGAAATCGGGTCTGATGGGGTGCTGCATGGGCGGGTTCGTTGGGGCGAGGCGGGCTCCTTCTGCGTCGAGTTCGACCGGCCGCCCGGCGCGGTGGCGGAGTTTAGCCTTGATTGCTACGGCCGGCCGAGGCTGAGACGGGAAAGCGGGATGACGGCTTTGCTTGGTCCCGTTAGGCCGGACGCTGAAAAGGTGGCTTCCGCGAGTTGCAAGATCGCAATTCTGGCGGATCCGCACCGGACGGTCTGGGTTTACCCAGCGGTTCGCGCTGCCCTGGGAGACGGGGCAGACGCGCTGGACTGCCGAGCTACGATAGAAGTCGTCCCGCCACCGCAGGACCCCCGGTGTTGGGCCGAGGCGTCGATGTGGCAGGGTTATGACGGTGTGGTACTGACGGGCGGCGCTGACATGGAGCGGACGGAAGCCTTGATCGCTGCCGCCGACGTTTGCCGCAGGATTGACGTGCCCACACTCGGTTTGTGCCTGGGAATGCAAGCGATGTGCGTTGCCGCGGCCCGGCGGCTCCCGTACATGCAGGACGCGAGCCTGGAGGAGACTACGCCCGAAGGGAAGGTGCTGCTGTTTACCCGCTTGCCGCGCTCAGACGGCCGCACCTGGCGGCGCCTAGGTGACCACGAGGTGACGGTTAATCCTGGCAGCAGTCTCGCACGAAGTCTCGCGGGGACTGGCGCTGCCATGGGGTGGGCGGAGCGTATGAACCACAGCTATCGGTTGAACCCCAGGTATCATTCTGACCTGACCGAGTCCGGGCTCTCGATAATAGCGCAGGATAAGGCTTCAGACGTCGTCGATCTCATCGAAGATTCGAAGAACACCTTCTATGTCGGCTCCGAGGGGCATCCCGAGCTGACATCAAGGCGGCAAGCACCGAACCCACTGATTCAGGCGTTTCTGTGGAGTGTCACTCAAACTCACACTGTTCGGCAAAGCAGTTAGTCTATGCCAAGAGCGGTACTGTCGACCTTGAGTGGTTCATCAAAGGTGCCCGTCGCGAATCTCCTCAAGTATCCAATGACGAAACTTGGCGACATTTGGCCGTTCCACGTGGCCCTCGGGACAGACCAGATAGAATCCCAGCCCCATCGGTAGAGCTAGATCGAAGGGCGCCACCAATCGGCCTGCCGCCAAATCGGCTGCTGCCAGATGGGTCCAACCCAGAGCCACACCTGCCCCGTCAATTGCCGCCTGCAGCGAGTGGTCCGGATGGCTGAAGTGGGCCCCCCGGGCAGCATCGACCTCGGTCGCGGCGGCCGCCTTCAGCCATGCGGGCCACTTCGGTGCCGTGGGGTGAAAGTCCAGGGAATCGTCGTGAATCAGGGCGTGAGCCTGCAGATCGTCGGGCCTGCGAAGTGGAGCATCACCTTCGAGCAGACGGGGACTGCACATGGGTGTCACGAATTCATCGAACAGCTTCGTAGTATGCAGCCCCTCATAGACCCCACGGCCAAGGCGAATGGCCGCGTCAAACGCATCTCGCTGGAAATCGATCACCGCAAGACGGGCCGAAATGCGCACATCGATACCCGGAAAAGCGCTGTTGAATCGCTCCAGACGTGGAACCAGCCACTTGGCGGCGAACGCAGGTGCGACACTGATACTCAGCGGAGCGCGGGCATCGGAGTCTCGCACCCGTTCCATGGCGCGGTCCAAACGCGCGAAGCCATCTCTAAGATCCGGTAAAATGAGCTGCCCCACGTCGTTCAGCAGTAGACCCTTGGGCAAGCGGCGAAACAGCTGGACGCCCAGAAAGTCTTCCAGACTCTTGACCTGATGGCTGATGGCGGCCGGTGTCACGTGCAGCTCATCGGCCGCTTTGACAAAGCTTAGATGTCGCGCGGCCGCTTCGAAGGCCCGCAAGGCGTTTAGAGGATAAATTCGCTTAGCCATAATCAAGACCCAATTTTTCTAAGTCATAGCACGAGAATATGTCGTTTGGCGATACCCGGAATTACCACCATCATAAGGACCAAGGCTTTATCTGTAATGGTTCTGAGAAGAAACCGGGTTGGTGAGGCCAAGAGTTACTAAGCCATTGGTAGCTCGAGTGCGGTCCTGACGGAGCCATCAGGGCGAGAGAGGTCTCAACCACCAGAAGGCCCGATGCCTTGAACTGGTTCCCGGCTCAATCTGCCGCAGGGCGATTTCGCGCGTACGGCCGGGCGCTCTTGCCCTGGTCCTTATCGGCTTAGTCAAAACCATAGGAGGCTCGCAAATGTCCCATCTGAGCTACACCGAAAACATGCCGGGCGTGGCAGACGTGTTCCTCCGCGATCCCGCGCTTTACACGCCGCTTCTACAGTTCATCGAAGCCGTGATGACCCGCCCGTCGGAACTGAGCAAGGCGGACCGCGAGATTATCGCAGCCCATGTCTCGCGCCAGAACGGCTGCGACTTCTGCGTCGGCGCCCACCGCTGGACGTTGGCAGCGCTTGATATCGATTGGAGCGCTATAAAGGCGCTGGATGTGGCGCCGGAAAGTGACGTCTTCTCGCCCCGTTTGCGCGCAATGCTGCGTTTTGCCGAAAGGCTCACCGAACAGCCGGAGAACATCAACCAGTCTGACATCGATGCTTTGTTTGATGCCGGTTGGAGCGAACAGGCCGTCGAGGACGCCATCAACGTGATCGCGCTCTTCAACTACGTGAACCGGCTCGTCGACGCGCTCGGGATCGAAAATGATGACGACTACTTTCGCCAGATCGGCCACACCCTTGCGACGCGGGGCTACGCCCCGCTGATCCAGCGGGCGCTTAAACAGGCGAGCTGAATCCATTCGACCTAAAGGAGGATCGACATGACGCAGAGAAAGGATAACTTTTCGAAGTATGTCTTTTCGGCCCAGCCCGGATACGACGAAAAAAGGACTCGCGCGGAGTTTGCAAAGCTAATGCCGCTGCGAACCATCGTAATCTACTGCTACGATCCACGCGCGGCCGGCATCCCCGCCGCGGTCGCCGAAGTGTTCGGCGATGTCTATCCAGGCGGCGTCGTCAAGGACGCCGACGGCAACGAAATCGGCGCTGACACCACGATGCTAACGGTCGTGGTTGCCGGCGGCCGCGCCACAGATGCCCTGCGCTCGATCACCGTTGGCCAGCACCTCCTGGGCGTGGAGAACATCGTCGTCGTGCACCATACCCACTGCGGGGCGACGTCCTACACCGCCGATGGGATCATCGATGCCTTTCGCCACGAGCACGGAGCCGACATTTCGGATCTCTATCCCCACGACAGTGTCTGCATTTCGGATCACGGCGCGGCGCTGGAGCACGATGTCGGCATGATCCGAAGCTCGCCCGGCACGCCGTCACATGTCGATGTCTACGGCTACATGTATGACATCGAGACCGGGGCGCTCACGCGTTTGGTCGAAGACCGTGCGACGGAGAACGCATCCCAAGTCTATTAGATCCAAGGAGAGGACCTATGTCTGACACCCTACAGTGGCGCACAGCCGGCGTCGATTTCGAAGACGGCAGCGGGCTCGCCGAGGATTGGCAGCCGGTCTATGATAGCGAAGTCTGGCACTGGCAGTACGACACCCACGAGCTTAGCTACTCGATCTACGAGCACGATGGCCAATACTGGAAGCTCTATCGCGCACGCTTCGTGCCGGAGGGCAGCCAGGACTACGCTTACCGCTTCGGGGGGCAGGCCTGCCGTATGGCGTTGGTCCGCTATCGCCACCGAGCCAGATCGCCCCATTCGAGCCGTTTGATGGACGAGGGCGCCGAGGAGTGGGTGCGGACCTACGAGGTCGATGAGAGCTTGCACGAAGTACTTAGAGCCGGCCGGAACGACCCGAAATACGATGCGCCCTATGGGCGCAAGCGCGCGGCCTAGGGCGCGGCGCGCGATGACCAAACCTGTTGCCTTGATCACGGGCGTGGGCGACACGACGGGTACTGCTCTTGCCCGGCGCTTCGCACAGGGCGGATACCGTGTTGCCATGATCGCCCGCAACGCCGATCGGCTGCGTGCGCTGGAGCAAGAGCTCGATGGAGCCGTGGGGTTCACCTGCGACCTGGCTGACCTCGAGGCCCTGCGTTCGACCGTTGATTCAGTATGCTCCACACTGGGCGCGCCCAGCGTCCTGGTCCATAATGCGGTTGCCCATAGCTTCGAGGGCTTCCTCGACGCCGACCCGGCCGAGCTCGAGCGTAACTTCCGCGTCAATACAACGGCGCTTCTTTACCTCGCTCGGGACCTCGCGCCAGCCATGATCGAAGCCGGCCATGGTGCAATCATCGCGACCGGCAACACCGCCGCCCATCGGGGCGTGCCCAAGTACGCGCTCTTTGCGCCGACAAAGGCAGCCCAGCGGATACTGGCGGAGGCGCTGGCACGGGATCTGGGGCCCAAGGGCGTCCATGTCGGCTATGTCACGATTGATGCCGCGATCGACGTCACCTGGCTCGGGCCCGATGCCGAACGCCCCGCCTGGCTCTTGCCGCCCGCCGATTGGTCCTGGCCACGCGAGGATTTCTTCGCCAAGCCGGCGGCGATTGCCGAGGAGGTCTTTCACTTGGCCCATCAGGACCGCTCGACCTGGGCCTTCGACCTCGTGGTGCGGCCCTTCGCGGAGAAATGGTGAGCCCTGACCGCTGGTTCGAAACAAACGATTCCAGGCGCGGCAACAGGTGGTTACGGGTGCGATCTAGTGGGAGTGAGATATGAAACATGACTACGTCCTGGCAGATGTTTTCACAGACCGCCTGTTCGGCGGCAATCAGCTCGCCGTGTTCTTGGATGGCGATCAGCTGACGAGCGCGCAGATGCAGGCGGTGGCCGCCGAGATCAATCTGTCTGAAACGGCATTCCTAGGGGCACGGAAGGGGCCCGACGAATCCTGGCCACTGCGCATTTTCACACCGAAGATCGAATTGCCGTTCGCCGGTCATCCCACGGTTGGGACGGCTCTGGCAATGGCGTGGACCGGTCTGATCCGGCCCAAGGAGGCCGTGACCACCGTCGAGTTCCAGGAAGGGATCGGCCCGGTCAAGGTGCGAGTCACTTGGTGCGATGGCGCGCCGCGGAGCGCGACCCTGTCGGTTGCCGGTCCGTCAAAGACCGGTCCAACGCCCGACACCGACCAGGTCGCTGCGATCCTCGGCCTGCGTGCCGAGGAGGTAGGCTTTCCAAGAGTCCTCGATCGGCTTGGGGTCCGTACGCTCTCGATGGGCGTTCCCTTTACCCTGGTGCCGCTTGTCAATCGATCGGCGTTGGCGCGCGCCCAGCTCGATCTTAGCAAATGGCAAAACCACTTGGCCGAAACATGGGCGCCCCACCTTTACCTCTTCACCGCCGATGCTGAAAGTCCGGGCGCGGACTTCCGCGCGCGCATGTTTGCCCCGGCCATGGGCATCCCCGAGGATCCGGCGACCGGTGCCGCGGCATCGGCATTGGCGAGCTATCTGGCGGCCGTGAGCGGTACCATCCAGGGAACTGGAGCGTGGGTGATCGAGCAAGGGATCGAGATGGGCCGACCAAGCCGCCTCGAGATCGGCGCGACGTGGAGTGGGGGCGAGGTCACGGTGGTGGAGGTTGGCGGCGGCGCGGTCCAGGTCGGCAGCGGCAGTATTCGCGTCCCCGATTCTGCTTAGTGCCTGGCCGAACGGGCGAGTTTCAATGTTCAGTTCAAGCGAGAGCGTTAGCCGACCAAGGTGGGTTTGAGCGGGCCTGTGCAGCGCCACACACCGCTCGGGAATCGGCGGACGGTGTATGCCGAAGCGGGGCGGCCTATCCGCAATGATCATGTTAAAGGCTGACCCAGGAGGTACGAGAGTACGAGTCCAATCTCCTGGGCCGCCGTTCAATGCAAATGCCGTTCTCAGCCGGAATTGTTCTTGACACATATACGATTATGTCTTATTTGAGACAGTTATGTCTCATACACAAACACAACAACCTATGGCCCGTCAGAGTCTGTTGGACGCCGCCGGAGCGGTGCTTGCCCGCAACCCCGGCGCCGCGATAGCTGAGATCGCGGAAAGGGCAGGCGTCGGCCGGGCTACCCTCTATCGTCATTTTCCGACCCGCGAAGATCTGATCCGGGCGCTGGCCCTGGAATCTTTGCGCCAGACCGACGAAGCCACACAGCGAATCCCAGTCGACGGGATGAGCGCCGATTCTGTGCTCGCCGAAGTCTTTGAGGCCATCGTGCCTCTGGGGGATCGTTTTCGGTTCCTTTCGAGCGAGCCGGCTGTCTTGCGCGACCCCGAGGTCAAGGCAGCCTTTGATCGGCAACTCGAAGAGCTGGCCGAACTTGTCGACGCTATGAAGGCCGAAGGCAGCCTAGATCGGGCCGTGCCCACGGCCTGGGTTGTGGCGGCGATCGATGCGCTGGTCTACGCCGCCTGGGATTCCGTCGAAGGTGGTGCGGTAGCGCGCCGCGATGCTGCCGCGCTGGCCTTCCGCACGGTCATGCGAGGCCTCGGCGCTGCGGACCCAGGGTCGGCACCTCAGCGAAGAAGACGCTCCGCGAAAGGATGAGAAGGAGGCGCACCATGCCAAGGATGCTGCGTGATACACCAACACTACCAACGCCTAGCCGCTTGGCGCTGTGGGCGGCGGTTCTCGGCCTGACCGGTGGTCTCGCTTGGTCACTGGCATCGGCACACGACGGTGAAGAGTCACCTGCCGCGCACCGCCTGTGGCAAGCTCCCATGAAGCCACTCACCGACACGCCCGTCTACATCATCGGTGCGCGCATGCTCGATCTTGCCGGGCGCGTAAGGAGACTTGGCGAAGAGGGCGGTCTGAAACCTGTTGCCTTGGTGTTCCTGGACGACACCTGCCCAATTTCCAATCGCTACGCGCCGGAGCTAAATGCCTTTTATGTGCAGGCCCAAGAGGCCGGCGTGGAATTTTATGGCGTCATGTCAAGCCCCTACATGACCCGAGCCGATGCAGAGACTTATCGTGACGAACGGGGCTTGTCGTTCCCAATCCTGTTCGATGCTTCAGGAGATCTGGCCGCGCGTCTGGAGCCTGCCGTGACCCCGGAAGCGTTCGTCATCGATCAAGACGATCGCGTGGTCTATCGCGGCCGAATTGACAACCGATACGCCTCGATCGGCCAACTTCGCAGCCAGATCACATCCCACGACCTGCGTGACGCTTTAGCCGCCGTAAGCGTTAAAGGTGGCGCCATGCCGGACCCGAGCGTAGCGGTTGGTTGCTTCTTCGAGTCTTGGGAGAAGGGCCCGGAGCGCCAGGTGACCTATACGCGCGATATTGCCCCGATCCTTGCTGCCAACTGCGTCGAATGCCACAAGGCTGACGGCATCGCGCCGTTTCCGCTGGAGAACTATCGCCAAGCGCGCCGGCGCGCGGACACGCTGGCGTACGTGACGGCGGAGCGTATCATGCCGCCGTGGCGCGCCGATCCCAGCCAGGGCCGATTCCGCGATGAGCGAATCTTGAGCCAACGACAGATCGACCTGATCACGACATGGGCCGCGGCCGGGGCGCCGGAGGGCGATGCGCGGGAACTTCCCCCGCATCACACTGTCGAAAGCGCCGGCTGGAGGTTGGGTGAACCTGACTTGATTGTCGCCATGCCCGAGGCATTCGAAGTGCCGGCCACGGGCGACGATATCTACCGCTACTTCGTCATCCCGTCTGAGCTGGTTGAAGACAAGGTCGTCGTTGGCGTGGATTTTCGGCCCGGTGATCCTGGCGTCGTCCACCATGCCAACTTTTTCGTCGACTACACGGGCCGTGGCCGCAAGAAGGATGGCGAGGACCCAGAGCCGGGCTTTTCGGTCTTTGGCACGGGGGGCTTCATGGACTACGACGGCTCGGAGGAGGGCGGTTTCGGCATCGGAGGTTGGGCGCCTGGCTCCGATCCCTATGAGCTGTCGCCCGGATTGGGCATGTATCTACCCCGCGGCGGCGATTTCATCTTCGAGGTGCACTATCACCTCAACGGAAAGGCCACCCGGGACCGTAGCCAGATGGCGCTGTACTTCGCCGACAAGCCCGTCGATCGCTACATCGACGGTTTGGTGATCGGAACGCAGGATCTAGAGATTCCGGCCGGCGACTCCAATTACTGGCGCCACGTCTATATGGATGTGCCGGCAGGCTTCACGCTGATCGATGTCTTTCCCCACATGCACTACATCGGCACCGATGTGGTCGCAACGGCAACCCTGCCAGACGGTACGAAGCTGCCATTGATCCGGATAGCCGACTGGGACTTTCGTTGGCAGAACGTCTACGTCTACCGCAAGCCGGTCCACCTGCCTGAGGGGAGCCGTATCGATGTCTGGTTTGCTTTCGACAACTCCGACAACAATCCAGCTAATCCCAACGCTCCAGCTGCTCCGGTGAAATGGGGCTGGCAAACCACGGATGAGATGGCGGAGATCTGGATGACCATTGTCCACGATGATTGGGCCGACCGCGATGCCTTGGTCAAAGCCTCTTGGGGACCATGGATTCGCCCGGCCGAAAGCAGTGAGCCACCACCGCCGGCACCGGGCCAGTCTTCGTCAATTCTGTCGAATTGATCGGATCCTTCTCCGAGAGAACGCTCGGACATCATCCGACTACAAAGGAACCAATAGCAGTGGAAGATTCCGCCCTCAGGCGCTTGGCGCGCAGGCGCTGGGTCTGGCTTGCTCTGTCACTCGCAGTCTTCAGCGGTGTCGTGTTCTATCTTGCGACCGCGGTGGATACGGTCGACGTCGTACGTGCCGAAAGCCCACTGCCCGCGCAGTTGGTATCGATCGAGACGGTTTCGGTGAGCCCCGAGACCGTTGAGGTCACCGCTTTCGCTGAAGTGCGACCACAGTGGTCGGCCGAGCTGCGAACGGCGGTATCCGGGCGCGTGGTGGAGGTTCTAGACAGCGCGCTTGCCGGCGAGCGCGTTGATGTCGACACAACGCTCGTCACCATCGAAGACAGCCGCTACCTTGCCGACCTGGCGGCCGCGCAACTGACGCTCGACGAAGCTCACCTTGCTCTTTGGAGAGCGAAGAACGCAGCCTTGGTTGCCCGAAGAGAATATGAGCGTACCAAGACGAAGCCGCCAAACAAACTGGCGCTCAAGCTGCCCCAGCTGGGTATCGCCAAAAGTGCAGTGGCCGCCGCCCGGGCAAGGGTCGCCGCCGCAAAACGCCAGCTTGCCGACACGACGATCACCGCCCCATTCTCCGGATTTGTGACAGAGCGCTTCGTCAGTCCTGGGCAGATCGTGAGTGCTGGCGACCGGATCGTTAAGCTTGCCGACAACACCAACTTCGAACTGACGGCGGAACTGGGGCGAAAAGATTGGCTTCTGTTGAAACGGCCACTTTCCGGTCAATCGGCCAAAGTTGTGGATCAAAGCGGCGCGCTTGTGGTCCAGGCAAGAATTCGCCGAGGTGGCGGCTTTCTTGATGAGACGACCCGCCAGTACAAGGTCTTTCTAGAGATCAACGAACCGGGATCGGTACTGTCCGGCGACTTTCTTCGCGTGGTCTTGCCAGGAGTTACCGTGCCGGCCGCGATGCGCATTCCAGCATCGTCGCTTACCCAGAAGGGCTACATCTGGTACGTGGACGACGATGGCCGCCTTCAACGCACAACCCCGAAAATCCTGTTCCGCCGCCACGACCGCATCGTGATAGAGGCACCTCAGGGTTCGGAGACCTTGCGCATTGCCACCACGCCACTTGCGTCCTTCCTGCCGGGCCAGAAGGTTCGACCAAAGAAGGTAGAGGGATGAGCCATGCACCTCCTGACCGGCTGGTTCATCCGCAATCCGGTTGCTGCCAATCTGCTGATGGCCCTCATTCTCTTTCTGGGCGTGACGACTCTTCTGACGATCCGAATAGAAGGCTTTCCGCGCCTCCCTCCAGAGAGCGTGAACATTACGACCACCTATCGGGGGGCCACATCGCACCAGGTCGACGAACTGGTGACGCAGAAGATCGAGAAGGCGCTGGAAGGTCTCGAAGGTGTGCGCAGCGTCACCTCACAGTCGGAAAACGGTAGTTCTTTCATTGTCGTGCGCCGAGCCGGCGGGCAGGATCTGCAGAAACTGCTCGACAGCGTTCGGTTGCGAATCGACGGGATCTCCGAGTTTCCAGACTCGGTGGATCGGCCGTTCATCGAAACGGACGACCAAGATTTTCCGGCGCTCTACATCAATCTTTACGGCCAGACCGATCCGCTCACGCTTCAAACGCTTTCAGAACGATTCCGAGAAGAAATCCTGGCGCAACCTGAGCTTTCGAGGCTGAAAGTATGGGGCCTGCATGACCGGGAGATGCGCATCGAGGCGGAACCGGAGATTCTCCAACGGTTCAACTTGACCGTCTCCGACGTCGTCACCTTGATCCGCGCAAGTTCTCTTGATTTTCAGTCCGGCACCCTTCGCACCGCCGGCGGAAACATCACTCTCAAGACCGATGACAAGGCGAAGTTCTTCACCCAGTTCGCAGGGATCCCGATCGTCGAAAATGCCGATGGCACCTCGGTTTTGCTCGGTGAGATCGCGGCCATCAGTGATACCTTCGCGGAAGGAGACTACCTTTTCCGTTTCAACGGGGCGCCAACCACCGGCATGGAGGTGCTGGTCGGGCAAAAGGAGAATCTACTTCGCATTTCCGAGGTGGTCCACAAAGTTGTCCGGTCCTTTGCACCCCAATTGCCGCCGGGCGTAGAGATCGCCGTCTGGGGAGATGCTTCGAACTACATCGCGGACCGCCTAAAATTGCTGCAATCCAATGGAATTCAGGGACTGTTGTTGGTGCTTCTCGTATTGTCCTTGTTCCTGAATCTGCGTCTCGCATTCTGGGTCGCCATGGGGATTCCGGTATCGATTATGGGGGCCCTTGCCGTCGCCGGATCGAAGTGGGTCGACTACTCGTTGAATGACGTGACCACCTTCGGGCTGATCATCGCGCTCGGCATTTTGGTTGACGACGCCGTTGTCGTTGGGGAGAGCGTTTTCGAGGAGCGGCAGTCAAATCCCGACCCATTTTTCGGCACAGAAGCTGGCGTGCGAAGGGTCGCGATTGCAACTGTGTTTGGGGTGCTGACCACTATCGCCGCGTTCTACCCCATGCTTCTGTTGGACAATCCCCTCGGGAAGGTCCTCGCAGGATTCTCCGGCATCGTGATTCTGGCGCTTATCTTCTCGCTGATCGAAAGCAAGTTCATCCTGCCTGCCCATCTTGCACACATGAGGATTGGTGATCCGCCTCGGCACCTGCTGTCGCGGATGTGGGCGAGGATTCAGCGGTTCGCCCGGGACGGCCTCCTTTGGGTGAGGGATAGCCTTTATGCGCCCTTACTCGCGGGTGCGATCCGCCAACGCTACGCCGCACTGATCCTGTTCCTGGCGGCAGGTGCTCTGGGTATCGGTTTGATTGGGCTGGGCAAGATCAAGACCGTGTTCTTTCCCGATGTCCCGGGGCAGATCATCACCGTCAACCTTGAGATGGACGCGCGCGCGCCGTTTCAGCTCACCAAGAGAAACATCGAGCACATCCAAGCGATCGGAGAAGACTTGAACCGGGAAATTGGTGAGTGGGCGTCCTTGGAACATCCGCCAATCCGTACCATGTTCCTGCTGATACCCAATGCCGGATCGGCGCAGATATACGCCGAGCTTACACCAGTTGCGGCGCGCCCGCATGTCGGCGTTCTCGATGTTGTTCGCGAATGGCGCGTGCGGACCGGCCAAGTGGAAGGCGCCACGGAGGTTCAGTTCACAGGCTCGGAGGAGCTTGCCGGCGGCTTCAAGCTTCGGCTTTCCTCCAAGGATGTGGAGCTCCTCGACCGTACCAGCAAGGAGTTGCGGACATTTCTGAATGGGATCGATGGAGTCAGCAACATACGTGACAGTATTGCAGCCGGGCAGCCGGAGCTGGAGATCCGAATTAAGCCGGAGGCGCGCAACCTCGGATTCGATACTGAAACGCTCGCGGCACAGATCGGCTACGCCTTCGGCGGGGCCGAGGTTCAGAAGATCAGGCGAGGCGGTACCGAGTTGCGCGTGTTGGTTCAGAACGTAAAGGCCGCCCGCGATACCTTCGACGATCTGCTGCAAACCCGATTGCGCAGCAAATCTGGGGAGTGGATTCCCCTCCAATCGGTAGCGGAGATCGCTGGCGGTTATGTAGCCGGAACTCTGTACCGCCAAAACGGTAGGCGGGTGAACATCGTTGCCGCATCCATCGACCGAACGGTGGTGGCGCCCGAGGAGGTTGGCCAAGCCGTGTTCGAGCGCTTTGTCCCGGGCCTAGCGGCACGGTATCCGAGCGTTCAGATAAATCCCGCCGGCGAGCTGGAGGAAATGGGCGAGATCCAGGGCGCGATGAAGCGCGCGCTGTTGCTTGCGGCCGTACTCATATATGTCCTGATGGCGGTTCCACTCAAGTCCTATTGGCAGCCATTCCTGATTCTCGCCATCGTGCCCTTCGGTTTTGTCGGCGCGGCGCTCGGCCACCTGTTCATGGATCTGGAGCTCTCGCTCTTGTCTTTCTTCGGCATGCTGGCGCTGACCGGCGTCGTGATCAATGACAGCCTTGTGATGATGACCAGGTACAATGAGGCTCGCGAGTCTGGACTGCCGGTCCACACTGCGCTCCAAGAAGCCGGAATTGGCCGGTTTCGGGCGATCTTTCTGACAACCGCGACAACCGTGGTTGGGCTTTCTCCCTTGCTGACCGAGACCTCGGAGCAGGCGCAGTATCTGATCCCCGCGGCTGCCTCCTTGGCCTTTGGCGAGTTGTTCTCGACAGCCCTGATGTTGGTGTTGATGCCGATCTTGATCGCCATTGCCGAAGACGTGAAGAGAGTGTTTCGAGGCGCCAAGGTTGGGACGAAAGCCTATGCTCAAGGATGAGCCGGTCACCATCTCGACACTATTGCGAAGGTTTTTGCGCTCGATCCTGCTGACCTGGGTCTTAACGCTGTGCGAGACGACGCTGCTGGCGCTTGTCCCTTTGTTCATTGGATTTGCGATCGACGGGCTCTTGCACGATGACACGACCGCGCTCCTGCAGCTTGGGGCGGTCCTGGCAGGTCTGATCGCAGTCGGCGTGGTTCGCCGCATCTATGATACCCGGACCTATGGGACAATCCGTGTCGAGGTCGGTAAGGCTCAGGTCGAACGATCGGCCATGGTGACCGTTTCGACCCTGAATGCGCGATTGGGAATGGGCCGAGAGCTGGTCGACTTCCTCGAGCGGGAAGTACCTGCCATAATGGATTCCGCCGTTCAGTTGACCATTTCCTTCGTCGTGCTTTGGTTCTTTCACGCTATCTTGTCTTTCGCGGCTCTCGGTGCCGCGGTTCTGATGATCGCATTCTATAGCTTGGTTCACGGACGCTTTTACCGTCTGAATGCCGACCACAATCATCAGACAGAACAGCAGGTCAGAATTCTCGAGGCCAGACGATCCGAGGGCATTCTATCCCACCTGACCAAACTGCGGCAGATCGAGATCAGGCTTTCGGACACCGAAGCCTTTGTCTACGGCGCCATATTCACGGCCTTGCTTGGTTTTGTCATCTTCAATCTATGGTTCTCGGCGACGAACATTGAAACCACCGTGGGCACGATATTCTCGATCATTACCTATTCATGGCAATTCGTTGACTCTGCGCTCGTTCTCCCGGTCACTCTGCAGGGTTGGTCGCGACTCTCGGAGATAATTAAGCGAATCAACAAAGCAGCATGAGGGACGGAACGAACTCACACGTTCTCGCTGGCTGAACGGCTTGCCGGGACTGGCCGATCTGGGTTGGATTATGAATTCATTGCCAACTCATCAGATTGGCGCCTTTCCTCAAGAACCATCGCCGATCGATGGAACCCATGTCCTACGATCATTCAAGTCGTGCCCATCATGCCTCATCCATCGACTTGTGCGTGCGGCGATCGGGTGAATCCGTGATGCACGTTGCATGGACGAGTTTGCAGTACTCGATGCCTACGAGGTCGAAGGACGTCAGGATATGCCGAGCGCCGCCTTTCGTTTCGCGCTCCACATCTGAATGATTCGGTCCGAGATCATGGCAATGACCACGATGCCCAGCGCCGCCACCAAGCCTTGCCCGGTATCCGCATTCGATAGCCCGATATAGATCTCTTGGCCCAATTCGGTGCTGCCCACTAATGCCGATATAGACAGCATTTGCAGGGCAAACATGATCGTTTGGTTTAGGCCCAGCATGACGGCCGGCATGGCGAGCGGCAGGGTGACTTGCCAGAACACCTGACTTTTGGTGCAACCGGTCGACCGTGCGACTTCGATGTAATCTGCGGAGACGTTTCTCAAGCCGTGCTCCGTATAGCGAATCGATGGGACAATCGCATAGGCCGTGATCGCCAGGAAGGCAGGAAACTCTCCAACCTGAAAGAACATCAGCACTGGGATCAGGAAAACGAAAAGGGGCATGGTTTGAAGAGTGTCGACGACGGGACGGATCACCTTAGACACGGTGTCATTGAGCGCTGCCCATACACCCAAGAGCCCACCCAGGAAAAAGCTCATCACCACCGCCGCGGCACAGAGGTAAATCGAGTTGATCGCAGGCGTCCAGATTCCGGCGATCAGCAAGTACGCAAGCCCCAGCAATGTCATGGCGCCAGCGCGAAGGCCGCCAATGCTATATGCCAGCGCGGCGATGATCACAATGAAGGCGGGCCAAGGAAGCTTCACTATGCCGAAGAATAGCAAACTGCCAAGCACGACGACAGTCGTGGCGGCCCGCCATCGCCTAAGCCACACAAGGCCAAGGGCGGCGGCCGCGATCGAAACGACGTAGGCTGAAGTTATTATCGGCGTCAACTCAAAGCCCCAGGTGAAGGGGCGAATTGTCGACTCCAGACCGATTTTGAGTGGAAACAAGAAAAAGAACAGCACGAGGCGCTTAACCGATTCCATCAACTCGGCCGAGCTTCCTGTGACGGAGGCAAGGGCCTCGTTGATGGCGCTTGCTGGCCGAAGATACCAAGCCTCTGGATAGGTTTTTAGGAAAGGAACAAAAGCGGCGACGGCGATAAACGACAGAGCCACGGCCAGCGCTGACCACAAAGGCCAGTATCGCTGAAGAACGGAGATCTCGCCGCCGACTGGTTGTGGTTCGCGCGTCGCGAATCCCCGCGTGATCCGGTCCAGAACGATGGCCAACAGAACCACCACAACGCCGGACATGAGGCTTTGGCCGAACCAGGCTTTGCGCAGTCCATAAAGCACTTCCCAGCCAATATCGTGGGTGCTGCCTATGACCGCGGCGATGATGATCATGTTGAGCGACTGCATCACAACTTGGTTCACCCCCATCAGTACGGCGGGCAACGCCGATGGCAGCTGAACCATCCACATAAGTTGACGCCGATTTGTTCCTGACATGACGCCGGACTCCACTACCTCGGTCGGCACTTGCCGCAGACCGAGAATGACGTTGCGAACCATGGGAGGACAGGCGTAGATGGCGGTGGCGATGATGGCGACGGTCGGCCCAAAGCCAAACAGCACCAGAATTGGGATTAAGTAAGCGAACATGGGCACGGTCTGCATGGCGTCCAGCGCCGGCTTCATGACGGCCTCGACCCGTGGTGACCGGAAGGCCCAGATGCCTAGGAACAGGCCCACGCCACCGGCCAGCGGGATCGCCATAAACACCAAAACCAAGGTGTTCATGCTTTGGCTCCAGTACCCGAATGTCACCATGTAGAGCAGAGCGGCCACCGTGAAGCCAGCCAGCCGCCAGCCGCCGACGAACCGCGCCAGTCCGGCAAAAATGGCTATCGTTGCCGGCCATGGCAGCCAGTGCAATAGATTCTGAATCCACGTCATCGGCCAACCGAACAACCAGGCGATTCCACGGAAGAACCACCGGCTACGCTCGACGAGCCAATCCATCAACAGGTTGATCCAATCCGCGACCGGAAGGGTCCAGGCCGCAGGGTAGTCGGTCATCCAAGATAGGGTGTCGCGCCTAGACACGCTCGCGATCACGATCACCGCCGCAATCGCCCAGACGACCACCTCGGGTGCGAGGCGACCGTTCGCTTTTGCACTCGCAATGGCATCAGATGCCGACGTCATGATCTAGGGCCAGTGCGAAGTCCAGAATACTGCCAAAACCGAATCCCGGAGTTCGTGCGACCGCGCCGGCAAAATGAAACCGCGCTGTATGGAGCCCAGAGCCCGCTCATCGAGCGGCCGACGAAAGTGGGGCCACCCGAACGCCTTTGCCTGTTGCGCTCGCCTCTGGTCGGTGTCAACACGCGGCACCAACTCATTCTCGGCCTTGGCGGTTTACGGCGGCGGGCCAGGATGGCTGCAAACTCGCTTCAGCCTCTTCCTGGCCCAAAGGACCACCGTGGCGCAATCGTCGGTACGCTGGCCGCAAGTCGCACAGCTTCCATGAGATTGCTTCGCTGAAGGCGCACCGGCTGGAGCTACCGCGCGCCTCTAGTTCGTGGTTGCCTCCCACCACTGCTTCCAATCGGCTTCGTTCTCGTCCACCCAAGCTTGCGTGACGTCCTCAAGCTTCTGGCCATCGACGTCCACGGCCTTGATCATTGTCGCGTAGTCCGAATTGTTCAGCCTGAAGTTCTCGACGAAGGCCATAGCTTGTGGCCATTTGTCCTTGGCACCCGCCCAGGCGACCTTGAACACCTTGTTGACGGGAAACACCGGCCCGTTGGCGCCATCGGGGAACTGCACCCAGCCGACCTCGTGCTCGGCCGTCACCCAATGGGGCGACCAGAACATCACAACCAGTGGAGATTTCTTCGCCAGCGAAGATCTGAACTCGGCGACCAGCGCCCCTTCGCTGCCGCCGGGTTGGGAGACATATGGTAGTTTGAACTCATCTAGAACTACATTGGTCGCGCTGCCCCAATCCGCTGGATAGTCCAAGATGCGGCCATTGGGGAAGGACTCTGCGGTCGCAAGCTTCTCCACGCAGCCAGGCGCTTTGAGGGCTTCCCAGCTGGGAAGACCCGGGCACACCTCTTCCATGTGCTTCGGGTACATCCAGCCCTCGACGGGTTCCAGCCCAAGGGGCCCGAGACTAACGACCTTGCCGCTTTCCTCCGCCTCGGTCCAATGCTCGCCGACGCTGCTGGACCAGATCTCCATGCTGGCGGTGATCTCACCATCCTTCAAGGCGGTAAACTGTGGAAGGTATCCCGCGCTCACAAATTCGACGTTGTAACCCAGTCGTTTCAGAATCTCTCCTGCGACATGGGTGGTGATATGAGCGCCCGTCCAATCATTCACGGCGAGACGTATTGGGTCGCTGCTGTCTGACTGCGCGCTTACTGCAGGACAGGTGCTACAGAGTGCCAAGAGGGCGGCACCGACCAGTGCGCCGAATGTTCTGCGTGTCCCCAAATTCATGGTTCCCTCCCCTTGTGCTGAACGCAAAGTTCTTGCTCGCGAGCCGCACCTTTGGAACCGAGCTTTCCGTGTCGGTAACGGCCACCGGACCTTAAGGGTGCCGTTTTGGCACCGGAAAAATTGCCCGATTTCACGAACTTATTGTTGCCATGAGAAGCGTATTATAGTTTGATTGGTTAATCAACCTAAAAACTCCAACCCTTGCCGGTGGCCCTTCGCTGCCCGGCGCGACACTGTCGATCAAAAAAGGATTAGCAAGTGGGTAGACCCCCGTTACACGATGTCCGGCGAAAGCAGCTGGTCGAGGCGACGATCACAGCGATCTCCACCCATGGTCTCGCGGATGCGACGGTGTCTCGGATCAGTTCCGCGGCGGGCGTGTCACCCAGCATCGTTCATCACTATTTCACCGACAAGGACGAGCTGATTCAGGCCGCGATGCGATCCCTGCTCTTGGTCTTGCAGACGTCGATACTTTCCCGCTTGAGAGACACAAACGATCCGATTGAGCGCATCACGGCAATCGTCGACGGCAATTTCTCGACCGACCAAACTTCGGTCGAAGGCGTACGCGCCTGGTTGGCCCTTTGGAGCCGAGCCCCACACGCCAGCGGGATCGCCCGGCTACAACGTATCAATTCGGCGCGAACCCGCAGCAATCTCCTTCATGCGCTAAGGAAGGTTCTTCCGGTTGAGCACGCGCGGATTGTGGCTGCCAATCTCACGGCTTTGATGGATGGTCTCTGGCTGCGCTGTGCCCTGGACCGTGAAGGCTTTTCACCCCAAGAAGCGCGCCGCCATGCCCTGGAGTTCGTGAGTTCAGAAATCGCGGCATTTGAATGTGAATCGGCACTGGCCGCCAGCGCTGGCGAGGAGAAGCAAGAATGAAACTCGAGACTTTGAAGCTTCAGAAGGGTGATGCGCCGTTTTCGGCAGATCCGCAAAATTCCTTCTCTCTCCCGGCGCGGTTCTATCATGATCCCGAGATCTATGAGCTGGAGAGAGACTCCATCTTCTATCGCTCCTGGTGGTGCGTGGGTCATCGCAGCCAGATCGCGACTCCAGGTCAATTCGTGACCGCCCAGATATTCGACCAGAATGTCTTTACAACCCGCGACCGCTCCGGCGAGTACCGCGCATTCTACAATGTCTGCCAGCACCGGGCGCATGCGCTGTTGGCGGGACGTGGCAAGACCAAGCTGATCGTTTGCCCCTATCATGCGTGGGCCTATGACCTCGATGGATCCTTAAAGCGTGCTCCCAATTCGGAGAACGTTGTGGAGTTCAATGCCTGCGACTTTTCCCTAAAGCCGGTTCGTGTGGAAGAGTATGCGGGGTTCATATTCGTAAATATCGACCCGGATGCCGAACCGCTGCGTGATCAGGCCGAAGACCTAGAAGCCGAAATTCGACACTATTGCCCGCAGTTGGACGATCTGAAGTTCGCCCAACGAGACCAATTCAATCTTGCGGCGAATTGGAAGGTGCCAGTCGACAATTTCCTTGAGTGTTACCATTGCCAGGTTGCCCACAAGGATCTCGTCAACCTAATGAACATGGATAGCTACTGGGTAAAGACCCATCGCATCTATTCCACTCACATTGCGGACGCGGCGCTTTCAACCGACAACACCGCTTACAAGTTCAAGATGGGCGAGATCGATTTCGGCTATGCGGCCTGGTACCTCTGGCCGAACCTGACGATTTGGGTCTATCCGGGGGAGCCGAACATCTCGACCCTCCAAATGATCCCGACTGGGCCAGACCGCTGTATCGAGTATCAGGACTGGTTCACGATGGGTGGCAAGAAAACAAAGCAGCTCAAGGACGCGATCAAGTACCAAAACGAAACGTTACAGCCGGAAGACATTTCGCTCTGTGAAAGCGTTCAACAAGGGATGAAATCGAACGGCTACAACCAGGGCCGCTTGATCGTCGACCATGAGCTATCGGAGATCTCCGAACATGGGGTGCACCATTTCCAGCGCTTGGTCGTCGATGCGCTGGGCGCAGAATTGAATTGAGCTACGGGTCATCTCATTGTCGACGAGGATGGCCGCTTTAGGTTTGTGGTGCCAAGCTGCTTGTCCAACTGTAGTGTCGCCGTCCTATCGTCGCGATGGCTTTCCCGTTACTTTGGGTAGGCCTGTAAGTAAACGACATAGCTGTAGAATTCAGAAGGCGATTAAACCTCAGCTCAGATAAGCAGGCGGCGCAGGCGCTGGGATAGAATGTCGAGCAGGGATACGGTGATCACTATGACGATCATCACCGCCGCCGTCTCACTGTAGTAGAATCCGCGGATGTACTCCCACAGTATCTGACCGATCCCACCAGCGCCAACGAGACCCAAAACGGTCGCCGAGCGAAGATTGGATTCAAACCGGTAGAGCGAGTACGAAACCCATAAAGGTATGACTTGAGGAATGACGCCGAACACAATCTCGTGGATCTTGCCGGCTCCCGTCGCACGGATCCCTTCGACCGGGCGCGGGTCAATGGCCTCGACAGCTTCCGAAAAGAGTTTGGCCAGAATGCCCGTGGTGTGGATGAACAGCGCCATCACGCCGGCAAAGGGGCCGAGCCCGACCGCCACCACGAACAACATCGCGAAGACCAGCTCGTTGATCGCACGAAAGGCGTCCATCAGGCGCCGTACCGGCTGGACGATCCAAATCGGCGCCATGTTCTCCGAAGAAAGGATGCCAAAAGGAATCGCGAGCACCACGGCGAGAGCCGTCCCCCAGATCGCGATCTGGACGGTTAGCAGCATTTCCTCGAGAAAAAGTGGCCAATTATGAAAATTTGGCTTTAGGAATCCGCTGGCATAGCTCGCCATGTTCTGGGCATCGGTGAAGAGTGAAACCGCCTTGTACATCTCGACCGGCGACCAGCTCCAGGCAAGCAGTCCGAACAGGGTTCCCCAGATCAGCAGGCTATAGGCCTTGCGCCCGAATTCGCTGCCCGTCGCGTGGTCCGGCATCTGGGTATCGAGCTCCAGGTCGGTCGGTCGAAGCCTCGTGGATTGATCGACCACATCGCCCCCTTATTGTCTGGTTCACCTATTCAATCAAAAGAGACCGGGCCCCGGCAGGTTCGCGGGGCCCGGCATGGTCCTTGGTGTGTCTTATTGGCGGGGTAGCGTGTCAGCCAGAACGGCGACCTCTTGGATCTTTCGGTTAAGGTCGGCGATCTTCTCGTCCTTCTCGCTTTGCTCCAGGCGATCGTCATCCATCACCTTGGTCAGCTCCTTGTTGAGCTGCATCTGGCGAATTGGGTAGAGCTGAGCGTCGGACGACGGCCGGAAAGGCGCCCATTGGAGCGCGGCCAGAACCTGCCGAGCTTGCGCAACCTCCTCAGGCGTGCCCAGACGACCATAGGTCATGACGAAGGTGTAGATTTTGTCCTTGAGGTCCTGGTCGAGGTCTTCGCGCCACACCAAGGGGTCGCTGGGGATCAAGGGCGAGCGCCAGATCTCCTTGATGTTGGCATAGGCGTCGGGGTTTGTTTCGGCCAAACGGCGAATGTTCTCGGTGTTGTTCGCTGCAATGTGGACCTGCTTGTTGGCGACGGCCATGGCGTTGGTCTCGTGGTTGGCATTTCGCACGGTCTTGAAGCAGTCCTTCGGGTCGACGTCGTTGGCGGCGAAGATAAAGGTGGTGGGAACCAAGAAGCCGGAGGTCGAGTTCGGGTCGCCGATGCCGAAATTGAGCTCCTTGGTGCAGGCGAGCACGTCATCCAAATTGTTGATGCCGCTGTCCTTGTGGGTAATGAGCAGCGACCAATAGCCGGGGTTGCCGTCGACATCTACGGTCTGGGCGAAGATCTGGCCGCCCGCGCGGTCGACCGCTTCCATCGCCGACTTATTGCCGAACCAGGCCACATGCACCTTGTCAAATCGCATGCCTTCAATGATGCCGGCGTAGTCGGGCGCAAAGAAGGCGTTCACCTTCAATCCGGTGTTTTCTTCCATGGCTTCTAGGAAGGGCAACCAGGTGGATTTCAGGTTTTGAGTCGATTCGGTCGAGATGATGCCGAAATTGACCTCCTTGGCATCACCGGCCTGGGCGACAGCGGCCGACAGCCCGACAGAGGCTGCGGCGGCGAGAAGCATTATTTTCTTCAGGATCGACACGTTTGTTCTCCTCAGGTTTGAACTACACCGGAAACATCCGTCGAGGCGCCGGATCGGCTGTTAAACCGATGCCGCGACAACCGCCATGCGAGCCGCCCGATGGTCCTGCCATTCGGGGCTGGGCGTCGACTCTTCAGCGATCAAGTCGTTGACTGCCTCGCCATAGAGGTTCTTGAGAACGGCCGGGGTCAGCGCCACGCTCGGCCCGTCGTAGACCACGAGGCCATCCTTAAGCGCGATAATTCGAGGGCAGTAGCGCCGTGCATAATCGACCTGGTGGAGTGAGACCAGTATGGTCGTTCCGTCTTCCCGGTTGATCTGGGCCAGAATTTCCATGACCCGGCGTGACGACGCCGGGTCCAAGGAGGCGATCGGTTCGTCCGCGAGAATGACCTTGGCATCCTGCACCAGGGCCCGAGCGATCGCGGCCCGTTGCTGCTGTCCGCCCGAGAGGGTGGAGGCACGTTGGCGCGCGGTTTCCGCGATCCCGACACGGGACAGGGCACGCATCGCGCGAAGCCTTTCCCCCTTGGTGAACAGCCCAAGACAAGCCCGCCATGCAGGGATGCGTCCGAGCAAACCAATAAGAACATTGGTCAGGACGGCCAGGCGGTTTACCAGATTGAATTGCTGAAAGACGACACCGACGCCCTTGCGTACTTCGCGCACCGATCCCGAAATGCGGCCATCTTGCTGAACCAGCTGGCCTTGAACCTCGATCACGCTGGTGCCGAGTCCACGGTCGGCAGCGACCAGTCCGACGATGTTGCGCAGAAGGGTGGACTTGCCTGAGCCCGAAGCGCCAATCAGCGCCACCATTTCGCCGCTTGCGACAGACAAGGATACCCCGTCCAACGCCACGCCATGGCGGCCAAAGGTCTTGCGAAGCTCGCTTACCTCAATTGCAACAGACATTCTTCTGCTCAGCCCTTCCGAGTCGGGCCGAATGTTAGCGACCCCTTGTGACGGTTTCGTTTCGCTTCGGTGACACCTTCGGGACGTGGCCACAGGGGATTGCAACATCTCGTTCCCAAGAACGACACGGAGTTGCAACATTCCTCCACTACGCTGGACCTGAGAATCTGAAACGGCAATCGGACCGCAGGGGGTGCGATGCTTACGCAAGAGGAAAAGACCCAGTGGCCGGAACTGGGCTGGGTGTCATTCGATCATCTTCTGTCTGAGGCACGACGGGCGCAGTTTCTTGCCTGGTTGGGTGTAATGGCGAGTGATCCAAACAGCATGGGCCCAGAGTTGACAGGTCTTGCCGCCGCACTGGATCGGCCAAGCATCGGCGTCCTCGGCAAATTCCAAGGCCTGCCAGCCGGCGCGGGAGCCGCGCCATGAACGCTTATGCACAGCCCATGCCTTTCGCCTCTAGGGCCCAATTCGTCGACCGCTTGTTGAGCTGGTGCGAGGAGGTGGGCAATACGCGCTATAACGACACGGTCAGCCAAGCGGATCACGCCCTTCAAGCCGCTTGGCTCGGCCGTACGGCCGACGCTCCACCGGCCCAGGTTGTCGCGGCGCTGTTTCACGACATCGGCCATCTATTGATCGACGAGCACCGTGGACGCGAGAACTTCCTACGCGACGACGGTCAACACGAACTGGTCGGCGCAACCTGGCTGGCGACCGCCTTTCCCGAGGCGGTCGCTGCACCGGTCCGCCTTCATGTGGCGGCCAAGCGTTGGCTCTGCGCTCGGGAGCCGGGCTATTGGGGTAAGCTTTCCAAGGCCTCTCAGCACAGCCTCGCCCTGCAGGGCGGTGCCATGACGCCTGACGAAGCCGCGCGTTTCGAGGATCAGCCATACTGGCGTGAAGCCGTTGATCTACGTCATTGGGACGATGGCGCCAAGATCCCTGGTCTGAGCGTGCCCGGCTTCGCCGACTACCGCGTTATGGTTCTTATGCTTCTGCAGGAGCCTGGCAGTTCATTCGCAGCACCGATCGGAGCGTCCCGGGGTCGGTGATCGACTGCACAGGCTTGGTCGTATGTGGGACCGATGGAAGGCGGTGGGACTGGACCAGTCCGACGACGTGATCCGTTGCGGTGAGTTCCGCCTCAAGAGTGCCGTAGGCTTGACGGCTACACCGAACCATCGGTGATAAGACTCTCGATTTGCTCGGCTGCGGCACGCAGCGTGGGCACCTGCTTTATGGCGTCGTCCATAGTCATTCTAAACTTAGGGGCATGAAGCGCCAAGCCCGCGCAGAAACGTCCAGCCTGGTCTATAATCGGAACGGCAACTGCTACCAAACCCTCCACGAATTCTTCATTGTCGGACGCATATCCCAGTTCGCTGGTGCGCCGCAAATCTGCTTCCAGCTCATCGATATCGGTGATTGTGTGAGGTGTCTGTTTGCTCAAATGGAGACGCTCGAGGGTGCGGCGCCGCGCCGTTGGGAGCAACTGGGCCAGATACAGCTTGCCGCTTGCCGTGCAGTGTTGGGGAACCGGCGTACCGGCCGGAAGCTGCATTCGCAAAGGCCAGTGGGACTCCACCCGCTCCGCATAAATCATCCGCGTGCCTTCAGGTATCGAGATATTGCAGGTTTCCCCGACCTTCTCCACCAAGGCGGTTAGAATTGCGCGTCGTTCCAGATCAAGATGAGAACCGGAAAGCACCTTGCCTCCGAACTCGAACAAACGGGGGCCGCCGATGAGGCGCTTGCCATCGATCTCATACTGAAGCAGGCGCTCCGTCAGCAGCATCTTGACGAGGCGATGGGTTGTCGGGACTGGCAACCCGACACCCTCGCTGATCTCGTTTACGGTGAGCGGGCGGCCGAGGTTGACGACCTCCTCAAGAACTCGAAACACTCGTAAGAACGAGGTTCCCTTGTCCCGCTTCGTTGGACTACCTGTCATACGAAGACCGCTTCTACCTGGCACTCATCGAAGTTTGGTCGATGCCAAAGCGAACCGGCACCGCCGCGCCAGACGGTTCGCATTGATTGGCATTTGCAAATCGGCTCGACCGTGCCGTATAGCATAACCAATTCCCGTCAATCACCATTCCCATCGACTGGCCATTCTACCGTCAGCGGCAACAAGACGATAGGCGCTTTGGCGTTCGAATGCCGATTTTGGCGAGACCTCCCATCATTCAGTTGGGCAGAAACACGGTGGACAACTCCGGCACAACCGCGATCACGAACCAAACGATCATCAGTGAAACCAAGTAGGGCACGGTGTGCTTGAGTAATCGGAAGTAGGGGATGCCCGTAATGCCGCTCGCGACATAGAGGTTGAGTCCGTACGGCGGCGTGATGAACCCGATGGCGTCGCCGACCAAGAATACGACGGCAAAGTGAATTGGGTCGACACCGATGCCCGCCGCAATGGGTGCGAGGATCGGGGCCAGGATGATGGTGTTCGGAAGGCTTTCCAACACGGTACCGGCTACGAGCACCATGGCCATGCAGGCGAAGAGGATCGGATAGTATCCTCCAAGATTGGCCAATAGCTCGGTCACGAACACCTTCGCGCCGAGAAGCGAGAGGATCTGCTGCATCACGACGGAGATCGCAATCAAGGGTACCAGCATACCCGTGATGTATCCGGAGCGAAGGATGATGTCCGGAAGGTCGCGGATTCGAAATCCGGGAACAAAAATCGAAGCGCCAATGCTCAAGCCCTCGACGCTGCCATCCTCGCGCACGCCGAGTAGGCGCGCAAAGGGGTACATGACGATACCGACGATAAGGCAAAATCCAGCCGTCACACCGGCGGCTTCCGTGGGAGAGAACTTACCGCTGTAGATTCCCCAGATCACCAGGCCAATCGCGAAGAAGCCAAGCCAAGCGCCTAAACTGGCCCGCAAAATCCTATTGAGCTGTAGTCGCTGGATTTCACCCCACCCATGCTTTTTTGACATGTACCAGCAAACAAATTGCATGGCGACGACCATCAGAACGCCTGGAATCATGCCACCAATGAAGAGGTCGCTGATCGAGAGGTTCATCATGAAACCATAGACGATGAAAATGATGCTTGGCGGAATGATGATGCCAACCGTGCCGCCCGAGGCGGCGGTGGCGGCTGCAAAGTTCTCGTCATATCCGGTCTTTGTCATCTCCGGGTGCATGATCGAGCCGATGGTCGCCGTCGTCGCCGAGTTCGAGCCCGAGATGGCGGCGAACAGGCCGCAAGCGCCGAGGGCCGACATGCCCATGCCGCCCCGGACCCAGCCGAGAACCGAATAGGCGAAGTCGACCAGCCGTTTCGCAATTCCGGCCTTGTTGATCAGGTCGCCAGTGAGGATGAAGAGGGGAAGCGCCAAAAGGCCAAAGAAGTTGAGGCCTTCATAAAGGGTGACGCCGATGTTGGCCAAGGTGAAATCGATCACGAGGCTCACCCCGACCACCCACAGGCCAATGATGAGGAAGATCGGGACACCCAGCACGAAGAGAATCGTTACACCGATTGAGATCAGTGTGATTAGAAGACCGTCAGACATGATCCATTCCCCCTAGTCGCCGGCCATTTCGGCTTCGATTTTAAACGGCTCTTTCCGATTGAACTTTCCAACGTCCTCAATCAGATTCTGGGTCACCCGGAAAATGATCATGGCGAAAGCCACCGGTGTTGCCATGTAAAACCACCACTGCATGACATCGTCCGTGCCTGGGACAATTGCGAAATTCTCGTAGGAAAGCTGTACCTGCTGTACGGAGAAGTAGATGATCAAAATCGAAAACCCGATCCAGATCAGGTGGTCGAGCATCATCACGCAAAACTGCCCGGCATAGGGCAGTCTCGAGCGAAGCTCCTCGAATCGAAGGTGGCTGCGCTGCTTGGCCGTATAGGCGCAGCCGACCCAAGCCACCCATAAGAACAAGTAAATCGGCACTGTCGAGCTCCAGGGCGCTTGTTGCCCGAAAGCAAATCGACGAATCACCTCAACGAAAATAATCCCCGTCATAGCCAGATAGCAGACTAGGATTATGACCTTCTCCATATTGTTATCGAGCCACCTGAGAATGATCATCTTGCGCTCCTTCGCGGACGTGCTGCCCGCCCCCTCGTCGAGAGATCTAAGGCCAAGACCTTGCCCCGACCTGGGCCGCGGTCTCGGCAATCAAGGGCCGATTTAGTCGCCTAGGCGAGCCGCCCTTCTTCGCGGGGAGGCCACCACGATCGGCGGCCTTCCCATGCTTCGAGAAACCCTGCGGTCAGCTTTTCCACCACCGACGAGATTCGACATTCTCCGGCTTCGTGTCCGCCGGAATCTCCCGGGCGATGTCCGAGATGAACTGGTAGGTATCCAAACCGCCCGACCACTTGTTCAAGCGTTCCCGCCAGCTGGCCCATTCATCCGGATGGAACTCCGGCGAACACATCTCCTCGGCCTCACGCCTTGCTTCCGGAGTCAGCATGGAGACACGGGTACCGTTCTCCACGAACACAGTGCCCGGAATCTGCGGGTCGGAGAATCCGACGGTTTTCACAAGTGACGCTTCGTTAGCCGCCTGCACGTGGACCTGGGTGAGGTAGGAGGACTCCATGACCGCGTCCTGCAGTTCGCCGCCCAGCTTGTCGAATACATCGCCGTTCATTGCGGTGGCCTCTGTGCCGCAGAAGAACTCCAGATTGATGCACTGGGATACGACGGGTGACATGTTGGCGTAGGCTACCGCCGACGGCCATGTTTCCGCGCCATCGATCAAGCCTTGCTTGAGGCCGTCCAAAGTCTCGGCCCAAGCGATCGGCGTTGGATTGAGGTTCATCAACTCCATGGCAATCCGGCCGAGCTGGGTCCCTGTGACACGGTTCTTGGTTCCAGCCAGCTTGGTGACGCTGGTAACGAGTTCCTCACCCTTCCACTTGTTCCCAAGCTGGATGCCGCGGAGCTCGGCGTGGCTGAACAGGAATTGAAGGTTGTGGCGCTTGCGCAGCGGATCGCGCAGGACCTTCTGACTACCGGGGTGATAGAGGAAATAGTACTGAGAGGCCCGGCTGGGGAACATGTAGGCATAGTCGAGAACGTTGTAGTAGGGCGCTCCGCCGGCGGAGTTCTGGGTCGACGCCGCGTAGAGGTCGATGATTCCTTGCTGGGTCTTCTTGACGCAATCGAGCTGACCGCAAATCTGGTTGTTTCCGATGAACTCGATCCGAATTTCACCGTCGGTCCGTTCTTCGATATCGTTGACAAACTGAAGACAGCCAGCCCGTTCGATGAGCAGGTTCCTCTCGTTGAAGCCCGCGGCGCCGTACTTCAGGTTGAATTTCGCCTCTTTCTTGTAACGCTTCTCATAGGTCGATTGCGCGGCACCGGCCAAACGGGGAAGCGTGACCACCCCCGTCAAAGCGCTGGCTCCCAAGAGTGTCGAAGATAGCCCATACCGTCCGGCGACCCGAAAGAGATCACGCCGAGATATGTTCTTGAGCCTGTCACTGAGCATCACGAAGCCTCCTGTGAATGTGCAGAAGTGAAAAGATTTTTATCACTCTTGCACATTCACATGAGATCTGCAACACTAATTATGGTTAAGTGAAAGGATGTCGGTACTCGGCACCGGGCAAGCCATCGGTTACGGGTCTCGCTTTGGAAGGGGACGCGGGAAATGACCACCCAAGACACGGATTTGGATCGGTATGATTTCATCATCGCCGGGGCCGGCTCTGCTGGCTGCGTCCTGGCCAACCGGCTTTCTGCCAATCCGGCTCATCGCGTGCTTTTGCTGGAAGCCGGCGGCCGGGACTGGAATCCTTGGATCCACGTTCCGGTGGGCTACTTCAAGACGCTGCACAACCCCAACACCGACTGGGGCTACAAGACTGAGCCGGACCCCGGGCTGAATGGCCGGAGCATTGACTGGCCGCGTGGTAGGACCTTGGGCGGATCCAGCTCGATCAACGGGCTGCTCTACATTCGCGGCCAGCAGCAGGACTACGATCACTGGCGCCAGCTCGGCAACGCCGGCTGGTCTTATGCCGATGTGCTGCCGTACTTCATCCGCTCTGAGGACCAAGAGAACGGTGCCAATGAGTATCACGGTGCTGGCGGCGGCCTCTCGGTGCAGAACATGCGCGCCAAGCGCGTCATCTGCGAAGCGCTGATCGAAGCTGCCGGGGAACTCGGTGTCCCGCGCAATGACGATTTCAATGGCGCCCAACAAGACGGTGTCGGGTACTTTCAGCAAACGGCGCGCAATGGCAGGCGCTGCTCCACGGCCGTTGGATTTCTCAATCCAGCCAGGAATCGAAAGAACCTGGACATTGTCACTCATGCGTTGGTCGAGAAGGTCGTAGTCGATGACGGCAAGGCGACGGGCATTGCTATCACCCAAAAGGGCAATCCGCGCACATTCGGTGTCAAACCGGGCGGTGAGATAATCCTTTCGGCCGGGGCGATCGGTTCCCCGCAGATTCTTCAACTATCGGGCATCGGACCCGGCGAGCTTCTACAAAGGTTTGATGTCCCTGTCGTCAAGGACGTGCCGGGGGTGGGTTTGAACCTGCAGGATCACCTGCAGATCCGCACTGTCTACGAAGTCAACGTTCCGACCTTGAACGAGGAGATAAACAACTTCCTTCGACGCATGCTGATTGGCGTGCAGTACGTCCTCACGAGGACAGGTCCCATGAGCATGGGTGCAAGCCAGGTCTGCATGTTCGCCAAATCAAGGCCCGGCTTGGAGACGCCGGACATACAATATCATTTCCAGCCGCTAAGTGCCGACAAGCCGGGGATCGAGATGCACCCATTTCCTGGAATTACTTTGTCTGTTTGCCAGCTTCGGCCTGAGAGCAAGGGGCGGATCGAGATCACATCACCCGACCCGAAGGCCTATCCCGCGATCCACCCCAACTACCTGTCGACCACGACGGATCAACAAACGGCGATCGACGCGTTGAAGTTCACGCGACGGTTGGTCGAAACCAAGACCTTCAAGCCATACGTGGTTCGCGAGCATCTCCCAGGCCCGCAGATTGAGACAGATGAAGAGCTTCTGGACAGTGCGCGAAACATTGCCCAAACGATCTATCACCCGACGAGCACCTGCAAAATGGGCTCCGACGAGACATCCGTGGTGGATGAACGCTTGAATGTTCGGGGTGTGGACGGCCTAAGAGTCGTGGACGCGTCGATCATGCCGGCCATAGTCTCCGGAAACACAAATGCCCCCACCATCATGATCGCCGAGAAGGCATCCGACATGATCTTGGAAAGCCGGCCGTAGTTGCCTCGGAGTTAGGTGAATTCGTCGTCACATGCCTAGGCCAAAATGCCGCCGCCGGGACCACTTCCAGGTGGCAAGGCTGGTCGAAGCGAACAAGCATCAAGTTAGCCGCTGAAACTTTGCGCTAGTTCGGGGCTTAGCGAGTGAGATTTGTTCCAATTCTTCAGCCTCTTTCGGCCGCGCAATTCGCTATCCAATCGAAAACCCGAGCCGGTCCGCGCGAGGCCCTGGAATAGTCGCGCGACATGACATACCCCGCTTGACTTGTCACGACGTCGCCCGTGGCCTGAACCAAGAGTCCGTTTTCGATGGCCTCATCGACCAGCCCGAGCCATCCAAGGGCCACGCCATGCCCGGCAATTGCGGACTGCGTGACCATGTCGTAGTTGTTGAAACTGATAAAGCCATGGGCGGGCTTCCCGACAATTCCGAGGCCGTTGAACCAACCTTGCCAAGTCTGCCATTCGGCGGATGGCGGTTTCGAGAGGCTTATCAATTGGACATCGAGCAAATCGGCAGAGGATTTGAGGGGACCGTGCTTATCCAAGAATTCGGAGCTGCAGACCGCTGCAACGCTCTCCTCCAACAATAGAACATCGCCCTTGGCTATGGCGCTGATGGGGCGCACATGAATGGTGATGTCGCAGTCATCGTTGTTAACCTCTGGAGGCGCTTGTGACGCGAGGATTTGAACCTCTATCTCGTCGCCGAGTTCCGAGCGCAAATGTGACAGTCGGGGAAGCAGCCAAAAGGTGGAGAAGGCGAAGTCAGCCGACAGGCGAACCCTCGGTTTCGTCTTGCGTTCCAACAGAAACGTAATGGAATCGCCGATCTGCATCATTGCCGGTCGCACGACATGGTGCAGCCGCAATCCCTCGTCCGTTAAGGTGACGCCGCGATGGACCCTCTTGAACAGGATTACGCCCAGCTCAAGCTCCAGGCTCTTGATGCGCTGAGACATTGCCGACTGGGTCAACCCGAGGGCATCGGCCGCAGCGGTAAAATTGCCATGTTGGGCGACCAGGTTGAACGCACAGAGCCCAACCAGGTTGTGGCTCAACTTCCTATAAGCTTGATTAATGGGCGGCATGTTCAATCTCATACTACACGCCTGACCTCGAATGCCACAGAATTTGTGCTGGTCAGGGGCCCTTCCGGTAGGGGCATAAGCGAAAAAGATCGGCTGACAGGGAATTTGCCATCACATCGTGATCGGGCCCTCATCGGGCGCATTCAACCCTGGCCACGACTATCGGTTCCATTAGCTAAGCTAATTGGAGCCATTACAAATCTCCCACTACAAAGACCTGTGCGATAGCGCCACAATTGAGGCTGACGGACGGTCGAGTTAGCCGCAAGTTCGTGAGACAGCCTAAATTTCCTAGTGATTCCAAATGATTAGAGGTCACCTGACGCTCTTGGTCTGGGATGGGAAATCTGGGTGCATTCAGATGGCGCGCAATCTGGACCCGATCGGACGGTTCAACACTATGACCTTTCGTACGCCCTAACGGGGGACCTAGAGAACCTCTCGTGCCGGCGCGCGGTGGAGTCCCAAGTCGACCGTCCCAACCCGGACGGCGTTTCGAGCACCTAACGATCCTCTCTTTCCGTGGAGACCAAGAATGGCAGATGTTCCGTCAACAGCGCGCGTCGTGATCATCGGGGGCGGCGCGGTCGGCGTGTCGAGCCTCTATCATCTGGCGAAGGCCGGCTGGACCGACTGCGTGCTTCTGGAAAAGAATGAGCTGACCGCCGGGTCGACCTGGCACGCCGCCGGAAACTGCCCGAACTTCAGCAGCTCGTGGTCGGTGATGAACATGCAGCGCTATTCGCTCGAGCTGTACCGGGGTTTGGCAGAAGAAGTCGACTATCCCATGAACTACCATGTCACTGGCGCGCTGCGCTTGGCGCACGGTGGGACGCGCATGCAGGAGTTCGAGATGGTCGCGGGCATGGCGCGCCGCCAAGGTCTTACCATGGAGATCTGCTCGCCGGAGGAGCTTCGCCAGCACTATCCTTTCATGGAGGTTCATGACTTGGCGGGCGGCCTATGGGACCCGCTCGACGGCGACATAGACCCGGCCCAGCTAACCCAGGCACTGGCCAAGGGTGCACGGGCGCTGGGCCAGAAGATCTTCCGCTTCACCCCTGCCACGGGCATCTCCCGCGATGGCGACGAATGGATTGTCGAGACCGAAAAGGGCAACATCCGCTGCGAGTACGTGGTCAATGCGGCCGGCTACTATGCCGGCCGCGTCGGCGAGTGGTTTAAGCCCCACGGCGGCCGCGATGTCCCCATGGTGGTGATGAGCCACCAGTATCTTTTGACGGACGAGATCCCCGAGATAGAGGCCTGGACGAAGGAGAACGGCCGAAACCTGCCAATGATCCGCGACGTGGATAGCTCCTACTACCTGCGGCAAGACAAGCATGGCCTCAACCTCGGCCCCTATGAGCTCAACTGCAAGGCCCACTGGGTAGAAGACGGCGATCCGATGCCGACCGACTTCTCATTCCAGCTCTTTCCCGACGACCTTGACCGTCTTGAGTGGTACATCGAAGACGCCATGTCCAGGGTGCCGCTGCTTGGCAGTCAGGGAGTCGGGCGCATCATCAACGGCCCGATCCCCTATGCGCCCGACGGCTTGCCGTTGATTGGCCCGATGCCAGGGGTGAAGAACGCCTTTGAAGCCCACGCGTTCACTTTCGGCATCACCCAGGCCGGCGGCGCCGGTAAGGCGCTGGCCGAGTGGATCACCGAGGGCGAAACTGAATGGGACATGTGGTCCTGTGATCCCCGCCGCTTCACCGGTCACGCGGATCATGACTACTGTCTTCATAAGGCGCTTGAGACCTACGGTCATGAATATGGGATGCACTTTCCTCACTATGAGTGGCCGGCCGGTCGAGACAAGAAGCTTTCTCCAATACACGACAAGTTGAAGGCGCTCGGCGCTCAGTTCGGTGCCGTCAATGGCTGGGAGCGCGCCAACTGGTTTGCCCAAGAGGGCGACGACACATCGGAGGCCGCCGCGCAAACCTGGGAGCGCGAAGGGCCTTGGGAACAGCGGGTCAAGGAAGAGTGCGAGGCCGTTCGCGACGGAGTCGGGATTCTGGATCTCTGTGGATTTTCCCGTTACCGGCTCTCCGGTGACGGCGCGGCGGCTTGGTTGAGAACTCAGATCACGGGACCGTTGCCGCGCGTCGGCCGCATGGGGCTTGGGTACTTCGCCGACAGCCGGGGGCGCGTCGTGACCGAGATGTCGATCATGCGGCTCGACCAGGACGATCTGGTCCTGATCACGGCTGCCGCCGCCCAGTGGCACGATTTCGAGCTACTCTCCCGCCGGCTGCCGAAGGGGTTGTCCCTGGTTGACCGAACCAGCGACGTCGGGACGCTCGTCGTCACCGGCCCAAGATCGCGCGAGGTCTTCGCAAAGGTCTCCGATGCTGACCTGGAGATGCCGTGGCTGACCCACCAAGAGGCCAATGTCGCGGGCCGGCCGGCGCGCCTCGCCCGTGTGTCCTACGCCGGCGAACTCGGTTGGGAGATTCATGCCGAGATTGATCATGTTCCGGCGATCTTCGATGCCGTGATGGCAGCCGGCGCCAAGCCATATGGTATGTTCGCTCTCAACTCCCTTCGCCTGGAGAAGGGATACCGCAGCTGGAAAGGCGATCTTTCGACCGACTACAGCATGCTCGAGGGTGGCCTCGAGCGCTTCATCAAATGGGACAAGCCGGACTTTGTGGGTAAGGCAGCCCTCCTCGCCGAGAAGCAGCAGGGCAGCAAGCGGTGCTTTGCCACCATGACCCTCGAAACACCGGCTTGCGATGCCCCTTACATGTCCACGGTGTGGAGCGGCGATGAGGTCGTCGGAGAGGTGACTTCCTGTGGCTACGGCTATCGGGTCAACGCGGCCATCGCCCTTGGAACGCTACGACGCGAGTTCGTCAGCCCCGGGAGCGAAGTGGATATCGAAATTTTCGGTAAGCGCCACAGGGCCACGGTGCGGGAGGATCGCCCGCTTTGGGATCCGGAAAATCAGAGGCTGCGCTCATGAAGTCAATGACGATGACAAGCGCAAACCGGCTGGGGCCCGAGGTAATCAATGCGGACGATGCCATAGCGGCCCGGGTGCGCCGCTATCGGGAGTGGGCCTGCCTTTCCCAGGCACAGGCTGCGAGGGAGTTGGGCATATCTCAACAGACGCTAAGGCGCTATGAATCCGGCGACCGCGAGATCGGTGGATCCACTCTGTTCGCCATGTCCGTACTGTACGAGATTTCCGTGGGCGAGCTGTTCCCCAGACCACCGCTTCACCACGGCACTTCCGGCAGAGGGTCTTCTGCTCATTGAGCGCGAAACCCCATTGATTGTAGCGCGCTAAAAACGTCGGGAATGGCTTAGGGCGCTGCCGCGTTGCGCTGCATGAAGTCCTGCCAGGCGAGCACGCTGAGGTCTTTCAATTCACGTCGCCGCAAAGCTTCAATCAGGGCACGGGCCAGTTGCAGGTCGGTTACCAGCGGCACCTCCGCCTCGACCGCGCGCCGGCGGATCAGATAGCCGTCTGGCCGGCCAAGCTGGTCGTACTCGCGGGGAATGTTGATCACCAGATCTATATGGCCGTCGTCGATCAGCTGCATGGCATTCTTGCCGTTCTCCAGATGCTTGGAGACGCTGTGGCAGGGGATGCCGATCGCGGTCAGCGCTTCGGCCGTACCTTCGGTCGCGTAAATCGGCAGCTTAAGCTCTTCGGCGATAATCCGGATCTCGTCGACCAAGGTGTATTTGTCCTCGATCGGGCCAAGCGACAGCAGCACACCCTTGTGCGGGATCCGAAAGCCGCTCGCGACCATGGCATGGAGCATGGCCTCGTGGATGTCGTCACCGAAACAGCCGACCTCGCCGGTGCTCGCCATCTCCACTCCCAGCATGGGATCGGCGCCGCTCAGGCGGTCGAAGGAGAACTGCGGCGCCTTGACCGCCACGTAGTCCAAATCCAGGCTGTTGTTCACCACCGGTCGTCCCGCGCCTAGCATGCGCCGCGTGGCCTCGGCCACGAAGTTCGTACCGGTCGCCTTGGAGACAAAAGGAAAGCTGCGCGAGGCGCGCAGATTGCACTCGATCACCTTGACCTCGTTGTGCCGGGCTAGGAACTGCATGTTGAAGGGGCCGGTGATCGCGAGCTCGCGGGCGACCTCGGCGGCGATCTTTTTGATCCTGCGAATCGTCTCGATGTAGAGGGTCTGGGGCGGCAGCACCAAAGTCGCATCGCCGGAGTGCACGCCGGCGTTCTCCACGTGCTCGCTGATCGCCCACAGCACCAGCCGGCCGTCGTCGGCGACCGCGTCGATCTCCACCTCCCGGGCATGTGCCTCGAATTTGGAGACGACCACCGGATGCTCGCGGGAAACCCCCAATGCCCGTCCGAGGATACGCGCCAGCTCGCGCGGCTCCTTGGCCACGCTCATGGCCGCTCCGCTAAGCACGTAGCTTGGCCGGACCAGTACCGGATAACCGCCCAGGTCTTCGACCAATGCTTCGGCCTCCGTTAGGTCGGTCAGATGGGCCCAGCGCGGCTGGTCGACGCCCAGGCGATCCAACATGGCGCCGAACTTTCGCCGGTCCTCGGCACGATCGATGCTTTCCGCGCTGGTCCCCAGGATCCGCACCCCCGCCTTGTGCAGCCCAAGCGCCAGGTTGTTGGGCAGTTGCCCGCCCATGCTGAGCACGATGCCTTCGGGTTGCTCCTGCTCGTAGAGATCGAGCACCCGTTCCAGGCTGACCTCGTCGAACACCAGGCGGTCGCAAATGTCGTAGTCCGTGCTGACGGTCTCTGGATTGCAGTTCAGCATGACCGTCTCGTAGCCGAGGTCAGCGGCCGCTTCCAAAGCGTTGACGCAGCACCAGTCGAACTCTACGCTCGAGCCGATGCGGTAGGGGCCGGAGCCGAGCACCATGATCTTGCGCCGTTTGACCTTCGAAGTCTCGCTCTCTCTAGCGCCGTAGGTGGAGTAGAGGTAGTTGGTCTCGGCCGGAAACTCAGCCGCCGTCGTGTCGATCCGGGCAATCGCCGGCTCGATGCCATGGGCTTTTCTGGCACGTCGTGTCTCGCCGGGCACGGCAGAGGTCAAGCGGTCGATCATCCCATCGCTGAATCCCAGCTCCTTGGCACGGCGCAGCAAGCCCGCTTCGAGCGGACCCTCCTGTGCGCCGACCCTGTGCTGTAGATCGACAATCTCCATTATGCCGTTCAGGAACCATCGGTCGATGCGCGACATCTCATGGATCGACTCGAGATCCATGCCCTTGCTGAGCGCCTGGGCGATGGCGAAGACCCTCAGCGTCGTCGCATGGCTAATCTCGGTCTTCACGTCCTTGAAGGTGAAGGCGTCCGGGTCCAGGCCGTCGGCGCCAATGTCGAGCATCCTGAGCGCCCGTTGCAAGACTTCCGGGAAGTTGCGGCCGATCGCCATGACCTCGCCGACACTCTTCATCTGAGTGCCGATGCGCGACGAGGCGCCACGGAACTTGCCGGTGTCCCAGCGCGGCACTTTGCACACCAGGTAATCCAATGAAGGCTCGAAGAACGAGGTGGTGCGCCGCGTGATGGCGTTGGGGATCTCGGGCAGGGAGTAGCCCAGAGCGATCTTGGCAGCGACATAGGCCAAGGGATAGCCGGTCGCCTTGCTGGCCAGCGCGCTGGAGCGAGACAGGCGCGCGTTCACCTCGATGACCCGATAGTCGCCGGTTACCGGGTCGAGCGCGTACTGGATGTTGCATTCCCCGACGATGCCGAGATGGCGCACGGTCTTGATGGCGATCGTGCGCAGCCACTGATACTCCTCGTTGGTCAAGGTCTGGGACGGCGCGACAACGATAGACTCGCCCGTATGAATGCCCATAGGGTCGAAGTTCTCCATGTTGCACACGGCGATGCAATTGTCGCGTCCGTCGCGAACGATTTCGTATTCGATCTCCTTCCAGCCGTGCAGATACTCCTCGACCAGCACCTGCGGTACGCCGCCATCGAAAGCGCGCTTGAGGGCAAACTCCAGATCGCTTTCCTTTTGCACGATGTTGCTGCCCTTGCCGCCCAGGGCGTAGGCGCCACGCAACATGATCGGAAGCCCGATCTCCTCGACCGCCTGCTTGGCCTCCTCGACCGAGTTGCAGGCTACGCTGCGCGCCGTCTTGATGCCGATCTCGTCGAGCCGCTCGACGAAGAGTTGCCGGTCTTCGGTGTTCACGATGCTCTCGATTGGCGTGCCGAGGACACGCACGCCGTGACGCTCGAGCACGCCGCTGCGATGTAGCTCTAAGCCGCAGTTGAGCGCGGTCTGGCCACCGAATGACAGCAGGATGGCGTCGACCTCGTCCTCGGCGATCACCCGCTCGACGAAGGCCGGCGTGACCGCCACCAAATGCACTCGGTCGGCCAATCCCTCGCTGGTCTGGATCGTGGCGATGTTCGGGTTGACCAGAACCGTTTGAATGCGCTCCTCGCGCAGCGCCTTGATCGCCTGGGAGCCGGAATAGTCGAACTCGCCGGCCTGGCCGATCTGCAGGGCGCCGGATCCGAGAATCAGCACCCGGCGAGGCTTGCGCGGTAGATAGGCTCCGAAAATGATTCTTACCCCTGTCGCATGGCGCCGACCAGGCGCACGAAGTCGTCGAATAGAACCCCGGTGTCCTCGGGTCCCGGCGCGGCTTCCGGGTGGAACTGGACGCTGAAGAAAGGCTTCACACGAGAACGCAGCCCTTCGTTCGTGCCGTCGTTTAGATTGACGAACCAAGGTTCCCAGGCCTCGGGCAAGCTCTCGTCCTGCACCGCATAGCCGTGGTTCTGGCTGGTCACGTAGCAACGGCGGGTGAGCAGGTCCTGCACCGGCTGATTGACCCCGCGATGACCGTACTTGAGCTTGTAGGTGTCGCCGCCCGCTGCGAGCGCCAGGATCTGGTGGCCGAGGCAGACGCCGAAGATCGGCTTATCGTAGCTCGCGAGCAGGTCGCGAACCTGATCGACCAGGGGTCCAAGGTCCTTGGGATCACCGGGCCCATTGCCGATCAGCACGCCGTCCGCCTGTCGCGCCAGCTCGCCCAGGTTACTTCTCCAACTGGCCCGGACCACAGTCACGCCACGGGCCATCAGTGAGCGGATGATGTTGTCCTTGGCGCCCACGTCGACCACAAGCACCTTGAGGTCACCTGCCGGAAACTCTTTAGTTTCGGTAGGCGCTACCAGGTCGAAGACATCGGTCATAACGACCTCGTCGGCCGCATTCTTGGCTTGCTCTCCCGGCAGGTCGTCAGGGATCAACCAGCCTTTCATGGTGCCGTTTTCGCGGATGCGCTGAGTCAAGGCCCGGGTATCCACGCCGGTCAGGGCGGCGACGTTTTCGGCCTCCAGCCAAGAGCCCAGAGAGCGCGCGGCCGAGCCATGGCTGTAGGCCTGGTGATAGCGCTGAACGATCAGTCCCTGGACCTGAATTCGGTCGGATTCGTAGGGGCCGTCGAGGGAGCCGGCGGCGCGCGGCGCGGGGACGCCGTAGTTGCCGATAAGCGGATAGGTGCAAACCAAGATTTGTCCGCGATAGGAGGGGTCGGTCAAAGCCTCCACGTAGCCGGTCATGGCGGTGTTGAAGACGACCTCGCCTGCGACCGTGCGCGGCGCGCCAAAGCTCTCGCCGACAATCTCCGTACCGTCTTCGAGAAGCAGTCTCATGGGCGTTTTGAGGCCCGTTCGGTCCGCCGCGGCCCTGCTGGGATGCGCCAAGGATCGCTCACGCCGCGGTCCCCGCTGTGCAGGCCGCGCGACAGAGACCCTGAAGGGTGCTCAGGTCGTCCTCATCGAGCTCCAGGAGATCGATCTCGCGATTCGTCGTCTTCTCCAAAAAGGCGACCAGGTCGACAAATCCAAGGGAGTCGAGCAGCGAATCCTCGAGAAGGTTCGTATCGCCCGTGATCTCCTGGCCGGCACTTTGGGCGTTGGGGCTATTCTCGAGAACCCAGTCGATGGCAAGTCTAATCAGCTTATCTTCTTCTGCAGCGTCGCTCATCCCTTCTCCTCGTCCAAGCTCGCCGCGAGCCCACGGCGATCGATCTTTCCGTTTGAGTTGCGTGGAAGCTCCTCAATGAAGCGGACCTTGCGCGGCACCATGTACTCCGGCAGGCGATCCCGGCAGCGCTGAATAATAACCTCTTCATCCCGAGTCGCATCGCCGGAAACGAAGGCAACGATACCGTCCGCACTGCCGTTGTGCAGGGGCCAGGCGACCGAGGCGACCTGTGCCGACGGACAGACCTCGAGCAAGGCCAAATCGATCTCCTGAAGCTCGACCCGATAACCGCGGACCTTTACTTGGTGGTCGATGCGACCCAGGTAAAGGAGACATCCGTCCGCCTCTTCACGCACCCGATCGCCGGTTCGATACCATCTTTTACCGTCGGCCAGGTGAATGAAGCTCTCGTTCGTCTTAGTGGCGTCTTGCCAGTATCCGGCGGTCAGCTGACTGCCGCCCAGAAGAAGCTCACCGGGTTGGCCCTGGGAGAGCACTGCGCGCGACTCATCGACCACACAAGTGCGCTGGCCCTCGAACGCCCAACCTATCGGTGTCACCTCATTGCCCCAACGCGCGGCGGATTTCTCGGGGTCCCAGCGATAGGCTGTGATCGCGATGGTCGCCTCGGTTGGCCCGTAGAGGTTCTCCAAGGTGGAGTTAGGCGCGGCCGCCTGCCAGGCGACGGCGTACTTTCCCGGCAGGGCTTCACCGCAGAACAAGCTGAAGCGCAGGCTGGGAAACAGGCCTGGCCGGAGGAGACGCAGCCGGGACAGAAAGCCGGCCACCGAGGGCACTGAAAACCATAGGGTCAGCGATTGATCCCGGATGAACTTCGCCGGTGCCGTCACCATGGCCTCAGGCACGCAGCAAAGACAGGCGCCGCGCTCCCAGCTCAGGAACATATCATGAACACTGAGATCGAAGGTCAGATCGAATGTTTGCGATAAGCGGTCGTCCGGGCCGACGTCGTAACGTGCGGCAACAAAATCAACATAGGCCGTCGCATTGCCGTGACTGACCGCAACGCCTTTCGGATCGCCGGTGCTGCCCGACGTGAACATGAGGTAGGCGACGTCGTCACCGGCGACCCCGATGGGCAGGGCAGGGACCTTCTCGCAATCCGACAAACGCTCCCGCGAGAGGAGTTCATGATCGGGAAAGCGTGCCGCCAGCGCGGCCACTTCATCCTGCGAGACCTCTGGCAGGACGACCGTCAAGGGGCGCTCCGTGGCTTCGAGCAGGTCGGCCAAGCCGGAAAGACACTCCTGGCCGACCACCAAGGTGTTGCAACCGCTCAGCGCGAGCATGCGTCCCGTGCGGGCGATGGGGAACTTTGGATTGAGTGGCACATATCCTCGACCAGCTAGCAGCACTCCAAGCACGCCGCCGTAGGCGCACAGGCTGCGATGGGCGAAGACCGCGGCAAGCTTGCCGGGTGCCGCGCGGGAGGTGATGGTCGCTGCGATCCGCCCGGCGAAAGTCCCCAACTCCTGATAGCTTACGTGATCGCCGCTCACGAATAGAGCTGGGCGCTCCGGGTAGGCGCGCAGGGAGGCGAGGAACCCGCTCACCAAGGGTCTAGTGGCTTCCGCTCCGGTCACGTGAGGATCTCTCCGCAGATCGGTCGAAATCGACCGTGCTTCATTTGCTATAGAAAGCCTTAACAGGCCACTAAAAAGTAGGGGCGGAGGGCCAGGGGCACAAGCGCCCAAGCTTGAGCGAGCATGGTCCTAACCTTGGCTCGCAAGTCCCAATTTCAGTTAAGGGATGCCGCCAGACCGCGGCATTTCCGTTGACAGGGCCACAAGGAGCAACGCAGAAGAGAAGGGAGCCGACGCGCCGCGGATTGACACCTCATTAAGCACCAAGCTCTAAGGTCACCCCTCGGATGCGGGGCCCGCCGTTCACTGCCCGATCGCCCTGCATTTGCGGGGGTGCTAGGGGATTGGCGTCGGGCGATGGACTTCTCTCGGGCAGCTACCCGGATCAGGACGACGATCAGTCGATGGAGTGAAGATGAAGATCATTGGTTGGAGTGGTTTCGAGAACGCCATGGCGTTCAAGCAGGAACAGTTTCCGGGGCTTGATCTGCGAGAGTACCGTATCGTCCAGGGCCAGGATTCGGCCGCGGCACTGATCGTTGACGGGGAGATCGTCGCCGCCGCGGCGGAAGAGCGCTTCAATGGCCAGAAGCACAGCGGTGCCTTTCCCGTCGGCGCGATCCGCTACTGCTGCGCCGAGGCTGGGATCGACGTGCGCGACGTCGATGCCTTCGTCCATGCCTTCGACTACGGTGCCTATAGGGTGCACCACTCCCGGAGCCAATTAGCCAAGTTGCGCTATCAGCAAGTTTATTCCCGCGACGCGCTGTTGGGCCTGTTCGAACGCTCTCTTCCGGAGGTCGAGAACCGCGAGGCGAAGGTCCACCATCTGGAGCACCATATCGCTCACGCGGCCAGCGCCTACTACACCTCGGGCTGGGACGAATGCCTCGTCGGTGTGCTCGACGGCATGGGCGAGGTGCATAGCATCACCCTGTGGCACGCACGCGACGGCAAGATGGAGGCCATCAACAAGCAAAGCGCGGACAACTCGCTGGGTGTTTTGTACTCTTTGGTGACCCTGCACCTTGGCTTCGACTTCAATAGCGACGAGTACAAGATCATGGGCCTCGCGCCCTATGGCGATCCTGCAAAGTACCGCGGCTTTTTCGACGAGCACGTGGAGCTACTCGACAACGGCACGCTCAGGATTCAGATCCTCAGCTTGAACAAGACCGCGGACCAGCGCGAGATCTATGCGGCGACGCGCGATTACCTCACAGAGCATCTGATCGCGCCGCGCGATCCGGATGAGGATATCACCGATGCGCACCGCGATGTCGCCGCGGCGCTCCAAGAATGCCTCAACAAAGCAATTCATCACATCGGCTCCCACTTCGCGGGTACGACCGGCTTACGGCGCCTCGCCATGGCTGGCGGCGTGGCCTTGAACTGCACCGCGAACGGCAAGCTGCTGGACGCCAAGACCTTCGACGAGATCTACGTCCAGCCCGCCGCGGCCGATGACGGGGCGGGGCTTGGCGCGGCGTTGGCCCATGCGGCGAGCCATGACAGAATCGATAACCAGCGCATGGTGGTGCCGTTCCTCGGCCCCGCCTACGAGGCCAGCGAGCTCGAGCGCGAGATCGAGCGTCATGGCGATAGCATCGAGGTCGAGCGTTTCGGCTCCTTCGCGGAGACCTGCGCGGCGGCGGCCAAGTGCATCGCCGAAGGCAAGGTCATCGCCTGGTTTCGTGGCCGAATGGAGTTCGGGCCCAGGGCTTTGGGCAATCGGAGCATTTTGGCCGATCCCGGTAATCCCGAGATGCGCGACCGGGTAAACGCCATGGTCAAGATGCGCGAGGCCTTTCGTCCCTTCGCGCCCGCGGTCACCTTGGAGACGGCGCACGAGTGGTTCGAGATCGAACCGGGTACGGAGCTGCCCTACATGATCTTCATCGTGCGGGTACGCGAGGCTCATCGGGAGGCCCTGCCCGCCATTACCCACGTCGACGGTACTGCCCGGGTGCAGACTGTCGCGGCGGAGACCAATCCCGAGTTTCATGCGCTCCTGAAGCAGGTCGGCCAAACGACAGGCCGGGAAATGGTGCTCAACACCAGTTTCAACGTGAAGGGCCAACCCATGGTCAACACGCCCAAGGAAGCGATCGATACCTTCCTTGGCACCGGGATCGATATACTGTTCCTCGGCGACAATGCCATTCGAAGAGCTTCCGCCAAAACCTAGGGCCGATTCTCCGTCGGTTCGAGCGATAAGGGGCAGGACGGGGTGTTATGAGCGGCGTGAGAGCCTTCCTCGAGGACGACATTCCAGGAGTCGTCGCGCTGCGCGCCAAATGTTTCAAGCGCAGCGAGCAGGCCTCCAGCGAGGCGCTCGTCGACCATATGCGCTCGATCCTGTTCGACAATCCCTGGGTACGAGAGGATCTGCCCTCCTTGGTCTGCGAGGCCAAAGATGGTTCGATCGTCGGCTTTCTGGGTGTCCTGCCGCGGCCCATGCAATATCAGGAGGAGCGGCTTTGGCTCGCGGTGCCGACCCAATATATGGTCGACCCGGACAAGCCCGGTATCGTCGCGATCAACCTTCTGAAAGCCTTTCTCAAAGGTCCCCAAGACATTTCTATGGCGGACCTCTCGACCGATGTTTCGCGCAAGATCTGGGAAAGCTTGGGCGGCCTGGTTGCTCACCCATACAGTCTCTACTGGACCAGGCCGCTGCGTCCCATGGCCTACCGGGCGTCCCTCGCCGGCAAGGGTGGCCTGGGCGCGGTGGCGCGGCCGTTCAGCAAGATTCTGGACCAGGCTGCCGCCCATCTGCCGGATAGCGCCTACCGCTTTGACGGGCCGGGGCCCGAAGGAAAGGTCGAGCCGATCGACCTTGATGGCCTTCTCGCGAGCTTTGGCGACGTCGCCAAGAGATACCGGCTGAGCCCCGAATACTCCCAGGAGTCTCTCGTCTGGTTGTTCGATCGCATGGAACGCAACGCGTCGACCCAGGCGGTTGTCAAGGCGAGGGTGATCGATAAGGCGGGGAAGCTGAGTGGCTGGTACGTCTACGTTTTGACACGAGACGGAAGAGCTCAAGTGGTGCAGCTCTTCGGTCAACCGGGATCCCTGGAATGCGTGCTAAAGCACCTCTGCCGCGATGCCTGGCGGCGCGGCGCGCTGGCGGTCAGTGGCCGGATTCAGCCGGAAAACCATCGTGCAGTCACAAGCCAGCCCATCAGCTTGTCCCGCCGGGGCCCCTGGATGTTGGTCGAATCCACGCGCCCGGAGGTGCGCGAGCACATCCTTGCGGGCCACGCGCTTTTGAGCCGGCTCGAGGGCGAGTGGTGGATGAGCTTCTAGACCTCGACTACATTTGCGCCGATTCGTGCCGAGCGGGAGAGCTTTTCACGCGCGCCTTCGGTCAGCATGATAACGGTGTAACCGTTCGGATCGTATAGCAGGTCGACCAACCGGTAGCGGTCACGCAGGGACAGCTGGCCATAGAGGTCCTTGGGCAAATCGGCCTTGAGGCGCTTGGCCAGCGACATCTGTGAGATAAAGGAACGCTTGGACTCGAGACGGGTGTCGAAGAGCAGGCCCTGGGTGCCCGTCGTGATGCCATAGGTTACGTAAGCGTGGAAGCCTGCTTCGACGGCAAGCTCGTGAATGGTCTCTGCATCGAACAATCGCTCGTTCACATTCATGAAAGCGTCGACGATAAAGGAGTCGTTGGTTGCTTGGTCGATATTGATGTTCCAACCGTACTCAAAGTCGTCATACTCGAGGTCCTTAGCGAGCCGGATGCCTATCGCCAGATCGTCCTGGCGGCCGCCCCGAAGCAAGGAGATTACCGCCTTGCGGCGCATGCGCTCCTGGGCGCCGCGCAGCCCGTAGAGATAAAGAAGCACGAAGCCGTCGTCCTTCAATACCGCATGGAGATTCTTCAATCCAAGGTGAGGCTTTGAAAGATGGTGGAGCACGCCCATGCATAGCACGATGTCGAATGCGCCGAGATTTGTCATATCCTCCAGGATGTTGGCGCAGTGAAAGTCAACGTTCGACAGACCGGCTTGGTCGCTGACTTGGCGCGCTACCTCTAAGGAGGACTGGACCATGTCGATGCCGGTAAAGCGGGTGTTGGAAAGGCTCTCAGCCGCTGCGGCCAGGCGCTGGCCCGTGCCGACGCCGGCATCGAGAACGCTCTTCTGTGCGTAGTCATACTTGGTCTCCAGCGCAAGAAACTTGAACAGATTGGCTAGCTCTGTGAGCTTTTCCTTACCCGCGTCCACCGAAGGTGACGGGTAGGGGTACTCGGCATACATTTTGGCGACCTTGTCGGTGACATCATCCATAAGCTGACCTTTTACTTGCGCGAAGTGTTAACGGCTGGCCCCATTGGGTGCCATGTCCAGTTTCAGAATCAATAACAAACTGCGCCAGCCACCGGCATTCAACGGACGCAATGTAGCGAACTGCTTGCCGCGAAGAGGCTAAGCTTGGCGCAATCGGTGTTCGACTGACCTCGACGTTGCGGTCCGCCTCGGAGTCGGCCTGGCTGTTGATGTGGTGGCCCAGGCAGCCGCCAGACTCCATGGGGATCTCCTCTGTTGGGTCGGGTGCGCGTGTCGATGCCCCTGCGGCGCATTGCTCAGCCGAACGGGGAGGTGGCGGCTAGGCGTCGGCTTCGACCAAACCGGCGATCTCCCGAAAATGGGCGTTGCGCTGGGCGAGCTCATCATAGCTGCCGATGTCGGCAATTCGGCCATCCACCAAGAGAACAAGCTCGTCGCAATTCCTTACGGTTGAAAGGCGGTGGGCGATGATGATCATGGTCTTTTCGCCCCTTAGGCCCGCCAGGGCCTTGGAGAGCGCCCTTTCCGTGGCGTTGTCGAGCGCCGATGTCGCCTCGTCAAACACCAGGACGTCGGGGTTGCGGTAGAGTGCCCGCGCGGTCGCGATCCTCTGATGCTCGCCGCCGGACAGCCGTACGCCGGCCTCGCCAACCTTGGTATTCAGACCGTTCGGCAGGGCTGCGACAAAGTCCTCCAACTGGGCGGCACGGACCGCGGCCAGCACTCTTGCCTCGTCGATCTCCGGGCTTTCCAGGCCGAGCGCGATGTTTTGCCTTACGCTGTCATCCATGAGGTAGGGCCTTTGGGAGACGTAGCCAATTCGATCCTGCCAGCTTCGCAGGTGACCGCTGATGTCGACCCCGTCGACCAAGACTTGACCTTCGTCGGGGCTCAAAAGGCCTAGCAGCAGGTCGACCAGGGTGGTCTTGCCAGCACCCGTCGGACCGACGATGCCGAGCGACCGGCCCGCCTCGATGGTCAAGTTGATATCGCTAAGCGCTACACGGCCGGCTGCTGGATAGCTGAAGCTGACCCCGCGCAGGCAAATGTCATTCTCCAGCTCTATGACACCGCGATCGGTTGGGTCCGGGAAACCCGTATCGGGCAGGTTGGTAGCCTCGAAATCGCCATGAATCTGGTCAACTGCGGCGCTGCCAAAGCGTATGTTGTTGGCATGATAGACCATCAAATGAACCGACGGCAGGGCACGCATCAACGCATAGGCGAATAGACCTAGAAGCGCCAAGACTTCGCCGCGCGGCTGGTCGTCGAGGGCCGCGAACACGATCACTGTCACCATTCCCGCGACAAAGAGGGTCTCGACGACCAGGCGTGGCGCGACGCGAATGGTCTCATTCAGTACGGCGATCCTGGCCGCGGCTTGCCTGGCGGCTCGAAAGCGCGCGGCAAAATAGGCCTCGCGACCGAGGATCTTGATATCCTTGATGCCCCGGAAACCTTCGTTCAGCGTTTGGAAGATTGCCACTTGGAGACGATGCAGGCGCTTGCCCCAGCTCCGGAACTGAGATTGAGTGGCGCGCAATAGGATCACGGTCACTGCCGCCAGGACAACGCACACGATCAAGGTAGATCCCGGCGCCGCGTAAAAGAGGATACCGATCACGCCAAGCAAAACGAGCAGCTCCGAAAAGATCGCTGTCGCGGAGCTGAGGACGTCTTGGCTCAGGGTATGGGCGGACTCTCGAGTGGTGCGCAGCAGCTCCGACGAGCTACGCTTCAGGAACAGCACGTAGGGTGCGCTGAGGTAACGCCTCAGCAGCTCCGAGGACACGGCCGTCTGCGTTTCGTTGGCCGCCCGCGCGCGCAGCAAGACTTCCAAGAACCTGACCAGGTTCTTGAAGCAATAAAAGAGCGCGACGACGATCGCGTAGTACACTAGAAAACGTTCATCCGAGATGTCCGAGAAGTAACCCCGCATACGACCTGCAATTGGCGTATCTGTAAGTGTCCCGGAGTCCGTGATCAGCCTAATCAGTCCGAGGATCAACAACGCGCCCACGCTCTCCAGCAAGGCGGCGACCACGGCAAAGGGGACCAGCGCCCGCCAACGGGCCCGCATCCTTTGATCGACCAGGGAAAAGGCCTTGAGGCTCGTGCTGATCAGGTCCATTGCTTACCTGGCGCAGATGACAAGACGGGCGGCGCCGCGGGTCTGGTCATGAATTGCCGCTCCGGGCGGTCGTCGTCTGAAACAAGCCGTGACGCAAGGCCAAGCGATAGACGTAGATTCCATAGATGGCATAGACTGGGAACAGGCCGAGGACAAGCAGCAGTCGGTACCAGGGTTCGCTGAATTGCGCAACAACCGCGACCAAGCCGTTGAGAATAAAGAAGCAAAGATAAATCAGGCAAACGAAGGTGTTTGAGACACCCAGCCTATCGCAAATCTGAAACAGGTGTTCGCGGTGTGCCGAAAACACATCCTTGCGGCGCAAGAGTCTCAGGATGAAAGTCATCATGAAGTCGAAGATGAAGCCGTAGAACAGGATCGGCACCACATAGAAGGAGATACGACCGACCTCAAGGTTGGCACCGAAGACCGCCACGCAGGCGAAGACAAAGCCGATGAATTGGCTTCCCACGTCGCCCATGAAGATTCGGCCGGCCGGAAAATTGAACACGAAAAAGCCCAATGTCGAGGCAAACAGCAGGGCACACAAAAGCAGCACCAGCATCCCGTCGGTGTGATAGGCGATCGTGCCGAGGATCAGCGAGGCGATCAGCGTGCCGCCGCTGGCAAGGCCATTGACGCCGTCTAGGCAGTTCAGCGTGTTCATGAAACCGACGATCCAAAGGATCGTGAGTAAGGGCCCCAGGGCGCCGAATTCAATCAGTCCGTAACCCGGGATCCACAGGCGCTCCACATGGGCCACGGTGGCTACGAAGGCCACGGCCGTAAGGGTCTGCAGGGCCAGCTTCACCATGGCCGACAGATCCCGCAGGTCGTCGACGAAGAACACCACCGCTACCAAGGCCGCCAGGCCCGTAAAAGCCATGAAGTTCATCGGCTCCAGGCCTTGCACCAGGTCCATGTAGTAGAGCACGGTCAAGCCGATGCAAAATGTCGTTGCCACCGCCACGCCGCCGCCCTTCGGGGTCGGTCGGTCGTGCGCCGATCTGTGGTTGGGCCAATCCAGAATTTTTATTTTTATCATCGCCCTGGTCAGCACAGCCGATGCCGCCGCAACGCAGCACAGGGCAATCAGGGTGGGCAACAAAGCTGGACCGAGTTCCGTCATGGGGTGGAGTCTAGCTATATTCGGGACTTAGCAGTATTTGCCCAGGGACCGATTAAGGATTGGTTTACCCTGAGGACCGCTGTCACAGAGGCTTGAGGCCTAGCGATCGGGAGGCGCAAGCCAGGTTTCGGCGTCGGCCACGAGCGCGTTGGCGGCATCGGGCGCGGCGGCCAGACGCATTGCCGCCGAGGCGGCGCGCCACGCCCCCTGGTCGGCCAGCAAGGCCGCGATCTTCTCGGCCAAATCGGCCGGTTGCCAATCCGCCTCATCCTGGCGCCAAGCCCCGCTGAGGGCGACGAAATCCGCGACATTGGCCGATTGGTGATCGTCGGCGACGTCGGCGGTCGGTACCAGCAGGGCTGGAAGACCGATGGCCGCGATCTCGGCCAAGGACCCGAATCCGCCGGCGCTGATCACGAAATCCGCCCAATCGTAGGCCTGGCTAATGTCGTGGATGTAGGACTCGACCTCGGCCTTGATATTGGCCTGGGCATAGGCCTGGCGTTGGGCGTCCTCTCGCCCGACGCCGGATTGGTGGCGCACGGCCACGGCCATGCCCCTGGCAGCGATGCCGGCCATGAGCTCGGGGCACCGCGCATTGAGGAAGCCGGCGCCAAGCGAACCGCCGATGATCAGCACCCGCGCTGCCCGTTGGTCGAGAGCCGGCGGTTCCTTTGGTCTTTGGCTGAGCGCCCGGACTTTCGGCTGCAGGGGGTAGCCGACGAGAACCGTCTTGTCGGTTGGAAATGTTGCCTCGGCCGCCTTGCTGGCCAAGTAAACGCGGTCGACCAGATGGCCCAAGAGTCGGTTTGCCCTACCGGGAAGGGCGTTGGCCTCGTGGACCGCGGTAGCCAGACCCAAACTCTTGGCGGCCAGCAGGACGCTGGGCGTGGCATAACCGCCGAAACCCAAGACAAACTGGCTGCCGCGCTGCTTCAGCAAGGATCTGGCCTGGCCTATTCCCCAGGGCAGGCTGGCCAAGGCGCCAAGCTTGCCGAGCGGCCCCGTTTTCACCCACGGCCGAGCAGTCACCAGTGCAAGAGACTCGCCTTGGCTGGCGATCAAGGCGCGCTCGAAGCCGTGGCCCTTTTTCGCACCGATGAACAGGACATCGATTCGAGCGTAGCGTTCGCGAAAGGCCTCGGCGACGGCGAGCGCCGGGTAGACGTGGCCGGCGGTGCCACCGCATACCAAGGCGATCGCGGTGATCGAGCCTGCTTGAGCTTTGGGTACTTGCTTGGTCATGGCGCCTTTCTGGTCGCCATTATGGGCGAGTAATGGGGCCCTGTAATGGGATAGTTCCGCCCAAACTCAGCCTTTCGAGGGGCTAAACGTGCTATAGGCGGCAGGCCAGATTAGATTTGGGCCTCGCCTGTCCACCGTTCATGTTTTGGCAAGCGATTCTCTCCAATGATGCCGTGAACTGAGGTGTCCGAAAGTGGTCAACAGCACCGTACCATCCGAAGGTTCGGCGCCCCGCGTCACGATTGTCGTGTTGGGGGAGATCGGCCAGAGCCCACGCATGCTCAACCATGCGCGGGCTCTGCTTCAGCTCGGCGCCCTGGTGGATCTGGTCGCCTATGCGGGAGAGGTCACGCCGCCATGGCTGCGCGACCATGCCAGCCTGCGGCTTCATCCCCTGGGCGGGGGCGGCGGCGCGCGGCGTCACGGCATGACGAAGGTGCTCTTCGTGCTCTACGCCTTAGGCCGTCTGGTCGCTCAAACGGTATCGCTCGCCATCATTCTGGGATCCAAGGTTCGCCGTCCAGACGCGATTCTGATTCAGGTACCGCCGGCGATGCCGACCTGTGCCGTTGCCGCTTTGGCTGCCCGCCTTAGGGGCGCTCGACTGGTCATCGATTGGCACAACTACGGTTACACTCTCCTAGCCTTGCGTCTGGGTCGCGACCATGTGGTGGTGCGCTTGGTGCGGGCCTACGAGCGAGGCGTGGCGCGCTTCGCCGACGATCATTTTTGCGTCTCCCGGGCCATGAGCCGGGACCTGGAGAAGTCATGGGGCCTCGAGGCACCGCGTGTTCTCTACGATCGGCCTCGCGCGCTGGCGGCGCCGGTCTCCGCCGCTGAGCGGCGCGAGTTCTTCGAGCGCCTAGAGGTCGAGTTGCCCAATCAGATGCGCCAAGCCTTGGCGAGCGGTGGACCCGAGCGGCCGGCTCTGTTGGTCAGCCCAACCAGCTGGACGCTCGACGAGAACTTTGAGGCCCTAGCCGAGGCGCTGCCGCTTTTCGATCGCGCCCTGACCGAAGGCACCACGAGAAGTGAGGGGGAGGTCCGGCCGCGCTTGCTGGTTATCCTGACCGGCCTTGGGCCGCGACGGGACCACTGGAAGGCGGTTTTTGAACGCCTGTCGCTAGAGCGGGTTGTAATCCGCACTACTTGGCTGACGTCGGAGGACTTTCGCACTCTGCTAGGACTGGCCGACCTTGGGCTTTGTTTCCACCTTTCCTCGTCCGGGCTCGATTTACCCATGAAGATCGTCGACATGATGGCGGCAAGCCTGCCTGTCTGCGCCTATGACTACGGACCCTGTTTGGGCGAGCAGGTGCGTCCGGGTGAGAACGGCCTACTGTTCAAGGATGGGGCCGAGCTGGCACGGCATCTCATCGCGTTGCTTGCCCATTTTCCCAATGAGACTATTGAATTGGAAGATTTGCACCGAGGCGCGCAGTGGTCAGGCCCGCTTTGGACCGACGAGTGGCAGCGGGTTGCCGCCCCGGCCTTTGGGCTCGCCGCGCCTGTGACGGGTGCTGGCGAAGCGCCGGTGGGTGTGAAGTGAAGAACATCCTGATGATCTGCTATGCGGTAGACGCGGTTGGCGGTGGCAGTGCCGTTGGGGTCTGGGCGCTTGAGGCTTTGAAGGAGCAGGGTTACCAGGTCACGGTGTTGGTGCCTCGCGAGCCCGACTTGAAGGCTACGGCAGAGGCCTTTGGCACAAATTTCGGACAAGCGGACTTCAACTGGATTGCGATGCCTGCCGTCGTTCAACGTTTGCTCTCGGTCTCGCCCATACCCTTGGCGCTCCTTCAGCAGCACCTCATGGCTCGCCACGCGCAAAAGCTGATCGGCAGGAACCGCTATGACGTGATTGTCAGCATGATTGGCGAGGTCGAGGTGGGTGCGCACGCTATTCAATATGTTCACTATCCATGGGCGAAGTATCCTCGTCCAGATGCCGATTATAAATGGTATCATTTCAAACCGCTTTTGCTGCTTTACAGAAGTACATGCGCCAAGATTTCAGGATACAAACGGGAGTCTGCGGCGCGCAACGAAACGTTGGTCAATTCAGCTTGGACCAAGCAATTCTACGCGGACTGGTACCAGGCCTCGGCGCGGGTCTTGTATCCACCGGTGCCGGGCGGCTTCCCGGACGTTTCGCCAGAAAACCGGGATCTAGCATTCGTTTCCCTTGGGCGACTAGCGCCGGAAAAGGAGCTGGAGAAGACCATCGCAATCTTGGAGCGGGTTCGCGAGCTGGGGTTTGATGTGAAATACCGCATTGTTGGTGTCGCCTCGATGGAGGCATATGCTGAGAGTCTCTACGAGCTCGCAAAGGACAAGGGCGATTGGATCTCCTTTCATCTCAGTACACCGCGTGACGAAATGGTTCGGCTTGTCGCGGCCTGCAGATTCGGCATCCATGGCATGGTCGGCGAGCATTTCGGTATTGCTCCAGCCGAGCTGCAGCGTGCCGGCTGCATTACCTTCGTGCCCCATGACGGCGGGCCAATCGAAATCGTTGACGGCGATGAACGGGTGATCTATCGGTCGGTCGAGGAGGGCGCCGAAAAGATTGCTCGAGTTCTGGGCGATCGTAACCTGGAAAAGGCCATTCGCCGTGATGTGGCGGAGCGTGCCGAACGCTTTTCCGAGGAGCGTTTCATGGCCGAGTTCCGGTCAATCATCAAAGGCTTCGCAGCATGAGCCGCCAGTCCAACCTCACCGCGACAGTGTGTTCCCCGGCTCGGGACGGGACCTTGGATCTTCAATTCACCCCGGTCCTGTGGCAGACTCTGGAGTCGATTAAAGCACCGCTGCGAGTCGCCTCGCGCAACATCAACCGGCGGTTCTCAATGCATCCTAGAATTGGACGATTAGACCAATGGTGAATCTTGGGTTGAAATCCTGGACTCCGTCGGGAACCTCGAGTAAAGCGAAGACGCCGGAACGTCCCAGGATGAGCCTGTGTGTCTTGAGTGCTCTGGTCGGTCTTTCGATCGCTTTGACTGGCTCTCTCAGCGGCGCGCGTGCCCAGGTCGACCACGAAGAAGTCGAGATCGCGCTCAGCTTGGCCAACATGCTGCGCTCGGCCCGCGCGGTCATCTCCGCCAACCAGGATCTGATCAACGATCCGGAAATCGGCGACAAGGGGCTGACGAGCGCCGCGGTACTCGAAAATGCCTATGAGCGCTATGAAGCGGAGACCGGCCAAGATCCGAGATCGATTGACCCTGAAACCCGCAAGGGTCGGCTTCTGGCGGCGCAGATTGCGGCCATCACCGAGGTCTTGGATGACAACCAAGCGACACTCAATCGCAAGGGACAGGGCTTCAAAGGCTTCGTTCCCGCGGTTTTCGCTCGACTGGTCAACGAGCAGTTCCGCGCCAACATCGGCGCCGAGGCGGAGATCAAGGTCACCGCGCCCAAGCAGCTGGTTCGCAACCGCACGGCCTTGCCCGATTCTTGGGAGAACGAGGTCATCGAGCAATCCTTGATCCAGCCGGATTGGCCCACAGGCGAGGTCTATACCGCCGAAGCGGTCAACAAGGGGCGCGATGCCTATCGGGTTCTGATCCCGGAGTACTACAGTGCTGGCTGCCTGAAGTGTCATGGCGAGCCGAAGGGCGAGATTGATTTGACCGGCTATCCCAAGGAAGGCGGAGCGCTGGGCGATCTGGGCGGCGTGATCTCGATCACTCTCTTTAAGTGACTGCGGCGGCGACGGTCAGCTAGATGTCACAGTTCTCGATCTTCGCGCGCCTGGTTTTTCTCTGCGTCGTTCTCCTTGGCATCCTGGTCGCTTCGAACATCTACTTCAGCGACGAGTTGTCCAGGAACGCCAAGTCCTTTCGCCAGGAAACCGAGCTGGTGTCCGTGCTCAAGTCCGCCAACAGCGCGGTCAAGGCATTCGGCGACCTGAAGCATTGGCTGACCGATCTCGCGGTCAGCCTGCTGGTGCTCTCGGAGCAAAACGCCTACCAGGCGCGCGATGCGCTCTATGGCGAGCTCGAGAACCTGGAGTTCTACGACCCCGACACCGGCGCGCTAATCCGCCAGGAGGTCGATGCCTTGATTGCCAAGTCGATCATGGCGGTCGAGGCCTATTCGGAGGATCAACGGGTTTTAGGCAACGCTCTGATGGCCGAAGCCCGCGGTCATATCACGGTCGTCGACCAGCGTTTGTCCGGCCTGGTCGACCGGCTGGAAGCCGAGTCGGTGCGCAAGAGCCAAATGGCTCTTAACAGCGTGGAGCGGGCCGCGGATCTCTCGCTCACCATCGTTGTCTTGGCCGTGGTCATTGGGATACTGGTCCCGATCATCGTCTTGAGCTCAATCACCGTTCCCTTGCGCAAGCTGGTCGCCGCCATGTCGAGCATCACGAGCGGCAAGCTGGATGTCGAGATCCCGGCCGGCGGCAAGGATGAGATTGGCGCCATGGCGCGTACCCTGTCGCTCTTTCGCGACAGCCTAAAGGAGCGAGATCGGCTAGAAAGCGAGCGGCTGAAGGCGGAAGCCGCACGGCAACGGGCTCAAATCCAGCTGACCGAGGCGATTGAGGCAATCTCAGAAGGTTTCGCGCTCTACGATCCGGACGACCGCTTGGTGGTTTGCAACGAAAAGTTCCGCGAGCTCTATGCCGGCCTGGACATGACGATCGAGCCCGGAACCACCTATGAGGCGATTATCAAGCAGGCGGTCGATCGCAAGGTCATAGCCGATGCCGAGGAGCAGCCGGAGATTTGGCTGGAAGAGCGGCTTGAGCGCCACCGTCATCCCTCCGGCACCCACGAGCAACGTCGCTCCGATGGCCGTTTCCTTAGAATCAGCGAGCGCCCCACCGATGAGGGCGGGGTGGTCGGCGTGTTTCACGACATAACCGAGCTGAAGCGGCGCGAGGCCCAGCTCGAACAGGCGGTCGAGAATCTCGCCAAGGCGCGTGACCTAGCAGCGCAAGCAACCGTCGCCAAGAGCCAGTTTTTGGCCAATATGAGCCACGAGCTGCGCACGCCGCTGAATGCGGTGATCGGTATCACCGAGATGCTGCAAGAGGACGCCGAGGATGCTGGCCAGGAGGACTTCATCGAGCCGCTTCAAAGAGTGTCCGGTGCCGGCAATCATCTGCTTCATCTAATCAACGAGATCCTCGATCTCTCGAAGATCGAATCAGGCAAGATGGAGCTCTATCTCGAGGAGATCGATCTGGCCGCTCTGCTCGAAGAGGTCAAATCGACCGCCCAGCCTCTGGCGGAGAAGAACGATAATCGTCTCAGCTTGGAAAGCTTGGGCGAGCTGGGCACGATCTATGCTGATCGAACCCGTTTGCGTCAGATCGTGCTTAACCTCTTGAGCAATGCCTGCAAATTCACGACGGGCGGCCAAGTCGCGATTCGCGCCTCAAGACTCGATGACAAGGAGGTCACGATCACCGTCAACGACACCGGGATCGGTATGACCGAGGATCAGATCGGCAGGCTGTTCCAGGAGTTCAGCCAGGCCGATAACTCGACCACCCGGAAATATGGCGGCACGGGTCTCGGACTCGCAATCAGCCAGAGGCTCTGTCACCTTATGGGCGGTGATATCGGCGTCACAAGCATTCCTGAGGTCGGCACGACCTTCACGGTGAAGCTGCCGACTCGGGTCGAGGAGCAGCAGCGTGATCTGGATGTTTTGGAGCAAGCGGCCCAGGAGCCGATCGTAAGCCTAGACTCTGGCGACGCGGCGCCCCAGCCCCGAACGGGCCGTAACGACACAGTCCTGGTGGTCGACGACGATCCCGTGGTGCTGGATATGATGCGGCGTCTTCTTGCTAAAGAAGGCTTCGATGTGGTGACCGCCAATGACGGGCGCGAGGGGCTTGAGCTGGCCCGCGAGTTCATGCCCTCGGTGATCACGCTGGACGTGTTGATGCCACGGTTCGATGGCTGGTGTGTGCTGCGGGAGATCAAGACCGATCCGGAGCTGGCCCACATCCCGATCATTATGGTGACCATCCTGGACGAGAAGAAGAAGGGCTTTGCTCTGGGCGCAACGGACTATCTGACCAAGCCGGTGGACCGCAAGAAGCTCGGCGGCATTCTCTCCAAGTATCGGAACTGTGGTCGGTCGAACCGGATCTTGATCGTCGAGGACGATGAGCCGACCCGCTCCCTGATGGCCCGCAGCTTGGCCGGGGAGGACTGGGAGGTCGTCGAGGCGGAGAACGGCCGTGTCGCCCTGGAGCGCCTAGCCGAGACGATGCCCGATCTCATTTTGCTCGACCTCATGATGCCGGAAATGGACGGCTTCGATTTCATAGCCGCTTTGCGCAAGATGCCGGCCATGAAGGACGTCCCGGTCGTCGTGGTGACCGCCGCCGAGTTGACCGAAGAGGACCATCGGCGGCTCAATGGCGGAGTCGAGCGTGTGTTGCAGAAATCGGCCTTCGATCGCGATGCCCTGCTCGAGGAGCTGTGCCAGTCGGTCGCCCGCTACGCGACCCGGCAAGATCCAGAGGGTCCCGAGGGTGAACAATGAAAAGGATCCTTTACGCCGAAGATAACGAGGACAACATCTACCTGCTGACCCGCCGCTTGGGCCGCAAGGGCTTCGAGGTGATTGTCGCCAAGGATGGTCGAGAGGCCGTGACTCTGGCCCGCGCGGAGCATCCGGACTTGATCCTGATGGATCTCAACCTGCCCGTGCTGGACGGCTGGGCGGCCACCCGGGAGCTGAAGGCGGCGCCAGAGCTTCAAGCCATTCCCGTGATCGCATTGACCTCCCATGCCATGGCAGGCGACCGAGAGAAGGCCCTGGCGGCCGGCTGCGATGATTACGATACCAAGCCGATCGACTTGGCTCGCTTGCTCGGCAAGATCACGGCACAGCTTGAGAGAGGCGGGGCCGATGAGCGCTAGTCAACCGGCTCTCCTGGTGGTCGACGACAACGAGATGAACCGCTATACGCTGACCCGGCGCTTGAAGCGGGACGGCTACGAAGACATCGCGGAAGCCGAGAACGGGCGCCACGCGCTGGAGCAGCTGCGCGCCAGGCCCTTCGATTTAGTCTTGCTCGACATCACCATGCCCGAGCTCAGCGGTTACGACGTGCTCGAGCAGCTGAAGGCCGACATGGCGCTACGGGATATTCCGGTGATCATGATCTCCGCCCTGGACGAGATCGAAAGTGTGGTGCGCTGCATCGAGCTCGGCGCTGAGGACTATCTGCCGAAACCATTCGACGCGGTGCTGCTCAAGGCGCGGGTCGGCGCCAGCCTGGAAAAGAAGTGGCTCAAGGACCAGGAAGAGGGCTACCGGCAGCAGATCGAGGACGAGAAGCGCAGGGCAGACCAACTGCTCCATGCCATCCTACCGGCCGCTGCGGTGCACGAGCTCAAGACCAAGAATGAGGTGACGCCGCGCCGCTTCGACGAGATCGCGGTGTTGTTCTGCGACGTGGTCAACTTCACCTCCTACTGCGACCAGCATGCCCCGGAGGATGTGGTCTCCCATCTTCAGGCCCTGGTGGAGAAGTTCGAGCTCATCGCCAAGGCCCATGGGCTGGAAAAGATCAAGACCGTTGGCGATGCCTTCCTGGCGACCGCCGGCATGTTCCAGGACTCATGGGAGCCGGTTCTTGCCAGTGTGCGCTGCGGGCTCGATATGGTCGATGCCACCAATGAGCTGGACTCCGGCTGGGACGTCAGGGTTGGTATCCACTTCGGACCCGTGGTTGCCGGCGTGGTCGGGCGGCGCCAGTTTGGCTTCGACATCTGGGGCGATACGGTAAACATCGCGGCCCGGATCGTCAGCGAGGCCGACCCCGGCTCGGTCCTGGTCAGCGGTACCGCCTGGCAGCATCTGCGAGCCCATTGCCGTGGCAAGTCGAAAGGCTTCGTCCCGCTCAAGGGCAAGGGCAGTGTTGAGCTGGTGGTCTGCGAGGCTCTGGTCTAGCGGGCGCGACCCCATGGCGATTTCCGATCGTGGCCTCTTGCGGGTGGGCAAGGCCGAGCTGGAGTACCGGATGATCGGGCCGCCTCCCGACAAGGCGCCAACCTTGGTGCTGCTTCACGAGGGGCTGGGCTGTGTCGCCATGTGGCGCGACTTTCCCGACCGCCTGGCGGATCGCACCGGATATGGGGTCTTTGCCTATTCGCGCCAAGGCTATGGCGGGTCGAGCCCCTGCGCCGTGCCGCGTTCCCTGAACTATATGCACGACGAGGCTGAGCGCGTGCTGCCGGTGATCCTCGACACCATCGGTTTTCGAGAGGGTGCCTTGATCGGGCATTCTGACGGCGCTTCGATTGCGGCGATTTACGGCGGCAGCGCGCGCGATGTGCGGCTTCGCGGTCTGGTGCTGATCGCGCCCCACTTCTTCACCGAGGCGCCCGGCCTGGCATCGATCGCTGAGGCCAAAAGGACCTACGAATCCGGCGACCTGCGGCAACGATTGGCCAAACATCACGGCGACAATGTGGACTGTGCCTTTTGGGGCTGGAACCGGGCCTGGCTCGATCCCGGGTTTCGCCAGTGGGACCTAACCGGGTACTTGCCGGGTATCACGGTGCCCCTGCAGCTTATCCAGGGCGAGGACGATGAGTACGGGACATTAGCCCAGATCGAGACCGCGGCCGACCGCTGTGGTGGACCGGTTAGAACCTCACTGCTTCCCAAATGCGGCCATAGTCCTCACAGGGAGCAGCCCGAGGAAACACTGGACATCATCGGCGCATTCTTGAATTATAATTCATAATAATGCCAATCCATGCATTTTATCGCATCTTCTGCTTTCGGCGATCATTCTCAAGGTCTATAGTGCCGCGCCTCCTATGCGAGATTTGAAAGGGCCCAGGAGCCATGGTCGTCGATTTTCAAACCGAACCGTCGGGCTACCGCCATTGGCGCATTGAGACCGACGGTGAAGTTGCGAACCTCATCATGGATGTCGATGAGAAGGGCGGCCTGTTCGATGGCTACGAACTCAAGCTCAATTCCTACGACTTGGGTGTCGACATTGAGCTTTATGACGCAGTTCAGCGGCTTCGTTTCGAGCACCCGGAGGTCAAAGTCGTGGTGCTGCGCTCCGGTAAGGACAATATCTTCTGCGCCGGCGCGAATATTCGCATGCTGGCCGGCGCGAGCCATGCCCACAAGGTCAACTTTTGCAAGTTCACGAACGAGACCCGCAATGGCATCGAGGATGCCAGCACAGGCTCGCAGCAAAAATTCATCGCTGCCGTGACGGGGGCTTGTGCCGGCGGCGGCTACGAGCTGGCGCTGGCCTGCGATCATATCATTTTGACCGACGACGGCGCCTCGACCGTGTCGCTTCCCGAGGTGCCTCTGTTGGCTGTGCTGCCCGGCACCGGCGGAGTCACGCGGGTCACCGACAAGCGCAAGGTACGGCGGGACCGGGCCGATGTCTTCTGTGCAACCGAGGAAGGTATCAAGGGCGCACGCGCGGTGGAGTGGCGCTTGGTCGACGAAGCCGTGCCCAATAGCAAGCTCGAGACCACGCTCAACGCCCGGATCCAGGAGATGGTGGCGCTTTCCGATCGGCCGTCTGATGATCGGGGGATTACACTTGGGCCCCTTGCACGCGAGATTGCCACCGAAAGCGTCACCTACTCCACCGTCCGGGTCGAGATCGATCGCGGCAAGGGACTTGCGACTCTGCAGATCGCGGCGCCGGACAGCGAGCCGCCGGCCAGCGTGGCCGAAATGGTGGTACTCGGTGATCAGTTTTGGCCCCTTCGCGCGGCCCGCGAGGTGGATGATGCCATCCTGCATCTGCGGTTCAACGAACCCGAAGTCGGTGTGCTGATCTTCAAGACGGCGGGCGATCCCGCCAAAGCTGGCGCTCATGATGCCTTTTTGGAGGCCTACGCCGAGCACTGGCTTGCCCGCGAGGTCCTGCTCTATTGGACCCGAGTCCTTAAACGGATCGATCTGACCGCCCGCTCTCTGGTGGCACTGATCGAGCCCGGCGCCTGCTTTGCCGGTGTTTTGGCGGAGCTCGTCTTTGCCTCGGACCGTGCCTTCATGGCGCTTGGCCAGTTCGAGGGTGACAACCGACAGGAAGCGGAGCTTGTCCTGAACCAGGCCAACTTTGGCCGCCATCCCATGTCGAACGGCTTGAGCCGGCTGGAGACCCGTTTCCTAGGCGAGCCGTCGTCCTTGGACGCCGCCCAAGAGAATGCCGGCAAATCGCTGGATGCTGAGCAGGCCGAAGCGCTGGGGTTGGTCACGGCGATTTACGATGACATCGACTGGGACGACGAGATCCGGATTTTCCTGGAGGAGCGGGCGAGCTTCTCTCCCGACGCCATGACGGGTTTGGAGGCAAATCTCCGCTTCGCCGGGCCAGAGACCATGGAAACCAAGATTTTTGGCCGCCTAACCGCCTGGCAGAACTGGATTTTCCAGCGGCCCAACGCGGTCGGTGAGAAGGGTGCTTTGCGGCGCTACGGGTCCGGCCAGAAAGCCGATTTCGGTCGGGAAAGGGCTTGAGTTCGGTCCGGGTTCGTATTCTTAGATATATGAATTTTATGCTAATTTAACATCGTTGAGCCATTATTCCTCTTAGCTATTTCGTAAACCAAGTTTCGGTAGCGTGTGGTTTGAAGGGCCTCGACCGGGCTTATGGTTGGGTTAATTTGGTAGAGATTGCATGACGGATCAAATGGCCGGCGAGGGTAGGAATGCCCCGTTGATCCTGGTTATCGATGACGATGGCGTTCATCGGTCGATGACCTGCGCCGCCCTCGACCGTCTGGGTTTTGCCACGGTCGACAGCTCCAATGGCGCCGACGGCCTCAGAATGGTCAAGGAGTTATCGCCAAAGTTGGTCATTCTGGACGTGGTCATGCCCGACACTGACGGCTTTTCCGTGTGCACCAGCCTCCGTGCCGATCCGCTCACGACCCATATTCCGGTCCTTATGGTGACGGGCCTGCACGACATCGAGTCGATCGACCATGCGTTCGATTGCGGGGCCACCGATTTCCTGACCAAGCCGGTCAATTTCGGGCTCCTGCCATACCACGTCAAATACATGCTTCGGGCCAGCGAGACAGAGGAGAACCTTCGCCTGGTCCTCCACAAAACCCGAGAGGCCAGCTTGGCGAAGTCCCAGTTCCTGGCCAACATGAGCCACGAGCTGCGCACCCCGCTCAATGCCATCATGGGCTTCTCGGAGATCATGTACACTCAAGCCATTGGCCCACTTGGCGAGGAGCGAACCCAGGAGTATGCCAAGGATATCCACGGCAGCGCCGAACATCTGCTCCAGGTCATCAACGACATTCTCGATGTCTCGAAGGTCGAGACCGGCAAGATCGTTTTGGCGCCCGTGCGGTTCGATCTGCGGGAAACGATTCAAAAGGTCGTTCGGCTGATCGGCGTGCGGGCGAGTGACGCCGGCCTGACCATCGAAATCCAAATGGATGACGCTTTTCCAGATCTCATGGCCGACGAGACCCGCCTTTGCCAGGTCCTGATAAACCTCTTGTCCAACGCGACGAAATTCACGCCCAAAGGCGGCCGTATCTCGATCACCGCCACGGCCAGCGAGGCCGGATCGATCCTTCTTGCCGTGGAGGACACCGGCGTCGGCATCGCAGGCGACCAAATCGAGCGCGCGCTCCGGGCCTTCGAGCAAATCGATAGCGGCCTAAATCGCAAGTATGAGGGCACCGGACTAGGCTTGCCCCTGGCCCGAGCCTTGACGGAGCTTATGGGCGGTAGGTTCTCGCTCCACAGCGGGATCGGCGAGGGCACCCGTGTCACTCTGGAGTTCCCCCACGAGAACATCGTGGCCGATCCTCTCGACGATGTGCCGAGTGATGCCGAAGACAACTCTCGCAAGGTGCTCAGCGCGTAAGGCTATAAGGATTAGCTTCGGCGTATTGGCACTATAGTTAAAAATCGACATTTCTCTTATATTCTGGCTAGTTGTAAACCGGGTTGATACTTAACGCAATTTTCGCGATTTCTGTTCATTGTTCTTCACTAAATATTACCGGCAAGAAGCCTCTGGTGACGCATGTATAGAAAACACGGCCGCGCGGCGGAACGGCGTAGCTCCCTGATGGATCGCTATTGCGCCCAGTTCGGTCAACTGATGGACCGTCGGCGCGCCGAGATGGCACTCCTGATTGCCAAGCAGAATGCCGAGCAAGCCGCCGAGACCGCCCAGGCCGCGAACCGCGCGAAAACGGAGTTTCTCGCCAACGTCAGCCATGAGATTCGCACGCCCATGAATGGTGTTTTGGGCATGACGGACCTGCTGCTGCAGTCCGAAATGTCTGATCGCCAGCGCAAATTCGCGCAGACCGCCCACCAATCCGCCGAGGCACTGCTGCGGATTATCAATGATATTCTGGACTTTTCCCGGATCGATGCCTGTAAGCTGGAGCTCGACCTGGTCGACTTCAACATTCTCGACACCGTTGCCGAGGTGGTTGAGCTCTTGGCGGAGTCGGCGCAGCGAAAATCCCTGGAGATCGTCTATTTGATCGACCGCAGCGTACCCCATTGGGTGCGCGGCGACCCGAACCGCATTCGGCAAATTCTGACCAATCTGATCGGCAACGCAATCAAGTTCACCGAGCGGGGTGAGATCGTTATTCGGGTCAATAGCCAAGACGGCGGTGACGACACCCAATTCGTCTCATTCGAGATCAAGGACACCGGCATCGGCATCGCGCCGGAAATGCAGCTTAAGATCCTCGAACCTTTCCAGCAAGCCGACGGCTCCATCACCCGTCGCTTTGGGGGGACAGGCTTGGGTCTGTCGATCTCGCTAAAGCTGATCGAGATGATGGGCGGCAGCCTGGCAATCGAAAGCGCGGTTGGCGAAGGCAGTACCTTCCTTTTTACGGTGCAGTTCGACCAGGCAATCTCGCAAGCCAGCGAATCAGGCGACCATGGGGTCGATCTGGCGGGCCTGCGTGTCCTGGTGGTCGACGACAACGCGACCAATCGAGACATCCTTCACTATTATCTGGATGAATGGCAGATGTCCTGGGACGCGGCGGAAAGCGGCGAGCAGGCGCTTCAGGCGCTCTTCGCCGCTTCGGATCGCGGCGAGCCGTTCGACATCGCGCTGCTAGACATGATGATGCCCGGCATGAGCGGAATCGAGTTGGCGCAAAGAATCAAATCCGACGCACGAACCAGAGACACGCGCCTGGTGATCCTGACCTCAATGGGTCGGAACAGCAGTAAGGAGGAGATCGAGCGCGCCGAGATTCTAGCGTTTCTGACCAAGCCGGTTCGCAAATCGGAGCTTCACGGCCAGATCCTTCACGTCATGGGCGTATCCAACGACGGCCTCGCGCCACCCCAGGTCGAGGCGCAGGACGACCAGCCGCAACGCAAGCTGGAGCGTTTGAACGCAGTCATCCTGCTTGCCGAGGATAACCCGGTCAATCAGGAGGTCGCGCGCGAGCACCTCATGGCCCTAGGTTGCCGAGTGGATGTCGCCACCACCGGATTGGAAGCTGTGGTCGCGGTTGGACGCAAAGCCTACGACCTGGTGCTAATGGACTGCCAAATGCCAGAGATGGATGGCTACGAGGCAACCACCCTGATCCGCCTGCGCGAAGATCAAACCAGCAGCGATGCGCGCTTGCCGATCATCGCCCAAACCGGCAATGCATTCGAGAAGGACCGGGCGCGTTGCTTCGGCGCAGGCATGGATGATTTCCTCAGCAAGCCCTACCGGCGCGAGGAGCTCCGGGCCAAGCTGGTCCAATGGATCGCGCCGCGGGGCGACGTCGGCGAAAGGGCGTCACCCGAAGAGAGCGGTGACGAGGGCGCGACCTCTGTGCTTGACCAAAGGGCCCTTGAAGATATCCGCCGCATTAGAGACAGCGGCGCGCCCGATACGGTATCGAAGATCATTGGGCTCTACATCGAAGGCTCGCAGAAACTCCTGGCGGCGCTGGAGGAGGCGATCGCTCGCGGCGATCCCGAGGCGTTGCGCGAGGCGGCGCATACCCTCAAATCCAGCAGCGCCACGGTCGGTGCTCAGGTGCTCGCCTCCTACTGCCAGCAGCTCGAAGTGTTCGGCCGGGACGAGACGCTGCAGTTGGCCGAGCCGGTGGTCAAGGAGATGCACGTCCAGCTGGACCGGGCCTGCAAGGCTCTGGAGACGGAGCTGAGCAGCACGGCCGCCTGAGCCGCGCCCCTACATCTTCACCCGACAGGTGCCGATCGACTCTCGACTCCCGCGCCGGGACGCTCCACTCTTGTTGACGGAGGAGCGGGAGACCATGGCGGGCCACGACAACGGCAGAAGGATCAGCGCCCGGGACTACAGCGCCGTGGATCTGAGCCTTCGCGCATTGCGGATTTTCTTGGCGGTCGAGGAGGCTGGCTCCATCGTTGCCGCCGCCGAACGCCTGGGCACGAGCAAGTCGAGCGTTTCTCAACGGATCTCCAGCCTGGAGCAGTCGCTGGGCAGCGTGCTGTTCGACCGCGCCTCGAGGCCGCTCGGTCTGACGCCGGCAGGCTCGGTGTTGCGGCGGCATGCCCATCAGATCCTCAATGCGGTAAGCGGTGCCCGGGTTGAGCTGATGGAGCTCAACCTATCCGCCTTGCCAGAGTTGCGACTGGCGATCATCGACGACCTGGATGCCTCGATCACGCCCGAGCTGGTGGAACACCTGGCCGGCCTCTATCCCCAATGCCTCATCACCGCATCCTCCGGCCTGTCGGATGAGTTGACGCACAGGATTGCCGAGCGTGGCGCCGACATCGTGGTGACGGCGGAACCGCCCGGCGATCCACGGGTTTTCGAGGTCCACCGGCTGCTCCGCGATCCATTCGTGCTGGTCTGTGCCAAAGGCGCCTTGGCGCCCGAGCGTGATATCCGTGCTCAGCTGGACGATTTAACCTTCGTGCGCTACAGCACCGCCATGCCGATTGGGCGTGGCATCGAACAGCACCTGCGCCGGGTGCAAGTGAGTCCGAACGGCAAGCTCGCGTTCGACGCCTCGCGCTCGGTCTTCGCAATGGTGGAGAAGTGCGGCGGTTGGGCGATCACCACGCCGCTGTGTCTGCTCGATAGTCCGCGTGCTCGAGACAGCCTCGAGGTGCACCCGCTACCCTTCGCCGGCATGGTGCGCACGATCCATCTGGTCGCTCGACGTGATGAGTTGGGCGAGCTACCGGCCAAGCTTGCGGTACTTGCGCGACAGCTCCTCGCCGAGCGGCTGACCCTACCGGCCCTTGCCATTGCACCCTGGCTAAAGGGCGGCTTTCGGGTCGAGTACGATGGAGCTATGGATTAGAGGCTCTTGGCCGCATCGCGGGTCGGCCCTAATGCGAGTCCGCCGGAGAAATCGGCTTTCCCTGCCTCGCGCCTCCGATAGAATAGGCCGAAATGTGCCTTTAGGCTCACACCGTCCCGGCGCGTGCCGATCGTGAGCAAACCTCCAGGCGGCTGGATTGAGGAACAAACAGACATTGGCATCGACGGAGCCCTTGGACCAAACCTTCGACCTCGTGGTGATCGGCGGGGGTGTAAACGGCGTTGGCATCGCACGTGACGCGGCCGGCCGCGGCTTGAAGGTCTTGCTGTGCGAGAAGGACGATCTGGCGAGCGGCACTTCGTCCGCCTCCACCAAGCTGATCCACGGAGGCCTACGCTACCTCGAGCACTACGCGTTCGCCTTGGTTCGCCATGCCTTGATCGAGCGCGAGGTGCTGCTACGCGCGGCGCCCCATATCATCTGGCCCTTGCAGTTCGTCCTGCCCCACAGCCCCGAGCAGCGGCCGGCCTGGCTTATCCGCCTTGGTTTGCTGCTCTACGATCATTTAGGCGGCCGAAAGATACTGCCGGCTTCGAAGGCGATCGACCTTAGACGCCACCCAGCCGGTGGCCCGATCCTCGACCAGTTCAAGAAGGCATTTGTCTACTCGGATTGTTGGGTCGAGGATTCCCGGTTGGTCGCCCTGAACGCTCTGGACGCGGCGGAGCGCGGTGCCGAGGTGCTGACTCGCATGGAATGCCAGTCTGCCCGGCGTGGCGGTGCCGGCTGGCAGGTAGAGTTAAGGCACGGTCCGAGCGGTCAGACGCGAACCATCTCGGCGCGCGCCCTGGTCAACACGGCGGGGCCTTGGGTGACGGAAGTGCTGACCCAGCGTATTGGGCGAAACTTGACGAAGAACATCCGCAACGTCAAAGGCTCGCATATCGTTGTGCCGCGTTTGTTCGATCATCCCTACCCCTACATCTTTCAGAACGTCGATAAGCGCGTCCTCTTTGCGATCCCCTACGAAGGCCGGTTCACGCTGATCGGCACCACTGACCTGGATTATGAGGGTGATCTCGATCGAGTCGCGATCACGGAAGGAGAGATCGACTACCTCTGTCAGGCCGTCAATCGCTACTTCGAGCGGAAGATCAGCGCCGAAGATGTGGTCTGGACCTATGCTGGCGTGCGGCCGCTCTACGATGATGGGGCAGGGTCCGCGTCTCAGGCGACCCGAGACTTCATCCTAGAGCTCGAGTCCGAAGGCGAGGCAGCGCCCTTGCTCAATGTCTACGGCGGCAAGATAACGACTTACCGCGTTCTCGCCGAGCAGGCCGTCGACAAGCTGCGCGGACCGCTTGGTTTCGCGGTGGGCGGCTGGACCGAGCATGCACACCTACCGGGCGGCGATATGGAGCGCGCCGACTTCGAGAGCTTCCTGGCAACTCAGAGATCGGCTTATCCCTGGATGCCTGACGAGCTTCTTGACCGCTATGCCCGAAGCTATGGGACGCGCATGAACCGCATCCTCGAGCACGCCTCTCGGCTCGAGGACTTGGGCAAGGACCTGGGCGGCTCCCTTCATGAAGCCGAAGTGGACTATCTGGTCGATCAGGAGTTCGCCCGGTGCCCCGAGGACATTCTTTGGCGCCGTTCCAAGCTCGGGCTCCACGTACCGGAGGGCACCGCCGAGCGTATCACGGATTATCTCAACAAGGGGTTGCTCGGCAATCCTCCACCGGGCGCCCGATCGGCGACCGTGAAGGCATGAAGGTAGGGTCCAAGGAGGTGCCTGCGAAACTCCACCTCCATGATATGCGCGACCAAGCCATTGAGGCGCTGGCCAAGCGCATTGAGGGTTTGGTTGAGGACGCCGTGACGCACCGCGGCCACTGCACGATGGCGCTCGCCGGTGGTTCGACGCCACTGCCGCTCTATGAGCGCTTGGGTCAGCTCCCCTTGCCTTGGAGCAAGGTCACGGTGACCTTAGGGGACGAGCGGTGGGTCGCGACCGACGATCCCCAGTCCAACGAACGGCTGCTGCGACGGAGCCTACTGTCTGGGCCGGGGCGGGCGGCACGCTTGGTTGGCTTGCGGACCGCAGCGCCTAGTCCGGAGGCCGCCCTGCCGGAGATCGAGGCGCGGCTCGCGGGCCTTCGCTGGCCGCTGGATTTCGTCCTGCTGGGTATGGGAGAGGACGGCCATACGGCGAGTCTTTTTCCTTCTCTGCCGCCAGATCAACTGCGGCGCGCCTTGGCTGGACCCGGTGCAGCGCGGGTAATAGCTTGTCATCCGGCAAGTTCACCGGTGGCGCGAATAAGCATGACCTTACCGGCCTTGCTCGACAGTCATATGATCCTGCTGCTGATGAGTGGCGACGCCAAACGGCGTGTTCTGGATCGAGCCGTCAGTGCCGGTCCGCTCGAGGCTCTGCCGGTTCGCGGCATCCTGCATCAGCAGCGGGTGCCGGTTGAGATCACTTGGTTCCCCTAAGGGAGAGCTGCGATGCCCAATGCCACACTTGAGCATGTGACCGAGCGGATCCGAGTGCGAAGCGCGTCGACGCGCGGTCGCTACCTTGAGCGGCTTGCTGCGGCCCAAGCCGTCAAGCCAAGGCGCACGGGTCTTTCCTGCGGCAACTTGGCCCATGGCTTTGCGGCCTGCGGCCAGCCGGCGAAACAGGACCTGGCGGGTGACGAGAAGGCGAATCTCGGAATCGTCACCGCCTACAACGACATGCTCTCGGCGCACCAGCCCTTCGAGACCTATCCGGCGCTCATCAAGGACGCGGCCGAAAGGGCGGGGGGCGTGGCCCAGGTGGCCGGCGGCGTACCGGCCATGTGCGACGGTGTGACCCAAGGCCAGGTCGGCATGGAACTCAGCCTGTTCTCCCGCGATGTGATCGCAATGGCGACCGCTGTCGCGCTCTCCCACAACATGTTCGACGGTGCGCTTTGCTTGGGTGTGTGCGACAAGATCGTGCCCGGACTCCTGATTGGCGCGCTTTCCTTTGGTCACTTGCCGGTCATCTTCGTGCCGGCCGGTCCGATGCCCTCGGGCCTGCCGAACCCGGAGAAGGCGCGCATTCGCCAGCTTTTCGCCGCCGGCGAGATCGGACGCGCAGAATTGCTGGAAGCAGAGAGCAGGTCCTATCACGCACCGGGCACTTGCACCTTCTACGGCACAGCCAACTCGAACCAGATGTTGATGGAGGTGATGGGCCTGCATCTGCCTGGCGCTGCCTTCGTCAATCCCGCCACTCCTTTGCGCGAAGCCTTGACCAGGGCAGCCGCCGAGCGCGCGCTAGAGATCACTCAGCTGGGCAACGACTACCGCCCGGTGGGCCAGGTGGTGAACGAGAAGTCATTGGTCAACGGCATAGTCGGCCTCCTGGCGACCGGTGGCTCGACCAACCACACAATGCATTTGGTGGCGATCGCGAAAGCAGCGGGCATCGAGCTAAATTGGGACGACTTCGCCGATCTCTCCAAAGCCGTGCCCCTGCTGACCCGGATCTATCCGAACGGTCCGGCCGACGTGAACCATTTTCATGCGGCCGGCGGCATGGCTTTCTTGATTCGAGAGCTTCTGGGCGCCGGCTTGCTGCATGGCGACGTACTTGGGGTATGCGGCGAGGGGCCGGCCGACTATGCGAAGGAACCCGGGCTTGAAGAAGGCACGCTGGTCTGGCGAGAAGCCAGTAAGCGCAGCTTGGATCGAGACGTGCTGCGGCCGGCAGCCGATCCCTTCAGCGCCGATGGCGGGCTGCGATTGCTCGATGGAAACCTCGGCCGGGCGGTGATCAAGGTCTCCGCGGTCAAGCCGGAGCACCGGATCGTCGAGGCGCCGGCGCGGATCTTTGAGAGTCAAGCAGCACTGCAAGAGGCCTTTGAGCGTGGCGAGATGCACCGGGACATGGTCGCCGTGGTGCGCTTTCAAGGCCCGGCTGCTAACGGCATGCCTGAGCTGCACAAGCTGACACCGCCATTAGGGGTGCTGCAGGATCTCGGCTACAAGGTCGCCCTCGTGACCGACGGCCGTATGTCGGGCGCCTCCGGCAAAGTTCCGGCGGCGATCCACGTTACTCCCGAGGCGCTGCATGGCGGCCCGCTCGCCCGATTGCGCGACGGCGATAGGGTACGCCTGGATGCTGAGGCCGGTGTATTGGAGGCCAAAGTAGCGGCCGGTTCGCTAGATGAACGAGAAGCCGCGGCGCCTCGGGATCAGAGTGCGGACTGGGGCAATGGCCGCGAGCTCTTCAGCGCGTTCCGGCGTGGGGTAGAGAGCGCCGACAGAGGTGCCAGCGCTTTGTTTCAAGCTGAGCCATGATAAAGCAGGTCCTGACCCAGACCCGCGTTGTTCCTGTCCTGGTCGTGGAAGCGCCGGAGCTGGCTGTGCCTTTGGCCCAGGCCTTGATTGCGGGCGGTCTCTCTTGCTTGGAGATTACCCTGCGAACGCCGGCGGCGCTCGAGGCCGTGAAAGCAATCGCCAGCGAGCTGACCGGGGCGTTCGTCGGAGTTGGAACGGTGTTGGGCCGAGATCAGCTGGAGCAGTCGAAAGCGGCCGGCGCGCGCTTCGTGGTCAGCCCCGGCTTCACCGAGGACCTGGCCAAGGCGGCCGCCGACCTGGAGCTCGATCTTCTGCCGGGCGTCGCCACGGCGAGCGACGTGATGCGCGCGCTGGCGGCCGGACATGATTGCCTGAAGTTCTTCCCGGCCGAACAGGCTGGCGGCATTGCAGTATTGCGGGCCTTATCGGGGCCATTTCCACAAGTCCGTTTCTGCCCTACGGGCGGTATCACGCCCGAGAGCGCATCGCAGTATCTCGCGCTCGACAACGTGGTGGCGGTTGGCGGCTCCTGGCTGGCACCGGCCGAGGCAATTGCCGCGCGCGATTGGCCGCGCATCGAGGCACTGGCACGCGCCGCCGCCGGGCTCTAAAAGAATCCATGCGCACAGGGGCATTTTCGTTCCTTAAGGCGTAATCCCATGCTAGAAGCCAGGGTCTTTTCGGCACCAGGGAAACTTCCATGACACAAGGTGACTTGCCCGCCCACGCTTCCGTGGTGGTGATCGGCGGTGGCGTGATGGGCTGTTCGACGCTCTATCATCTGGCCAAGGCCGGGGTGGGCGACGCGCTGCTGGTCGAGCGCAACAAGCTTACCTCGGGCACGACTTGGCACTCGGCGGCCCAGGTCCGGGCGCTGCGCTCGTCGCGCAATCTGACCGATCTGATTCGCACATCGGTTTCGCTCTATGCCCAGCTGGAAGAGGAAACCGGCCAGGCGACCGGCTGGATCAACAAGGGTTCGCTTTCGATCGCGACCAACCCGGATCGCTTGATCCACATAACGCGCCAGGAGGCCCTGGCCCATGCCTTCGGCGTGCGCGCGAGTTCGATCTCGCCCGGCGAGACCAAGGAACGCTGGCCCCTGATGAATGCGGACGACGTGCTGGGCGCGGTCTGGTCGCCCGACGACGGCCGGGTCAGCCCCTCGGACCTCTGCGCCGCACTGGTCAAGGGCGCCAAGGCCAAAGGTGCCAAGATCTTCGAGGACACGAGCGTGACCGGCATCCTGACCGAGGGCGGAAAGGTAGTCGGCCTGGAGACCGCGCGCGGCACGATTGCCTGCGACGCGATCGCGGTCTGCGCCGGACTCTGGTCGCGGCGGGTCGCAGCCATGGCCGGGGTCGACGTACCGCTCTGGCCCTGCGAGCACTTTTATCTGCTGACCCGGCCGGTCGAGGGCATAACCGGCAACATGCCGACGCTCTCCGACCACGACGCCCATCTTTACATTCGCGATGATTCCGGCGGCCTGCTCGTTGGCTGCTTCGAGCCTCTGGGCAAGGCGATTGATCCTGACGGTTTGGGCGAAGATTTCGCCTTTCAGCTCTTGCCCGAGGATTGGGATCACTTCGAGCCGATGATGTTGAACGCCCTGCACCGTCTGCCGGTGCTGGAGACCGCCGAGGTCAAGATGCTGCTCAACGGGCCCGAGAGCTTCACCTCGGACGGCTCCTTTCTGCTCGGCGAGTCGGCCGAGACGCCGGGACTCTACCTCGGGTGCGGCATGAACTCCGTCGGGGTGGCAACCGGCGGCGGCGCCGGTATGGCGCTGGCCCATGCGATCGTCGAGGGCCGCATGCCGTTTGATTTGCACGAGGCTGATCCGAAGCGTTTTCCCGCTTGCGTCTCCTCGGTCGCGGCGCTCGCGGCCCGCGCGCCGGAGGTGCTCGGCAAGCATTACGAGATCACCTATCCGGGCCGCCAATGGACCACGGCGCGGGAACTTAAGGCGACGCCGCTTGACCGCGAATGGCGTTCGGAGCAAGCCCACTTTGGACAGGTGTACGGTTGGGAGCGCCCGCTCTACTTCGGAAAGCAAGAGGAGCCCGCGCCAACCTTCGGCCGGCCCGACTACTTCGACCAGGTTGGCGACGAGGTGGCTCAAGCACACGAGGGTGCGGCGCTTTTCGACCAATCGACCTTTGGTAAGATCCGCGTCGAGGGAGCGGACGCCGAGCGTTTCCTCAACCGAGTTTGTGCGAATGACATGACGCGGCCTGCTGGCCGCGCGATCTACACGGCGATGCTCAACGAGGCTGGCGGCATCGAGAGCGATCTGACGGCATTTCGTCTAGGTGACGAGAGTTACAGGCTCTATGTCGGCACCACGGCGCTCAAGCGCGACCTGGCCTGGTTTCGTCGGCACCTGGAAGACGGCGAGCGCGTGACCTTGCGGGACGAAACGGACGACTATGCCGTGCTCGCACTCATGGGGCCGGAGGCGGCGAAAGTCGCCAACGATGTGGGGGCGAGAGATCTCAAAGGCCTCGGCTATTTTTGCCACGGCGAGGCGGAGATCGCGGGGCTGCCGGTGCACGCCGCGCGGCTTTCCTTCGTCGGTGAGGCGGGCTGGGAAGTTACCTGCCGCACGGGCGATGCGCACAAGCTGTATCAAGTGCTGCGCGACGCAGGCGCGCGTCCCTCCGGTCTCTTCGCCCAGAGCGCCATGCGCGTGGAGAAGCGATTTCTTGCCTACGGCCACGACATCGACAGCGACACTTCGCCGCTCGAGGCGGGGCTCGACTTCGCGGTCGCCTGGGAGACGCCCTTCATCGGGCGGGACGCCCTGCTGGAGCGTCGTGACCAACGGGTTGCCAGCCAAATGGTCACGATTGTGCTCGACGACCAGGCGACGACACCCTTGGGCAACGAGCCGGTTTACATTGACGGCGAGATCGTTGGCCAAACAACATCGGCGGCTTTCGGCTATCGGATCGGCCGGCCTTTGGCGCTCGGTTATCTCAATCGCGCGGTCTTCGAGATGTTGGAGGGCGCGCGCGTCGAAGTCGACATCGCGCGCACTCTGGTCCCTGGGACTGTCACAGCAAAGCCGGCCTTCGATCCAACCGGCAGCCGAATGCGACTAAGGTAAGGACCAATTGGTCGAAGTCGGGAGAGGAGAATATTAACCTCTTCCCAACGGTGGACTGTCCTCCGGGGCACTTCGTAGAATAGCGAGGCGCCATATGGGAACAGTGATCCGATGATTAGAACGCTTCTCGCCTGCCTCGTCCTTGTCGCTTTCTCGGGCAGCCTCGCACTGGCTCAAGATCGCGAGCCGACGTCCTACCCCGCGAATTGGCGCGGCGATGTCACCGGCGCTGGCGAGCTCGACAAGTGCAGATTCACCGAGGACCACAAAGAGCTCTTTCTCGACTCAGTGCAGGGCTACCTGGACCCCTGGACCTACACCAGCGCCGACATCAGCGTGATGACCGTGGCAGACTACGAAGCGCTGCTCCAGGAGCGCTGGCGAGAGGCTGGGGTCGATTTCAGCGACCCCGAGGTTTATGCCAATCCGGCGATCTATCAAGTCGAACTCGACAGCCGCTTCGAGACCTTCGACTGCCGGAACTGGACGGAGGGCAAGGATTGGGACATCGTCGTCGTCGAGATCAAAAAAAGCGGCACATCGGGCGAGTCCAAAGGTAACCAATTCGAGCTTGGCGCGGAACAAAACGAGGTCCTGCCGGACCCGCCCAAGCCGCCCTTCGACGGCACACCAGGCACGCCGGAGAGCGACCGCTCCGGCAACCCCCAGATCACCGGCACGGTCACGGGCAATCGAACGGGTAGCGGCCAAACCGCCCGACAGATCCCGGTTCAGAGCCAAGGGGCGCCGCCGACCGGATGCGGTCGTCCGGACGAAGATCTAGCTCGCCTTTTCGAGGCGACCAAGCGAACACTGGAAGATTTTGGCTACGGCGCATTTTCAAACTATGAGGAAGTGGTCGGAACCTTCGCGCCGGCGGTCGAGGACCTTCTCGTGATCGACCCGAATAAGCCGCGGGTGCTCGAAAGCATGGCTTGGCGCGCACCAGGGACCAAGACGATCCTGGACAATGGCCAGTTCGGCTGCTTTCAGGCGGCGATCGCCCAGGATCTGAGATGGCTCACCGGCCAGCCCTACTACGCCCGGCCGCGTACGCTCGAACTGCCCGGGGGCATCTCGCTGGAGACTGCTGGCGGCGCGGGCCCCGGGGGAGAAGCGGCAGTATTGCAAAGGATCTACGGCGGCCAGAACCACATCCTGAAGTACCAGACAAAAGGCATTTTAGGTTTCGATCAGATCCGACAGCCCGGCTGGATCCTGGTGACCAAACGGCAGCTTGAGGTACTCATCGCGGAGTATGGCGAGCGGGGCGGTCATCCGCGCGGGCTGGTCATCATATCCTACGATTACAGTCCAGTGAGCCATGCCATCAATGTCCGCTGGAACGGCGCCGGCCAGGTCGAGCTGTGGGACGCCAGCGAAGGCAGGTACGCGGATCTGTCGGGTGTCAATCAATACTGGTTCTTCCCGACGAACTGAGTGCCGCTGCCGAGCGGCCCATTCAGCTGCTCGTCACCTCCCGCAACAGGGTCTCGGCCGTCGCCGGATCAGTGGTTCTCGCGCCGTCCAAATCTTGGAGGGCCTGCCACGCGGCGGGCGCGACCGCGTAGCTGGTGCGTGCGGCGCGCATCCAATTGCCGCCTTGGCCGCGCGGGTAGCGCAGCAGATCCTTGGCGAGCAGCCCGCGTAGAAGCGGCAGGTCGTGTTTTGCAATGAAGCTCTTGCGGCCGGTCGCGACCAGGGCGCGCAAGAGGTCTCGCTCGCTCTCCTCGAGCTCCGGCCAGAGCCTCGCCAGGTCCCGGGCGATCGCGTCGCCCTCCCTGTGGCGCCGGAGGTCTTCGCTCTTCTGGGCGGTTTTGGCCAAGTAGGCGCTGCGTTTCTCCGGATCCCAGAAGCTCATGCGCGATCCTTGCGGGCCAAGCGTTGGCGTCGCCGTGTACCGGCGTTGAGCTTTTGCAATGGCATTTCGATCGGTGGAGCGGGCAGCTCGACGGCGGCTGCCAAATGGGGGAAGGGCGCGCTGGCATGGGGGATCGCCATGGCACCGACGAAGTGTTCCTGGAAGCGCGGCTCGACCGCGGTCTCCACCTTCTCGATGCGTCTCACCAAGGCCTCGATCTCGTCGCGCGCCGCCTTGTTGACCAGGGCGATACGCGCGCCGGTGCCGGCCGCGTTGCCGGCCGATGACACGGTCTCTAGCGGACAGTCGGGGATCATGCCCAACAGCATGGCGTACTTCGGATCGATGTGGCTGCCGAAAGCGCCGGCCAACACCACCCGGTCGACCTTGTCGCTGCCCATGTGATCCATCAGGAGGCGCGCCCCGGCGTAGAGCGCGCCCTTGGCAAGCTGGACCGCACGCACGTCTTCTTGAGTGATCGAGATTTCCAGCTCGCCTTCATGAATGTGGTAGCAGAAGGTATCGCCGCGGGGCCGCACCCTCGGAGTCACAGTGGCTTTGGCGCCGTCGATCACGCCATCCCGGGTCAGCAGGCCGGCCAGGAACATTTCGCCAAGCAATTCGATGATGCCGGAGCCGCAAATGCCGGTCACATTGACCGAGTCCGAGAAATCGTCCTCATCGGACCAAAGCTCCGCGCCGATCACCCGGAAGCGCGGCTCCAGGGTTGCCGGGTCGATGCGCACCCGCTCGATGGCGCCGGGCGCGGCGCGCTGGCCGCAGGAGATCTGGGCGCCCTCCAGAGCCGGGCCGGTCGGCGAGGAGGCGACCAAGAGCCGCTCCCGGTTGCCGAGCACGATCTCGGCGTTGGTCCCGACATCGATGATCAGGGTCATGGCTTCGCCCAAGTGGGGCCCTTCCGAGAGAATAACCGCGGCCGCGTCGGCGCCAACGTGTCCGGCGATGCAAGGCAGCAAATAGGCGCGGGAGCCCAAGGCGATGTCGATTCCAAGATCTTCCTCGGCGTAGATCTTGACCGCCTGGTCGGTACAGAGGGCGAAGGGCGCTAGGCCAAGCTCGCTCGGATCCAGACCAAGCAGCAGGTGGTGCATGATCGGATTGCCGACCAGCACCACCTCGATAATCAGGCGAGGATCGATTCCAGCCTCGGCAGCGGTCTCCTGGGCAAGACCGTTGATCGTCGCGAGCACGGCCTCGGTCATCTCGCCCAGGCTGTCACTATTGTCCATCAGATAGCTGACCCGGCTCATGAGATCTTCGCCGAAGCGGATCTGCGGGTTCATGGCGCCGGCCGCGGCTAGCACCTCGCCGGAGCCGAGATCGCAAAGATGGCAGGCCACGGTGGTCGAGCCGACGTCGACCGCCAAGCCGTAGAGCCGGTCCTGAATGCCCGGCCACAATCCGACAATCTCGTCGTACTTGCCAAGGGTGTGGCGCAGGGCAATGGTGGCTTTCCAGACGCCTTCGCGTAGCACTTGCTGAAGCTTGCGCAAAACGTGCAGGTCGGTGTCGTCCAAGCTCAAGCCCCAGTCCCTCTGGAGCGCCTGGTTCAGCCGTTGAAAATCGCCCGAGGGGTGGTGCAAGTCCGGCTTCTCGACCTCGACATAGTAGGGCTTGACGACGGGATCGACCTCGATCGCCCGAGCCTCTGCGCGCTTCCGCACGACTTGGCGGTGGACCTGACTTTCCGGCGGCACGTCGATCACGGCATCGGCCACTAGGCGGGCATGGCACCCCAAGCGGCGGCCCGGCGCCAGGCCCTTTCTGGCGTCATACTTGCGTTCGGGGTCGGTCAGGGGCTCGATGCTGGCAAGCGAGCTGGAGATGCCGTGCTTGGCGTAGCCCCCTTCACCGATGGTCACCTGGCAGCGTCCGCAGATTCCCCGACCGCCGCACACCGAATCCACGTCGACACCGAGCTGCCGGGCGCAGCTAAGCACCGAGCTGCCGACCGGAAAGCGGCCGCGCTTGCCCGAGGGCGTGAAGACCAGATAGGCACTCTCAGTCATGGTGTTTCGTCAAGCACCGGCCGCTTGGCGGAGCTTGCGCAGGCGGCGCCGGCTGATCGTTGCTTGGGGGGTTGAGCTTGCCGCGGTGGGTTCGGCGGCTGATTTGGCTTGCGGCGTCTCCTCGCTCCAGTTGCGTGCGGCCTTGATCCAGCGTCCGCAGTTCGGGTCGTTCCCCATCACCACGTCGGCCCCTTTGATCGCCATGGCCTCCGGCACGTGGAGTGGGTTTGTGATCGCCGAGGTCATACCGGCGCCGATCGCCATGGTGAGGAAGGCGGCGTTAAGGCCGTGGCGCTGGGGCAAACCGAAACTGAAATTGGAGGCGCCGCAGGTCGTGTTGACGCCGAGCTCCTGGCGCAAGCGGCGGATCAGATGGAGCACGGAGGCGCCTGCGTCGTTGACCGCGCCGACCGGCATGACCAGGGGGTCGACCACCACGTCGGCTCTAGGAACGCCGTGATCCTCGGCGCGCTCGACGATTTTCTTGGCGACCTCGAAGCGCACGTCCGGGTCTTCCGAGATCCCGGTCTCGTCGTTGGAGATCGCGATCACCGCGGCGCCGTGCTTCTTGACCAGTGGCAGTACCGATTCCAGGCGTTCCTCCTCGCCGGTCACCGAGTTGACCAGGGGCTTGCCCTGGTAGACCGCGAGCCCCGCCTCGAGCGCCTCGACAATCGAGGAATCGATCGACAAAGGTACCTCGGTCAGGGACTGCACCAGCTCTATGCAGTCCGCCAGGATCGCCGGCTCGTCGGCCAGAGGAATACCGGCGTTGACGTCGAGCATGTGGGCGCCGGCGGCGACCTGGGCCAGGGCGTCGGCCTCAACCCGGGAGTAGTCGCCGGCCTTCATCTCCTCGGCCAGCTTCTTGCGGCCGGTCGGATTGATGCGCTCGCCGATGATCACGAAGGGTTGGTCGAAGCCGATCGCGATCTCGTGCGTGGCGGAGCTGAGCAAGGTCTTGGTCATGGCGCCCGTTCCGCCCTAGGCCGCGCTGCGCGTGTCTAGGGTCTCGGCGACCAGGCGGTGCACCGTCTCCACCGCCATCGGCGCGTTCTCGCCGTAGCCGTCGGCACCGATCTTTTGGGCGAATTCTTCGGTCACCGGCGCCCCGCCGACGATTACCGGATAAGCCGACTCGACCTTTTTGAAGAGCGCGACGGTCTTCTGCATGGAGGGCATCGAAGTGGTCAGCAGTGCCGACAGACCGACCACGTTGGGCGCCAGCTCGTTGGCCCGTTCCAGCACCTCGTCGGGAGTCACGTTAACGCCCAGATCGACTACCTCGTAGCCGGCGCCTTCCAGCATCATGCCGACCAGATTCTTGCCGATGTCGTGTACGTCGCCCTGAACGGTCGCCAACATAACCAGGCCCTTGGGCGGCTCGCCGCTCTGGGTGAGGATCGGGCGCAGCACCTCGAGGCCGGCCTTCATGGCGCGTGCCGCCATCAGCATCTCGGGAACGAAGATCGTGCCCTTGGCGAACTCCTCGCCGACCTCGTCCATGGCCGCGATTAGCGCCTCGTCGAGGATCGAATGCACCGCCATGCCACGCTCGAGGCCTTTGGCCACCAGCTCGGCGGTCAGAACATCCTCGTGGTCGAGCACCGCTTCGAAGATCTCGTCGAGCGCCTGTTCCTCCTCGGACAGCTCCTCGTTCTCGAGGCCGGCGGCGGCAATCAATGCCGCATCGTCAACTTCGGCAACGGCTTGCCCGGTCTCACCACGCGCTTCTGGCGTGCCGGCGCACCGCAGCCCGGTCCAGGGCCGATCGCCCCGGCGAAAGGCGAGGGCGGCGTCGACCGCAATCTTGACGTTCTCCGGTGGCGTCACGGCGGAGAGATTGCAAAAGTAGGCGGCGCCCTTGCAGCCAGCCTCCTCGATCACCTCCATGTACTCGTGGACGCGCTTTTGTATCTCCTCGGCCGGGCCGTTCTGGAACAGATTGTTGTCGATCCCCAGCACCACGGACTTGTTCTTGCGCCGAGCGAAGTCCATCGGCTCGGCGAGGCCGACCTTCCAGAGGTCTGGGTCCTGGATCTTGAAGTACTCTGGCGTGACCTTGAGCTTGTTGTCCCAGAAGCGCTCCTTGTCGTCGGTGTAGGAATCGCCCCACCAGTTGTCGACCAATACGGGCAGGGGGAGTTGATCCTGCATGCGCAGGATCGGCGCCATGGCAAACTCTTCCTGCATGTCCTGGGTGATGAAGGGCAGCGACGCAGTGGCGTCCGAGCCGTCGTAGAACGGCAGATCCGGGAACTGCTTCAGCATGTATTGGCCGTAGGGCACCAGCACCTCGTCGACCACGAACTCCATAACCTTTTGAACGAAAGCCGGATTCTGACGAATCTCCACGACCAGCTGTTCGAAGGTCATGATATGGGCGGCCATGGTGAAGGGTCCGCAGAAGCAGAGCGGCGGCCGGCGGCCGGTGAGATCCTTCACCTGATGAAGAATCTCGGCGACCATGGGCATGCGCCCCGCGCTGGCCGGATCGGGCGCCTTGAGACGCGCCAGATCCTGCTCGTTTCGGATCAGCGGCGTCACATTATCCAGCGCCGGCGCCATATCCTCGAACAGCACCAGGGGCAGGCCGAGGGCCTCCGCCTCCACGTTGTAGACGTCCCATATGAAGCTCGGCGTATCGAAGCCGAAGTCGCGCGCGGTCTGGCAGATGCCGCGCACGAAGACCTCAGGATCGGTGTAAAAGCGGTGCCCGGGATTTCCGGTATGAGCCATGGAGAATTCGTGCATCTGCACGATGAACGGTACCTCGCTGGCGCCATCCGTCATCGCGGCCTCGAGCCGCGCGTAGCCAGCTTCGAAATCGAACTCTGCCATGGTGGCCTCCTCGAGCAGATCCTGAGCCGAATGTTGGTGGATTTTGGGTATAGATAAAATGGCCATTACAAGATAATTTATAGGTCCAATTTTGGATGTAAGAAGGGCGGCGCGCGCCGTGACGAAGCAAGTCGAAGGCCTGCTGCTGGACATGGTCTGGCTCGACCGCGCGGCCGGTCAGCCGCTTTATCGGCAGCTTGATGGCCAGCTGCGGGCCGCGGTCCTTTCGGGCCGCTTAGCCCCCGGCACGCGCTTGCCCGCGACCAGACAATTGGCTCGAGACCTGGGAATCTCCCGTCTGACGGTGCAAAACAGCTACGAGCAGCTGGTTGCGGAGGGTTTCCTCACATCGGTCACCGGCGCCGGTACCTTCGTTGCCGAGATCCCGCCCGAGGACCTGCCACCAAAGCGCCCGGATCCTGCCCAGAACGCTCGTGCCGGCACTCTAGGCCTGTCCGAGCGCGGTAAAGCCATTGCCGGCTCCTGGGCGGCCACACGGATTGCCGAAACGCGGCCATTCCGGCCTGGCGTGCCGGCGCCCGATCTCTTTCCCATGGCGGCCTGGTCGCGGCTTTGGGCCAAGGCCCTGCACCGACTTGGCGATGACTTGTTTGGCTACGGCGCTGCTGGCGGCTACCCGCCATTGCGGCGCGCCATCGCCAATCACTTGGTCAATGCCCGCGGCGTCAACTGCGATGCCGATCAGATCATCGTCACGGCTGGTGCCCAGCAATCCTTTGCCCTCTGCGCTCTCACGCTGCTTGACCCGGGCGATTTGGCCTGGGGCGAGGATCCTGGCCATGCGGCGGGCCGCGATATTCTTCTGGCGATGGGCACCGAGATGGCTTCGGTTGCGATCGACGAAGAAGGGTTGGACATTGCGGCCGGGCGCGCAGAGCATGCCGACCCCCGCCTGATTTTCGTCACGCCGTCCCATCAGCACCCGCTCGGCGTCACCATGAGCCTGCGCCGGCGTTTGGAACTACTGCAATACTGTCAGCGCATCGGCGCCTGGGTCCTGGAGGACGACTACGACAGCGAGTTTCGCTACTCCGGGCGCCCTTTGCCGGCGCTTCAAGGCCTTGATGAGGCCGATTGCGTGATCTACGCGGGCAGCTTCTCGAAAGTGCTCTACCCCTCCTTGCGGATCGGCTATCTGGCGGTGCCCCGGGCCTTGGTCGAGGCCTTTTGTGCGGCCCAGACGGTGCTCAGCCAAGGCATCCCTCTCTTGCCTCAGGTGGTCCTTGCCGATTTCATGGACGAGGGCCGCTATGCCGCCCATATCCGGCGTATGCGCGTGGCCTACGGCGAGCGCCAGCGGCTTCTGGTTGATTGCCTCAAGTCCCGTGCGGCGGGGCTGCTGGAGGTGCAGCCGACCGACGCGGGCATGCATCTGATGGCCTGGCTACCCGACGGGGCGAGCGATCTCGAGGTCTGCCGCGCGCTCTGGCAAAAGGGCATCGAAGCCGTCCCCCTCTCGATCTATTGCGCGCGGCCCTATCCTCGTGCCGGCATGCTGCTCGGCTTTACGGCCGTTCAACCGGAGCAGCTCGACAGGAAAGTCGACCAGCTGGTAGAAGCCTTAAGTTCTATAACAATTTCAAATATTTAATTTGATGCAACGACACCTGCTGTCCTAGGATTGTATCGGGCTGCCCCGTTTCGCGATTGCGAATTGGCGCTTCGTCCACAGGCAAATTGGACCTACTCAGCCAAGCGTGGAATATGATAGATTCCGTTCTTGGGACAGGTTCGGCAAACATTGGGGAGGCCCAAGAACAAAGGGACATGCCCAGGCGATGGCAGGGTGACGTCGCTGGCTATTCGCCGAATCCGGTCGCGCAGAGTGGCCTGCGCCCGGCGGAATGCGCTTGCGAACGTGGGCCAATCGCCTGATTGGCAAGGGCTGACACCAATGGAAGCCGACAGATTGACCCTGAGCGGATTGACAAAGTAGGCTAATGGCCGTGAACGAGCTTGGTCATTCGCCCAGTGAGATGAATGCGTGAAGCATTGCTAGTCGGTATCCCTTGGATCGCACTAGGAGAGCTAAAGAAATCTCGGTTCCCATCACGACAATCCATCTATCATCGTAAACACGGAACATCAGGGAGTGTGAAACGTGACGAAACGATCCAACACAAAGAGTTCCAGCACCAAGACCTTGCGTGCGGCCAAGGCCTTCACGCGCCGGACCATGCTGAAAAGCGCGGCTGGCGTTGGCGCCTTGGCAGCCCTCGGGCCTTACGTGCTGACCGAGGAGGCGAAAGCGGCTTCCGGCGAACTCAAGATTCTCATCTGGTCGGGCTACATTCCGCAGTCTCTGCGGGACAAGTTCACCAATGAGACCGGCGTCAGCCTCAAGGTCACCAACTACGGCTCGAACGAAGAGCTGTTGAACAAGATGAAGGCGACCAAGGGCCGCGGCTTCGACATCGTCAGCCCGACCTTGAACCGCGAGCCGCAGTGGAATCCCTTGGGTCTGCTGCAGCCCTTTGACATGAACAAAGTGCCGACCGACCGGGTTGTCGGCGGTCTGCTCAAAGGCTCGACCGACGCCTGGACCTGGGACGGCAATGTCTACGCGCTGCCTTACCTCTGGGGCACCGAGGCCTTGTCATGGCGCACCGACAAGTGGCAGCAGGACTATGCAAATCTGAGCTACGGCGATCTCTGGCTGCCGGAGATGAAGGGCTTCATCCAAGGCCGGCCGCACTCCATGATGGCCGGCATTGGGCTCTATCTCGACGCTTCGGGCCAACTGCCCTCAAACCGCATGCTGGATGCCTACAAGGACGAGGACTCCATGCGGCGGATTTGGACCGAGATCACGAAGTTCGCGGTCGAGCACAAGCCCTGGGTCAAGCAGTTCTGGAACGACCACGACACCCAGAAGTCCGGTCTCATGCAGAACGGCGTGATTCTCGGCCAGACCTGGGATGGCCCGCCGATCGAGCTCAAGAAGGAAGGCAAGCCGGTGACCTATATGGCACCGCAGGAAGGCGCCTTCACCTGGCTCGACCAGATCTCCATGCCGATCGGCGCGAAGAACCTCGACGCGGTCTACGCATTCCTCGAGATGGCTTACACGCCCGAGGTCGGCGGTCTGCTCGGCAATGAGACCGGCTATAACGCGGTCTCGGTTGGCGCGGCCGAGCACATGACCCCGGAATCGAAGCTGGTCTTCGAGGAAGCCTATCCGGGCGATGCATTGGATCGTCTCTGGTGGTGGCCGGCTGAGCCGGTTTGGTATGCCGCCGCTCGGGCCGAGTTCCGCGACAAGTTCGTGGCGGCCTAAGCTTTGACGTGATACGGCGCGGGCGCCCCGGTCCGCAGAAGACTGGGGCGCCCGTCCGAAGAAAATAGATCTGCAATCGGCTGTCGAGCAGGGGGCTAGGACAGATGAGCGCTGATGTCGAACTCGACCACGTAACCATTCGGTTTGGCGATTTCACTGCGGTCAACGACGCGAATCTGAAAATCGAGCAGGGCGAATTCTTCAGCTTCTTGGGCCCTTCGGGCTGCGGCAAGACGACAATTCTGCGGGCCGTTTCAGGCTTTATGGATCCGACCGAGGGCGAAGTTCGCATCGGCGGCAAGAACATGTGGGGCATCGGTCCCAACAAGCGCCCGACCGCGCTGATCTTCCAGAATCTGGCGCTCTTTCCCCTGATGACCGTGGCCGACAACATCGCCTTCGGCTTGGAGGTGCGCGGCGTCAGCAAGTTCGAGCGGCGCAAACGCGCTGACGAGCTGCTCAACCTGATCGCCTTGCCCGACCAGGGCGACAAGCTGGTCGGCGCCCTGTCCGGTGGCCAGCGTCAGCGGGTCGCGATCGCCCGGGCGCTCGCGGTCGAGCCAGAGGTGCTGCTGCTCGACGAGCCGCTCTCGGCATTGGACCTCAAGCTGCGTCAACATATGCGCACGGAGCTGCGCTCGATCCAGCAGCGGGTCGGCATCACCTTCATCTACATCACCCACGACCAGGGCGAGGCGCTCACCATGTCGGACCGCATCGCGGTCATGAGCGCCGGCATCATCCAGCAGGTCGGCGACGGCACGACGATCTACAACAATCCCTCGACCGCCTTCGTTGCTTCCTTCGTGGGCGAGAACAATCCCTTCCAAGGAACGGTCACCAACGCGGACGGCGACTATGCAGTGATCGAGTCCAAGTTTGGCCCATTGCGTGGGCGCAACACCCAGGGCCTTAAGGACGGCCAAGATGCCATTCTGTTCGTTCGTCCGGAAGCGCTCACACTGCCCAATGGGGTTCAGCAGGCCGACAACGTGATCGAAAGCGTGGTGACCAACGAGGAATTCGAAGGCCACTTCATGAAGCTTCACTTCAAGGGCGAAGGCGCCAAGCCCATAGGCCTCTCGGTCACCAACGACGGGAGCTACGCGCCGCCCCAGTTGGGAGAGACCTCGAAGATTCTGTTCGACGCCGACCGAGCGGTCGTGTTGCCGGCGGGGGCCATGGCCGATGAGTGAGTTCCTCCCGCTCTTTTTGGCGGTGCTGCTGGCGATCCTGATAGCGCCCCACGTGCAAAAGCACGCCGACCGAATCTGGCTTGGCGTGACCCGCATCAATTTCGTGCAGCGCAACGGTGTCTTCGTCTCGACCTATCTGGTGGTCGCGGTGGTGACATGGATGCTGATCATGATCGTGCTGCCCCAGATCTACATGATCGACTTCTCGTTCCGCTACAACCTGCTGCCCAACGAGATCGGCGGGCCGAAGGACGTCTACACACTGTCCAACTACGAATACCTGATCTTCGGCCGGCCAGGCGACGAGGATGCGCTGAACTGGCTGCACTTGAAGGTCTTTGCCCGCACCATCATCGTCAGCGTGCTTATCACGCTTGCCGATTTCGCGATCTGCTATCCGATCGCCTACTACATGGCGCAGGTTGCTAAGGGCGGCAAGGCGCGGCTCTTGGTGCTCTGCCTGATCCTGCCGTTCTGGGTCAACGAGATCCTGCGCGCCTTCGCGTTTCGCATCCTGTTCGGCTCGGGCGGGGTCTTCAATGTGGTGCTGCAGGGCTTGGGCATCATCGACCAACCGATCGATTTCTTGCGCGCGGACGTGGGACTCTACGCGGGTCTAAGCTACGCCTACATTCTCTTGATGATCTTCCCGATTTACAACGCTGTCGAGAGCCTGGATCACAACCAAGTCGAGGCGGCGCGTGATTTGGGCAGCCCCTGGTGGCGGATTCACTATCGGGTGGTCATGCCCCATGCCAAGCCGGGCATCGCCTCGGGCTGCACCATGGTCTTTATGCTCTGCGCCGGCGCACTCGCGGCGCCGCAAATTCTCGGCGGCCCGAGCAGTCTCTGGTTCACCCAGATCATCTATCAATGGTTCAACACCGGCGGCAACTGGTCGCGCGGCTCGGCATACGCTTTCGTGCTGCTGATCTGCTGCATCATTTTCGTCATGTTGGTGATGAAGCTCTTCAAAGTCCGCTTTGGGGAGATCGCGAAATGACCAGCAAATCCGTCATGTCGATCATGGTCGGCTTCTACGTCTTCCTGTTCTTCGTCTACCTCTTCGGACCCTTGTTGATGATGGGTGCTTCGGCCTTCAACGCCAGCCCCTTCCCCCAAGTATATCCCTGGGAGGGCTTCACGCTTCATTGGTTCGCGGAGCTGGCGGCCAACAGCGCCATGGTGGACGGCATCATCAACTCCATCTGGATTGGCATCGGAGTGGTCTGCGTCTCGGTGCCGATCTCGCTTGCCGCGGCGCTGATGATGACCCAAGTCTACGAACGGGTTCGGCCTTTCTACTACGTCATCGTGGTCTCGCCCGTGCTGACCCCGGGTGTGATCCTTGGCATCTCGACCCTGGTGTTCTGGGACAAGTTGGGCACTTGGATGGACGCCGACTACGAGACCTTCTACTACAACGGCATTTTCCTAACGGTGATCGGCCAGTCGACCTTCATCTCGGCCTATTGCATGCTGATCTTCCTGGCCCGCCTGCAGCGCTTCGACCGGACCCAGGAAGAGGCGGCCCTGGATCTCGGCGCGACCCACACCCAGGTGTTCTGGAAGATCCTGATCCCGTTCCTGCGGCCGGCGGTGTTCTCGGCGGCGGTGCTGGCATTTTTGACCTCGTTCGAGAACTACAATACGACCGTCTTCACGATTCAGGCGGACAGCACCTTGACAACGGTTTTGGCCGGCCAGATTCGCCTCGGCACCGAGCCGGACGTCTCGGCCCTGGCGGTCATCATCGTGTGTGTCACGCTGGTTGGCGCGATCACACACGAGATCATGCGCCGCCGCGAGGCGGCCAAGCAGGAAGCCGCCAAGGAGGCCGCCAAACGGGCCGACGAGGCGAAGAACGTGGCCATGCAGCCGGTCGCCGCGTCCTAGGAACCGTGTGGGAGGTCGCGGCGTCCAAGACCTTTAAGCGGAGGAGTGGCAGTGAAACTCATCGCCCGCAGTGCCGTGCTTTGTCTTGGAATTATGCTTTGGCCGGCCTTGGCCGTGGCTTGCGAAGACGGGCAGGTGATGACCGTCGGCGACAGCTGCGAGGTCGATATCAAGTGGGGTCACGATCATTGGGTCATGGCCGATATTCCCCAAGGCGAGGGCAAGGCGATTGAGCTCAGGCATCTGGAGGGTAGCTGCAATGTCTCGCTGTTCGGGCCGCTCGAGATTGAGGGCGCGATCATTGGGCCGGAGAGCCCGGTGATCCGCCGCACCGTGTCCGGTGAGTACCACCTCTTCACGCGCGCGGTCACGGTCGCCAAGGAGGCCTGCCGCTTTCGCGTCGCGATCGACTGAACTCCAAGCCAAACGAACAGGACGTCCAGGGGGGCGAGCATGGCCATTACGGTTCACACCATTACCCGCTACACGGTGCAGGTCTTGACCAAGCGCTCGGGCGAGCAATCCCAGTCCTACATCACCGTGCGGCTTTACGATCACGACAACCAAAACCGCGGTGTCGTCGTGGTGCAGGACCACGGCGGCGAGAGTCCGCCAAAGCCGACTGGCGACTTCGAAAAACAAATGGTAACGCTCTATGTGGATCACTCGCTCTACCATGCCTACATGGACATCTTGCGTCTTGAGAAGCCGGTTTATCTGAAGATCGGCTGGACCCAGCAGGGAAACTTGCAGACTGTCTCCCAGGTCTCCATAGACACCAAGAAGGAAGTGATCGGCGAGTATTTCGAGCACTGATCCGGTGCGTGCCCTCGGGCTTCTTCTCGGCGCCCTTCTCTGTTTTCAGGCGATACCCGCTGTGGGCGACGACGGCCAAACCCGGAGCCTGCGGAACGTCGTTTATGACTACGCCGTGACAAGCTACTGCGGCTTGCTCACCCCCGAGGTCGAATACGGGTTCCAGCGCGAGCTGGCACACCTGACCCGCTGCGGCGGCCTAAGCGAGGAAGAGGCCAAGGCGCTGCGCATCGCCGGCTGGGTCGACGCCGACCGGGAATGGAGCAACCGCGGGCTCGGCGGCTTTCGTCCTTGGTGCCGGGAGGACGGCGATCCCGCGGCGGCGCATTTCCTGCAGATCGCGCGTTCGCAAGGCGAGCTGTCTTGCTCGACTGTGCTAGAAGACTCCGAGGCTGCTGAGTGAAGAGAAGGGATAGCAAATGACTGCTCACGACAAGGTTGCTCTGGTCACCGGTGCGGGCACCGGGATCGGCCGGGCGGTCGCCCTGGCGCTGTTGGGTGAGGGCTATGCGGTCGCGCTGGCCGGGCGGCGCGCCGATCCTCTGCAGGCGACCGTCGCGGCGGCCGGCGAGGCCAGCGAGCGCTGCTTGGCAGTGCCCTGCGACGTTGGCGATCTGGCGCAGGTACGCGCCCTCTTCGCCAAGACCACCGAGGCCTTCGGCCGGCTCGACCTGCTGTTCAACAACGCCGGCATCGGCAATCCCGCGGTGCCGCTCGAGGAGATCTCCTTCGAGGATTGGCAGGCGATTGTCGCGGTCAATCTAACCGGACCCTTTCTCTGCACCCAGGAGGCGATCAAGGTCATGAAGTCTCAGAGCCCCAAGGGTGGACGCATCATCAACAATGGCTCGATCTCGGCCGACCGGCCGCGGCCCCTTTCGGCGCCCTATACGGCGACCAAGCATGCGATCACTGGGCTCACCAAGGCGACCTCCCTGGACGGCCGCCAGCACGACATCGCCTGCGGCCAGATCGATATCGGCAACGCGGCGACGGAGATGACCGAGGTGATGACAGAGGGGGTGCCCCAGGCTGACGGCAGCACCGCGGTCGAGCCGCGCATGGACGTCGCGGAGGTCGGCCGGGCGGTCGCCTACATGGCCAGCCTACCGCTCGATGCCAACGTGCTCTTCATGACCGTGATGGCCACCAAGATGCCCTATATCGGTCGGGGCTAAGCTCGCTCATGAAGTGGCGTCACAGCGGCGCCACAAGCTGTGGGGCGGCGGCCCCTGTTCATGTGGCCCAACCACGCTGACCCTGGCTGCGTCCGGGCCCTTGGGCTCCATCCAGATCGTTGCGCCGGCCGGCCGCTCGCCCTGGGGCAGGGCGAAATGGAAGGCGCGCTGGCTATAGGCGCCGTGCGCATGGCCGCCCCCGGGCGTGATAACTTGGTTGCCGGCGATGACGATCCGCCGCCCGTCGCCCGCGCACCAGGCGCCGTCGAGGGCGTGGGCCGCCGCGAATGCTGGCAGAAAGAGGCCGGCAAGCGCCCAGATGGTGGCATATCGTGGCTTCATGACAGGCCAGATTAGCCCATTGCGGCAGAATCTGGAGGATTGGCTGGGGGACCAGGATTCGAACCTGGGATGCTCGGGTCAGAGCCGAGAGTTTTACCGCTAAACTATCCCCCAACGCGCAGCGCGCGGGGCCTTGAGGCCGGCGCAGGGTCGCTGGTCGGCCCTATGTAGTCCCACAGGGCACCCAATTTCAACCGCCTTCAGCGTACTTTTCTATCGATTGGGATCTCATTCAGGCCTTGAGCCTGGCCGGGGGGCTTCGCTTCGGGGTAGGATGAAGACTCCCCTCGCGACGAGGGTCGAGCCGGGAGAGGACCCTTTGGCATCGTCGTCGACAGACCTTTCGAAAGACCCTGCGGGCCAGAGCCGCCGCGCCCGCAGACGTGGCCGGGTCTATGCGGCGATCGATCTAGGGACCAACAACTGCCGGCTTCTCGTCGCGCGGCCGGCCAAGCGCGGCTTTCAGGTGGTCGATGCCTTCTCGCGCATCGTGCGGCTCGGCGAGGGCTTGACCCGCAGGGGCGCCCTGTCGGAGGAGGCCATGGAACGGGCGCTCGGCGCGCTGAATATTTGTGCCGGCAAGATCGAGCGGCGTGGCGCGCGCCACGTGCGCGCGGTCGCGACCGAGGCGTGCCGCCAAGCGGCGAATTGCGACGATTTTTTGGCCCGGGTCAGGGATCGGACCGGCATTGCTCTTGAGATAATCTCCAGCAGCGTGGAAGCACACCTAGCCCTGCACGGCTGCGCGCCTCTGCTGGATTTGCGGCGTCCCAACGCCCTGGTGTTCGACATCGGCGGCGGCAGCACCCAGGTCAGCTGGCTCGAGGTAAGCCCGGCGACCAGCAACGGACGCTGGTCCAATCGTCCGAGCGCGAACCTGCGCGCCTGGCATTCAGTCCCAATCGGCGTGGTCACCTTGGCCGAGCGCTACGGCGGACACAGCATCTCGCGTGCGGTCTACGAGGCGATGATAGAGGATGTGGTGGAGCCCCTTGCGCGCTTCGAGACGGAGCAACAGCTGGGCGGGCTGGTCGCCGAGGGTCAAATGCAGATGGTTGGCACTTCGGGCACGGTGACAACCCTGGCCGGCGTTCACAAGAAGCTTCCCCGCTACAACCGCGCACGGGTCGACGGCACCCATCTCGATTTTGGCACCGTGCGCCGGCTGAGCGGCGAGATCGCCGCCATGAGCTATGACCAACGCCTGGTCCATCCTTGCATCGGGCGCGAACGGGCCGATCTTGTGGTGGCAGGCTGCGCGATCCTGGAGGCGATTTGCCGGACTTGGCCGGTCGGGCGGCTGAGGGTTGCGGATCGAGGCCTGCGCGAGGGTATTTTGTTCAACCTGATGCAGGCCAACAGCGAGGCGCGTGCGGCCCCTAGGAACGGCTGATGGCCAAGGCGCCCCGTGGCCGCTCGCTCAAAGTGCGGGTCAAGACTGCCAAGCGACGGTCAACCTCCTCGACCCGCTGGCTCCAGCGCCAGCTCAACGATCCCTACGTCAGCGCTGCCAAGGACGCCGGCTACCGCTCGCGCGCCGCCTTTAAGCTGATCGAGATCGACGACAAGCTGGGCCTTCTGAAGCCGGGGCTTCGGGTCGTCGATTTGGGTGCCGCGCCCGGTGGCTGGAGCCAGGTCGCAGCCCAACGGGTCGGCGCCCGTGGGCAGGTCGTTGCCGTGGATCTGTCGCCCATCGAACCGATAGAGGGCGTCGAGATCCTTTCCGGCGACCTCCACGAGCTAGAGACGGCCGAGCGCCTCAAAGCCGCGCTCGCCGGCCCGGCCGATCTTGTGCTGTCCGACATGGCCGCGCCCTCGACAGGCCACGCGGCGACCGATCATCTGCGTATCATCGGTTTGGTCGAGGCTGCCCATCTCTTCGCCCAGGAAGTTTTGGCGCCCGGCGGCGGGTTCCTGGCGAAAGTGCTCCAAGGCGGCACGGAAGCTAGTCTCCTGGCCGAACTGAAGCGGGATTTCGCCAAGGTACGGCACATCAAGCCCCCGGCCAGCCGCAGCGATTCCGCGGAGCTCTACGTCGCGGCGAACGGGTTTCGCGGCGCTCCACGGGACGAAACCTGAGGCTGCTCTTCAAGCCAGCTATTGGTCTTGGCATTGAAGGGCCGATGTGTATGATGGCGCGCCAACCCGATTCTCGGGCGCCGGGGGAGATGAGAGGTTGGCATGGAAATCCGCGACGCGCTCACCTTTGACGATGTACTTCTCGAGCCGGCGGAATCCGCGGTTCTCCCAAATCAAACCGACACGAAGACGCGCCTAACCCGCTCGATCGAGCTTGGGATTCCGCTGATTTCCTCGGCCATGGACACGGTGACCGAGAGCAACATGGCGATCGCTATGGCCCAGGCCGGCGGCATGGGCGTGATCCACAAGAACCTGGAGATCGAGCAGCAGGCCGAAGAGGTCCGCCGAGTCAAGAAGTTCGAGAGCGGCATGGTGATCAACCCGGTCACGATCCACCCTGACCAGCCCTTGGCCGACGCGCTGGAGCTAATGAAGCGCTATGGCATCTCCGGCATTCCCGTGGTCGCCCGCAACGGCGGTCCGCTGGTCGGCATCCTGACCAATCGGGACGTGCGCTTCGCCAGCGATCCCGGCCAGCCGGTCCAGGAGCTGATGACCAAGGACGGCCTGGTCACGGTCGAGGAGGGCGCCCAGAGGGACGAGGCCAAGCGCCTCTTGCATCAGCACCGGATCGAGAAACTGCTGGTGGTAGATGACGACTTTCGCTGCATTGGCCTGATCACGGTCAAGGACATCGAAAAGGCCCAGGCTCATCCCCATGCCTGCAAGGACGACAAGGGCCGTTTGCGGGTCGCCGCGGCGACCGGTGTCGGTGACAAGGGCATGGCCCGCGCCGAGGCGCTGCTCGAGGCGGAGGTCGATGTCATTGTGGTCGACACCGCCCACGGCCATTCCATGGGCGTCCTGGACTCCCTGGCGGCAATCAAGCGCCTATCCAACAAGACCCAGGTGGTGGCCGGCAACGTCGCCACTGCCGACGGTGCCAAGGCGTTGATCGACCGGGGTGCGGACGCCATCAAGGTCGGCATCGGCCCGGGCTCGATTTGCACCACGCGCATCGTTGCCGGGGTCGGCGTGCCCCAGCTGACCGCCCTAACCGATACGGTGCGGGCCTGCCTGGACAGCGACACCCCCGTGATCGCCGATGGAGGGATCAAGTATTCCGGCGACGTTGCCAAGGCGATTGCCGCCGGCGCCGACTGCGCCATGATCGGCTCGCTTCTGGCCGGCACCGACGAGAGCCCGGGCGAGGTCTTCCTCTACCAGGGCCGCTCCTACAAGTCCTACCGGGGCATGGGGTCGCTCGGCGCCATGGCGCGCGGCTCGGCCGACCGCTACTTCCAGCAGGAGGTCGCCGACCGTCTCAAGCTGGTGCCCGAAGGCATCGAGGGCCGGGTGCCTTACAAGGGGCCGGTCGGCACGGTCATCCACCAGCTGGTCGGCGGGCTGCGCGCGGCCATGGGCTACACCGGCAACGCCAACATGGCGGAGATGCGGCGCAACTGCCGTTTCCTAAAAATCTCCGCGGCGGGTTTACGGGAAAGTCACGTTCATGATGTCGCGATCACCCGCGAAGCGCCGAACTACCGCAACGAGGCCTGACGCCCAGGGCGGCCGCATTATGGTCGTCCTAGTCATGACTGCCCTGCCATGAGACCGGCGGCCCGCATCGCCAGCGCGATCGATATTCTGGCCCGGCTGGAGGCCGAAGACCGGCCGGCCGACGGCCTGATTCGCGGGGTCTTTCGCGCCAACCGCTATATCGGCGCCAAAGACCGCCGGGCGATCGGCGACCTGGTCTACGGCGTGCTGCGCCACAGTGCCCGCTTGGACTGGTGGCTGTCCCGAGCCCAAGTCGGTGCCGGCGGCGCCCGAGGGCGGGTGCTCGCCGAACTCACTCTCGCTCAAGGTCTGGGCGGGGCTGAGATCGCCAGCTTGTTCGATGGCGATACCTATCATCCGCCCCCATTGGAGTCCGCTGAACGGGCGCTGCTGGAGCAGCTCGACGGCGCCGAGCTCGACCACACGGAACAGCCTGACTGGGTTCGCCTCGAGGTCCCCGAGTGGCTGCTGCCCGGTCTTCGGGAGGCCCTGGGCGACGACCAGGAGATCTTAGCGCTCGGCCATACGGCACCGCTCGATCTTCGGGTTAACCTGCTCAAGGCCGAACGTGCCGCGGTACGTCAGGCGCTCGCCGAGGAGGGCATCGAGAGCGCGCCGACGCCCTTCTCGCCCTGGGGCCTCAGAGTGACTGCTCGCCACGCCCTACCGGCTCTCAAAGCCTTCCGCGATGGCCTTTTCGAAGTCCAGGACGAGGGCTCACAGCTGGTCGCCCTGTTGAGCGATGCTCGACCCGGCCTCTCAGTCGCCGACCTCTGCGCCGGGGCCGGCGGCAAGGCCTTGGCCTTGGCGATGACCCAGGGCGGCGAGGGGCGTCTGGTGGCGCTTGATCTGGACGCCCGGCGCTTGGAGCGCGCCGGCCCGCGCCTTGCCCGGGCCGGTGTGGACTTTGTCGAGACCCGCGTCCTGGTCGACGGCGATCCCTGGCTTGACCAGGAAGCCGGCAGCTTCGATCGGGTGCTGGTCGACGCACCCTGCTCGGGCAGTGGTGCCTGGCGCCGACAACCGGACGCCCGCTGGCGCCTAACCGCGGCCCGGCTGGAGCAGTATACGCAAAGTCAGGCGGAAATCCTGAGAATTGCCGCCGGTCTGCTGCGTCCGGGCGGCCGCTTGATCTATGCCACCTGCTCACTGCTGCCGCCGGAAAACCGAGATCAGGCGACAACCTTTCTAACGGAGCGGCCGGATTACCGCGCGCTGCCGCTTGGCGATCTCTGGCGCGAGCAGCTCGAAACACCATACCCAGGGGACGAATGCCCAGCGCTGCTGCTGACACCTCTTCGGCACGGCACGGACGGGTTCTACCTGGCTGTCTTCCAGCGCAAGGTCGGGCCATGAGCAAGGTCGTGGTGCGGCCGGCGACACCCTCCGATGCAGGCGGGATCGCCCGGGTCTATATCGAGACCTGGCGCACGACCTATGCCGGGTTGGTGCCGCACGACTATCTGCTCGGCCTTAAGCCGGCGCGCCAAACCATGATTTGGCGCCGAGGTCTGGCCTCCATGGCCGCGCGCGAGACCACCCTGGTAGCCGAGGCGCCGGACCGTATGATCGTCGGTTTCGGCAGCTGTGGGCCTGGCCGCCGTGGCCTGCCCGACGGAGGCGCCGAGGTTTATACCCTCTACGTGGATCCTGACTGGCAGGGCCGGGGCATTGGCCGGCAACTGCTGACCGAGCAGTTCCGCTGGCTGGCTGGGCAAGGCTATCAGGCAGCGGCGCTCTGGGTCCTCTCGGCGAACCCGACACGTTACTTCTACGAGGCCATGGGTGGGCGCCAGATGGCCGAGCGTCGAGAAGCTTTTGCCGGCACGCTGCTTGACGAGACCGCCTACGGTTGGAGCGATCTGCCGGCCTGGCTCGAGACGGCCGATCCAAAATAGCGACAAGGGCAGCAAATGGACGACAAGATACTGATCCTCGACTTCGGCTCCCAGGTAACCCAGCTGATCGCCCGGCGCCTGCGCGAGGCTGGGGTCTACTGCGAGATCTTTCCCTTCAACGCCGATGTCGAGCGAATTCGTGCCTTCGCGCCCAAGGCGATCGTGCTGTCGGGAGGGCCGAGCTCGGTGAAGGAAGCCGATACGCCGCGCGCGCCCGAGCTCGTGTTCCAGATGGACGTGCCCCTGCTCGGCATTTGCTACGGCCAGCAGACCATGGTGAATCAGCTGGGCGGCGAGGTGGAGTATTCCGACCATCGGGAGTTCGGCAAGGCCTTCGTGGAAATGAGCGCAGATTTGGATCTGACCGACGACCTGTGGCGGCCGGGCGAGCGGCACCAGGTGTGGATGAGCCACGGCGACCGGGTGACCGGGCTGCCACCCGGTTTCAAGGTCTTCGGCAGCTCGGAAGGGGCGCCCTTTGCGGTCATCGCCGATAAAGCCCGGCGCTACTACGGTGTGATGTTCCATCCGGAAGTCGTGCATACGCCCGACGGCGGGCGCCTGTTGGAGAATTTCGCCCGCCTGGCCGGTTGTGGCGGCGATTGGACCATGGCCGCCTTTCGGCGCCAGGCGGTCGAGCAGGTGCGGGCCCAAGTGGGCGACGGCAAGGTGGTCTGCGGGCTTTCCGGCGGGGTCGATTCCGCGGTCGCGGCGGTCTTGATTCACGAGGCGATCGGCGATCAGCTGACCTGCATCTTCGTCGATCACGGCTTGCTGCGCCAGGGTGAGGCGGAGGAGGTGGTCGAGCTGTTCCGCGGCCACTACAACATTCCCCTGGTGCACCGGGACGCAAGCGACCTCTTCCTCGGCAAGCTGGCCGGCGTCGAGGACCCGGAGGCCAAGCGCAAGATCATCGGCGCGACCTTTATCGACGTCTTCGAGGAGGAGGCGAACAGTCTTGGCGGCGCCGGCTTTCTGGCCCAGGGCACGCTCTATCCGGACGTCATCGAATCGGTGTCCTTCATCGGCGGACCCAGCGTCACGATCAAATCCCACCACAACGTGGGCGGCCTGCCCGAGCGCATGAACATGGCCCTGGTCGAGCCCCTGCGCGAGCTCTTCAAGGACGAGGTGCGCGCGCTCGGCCGGGAGCTCGGCTTGCCCCAGAGCCTGGTCGGGCGCCACCCCTTCCCGGGCCCGGGCCTGGCGATCCGCATCCCCGGCGCGGTGACCGCCGAGAAGTGCGCGCTGCTGCGCAAGGCCGACGCGATCTATCTGGACCAGATCCGCAAGGCCGGTCTCTACGACGCCATCTGGCAGGCCTTCGCCGCCCTACTGCCGGTGCGCAGTGTCGGCGTGATGGGCGACGCGCGCACTTACGACCACGTCTGCGCCCTGCGCGCGGTCACCTCGACCGACGGCATGACGGCGGAGTCCTATCCCTTCGACCACGAGTTCCTGGCCGCCACGGCGACGCGCATTATCAACGAGGTACGCGGCATCAACCGGGTGGTCTACGACGTGACGTCAAAGCCGCCGGGGACGATCGAGTGGGAGTAGGGCCTGGTTGGCCTCGACGGATGCCTCAGCTACACGTGACCAGGTGAACCGCTCTCTCGGCGACGCCGACCTTGATCGTCCGTCCCCAATCGAAGCTCAAGAAATCCTGCTCGATACCGTCGGCGAAAACCACCCCGCCGTCGTTCAACCGCGAGACCACGGTCAAGTGGTCCGACAGGTCGATCCGCCCTGCGCGAATCGTTGTCGCGTTGGCAACGCTGGGAAAGGGCTCGCGCACAAAGTAGTCGAGCGCACGCTCATCGCGACTAAGCGGTAGCTTGATGCCGGTCGATTCCATGATCGAACGGGCCCAGCCCGACGCGCCGGTGCCCGTTGCGACGATCAGGCCACTGGAGGATTGAAACTCCCGGCGATCATCGACTTGAACCTCATAGCGCGCCGATTGATGGCTGGCGTGACCGATGAAGACCTCGTTCAGCGCGACGATCCGCTCGCCATCGTCGCGCTTCGCCTCGGCCATGGTCAAATGTTCGAAGCCGCAGTCGCCGTAAGGAATGCCCGGCAGCAAGCGGGTCGCTTGCTCGGGCGTGAAGCGGACCAGCATCCCGTCATAGAGGCTGCTGTCGGGATTGATGCCAAGGACCGGCTGCTCATTGAGATACTTCGCGATGTTGGCGACCAGCCCATCTTGTCCGACCGCCACGATGACGTCCTCGGGCCCAAAGAGGAATCGATCGAAGTCCTTTCGCAAGACGCTGGTCTGCCGCCACTCCCGCGGCACGGACCCGCGGGCAAGGTGCAGCGCCCTCTCGAAGCGTTGATGGCGTGATTCCAGTTCTTCCAGCGATTGGCCGCGGGTCTTTAGAAAGAAGCGGGCTTGCTCGCGCGTCGCGTGCCGCGCGAGCAAGAGCTGGTAATCGGTCTCCCGCGTCACGAAGACGGCGCGTGGCGGGTTGCTTGTCATGGTGTGTCAACCTTCCTCGCCGGACTAACCTGGCAAGGACGGCGTGCGCGCTTTGCCCAGCTCCGCCGTTAGCATGGCCAAGAGGTCGGGACTGACATTGAGATGCTCGATCGTCTTGAGCTTCTTGGCGAACTCCCGTGCGGCAAGCCCCATCAAGACATCGTGCGGCAGATCCCGGTAGATCGCGGTACGATCGCGCTCCGCGTCCGTGCGCGCGCCCTCGACCTGCTTGATGCGCCCGGCCTCCGCCGCGGCCTCGATGCCGTTGGCTTCCGCGGCGGCGGATGCGCGGGCGCGCGCGTTTTCAGCCTCCTTCTCGATGAGCTCGTTCTCCCGGCGCGCCAGCTCTGTCTTGTTTGCGAGCTCGTTCTCCGCGATGGCACGCTCCTTGTCGACCGCCAGCGCCCGACGTTGGAACATCGCCTCATCCGCCTTCTGTTGGAGGCTTTCGAAAGTCGGCGTCTGAAGTGCGCGCTCAAGCTCTTTCGAGGGCGCCAAACGGCCGAGATTGAGGCCGACCACCTGAACCCCAATGTCTTTGAGCACGGGCGCTTCAAGCAGCAAGGCTTCCAGTCGCGCGCGCAGTGGCTCTACACCGCTATCCAGCAGAGTGCGCACCGGGGCTTCCTCGAGATACGCCATGGCGGCTTGCTCGGCCAGGGCAGCGACCCTGCCTTCGATCTTACCAATCGGGTCGGCGTTGTAGCCGCCGCTCGCCAGGTCGAGCGTGAAGTCGACGCGGCCCGCGAGCTTCTCCGGTTTGGTGATATGCCAAATCACCGTGCCTTGCACGGCGATCTCCTGAAAGTCCTGACTGTGACCTTTCACGAACAAGGTGGTTTGCCGGTCATCCATAGGAAGCTCGATGATCGATGCACGTTCCTTCAGGAACCAGAAGGCAAGACCAGGTCCCGACTGTGTCATCTGTCCGTTTTGATAGTAGATGACGTGGCTGCTGGCCTCGCTTCTGAACAGGGCCAGAGGGCCGAAGCTGAGAATGGTTGCCATCGTTCAAGTCTCCTTTGATGGGCTTAGTGCTGGGCGTCGCGATCCGTTACGACGCGATAGAGCTCGGCCGGTCGAAACACCGTGCCGCTCTCCCGTTCGCCGGTCGGCGCCATCCAACCTCTGTCGAGCAGACGGCGCCGAAAGGCCGGCTTGTTCAGGGATTGATCGAGAATGGCTTCATGCACGTTCTGTAGCTCGCGGAGGGTGAACAGTGGAGGCAACAGGGCGAAAGCGATCTTTGTGTAGGCGAGCTTGCCGCGCAGGCGCTTGACGGCCATGCCGAGAATCTCGGCGTGATCGAAGGCGAGCGACAGTGGCTCGCCTTCCTGACCGAGGGCGAAGACGCTGCCGCCCGCCTCGCCGGGCCAGGGAACCTTCAGCTTGGCAACGGTCAGGTCCGAAGCGCTCCTTACCGCTTGCTCAAGGGTCTGGGCCGGCACGAGAGCGAAATAGGCAACGGTGATGACCCGGCCTCTAGGATCGCGCTCCGGAGCGCCAAAGCTGTAGAGCTGCTCGACCCAGGTGCTCTTCAAGCGGGCGTTATCCACGAGGATGCGGGCTGCGGCATCGTCGAGGCTTTCGTCGATGTGCACGAACCCGCCGGGCAAGGCCCAGAGTCCCTCGAAGGGTGCGCTCGATCGCAGCTGCAGAAGGACGGTCATGGACCGGCCTGATAGGCTCATCAATATCAAGTCGATCGTAACGGAGGGTCGTGGGAATCTCTCGAGTTCGTTCATCTGGCTATCTCTCTTAAGTCCAATATAGATATATCTAAATAGAAAATATGTCAAGTGAAATTGAGAATGGATCTATCAAACATCGAGATGGGCCTTCAGGGGAACAAGCGTTGATACAGGCTTTGCTTCACAAGCGCGCAGATCCTTGCGGTTCAGCTCAACCCATTGAAATTCCTTGAAATTAGAGCTTCGCGACCCATATCTAATTGATGAAGCAAAAAACCGAAAAACAGCAGCCAGAGGCGACAGAGGCCAAGGAGCGGCGCTGCCTGATGTGCAGCGAGCCTTTCATGTCCGAATGGGCCGGCGACCGGGTGTGCCGGCGCTGCCGGCAGACCAGTACCTGGCGCCGGGGATAGGCCCGGGGCTTGGACGAAGGGGCAGGCTGAAGCGGCGCTGACCGCCGGCCGTCCCTAGGCTCCCGAAAGGGCAAACTAGAGCGACCGGCGGGTCACCCCGCGGTCGCCCATGCTTGTGCTCGGCCCGACCTTCGGTCACTCTTCCAAGCTCGGCCCTCAATAAGCCTGGGGATAGCCGTGGTGAGCCTCTGGAGACCAGCCAGACCCGCGCCAGGTCGCGCGCGCCCCTGGAGCGTGCTGGCGGTGCTGTTCTGCGTCCTTGGCTCGGGCGCCGGCGCCTTCGAGGCCGACCACTTGGCACGCCTCAACGATAGCGGCTCCTGCCGGGACTGCGATTTGCGCGAGGCCCTGCTGGCCGGCCGCGACTTGACGCGCGCCGACCTTGCCGGCGCCGACCTCTCCATGGCGAATCTCCGCGGCGCCCGTCTCAAGGGCGCTGGCCTGGCGGTGTCGAACCTGCTGCAAGCCGACCTCGGCGGCGCCGATCTCACTACTGCCGATCTGCTCGATGCCAATCTGGCCAAGGCCAATTTAACCGACGCCACGCTGGTGCGCGCGCGCCTGACCCGGGCCCACCTGGGCGGCGCACGGCTCGAAGGGGCCGATCTGACCGGCGCCAGCCTCGGCAACGCCAGCCTGGCCGGGGCCCGCATGGCCGGCGCGCGCCTGGAGATGACTGAGTTGGCCCAAAGCGACCTTTCGGGTGCCGATCTCTCGGGCGCCAACCTGGTCGGCGCTCAATTGATCGTGGCCAACCTCTCGGGCAGCGATCTCACGAACACTCTGTTGCGCGCCTTCATGCCCCGGGCCGATCTAAGCGGCGCGCGCCTGTCCGGGGCCGATCTTTCCGATGCCTTTCTGGCAGGGGCGAGCGGCCTCACGCAAGCTCAGCTCGACCAAGCCTGCGGCAACGCCAGGACGGTGCTGCCCCAGGGACTGACCATCAAAGCATGCTGATCTAGGGCGCCTTCGGCAGGGTCACTCCGATCATGCAGTCCCGGGTGACCAGCTCGGCGAGCTTTTCCTCGGGCCAGCCTTCGGTACCGGCCGGTCGGGCGGGCAGAACCATGTAGCGCATATCGGCGGTGCTGTCGTGCACCCGGAGCGTCCAATCGTCCGGTATCTCCGTGCCGAATTCGCGCAGCACCGCGCGTGGCTCGCGCACCACCCGGGAGCGGTAGGCGCGCTGCTTGTACCAATCCGGCGGCAGGCCCAGCAGATTGCGCGGGTAGCAGGAGCAAAGGGTGCAGACGATGACATTGTGCAGCCTGGCCTCGTTCTCCACCACAACCAGACGCAAGGTTCCCATCTCGATGCCGAGCTCCTCGCACGCCGCGGTTCCGTCGGCCAGAAGGCGCTCCTTGAAATCCGGATCGCACCAGGCCCGTGCCACCACCTTGGCGCCGACGGCGGGGCTGCGCGCGTCCATCGCCTCGACCGCGGCGCGCACGTCGTCGGCGTTGAACAGGTCCTTTTCGATCAAAAGCTCGCGGACCGCCTCCTCCATGACCTGGTAGTAGGTCAAGGGTCCGTCCTGGTCGGGCCGATGGGCGTGAGGTGCGTGGGCGTCAGTCATGATCGGGCTCCAGCCAGTGCTCGAATATTTCGATGTCGACCGTGTCGTGGGCCACGCCATCGTAGTTCGGCCAGAGCTCCCGCTGGGCGAAGCGGATCCGATAGAGCGGACGTTCCGGCAGGCCGTCCCGGGCGAAGGCAAGCTCCTCGGGGTTGGCGAAGGCACCGCAGATGCGCTCCACAACGCCACGCTTGCCACGGGCATAGAATGGCGTACGTATATGGCCCGACGGAAAGGCCAACCGTACCCGTACGCGGTCGCCTGGAGAAAAGCGGCTGCTCACGGCGCCGATGCCTGGTGGCGCGCCTCGACCTCGGCCATCTTGCGGCCGAGCTCGTCGCTGGTGATCACGCCGCGGCTGAGAAGCACATGGGTGATCGAGGCCATCCAGCGCTCGTAATAGGTCATCTCTTCGTAAGCCTTGGCGCCGAGCTGCTCGATGCCCCGGCGCAACTCGTCGACCCGCAGCAGCGGCGGCTTTTGCCTGGCGAGCAACATCATCAGGGCGTCGACCCGCTTCTCCCACAGCGCGTAGTCGTGCTCATCGCGCTCAACCGGACCAGCTGGCAGCCCACCCATGTCGTGATGGCCTCGCCCCGCATCGCTCATGGCAGCCTCTCCCGCAACGTCTCCATCGGCCAAGCTTGCCCGATCGATCGAGGCCCGACAAGACGATGGATGCGGGCTGACGAAAACGTGCTATAGTATCTCCGGGTACTGGAGATACTGGGAATGTCGCGGGCTAGAGCGCGGCAGGCCGATGCTTGGGGAGACGGCCATGTATCGATCCGTTACGCAAAGCCGCTTGCGCCACGATGGCAGCCGGCGGGCCCTTCATTGGATACAGGGCATCGTGGTTGGCGTCGCGGTGCTCGCCGCGGTGCTTTTGCTGTTTAACTAAGCCTCGATGTAGGGCTCAACTGACCACGCGCAAGGCCGGTCGGAAGACCGTCAAAGCCTCGGCGAGGCACGCGGTGCTCGCCAGCCGCTCGCGGTCGCGGCACACCCAAAACTCGGTTCCACGACCATTTGCCCCGGATTTCTTCGCAATCGTATAGAGCGGGCGCTCGTGGGCGTGACGATAGACCGAAAACATGGCCGTATCGCCCTGTTGGTCGATCGCATAGTCGCGCCATTCGCCGCTCATGACCCGGCGGCTATAGAGAGAGAGTAGCTGATTGAGCTCGGCGCGACTGAAGAAAGTCTGTCTGTGAGGACGGCGTGCGGGACGCCCAACGTCCCGTAAACGGTGCAGTTTCCCCATCTGCGCAATCGGCCCCTTTTTTATGTTCATTGACGAGGTATATGGGTCCTAGTGTCTACCAAATCGAGTCTCACGTCCAGCGAGTCGGCGTGTTCGATGGCGCAAATCGGGGAAATTTCGGCCCAAATATGAGACCCGCAGGTCGCGAGGCGCCCTAGACGAAACACTCCAATACTCGAGCAATTCCCAATCATTAGTGTAATTGCCATCGCACGGTCAATCTTCAATAGAAGAAGCTCGCCGGCTGGGCCCCACCCATCGGCGCTTGGCTTCACGGTTGCGCAAGCCGAGCCCTTCGGCGACCCATTCTCTATTGCAAGGCAGCGCCCAAGCCTGTATCGGGAGCAGTCGCTCCCGAAACCAACGAAGCGCTCATAAACTGGAGCCGGACTGGTCGTGTCAGACATATTCAAGGAAGTAGATGAGGACCTCCGTCGCGACCGTGCGACAGAGATGGCGCACCGCTACTGGAAGCCCGTCGCGGCGGCCGCTGCGATCATCCTCTTAGTGACCGTGGGCTTCCAGGTTTGGCAGACCTGGCAGCAGAACCAGCGCCTGGAGAGTTCCGAACGCTTCACCAACGCCCTCACTCTGTTGAACGAAGGCGACGATCTGGGGGCGGTCGCTGAGCTCGGTGCCCTTTCGTCCGAGGGCGGCGGCTACGGGGTGCTTGCGTCCTTCAACGAAGCCCGCCTTCTAGCCGCGGACGACGATGTTGCCGCCGCCGTGGCGATCTGGGACCGGCTTGCCGCCGACAGCGCCACCAGCCCGGCCTTCCGAGGGGTCGCGACGCTGCTGTCTGTGATGCATCAGATCAACGACGGCGATGCGGCGGCCCTGGAAGCCAAGCTGCAGCCCTTGACCGAGGCAGGCAATGCCTATCGGCCACTCGCCATGGAGCTGAGCGCGGCGATCGCCTTGCGCCAGGGCGACCAGGCCCGGGCGACATCGCTCTACACGCTGATCGCCGACGATCCGACCGCTCCTGTCGGTGTGCGCGGCCGCGCGGCGCGCATGTTGGCCGCGCTGGAGGAATAGCCATGGTCGGCCGGCGCACACTGGCCTGGACCTTGGCAGGGATCACCGCTGTTTTGCTGAGCGGCTGCGAGCAGTTCGACTTTTTCTCTAGCGAAGAGCCGCCGCTGCCCGGCAAGCGGATCTCGATCATGACCTTCAACCAGAGCCTGGAATCCGACCCGGCGCTGGCCAATCTGGAGGTCCTGCTGCCTAAACCCTACACCAACGCAGATTGGAGCCAGGCTGGCGGCGTGCCAACCCACGCCATGTATCACCTGGAGCTGACCGACCAGCCACGCGAGGTCTGGCGGGTCAGCATCGGCGACGGCTCTGACGATGACCGCCAAGTTCTGGCCCAACCGATCGTGTTCGGCAACCGGGTCTTCACCATGGATTCCCGCTCGCTGATCAGCGCCTTCGACACCTCGAACGGCCGGGTCCTGTGGGAAGTCGACCTGGAGATCGACGAGGAGGACGACGGATTTTTCGGCGGCGGCCTGGCGTTCTACAACGACCGGCTTTTCGTCACCACAGGCTTCGGCATGGTCTTCGCGCTCGACGCCGGCAACGGCAACATCGTGTGGTCCCAGCAGGTGCCTGGACCGATGCGCGCGGCGCCGACAGTGAGCGGCGAGCGGGTCTATGTCATTACCTTGGACAATCGGGCTTTCGCGCTCGCGGCCGACGACGGCCGCCGCTTGTGGGAGCACAGCGGCATTCAGGAGACAGCGCACCTTTTGGGCGCGGCCAGCCCGGCGGTCGCCGGTTCGACCGTGATCGTGCCGTACTCCTCGGGCGAGATTTTCTCCATGCTGGCCGAGAACGGGCGGGTGCTTTGGACCGACGGCCTCTCGGCGATCAACCGGGTCGACCCGATCGGCGACTTGGCGCACATCCGTGGCCTTCCGGTGATCGACCGTGACGTGGTTCTCGCGGTCAGCCACTCCGGCACCATGGCGGCAATCGATTTGAGGCGCGGCGAGCGGGTTTGGGACGCCGAACTGGGCGGCGTACAGATGCCCTGGGTCGCCGGGGATTTCATCTATCTTCTAACCAACGATGCCCAGGTGGTTTGTCTGTGGCGCCGGGACGGCCGGATCCGCTGGGTTCGGCCCTTGCCCCAGTTCGAAGACCCGGAGGACAAGGAAGACCCGATCCGCTGGGTCGGCCCGATCCTGGCTGGCAACCGCTTGATCATCGCCGGCTCCCACGGCGTCGCGGTTTCGATCTCGCCCTATGACGGCAGCCCGCTCGGCACCATAGATCTTCCGGGCACCCCGGCGGTCGCGCCTGTGATCGCCGAGCGCACGCTCTATTTCGTGATGGACGACGCCGAGCTGGTCGCTCTGCGCTAACCCGATCATGCCCCAAGCGCCCTTCACCGTCGCCATCATCGGGCGGCCGAATGTCGGTAAGTCGACCCTGTTCAACCGCCTGGTGGGCCGCCGCCTTGCCTTGGTCGACGATGAGCCGGGGGTGACCCGCGACCGGCGCGAGGCCGAGGGCAGCCTCTACGACTTGAGCTTCCGGGTGATCGACACCGCCGGATTGGAGGAGGCCTTCGACGACAGTCTCGAAGGTCGCATGCGCGCCCAGACAGAACAGGCCTTAAGAGACGCCGACGTGGCGCTTTTTCTGATCGATGGCCGGGCTGGCGTGACGCCTCAGGACGAGCACTTCGTGCGCTGGCTGCGCCGGGACGACACGCCGGTGATCGTGGTCGCCAACAAGTGCGAGGGCAGCAAGGGCGAGTCCGGCTTGGCCGAGGCTTACGCCTTTGGCCTGGGCGATCCGGTGCCGATCTCGGCCGAGCACGGCGAGGGCCTGGCCGACCTGCACGACGCGCTTACGGCGCTGCGCGCACCTGATGAGGTAGAAGCTGAGCCAGAGGAGGCTGAGCCTCAAGAAGCGGGCCCGCTGCAGCTTGCCATCGTCGGTCGGCCCAACGTCGGCAAGTCGACATTGGTCAACGCGCTAATCGGCGCGCCGCGCCTGCTGACCGGTCCCGAAGCCGGCATCACCCGCGACGCGATCACGGTCGACTGGAGCTACAAGGGCCGGGCTCTGCATTTGGTCGATACGGCGGGTCTCAGGCGCAGGCCGCGTGTCACCCAGAAACTCGAGAAGCTGTCGGTCGCCGATGCCTTGCGCGCCGTGCGTTTCGCCGAAGTCGTGGTGCTCGTGATCGATGCTCAAATGCCCCTGGAAAAGCAGGACCTGACCATTGCCCGCCAGGTCATCGATGAAGGCCGCGCCCTGGTGATCGCGGTCAACAAGTGGGATCTCTGCGAGGATCGAGCGGCCACCCGGCGGGCAATCGACGACCGGCTCGCGACCTCCTTGACCCAGGTTAAGGGGGTTCCCCTTGTCATGCTCTCGGCTTTGCAGGGTAGCAAGCTGGAAGCTTTGATGGATGCGGTCCTAGCGGCCTACGACGTGTGGAACAGGCGCATCCCGACTGCCGAGTTGAACCGCTGGCTGGAGGGTGCCAGTCAGGCCCATCCGCCGCCCGCGCCCCAAGGTCGGCGTCTGCGCCTTAAATACATGACCCAGGCCAAGTCCCGGCCGCCGACCTTCGCAATTTTCTGCACCCGGCCGTCCGAGCTGCCGGATTCTTATCTGCGCTATCTGGAAAAGAGCCTGCGCGAGACCTTTGCCCTACCCGGCACGCCGCTTCGTTTGCGTCTGCGCAAAGGGAAGAACCCCTACGCCAAGGACTGAGGTCTCCTTCCTTGCCGCTTGCGCACGACCACTGACCGCTTCAGACTCCCGAACTGTTTTGCGGGGGCGACTGTGGCCGTGATCTCAAGGGGTGTTTTGGCCGGCGTGGCTTTATGCGCGCTCGTTGGCGGCGCCGACGGCGCTTCGGCCGACGACACCCTTGCGGCCTGGCTGGCGCAGGACACGGCAACCGGCGATTGGGGCGGCGCACGGAGTGCTCTCAAAAAAGAGGGTGTGACTCCTGAGGCCAACTACACCACCGACCTGCTGGCCAACCCGATTGGTGGCCTGTCCCATGGCGAAGCCTATGCCGCCGTGCTCTACGGCTCTCTTGAATTCGATCTTGGGACATTGGCCGGCCTCCAGGGCTTGAGCCTCTACGCCGCCGGCTCCTGGAGCGACGGTCGGGATCTTTCGGCTGATGATATCGGCAACATTTTCACCGCCTCGCAGATTTTCACTGGCAACGACGTGCGCCTTAGCGCGCTCTTTCTCGAGCAATCGCTCTGGCACGACTCGGTGAACATCGCGCTCGGGCGCATCACGACCGGCGCGACATTCGCCGCGGCTACTGTCTTCGACTATTACGTCGGCGGTGCAATAAACGGCAATCCTGAGAGCTTCGACATCAACATTCCTTCATACACCGAAGATCCCTTTTCTCAGTGGGGTGTGCGGGTGACTCTGCATCCGCGCAAGGACCTCTACCTGTCCTTGGCTGCCTACAATGCCGATCCCTCGGTTCAGGACGACGGCAGTCATGGCGTTGACTTCACCTTCAATCCCAGTGACGGCGTGTTGGCCATCGCCCAAGTTGGGCTCCGGCCGGACCTCGGCGATAGTCACAATGGCGGCCCCCTGCCGGGCCATTATGCGCTCGGCGCCTACTTCGACAGCAGCGACTTCACGCGCCTCGACGATCCCTTGCGCCGGCGCGATGGCAACTACGGCTTCTACGCCATGGCCGAGCAGCTGATCTACCGGGAAGATACCCAAAGCCGACAGGGCCTGACGCCCTGGGCGATCTTGACTGTAGCGCCCTTGGAAAGCGTCAACACGCTACCCTTCGCGGCCTATGGCGGCTTGGTCTACGAAGGCCTGATTCCCGAGCGCGACCGGGACATCACCGCACTTGGGCTCTACTACGGTTTGTTCAGCGACGATTTGCCGGACCAAAGCTACGAGCTGGTGCTCGAGCTCAACCACCGGCTCCAGCTCGCGCCCTGGTTCTACATCACGCCGGATTTCCAGTACGTCTTCAACCCCGGCGGCACCGGCGAGATCGACGATGCCGCCGTCTTCGGGATCGAGATCAGTATCGATTTTTGAGACCGGGGTTCAGTAGACCGGTACAACCTCGCCCGAGCGTTGGCAGTCGGCGGTGGCGAGCTCGACGAAGGCCTCGGTGATCTCGGAGGGGTGGACCAGGGTCATGGGATCCTCGCCCGGGTAGGCCTGGGCACGCATGGCGGTGCGGCTGCGGCCCGGGTCGATGATGTTGGCCTTGACGTTGGTTTTGGTGATCTCCGCGGCATAGGCCATGACCAAGGTCTCGAGCGCCGCCTTGCTGGCGGCATAGGCCCCCCAGTAGGCCTTGGGCGACCTGGCCGCGCCCGAGGTCACGAAGATCGCCCGGCCGGCCTCAGATTGGCGCAGCAAGGGATCCAGGCTGCGCAGCAGCCGCCAGTTGGCGGTCAGATTGACCGCGATGGTCTCGTCCCAAACCTTGGGCGCGATATGCCCGACCGGCGACAGGGTGCCGAGCACGCCGGCGTTGCCGACCAGCACGTCCAGCCGGCCGAACTGTTGGTAAATCGAGGCACCGAGCCGGTCGACCATCTCGCCGTCGCGCAGGTCCAATGGCGCCATGACCGGCTGCTGATCGCCAATCTCGAGCATGGCTTCGCCGACCTCGTCGAGGCCGCCTTGAGTGCGCGCCACCAGGATCACCTGGGCGCCCTCCTTGGCGTAGCGTTTAGCGACCTCCGCGCCGATGCCACGCGAGGCGCCGGTCACGAGAGCGATGCGGCCGGCCAGGCGGCCGCCCAATGGATTGGACTCGCTCATGTCGCTTCCTGCTTCCTTATCCTTTGGGAGAGGCGCCGTGCGCCGACTTCCGCAAGTGTGTAGAGGCCGAGTGCAACTAGCATGCCGACCGCGCCATGGGCCAGGGACTCAGTGGTCAGCTGAAAGGCAGGCTGGAAGGCCGCCATGGTGTCCTTGGCGACCGCGGGGTCGAAGGTGTCGGCAAAGACCACCGGCCGCTCCCAGGGTTGCGCGCTGCTGAGGCGCTCGTAGGCGTTTGCCAGGGCGCCGGCATTGTCGACCCGCTCGAGCTCGCGGATTGCAGCCTGACGGGCCGCCTCGCTGCCAGATTCCATCAGCTCGCTGATGTAGGCATCCAGGGTGCGGCCCAGGCGCTGGGCATCCTCGATAAGGCGCCCGACGTCGCTCTCGGCCTGATCCAGACGGCCGCCTAGGCGCTGCAGATATTGCTGGTAGAAGGCCGGGAACTGGCCCGCGCCAAGCGCGCCGACGACCGCCACAAAGCCATGGACGAAACGGATGATCATTGGGGTGGAACGATCAGGCCAGCTCGGCCAGTAGGGTCAGCTGCGCGTCCTCCTGGCGGTCCTCGCGGTCGGCCAGGCGGGTCGGATAGTCGCCGGTAAAGCAGGCGTCGCAGTATTGCGGCGACTTGGTGTCGCGCCCCTGCTCACCCATCGCCCGGTAGAGCCCGTCGAGCGAGATGTAGGCCAGGCTGTCGACGCCGATGTGCCCGGCCATCTCCTCGACCGACATGTTGGCGGCCAGAAGCTCTTTACGCTTGGGCGTGTCGATGCCGTAGAAGCAGGAGTGGGTGGTCGGCGGCGATGCGATGCGCATATGAACTTCGGTCGCGCCGGCCGCGCGCACCATCTCGACGATCTTGATCGAGGTTGTGCCGCGCACGATCGAATCGTCAACCAGAACCACCCGTCGCCCAGACAGGATCGCGCTGTTGGCGTTGTGCTTCAGCTTGACCCCTAGGTGGCGGATATGCTGGGCCGGCTCGATGAAGGTGCGCCCCACATAGTGGTTGCGGATGATGCCCAGCTCGAACGGGATCTCGGCGGCCTGGGCATAGCCGATCGCCGCAGGAACGCCGGAATCGGGCACTGGGATCACCACGTCGGCCGGCACGTGGCTCTCGCACGCCAGCTCGGCGCCGATCGCCTTGCGAGAGTCGTAGACGCTGGTGCCTTCCATGACCGAGTCCGGCCGCGCAAAGTAGATGTGCTCGAAGATGCAAAAGCGGCTCTTGCTGGGCGGGAAGGGGCGCAGGGAATGCACGCCGCTGTCATCCAGCACGACCATCTCGCCAGGCTCCACGTCGCGCACGTACTGGGCGCCGATGATGTCCAGCGCGCAAGTCTCCGAGGTCACGATGTGGCTGTTGTCGAGCCGACCGAGCACCATGGGGCGCACGCCCAAGGGGTCGCGCACGCCGATCACGCAAGACTGGGTCAGGCCAACGATTGAGTAGGCGCCTTCGATCTGGCGCAAGGCCGCGATCACCCGGTCGATCACGCTGCCGGCCCGCGAGGTCGCAACCAGGTGGACCAGAACCTCTGTGTCGGTGGTCGACTGGAACAGGGAGCCGGTCTCGACCAGGCGCTGGCGCAGCTGCCTTGCATTGGTCAGGTTGCCGTTGTGGGCCAGCGCGAAGCCGCCGAAGTTGAGGTCGGCGAACAAAGGCTGCACGTTGCGCAGCACCGTGTCGCCGGTCGTCGAGTAGCGCACATGGCCGATCGCCGAATTGCCGGCAAGGCGCTCGATGACCTGTGGATTGGAGAAGATGTCGCCGACCTGGCCAAGGTCCCGGTGGGCGTGGAACTGCTCGCCGTCGCAAGAGACCAGGCCGGCGGCCTCCTGGCCGCGGTGCTGCAGGGCGTGCAAGCCGAGCGCCGCGTGGGGCGCGGCCTGAAAGTCGCCGTACATGCCGAAGACGCCGCACTCCTCGCGCAGCTTGTCGTCGTCGAAGGGATTGGTGCCGATCATGATTCGCGCTCCGGCTCTGTTCGGTCGATCAACGCGCTGTCACTCAACTGACTCGTGAAGTCTGTCCATTCCCGTTCGCTCGGCGTCGTTATACCCCGTTGCGTCCTCCTGTACAGGCTCTTTCGCGGGTGGGACCAAAATCCGGCTGATTCCCTGGGTTCCCAGGTCGAGGGTTTGATCCAGCTCGGGCGCCTTTTCGGGCAAAAGGTGCTCGGGAATGAGCGCTCGGAGTCGCGCGGCGCCGGTTTCGATGAGGGGCAGGGTGCGGGCCTCAGTCAGCCAGGGTGGCATCTCCTTTTTCGGAACTACCATGACGATCACGATCCAGGCGGCGCAAATCACCACGATGCCACGCACCAGTCCGAACAGCAGGCCGACCGAGCGGTCGAGCGTCCCCAGGGAAGAGTCGCGAATTTTGTCGGCGATGATCTTGGTGGCGAGCGATAGGAACACCAGTACGATGAGAAACAACACGACCCCGGCGCCGATATCGGCCAAGGCCTGGTTCTCCACCATGTCTCGGGCAATCGGAATGACATAATCGATACCGTAGTAGGTGGCGACCCCCGCGCCGATCCAAGCAAAGAGGCCGAGCACCTCGTGCACGAAGCCGCGTACCAGGGCGATCAGCCCGGAAATCACCAGGATCAGGACGACCGCGCCGTCTGTGGGATTGAATGGCAGCTGTTCCATCGGGGCTCCAGGAAACTAGTATGGTGGAACAGAAATAGATGGCATATAGGACGGGCTTTGCGCCCCCTCGGCTAGGAGCGCGGTGCGCCGTGGTGCCACCCCACCACAGGCGCCGCGCGACGACGTCCGAGAGGGCGCAAAGCCCGCCTTCGGTCGCCTCTCCCAGGGTCTGGAGGGCGTCAGCGACGCTTGCCGGTGGGCCGGCACCGCCGGCGCGCCGCTTCCTACCCAGGCCCTGGGACAGGCGATCCTATATGCCATCTATTTCTGTTCCACCATACTAGAGGCTCGCTCGGCGCGCGGCCGGCTCGCCGGTCAGAAAGGCCAGCAGGTCTGCCACATGGCCGGTCTCGACCCGGGTCAGCCCTTCCGCCTTCGCGCTACCGCCGCGGCGCTTGGGCGTGAGCGCTCGGGTGAAGCCCAGCTTGGCCGCCTCCTTGAGCCTCAGCTCGCTTTGGCTGACCGCGCGCACTTCGCCCGACAGGCCGATTTCGCCAAAGGCCACCAGCTCCTCGGGCACCGGCTCGCCGCAAGCCGCCGAGATCAGCGCGGCGGCGACCGCGAGATCGGCTGCCGGTTCGGTGATCCTAAGGCCACCGGCGACGTTCAAATAAACCTCTCGGCCGGCCAAGACCAGCCCGCAACGGGCCTCCAGCACCGCCAGGATCATGGCCAGGCGCGCCGAGTCCCAGCCAACCACGGCGCGTCGCGGCGTGGCCAGCGGCGAGGGCGAGACCAGCGCCTGGATCTCGACCAGCAGGGGCCGGGTGCCCTCGATCCCGGCGAAAACCGAGGCGCCGGAGACCTGGCCCTGGCGCTCGGCCAGAAACAGGGCGGAGGGGTTGGGCACTTGGACTAGGCCGCCGTCGGTCATCTCGAAGACGCCGATCTCGTCGGTCGGCCCGAAGCGGTTCTTGACCGCGCGCAGGATGCGGAACTGATGGCCGCGCTCGCCCTCGAAGTAGAGCACCGTGTCGACCATATGCTCGAGCACCTTGGGACCGGCCAGGGCGCCCTCCTTGGTGACATGGCCGATCAGCAGCAGGGCAAAGCCCCGGCGTTTGGCCAGGCGGGTCAGCTCCTGGGCGCTGGCGCGCACCTGGGCGACCGTGCCGGGCGCGGACTCCAGGGTATCGACGAACATGGTCTGGATCGAATCGATGACCACCGCGCGCGGCGCCTCGGCCCGGTCCAGGCTCGCCAATATGTCGCGTACCGAGGTCGCGGCCGCGAGGCGCACCGGCGCCATCTCGATGCCAAGGCGGCGGGCGCGCAGGCGCACTTGGTCGATCGACTCCTCGCCCGAGATATAGACCGGCGCGTCGGCCTCGGAGCTGCCGCCGAGCGCCGCCAGAACCTGGACCAGCAAGGTCGACTTGCCGATGCCGGGATCGCCGCCGATCAGCACGGTGGAGCCGGGCACCAGGCCGCCGCCGCACACTCGGTCGAACTCGGCCAGGCCCGCGATCAGGCGCTTCAGTGGCGCGCTCTCGCCCTTGAGGTCGACGAAATCGATCGACCGCCCCGTCTTGCGGCTGGCCCCCAGGCCGCCGGGCGCGGCCTCGCCGGAGCTCTCTTCCTCGACGATGGAGTTCCACTCACCGCAGGATTCGCAGCGTCCGGCCCAGCGCCCGGTGACGGCGCCGCAGGATTGGCAGACATAACGGGCGGAGCGCTTGGCCAAGGCGACCTCTAGTGGGCGGCCGGGACGATCAAGGGGCGTGGACCTGCATCTCGATCGGTCCCTCGGCGTGACCGTGGATGAACTGCTCCACGTAGGGGTTGCCCGATTCGTCGATTTGGGCGGTCTCGCCGAACCAGATGATCTTGCCGCCGAACAGCATGGCGATGCGGTGCGAGATCTTTCGGGCGCTCGCCATATCGTGGGTGATCGAGAGCGCCGTGGCGCCGAGTTCGCTGACGCATTTGAGGATCAAGTCGTTGATCACGTCGCTCATGATCGGGTCAAGCCCGGTGGTCGGCTCGTCGAAGAAAATGATCTCCGGCTCGGTCGCGATCGCCCGGGCGAGACCGACCCGCTTGCGCATGCCGCCCGACAGCTCGGCCGGCCACAGCTCGCCGACCTCGGGCCCCAGACCCACATCGGCCAACTTGCGCAGCGCGATCTGCCGGGCCTCGGCACGCGGCTGGCCGAGACCTTGGATCAGGCCGAAGGCGACGTTCTCCCACACCGTCATGGAATCGAACAGGGCGGCATTTTGGAACAACATGCCGAATTTGCGCCGTACCCGCTCTTGGTCGCTGCCGTTGAGGCCGACCACCTCCTCGCCGTCGACCTGGATGCTGCCGCTGTCCGGCGTCAGTAGACCCAGGACACACTTGAGCAGAACCGACTTGCCCGTGCCCGAGCCGCCGATCACGACGACCGACTCGCCCGGCATGATATCCAGGTCGAGTCCGGCCAGCACGACGTTATCGCCGAAGGCCTTGTGCAGCCCGCGGATGCGGATCTTCGGCACCTGATCGGTCTTGGAGTCATTCATCGTGCGAAGAACATCTCAGTCAGGAAATAGTTGAAGCAGAGGATCAGGATCGAGGCCGAGACCACCGCGTTGGTGGTCGCCGCGCCGACGCCCTGTGCACCGCCCTTGGAGTGGTAGCCGTGATAGCAACCCATCAGGGTGATCAAGAAACCGAACACGGCGGCCTTGACCAAGCCCGATATCACGTCGATCGGTTCGACGAAGTCGAGCGTGTTCTTGAGGTAAATGCCCGGGTTGAAGCCGAGCTTGAAGATCGAGACCAGGTAGCCGCCAAAGACGCCGATCGCGTCGGCCACCAGGACCAGCAGCGGCAGCATGGTAATGCCGGCGATCAGGCGCGGCGCCACCAGGTACTTGAAGGGGTTGGTCGCAAGCGTATCGAGCGCGTCGATCTGTTCGGTGACGCGCATGGTGCCGATCTCTGCGGCCATGGCGGCGCCGACCCGTCCGGCCACCATGAGCCCGGCCAGCACCGGCCCGAGCTCCCGAGTGATCGAGACCACGACCACATTGGGGATCGCGCTCTCGGCGGAAAAGCGCGCGAAGCCGGTATAGCTTTGCAGGGCCAGCACCATGCCGGTGAAGATCGCGGTGAGGCCAACTACCGGCAGGGAGTAGTAGCCGACCTCGATCATCTGGCGGGCGATCAGGCGGGGATAGTAGGGCGGCCGCAGGCAGTGGGAGAGCCCGGTTCCGGCGAATATGCAAAGCCGTCCGGTGGCCTCCAGGAACCCTAGGAAGGCCCTGCCGATGGGCTGCAGAACCACCACGGCTCAGCCGCCCAGATAGTGGCGGTGGTACCTGGAGCCGAGCGCGGTGAGGATCTCGTAGCCGATCGTGCTGGCTTGTTCGGCCACGGCGTCCAGGTCTTGCTCAGGGCCGAGGAACTGGACCAAAGCGCCCGGATGCACCAGCCCGCTCGGGACCGCGGAGACGTCGAGAGTGATCAAATCCATGGAGACGCGCCCTATGACCGGAACCCGGTGACTGCCGATGTAGCCGGCGCCGCGGTGCGAGAGTGACCTGAGATATCCATCACCATAACCTAGTGCCACCGTGGCCACACGGGTCGGCTGGGTCGCGCGAAAGGCGGCACCATAGCCAACGGTCATTGGAGCGTCAATCTCACGAATTTGCACAATTTTGCCGTCTAAACGCACCACCGGGGTCATGGGGTTTGGCCGTCCCGGGGTCGGATTCACGCCGTAGAGCGCGACCCCCGGGCGGCCCAGGTCGAAGTGGTAGTCCGTGCCCAGAAAGATGCCTGAGGAGTTGGCGAAACAGGCCGGCGCCGGCGGCAGTCGCCCGAGCGCCTCCTGAAAGCGCGCTAGCTGCAGGGCGTTGAGCGGATCGTCCGGTTGTTCGGCGCTGGCCAGGTGGCTCATGACGTAGCGCGGCGTGATGCCCTCCAGCCACTCGGGGTGCTCGGCCAGGGCGTCCAGCTCGGCCTGCGGCAGGCCGAGCCGGGCCATGCCGGTATCCACGTGGATCGCCGCGTCCAAAGGCCGGCCCTCGCGCCGGGCCTGAGCGCGCCACCGCTCGATGTCGCCCAGGCTGTTGAGCACCGGGGTTACGCCGAATGCAAGATAGGCCGATTCCGAGCCGGGCAGGGGGCCGTTAAAGTCGAAGATCCGGGCATCGCGCAGGCCGATGCCCAGGGCATGGCGCAGGCGCACCGCTTCTTCCAATTGGGCCAGAAAGAACTTGCGGACGCCGGCCTTGAAGAGCGCCGGGGCGACCCGCTTGAGGCCCAATCCGTAGGCGTTGGCCTTGAGCACGGCGGCGCATTCGATGCCGTCGAGCTCTTGGGTCAGGCGCCGGTGGTTGGCCTGGATCGCGTCGAGGTCGACGGTCAGGTAAGCGCCGACCCGCGCCAGTGCCGGATCGCCCTGTGCCGGGGGATCAGAAACCGGTCTCATCCGGCAGGTGATCGGGCTTGGCCAGATCGCTGAATTGGGTGTACTCGCCATTGAAGTGCAGCTCGGCCGTGCCGATCGGTCCGTGGCGTTGCTTCGCGACAATGACCTCCGCCCGGCCGCGCTGCTCATCGATCCGGGCGTCGTGCTTGAGCTGACGCTTGGCGAACGAGTCGTCGGTCTCGTTGGCTTTCTGGCTCGGCCGCTCGCGCGCCAGGTAGTATTCCTCGCGGAAGATAAAAAGCACTACGTCGGCATCCTGCTCAATCGAGCCCGATTCCCGCAGATCGGAGAGTTGAGGGCGCTTGTCGTCGCGCTGCTCGGTTTGACGAGACAGCTGGGAGAGCGCGATGACCGGTACGTCGAGCTCCTTGGCGATCGCCTTGAGGCCGCGGGTGATCTCCGAGACTTCCTGCACCCGGTTGTCGGACCGCTGGCCGGGCGCGCCCTGCATGAGCTGCAGGTAATCGACCACCAGAAGCCCCAGGCCGTGCTGGCGCTTGAGCCGCCGCGCGCGCATGCGCAGGGCGGCCACCGTGAGCGCCGGGGTATCATCGATGAAGAGCTTCAGATCGTGCAGCGCCCGGCTGACCTCGAACAGACGGTCGAACTCCTCCTGGCGGATCTCACCCCGGCGCATGGAGTCGGAGCGCACATGGGCCTGCTCCGAAAGGATCCGGGTTGCCAGCTGCTCGGTCGACATCTCAAGGGAGAAGAAGCCGACCACCTGGGGCAGCTCAACCAGGTTGCCCTCGGCATCCCGCTCGCTTCGCTTCGAGGTGCAGGCGTTGTAAGCAATGTTGGTGGCCAGGGAGGTCTTACCCATGGACGGCCGCGCGGCCAGGATGATCAAGTCCGACTTGTGTAAGCCGCCCAAAAGCTTGTCCAAATCGGTCAGACCAGTGGTGACGCCGGCGACGTGACTGTCGCGCTTGAGCGCCGCCTCGGTCATGTTGATCGACTCAATCGCGGCCTGTTTGAAGGACATGAAGCCGCCTTCGGTCTGGCCGGTCTCGGCCAGGGTATAGAGCTTTTGCTCGGCGACCTCGATCTGGTCCTTGGCCGAGCTCTCGACATCGTGGTCAAAGGCGTCGTTGACCGTGTCCTCGCCGATCTCGATCAGTTTGCGCCTGAGATGCAGGTCGTGGACCGTCTGGCCGTAGTCGCGCGCGTTGATGATCGAAACGGTGTTGGCCTGGAGTTCGCTCAGATAGGCCGCGCCGCCGACCTCGGCCAGCTCCTCCTCGTTTTCGAAGGCGTTCTTGAGGGTCACCGAATTGGCGATCCGGCCCTGCTCGATCAGCCGGCCGCAGGCCTCGAAAATGCGGCCGTGCAGGGGCTCGGCGAAGTGCTCCGCGACCAGGAACTCGGCAACCTTCTCATAGGCCGCGTTGTTCGCCAAAATGGCCCCGAGCAAGGCCTGCTCGGCTTCATAGTTGACCGGGGGTTCACGGAAAGAACCATCTTGCTCCGGACCACCAGGTAGGTGGGCCAGGCTGTCGAGTGCGCTTGAATCCATGGGCGCCACCATAGGCCAACAACCGATTCGGTGAAACGGCAGAAACAAAATTTATAGCAAGGATACCGGGGATAAAGTGCGCTGCCTTAGTGCGGCGCCTTACTTCCCAAATAGGCTTCGATCAAATCGGGATCGTGCCGGGCTGCCTGGGCATCGCCTTGCCAAACGGCGCGTCCCGATTCTAGCACGCAGACCCAATCGGCGACGCCGAGCGCCCGCCGGGTGTTCTGCTCCACCAGCAGGATGGTCATGCCGTCCGCCTTAAGGCGCGCGATCGCCTGGTAGCAGAGCGCGACCATCTTGGGCATCAGACCGAGCGAAACCTCGTCGATCATCAAGAGCCGGGGCTCGGCCATCAGGGCGCGGCCAATTGCCAGCATCTGCTGCTCGCCGCCCGACAGAGACCCGGCCGATTGCTTGGCCCGCTCGGCCAAGCGTGGGAAGAGGTCGTACACCCTGGTCAGGTTGGCCGCAGCGCTTCCTTTGGACCGACTGTAGCCGCCGACCGCCAGATTCTCCGCCACCGTCAGATCGGGAAAGAGCTGCCGGCCTTCCGGCGCCAATGCGATGCCCCGGCGCACCCGCGCGTAGGCCGGCAAGCCCGTAATTTCGTCACCTTCCAGCAGGATCCGGCCCGCCGGCACCGCGACGTGTCCGGCGACCGCCATGATGGTCGAGCTCTTGCCGGCCCCGTTGGCGCCGAGCAGCGCGGTCACGCTGCCGGCCGCAACGGCGAGATCGAGCCCATGGACCGCCTGAAAGGCGCCGTGGGCGCAGACCAGGCCTTCAAGCCGCAGCATCGTCGTCCTCCGCGCCCAGGTAGGCGGCGCGCACCGCCGGATCGGCGATCACTGCCCGGGGCGCGGCGTCGGCAATCTTGCGGCCATTGTCGAGCACCACCAGGCGATCGCAAATGCGCAGAACCTCGCCCAAATTGTGCTCAATCAGGACGATCGAGAGGCCCTGGCCGTTGAGGTCCTTGATGGTGTCCGCCAGGCGGCCGGCCTCCAGGTGATTGAGCCCGGCAAGCGGCTCGTCGAGCAGCAGCACGGCGGGTTCGAGCGCGAGCGCGCGCGCCATCTCGACTCGCTTGAGTACGCCCAGGGGCAAGGTGTCGGGCCGGGCATCCGCCGCATCCTCAATGCCAAGCAGCGCGAGCAGGCGGCGCGCCTCGTCCCGTTCCGCCGTGCGATCCCGGTTCAGCATGGCCATGATCGGCCGGCGGGTGCGCCGGTGGCCGGCGGCAAGCGCCACGTTGTCGAGCGCGCTCATAGCCCTGAAGGGACGCACCAGCTGTTGGGAGAGGGCGAGGCCCAGGTGGGTGCGCTGGTGGCTCGCCAGCGCCGTGATCTCCAGGCCGGCAAGGCTAACGCTGCCGGCACTGGGCCGCAGCAGGCCGGTGATTACCCGCAGGAGGGTCGTCTTGCCGGCGCCATTCGGCCCGATCAGTCCCAACAACTCGCCTTTCCCTAGTCGGAAGGAGACCGCTTCGAGCGCCTGCACCCCGCCAAAGCGCAGGCTGACCGTCTCGACGTGCAGCAAGGGGCCGCTCATGGCGCAGCTCCGCGCAGACGCCGGGCCAGGCCGGCCAGCCCTTGAGGCAAGAAGCGCATGGCGAGCAACAGCAGTGCGCCGTAAACCAGCAGCTTGTAATCGGCGATCACCTGGAACCACTGGGGCGCCAGGGTCAGCAACGCGGCCGCGATGGCGACGCCGAGCACCGAGCCGACACCGCCGACCACCACCATGGTCAGCATGGCGATCGATTCCACGAAGCCGAAGCTGTCGGGGAAGATGAAGCGCACCTGATGGGCATAGAGCCCGCCAGCCCAGCCGGCCAGCGCCGTTCCTATGCCGAAGGCGATCAGCTTGTACACCGGTACGTTGATGCCGAGCAGCCGGGCGGTGTCCTCGTCGTCGGCGATCGAATCGAAGGCGAAGCCCATCCAGGAGCGCTTGATCAAGGTGGTGAAGAGCGCGGCGAGCCCCGCACTGGCGAGGCAAAGCGCCATGAAGCCGGTCTTGCCCAAGCCTGGGTCCGGTATGCTCGAAAGGCCCAGCTCGCCGCCCAGAACGTCCTGCTGGCGCACGACGCCGAGAAATAGAAAGCCGACTCCCATGGTGGTGATCGCCAGAAAGTCGTGGCGCACCCGCAGGGAAGCGAAGCCGACCGCCACGCCGACTGCCGCGGCAAGCAGTCCGCCGGCCATCAGCGCCGGGGCAAAGCTGACGCCAGCCTTGGTCAGCATCGCCGCGCAATAGGCGCCGATGCCGTAAAAGGCGGCGTGGCCCAGGCTGATCTGGCCGCAGAATCCGGTGATCAGATTGAGCCCGAGCGCCGCCGTCACCGCGATTCCGACGCTGGTCAGTAGAGTGATCTCGTAGGCGCCCATTTCGATCAGGCCCGTCCGAAGAGGCCCTGGGGGCGCACCATCAGGACGACGATCAGGAAGGCGAAGGCGATCGCGTCCCGGTCCAGGATCTTGCCCAGATAGATCGTGCCGAAGGCTTCGATGACACCGAGCGAGAGCGCCGCGACCAGGGTGCCGCGTACGTTGCCGAGACCGCCCAGCACGATGATTGCAAGCGCCTTATAGGCCGGCACCGTGCCCATGGTCGGCTCGACCAGATTATTGAGCAGGGCGACCAGAACGCCGGCCGCGGCCGCCAGCGCCGAGCCGACGAAGAAGTTGAGGTAACGCACCCGAACCACGTCGACGCCGAAGCTCTCCGCCATGCGGGGCCGGGTCACGCTGGCCCGCCAGGCAAGGCCGGTACGGGTCTTGGCGGCGAGCAAGGCCAGGCCGCCGATCAGCACCACGGCGGCCGCCATCATCGTGAGCTCGGCCCATTTCAGGTTCATGCCGAGGATCTGGATCGTACTTTGGAGCGGCGGGTCGCTGTAGGTCAGGCCGTAAGGCCCGAAGATCAGGCGAAAGACCTCCTCAATGGCGATGTAGAGCCCGATCGAGGCGATCAGCGCTACATAGGGCGGCTGGCGCAGAATCGGCTCATAGATCAGGCGGTAGATCGCCATGCCGAGAAGCCCGCCGCCCGCCATCGCCGCAATGAGCGCAAGTGCCAAGCTGTCCGCGCCATTGGTTACCAATACGCCGATGTAGCCGCCCAATGTGAAGATCCCGGCATGGGCCACATGGAGAATGCGCAGCAGGCCGTAGACCAAGGTCAGGCCAACCGCGATCAGCGCGTAGACGCTGCCTTGAATCAGCCCCTGGACGAACAGCTCAAGGGCGAGCATCTATTCGCTAGGCGGTGCCAGCAGCTCTGGGTCGCTGATCACCGAGTGGTGGTGCCAGCGCCCGTCGCGGACCTCCTGCACCTGAACGTCCTTGCGCACCTCGCCAAGGCCGTTGAACGAGATGTTGCCGGTGGACGCGGCGATCTCGGTCCCGGCGATGGCATCGCGCAGCTTGGCCGGATCTTGGTCGCCGGACTCGGCAAGGGCGGCTGCGACCACCTTGACCGCGGTGTGGGCCGAAGCCGCAACCATGTCGGCCGGGTAGCCAGCTCGGGCCTCGAAAGCCTCGATGAAGGCGCGCGCCTCGGGGTCGCTGGAATCCCGGTCGAGCGAGGTGGTGATTAAGACGCCCTCGGCGGCGGGTCCGGCGATCTCGATGAACTTCTGGCTGTCATAGCCCTCTTGACCGACGATCGGAGCGGTGATGCCGGCGGCCCTCAGCTGGCTGACCAGAGGGCCTGCGGTAAAGAAGTAGCCCGAAGCGTAGATCGCGTCGGGATTGTCGGCCTTGACCTTGGCGACGATCGGGCCGAACTGCCGGTCCTTGATGGAGTACTCCAGCTCGTCGAGAACCTCTATGCCGTAATCGGGCGCCGCCTCCCGGAAGCCGGCGGCGAGCGATTTGCCGAAGTCGTTCTTCAGGGTGATCATGGCGACCCGCTTCTTGCCCAAGGTGTCGCCGATCAGCTTGGCGCCGGCCCGGCCCTGAACCTCGCCGACGAATGAGGTGCGGAACACCATGTCGCCGGCCCGGGTGATCTCCGGGTGCACCGCGTAAGCGGATACGTAGGGGATGCCGGCGGCTTGATAGATCCCGGCCGCCGCCCGGGTCGGGCCCGAGTAGCTGCCCGAGATGCCGACCTTGACGCCGTCCTGCTCGATCAGCTTGTTGGCCAGCGGAACGACCTCCTTGGGCGAGGCCTGGTCGTCGTAGATCACCAGCTCGAGGGGCCGGCCGCCCACACCGCCCGCCCCATTGATCTGCTCGACCGCCAGCTCGGCGCCGTGCCGGGCCGAGGTGCCGTCGGCCGCCGCGAAGCCGGTCAAGGGCACGTTGAAGCCGATCTTGATGGGCTCCTGGGCCTGAGCCGCCGAACCCAGCGCGAGCGCCAGAGCCAAGCCAAAGCCGACAATTCGCCTCATGTGATGGTCCTCCCCAATAGCTCCTCCGAGACGGTTCATTATAGGGCCTCGAATGGCAAGTGCGATGCCCGCATTGAAGGCGGACGCAGGCCGGCAAGGGTCAAGCTGCCAATGGACGCCGCCGGCCGATTTGAGTGGACGGGCCGGCGCCTCCGAGGTTACCAAGCGGGTGGTCGTCGAACTGACAGGGGAGCGGGCCGGGCCATGAAGATCCTCTTTACCGATTTCGCGCAGCCGGACCTGGTGCTCGAGGAAGAGTATCTGCGCCACGCCAATCTGGACTGGAGCGAGGTCACGCCCCATTGCCAGACCCCGGAGGAGGTGATCGGACATGGCGCCGGACACCACGCCCTGGTCGCCCAATGCGCGCCGATCACCCGCGAAGTGTTCCAATCCTTGCCGGATCTGCGGATCGTCAGCGTGCCGCAGATCGGCATCGACACGATCGACTTGACGGCAGCCCGCGAGCACGGCGTCTGGGTTGCCAACGTGCCGGCCGGCAACGTGACCGAGGTGGCGGCCCACGCGCTGGCCATGGCGCTTGCCCTGGTGCGCCAGCTACCGGCCTTCGACCGGGACGTGCGTGCCGGCGTCTGGCATTACGAATCCGCCGGGCCCCTACGCCGGCCGGGCAACATGACCTTCGCGCTGCTCGGATTCGGCAAGATCGGCCAGCTGGTCGCGGCGCGCGCGGCGCCGTTTTTCGGGCGCGTCGTCGCCTACGATCCCTATCTGCCGGCCGACGCCTGGCCGGCCGGGGTCGAGCGCATCGATACCATTCCGGCGCTCTTCGCAGAGGCCGACGTGCTCTCCCTCCACCTGCCGCTGACGGACGAAAGCCAGGGGCTGGTCTCAGGCGAACTTCTCGGCCGCATGAAGCCGGGCAGCTACCTGGTCAACGTGGCGCGCGGGCCGATCGTCGACACCAACGCGGTGATCGCGGCGCTCGACAGCGGACAGCTGGGCGGCGCCGGGCTCGACGTGCTGCCCCAAGAACCGCCCGATCCCGGCGATCCGATCCTCAAGCATCCCAAGGTGATCCTTTCGCCCCATTCGGCCTTCTACTCCGTGGAATCCGATGCCGAGCTGAGGCGCACCGCGCTTGAGAACATCGTCGCCTTGGTGGAAAAGGGCCGGCCTCACCACGTGGTGGTGGAAGGGCGCTAGGAGCTCCGCCATGACCGATCTTTACCCAAGCGCGATCGACGATTTCGACCGTGACGGCGTGGTTCTGTTGCGCGGGCTGTTTGGGGATTGGGTCGAGCCTTTGCGGGCCGGGGTTGCCGCCAACATGGCGGCGCCCGGTGCCGACGCCAGGATCTACCCCAATGCCGACGGCGGCGCGCGGTTCTTCGGCGATTACTGCAACTGGCAGCGCATCCCGGAGTACAAGGCCTTCGTCTTCGATTCGCCGGCGGCCGAGATCGCCGCGCGGCTGATGGGCTCTAAAACCGCGCGGTTGTTCCACGAGCATGTGCTGGTCAAGGAGCCCGGCGCCGAGACCGCGACCCCCTGGCACCATGACCAGCCCTATTACTGCGTCGACGGCCGGCAGAGCTGCAGCCTGTGGCTGGCGCTCGACCCGGTGCCGCGCGAGACCTGCGTGGAGTACGTCGCCGGCTCCCACCGTTGGGGCAAGCGGTTCCGTCCGGAGCGCTTCGACAGATCCGCTCTCAATGAGGACGACGGCTTGGAGCCGGTGCCGGACATCGTGGCGAACCGGGGCGACTACGACATTCGCGGCTATACGCTCGAGCCCGGCGACGCGATCGCCTTCAGCTTCCTAACCTTGCACGGCGCGCCGCCCAACCGCTCGACGCGCCAGGCTCGGCGTGCCTTTTCGAGCCGTTGGGTCGGCGACGACGCGCGCTTTGCCCGGCGTCAGGGCACCACCTCGCCGCCCTTTCGGGAGGTCGATCTCAACCCTGGCGCAACGCTCGATCACCCGGCCTTCCCGCTGATCTTTCCGCCGTCAGCTTCATGAAGTCGATGAAGCGCCGCATGACCTCGAGCTGGGCATTTTCCTTCGGGTAGTAGAGGAAATAGCCCGGTCGCTCGGGCGCGTAGTCCTCCAGCAGGCATTCCAGGCGACCGGCGGCCACCTCCGCATCGATCGCCGGACGGAACAGCCAGGCAATGCCCAGGCCATCGCATGCCGCGCGGACGAGCGCGCTGGTGCTGTTGACGATCAGCCCGCCCGTCACCTTGACGCTGGTCGGGCCCTCCTTGCCCTGGAACTCCCACTCGGCCAGGCGCTGGGAGCCGATGTAACGGTAATAGATGCAGCGGTGGCCCAGAAGGTCGCTCGGCTGCAGCGGCCGGCCGTGGCGCGCCAAGTAGGCGGGGGACGCGAAGTAGGCGACGTTGACCGGCGGCGAGAGGCGCACCGCGATCATGTTCTCCTGAATCAGATCGCCCAGGCGGATGCCGCCCTGGAAACCCTCGGCGATGATGTCGACGAAGGCATCGTCGAAGGACAGCTCAAGCTCGATCTCCGGATAGGCTTCCCGGAAGGCCGCCAGGCGCGGCGCCAGGGTGATCTGGTGCGCGACGTAGGGCAAGGTGAGGCGCAGGGTGCCTTTGGCCGCGCTGCCGATTCCGCGCGCCTCCTCCAAGGCGGCATTCAACTCGCCGACCGCGGGGCGGGCGCGCCGCAGCAAGGCCCGGCCGGCATCGGTCAAGCTGAGAGAACGGGTCGTGCGGGCGAAGAGGGTGACGCCAAGCTCCGTCTCGAAGGCCTTCAATTGGTGGCTGACGGCGGGCGGCTGAACCCCCAGGGCGCGCGCCGCGGCCCTTAGCGAGCCGCCGTCGGCGACCGCCAGAAAGACCTCCAAACCGCTCATGGGTAGGCGCATGATTATTCGATTTAACTTACTTATAAAGTTAGAATAACAACTCTACTCGATATAATCATCATGATCTATCCCTTATCCCCAGGCATCCACGAGGATGAGGGAGATGAGCTTTGGCGCCAGTCGCGGAGGAGCGGCCTCAGCGCACCGGCCTGGGGGTCGCGACGATCCTGATCACTGTTTTCGCCATGGCCTTCGGCGACGCGCTGGTCAAGGCTGTGAGTGCCGATTTCTCCCTCTGGCAGATCTACGTTCTGCGCTCGGCCTTCGCGATACCCCTGCTGGTACTGCTGGTGCGCGGCGCGGTCAGGGCCAGGGCGCCCGGCTGGATCGCCCTGCGCAGCCTCTTCCTGATGCTCATGTGGCTCGCTTTCTATGGCGCCTTGCCGCTGATCGATCTGGCGGTGGTCGCTGCCGCCTACTACAGCGGGCCGCTCTTCATCACGCTCCTTTCGGCGCTTCTGATCGGTGAGCCGGTCGGCCCGAGGCGCTGGTGTGCGGTCCTGCTCGGATTCGGCGGGGTCCTGGTGATCCTGCGGCCGGACGGCGACGCCTTCTCCCCGGTTGCTCTGCTGCCGGTGCTCTCGGGCCTGTTCTACGCTCTTGCCGCGGTCGTTACCCGGGCCAAGTGCCATCAAGAGAAGCCGCTGGTGCTGTCCCTCTGGCTGAACCTGGGGTTCTTGCTGTTCGGCTTGCTCGGCAGCGCGGCGGTCGCGCTCCTAGCGCCCGATCCCGCCGCGCCGTTCTTTCTGGGTCCCTGGACCGCGATGGACGCGCGTGACTGGGCGGTGATCGCAGGCTTGGGATTGCTGATCGTCTTTATCGGCGCGGGCACGGCCAAGGCCTACCAGTGCGGGCCGCCGGCGGTGATCGCTGCCTTCGACTACGCCTATCTGCCCTTCGCGGTGGCCTGGGGCGCACTGCTCTTCGCCGAGCGGCCTGACGCTTTGACTCTGCTGGGCATGGCGCTGATCGCCGGCGGTGGACTGCTTTCGCTCTGGGCTAGGCCGCCAGAGTCTCGACCAGATCGGCCGCGCCCATCGCGCCCGGCTCTTCGGCCATGGCGGCGCCGATCTCCGCCGCCCGCGTGGCCATCTTAAGGGCCGCTTCCAGGGCCCGGGCCAAGGCCTCGGCGGTGAGATCCTTCTGGGGTAGCGGTGGTGGGCCGGCGCCAACCGCGGCAACCCGGCGACCCCAGAAGGGTTGATCGACCGCGACCGGGCAAACCACGGAGGGCAAGCCCCAACGCAGGACCTGGTGGGTCGTGCCGGCGCCGCCATGGTGGACGGCGAGCGCGCAGCGCGGCAGCAGCCAATCATGGGGCGCCGCTTCGAGCACGTGAATGTGCTCGCTGTCTGCCGGCTTTGAGAGACCGCCCCAGCCGGTCGCCAGCAGGCCGCGTTGCCCGCTCAGCGCCAAGGCCCGGCACACGGTCTCGGTCAGACCTGCGCTGTCCTTCGCGGGCATTGAGCCGAAGCCCACATAGACCGGCGAAGGGCCAGCCTCGAGAAAGCGCGACAGAGCGTCAGGCGCCTGCCAGCCGGTTGCCTCGTCCAGATACCAGCAACCGGTGACATATTCGCGCGCCGGCCAGCCCGCCGTTCCGGGCACCAGGTTGCGGCTATAGCCATGTAGGCGCGGCAGTGCCCGGCCGCGCGGGTGATAGCCGGCGAAGGGGGCGCTTGTTCGGGGGCCAGACAGGCCGAGCGATTCCCGGCGCCAGCGCTTCAAGGGAAGGCCGGTCGCGAACCCCATCAGCGCGAGAAGCGCCCGGTGGCTCATGCGGTTGCTGAACCGGCCTAGCTTAGGAAAGGGCAGGATTGGACTGGCGAAATCGCCGGTCGGCACGAAGGCCGGGATCTGAAAGGCGGGCATAGCGGCCGCGCCCAGGGCCTCGGCGATGTCGCAGGCCGGTGTCGCCTTGATGTGATAGACGATGAGATCCGGCCGCACGTCTTGAGCGATCCGCCACATCTCGTCCAGCCCGGTCCGCATGATCTGCTTGGAGGCGCGCCACGCGCGGAGCTTGCCGCGAAAGCTGTGCAGCGCCTCTTGCATGACCGGATCGGCGATCAACTCGCGCACGTCGACCGAAAGCGGCGCACTGGCCAATCCGTGGGCCTCGGCCATGGCCTCGAAGCCTCGCCCGGTGGAGAGGGTCACCTCGTGGCCGCGTTCTTGAAGGATTCGGCCGAGTGCCACATAGGGCTGCACGTCGCCGCGCGAGCCGAACGTCAGCAGCAGAATGCGCATGGAGGTCGACGGTCACGCCTACTCGAGCACCCAGGTGTCTTTGGAGCCGCCCCCTTGGGAGGAATTGACCACGATCGAGCCCTTGACCAGGGCGACTCGGCTCAAGCCTCCGGGCAGCACCCAGGTGTCGCGCCCGGTCACCGCGAAGGGTCGCAGGTCGACGTGACGCGGCTGGACCCCGTCGTCGACCAGGGTCGGCGCCACCGATAGCTTGACCATGGGCTGGCTGATGTAGTTCGCCGGGTCGGCCTCGAGCTGCTTCCGGCAGGCCTCGAGCTCGGCGGCGCTGGCGCGCGGGCCCACGGTGATACCGTAGCCGCCCGCCTCGCCGACCGGCTTCACAACCAGCTCGTCTAGATGGTCCAAGGTGTAAGTTAGCGCTCGGGGCTCCCGGCAAATGTTCGTCTCTACGTTGGACAGGATCGGCGCCTCGTCCAGGTAATACTTGATGATGCGCGGCATGTAGGCATAGACCGCCTTGTCGTCGGCAACCCCGGTGCCGATGCCGTTGGCGAGCGCGACCCGGCCCTTGCGGTAGGCCTCGAAGAGGCCCGGCGTGCCCAGAGCCGAGGCTGGGTTGAAGGCGACCGGATCGAGAAAGTCATCGTTGATCCGACGGTAGATCACATGGACCGGCTCAAGCCCGGCAATGGTGCGCATGGCGACCCGGTCGTCCTCGACCACCAGGTCCCGGCCCTCGACCAGAGGCACGCCCATCTCTCGTGCCAGGAAGATGTGCTCGAAATAGGCCGAGTTGTAGGTCCCCGGCGAAAGCAGCACGACCTGGGGGTCGTCAACCCCCTCGGGCGCGATCTCGCACAGCGCCTCGTGGAGTTTCTGCCCGTAGTTGGAGACCGGGCGCAGGCCGATGCCGTCCATCAGGTCGGGAAAGGCGCGCTGCATGAGGTGGCGATTCTCGACTACGTAGGAGACGCCAGACGGGCAGCGGCCGTTGTCCTCGAGCACCAGGAATTGGCCCTCGTCGTCGCGCACCAGATCGGTGCCGGCGATGTGCACGTAGGTGCCGTGACGCACGTTTACCCCTTCCATCTCGGGCCGGTAGTTGGAGTTGCCGAGCACCAGGTCCTTCGGCACGATGCCGTCGGCGAGGATCTTCTGGTCGTGATAGACGTCCCACAGGAACATGTTGGTGGCGGTTACCCGCTGTACCACACCGCGTTCCAGGGTCGCCCAGTCCTCGGCCGAGATCACCCGGGGGATGACGTCGAACGGCAGGATGCGGTCGATCGCGTCCTTTTGGCTGTAGACCGTGAAGGTGATGCCGAAGTTGTAGAGCTCAAGCTCGGCGTCATGGGCCCGGTCGCGCAGGGCGCTCAGCTTGAGATGGCTCAAGCGCTCGACGATAGGCTCGGCGAACAGGGCTGGATCCTCCCGCCGCCCTGTCAATTCGCAGAAGTAGCTCCCGGGATCGTATCCGCTTAAAGGCCCTGACAGCTCGATCACCTGACATCTCCTTGCATTGCGCGGCGCAGTATGACAGGGCAGGGCCGGTCTAGGCTAGCCCGTTGCGGACGGGCGGCCTATCATCTTCAGGTCACGCAGGCGAGGGCAGGTGGGTCATGTTCCTGAGCGTCTTCGACATCTTCAAAATAGGCATTGGACCGTCCAGCTCCCACACCGTGGGGCCGATGGTGGCGGCGGGGCGGTTTCTCGACCAGCTTCGGGGTCAGGGCCACCAAAGATACGCCCGCATCGCAGTCTCGCTGCACGGCTCGCTGGCTTTCACCGGCAAGGGCCACGCCAGCGACCAGGCGGTTATTTTGGGTTTGCTGGAACAGAAGCCTGACTCGGTCGAGTGCGACCTGATCGATCAGATGATCGCCGATATCTCGAAGTCCAAGCAGCTAAAGCCCGTGGGTCTACCGGCGATCGCCTTCGATCCGGCGAGCGATCTCGTCTTCGACTACGATCAGGCACTGCCGGGCCACTCCAACGGCATGGTTTTCCGCGCTTTCGACGGGTCGGGGGAGCTTCTCGACGAGTTGATCTGCTATTCCATCGGGGGTGGCTTCGTGGTCAGCGACAAGGAGCTGGAGGAGGGGCAGCAGGCGGCCCAGCCGGCCGGGTTGGACGCCATGCCCTATCCTTTCGCAAACGCCGCAGAGATGCTCGACATGGGCAAGACCAGCGGCTTGACGATTGCCCAGATGAAGCGGGCCAACGAATGCACGCGCATGAGCGAAGCCGAGCTCGATGCCGGGCTCGACCGGATCTGGGACGCCATGCAGTCTTGCATAGAGCGCGGCCTGCGCGAGAGCGGCGTGCTGCCGGGCGGCCTCAAGGTGCGGCGGCGGGCCCACGAGATGCTCGAGAAGCTGCGCGCCCGCAAGGGCCACAACAAGCCCTTCGAGCATTGGGTGGTCGACTGGCTTAGCGTCTACGCCATGGCGGTCAACGAGGAAAACGCGGCCGGCGGGCGGGTCGTTACCTCGCCGACCAACGGGGCTGCCGGCGTGATCCCGGCGGTTCTGCGCTACTATCTGGATCACATTCCCGACGCCAATCACGATGGCGTTCGGTTGATTCTGCTGACCGCCGCCGCGGTCGGCGGCATCATCAAGCACAACGCCTCGATCTCCGGCGCCGAGGTCGGTTGTCAGGGCGAGGTCGGCTCGGCCTCGGCAATGGCGGCCGCCGGGCTCTGTGCTGCCTTGGGTGGGGAGAACAACCAGATCGAAAATGCGGCCGAGATCGCCCTCGAGCATCACCTGGGCATGACCTGCGATCCGATCGGCGGCCTGGTCCAGGTGCCCTGCATCGAACGAAATGCCTTCGGCGCGGTCAAGGCCGTGACGGCGGCATCGATCGCGCTGCACGGCGACGGTCAGCACGTGGTCTCGCTCGACAGCTGCGTGGAGACCATGCGCCAGACCGGCCTCGACATGCACACAAAGTACAAAGAAACCTCGATCGGCGGGCTGGCCGCCAACGTCGTGGAATGTTGATCGTACCTATGAAGCCTCAACGACCGAGCGGCGCACGGCGACCGTGCCGGACAGAAAATCGTGCACCGTGCGCTTGCGGTCGTTGAAGAAAACGAACAAGAGCGCGATGCCGCTGGTGGTCGGCACGGTGAGGTAAAAGACGAAGGCGAATATGAAGGCCTGCAGGTAGTCGGCCGGCCGGCCGTCCCAGGCGCGGATCTCCACGTCGGTCATCAGCATGCCAGGCGTCGAGCCCCACATCCCGATCGTGAGCGCGTTGTAGAGCACCGGCAAGGCGGCTAGCACGACCAGTACGGCCGGACCCAGAAGGCCGAAAGTGATCACCGTGAAGAGTCCGCCAATCACCCAGAAGGCGCCGTAGACGAACAACAGGATCGCCCAGTCGATCAAGAAGGCCACGATGCGCCGGCCCAGCAGTCCGTCGTAGAGCGCCGGATCGGCCATGGGATCTGGCGGCAGCTCGGGCCAGGCGGCGTCGGCGCGGCTTTTGGCGGGTAGCTGGAAATCGGGCATGGCGGGTGCTTTTCCTTGCTTGGCCGGGCTAGCTCAGCGCCCGCTCCAGATCGGCGATCAAGTCGGCATCGTCCTCGATGCCGACGGAAAGCCGCACCAGGCCGTCGGAGACGCCGCGTTCCTCGCGGATCTCGGCCGGGATCGAGGCGTGGGTCATGATCGCCGGGTGCTCGATCAGGCTCTCCACGCCGCCCAGGCTTTCCGCCAGGGCGAAGATCTCGACTCGCTCCAGCATGCGTTTTGCCGCCGCCAGACCGCCCGAGAGGACGGCCGTTACCATGCCGCCGTAGAACGCCATTTGGCGCTTCGCCAGATCGTGCTGTGGATGGGAGGCAAGGCCGGGGTAATAGACCCGCTCGATCTTGGAATGGGCTTCCAGATAGCGCGCGACCGCTTCGGCGTTCTGGCAGTGGCGCTCCATGCGGATCGGCAGGGTCTTCAAGCCGCGCAGGGCGAGGAAGGAATCGAACGGCCCTTGGACGCCGCCTACTGCGTTCTGCAGATAGGCCAGGCGCTCGGTCACCTCGGGCGCGGCGCCGCTTGCGACCACGCCGCCGACCATGTCCGAGTGGCCGTTCAGGTACTTGGTTGCCGAATGCATGACCAGATCGAAGCCAAGCTCGAGCGGCCGCTGCACCCAAGGCGTCGCGAAGGTGTTGTCGCAGACCGCCAAGATGCCGCGCGCCTTGGCGATTTCGGCGATGCGTTCCAGGTCGACCAGCTTAAGGAGCGGGTTGGTCGGCGTCTCGACCCAGACCATGCGGGTCTCCGGCCGGATCGCGGCGGACAGCGCCTCGGCGTCGGAGAGGTCCAGGAAGGTGAACTCCAGGCCGGCCGATTGGCGGCGCACATTCTCGAACAGGCGGTAGGTGCCGCCGTAAAGATCGTCATTGGCGATCACATGGCCGCCGCTTGCCACCAGCTCCAGGATCGTGCCAGTCGCCGCCATGCCCGAGGCGAAGGCGAAGCCCGCCGTGCCACTCTCCAAATCGGCAACGCAGCGCTCGTAGGCCATGCGGGTCGGATTCTGGGAACGGCTGTACTCGTAGCCCTTGTGCACGCCGGGCGAGTCCTGAACGTAGGTCGAGGTGGCGTAGATCGGCGGCATGATCGCGCCGGTCGTTGGGTCCGGGGCTTGGCCGGCGTGGATCGCGCGGGTCGAGAAGCCCAGGCGGTTGGATTTGCTGTGCGCCGGGGGGGCGTCGTTGGCCATGATCTGGTTCCTTTCGACCGGGCTATTTCATGCGCCGGCGCAGGTGATTCAAGAGATCGATCTGGGTGATCAGGCCGAGAAAGCGCCCGCCCTCGGTGACGATCGCCACATGGCCCTTCTCGAACACCGGCAACAACGTCTCCAGCGGCTGGTCGACTTCGATGGTTTCCAGGCGCCGGCTCATGGCCGAGGCGACCGGGTCACGGAAGTGCTCCTCGTCCCGGAACACGGCCAAGAGAATGTCGCTCTCGTCGATGATGCCGATCGCCTGGTCGGCCTCGTCGACCACCGGCAGCTGGGAGATGTCGTAAAGCTTCATGCGCCCGTAGGCGGTCAAGAGCGTGTCGTTTTCCCGCAGCGTGACGGTTGCGTGCTCCTCGTGGCGCCGTGAGACGATGTCGCTCAAGTCCCCATGGTGCTCGCGCGCCATGAAACCCTGGTCGAGCATCCAATAGTCGTTGAACATTTTGGAGAGATACTTGTTGCCGCTGTCGCACACGAAAGTCACGACCCGCTTGGCCTCGCCCTGCTCCCGGCAGTAGCTGAGCGCCGCGGCGATCAAGGTGCCCGAGGAGGAGCCAGCCAGAATCCCTTCCTTGGCCAGCAGCTCGCGGGCGGTCATCAGGGAGTCCCGGTCGGCCACGTAGTAGCCTTTCTTGACCCTGGAAAAGTCGGCGACCGGCGGCAGGAAATCTTCGCCGATTCCTTCGACCACCCAGGAGCCGACCTCCTCCTTCAAGACTCCGGTGTTGATGTAGTCCGCCAGCACCGAGCCTTCCGGGTCGGCCAAGATCATCTCGGTGGTCGGCGACACCTTGGCGAAATAGCGCGAGAGACCCGTGATCGTGCCGGCCGAGCCGACGCCGCAGACCACCGCATCGACCGCCTGATCCATCTGGGCCCAAATCTCCGGCCCGGTCGTGGTCTCGTGGGCCAGCGGGTTGGCCGGGTTGGCGAATTGGTTGGCATAGAAGGAGTTTGGGATCTCGGCGGCCAGGCGTTCAGCCATGTCCTGGTAGTATTCCGGATGACCCTTGCCCACGTCCGAGCGGGTCAGGCGCACCTCGGCGCCCAGCGCCTGGAGGTGAAAGATTTTCTCTTGGGCCATCTTGTCGGGCACCACGAGCAGCATCCTGTAGCCCTTTTGCGCCGCCACCAGGGCAAGGCCCAGGCCCGTGTTGCCGGCGGTCGCCTCGATGATCGTGCCGCCCGGCTGGATCTTGCCCTCGGCTTCCGCTGCCTCGATCATCGACTTGCCGATGCGGTCCTTGATCGAGCCGCCCGGATTCTGACTCTCCAGCTTGAGGAACAGGCGGCAAGGGCCCGTGTCGAGCTGGCGCACCTCGATCAGGGGCGTGTTGCCGATCATCTCGAGCACGTTGCCGAAGGCCGGCGCCTGGCATGGCGGGTCGTCGCTTTGGGCGGGCAGGGCTGTGGCCATACTGTATCGTCTCCCGGACCTGAGGGGGCCGGACTATGGCATAGGCCACCGGGACGGGGAAGGGGTGGCATCCCAGGTTTGACAGGCCGCGCATGGCGGTGATTAAGTCGAGAGCAATCGTCCGAGGGGGAGCGTCTGCTCATGAAGTTTGGCCAGTTCAATCTGATGACCCTGCCCGGCCCGGAGTCCTCCCAGGCCGAGGTGATCGACACGACGCTCGACCTGGTGCGCCAGGCCGAGCAGCTCGACTTCGACATCGCCTGGTTCGCCGAGCATCACTTCTCGAACTATTCCATGTGCGTGGCACCGCTCATGATGGCGGCGCGGGCGGCCGGAGTGACCGAGCGCATTCGCCTGGGCCCGGCGATCCTGGTGCTGCCGCTCTATCACCCGGTGCGCGTCGTCGAGGAGACGGTGTTCTTCGATCAGGTCGCCGGCGGCCGCTCGGTGATCGGCCTCGGCAGCGGCTATCAGGCCTACGAGTTCGACGGCTTCGGTCTGGACATCGCTGACAAACTTGAGCAGACCCACGAGATCTGGGATCTGCTGGAGCAGGCGATCGACAGCGGCGAGCTCGGCTACCAAGGCAAGCACGTCAAGATCCCGCCGCGACCCATGTGCGTCTCGCTGGCCCAGCCGCGCCTGCCCGAGGTTTTCGTTGCCGGCACCAATCCGAGCCTCGTGGAGCGGGTTGCCCGAGGCGGCCACACCTCCTTCATCTCGGCTGGCTTTCAAGGGCTCGAGAAGATGAAGGACCTGCGGGCTCAGGTCGATCAGGGTCACCGCAACGTGGGTCTCGATCCGGACGGCGCCCGCGTCGCCATTCACCGCTACATCTTCATCACCGAGGACAAGGCCGAGGCCTTGAAGGCGGCAGAGTGTGTGCGCTTCATCGCCCGTACCATCGCCAACATGGTCCAAGGCGAGCCGGTCATGAACGGCCCCTTCATCGACCCCCGCCCGTTCGACGGCGAGCCACCCCTGGAGCAGATCCTGGCCAACGTCAACATCGGCGACGCCGAGACCGTGGCCGAGAAAATGGCCGCCGAGATCCGCGCCTGCCGGCCCTACCACTACAGCTGCTTCTTCGCCTTCGGCCCCCTGGAGGGCAGCCTGGCCCTGCGCTCGCTCGAGCGCTTCGGGAGCCAGGTGTTGCCCCTTCTGGAGCGCGAGTTCGGCGACCTGGCCGCCTTGAACGAGCCGGGTGCGGCGGCCGCGGCCCAATAGGAATACGCCGCGGGGACAGGCCACTTTGCACGGCACGGCAGGTTGGGTTGCGTGTACCGCCTTATGGATTGACCAAACCGGCTTGCGTTGCGGGGCGTGCGCCGCTCTGATGGCTTGTTCCCATCCGCTGGAGGCTGCCGGTGTCGCGCGAGGTCAGTTGTCCGATCCAACCTGAGCGCCTGCTCGACGATCTGGAGGCGCTTAGCCACTTCGGACGTCTGCCCGAGGGTGGCCTCGACCGGCCGGCCTATTCGCCGGCCTACCGCGAGGCGATCGACTGGCTCGCTGGGCGCTTTGAGACCGCGGGCTTGGCGGTACGCATGGATCCCGCCGGCAACCTGATCGGCCGCCTCGGTCCGGCCGAGGGGCCGGCGGTGCTTTCGGGCTCCCATGTGGACGCGGTGCCCAGCGGCGGCTTCTACGACGGGGCGCTGGGCGTGCTCGCCGCCTTGGAGTGTGCCCGCACCCTTGCCGAGCGCGGCGGCGTGCCGCGCCCACTGGAGATCGTCGCCTTCGCGGACGAGGAGGGCGCCTTTCTGGGCCTGACGGGATCACGCGCGATGGTCGGCCAGGTGGAGCAAGAGGAGGTGGCAAGCGCGGTTGGCCGAGACGGCCAGCCCTTCACCGAGGCGTTGGCGCGCTTCGGCCTGGAGCCCACGGCCTTTCTTAAGGCCGCGCGCCCTCCGCAAGATTTTGCCGGCTATCTGGAGCTGCACATCGAGCAGGGGCCGGTGCTGGAAAGCCGGGGGCTCGAGGTCGGCGTGGTCGAGAGCATTGTCGGCATCGCCAATGCCGAGCTGATCTTTCGGGGCGAGCAGGCCCATGCCGGCACAACGCCCCTGGCCCTGCGTCGTGACGCGCTGCGGGCCGCGGCCGAGACGCTCGCCGAGAGCACGACCCTTGTCGAGCGCGACTTCCCGCCCGACATGCGCCTGACCTATGGCGCTCTTGCCGTGGCGCCGGGCGCGGCCAACGTGGTGCCCGCCGAGGCGCGTTTGGGCCAAGAGATCCGTGGCCCTGACCTGAAGGGCATGGAGGCGCTTTTCGGCCGCGCCGAGGCCATCGCCCGGGCCCGGGCCGATGCCAACCGGGTTGCTCTGGAGATTGTCCGTGGAGCCACCGAGCACCCGGCGGTCATGGCGCCGGCCCTGACCGCGCGCATCGAGGCGGCCTGCCAGGCACTCGGCTGCGGCCACACCCGGATGCCGTCCGGCGCCGGACACGATGCCCAGATCTTGGCCCAGGTGACTCCTGCCGCGATGATCTTCGTGCCGAGCCGAGCCGGCCTCAGCCACAACCCGGCGGAGGCCACCGATCCGCGCCACATCGCACTGGGCGCGCGCGTGCTCTACCTCACCCTGGCTGGCATGCTCGGGGCGTAGGGGGCTCAGGCCGCCTCAGCGGGGCAGGCGTCGGTGCCGGCTCGGCTGATGATCGAAGATTTCGGGCAAATGAGTCAGCCAGTCCGCCAATTGGGCGATCGCGATGCCCAGGGCGCGGCCGCGGTTCAGCCAAATTTTGTAACGTGGGGGTAGGGGGGCCATGACGGCGCTCCAATCGTTTATGACGATTGGCGCGCAGACTAGGGCCGGGCCACGGATCGCTCCGTGATAATACTCACAACGGACTAAACGTCGCTCCTGGACGACATGACCCGCACGGGGAAGCCGCCGGCCTTGAGGCGGGCCATGATTTCATGCAGGTGCTCGGCGTTGCGCGTCTCGACGATCAGGTCGATCTCTGCCTGCTTGGGGGGCACGTTGTAGAACAGGCGCTGGTGGGCGATTTCGATGATGTTTGCGCCGCACTCGCCGATGAAGGTGGTCAGTTTGGCGAGCACCCCCGGCTGATCCACGATCGAGACTCTGAGCCGCACCAAGCGCCCGTCGCGCACCATGCCGCGGGCGAGCACAGCGGAGAGCAGGCGCACGTCGATGTTGCCGCCGCACACCACGGCCGCGACCTTCTTGCCCTGAAAGCGGCTCGGCTGCTCCAGGATCGCCGCCACGCCGGCCGCGCCCGCGCCTTCGGCGACCACCTTTTGCAGCTCGCAGAGCTTGTGCACGGCGCCCTCGATGCCCGACTCGTCGACAAGCAGGATCTCCTTGACGTGCTGCTTGATAATCTCCCGGGTCAGCTCGCCCGGGTTCTTGACCGCGATGCCGTCGGCCAGGGTGGTGCCGCCCGAGGTCGGCGCCATCTCGTGGATCGTCTGATACATGGAGGGGAAGAGCTCGACCTCGACGCCGAAGATCTCGATCTCGGGCTTGAGCGCCTTGATCGCCGTAGCGATGCCGGAAATTACCCCGCCGCCGCCGATCGGCACGACGATTGCGTCCAAATCGGGTTGGTCTTCCAGCAGCTCCAATCCAATGGTGCCTTGGCCGGCGATGATTTTCTCGTCGTCGTAGGGGTGAACGAAACTCAAGCCTTCCTCGGCCGCGATCTCGCGCGCCGCGACCGCCGAGGCATCCAAGGTGTCGCCGGTCAGCACGACCCGGGCGCCGCAGGACTTGGTGCGTTCGACCTTGGAGTAGGGCGCAAACTCCGGCATTACGATAGTCGCCGGAATGCCCAGGCGCTGGGCGTGGTAGGCCACCCCCTGGGCGTGGTTGCCGGCCGACATGGCGATCACCCCGGCCTTGCGCTGCTCGGCGGTCAGGCTGTTCAGCTTGACGTAGGAGCCGCGGTCCTTGAAGGAGCCGGTGTACTGCAGGTTTTCCAGCTTAAGATAGAGCTCGCAGCCAACCTGACGGGACAGCCGGCCGGCCGGCACCAGGGGTGTGCGGATGATCTGGCCGTCGAGCAGCTCGGCGGCGGCCTTGATTTGATCCAAGGTCACGGTCATGGCGGCGGGCCCTCCTCTCCTCCAGGCGCGAACCTACAAGGTTAGCCTGGATTGAGCAGCAAGCGATAGGGCGCGTCTTTGTCGTCGCCGACCAGTTTCACATAGTGACCGTCGCTCCAGCGTTGGGCCAGGTTGCCGTAAAACGGCGAGAGGGGGTTGCCTGACTGGCCGGTCGCGATGATGAAGCGCGAGGCGTCCAGGTCAGCCAAATCATAGATCGCCCGGTAGCCAGGCCCATGCACGTCGGTAAAGCGCTTGTCCAGGGGCTCGCCAAAGCGCGGCACGGCGCGGTTGATGGTGTCACCGCCGCCGTCAGTTGCCACCGAAAAGCCGAACAGCGATTCGTAGAGGGGCAGGTGGCTGAACAGAGGGTGCGCGAAGCGTGCCTGGTGGGCGTCGCCCCAACGCCAGTCGCTCATGGTGCCGCCGAAGCGCTTTTCCAGGTCGCTCAACGCGCCGGTAAAGGCGCTCTCGATCTGATCGTCGCAGCTCTCCTCTTGGGGTGTCTTAGGGTCATCGCACCAAAGGGGCCGGGTCTCGAGGATCTGCAGGATGAGCGGCAGGTTGGGTCGGTCGAAGGCCGGGAAAAGCGAGCCCAAGCGTGGGGTCAAGAGGCGCCGAGTCAAATTGTCGAGCCAGGCGGCGAAGATCAGCGGCTCGGGCCGCTCGCGGTCCATGACCTTGTCCCAGGCGCCGAGCAGCGCGTGAGCTTCGCGTCCCGCGGGGTCGCTCTGGGGCGCGCTCAAGAGCCGGGGCAGCAGCCGCGCCGCACCGAGCGACAGGCTGTCGTTCTGCAGGCGCTCATGGCCCGCAATGTCGCTCTTGGGCAGGTCGCCCAACAGCTCTTCAATACGCTCTGCGCGTGCCGGATCGGGCCATCTGGCGGTCAAGAGATAGGGGTAGCTGGGCCCGACTACGCGGTTGTTGGCATTGACCACGACCCCCTTGGCCGGGTCCGTGACGCTGGGTAGCTCCGCGGCCGGGATCCAGCCGCTCCAGTCGAATGCGCCGCTCCAGCCGGGCACCGGGGCGAAGCCGTCGCCGTTCTTTCGAATCGGTACCCGGCCCACGGTTTGAAAGCCGATCGTCCCGCGCACGTCCGCATAGCCGACGTTCTGCACCGGCGCATCGAAGCTCTCGAGGGCCTCGGCGAACTGCGCGGCCGAGCGGGCGTGGTTCATCCGATAGAGCGCCTCGCCGGTGCGGTCGTCCGGCCGCAAACCGGGCCAGGCGAGGGCGAGCACCTGGTCCTCGGCCAGGCCCTCCGGCTGCTTGGCTTGCAGGTCGCCGACCACGGGGCCATGGCGTGTCGAGCGGTAGGTGACCCGCTCTGGTTCCCGTCCCCTGATTTCGATGAAGTCTCGGCGCAGCGTGAAGGGACGAACCCCCTCGGGCGTCTCGTAGTGGCTCGGCCGGCCGTGTGCCAGCTTCTCGATAAAGAGATCCTGGGTGTCCGCGTGGGTCGTGGTCAAACCCCAGGCGACCTGGCCATTGTGACCCAGGATGTGGAAGGGTACACCCGGCGAGGTCGCGCCTGCCAAGGTAAGCTCCGGGGTCTCGATGCGCGCCAGGTACCACAGGCCTGGTGCGCTGAGGGCCAGATGGGGGTCGTTGGCCAGAATCGGCTTGTCGCTGTCGCTGCGCTCACCGTCGATCGCCCAGAAATTGGAGGCGATTTTCGGCGCCCAGTCCCAAGGTAGCACCTGGCTCGGGTCTGGGCCCGGGTCGAGCGGCCCGAGCGCGGCGTGGACCGTAACCGGCGAGTCGGCCGGCGCCTGTGGCCAGAGAAAGGCGATTGCCTGGGCCGGCAGTCGGCCCTTCAGCTTGAGGCGCTGGACCTCCCGGTGCCAGTTGCCCGAGAGCTGCAGGGTCATGAGCCTGGCCCAGACCATGCTATCGGCCGGCCGCCAGGGCTCGGGCACATTGCGCAGCAGCTGGAAGCCGGGCGGCCAGGGCCCGGTCGGCGCCGAGATGTAGGCGTTGACGCCGGCGCAGTAAGCGTCCAGCGCGGCCCGCGCCTCGGGCGAAAGCTGGTCGAGAGAGGCCTCCGCCAGACCGTAGAGATCGAGGCCGCGCATCAGCCGGTCGATCTCGAGTGTACGCTCGCCAACCACCTCCGAGAGGCGCCCGGCCCCGGTTCGGCGCATGAAATCCATTTGCCACAAGCGGTCCTGGGCGTGGACGTAGCCGAGCGCCTGGTAGGCATCGGCCTCGCTCTGGGCGCGGATCGTGACCACCCCGTCGCCGTCGCGCAGCACCTCGACCGGTGCGCCCAGACCGCTAAGCGCCAAGCGGCCTTCGAGTGGTGGTAGAGAGCCCTTGAGCCACAGAAAGCCGGCGCCGCCGGCCGCTGCCACGAGCAGCAGCAGGCCAACCAGGCTCCACAAGCCGATCTTGATCAGGCGAGGCAACAAGGTCTCTCCGGAAGTGGGGATCGCGCTGCGACACTCTTGCCTATGACCCGATACTTTTCCATAACAATCGTTCCGTTATTCTGTGCTCCGGAAAATGTGACTCCGCGGGCCACGACCGAAGGAGGACACCAAATGGCCGGGCACAGCTCGAAAAAAGTGATCTTCGCCGCGCTTTTCGGCAACGCCTTGATCGCCGTCACCAAATTCTCCGCTGCCGCCTACACGGGCAGTTCGGCGATGCTCAGCGAGGCGATCCACTCCCTGGTCGATACCGGCAACCAAGGCCTCCTGCTCTACGGCATGAAACGCGCCAAACGCCCGGCCGACGCGGCCCACCCCTTCGGCTATGGCCGCGAGATCTACTTCTGGGCCTTCGTCGTGGCGATCCTGATCTTCGCGGTTGGCGCCGGAGTCTCCATGTATGAGGGCTACCACAAGATCAAGGATCCCCACCCGGTCACTAACGCCTTTGTGAACTACATCGTGCTGGGGCTGGCGATCGTCTTCGAGGCGGTGGTGTTCTATGTCGCGATCAAGGAGTTCGGCAAATACAAAGGCAAGCGTGGCTACGTCGAGGCGGTCCGGGCCAGCAAGGATCCGGGCATGTTCACGGTGCTGCTTGAGGACGCCGCCGCTATGGCCGGCCTGGTGGTTGCCCTGGTTGGCATCATCCTGGCGCAGGTGCTCGAGCAGCCGGTCTGGGACGGCATCGCCTCCATGACGATCGGCGGCATCTTGGCGCTCGCCGCGATCATTCTGGCGGTCGAGACCAAAGGCCTCCTGATCGGCGAGGGCGCCGACCCCGTGATGGTCGCGGGCGTGCGCAAGATCGTCGCCGAGGACCCGCGCATCGAGGGCATCAACGAGGTCCTGACCACCCACCTTGGCCCCGAAGACGTGTTGCTCAACGTCTCCCTGGACTTCCGCGACCGGATCTCGGCCGGCGATGTGGAGCTGGCAATCTCCGACTTGGAGCGGCGCATCAAGGAGGTCTATCCGGCCGCCAAGCGGATCTTCATCGAGGCCCAGTCGTGGCGCGCCCACGAGCATGATAAGACTCGCGGGGAAGACGCGGCGCAGGAGTAGGCCCGTCATGGCATGGCAAGGCGCGCTCGGGATCCTCGTCCTACTGGCGCTTGCCTGGGCGCTCAGCGAGCAGCGCAAGGTGGTTGCCTGGCGTCTGGTGATCGCGTGCTTGGTGCTGCAGTTCGCGGTCGCGCTCGCGCTGCTGCGCGTGCCCTTCGTGGAGCAGGCTTTCGCGGCGCTCAACCAGGCGGTTCTCGCGGTCGCGGCGGCGACCGAGAAAGGCACCGCGTTCGTATTCGGCTACCTGGGGGGCGGCCCGGCGCCCTACGACGTGGCCCATCCGGAGCGTAGCTTCATCTTGGCCTTTCAGGGCCTGCCGCTGATCCTGATCGTCAGCGCGCTCAGCGCCCTGGCTTTCTATTGGCGCATCGCGCCCCTGATTGTGCGTGGCTTCGCCTGGGCGCTCGGCAAGAGCCTGGGATTGGGCGGCGCCGTCGGCGTCGCCACCGCGGCCAACGTCTTCATCGGCATGATTGAGGCGCCCTTGCTGATCCGGCCCTATCTCAAGGCCATGAGCCGGCCCGGCCTCTTCATCGTGATGACCGCCGGCATGGCGACCATCGCCGGCAACATGTTCGTGCTCTACGCCACGATCCTCTTTCCGGTGGTGCCCGAGGCGGCAGGCAACCTCCTGACCGCGTCCCTGATCAGCGCGCCGGCCGCGATCGCGGTCGCCGCACTCATGGTGCCGGGGGCGGCCGACGAGAACGGGGGCGAGATCGAGGTTGCTCGGGGCGATGCCACCAGCGCCATGGACGCGATCGTCCAGGGCACCCAGGAGGGCATCAAGCTGGTGATCAGCGTGGCCGCCACCCTGATCGTCATCATCGCATTGGTCGCCCTGGTCAATCAGGGCCTCGCCCTGCTGCCCGAGGTCGGCGGCGCGGCCGTGAGCCTGCAGCGCATGCTCGGCTGGCTCATGGCGCCGCTCGCTTGGCTGCTCGGCGTGCCTTGGGCCGACGCCCAGCTTGCCGGCGAGCTGATGGGCACCAAGATCGTGCTCAACGAGCTGGTGGCCTACCTGAACCTGGCCCATCTGCCGGAGGGCTCGCTCATGCCCCAAAGCCGGCTGATCCTGACCTACGCGCTGTGCGGCTTCGCCAATCTGGGCAGCTTGGGGATATTGCTCGGCGGTCTGTGCGCCATGGTGCCCGAGCGCCGGGCAGAGATCGTCGCGCTCGGCCCCAAGTCGCTGATCTCGGGCAACTTGGCCTGCTTTATGACCGGCGCGGTGGCCGGTTTGGTGGCTTAACTGAAGCTATCTTTGTAGCGCTCGCGCAGGGCGTTCTTCTGCACCTTGCCCATGGCGTTACGCGGCAACGCGTCCATCACGAAAACCTGCTTTGGCACCTTGTAGTTGGCGAGCGCCTCCTTGGCGGCGGCGATCAGGGAGGCCGCTTCGGGCGGGCACGCGTCGTCCTCAGGCACCACGATTGCCGTGACCGCCTCGCCGAAATCCGGGTGGGGTAGGCCGATCACCGCCGACTCGCGCACGCCCGCCTGCTCGTCGATCACCAGCTCGACCTCCTTGGGATAGACGTTGAAGCCGCCGGAGATGATCAGGTCCTTGGCGCGCCCGACGATGGAGACCCGGCCGTCGGGAGCCATGCACGCCACGTCACCGGTGATGAAAAAACCGTCGGCCCGGAACTCGGCCGCGGTCTTCTCCGGCTGGCGCCAGTAGCCGGAGAAGACGTTTGGTCCGCGCACTTCCAGCACGCCGGTCTCACCGGCGGCCAGCACACGACCGTCTTCGTCGGCGACCCTAAGCTCGACCTCGGGCAGTGCATAGCCGACCGTGCCCGGCACGCGTGCGCCCTCCAGGGGGTTGGAGCTGTTCATGCCGGTCTCGGTCATGCCGTAGCGTTCCAGGATCGCCATGCCGGTCTTGGCCTCGAAGGCCCGGTGGGTCTCCTCCAGGAGAGGCGCCGAACCGGAAATGAAGAGCCGCATGTTGCCACAGAGCGCCTGATCGAAGCCGGGGTGCTCCAGCAGGCGGGTGTAGAAGGTCGGCACGCCCATCATGACCGTGGCTCGGGGCAGGAGCCGGCAAACCAAATCCGGCTCGAAGCGGTTCAAGAACAGCATGGAGCTGCCGTTCAGCAGCACGCAGTTGGTGGCGACGAATAGCCCGTGGGTGTGAAAGATCGGCAGCGCGTGGAGCAGGACGTCGCCGGGCCGAAAGCCCCAAATAGAATGCAGCGCCAGCGCGTTGGAAGCCAGATTCCAGTGGCTCAGCATGGCGCCCTTGGAGCGCCCGGTGGTGCCCGATGTGTAGAGCAGGGCGGCCAGATCGTCGGCCGCGGACGGCACGCTCTGAAAATCCGGGTCTAGGTCGGCGCTTGCGTCCATCAGGGAACCGTCGCCCGCCTGGCCTAAAGTGAAGACCTTGGCCGTGCCGGCAAGCGCCGCGATCTCGGCTTCTGCCTCGGGCCGCCAGACCACCGCCCTGGGCTCGGCGTCGCCCAGAAAATAGGCGATCTCCTGTGCCCGGTAGGCAGTGTTGAGCGGCAGATAGACGCCACCGGCACGCAGCACCGCGAGGTAGAGCAGGATAGCCTCCGGCGACTTCTCGACGATCGCCGCGACCCGGTCTCCCTTGGCGACACCGGCTTCGGCCAAGAGCCGCGCGAGGCGACCGGTCGCCTCCTCAACCTCGCCGTAGGTCATGACCCGACCGCCGGGCGTCTCGATAAAGGAGGCTTCGGGATCGCGCGGAAAGCGCTCGCGGATCAGATCGAATAGGCTGTCGGACATGGCATTTCCACTGAAATCGGCCGAGCTGCGCGGGCGCGCGCCGCCACGTTAGATGCCTTGACCTCAGGTTCCAAGCCCAGGCGGGTCGCAAGGCTGGACAGTGCAATTTTGAGCGGCCTATAGTGGGCGCGCTTCTATTTCAATCTCACTCACATTGCCCATGCGGTTCACTCTTTTGATATCGGGAGAGTCGATATGCCTAACAAAATAATTATCGGAATCCACGGCCTCGCCAACAAGCCGAAACCCGAGAAGCTGGAGGCGTTTTGGAGAAAGTCGATTGATGAAGGCTTAGCGAAGAATCAGAATCTGAGCAATCCAGCTTACGATTACAAGATGATCTACTGGGCGGATCTGCTTTACAGCGCGCCTAGCCACTACAACGAAGATATGAGCTTCGACCAGCTCTACAGCGACGAGCCATACATCGAAGCGACGCCCGGGGCGCTGAAGTCTTACGATGACGGCGTGCTCGATGGTCTGCGGGCCCTGATACAGGATGCCGCGGGGGGAATAGTCGACCAAACCCGCAGGGCCTTCGACTTGGACTTTCTGGCCAAGTTCTTTTTGGACAAGGTGGTCCGGGATCTCTCTTTCTATTACGACGAGGATCAGAAGATCAAAGATCGGAACGGCGCGTTGCGCTTGGCGCGCGCTGTTCTCATGGACGAGCTGGCCAGTACCCTCAAGCCCCTCAAAGGACGCGAGATCATGGTGATCGCCCACTCGATGGGATCGATCATCGCCTACGACGTGCTGCGCGATCTCGGCCGGGTGGACAAGACCTTCGAGGTCGCGAACCTTGTCACCATCGGCTCGCCGCTCGGCTTTCCGACGGTCAAGGCCAATGTCCTGAAGGAGCGCGAGGGCTATGCGGGAAAAGAGGCCGTTCGCACGCCGACAATCGTGACCAAGGACTGGACGAACTTCTCCGACAAGAAAGACCCGGTCGCCTTCGACACGCATCTGAATGACGACTACGGGCCCAACGCTAAGAAGATCCAGGTCAACGACGACCTGGTCAGCAACGACTATGTCGGCCGGTCCGGGAAGGCCAACCACCATAAGTCCTACGGCTACCTGCGTACGCCCGAGATGTCGGAGTACATCGCAAAGTTCCTGCAGGCCTAGACGCCCCGCTCGATCCGGCACTGATAGCAGTTGTTGGTCGAGGAGCGCACGTGCAGATAGGCGACTTCGGGGCGCGCCAAGAGCATCCGGGCGGCGTCGCTTAGGGCTTCGGCCTCAACCACCTGACCGGTGCCGTAGATGATGCGGTCGTTGGCGGCATAGCCCCGTACCAGCATGGCATCGCGCTCGGGCGCCTGGAAAAGAGCGGGCAGGCCCGCGGTCTCCTCGTAGCGCGGGCAAGGGGCGGCATGAATGAAGATCGGCCCGACCTCGGCATAGGGTTGCAGGGCGGGGAAGGGCCGGTGGGCCAGCACCAGGAAGGCATCGCCCTTGGCGATCTCCGATAGGCAATGGCGGCAGGTGTTGCCGTTGCCGTCGGAGATCTGGCGCTCGGGCCTTTGGCCGTTGGCGTCGGGTCCGCCGGATTGCAGGGCGCGCACCTCGGCGGTCGGCAGAGCCAGGAAGCGAAGATCGGTCATGACCAAGCAGATAGCCCGAGCTCTGCGTAGCCGCCATCCGAGTCTTGCGCGGCCCACATGGGGAATCTCCTTGCCCTTCGCCGCTGGATCGCAAACATAGGGGGGCTTCCCTCCGTCACCGCAGTCTCGAGGTCTTTCCCCGTGAACGACAAAGCCCGAAGTTTTTCCGATGTCCCCGCCGTCGCCAGGTCGCTCGCCCCGAGCTATCCGGTCTACTGCGTGCGGCCCCAGGTGCTGATGGAAAACGCCAAGCGTTTCATCAGCCTGTTTCCCGGCACCGTGTTGTATGCCGTCAAGTGCAACCCTAGTCCTTTGATCATGGAGGCGCTCTACAAGGGCGGGGTGCGCCACTTCGACACGGCCTCCCTGCCGGAGATCGCCCAGATCTGCGAGACCTTCAAGGACGCCAAGGCCTACTTCATGCACCCGGTCAAGGGCCGCGCGGTGATCAAGAGCGCCTACAAGGTCTATGGCATAAGGACCTACGTGGTCGATCACATGAGCGAGCTGGAGAAGGTCTTTCGCGAGACCGGCGGCGAGGGCCTGGAGATTGTCGTGCGGCTTTTCACGCCGCCCTCCAAGGGTACGCTCTATCATCTGGCCGAAAAATTCGGCGCGCCGCCCGCCGAGGCCGCCGAGATCCTGCGCGCCGCCGCCGGGCGCGGCGCCAAGGTCGGCATTGCGTTCCACGTCGGCTCCCAGTGCGGTGACCCGCGGGCTTACCGGGAGGCCTTGCATCTGGTCGGCGAGACCCTCGAGATGGCCGGCGTCGAGCCGATTTGCGTGGACGTCGGCGGCGGCTTTCCAGCCGACTACCGGGATACCGTGCTGCCGCCGCTGGAAGACTACATGGCCGAGATTCGCGCCGGGGTTAAGGACATCAAGCTCAAGCCGACGGTCGAGCTGATGGCCGAGCCTGGCCGGGTCTTGGTTGCCGGGGGCTGCTCGCTGCTGACCCAAGTGCAACTGCGCAAGGGCGACCGGCTCTACATCAACGACGGCGTTTACGGCAGCCTGTCCGAGGCGGTCCAGGCCGGCATCCGCCAGCAGGCCCGCCTGATCCGCCTGGACGAGCCCTGCAGCGACGAGCTCAAGGGCTTCTGGCTCAACGGTCCGACCTGCGATTCCCTGGACGTGCTGCCCGAGACCTACGCCTTGCCGATCGACGCGCGCGAGGGTGACTGGATCGAGATCGATCAGGTCGGCGCCTATTCAAATGCCCTGGCCAGCCACTTCAACGGCTTTTTCCCCGAGACCTATGTCCAGGTCAGCGACCCGCCGCCGGCCGCCGAGCTATGAGCGAGGAGCCTCGCGACGCCCGCCTATTGGGACTTTCGGCCAGTGGCTTTCACCGGCTCCACGTTTCCGAGTGGGGCCGCCCGGATGCGGCGCGCAACGCGGTTTGCGTCCACGGCCTGACCCGCAACGGGCGGGACTTCGATTGGCTCGCGCGGGCGCTCGTCGGGGCGGGATACCGGGTTGCCTGTCCCGATGTGGTCGGGCGCGGCAAGAGCGCTTGGCTGGCCGATCCGGCCGGTTACGGCTATCCCCTCTATCTGGCCGACAGCGCGGTTCTGCTGGCGCACCTGGGCGTCGAGAGCGTCGACTGGATCGGCACCTCCATGGGTGGGTTGATCGGCATGATGCTGGCGGCTCAGCCGGGGAGCCCAATTCGCCGCCTGGTGGTCAACGACGTCGGGCCCTTCATTCCGGCCGCCGCATTGAAGCGGATCGGCGACTACGTCGGCACCGATCCCCACTTTGCGGACATGGCGGCCGCCGAGGCCTATTTCCGCGAGGTCGCCGCGCCCTTCGGCGACCTGACCGACAGCCAATGGCGCCATATGGCCGAGCACTCGACCGTGCCGGCGGGAAACGGCGGCTACCGCCTGGCCTACGACCCGGCGATCGCGTTGCCCTTCCGGGTGCCCGAGATCGGCGACGTCGCCCTGTGGGAGGTCTGGGACAAGATCGACTGCCCGGTCCTGGTGCTGCGTGGTGCCGAGTCCGACTTGTTGCTGCCCGAAACCGCCGAAGAGATGACCCGGCGCGGGCCGAAGGCCCGGGTCGTCGAGGTTTCCGGCTGCGGCCACGCCCCGGCCTTGATGGCGGACGATCAGATCGCCACACTGTTGGACTGGCTGGCTGAGACCGGCTAGGATTCTGCGCCTTGATCGCATTCTAGGGGTACACGGGGTCATTGCCATGACTGAGCTCGATCCGGCGCTTAGGCGCATCATTTCCCTTCCGACCGAAGATTTCAGGCCCTACGACCGCTTCGGCACCGTGCGGCCGGGCTTGACCTGGTTGCCGCTGAGCAAGGAAAGCGCCGACGGAGGGCCCGGGTGCTTCGCGATCCGCTTCGCGCCGGGCGCCACCTCGCAGCTCCATGTGCACAGCGACGTCGAGGAGTTCTACGTGCTCGAGGGCGAGCTCATCGACAGCGACGGCGGCCGGCTCAAGGCCGGCGACTTCGTCAGCTACGAGGCCGGCAGCCAGCACTCCTCCCATGCGCCCGAGGGGGCGGTGATCTTGGTGTTCTTGCGCGTGCCCAACCAGCGCATCGACGAGGATTGATGCCGGCCCATGCATGACCAGACTGGCGCGGCCGGTCTCCGGGACAAGGTCGCTTTTCCGGTCTTTCGGCAGCGTCCGCCCTGGCTCGGCGGCGATCTGCAGACTCTGCGCAACCAGCTCCTGCCCTTTCCGCCCCGGCTGTCCCCCTGGCCGGGCGAGCGTCTCGAGCTGGCCATGGCTGACGGCAGCGGCGATCGCCTGGTGGCCCGCTTGCACCGGCCCTTGGCAGCCTCCGGACGGCCGCTTGTGGTCTTGATTCACGGCCTGACCGGTTGCGAGGACAGCTACTACATCCTGAGGAGCGCACGCCACCTGCTCGGTCTAGGCTACCCTGTGCTGCGCCTCAACCTGCGCGGCGCCGGCCCCTCGCGCCCGCTCTGTCGCTGGCAGTATCACGCCGGGCGCAGCGAGGATCTAAGGGACGCCCTGAACGCCTTGGATTCAACTCTCAAGGACGCCGGCTTGCTGTTGGTCGGCTACTCCCTGGGCGGCAACATGCTGATCAAGTTTCTCGCCGAGTTTGGCCAGGCCTTTCCGATCCGCGCCGCCGCCGCCATCTCCGCGCCGCTCGACCTCAAGGACTGCCAAATTTGCCTGGAACAGCCACGGAATTGGATCTACCAGTACGCGCTTCTACGGCGCATGAAAATCGAGGCCCAAGCCGGAGCCGCCGAGCTGACCGGCGAGGAGCGCCGGGCGATCCGCGCCGCCCGCCGGGAGTTCGAGTTCGACGAATTCTTCGTCGCCAAGCGGGCCGGCTTCGAGGGAGCCGATAGCTATTACCGGCACAGCAGCGCCCAGGCTTATCTCGCCGAGGTGCCGTGCTCAACCCTAGTGCTGCACGCCCGGGACGATCCTTGGATTCCGGTCGATGCCTATGAGCGTTTCGACTGGTCGTGCAATCCAAATCTCACGTTGCTTTTGAGCGACTCGGGGGGGCACCTAGGATTCCACCAGCGTGGCCCGCTGACCCCTTGGCACGACACCTGCCTGGCGCGCTACTTCGCGGCTTTCCTTTAACGCACCGGGTTTTCCGGGCCGCGGCCCCGGTAGGTGTCGATGAAAGCGGCGGCGGCGATCGGATCGAAGGGATCGAGCTCTAGGGACTTGGTCCAGGCATTCAGCATGACCGCGCTGCCCAGGCCCGGGCTCGGGGTGGCGATCAAGCCGTCCCACTGGCCCGGGTAGAGGCCGACCCAGTCTTCGATCATCTCCATGACATCATCGCCCGGCCGGTCGTAGTAGATCACCACGTTGCCGTGTTCCAGGGAATGGACGATCCGGGTCGCCGGCATGGCGGCATGGTAGAAGCCGGGGTCGAGCCAGATCGGGTCGTGCGGGCCCGAGGTCGGGAAAGGCTCACCGTAATTGTAGCTGCCGCCCGGCGAGAAGTGGGAGCGGCCCCGGTTCGGGTGACTCTGGACCGCGTCCAGATTGTCGCGGCCCTCTTCCGCAAGCGCCATGAAGTCCCGCTCCGCGCTGGTCGTTTGAATCCAGTACCAGGCGATGCCGGCGACCGCGGCCACGGCGAGCAGGCCGATGACGATGTTGAGGCCTCGGGTGTTCTGGCTGGCGGCGGCGCCGCCCCAGGAGACCGATCCTGACGAGCTGTCGGATTTGGCTTTGGCGCGGGTCTTGGTACGCTTCTTCTTCTGCTTTGCCTTGGCGATGACTCGATCCTCCAGACGTGCGCTAGACTCACCTTCCCCCTACCGGACTTGCGCCGGTCGACGATGACAAGAATTTGCCGGGTGTTTGCTTCTAGAAGAGTTAACCCGAGGTCAGGCGCTCCGCGGCTTCAATGGCTGCATAGCTCAGGATGGCATCAGCGCCGGCCCGTTTGAAGGCGATCAGGGTCTCCATCACGATTTTGTCATTGTCGAGCCAGCCGTTGGCGACCGCCGCCTTCATCATGGCGAACTCGCCGCTGACCTGGTAGGCCAGGGTCGGCACGCCGAAGCTGTCCTTGACCCGGCGCACGATGTCCAGATAGGGCAGGCCGGGCTTAACCATCACCATGTCGGCGCCCTCGTCGATGTCGAGCGCGACCTCGCGCAGGGCCTCGTCCGAGTTGGCGGGGTCCATCTGGTAGGTCTTCTTGTCGCCGGACAGTTTCACGCCCGAGCCGACGGCATCCCGGAAGGGATCGTAGAGCGCCGAGGCATACTTCGCCGAATAGGCGCAGATCTTGACCTCCTGGAAGCCTTCGTCGTCGAGCGCCGTGCGGATCGCGCCGATCCGCCCGTCCATCATGTCAGAAGGCGCGACCACATCGCAGCCCGCGGCGGCTTGAACCAAAGACTGGGCGATCAGCACCTCGATGGTCTCGTCGTTGAGGATCTTGCCGTCGACCACCAGGCCGTCGTGGCCGAGCGAGTTGTAGGGGTCGAGCGCCACGTCGCAGATGATCCCGAGCTCGGGCAGCTCGCGCTTGACCAGGCGGATCGCCCGGCACACCAAATTGTCCGGATTGGCCGCCTCCGCGCAGTCCGGGGTCTTGATGGAGGCGTCCAGGTAGGGGAAGAGGGCGACCGCAGGAATGTCCAGCTCGGCGACCCGGGCGCAGGCCGCGACCAGGCTGTCCGGGCCGTAGCGCTCGATGCCCGGCATGGAGGGCACCGGGCTCGTCCCGGGCGCTTCCTGGACGAAAATCGGGCAGATCAGATCGGCAGCCGAAAGGCGGTTCTCAGCGACCAGGCGCCGGCTCCAGCCGTGGCTCCGGTTGCGCCGCATGCGGACTTGGGGATAGGCGCCCAGGGTCTCGGGCCGGCGTGCCGGGGCACCGCTCCTGAGATAGGGGTTGTCGCGCAGCTCGAGCTTGGCCATGTGGGGCCTCCCAGCGTCCTAGGAAATCGGCGCCATACTACGCTGCAAGTCTGGCCGGCGCCAAGGGCGCTGAGCGGAGCCTTGCGGATCAGGCGCCGTGGCCCTCGGGAACGTCGCGAAAGGCCCAGTACTTGCTAATCGCGAAGATGACCGGCGGCACCAAGAAGATCATGCCGATGACCGAATAGAGGGGGTGCAGCTTGAAGATGTCGTCGACCGCGTAGACCAAGAGTGAGTTGAGCCCCAGGCCGAGCAGGGCGGTAACGGCAAAGCGCAGGAAGGTCGCCCGCGCGGGCCGCTGCCCGGACTTGGTCTCCGAGAAGGTCCAATGGAAGTGGCCGAAGAAAGAGACCACGACCGCGACGCAGAAGGCAAAGACGTTGGAGATCAGCGGGGCCACGGCGAAGAACTCGATCAGCACCGTGAAGACGCCGACATGGACCGCGGTCGAGCAGAGACCGACGCCACCGAACTTCATGTACTGCAAGGCGAGCCGCCACAGCCTGATCATAAGGTAAGACGGACCTCGCTCTTGGTCTCGCTCGGCGCCGACGGCGCCGGGGCCTCGCCTGGTTGGGCACGGGTTTCGGCCGCGCTGGAAGGCCGGTAGGTCTCGATCAGATAGAGCGGGCGGCGCTTGGTCTCGTTGAAGATCCGCCCCAGATACTCGCCCAAAATGCCGATGAAGAGCAGCTGGATGCCGCCCAGAAACAGCACCACCACCAGCAGCGAGGGATAGCCGGCCACCGGATTGCCGAACAGGAGGGTGCGCGAGATCATGATCAAGCCATAGAGAAAGGCGCCGATCGCGATGACCATGCCGATGTAGGTGGCGATCTTGAGCGGCGTAACGCTATAGGACGTGAAACCTTCGATCGCCAGGTTCCAGAGCTGCCAGTAGTTCCACTTGGTCTCGCCGGCATAGCGCGGATCCCGGCGGTAGGACACCGCGACCTGCTTGAAGCCGATCCAGGCGAAAAGCCCTTTCATGAAGCGGTGGTGCTCGGGCAGCTGTTTGAGGGCCTCGACCGCGCGCCGGTCCATAAGGCGAAAATCGCCGGTGTCTTTCGGGATGCGCACCCGTCCGATGCGCTGCATCATGCGGTAGAACAGGCTGGCGGTTGACTTCTTGAACCAGGTCTCGCCGTCCCGGGCGGTGCGCTGCCCATAGACCACGTCGGCGTTCTCCTCGCGCCAGACCCGAATGAACTCGGGGATCAGCTCGGGCGGGTCCTGCAGGTCGGCGTCGATCACCACGACCGCGTCGCCGCAGGCATGGTTAATGCCGGCGGTCAGCGCCGCCTCCTTTCCGAAGTTGCGGCTCAGGCTGATCACCCCGACGTGGGGGTCGTGTCTTTTCAGCTGCTGGAGCAGGGCCGGCGTGTCGTCGCTGCTGCCGTCGTCCACGTAGAGAATGTCCGGCTCGACGTCCAAGGGCGCGAGCACCGCCAGCAGCCGGCCGTGAAACTCCTCGAGCACCTCCTGCTCGTTATAGGCCGGCACGACGATGGAAAGGACGGTCTTGGTCATCGAGGGGCTTTCAAGAATGGCGCGCGCTGCGGTCGGTCAGTTTACCAGAAAAACGGCCGGTTAGCCGTTGAATTGACAGAAAAATCTTAAAAAATCAAATAGTGATATTGAACCTCTGAAAGTGGTGAAGTCTGCGTATTAACGGCTGATCGGAATGGCCCCCGTCCAATTGACAGCCTCGCGCCCGCTTCTATGATCGCGAGCCCCGGATCACCTCGAGCCCCGACCCATGGATTTCCAGCTCTCCGAGGAGCAACGTGCCTTTCAGGATCTGGCCCGCGACTTCGCTGTGGCCGAGATGGCGCCCCATGCGGGCAAATGGGACGAAGAGAAGATCTTTCCCGAGGAGACCCTGCGCCAGGCGGCCGCCCTCGGCTTCGCCGGTATCACCTGTGACCCGGCGGTGGGCGGCGCCGGGCTCGGGCGGCTCGATTCGGCGATCATCTTCGAGGAGCTGGCAGCCGGCTGCACCTCGACAGCGGCCTATATCTCGATCCACAACATGGCGGCCTGGATGATCGACCGCTTCGGCGGCGACCAGCAGCGCCGCGCCTTCCTGCCCAAGCTCACCGCGATGGAGCATTTCGCCAGCTATTGCCTGACCGAACCGGGCGCAGGGTCCGACGCCGCCGCACTCCAGACCCGGGCGGTCAGGGACGGCGACGACTATGTCTTGAACGGCACCAAGGCCTTCATCTCCGGCGGCGGGCGCTCGGACATCTATGTGGTCATGTGCCGCACCGGCGAGGCCGGGCCCAAGGGCATCTCGACCCTGGTGGTGCCCAGCGGCACCGCCGGGCTTTCCTTCGGCAAGCAGGAGCGCAAGCTCGGCTGGAACAGCCAGCCGACCGCCATGGTGATCTTCGAGGACGCCCGGGTGCCGGCCGCCAACCGTCTGGGCGCCGAGGGCGACGGCTTCACCATCGCCATGGCCGGCTTGGACGGCGGCCGGCTCAACATCGCCGCCTGCTCGCTGGGCGCCGCGCGGGCCTGCCTGGAGGCGGCGCGCGAGCACATGAGCCAGCGCCGCCAGTTCGGCCAGGCGCTCAGCGACTTTCAGGCCCTGCGCTTCCGCTACGCCGACCTGGCGACCGAGCTGGAGGCCGCCCGCCTGCTGCTCTACCGGGCCGCCCATGCCCACGATTCCGGCGACGGCGACACGACCCTGCACTGCGCCATGGCGAAACGCTTCGCCACCGACATCGGCTTCAAGGTCTGTAACGAGGCGCTTCAGCTGCACGGTGGATACGGCTATCTGAAGGACTACCCGATCGAGCGCCACCTGCGCGATGCCCGGGTTCACCAGATCCTCGAGGGCACCAACGAGATCATGCGCCTGATCATCGCCCGCCGCCTGCTCGACCGGGCCAATCAATAGCGAGCCACAGGACCCATGACCGCTGACGACGATTTGCTTTTCGCGCGCACCGGCGCCCTGGCCACGGTCACTTTGAACCGGCCGAAGGCGCTCAACGCGCTGACCATGGAGATGTGCCTCAGGCTCGAGGCCCAGCTCGGGCTCTGGGCCGAGGATCCGGAGGTTGACGCGGTGCTGATCAAGGGCACCGGCGAGCGCGCCTTCTGCGCCGGCGGAGACATCGTCGCGATCTACAACTCCGGGCGCGGCGACGGCAAGGTCGCGGCCGAGTTCTTCCGCGCCGAGTACCGGCTCAATCGCCGGGTCTTCCACTTTCCCAAGCCCTACATCGCGGTGATCGACGGCATCACCATGGGCGGCGGGGTCGGCGTCTCGGTGCACGGCAGCCACCGGCTGGCCAGCGAGCACACGCTGTTCGCCATGCCCGAGACCGGCATCGGCTTCTTTCCGGACGTCGGCGGGACCTACTTCCTGCCGCGCCTGCCGGGCGCGCTCGGGCTTTATCTTGGCCTGACCGGCGCGCGCCTTAAGGCCGCGGATAGTCTGGCCGCCGGCGTCGCCACGCAAGTTATCGAGAGCGCCGCCCTGGGCGAGCTGGAAGCGGCTCTCGGCGAAGCCGATTTGTCCAAGAGTCTCGAGGGGATTCTGGCCGACTTCGCGGCCGCACCGGGCGAAGCGCCGCTGGCCGCCCTGCGTCCGGCGATCGACCGCTGTTTCGGTCAGAACAGCCTGGAGACGATTTTAGCGGCGCTCGAGGCGGAGGCGGGGGAGTGGGCGGAGAAGACTCTGTCCACCTTGCGCGCGGCTTCGCCGACCAGTCTCAAGATCACCGTCAAGCAGCTGGTCGAAGGTCGCGATCTCGCCTTCGACGACGCCATGACTCGGGAGTACCGTTTGAGCCAGGCCTGCCTTGCGCGCCACGATTTTTTGGAGGGAATTCGCGCCGCGGTGATCGACAAGGACCGTCAACCCGCCTGGGACCCGGCCGCGCTGGCCGATGTCAACGACGCGTTGGTCGACGCTCACTTCGAGTCCCTGGGTGCCCGCGACCTGGTCTTCGACTGAGCGGGCCCGCCAAAGGCGAGGATCATGCCGCACCTGGAGCTGATTTCCTTCCGGCTTTGCCCCTTCGTTCAGCGCGCGATGATCCTGATGCGCTACAAGGCAATCGGACACGAGGTGGCTTTCGTCGATCTGGGCGATCCGCCCGATTGGTTCCGGGAGCTGTCGCCAAGCGGCCGCGTGCCGTTGTTGCGGGTCGACGGGCAAGTGTCCATCTTCGAATCTGCGGTGATCTCGGAATATCTCGATGAGATCTCGCCGCCGTCTCTGATGCCACGAGACCCGCTCGCCCGTGCCGTCAATAGGGGCTGGATCGACTACGCCACGACGACGCTCATGCCGTTGCGCGAGCTGACCACGGTCGATAGCGCGTCGGCGCTGGTGGCTTCGATCGACGGCTTCCAACGCAAGCTTGTCCCGCTGGAACAGGCGCTCGGCGCCGGCCCCTTCTTCAACGGCGATGCCTTCTCCCTTGTCGATGCGGCCTATGCGCCGCTCTTCGTGCGGTTGGATTACTTCGACGCTACCCTGGACGATCTGACACCCTCGGTGCGTTTTCCCAAGCTTGCCGTTTGGCGTGCGGCGCTCTCCGGCCTACCGGCGGTGCAAAACACCGTGGGCGAGGATTTCGCGGACCGCATGGATGAACTGGTCGCAAAGCGCCAGGGCTATCTGGCCACCCTGCTGCCCCAGCACCTCAAGACGAGCGGTCCGCGGCGCGACTATTGAACGGACACCCGACTGGGCGCGCGATATTGACATAGGTCATTGTTGAAAATTGCTCTCGATCCTATTGAGAGCGTGTTCATCGCGCGTGGTTTTCGGCAGGAGCAGATCAACCGAAGATCCACGAAAGCGTTTGCGCGGTGAGTCGCGCATGCGCGTCTCGAAACCTCGCACATCGATGCTTGACGTTGGGTGTTGGATTGGAAGGGAGAGCCGAAATGATCCGCAACATAGTCACGCCGATCGACGGTTCGCTCCACGCGCAAATGGCAATCGACCTGAGCACGGACCTTGCAGCGCGGTATGACGCGGCGCTGGCTTTCGTGCATGTCGCCGTTCGCGACGGCAATGTGCCGGACGAACTCTACGATAGGGCGTCGGCTGAGCTGGAGGAGGCCGAAAGCGCCGGCCGGGAGACGGGCGTTCACCCGCACCAATCGCGCCACCTTCGGGTTCTAGATTATCTCGGGCATATGCTGTTGCGTAAGGCTTGGGAGCAGGCCGAAGCCAAGGGCGTGAAAAAGGCCGAGACCGTTATCGACTTCGGCGATGCGGGTGAACGTATTCTCCATCACGCAAAGCAAAAATCAGCCGATTTGATCGTCATGGGCAGTCGGGGATTTGGCCAGCTCAAAGGGCTCTTGCTGGGCAGCGTTTCCCACAAGGTGTTTCACCTCGCCCCCTGTTCTTGTGTGACGCTCCATGGTCGCGACGGGCAAGCTAAGCTCCAGGGACTGAAGCGCATCTTGGTGCCGACCGACGGTTCGGACCACGCAGATAGGGCGGTCGATTTGGCCAGTGACATCGCCGGCAAATATGGCGCGCAGCTGATCCTGCTCTACGTGATGTGGCGTGGTCCGTCGCTCGAAAGGCTTCGCGCCTCGGTCGATTTGGATCAGCTCAGTAAGAGCACCCGCGACGAGCTCGACCCGGCGCAACACCCGATCGCCGAGCATGTCAGCAGCGCCTTCATTCCGCCGGTTGTTGCACAGGACGCGCTCAAGGAAGTTGGCGCGCAGGTCCTGGAACGCGGACGACGAAGCGCCGTGGCCAAGGGCGTACGAGATCCGAAAGTGCTGCTGAGGGACGGCGACCCGGCACGCGCCATTGTCGGTATCGCCGAGCATGAGCAAGTGGACATGGTCGCGCTGGGCAGCCGCGGCCTTGGCGGGGTCGAGGGATACTTTGCCGGCAGCGTGTCCTACAAGGTCAGCCAAACCACGCCCTGCAGCTGCCTCGTGGTGCGCTGACGCCCGCCAATTGAGGCGGGTCCGTCCATAAGAATCTTCTGTTTTGCGGGTCGAGGCGCCTATACTGGTGCCCGACCTGGCGAATCAGGAGCACAGCCATGGACTTCGAGAGACTGTCCCGCTTCGAGCTCGCGAAAGGCAACCACGCCCGACCCAGCGACGGGCTCTGTGTCATGGAGGCGGTCGCCTGGTTCGAGGGCGAGCTGCATGGCGACCATCCGGCCTGCGTCTGCCCGGTGATCGGCCACTATGCCCGGGCGCTGAACGACCGCCTGGGGCCGCGCCGCCAGGACTTGGTGCCCTACATCCCCCGCCTGGTGAACACCCGAGAGGGGCCGGCGGTTGTCGGTGCCCGGCTCGAGATCCTGCTGGCGCGATATCTCGCGATTGGCGGCAGCCGGCGCATCGCCCAATCCCTGTGGGACCGTTTGGCCCACGGCAAGCTGCCGGTCGGCACCACCTCCTTCGCGCTCGACATGGTCTCGGAGGGCATCGTGCTCAAGCTGCCCGCCGATCAGTCCCTTGCGCTGCTCGACGGCCTGCTCGCCGAGGGCCGGCCGTCGCCGGGCTTTTCGGGCGACCTGGCCCAGCGTGCTCTGGCCCTGGAGGCCGCCCGCGCGAGATGATCCGCCGCAGCAATCACCCCAAGCTGCCGCCGCCGGTCGCGCCCTTTTCCCACGTCGTTGTGGACGGCGACTACGCCCACCTCTCAGGCCTGCTGGCCGCGGACCTGCCCGACGGTGCGCGGGTGATCGGCGACGTGGCGGGCGAGACCCGCTTGGTCATGGCGGCGATCGGCGAGCTGCTGGCGACGGTCAGCCTGACCATGAGCGACGTGGTGCGGGTTCAGGTCCACCTGGCCGACCTGGACGACGCGCCGACCATGAACCGGGCCTATGCCGGCTTCTTTCCCGAGGGCGCCCTGCCGGCGAGGACCTGCACGGAATCGCCCAAGCTGCACGGCGGCTGCCGGGTCGAGATCACCGTCACCGCGCGGCGGCGCGAGACTCACAGGCGGCGGGACAGGTAAGCGTCATGGGCGGCAAGGACGAAACCCCCGACTCTCACAAGCGCGTGCAATGGGTCTACGAGGCCACGAGCCGGCAAGACCTTCAGGCGCGCTACGACCGTTGGGCCAAGGACTACGATGCCGACCTGAGCGACGACTTCGGCTACCTGGCGCCCCAGATGGCGGTCGCCAAGACCGCGCCGCTGTTGAGCGACGATCCCCTGGTGCTGGACGCCGGGGTCGGCACCGGGCTGGTCGGCGAAGCGCTCAAGGCCGCGGGCGTTGCGCGGATCGTCGGCATCGACATGTCGGCGGGCATGCTCGAAGCGGCGCGCGCCAAGGGTGTCTACCAAGAGCTTCGGCAAGCGGTGCTCGGCGAGCCGCTCCCCTTTGCCGACGACGCCTTCGACGCCACCTTGTGCATCGGCACGCTGACCCTGGGCCACGCCCCGGCCGAGAGCCTGGAGGAGTTGGTGCGGGTCACCAAGCCGGGCGGGCCGGTAAGCTTCACGCTCATGACCTCGATTTACGAGAGCCACGGCTTCAAGGCGCGTCAAGAGGCGCTCGAGGCGGCCGGCCGCTGGCGTTTGGTCGAGGCGGCGCGGCGCCAGCACATCCTGCCCAAGGGCGAGCCGGAGCTGGAGCACGACCTCTGGATCTATCAGGTGCTGGCCTAAGCCTTGCGCGCGCTGCTCGCTCTTCTTCTGGTGCTGACGACCGGCGGCACGGTCCTGGCCGAGGACTACCTCCTGGGCAAGGACGTGCGGCTCGAGGTGTTTCGGCCCGACAGCCAGGAACCGGTGCCGGCGGTCCTGCTGCTGCACGGCTGCGGCGGCCTCACGCCCAAAGTGCGCGAAGGCCTGATGACTCACGCCAAGGCCTTCAACCAGGCCGGATTCGCGGCCGTGTTGGTCGACAGCTTCGGGCCGCGCGGCCGCAGCGGCGGCGAGGTCTGTGAGAGCCTAGAGGCGCTCCGCTACGCGCGCTTCTACCGGCTCGACGATGCTTTCGCCGCGAAGGACTTCGTCGCCAACCTGCCCGGGATCGACCCGCGACACCTCTTTCTCATGGGCCAGAGCAACGGCGGTTCGGTCGCGTTGCTGGCCGCGCAACAGCGTGCCGGGGCGGGCGACCCCTTCACCGCGGTGGCCGCCTATTACCCCTGGTGCGGCGCGCTCGCCGATGTGCCGGAGCTGGTCTCGCCGCTCTTGGTGTTCGGCGCCGGGCGCGACGGCTGGGTGCCGCCGGCCGCCTGTGAGGTCAAGGCCGGCGCCGCCCGGGGCGGCCCTCTGGAGGTGGTGATCTATCCCGAGGCGCTGCACAGCTTCGACCTGCCGATCCCGGCCCAAGACTACGCCGGCCAAAGGGTCGGCGGCGATCCGGCCGCGGCCGCCGACAGCCGGGCGCGCATGATCGCGTTCTTCAAGGCGGCGATGGGGCGCTGACCCCGCCGAGTGGTCGACCAGACGAAGAAGTACTTGGCGGACGGTACCTCAGAGCCGGACACTGGTCCTGGGCTCGGCAAATCAGATTAGCAGCCCAGAAGTGGGCGTCGGACCATTTCCACAGTGGACAAAGTTGCCATTCGCAGCGAGAAATGGTAAACGTGCATACTGTGGTAGGTGGCAATGGAAGGCCATCAACAAAAATTTGCGCACATGACATCAACGATGATCAAACCCACTCGAAGAGTCCATTTATGGAGACGACGAAGTTCGACATCTTTTTGAGCTACGCTTCGAGAAACCAAGATGCAGCGAAAAATCTCGCCAGGTCGCTAACGGAGCGAGGCCTATCCGTTTGGTTTGACGTTTCGTCGATACCCCTCGGAGATCCATTCGTGGATCGCATTGAAGAAGGACTTAAGGACTCTAATTCCATCGCGGTACTGATCGATGGGGAATCGCCGGGACCTTGGCAGCAGGTTGAGATAAGGGCCGCGATCCAAGAGTATGTTTCGCGACGCGTACCCGTCCTTCCCATCCTGCTCCCGGGCAGGACGAACACGCTTGAGATTCCTCTCTTGCTGAAAGGCTTCAGGTGGGTCGACTTGGCGGCGGACTACGCTAAGGGCGTGCAGGAAATTGTCGAAGCAGTCGGGACCATCGAGGTGCCGAGTTTTCAGGACCTAGCGCCGCCTTTGTTTGCTGTTGAGGCAGATTTCGTTCAAGTGCTTCTATCCCAGTTCGAGTTGACCCGAAGCGGTACGGGCGTGACTCTGGATCTGAAGTTCGACTACCGGACACCCACGGTCACGACTCGCGAAGGCAGGCGATTTCTTCGGCAAAACATGTCGAATTTCCTCAAGAAATCGGAAGCGTATCAACGCAAGATAGATAGCGTGCTTTTGCACAGTACCGGGCAGGCCTTCAACCCAGACGATGAAGAGTTCGTGTTCAGATACGGAAGCGGTGGCAGCTTGCTCAAAGTCAACTTTGAGGGCATTGACTATTACTGCCTATTCCTGAGGACGGTGCACCCGATCGGCTGGAACATCGCGAATGGCGGTTGCGACAGCTTGGAAGAGTTGCTGAACCCGATTAAGACGATCTGTCGGGAGCTGGAAGAAGAGCTTATTGTTGTTGGATCAGATCACTGGTATGCGATGGAGACCGATACTCATGCGTCTCTCGATCGTCCAGCCTTCGGTGTTTCCCGAGAGTTCTGGAACAGGAGGTTCGACCAATTAAACTTGAAGAAGTTTCATCAGTTGAACAGTTTGAGAATTCCAATTTCCTTCATTGATGGTCCGGACACATTGAAAATCGATTTTCAATTGACTCAACGAGAGATCAGTGGCGTTTACGTGAACATAACGGCGGAAGATTTCGGAATTGAAGTCGACAAGATCGCCAAATTGGTTTTGCCGCCGGGGGTTGATCTCAGAAACGGTCTAAAACTTTTAGATGGAGAGGTTAGTGGAGGAAGAGCTGTTGACAGGGCGGTCGGACTGTTCAGAACCGACCACTTTGAATCCAAAGATGCAGGCCTACCGGAGCATTTCTACTATAGCGGGGAATACTATGAAGGCAATATGCTGCCACAAATATTTCAATATCGAATACTGTACGACATAGATGCAAGTGGTGTAATGAGCAAGGCAATATTTGAGGAATTGTGCGATGAGTTCGAAAAGAACCAAGGAAGATTTCCTTTGTGCCCGATAGCAGATCGCATAATTCGACGAGTTGGAGGAGACGAATCGGATTGATGCTCAATGGCCGAGACCGAGGAAGTGTCCGTCGTTGTTCGCCAATTGAGACGGAATTGGGGAGGAGATGCCTTGAACCCTGGCGCGCGACTTGTACAGCGCGCAGAATGAATGAGCAGAGCTAGTTGCGTGCGATCGGAGACAGGAGTAAGTCGCCGACCTCTGTCATGCGAGTACCTTTCTCGAGACTTTGGTCGTCATGTCTGACCGGGTTTCGGCATCCCGAAAGACTGTCGGCGAAGCGTAGCTAGCATCGCTTCTACAGAAGACCAGACCGATCGCTTGGACCACAAAGAACTGGAGGTATGCTTGCCATGGCGCCATCGAATTCGAAGTACGACACCGGGACCGATGCTGGTTCGTCGAAAGTCCGGCCGAACCCACCAGCCTATGTGCCGGAGCCGAATTGGCAGCCGTTTCCCGGGTTCTCTTTCTTGTTCGACAATCCTACCGGTGCCTTGTCGATCAAAAACGGTTACGGCAAGATCGACGTAGACGTAGCGAGCAGCCCGGCGCTCGAGCTATATGCGGCCATCTCGCGCGCGGTCGAGAATATAGAGCCGGCTACGTTGGCCCAACGGTTTCAATTCTTTGCTTTGCCTTCTAGCACCTATCACGTCACCGTTTGGGACGGCGTAAACAAAGGGAACCTGGACAGCCTGCACAAAGAGGCGAGGGAGGAGTTCGAATCGTGCTACTCTGAGGGTACCAAATCATTGCTCCCGAGTTGGCCTCCATTTGGCCAATCGCTTGACTACAGGAAGTGGTTCGAAGGCATAGGGGATATTCGGTTCGAATATAGTAGTCTTTTAAGTCGCGATAACACTGTTTTGGTTGTTGAGCTTAAGCCCGCGGACACCTTCTCGGTTGGTGTCTTGGACTCCATAAGGGTGAGGCGAGCCGAACTGGACGCCTATTTCGCCAAGCTTGGGAAACCAGAAAACTACGAGTATCGAGCTCACGTGGCGGTTGGCTACTTCGCGAACGAAGAAAGCGGTAAGGCTGGCACTCTCCAATACATGGATAGATGGATAAAGGAATTTCATGAACAAGTGCGCGGAACAAAGATTGAGTTCACTACGATTGATCTCTATGCCTTTACCGACATGGTTACCTATGTAAAACCAATCTGATTTAGCATTCGAGTTTGTGTCCGAGTTAGATGTCGAAGTCATTGTGGAGGTTCAAATGGAGCGACCATCTGATTCTGAAAGTCGAGTTTATCCGATTATCATGTACCCCTACAGACATGAAGAGGGCACGAAGAAGAATTTAGTGGCGCTCTTCGAGTGGCTAAGAAATCTCGCTGGGCGAGAAAAAATGTACGCGGATCCAATAACTGTCGTGAACAGGCAAACCTATTACCGAAACGCCAAGCACAAATCATTCATACAAACCTATGAATACTTACAAGATCGTTCAGAGATTGTCGATGCATGGAGCGTAGACACATGCCAAATGTGGATGGCGGGATTTGGGCACGCCTATGACAAGGGGCGTGATTGCTCAGGCAACGGGCGTGGGCATACCAGCAACGTTTTTTGGTTGATACCTGGTGATTTTGATTACGATTCGAACTCGGGAGAGAAGGTGCTGAGCAAATATTCCAAAATACCGAACATCGTCTACGAGAACCAGGCGGATATCTGTATTGGCGAGCTGCAATCGGATCCAGATAGCTCGAAACAGCTCATCGATACTTACGGCACTTATGGTTTGATGTGTAACTGGTTTCCGGATGAAGCTACTGAGCTGCGCAAAATGCAAATAAGGAAGCCAAGATCGGAATTTTTTGCGATCAATCAGCGGTTCCTCGAAATAGCGATGATTGAGAACCGATGGTTCGCCTACGAGCAAACGGTTGTGCTCTTACTTCAAGCGATGCGTGGTGGTTTCAAAAACAGAGAGATTTCTCAAGTGGAACTCGGAGACATCGAAGACCCGACAGGATCCAGAGATACGCCAGCGAGCGCCTTGCAGCAAATCGAGCGAACCGAAAGAGTTCTAAAAAACTATTGGCGCGAAATGAACGCCAAACCCAATGACCGCACCTGGATTGGGAAGTTTCGCGACCTCTCTCAGCAATCCGCACAGATTGTGGGTTCAGCGATGATCGTCTTGGAGAATTCACTTGAGAGATCTAAGTGAACTATGGAAACGGATTGATTTGTAATTTGCTTTGTCTACGATATGGATCGGCAAGAACAGGAACACCTGAGGGTGGAGCATCGCTTTTTGCCAATGCATGAAACAGTGTCCCGAAGGGTGCTTGAGGGAACACTCAAATGGCTCGGCTTTTCGCCGACAGGTTCAATTCACTCGAAAACCAATTGTGCCCGTTTGGGGTACCGAGTTAAAGCGAACAGGAGCCGAGGCTCATTCGGCGCTGGAAGCGATTGGTGTAGACCGATTTGATTCCGGATACGATACAGACTGGTAGGATTCCGCTCTAGAGCGTCATCCGAGCTGATTGAATCCTATGGGATTCCCAAGCGGGCCGGATTGTGATTCATATGTGGACGCCCCCGATTGGCAAGGGTTTTAGGTGAGCTTCTGGTCGGCTGCTTTCATATGTCCGGCCTGTTTTCGCAGCGATGATCTGTCTGCTGGCCTTGATGGAAATCCGCGAACGAGATCCCTAATCAAGCTGGCGCGCTTGTGGCGCATTGAATCACACGGGTTGTTCTCGCTCCTGGACCGATCAGCTCGCATCACCTAT